>NZFL01000010.1 GCA_002690655.1 Pedosphaera sp.
ACACCTTGATTCTTTAAGGAATGGACAACCTGCTCTAATTCTTCCAGAAGTTTTTTGGGAAGGATATGCAAGTTAGCCATAATCGGTTGTGAGATCGGTTTTATGAGTGAGCTCAGAGTGCCCCTCGTAATCCTCTTGAATGCGCTTCAAGCAGCGCTCGACTATCTCGCATTTGTTAAGCAGCACATCATCCGGCATAGATACTGCCTCGCTGTTGAATGTCCGTCAGAATAAAACGTCGCTCCTCGTTTAACCTCGCATAACTCGAGAAGATAAAATCCTCATAGGTCTCTACCTGATTGAACTCCGCGAAGAGGGTTCTTTTGCCTTTGAAAACGATTTGAGCTTGCAGATCTGTTGGCACAGACCGTAGATCAACGAGATCAATCTGTGTCTGCAACGAAATTCCCGTAGATTGGGCTGTTTCGCTCAGCTTGAGACAAGAAATTTTTTCTGGACCTAGCACGGCCACATCCAGATCGCTTTCAGGTAAAGCCTTGTTTGAGGCTTGAGATCCATAAACATAAATGGACCAGATGTCAGGCAGCTGATTGTGGATGGTCTGCGCGATTTGAGTTAAACGAGACGGGTCCATGGATCATATAAAAGGAATCACGCAAAGGCGCAAAGGACGAAAAGTTATTTTTTAATTGCAGGTGATGTGTAGCCAATGCGCAGGAGTTTGAATACGGCACTCCACAATTTTTAACTATTTTTGGGGATTTTTGCGCATAAATGGAGGTGCGGTTTGGCACTTCGTGCCTGTCGATTCGCAAATGGATCAGGTCCGGCGAATCTAATCTCTTCTTATTGTTCATAAATTTCTGAACAATTTTAACCAAATTGTCAAGCCTAATTGGCTTCCAAGGCCTCTTTAATAGCAGAGACTACTTGATTCTGATCTTGTTCCTGTAGAAACGGATGCATCGGGAGGCTGATCACCTCGCGAGAAGCTTGCTCTGCCACAGGAAAGCTCCCATAGGCATAACCTAAAGGCTTAAAAACAGGTTGCTCATGGAGGCATTTAGGATAATAAACAGCCGTGGGGACACCAGATTCTTTCAGCTTTTTGGCAAGTTGGTCCCTGTCATTGGCACGAATCGTGTACTGCGCGTAGACGTGCGTGTTACCCGGCTGGATATCGGGCGTCTGATAACACTCTTTCAGAAGAGAAGAATATCTCGCACCCAGCTCATTCCTCGCTTTGACCTCGTTTTCAAATGAAGGAAATTTACCGAGGAGAACAGCGGCCTGCAGGGTATCAAATCTTCCGTTCATCCCTACAATCGTATGATGGTGACGCACTTTGCCTCCATGATTGCGAACCGCTTTCATTTCTTCGGCAAGCTGATCGTCATTGGTAAACAGCGCTCCGCCATCGCCAAAACAACCGAATGGTTTGGCAGGGAAGAAACTCGTACTGGCGATCGTCGAAACAGAGCAGCTTCTTTTTCCGTTTTGAGTGGATCCAAAACTTTGGGCTGCATCCTCGATCACGGGTATGTCATGCTGGGCTGCAATCGCGTTGATACGCTCCAAGTCAGGCATCTGCCCAAAAAGGCTGACCGGCATGATTGCCTTGGTCCTGCTGGTGATTGCAGATTCAAGTTGATCGACATCCATGTTGTAGGTGGAAGCCTCAATATCGATAAAAACAGGGGTAGCACCAACCTGCGCAATCACCTCCGCGGTGCTGATCCATGTGAAAGGGACAGTGATCACCTCATCCCCTGCACCTATCTCAAGTGCTCGCAAGGCAATTTCAAGGCTATCCGTGCCGCTTGCCGTCGTAATACAATGTTGCACGCCTACATAATCCGCCAGAACGCTCTCTATTTCTGACACTTCAGGGCCCATGATGAATCGACCGTGATCCATCACTTGCTTCATCCGCTGATCAATNGNNTCCTTGTANGCCTGATANTGGGNCTGAANATCAATNAATTGCATAAAGTTGGCGCTNNAAGNNNANGATNTTTNTAGAANGAAAAGTTATTCACAGNNGGCTGTGAATAACAAGCAAATAAACAGCGGCTCTGGTCCCAAAAATAGGAAAAATCAGAGCGTTTCAACATACATTTAATCCAACAGTAACCAATCCNNCTCGAGCGCAAANAGAGCTCATGNAAAAAATCTTCAGATCTCCAATGCTTTGAATTCCAACATGCCATGGTCTGCTTCGAGTTGATTGGGTGACAAACGGCTGGGCCTCACATGGCCCGATCCAAAATTGGCCTTTTGGTTTTTCCATGATCCGGTTTTACCTATTGCTTGAGCGCTTTTCTGACACTTCCAATAACTTTTTCCTGTTCGATCGCTCGCAAGTCACAAGAACTTGGAAAGCAAATGCCGGTTCTGGCAATATTTTCTGCATGCTCGCTCCCACAGTATGTAAAATCTTTGTAGGCAGGCTGCTGATGCAGGGGTTTGAAGACCGGCCTTGTCTCGATTCCATCTTGCCAAAGCGTTTGGCAGAGTCGGTCACGGCTCTCGGGACCGCTCTTCAATTGGAAACAGCTCAACCACCGGGTGTGATTGGATGAATGCGTTCCGTTCTGCGCATGCAAGTCATTGAGTTCCTGAAAACCNCTGCAGTAGGCATCAAAAACCTCTCTTTTCCGTGCAATGCGATCTTCAAGGCAGGTTAATTGGGCATGTATCAACGCCGCTGAGTAGCCACTTATTTGATAATTGAATCCCATTGTTTCATGCACGTAATGGGCCAGTCCATCCTCAAATGGCAGCCGTCCATGGCGAATGATATCCCTTATTGAATGCTTCTCCTCATTTGTTCTAACAGCCAATAGCCCTCCGCCCATGCCTGAGAGGACTTTATTGGCATTGAACGAAAAACACGCGCTATCGCTCATGCTTCCAAGGTTTGTCCCCGCATGTTTACCTCCCAGCGCTTGAGCGGCATCCTCAATCACCGGAATACCATATTGATTGCAAACCTCTTTCAATTCCTGCACGGCACAAGCTTGCCCATAGAGATGAACGGGCATGACGGCGCCGATCCTTGCACCGGCTTTNAGNCGGCTTTCGAGCGCGTCGACNAGTTCCTCGCCCCCCAGGCACCATGTTTGNGGATTGACATCACAGANGACNGGNTTCAGTCCTTCNTANAGCACGNCATTCGCACAGGCGGCATACGTCAGCGTCGGGATAATGATTTCCGAACCCGGTTTCAGGCCCAACAANCGCAGTGCCANGTGAAGCGCTGCCGTACCGCTGGATACCGCAATACAAGGTCGATTGAGTTGAGCTTCAAAATAGGATTCTACATCCTGGGTCTCATCTTTGAATCGACCCTGAGCCGTTTCTTCCATCCAAAGCTGCATCCTGTTTGTGACATCTGCTTCCCAGTAGATTCGGGTGAGTGGAATGACTGCATGCTTTGGAGCACGATGGTAAGGGTCGTGATTCATGCAGAAGCTTTCGTTCGAATAAGGGTCGCAATCGATGCCCGGTTTTTCCGTTATGTTGTTGCTGCAACTGCAGGCCTTGTAATCCTGAAGGGCCCGCAGGATCACTTATCAAGAACTAAGCCACTTGAAGCTGATCTAGCTGCATTACGCAAGGAAGCATCCCTGTTGCATGAGTGAAACCCATCAAGTTGATTTAGGCGCCCATTGGCAGTTTCACTTCTACATTTGCAANAATCTCAACAAGANAGAAGGCTATTTGGATGACGCAACAATTTTCCAGAGATGATCCTGTGTCCTGAGTAAGAGCGTGTTGTTGAACGCAGCAGGTGAAGCAAGAGAACGTTCCTTGAGGTCATTCTTGGCCAGAACATTCAATTTGGCAGTATCAGCGGCAACGACATTGACCATCCCTTCTTCGCTCACAAAATAAATCCTGTCATCGATCGCGATCGGTGAGGCGCTGTAATTGCCGCCCAGGCGTTCACTCCAGTGAACCTTGCCATCCTGGGGATTGACGCAGGAGAGGATCCCNCCATCGGAAACGAAATACAAGGCATCCTCAACGACGATCATGGAAGGTGTGTTGGGTGCGGATCGACGTGTTTCCCAGGCAATATGGGAATCCGTCAGATCACCTTTTTCCTGAGGCACACGAATGCCCAGCACCTTGGGACGATCATAGCCTGTACCGATGAAAAGCATTCCCTGAAAAAGAATGGGACGGGGAACCACGGAGTAACCTTCACCATACCTCACCTGCCACAGCAGCGATCCGTCATCAGGGGCATACGCACCGACCATACCACTACCCGGGCTGATGATTTGCTTTTGCCCGTTTGTCTCGATCACCAAGGGTGTGGAAAAGGAAAATTTCTTGCGGGCNNATGACTCGCGNGGCGTCTTCCAAACNGTCTCACCCGTCTGCGCATCCAGCGCGTAGACGGCAGGATCTTCGGCTCCATCCGCACTGAACACCAGCATGCCATCCACCAGCGCAGGCGATCCCCCGTTCCCATGCACGGGAGGGTATTCGATGACGCGCTTCCAAAGTATGTTCCCGGATTTCAGATCCAGGGCACAGGTCCCGAGATGTCCAAAATGAGCATAAATTTTTCCATCGGCAAGGATGGGGGTGCTACTGGAATAACTGTTCTTCTTGTGACGTTTCTTGATCGTGGAGGACTCAGGGACAAAGGCCTGAGTTTCCCAGATCCGTGATCCGTCCGAGAGATTGTGAGAGGCAATGTGAAGGCTCAATTTCCCGTCCTTGTCTTTTGCTCCGGCCAGGATGATCGAGTCCGTGCTGACAACAGGTGAAGCCCATCCAGAGACCGTGGTCTTTACTTTCCACGCCAGGTTTTTTGATTCCGACCACTGGAGAGGGATACTCTCTGCGATGGCATGCCCCTGCTTCCCTGCTCCCCGGAACTCGGGCCAGAGGTAAGATTCAGCGCGCACCAGACTGGAACTCGCGGTGATGCAGCAAAGGGTCAGCGCGCTTAAGGAAAACAGACGTATGTAGAACTTCATGATCGATTGAATTGTGATTAAGCCTATTTCAGACGTTCGAGAAAAGCATCCCATTCATCCATTTTGAACCCAATGATACCTTGATCTCCACTGAGCACAAAGGGGCGTTTGATGAGATTACCATTTTCGGAAAGCAAGGCAATGGCTTCTTCGTCGGTAAGATCAGGTAATCGATCTTTCATGTTCATCGACTTGTAATCTCCCCCTGAAGTATTGAAGAGGCGTTTGCGTTCTCCGTGATAAGATTTCAACATCGCCTTCAACTCTGTCTTGGTCGGAGGCGTCTCGCGAATGGGAATCCTTTCAAAGGCAACGCCACGCTCTTCGAGGTATTTCAGGGCCTTGCGGCAAGTACCACAATTTTTGTATTCGTAGATCTTCAAAGATTTCATCTGGGTATCGGGTCAAACATGTGCAGAGGGAGATTCCTCAATCGTTCGGCTTCATCCGGCTGAGCGCCTGATCGATCGACGCCAGCACACGATCCTTCCCGAGAATTTCCACAAGGTGATAAAGGCTGGGGCCATTTGATTGCCCGGTGCAGGCAAGGCGAAGGGGATGAATCAATGCACCTACCTTGACCCCGAGAGCCTTCGCGGTTGATTTGAAAGCCGCTTGAATATTGGCCGCAACGAAGGATTCTTCAGCCACAAAGGCAGCACGCAAGGCAGACACAAGCGCATGGTTTTCGGGAATCAATTGCTTTCCTGCAGCCTCCGCATCCCACTCCATGTCTTCCAGCTTTTTGAAATAAAATCCCGCATAGTCTCCGATCTCTGACATCTGCTTGAATTTACCTACGGTTGAATCAATCGCTGCATGCAGGTAATCGCTTGTAAAATCGTCGGTGTGTACCCCCGCTTTTTTCAGGGCCGGAATCGCCAGTCCACGATACTGATCCGCGCTTAATTCAGCCAGGTATTGTCCGTTCAGCGAAACCAGTTTGTCCATGTCAAACCGAGCGTTGTGCCGCAGGATCTGGGGCAGATCAAACAGCTCGATTACTTCGTTGAGGTCCATTTTCTGCCGATCATCCTTGGGAGACCATCCCAGCAGGCAGAGATAATTGACCACAGCCTCTGAAACAAACCCTTCCTCCATGTAGGTGGTCATCGATGCCCCAAGATCGCGCTTGCTCATCTTGGATCCATCTCCGTTGAGAATCAGCGGAATATGTGCAAATTGAGGGCAATCCGCACCCAATGCCTGATACAAGGCAATATGCCTGGAGGTATTGGAAAGATGATCTTCTCCTCGAATCACGTGGGTGATACCCATTTCAAGGTCATCAATCACATTGACCAGATGGAACACAGGTTTGCCATCGGAGCGGACAATCACAAAGTCAGGATCAGCNTCTTCNCGNTCNGTGAGATGACGGGTCACATCACCACAAACCAAGTCAGGAATCACCACCGGCTCGCGGGTCATTCGAAATTTGATGGCACCTTCGTGCTCNTAGGCCTTGTCACTGGAAAGCAACTTTTCNACATACGATTGGTAAAGATCCCGACGTTGCGATTGGAAATAAGGACCTCGATCCCCTTTGGGCGCAGACGAAACATCGCCACTCGTCGGNCCCTCATCCCAGTCCAGCCCGAGCCACTGCATGCTCGACAAGATGACTTCGACCGCTTCCTGAGTGTTGCGGGCATCGTCCGTGTCTTCAATCCGCAGGACAAACGTGCCACCATGGTGTCGGGCATAGAGCCAGTTAAAAAGGGCGGTCCGCGCCCCACCGATATGGAGGTAGCCTGTTGGGCTTGGGGCGAATCTAGTTCGAATGCTCATACGCACTTGATACGGCCTTGAAGGTATCCTGACAAGCCACGTTTATTTGGAACGATCCTGACGGCCCTGAAGTTCGGCAAGAATCAGTGTCAACCGCTCCAACAAAGGGGTCTCGATGCCAGCTTCCTTGGCCTGTTTTAGTGGCTCCAGAAAAAGACTATTCATCTCCAGGGGATCGCCTCTTTCAAAGTCAATAATGGTGGAGGCTTTGTAGGGGCCCATGGTTCGAGTACGCGCGATCAGTTTTGATTCGAGATCCGTATTCACAGACAAACCCAGCTCATTGGCCACGGAAGCAACCTCGCGCATCAATCCGCGCACGCGGGCCTCCCATTCAGCGTCACCAAGAAGCGCATTGGCATCCATGCAGTCAGATGAAGGCAAACTGCCCAGTTCACTGGGTGCCACGATGAATCCATCATGCCCCAATGATCCAGCCACTCCCAGTCCGTTGAAGGGAATGTTCCACATCAACTTTTCCCAGTGCGCTTTTGCCAGATGATCCGTGTAGCGGCAGGGAATGCCGGCTTGATCAAATACTTCCACGCATTCCAATGCCCTCGCAGAAGAGATGTCTTGATAGGCACCC
The DNA here is from genome assembly GCA_002690655.1 of Pedosphaera sp. Lineage (GTDB taxonomy): Bacteria > Verrucomicrobiota > Verrucomicrobiia > Limisphaerales > AAA164-E04 > AAA164-E04. The sequence continues at coordinate 7,339 of NZFL01000010.1, forward strand.
ATCATGATCAATCCGTGATCCATGTGACGGATCCTGCCTGGCTCGATCCGGTTGAGACAGACGAAGCAGAGCCCACCAAGGATCGTGTTGTCTGGAAACAGCGCTTCCAGAGCCTCCTCATTCCCGAGTCCATTCTGCAATGTCAGGAGGCTTGTTCTGGAACTGACCAAAGGGGGAAGCAAATGCGAGAAAGCATGATTCGCAGTTGTTTTGAGCCCGATGACCACAAGATCACACGCACCTATTTCCGAGGGATCGTTGTGCGCGTGAGGGTGGAAGCGAAAATCTCCATTGGGACTTTCGATGGACACGCCCTGCTTTTGAACGGTGTCGTAATCTGATCTCAATAAAAAATGAGTTTCGTGCCCGGCCTTGCAGAGCAACCCGCCATAATAACTCCCGAGAGCGCCACAGCCAACGACACCAATTTTCATGCAGAACGTTGTGACATAATCTGATGTGACCAGAAAGAAAAAAGGCGCTTCGAAAGATCGAAGCGCCTGATGAGAAAAGGTCTCGCGATTAGGAAACGCTTACTTCTTTTTCTTTACGGGAATGACAGCGTCTTTGCAGGCTTTTGCCACTCGGAATTTTACAACTTTTTTGGCAGGGATTTTAATAGCTTCCCCTGTCTGCGGGTTACGACCGGTACGAGCCTTACGGGCGACCAAAACCAACTTGCCAATTCCAGGAAGGGTGAATCCATCCTTGGCATGCTTGTAAGAAAGCTGCGCAATCTGGTCCAGGATTTCAGTGGCGGTTTTTTTGGTCAAACCGTGTTCTTCGGCGATGGTTGTCGCGATCTGTGATTTAGTTAGTGGTTTTGCCATATTATGTTGATGTTTGTTTTTGATGTATGGGGTTCAAACGAACCGGTTTTACAAACCCGATACGACTCCCGTGAGCTCGTTATTGTGTTTAATTCCTTGGTTTTATCAACCTTTTTGTGCTTTTGGTGTCATAATATTGTGGGAAGTCGAATGACTCAATGAAAGCTCGCCTTGAGCGCGCTGATAAGCCTTATATAATTTTCAGTCTGGTTGTAAAGCTGAGCAGAAATACGAATCAATCGCTTGGGCGGAGCCGGCCATGGAACAATGGGAACTTCCACTTGATGCTCCTTCCATAAAGTATCCTGATATGGGTCCGAGTAGAGAGGGGTCGTCAATGGGGCGGGTGCGGTGCTGTCTGGCATTTCGATTGCCGCCATCGAACCAATCATGGAATCTGGAGCCAGAAGATTCCATCCCAGCTGCACGCTCAACATCGTGCGCGCTGAAAGAGCTAATCCCCTGTTGCGCTGCATGATGGCACTCCACCCACCTGGCATTTGATTGGACATCCAATCAATCGCAACCGGCACTGAAAGACAGGCAGAAGGATCAGCTGTGCCCGTCCATCCAAACTCGAGATGAAATCGAGATCGATCCTTGCGGGTCGCATTGGCGCCATGACTGATGGCCAAAGGTCTGATGTTTTTCTGAAGTTCTTTTCGAACAAAAAGAAACCCTGCACCCTTGGGAGCGCAAAGCCATTTATGGCAATTACCGGTATAAAAATCGGCTCCCAATGCATCCAGGTTCAATGGAATCATGCCCGGCGCATGCGCACCATCAACCAGCACCCGAATGCCTCTGGCCTTCATTTCAGCGATGATTTTTTCCATTGGCAAGACAATGCCAGTGGGACTGGTGACATGATCNATGAGNAGNNNTTTTGTCCGCGGAGTGATCTTTTCCAATAGTGCCGCGACCCAATCAGAAGGCTGCTGCACTGGAATTTTCAGCGCTGCCACGACGACCTTGGCTCCCGCCCGTNCCGCCACAAAATCCAAGGCATTNCGACATGCATTGTATTCATGATCTGTGACGAGCAATTCGTCCCCTGCCTCAAGATCCAGTGATCGCAGGACCGCNTTCACCCCGTGCGTGGCGTTCGGGACAAAGGTCAATTGATCAAATTGAGTGCCCAGAAATTGAGCCAGNCNGGACAAGGCATCATCCCAAAGACGTTCCAGNTCNCGCACAAAAAATTGAACCGGCTGTTTTTCCAGTCGATCCCGCATCTCCTGCTGATAAGCCAGAACAGGTAAGGGACAGCTACCGAAGGAACCATGATTCAAGAAGGTGATTCCAGGTTTCAGAGGCCAGTCAGCTTGACTGCCAACAGGCGAGATGCGTTCGGCACCCTGTTCCATATTTTGAGCTTCAGTATTCAAGGACACCTCAGGGAAGAAACCATCAAACGAGCTCCGCGCAATAAGCCTGCTTGATGGCAGAAAAACAATTTACCATTCAGGAAGGCTCTCGCCCCGGAACAGGGATCGCGTCTGTTGTCGTTTTCGGATGACGACATGTTCTGCACCCTGCACAAGCACTTCTGCTGGCATGGGGCGCGTGTTGTAGTTGGATGCCATTGTGAACGCGTAGGCACCTGCGCTCAGCAATGCCAGGTGATCACCTTCCTTCACAGGGGGCAAGAGTCTGTTTTTGCAGAAGGTATCTCCAGACTCACAAATGGGACCAACCACATCCGTTGCAATGGATTTTCCTCTTTTGCGCTTAAGCGGCACGATCTCATGAAAGGCTTCATAAAAGGACGGTCGGATCAGATCGTTCATGGCAGCGTCCACGATCACGAAATGTTTTTGCCCCGTGTTTTTCACGTATTCCACACGAGTGACAAGAATCCCGGCATTACCCGCAATGAATCGTCCGGGTTCCAGAAGGATGCGCAATCCCAGAGGTTTCAATAGTGGCACCAATTTCTGAGCATAGGTTTCAGGCGTCAGGATTCCTTTTGCCTCCGAACTTTTCCACCACTTGGCCGTACCGCTGGCGAGGGCGGGATCATAAACAATGCCCAGCCCACCGCCGATACTGAAAAATTTGAGATCGTNCGAAGCCTGNAGACGCTTGATCAAGGGCAGCATCTTGCGAACCGCATCCACGAAAGGTTTGACCTGGGTCAATTGAGAACCGATATGCATTTGAACACCCTTGATCTCGAGGTGCTTCATTCTGGCGATGCGCGCNTAAAGTGCNTCTACCTCNTCGAAGGCAATGCCGAACTTGTTTTCATAAGTNCCGGTCGTGATCTTGGCATGCGTTTTGGCATCCACATTTGGATTCACACGCACNGAAATCGGGGCGATCTTTTTCAGACGTCCCGCGATACGATCAATGCGCTCAAGCTCAGGAATGCTTTCCACGTTGAAGGAATAGATACCTTTACGAAGGGCNAATTCTATTTCCTGCTCCGTTTTGCCAACACCCGCAAAGACACATTGATCCATTCGACCTCCTGCCGATTGAACGCGCATGAGCTCTCCTTCGCTCACGGTATCATACCCGCTGCCCTGCTTGGCAAGNGTGTTGAGGATACCAAGNTTGGAATTGGCTTTGACCGCGTAGCAGATCAGATGATCGAGATCCGACAAAGCGTGATCCAGTCTGGAGTAATGATCGACAAGCGTCTTGCTCGAGTAGATGTACAGAGGGCTTCCGTGTTGACTNACNAGCTCGCTAACGGGAACATCCTCACAATAGAGTTGGCCTTTGGCATACCTGAAATGATGCATTAGGTTTAGTTATGCCGTTCTGACACCCAAAATTCAAATGGCTTTTTGAGATTTCATTTCAGCTGTGAACCGATTGTTTTTTGCTGACAAGAAGGGATTGGGCTCAGCAGACCANCCACTTCCCCATGAAAGGTCTGATGTTGCAAACATAGAAATTGGGTCAGGCCAATGGAGTCAGCCGGGCTCGAGCAAATGCAAATCCGTCAATTGACGACTTAAGTGCCTCGGGAATTGAAGATGGATCGGGAGAAAGATAAAACTCCAACCGCCCCCGCATTGTTCAGTCTAATTGGGAGACTGATCCAGATGAGGCTGGTTATCTGCGTTCCATCTTCGGCGGATGTTGGGATCACGGGACACCATCTTTTCCTGTGCACCGTACTCGGCATGTCCATCGGCAAAACTGAAGTTGGCACCACCACTGTGCCTTCGCGAAGGCCATTCGGCAGCTTGATCCCCTGCGGGGGCACGATCGGCAGGGTCGATGGCAGAATCCCATCGAGCATCCGATCGACTGTCAGCGATCACAATCATGTCGGATGGCGCCTTGACGAAGGATTCGGCAGGCTCACGATTCCAGGGTTCCTTACCGTTAGGCTGCAAGTCAGCACCAAGTCCCTGATAAGGTTTGACGAATTCGTTGATACCACCCCAGTCGTTATAGCCGTAGCAGAAACCGGTGTTGGGAGTGAGTTTCATGGGACCACCCTCGGCACCCGTGGCCCGATTCACTCGATTGGTATAATAGTACTTTGGCTTTTCGCTGGGGCAATTCCACACCTGAAGATTACTGGAGAGACCCGGAAGTAATCTGGGCGGATACACAATTTCGCCATTGGGAACATAGTAGTGACCCGGATATTTGTTGAAATCCACCAGATACATCTGCAGCGAAAGTCCGACATTGCGCATGTTGCTCAGGCATTTTGTTTGTTTACCTTTTTCTTTGGCCCGTGACAGAGCAGGCAACAACATGCCTGCAAGGATGGCAATAATCGCGATGACAACTAATAACTCAATGAGAGTGAAAGCGGACCTGAAAAGGCGGGATCGGAAATAGGGTGTATTTTCCATAACTGTTTTTTGGATAGGTGGAACTAAAAAAATAAATATTTTTGCCGAACCATACAAGCTTTAAAGGGCCATTCATCCAAGTGGCGTTCAATGCGAAGATGGATCCATCAGCTGCTTGATTCCTAAAATTTCTCGAAGGAATTTTTTCGGCCCTGTTTGATGTAACGATCATACCAGGGTTGGTTGTGCGGTAAGGGTAATCCATCACGAGTCCACCCATCCAATCGCCTTGTTTCCGGTAAATGATCCTGAGTGTCGATCCTCCATTCATCCAAAGCAGCACGCAAGCGGTTGATTTCTGATTGCCATTCCTTCACTTCGATTTGATTGACTAACTCATCTGCATCAGTGTCCGTCACAAAAAATTCCTCATATGGCCTGACAGGTTCGAAAAGAAAGGATTGTGATGGCGTCAATGCCTTCTTGTCTCGAGCCTCCAACATGCCCTGCCAGGTGATGCTGTTGATGGAGTCTACTGAATTCCACAGGGGCGTATCCCAGTAATAGTGACGGATCAGTTTAAATCGATCGCTACGTACGGCTCGACTGAAATGCTCAAAATCATGCCAGTTGGCTTCGGCAAACACATGGTCACGATGCCGGGTTGCTGGATTTTTCAACACATCCACAAAGCTGCGTCCCTGCATGGTCGTTTGCTCGATGCCCGCCAGATCCAGAACAGTTGGGATCAGGTCCACAACACTGATGAGTGACTGACTCTGAGAGCGGGCAGGAACCTTGCCCGGCAAGCGCGCGATGAACGGAGTGCGAATTCCACTATCGTATAAAGTGGTTTTGGCCCTCGGGAATGGCATCCCGTTGTCACTCATGTAAATGACCAGCGTATTATCCCATGCCCCCTGCTTTTCCAGTGCAGCACGGATACGACCGATCTGCTGATCAAAGCGCGCAATTTCATCGTAATAAAGCGCGATTTCCTTACGGATTTTCGGGTGGTCCGGCAGATAAGGAGGCACGATCACTTCGTTCGGATCATGAGGTTTCTGAATGGTTCCCTCCTGGTAGCCGCGGTGTGGGTCAATCGAAGCAAACCAATAAAAGAAAGGTTTCTCCTGATCCCGTTCCCGTATGACCTTCACACAGCGATCCGCCATCGCATCCGCCGGGCATTCAACGACTTTGTCCCAGTGCCGTTTCTCGTCCTTGCCCAGATGCCATTTTCCAACAGAGACACACTCGTATCCAGCCGGTGTNAGGTAACTGGCCACAGATCTCTGATCCGCTGGCAGGGGCATNTGCAAATCTTCTGCACCTGTGTTGTGCGGATAACGTCCGGTCAGAATGCTGCATCGACTCGGGCTGCAACTGGAAATCGTGAGAAAGGCCCGATCAAATCGCATCCCTTCTGTGGCAAGCTGATCGATGTTGGGAGTGCGAATGGCCGGATTGCCATAACAACCCAAATCCCCCATGCCGTGATCATCGGCAATGAAAATGAGGTAGTTGGTTCGATCCGTGTTTTTGGCTCTTGGGGATTCCGCCTGACTACCTGCAGCGAACAAATACACCACTAAAGCACAAATCAACCGTGGAATGGAAAAGTGATTGAACATGTGAAGATGAAAGAGTCGATGACGCTTTCAATGCAATCTAAAAATAGAAATGGCAAATGCCCTTAGTTTTTTTCATCCACCGAAAACCAATCGAGCAAAGCAACTGTCACAAGGTCATGACCCTTTCGATTCGGATGGTTCACCTGCGACATAAGGTCGTCCAACGAATTACCTGCCTCAATGTAATCTTTGAAAAGCTGAAAACTATCGACGAGACCTACCTCGTAATCGCGGGCTAGCTTGCGAATCTGTGCCGCATGCTGGTTCAAGGGATCATCTGGATCGTTCAACTCTGCTCGATGATCACCGGTAGGTGTCAGAAGGATCACTCTGATATTCCGGCTCTGCGCTTGTTGAATCATTGAAACCCAGGCGTCTCTGGCTTTTTCCAGACCCACACCGCGATCATTCAATGCATAGTCGATCAAGAGAATGTCGGGACGATGTGTGAGCACTTCCGCTTCAAATCGTTCTGCCCCTCGCACTGAGTTTTCACCGCCTATGGCAGTGACGATTACGTTGATGACTGCATGTGGAAATCGCTCTTTCAATCCAACGTGCAAGAGATGTGGATAAGCATTGAACGTATCCACTTTCGGGGTTTTGAAGAAACCAGCTGGAACGCTGTGTCCGTGACAGACGATTCGAATCGTACGGTTATGCGGCCATTTCTTGGACAATTCATCAACCGTCTCCTGAAGATAAATTTTTGAGTCAACTCCCTCAGCGAAAGCAAATGTGGCAAAGGCCATCAAGCACGCAATAAACAGACTCTTGATCCTTGAAAANATTCTTGATAAGCAGCTGGATGTTGTGACGAATTCCATCATGTGGATTATTAAGGGAGTTAGTCTGATAGNAAACCGAGGTTAAATCGAGGCGAAACATATGGGATGTAACATTTCCCATATCTTTTAACTCACGCGCACAAATGAGACCTCAATGAATCCCCAACAAGCAACTCCCTTTCGCAAACACGCAACGCGGATAAGGGATCCCGCCGGGGGACATTCCTACTTCAACCAAATTGGCAATCCATTGGCTCGAATCAAGATCATGAAGAGAGTAATTCCAATTGCTGCTCCAGCCAAAAACCCAATCAGTAATGGCTTAATATACCAAGTCCAGGAAAGCGGTTGTAAGCGGACTTCTCTTTTTAAGTGCATCAAGTATTCGCGACCCTTCGCAGTGATATGACAGCTCTCGATGAAATAAGGCCTACGCCCGTCGCTCAAAATCGTCCCCATGAGATAACCGTGATCAATCAGGTCATGGTAAATGGAAACGTCCGGCACATTTTCTCCCTCAATGAGTTCCTGCGGAAGATGGCCATAAGCTGCCAATTCAAGAACCTGGATGACTGATTTTCTTGAATCTCTGGGCATTTGGTTATTGGAGTAGAGGATGATCGAATCATCAGATTGTTACAATTCTGTAAACCGAGACCTTCATTGTTTGTCAGATGGACGATTATGCATTAGCTTGNCCTTTGTCAAAATAAACTTATACCTACGCGATGATATCGGACCAAGCTACCGAAGGCCCTAGCCTATTTGAGAAGGAAACCAACCTCAGGCAGGATTCAAAACAACCGATATCTAATTCTTTCACGAAACGCAAGTCGCCCAAANACTGCAAGGGACTNCTCGCTCCTTCCAAAATCGCGAAAAATTTCATACTGGATACCAATGTATTGTTGCATGACCCATCGTGCATTAGCCGTTTCGACGACAACCATGTCTGCATTCCGGTGGAGGTTTTAACGGAGCTGGACCGATTTAAAAATGAACCTTCCGATCGAGGCGCCAACGCAAGAGAGGTACACCGAACACTAGTAAGATTGTTTGAGACCAGTTCCAACCAGATTACCTCGGGCATCCCGACCGCAGGGGGTGGCAGTCTGCGCATCGTCATCAGCGATGTGGCAGATTCAAAGTCCCAGGCCATCCGAAGATTGAAACGTGTATTTACCGAATGGGACCGCATCGACCACAGAATATTGGCCTGCACCCTGTTGGTCATGGAACATAATTCCGCCCCGGTTGTCCTGGTCACCAAAGACCTCAATCTACAACTGAAAGCGAAAACCCTGGGAATTTCCTGCGAGGATTATCTCAATGACAAGGTTTCTCCCAAAGAAATCTCACGATACGGAATCCCGCATGTCACTGTTAAAGATTCGGAATTACAACGATTTGCAAGCTCGGGCATGCTTTTCCTTCCCGAGGATTCCACTCTCAGCAAGATGTGCTGTAATCAGTATGCCCTGCTTAGAACCGAAACCGGCAAAACAATGCCTGCAAGGTTGGATTCAAATGGGGCTTTGCATCACTTAAAATCGCCCAACACAATCAATATTCCAAGGGGAATGAAACTCATTGCCCGCAATCTGGAACAACAATGCTATTTGGATGCGCTGCTGGATCCATCCATCAAACTGGTGACCTGCTACGGTCAGGCGGGTACCGGCAAAACCTTGTTGGCCATGGCGGCCGGTCTTCATCTCACTTTGAACGATCACCAGGCCGGAATGACCGTCAGTCGCCCCGTCGTGACCATGGGAAAAGATATCGGATTTCTACCGGGAACGATGGGAGAAAAGATGGATCCCTGGTTACAACCCATTCATGACGCACTTGAAATTCTTTTGAGACCCGATTCGTCTGGGAAGGATAAACGAAAGCAAAAAAAAGATAGATCTTCCCAACTGACTGGACGTCAATGGCAGGCATCGCTCATTGAACAGGGTTTGCTCGAAATTGAAGCCTTATGCTTTATCAGGGGAAGATCCATCCCAAACCGGTATTTCGTCCTTGATGAAGCCCAGCAACTCACCCCCCTGGAAGCCAAAACAGTCGTGACCCGCATGTCACAGGGATCCAAATTGGTTTTGATTGGAGATCCCGCACAAATTGACAATCCCTATGTGGACAATCGCAGCAACGGTTTGGTTTACACAAGAAACAAATTGAAAGGCCAACCTTTTGCCGCTCACGTTTCCTTGAATCGCGGGGAAAGAAGCGAACTTGCTGAAGCTGGTGCAAACTTGATGTGAATAATGCCGGGGCAATACAAACCGATTGATTTTCGCCCTATTGATACTTGTTTGTTACTTATTCGTTACCTTGATCATACTTAATTTAAATCTCGTTTTACAAATTTTGACAAAATGAAGCACACACGCCGAAATTTTTTACAATCAGCGGGAATGACCGCTGCAGGATTCCTGGGATTTCAAAAACATCTCGAACTCACAGCCAATACGCAAGGTGCGAGTAAGCAACCCAAGGTCAGCCAGCCATATCAAAGTCAGGAGACAAAATACGGCGATTTAATCGCAGATCCAAAAAGGCTTTTAGATCTACCCGAAGGTTTTTCCTACACGGTACTCTCCGTCACAGGGGACACCATGTCGGACGGATTGAAAACTCCGGGCGCGCCGGATGGCATGGCTGCTTTTGCTTCCAAGGATGACAAGGTGATACTGGTTCGGAATCACGAACTATCAGACAGTCAAACCTTCGATGGACCTTATGGTATCCTGAATGAAAACCTTGGTAAACTGGACCCAAAGAAGCTGTACGATCGAGGTCATGGTACACGTCCACAATTAGGAGGAACGACTAATATTGTCTACGATACAAAAACACGACGTGTAGAGAAACAATTCCTGAGCCTCGCCGGTACCGAGCGCAATTGCGCAGGTGGTCCCACTCCCTGGGGCACGTGGATCACTTGCGAAGAAACGGTCTCCAAATCCGATGAACATCGGGAATTCGACCACGGATACAATTTCGAAGTGCCAGCGACTAGCAAGATCGGCCTAGTCGATCCTGTGCCTCTGAAAGACATGGGAAGATTCAATCACGAAGCAGTCGCTGTCGATCCGGCATCTGGAATCGTTTACCAAACAGAAGATAGAAATGATGGCTTGATCACACGGTTCATCCCAAAGGAACCTGAAAACCTCAAGGCAGGTGGCAAACTGCAAGCCATGGTTATTAAAGACAAAACAAGTTGCGATACTCGAAATTGGCCGGACAAGGGGCAGCCACGGTTTCCTGTCGAACAATCCATGGAAGTCGAATGGATGGATCTGGAGGACACCGAGAATCCGTGTGACAAATTACGCGAAAATGCCTACAAGGCAGGTGCTGCGATTTTTGCTCGTGGTGAAGGGATGTGGTACGGCAACAATCGCATCTATTTTGCCTGCACCAGCGGAGGTATTGCCAAATCGGGTCAGATCTTCATCTACGAACCAAGCCCCTATGAAGGAACAAAGAAAGAGCTGAATCANCCCGGTAAAGTCATGCTTTATCTGGAACCCAACAACAGTCAACTTTTGGAATATGGTGACAACCTGACGGTGGCTCCCTGGGGCGACATTGTGCTGAGTGAAGATGGCGCGAAGGAACAATACCTGCGGGGCATCACACCTGCCGGAAAAATTTACACGCTTGCAAGATCAAGTTACGTTGGAAACTCCGAGCTTTGCGGGGTCACTTTTGCACCCAACCATCCCACGCTTTTTGTCAATATCCAACGCCCAGGAATCACCATTGCCATTACAGGTCCGTGGAAAAATTCTGATGTTTAAACACTGCCTCCGCGTCAATGAGCAGATTAGAAACGCTCAATGGTGTTTCATGGAAAGCTGAATCAGGTGCAGGGAGATATTTTATTTTTTTAGGTGATAGATACAAGTTCGCTGGGCAGTCAGGATAGCTATTGATCGGGATGAAAACTCTCTACCTCTCTTTGATCAAGGCCAATGGAAGCTTTGTTGAGAACTAGATTGAGTCTATTCATTTCGAGGGGTTTGGTTAATAAAACCGTTCATGCCTGACTCGATGCATTTTTTACGGTCTTCATCACTGACAGCAGCTGTGATTGCAGAAATGGTGGCGTTTTTCTGTCTTTATGAACAACGAATGCGACGCGTCGCTTCAGATCCATCCATGACCGGCATTTGGCAATCCATGAAGATGAGATCGTAGTTTACTGCGTGGATCTCATCCAGTAACGCCTGCACGCCGGAAACAATTACAGGTGTGTGACCAAGGGCTAAAAGTTGCAACCTCACCAGCTTACTGTTAATCGCGTTATCCTCTGCCACCANTACCGTAAAAAGAAACTTGTTCTTTTGGTTTTTCGATTGTTTGTTNTTTGTCCAAATCAGCAGCAAGATCTTGATTCAGGACATTGATTAATTCTTTTTTTCTGATCGGGAAGCGAAGCACTGATGAGTCTTGTGAGTTTAAGGGCGTCTGAGGAGGCGTATTTCTTCTTCTAAGCAAAATAATTCGCAAATCCGAATCCTCTTTTTGCAAGTCTTCAAGCTGTTTGCAAAGCAGGCTTTTTTCTGTCCACTCCTCGTTGTCGATGAATACAAACTGTTTCTTATTGTCCTTTTTGCTTTGATGATACACCTGAGCGAAGTCAGATTGCGCTTTGTGTATCATGGTATTCACTCCAAGATCAAGCAGGTAGGAATGCAAGGATTCCTCAGCGCTGCATTCGCTTGGAACAAGAATCACCGAGATATCTTTGTTCTTTAATGAAGAGTCTTGATGCTGGTCTAACTGATCCGGAGGCACAGGAATCGTGACTACAAACTCAGACCCTTCGCCGGAAGAAGACTTTACGTTTATGTCACCCGCCATAGACACAACGAGTTGCTTGCATATTGCCAATCCCAAACCTGTTCCCCCAAATCGACGCGTTGTTGAATCGTCTGCTTGTGAAAAGGGTTTGAATAGTTTTTTTAACTGAACAACGTCCATGCCGATTCCCGTGTCTTTTACGGATACCTCAACATGGTGCCCATCAGCCTCGACCATCCTGACAGTAACCGATACCCCTCCTCTGCTGGTAAATTTGAGGGCATTCCCAATCAGGTTCCATACAACCTGCCGCACACGCAGCTCATCGCCTAGCAAGCCTTCTGGGACCTCTTTGGATATGAAGAGCGATAACCAAATTCCTTTTTTAATAGCAAGAAGATCCAGGGACTCGACGGTGTGTTCAAGTAAGGTCCAAGGATCGTATAAGCGTTTTTCCAGTGTTAGAAGATTTGCCTCAATTTTTGAAAAATCAAGAATATCGTTGATGACACCCAGCAAGGATTTACCTGATTTCTGAATAGCCTCGACACATTCTCTTTGCTCCTGATTCATCGGACTATCTACCAGCAGATCTGCCATGCCGATGACGCCGTTCATGGGAGTTCTAATTTCATGGCTCATATTTGCAAGGAACTGACTTTTGGCTCTGTCAGCCGCCTCAGCTTTTTCCTTGGCTTTCAGTAGTTCCTTTTCCGCATTTTTTCGCCAGCTCACATCGCGCACAATACCCAGAACAGAATCACTCATGTTTGGCTCAAGCAAGGCTTTAAGACCTATTTCCGACCAGAAGGTAGATCCATCACGTCTTTTCACCTTTACCTCTTCATATTTGCCACCAGCCAATAACTGATCGGAACTTTCTAATTCTCCAAGCAATACTTCCGAGTGCTTTCCTAAGATATCTTTCAGTTGGATTGTTTTGATTTCTTCAACGGTGTAACCAAGTAAATCCTGACCAAAACGATTCAAAGTTAAAATGTTACCACTTTTTGAACAAGTAAAGACGCAATCATGTGCGCTCTCAACTAGCCCCTCAAATCGATTCTCCAGTGTTTTTTCTTTCAGTAAACGGCTTTCAATCTCATCTACTTGAAATCTTACTTTACGACGCAACAACATATTCCAAACCCAGAAAACCAAGGCTAGAACCCCAATGAAGACGAGGATCATCACAAGCGAGCGGCGATCGATAAGAGGAGGGGCGCGCGTGACGCCAACTTTTTCAGGATCTATTATCTTGAGGTCGTAACCAGTTAGATAACCCGTCTCGTTGTATGCCGCCAGATAAATGGCTTCCGTTGAAATCTCGGTTCCCGGCTTTAATTTTCCTAACTCCACGGGAGCATCGACAGCAACAATATTTTCGTTTTCAAGCAGATATATCGTTGTTTTTTTATCGTTGTTGAAAATACTCGCTATCGTACCACTGACAAGGACGGGCAGGCCAATGAGTTCTTCTTGCAGGCGCTCGAAGTGCTCGAGCGGCTCTCTGATGATTGGTTGTAACATTTCATCGCCCGATGCCTTCACTGCAAGTTCGAGCCCCATTTGTTTTCCTCTGGCAACAGAGAATCCAGAGACTTTCAATGAACTTCCTACCTCTGGAGGATCTTCACCCCTTAATTTCACATGAATGGCACCAGACTCGTCTGCAAGGTAGAAATCGCCAGAGTTTGTAATGTAAGTGACGATCCCCTGAACAACACTTCGTTCTCCAAAGGCAAATTTCAAACCATCCCGAACATCTTTAATGCTGGACAAATTTGAGGCAAAAGGAGATTCAGAAGGCGGATGCTCAACATAAACCTGACTGGAATCCGCAACCAGTAATTGTATAGAATTATTCTCCCCCGATTCATCACTTACACGGCGGCATACGCCCTTCACTCTGCAAAAGGACTCAAGCCAAATCGCCTTGGACGTCTCTGGAGCTCCATTGACACGACACTTTACAAGTCCAGTGGTATCCTGAATTTGTATTTCAACAATTGAATCTTCAAGCTGGGTATAATGAGCCACCAATCCCATTACCTCGACAAACTGATCTTGGAATGTTCCAAGTGCCATTGTTCTGGAAGAAACAGCGCTAGGTTCGGGAAACAATCCAGGTGATTTACGAAGGATTGTTTTGAGCTTCGGAATTTTTGGAAGGTGGCTTCCTTCTTCGATCTCCAGAAGAACCTCAACCCAACTGGCGTCTGTTAAAAGCCCTTTGCCCCCAGAGGCGTCAATTTGTATGCCTTTCGTATTGTCCTGTAGAAAAAAAATATCAGATGCACCTGAATAATCTGTAGCGGTAACGACACCGATCGCCCGCATCAATATAGGACTCTTATTTTGACTCGAGCAGAGTTGGCTCACTTCGTCTAGGCGAAGGATTGGTTGTTCCCAAGGGCGCGATTGCAAGCCAACCTGATCCACTAAGTAGTCACGGTAAACACAATCCTTGAATATGACTCGATTTTCAGATTTATCCACCAGCACGGACAATTGAACGGTCGAATTCAAGGCTTTGCCACCAAACTGCCAGATAGGAACCGTTATTTCTCCTGTGACATCCTTCAGGGTCAGGCTGCTGCCAGGATCGTGACTCGCAATCTGGCCTTCCACGATCACTCTTCCCTGTATCGCACCCGATAGGAGGTCGGCAATACTGACGCTGCCCGCATCAAAGAGATGATCCAAAGAATTGTAAATTACCCTGAGATGATTCATTCCGCTCAGGAACATTTTTATGGGCGTTTGTTCATCCTGAATATGTTCGATATTGGAAAATACGCCGTCGATTTGAATCAAGGTTTTCTCCAGCAGCGGAAACGGTTCATTCGCCTCCCGACTGATGGTCACTTCAATCTGTTCAGATCCAATAATGACTTTTAGTTCAAGATGGTTATCTATCTGCTCAACTGTCTGAACCCATCCCTCTAGTTGAACCATTTGGTTGTTGAATACGCTATCGTGAAGCTGCGATTCCGTGATTGGGGCTGCCTCGGGCAAGGTACCGGGAGATTTCACCGTTATTTCGATCTCGGTGGTATCTATAGAAATCTGATTGGGTACTGTCCGCGCAAGTAATTCTATGTGATCACCCGCTCTTAAATCCAATTCATCGCTTGCATAATCAATGTATCCTCCAAGTTCACCATCGTGAAGCCAGAGCATAGCCCATGACGGGTCGTAATAGAGCACTTGACCCTCAAGACGAATGAGTCGCGCTTTATCTGCATCCAATTGTGCTGGATTCCAGAGCTCATTGAATGAAGTGATTGCAGTGGCTAGGCCAGAGTCTTTTTCCTGCGCATGAACAAGATCGACGTGAAGCGTCATGAACGAGAAAATAAGCGCGCATTTCCAAAGGTGGATACCCATGGCTTTCAGGTAATGGCTAAATTCTCGATTAAAATTGAACATGAATAAAACAGGCACTTNGAGTNTAGCATGTGGATGCGAAGCAGAAAATAAAAATGCCATCTTAATTCTGGTGAAAAAACACCGAAACGAGATCATCAAACCTTTTTGATGATCGAATGAAAAAAGGGCGCCACGATGGGCGCCCCAAAGTTGAATGATAAAAACTCTTAGAGTGTGTTCAAGTATGCCAGCACATCTGCCAGTGCTTGCGCATCCATGCCTAATTGCTCCGCGCTCAACATGAGTGAACGCCGAAGTCCTTTGACCGATTCCACCTTGTTNTTGGGAATCATCTGCATGACCCCACCCTGGGACTGGACGATCACCGGGTTGGAATTGGATAGCACCCGACCATGAACAACGACCTTATCCTTGGTCGTCACGACGGATCCATTGTAACCGTGTGATATTTCAGCCGAAGGATCGATCAAAGAGCGCAGGACAACTTCGGACGTTTGAGCACGCGCAAACGCGGTGATATCAGGGCCATAATCGACACCGTTCTCTCCAATCTTGTGACACATGTAACAGGCAGTAGCCAGCAACTTGCCCTTGTCGGCATCCCCTTTGAGTTTCAGGATATCTTCAATGGGAGGTAACTTTGACTCTGGAGATGGCGGCACCTGCATCCCGACAACCTCCACTTTTTCCGGATCATAGATCCCTTTTTCCTTCAGGGCGGCATCCAAATTATAATCAGCCCAAACACTCCCTTTACGGTTGAGTAACCACCAAACCGCATGCGCCTGAACCATGCCGCTAGATTTGGAGGCAGCTTCAACGATTCCATGCACAGCATCCTTGCTGCCAGCGTAGGCAAGAGCGACCAGCGCGGCTTTGCGCTCACCTTCACTGAGACCCTCGGCCAATGCGCGCTGGGTAAAGTCATCGGCAGATTGTGCAGGATGTAACCTCCATGCAATATTGGCAAAGGACGGAGACCAGTTCACACTGTCCTGACTTCCCAGCTCTGTTGCCAGAACATCATAAAGCTGGCTTTCTTTGCCTGTAGCGCCTGTGCCCAGCGCCTCAAGATAGTAACGATCTGATCCATCATAACCTCTCGCAACAGCAACCAAGACGTCCTTGGCACGCGCAAATGGAATGTCGCGCATTGCCAGAGCTACTTCACGGCGCACAGCAGGCGAAGGATCCTTAGCCATCCGCTTGGACAAACGAATCAGACCTTTACCCTGCCTTCTCAGTGCACGGTAAGCCACGATTCTCATCTGCTCATCATCACTGCGCAACTGGCGTCGCACTTGCTTGAGCCCGGCATCACCGAGATCAGCCAGGACCCATACCGCACGAGCTCGATGGTAAGGATTATTGGAATCCAGCAGGTTCTTGACCTCATTGACAGCCCCCTCGCCCTGCTCTCTCAATGCTCTGGCAGCCGTGGCTCTCACATTCACAGCAGAACTCTTGAGACCGGCAACCAGGCCTGCCGTTGAACTTGTGTTAAAGTCTGGCACCTTGGGTTTGAACCCTTTTGGAGCCACGCGATAAATGGCTCCTGAGAGTGTGTCATCCAGATCGCCATGCCCCCCCACACGGGCGTCATACCAGTCGGTGACATAAACAGCCCCATCAGGACCTACGGCGACATCTGAAGGCCGAAAAAGAACTTTGCTGTCTTTCGTGCGATCACGAAAACCTCCTGTGAAATCGGCACCATCAAACTCTTCTTCCGTGTTCGTGGTCAGGAAATTGAATCGCTCCAGCTTGAATCCGGCTCCTTCCACGACGGGGAGGTAACCAAAAACAGTGTTCCGTGCAGGTTCACAGGAGAGCAGCATGCCCCGATGTTTTTTTCCAAGTGCACCATTTTCATAATAAGCAATACCCGTGGGAGCTCCGCCACCATAGACATCGCCTGACGGCATCGTCCCGGGATCTTCCTGACGCCATTCTGCGACCGGTGTCGATTGTCCGGGACGCCGATCCGCACCCCAGGAGCGCTTACCATCGAAGGAGCTGAAACCTGCATTGCCGAATTCCATCACCCAAGTGGTGCGTGCGGCAGGTGGATCATCGTTATCGTTTTGAAACACATCACCGAAGGAGGTAACCGTCTGCTCATAGCTGTTACGGTAATTAAAACCGATCACATTCACCCAGCTACCATCTGGATTCATCCGGGCAGTGAAACCACCCACATAAACATGACCATCGTCACTAGCCTTGCCCGCTGCTTCCTGAGTCATGTAGGAACTTCCAATACGGAACGTGCGAGCCGATCGATCGGTGAAGACAGCACCGCAGTTACCGGCATTCCAATACCATTGCCCATCAGGTCCAACGGTGACGGAATGCAGACTGTGATCATGCACACGGCCATTGAAACCACTTAAAAGCACCTCGCGCTTGTCGACCTCTGGATCGAATACCATATCCCGATTGACATCGGTGTAAACGATCATGTCAGGTGTCATGGAAACCACGACCTTGTTGTCGATGACCGCCACCCCCATGGGACAGCGCAGGAAGGGTTCCTGCACGAAAGCCCATTCCTTGTCCGCCTGACCATCTCCATCGGTATCTTCCAGCACCATGATCCGGTCACCTTCAGGTTTCCGATCGTAATGACGGCGGTAGTTGACCCCTTCCGAGACCCATATCCGCCCATCTTTGTCGATGTCCATGTTGGCTGGGTTGTAGAGCATGGGTGATTTTGCCCACAGTGTGACTTCCAGACCTTCAATGGTGCTGAAATGTTCCAACGGAACAACCTTGTGCTGGGCTTGCGTAGCGAGACAACTCATGCCAGCGGCCAAGATCAATCCCAGTAGTTTTGTATTTTTTTTCATGACTTTCATTATTTGAAAATTACCAATCCACAACTGAACCATCGCGTTGATCGTAGGTTTGAGGGTTCTTCCACTCATGACCTAACTTGTCCTGAATGGCATCCTCATCGAGTTCAATTCCCAGTCCGGGTGCCGTCGGCACTTTGACGTAACCGTTCTCCACTTTGAAAGGTTGCTTGAGGTATCCGTCTCCTAAGCTGACCTGTTCCTGGCAGAGAAAGTTAGGCACCGCAGCCGCCACCTGCAATCCTGCCGCCAGCGAGATCGGACCCAGGGGGTTATGTGGTGCGATCGAGGCATAATAGGCCTCGGCCATCCCTGCAATCAATCGTGTTTCCAGAATACCGCCCGCATGACAAAGATCCGGCTGAAGGATACTGGCAGCTCCTTTCTCCAGNATTTCCCGGAATCCCCATTTGGTGAAAATCCTTTCACCGGTTGCAATGGGTAAATGGGTACCTCGCGCAATTTCAGCCATCACATCAACATTCTGGCATTGCACCGGTTCTTCGATAAACAAAGGTTGATACGGCTCGAGCGCCTTGATCAACAGCTTGGCATTCTGCGGTGAGACAGCTCCATGGAAATCAATGCCTATATCCACATCCTTACCACCCGATTCACGCATACGGGCAAAGGTTTCAGCCGCTTGCTCAACGTCGGCTTGCGAAGCGACCACGCCTAATCCATTACGGGAATGAACACCCGTTTTGAAAGCGGTGAATCCTTCGGCCTTGAGTCCTTTGATACGATCCGGATCATTGCCAACGTGGGCATAAACTCGGACACGATCACGAGTAGGTCCACCCAGTAATTCATAAACAGGAACTCCGAGAGCCTTGCCTTTGATATCCCACAAAGCCTGCTCGATACCGCTGAGCGCACTGGTCAANATAGGCCCGCCTCGATAGAAGGTGTGACGGTAAAGTGCCTGCCAATGATGCACCACATGCCGTGGATCCTTACCGATCAGATACGGCTCCATTTCTGAAACCGCCACCGCACACGTCTTCGCCCGTCCTTCGGTGATCGGTTCGCCCAATCCGATGATCCCTGCATCCGTGTGGATTTTTAAAAATAACCACCGTGGTTGGATCAAAAACGTTTCCAGCCGAGTGATCCGGATTTCGGGTTTGAAAATACTCCATTCCTGAGCGTGTGGAGATACAAAACCAGGGTAAGGCTCATTTGCTTTTTTCTCCGCAGCTCGGGTTTGCTGCAAACCTGAACCTACGAAACCGGCCGCCGCGAACATCTGACCGATGAATGCACGTCGACGTAAAGGTGGTAAATTCTTGAATGTGATATCAGTTTTCATGCGTCAATGTGATTGTATGTTACACAAGAACGGAACTGGACCATTGAATCGAAGTGCCCTTGAATAGCCAAGCACAAAGAGCTCGTTTCCTCTCGAGGCATATCAGAGTAGTGGGCGATCCATTTCTAAAATGCTGACAGATGATCGCCACTTCAGGCCTTCTCCACCTGAAATACGTGCACTGGCAGGGCCAAGCTTCCTGTTGCACTGAAGTCCGGTTTTTGATAAATTTTGCCTATGTTAAAGACCGAATACCTCAACTTGCAACCGACCGAAATTGGAATCCTTCAAGGAGCAGCTGCTATTTTTGCAGCCAAAGTTGCCAGTGGGAAGGTGGACTCAGATAATGAAGGTGAATTGGTCGAGGAATCGGTCAAACAGGCTATTGACTTGGCCAAGACTGTTGAATATGCAGTCAAGACCAAAGGCGAGATGGGTTGAACCATTATTATTCAGCTTGGTCGATTATCTGGTAACCCAGCGCCATTGTGTAAAGTGCNCGTAAAGGGAAGCCCTAGGATGAGGGATATGCCGACTGAATCTTTTTGACCAGATCAATGATTCCCCTGACTTGATCACGGTCATATTGCTTTGTTGCATCGCTGAGATCGTCGTAGGAAATGAGATCCGGATGTTTCTTGGCGGTGTCGTCTCTTGCTCCCAGCTCCCAGCCGGTCATCCACTTGACGGCAGACCAGCGTCGGTGTTCCATTCCTGATAAAATCTCCATCTGCGCCTCATCTATAGAATCAACGGCACGTTCGAGATGAACCAACTCCAAGTTGACAGGATCTGTCTCCTTGAGACCTAGTGAGCGCAATTTCACGGCCATGTGATCCGCCGCAGCACGGTTTTCCTCCTTCTGCGCATTCTTGAGTTTGTCCCATGGTTTGAAATAGGGGTTCTGATGCAGTCGTTGGATCGTGTTTTCATCATTGGATTCCTGCGCCTCATTCAACCGCTTCCCGGTAGCCTTGTACCAGTTTGCATGAATCGTAGAGGCAAGCATGTCAATGGAATCATTCAACAAGATGCTCGCATTACAGAATACCGTGGACTCGGGCAATATGAGCAGGTGCTTTTCGCCCGCTGAGTTTGAAAGTGGCGATTGAGGAATCAGCATTCTGGTTCGGTGCCCAAGTGCACACTTTTCTTTGACTCTCGCACTTCCCGCAAAGCTGTCTTCAGGAGCATCCGAAAGGTAAAGAATCGTCGTCAGAGCGTTGTCAGGAAAAGAGTGCAGCAGTTGGATGATGATATTTGGAATGAGTTCCTGGTTGCGACTTTCCCTGACTTCCAGATCAATACAATGACGAATATTGGGATATGCGGTGGTGATCAATTCATTGACCAGCTCAGCCTGATCACACACAAGGTAAACTTTAACCTTTTGACAATTTTTATAATGTCCAACTTTAGCTACCTGATAAAGGAAGGCTTTTGAAAGGAGATCCCAGTGAGTAATGATCAAGCGGATGTCTGTGTCCTCATCGGAACAAGAGGCCACTTCCGGAAAGGCTTCAAGCGGATATTGGCTCAGTAGCACCCGCGAAACGCAGCGATAGTAATTGAAGGCATAGATAAAATCGTACTGGTTCTGAACGGTGTGACAGAGTTCTTCACTGTCAAGATTGATTGCGATGGGAATATTGCCCTCTTTTCTTCCTGCCTTGAAGGTCAGTGCTAGTTTCAAGTTCGTATAATCATCTTCCGTAAACACAATTACCCTGCTGGCATGCTTCAGGCGTGCAATCTCAATGAGATTTTGAGCTGACTCGCTGACCTCGACGGCAATGAAACCTTCATTCCAACAATATTCGGCAACATTGCTTCCCTCCGTTGTCAACAAGATCATGACCTTGGAGCCTGCTGCCTTAAGATCACGACCCAGTGTGAGAGCACGCTCATTTCCCCCAACGATAATGATGTGGTTTTTAAGCATTTTTCGCTTGGCATTCCTGCCTTCAATGAGAAGGAACTGGTGCAATGCCAGCAAGATGCCTGAGGCTGTTGTCAAAGGAGCCAGATACCTTGCGAGCTCGAGACTGAGAGGAATCACTGAACTGTCATCCACGTGACCTGACTCGAGTGTGAAGAGTTGTATCGTGAGATAAAGATGATTGGTGAAAGGGCTTGCAGGGTATAATTGATTCCACCCATGCATGCCAAGCCCAAGAGAGAGAATGAGTCCCAGGCAAAAAGTAAGTGTTTTAATATTCTTGGCCATCGATGAATAACGTGGATCAAATTACTAGTACAAAGCCTGAACGTCACCAAAAATTAGTGTCGTTCAAATCTATGATTCAGTATGGACCGTTGATCTGTGTGCGGATAGATATATGCCTGCAGGCGCCTTACCAATCCTTTTCTTGATGAGCAGAGAGTGATAAAATGGTTTTATGAGGGTGATATTGCGCCAGCAATTGCGCAGGGCTTTTTCCGTCATTGCGCGTGGTATCTGGCATACCCCCTGCACGGACTACGATTTCGATGAGCTCCAGATTACCCAACGTAGCGGCATAGTGGAGAGGCGTGCTGCCATGCTTGCTTTCCCTTGCATTCGGATTGGCTCCAGCATCGAGTAAACATTGCGCTGCTATCTGATTGCCAGTACGAGTCGCATAGTGCAGAGGAGTTTGACCAAATTGATCGATAGCATCCGGTGTAATCCCTGCCTGAAGCAAAATTTTGATACTTTCCTGAATTTGTTTGGTGTCGGGAGGGTTTGGTAATTGAGAGGACACCATGTGCAGAGGCGTTCTTCCATCCCAACGTCGGATGCCACGAATCTGCTCGGGAGTCTTTTCCTGTAGGTAAGATTTGATGCGTGGAACATCTGCATAGAGGCTATAATAGAGCAGTTTCTTTTCCTTTTTCATCTCGACCCGGTCCGCGGCAATACTCAGTAGTATGACTCCCAGACATCCAAGCATAAGCCGCTTGCTCCTGAGAAGGCTTTTGATGTCTTGAAGTTCTGCTGAGATATTGAGGCTGTATGTTTTACCAGACAATAAGCGCCCTAACCATGTGCTACGACATGTGAAATGGTAAAGGAGAAGACAAATCAAGATGGAAGCGATCAGGCAAATCCAAAAAGCAAGGATAGGTGATGAAATATGATCTCTGAGGGAATAACTCATGGAGAGTTGAATGGGAAAGTGAATCAAATAAATAAAGTAAGACGCATCAGCAGCATATCTCCCGAGTGCACTTTGCTGATTGAAGTATTTTTTGAATAAAACGATGAAAAAGACAATCCCGCACCAAGTAGTATAGGCACGCAGTAAACACATGAGGTGCCATTCCAAAGGAGCCTTCAAGGAGCTTAAGTTGAAAGGGTTTTGAAGCAAGGGAATCGTACCGATCAAGTCGGCGTTTGCAGCTTGACTGGCGAAGAAGGAATAGTTTTGTAGTAGGATTTCCGGTTGCGCGGAAAGTAGTATCCTGTCTATGAGTGGAATAAGAATCACCAGCCCAACGAGACAGGGTATCAGGTGGTATTTAGTCTGTCGCTCAAATGCATCCAGTATTTTGGTATCCTTAAAAAACAAGACACCCAGAAAAAAGAAATGTCCGTAATAAAAGAGAATATCCAACGAAGTACCAATGCCGGGAACATCTGTCCACGGCGGACTGAAGAGCAGAATTGGATAGGTGATTAACACAAGCACAAAGAGTGCGTATCTACCTTTGAGAATGGTGATGAGCCATTCAGAGAGACGATGGAATATTTTCAACCTCGACCAAATATATTTAACGAGGATAAAACCAGTGATAAAATAAATAAGCAGATGCAGAAACCAAAAATGCCATAACCAGTTACCAGTAGGGCCAGGCTCAGTAAAAATATAGGAGGGATCTGAAAAGAAACTCAAATACTGACTAAAAAAATCCTCGCGGGCATGTATTTGGCCGAGGTAAAAGTCAGCCGCAATCCAAGGTAACAAAAAGGCCACACATAAGATGAATGGTACGACGATACGCTGGACTCGATTTTTTACGTATGCTCTGGTCCCCTTTGATCTGCATAGCATCAACGAAAAAAAGCCAGCCACGAGAAAAAATAATTCCATTCTGAATACGTGTATCAATTCCAAGACATAATGAAGCGCCTTGGAGGACTCCACATGCTGCCGTGCGTCATCAATCGTCCAATGAGCGAAGACCATCCCTGCATGCAGGACCAATCCCAGAAACATGGCTACAGCCCTCAAAGTGTCCATGTAATGAAGTCGATCTATTTTTCTCATGAGTTAAGGTCCAACACTCTTTAAAATCGGATGAGCCGTGTGATCACAGTGCAGTGAAATCTTGATTCAAGGAGTATCTGGATGAAAATGTGAAAGTAGTTGAGCGGCGCTTTTTCCGTCGTCTCTGGTTAATTTCCAATCAGCTCCTGCTTGAACGAGCGGATCAATAAATGCAGTCACTCCTATGGTTGCTGCAAGATGCAAAGGAGTATTACCGTGAGTTATGTCTTTCGCATTGGGGTCTGCCCCTGCCTCTAGAAAAAGCTCCATGGCCCGCTTGTTTCCCATGCGTATGGCGTAATGCAGGGGAGTTTGACCATAGTTATCGACGCTGTTTGGGTCCAGTCCACCCTTTAACAATAAGGAGATACTTTCCTCAATCATATTGTCAGGTCTGGGCTTTATCATGTTATGTGCAGCCATGTGAAGCGCGCCTCTGCCATCCGATCTTCGGATGGATTTGAGGGTATCAATATTTTTGCCTTTCAGGAATGTTTCAATATTTTCAGGTTCTGCATGAAGGCTGAAATACAGTAATTTTTTTTCCGTTTTGGATTCGTACCGATCGGCTATAAAGCAAATACATGCCAGTGCAATGATGGGCAGGTAGAATTCTTTCTTAAGGAGCAATGTCTTTAACTCGAGAAGCTCCTCTCCAATCTTTAAGCTGTATTTTTTGCCTGACAGCAAAGTGCCAATGATCGTATTGCGACAGGTAAAATGATAAAGGATCACACAAATAATGGTAGAGCCTGTCAGGCATATCCAAAATCCAAGCATCGCAGATAAGAGGTGGTCTCTGAGATAGTAGGCGATGGAGAGCTGAATTGGAAAATGAATCAGATAAACAAAATAAGAGGCGTCCGCGGCATATCTGCCAAGTGCTGTCTGCCCGGAGAAAAACCTTTTGAATAATGCGACCATGCCGATAACCGCGCACCATGTAGTATAGGCCCTCAAGAGACACATTGCATGCCAGGAAAAGGAGGCATTGAAGGAGCTGAAATTGAAAGGATTTTGGGTCAGCGGTATATTTCCCAAAATAACTGATTTACCGGCCTCAGTTGCAAAAAACGAATAATTCTGCAGTAGCAGATCCGGAGAAGCAGTAAGACGGATTTTGTCGATCAGTGGAATTAAAATGATCAATGCCACAATAAACGGCAGAAGGTGGTATTTGAACTGATTCTGCAAGCGATCAAAAATTTTGGGATTTGCAAAAAAAAGGGCACCTGCAAAGAAAAATAATCCATAATAAACAAGCACTTCTAAAGAGGTTGAGACGCCGGGGACATCTGCCCAAGGCGGACTAAATAAAAGAACTGGATACGTAAGTATGGTTAAGTAAATCAACCCAAATCTGCCTTTGGCTCCTGAAAGTATCCAGGAAAAGGATATGGAGTGCAGCCCCAATGCATTAGCCAGTAATTTAATGATCACAAACGCAGCTATGAAATAAACCAAAAGGTGTATAAACCAGAAATGCCAAAACCAATTCCCTATGGGTCTTGGTTGGTCCAGGATATAGGATGGATTGCTAAGATACTCGAAGTATTTTGATATGAAGGATCCAGGTGATGCGGTTACGTCGATAAAAAAGTGGGATGCACACCAAGGTAAAAGGAATATGACACACACAAAAAATGGAATCAGGATTCTCTTCAGTCTATTGGTGACATAAAATTTGACACCTTTGGATTGGCACAACATGAGTGAGAAAAAGCCTGCGACGAGGAAGAATAATTCCATTCTGAAGACATGAATAAGCTCTGCCCAGGAATGAAGAAAGAGGGAGGGCTCATCATGTGTACGAGCAACATCCAGTGTCCCTTGATTAAAGATAACAGAAGCATGCAGGACTAATCCCAGAAACATGGCCACAGCCCTCAAAGTGTCCATGTAGTGCAGACGATTTATTTTTCTCATTATTTTTTTCGGTCCGGTATTGTAACTGGGTTTACCCTTTTTCTGCGATCGGCTTGATATGTCGCCCGCCAAAATACAGCAAGCAATCGTTGACATCTCTACCCTTGTAATCCTTTAAATCCATGCCTGCACCACTATCTCGAAGCAGGATCAGCAAATCGTAATAGTGCTCTGCCATTTTAGGGTTTTTAATCCCGGCTTTGATGGCCGCTACATGTGCAGGCGTGTGTCCATATTTGTCAGATAAATTTAAATCCGCTCCCGCCTCTATGAGATGACTCACATCGGTGATATTACCTTTCCTGACTGCTTCAAAAATCGGTGATCTGCCATGCATGTTCTGGACATTCAAATCCCTTGTCTTTGAAATTAAAATTGGCATCGGGTCATATCGCCGCCAATCCTCCTTCATCTTGGTCGCCGCATGCAGAGGAGTATTGCCAAAGAAGTCATAAATGTGGTCAAACGATTTTGTATCATCGAGCAGCGCTTGGTTGCGCGCCACATAAGATTCCACAATGATATGTCCCTTTTGGACCAAACTGGATTGATGAAGTAACGAACCCAATGCGAACACAAACAAACCTATTGTCAGGATGGGTAGTGAAGTAGCCTTCAGCAGGTTGATCGTTGTAAAGCGCGCTTCAGCGCTGTCCTTTTTTTGTTTCCTTTTACCCATGAAAAAGTCACCAAGAAAAGTATATCGCACAAAGGTGTTGTAGGACCCGAATACAAGAAAAGTTGCGATGACGAGAGTGATATAGGATTTTACCAGGGAACTGACCCCTGCAAACTGCTGTAGATAACTTGCAATGGTAAATGTGAAGAGCAGATGCACCCAGTATGCCCAATAGGAAGCGTCTGCCAAATAGCGTATATAAACAGAGGGAGTGTTCAAATATCGATGTGCAAGTCCAATAAATGAGAAAGACAAAGCAAAACAACTGAAATCCCTGAAGTAGACAACAAAAATTTTCAACCAACCACTGTGAAATACTCCCTCGCTCCATATTGAAAATCCAAACAATTTCCATTGTGTGATATCCACAATGACGCTTCCTGAGTCTTCAACCTGCCAAGTGGGCTCGACAATATAAATACAGACCGGCAACGCCATGGCCAAATAGAACCAACAATGCGAGGCAATCTGCTCTAGACAGTTGCGATTTTTGTAAAGTAAAGCGCCAAATCCATAATAAGCACCATAAAGAAACAAGGCATTGACGTCGAAATCGATTTGATTCAGCCCAACACCAGGATGCTTCAATGAATAACGAATCGGAAAAAAGAAAAGTGGTAAAAGGCAGACGCCCCAGGGTTTAGACACAATGCTCTGAAAGAGTCGGTCAAAGTTCCAGCCCGAAAGACCAAGAATGTCCTTTCTGAGAAACCTGAAGAGAAAATGTATTGTATAAAAAATAATCAGAAAATAAAGGAACCAAAAATGAACCAATGGAAGCTTGAATGGGATCTCCTTCTCTGAAAATGCTCCCCAGAATACGATGTTCGTGAAACGCTCCAAAGGGCTCATTCCCACATAAAAATTCTCGTAACTGGTATTCACACACCAGAACATGTTCAATAGTGGAACAAAGAATAGAATGCCGAACATAAATGGCAGCACAATCCGCTTGAGGCGATCTTTCGTGATAAACATCAAACCTTTCCTTTCAATCACCAAAAGACTGAAAAACCCTGCAAGCATGTAAAACAGAGGCATTCGAAATTGAAAAATAAAGTTTGCGATCCACTCATTGATCGGATCACCATGATATTCTCCTGCGCTCCAGAACAGTCGGTTTTCAGAAAGAGAGAATATGTTCACATGCACCGAAAGTCCCAGCAACATGGCCGCAGACCTGATTAAATCAAGACCATGATATCGTGTGTTTGTATTAGGCATTTTGGTTGAAAACGGCTGTTTTTGTGGAGCAGTCCATGCTTAGTTACTGAAGATAATCCGTGGGTGTTTTTCCATAAATATCCTTCAAGGTCATGTCAGCTCCGTATTGCGTGAATCGTTCCATCATGCTCTCGTAGGTTTCTTTCGATTGAATGGGCCCCAGTGCGAACTTGATGGAAGCAACATGACAGGGGGTTTGTCCGTAGAAGTCGGCAAGATTACAATCCGCACCACGCTCTAAGAGCATTTTTACGTCGGTGGCATTTCCCGTTCGTGTGGCCCGAAATAATGGAGTTCGGCCCATGACATCCTTGCCGTCGATCACTTGCGTGGTTGCCAAAAGTTTCTGCAGCGTGTTGTAAACCCGTAATTTTTCGTCTGTCATCGCTGCATAGTGGAGTGCACTGCGACCGTATCGGTCCGTGACAAGATGTGCCTGATAGTCTCCCTCAAGCAAATGCGGCTTTTGAGCGATCCGTGCTTCCAGAAGGATGTTTCTTTTGGTGCGAACGGCATCCTCGTGAAACGCCTGTCCAAGCATGAAAACGATGGGAATGATCCCAAGACATGGTTTCCATGTCTTGGCGAGAAGTTGGCGCATTCGGAATCTCTCCTCTCCTTTCGTTTGACGACATTTTTTTCCACCCATGAAGTAGTTACCGAGAAAGGTGTATCGAATACATGTGTTGTAAAATGCATAGATGATCACAAGAGAGAAAAGAAGGGTGAGGTAAGCCTTGGTCAGCGCGTTCAAACCCTGAATGCGAGAAACATAGATAGAGAGAGGAAACGTAACAATGAAATGGAAAACAAAAACCGTATAGGAAGAATCCACGAGATAACGCACGATGTCATTTCCCTTCGTGATGAAGCGGTATGCCAAACCCACGAAACCAAAGCAAAGAAGCCAGGCACATAGTGCCCTGATAAAAACAAGGCATATCTTAAAAGATCCACCGTAAAAAATAGCTTCAGGTCTGGGTGCGAATCCAACGATTTTTAATGAGTGAACGTCTATAAGAGCACTGGGCAAAACCATTCCCACAAACTCCGAAAGGGATGTAGTGAATGGCACAAAAAGGATTCCAAGGCCGAGAAATACAAAACAATGCTTGGCAAATTTTTCGAGTATCAAAAGATTTCTATACAAAAAGACCCCGTAAAAATAAAAAATCACATAGTAAAAAAGATTGTTAAACTCAAAATTGAACTGGTTAGGGAAAAAAGATGGGTTCGAAAGGCTGTAATGAACAGGGAAACATAATATGGCAAGAACAACAGGACTGAGAACTGTGTGCTGCACACGCTTGAATCTGGTAATTATTGTCAACTTACCTGCCCATCGGGCGAGTATGCGCAAAGGCTTGAAGCAGGTAATGTGAATGAAGTAAATCAATACCAGATACCAAAGGAACCATAAATGATGAAAGGATATGTCGGGAAAGGCGCTTTTTTCCGAAAAGATTCCCCAAAGAAATACCGAAGAGAAAATTTCTGTAGCACCCAATTCGGGAAGCATTGAATGTAATTTCCCACATTGGCCCGCCAGCGCAAAAAGATACATTTGTGCTGGCACGAGTAAAATGGAACAAAAAATGAAAGGTAATAGCATGCGTTTGCTTCTATCCCTGACGAAGTATTTCAACCCTTTGCGATCGATGACCAATTGCGCAAAGAAACCTCCCATCATCATGAACAGTTGCATCCTGAACAAGTGGATGAATTCAAAAACAAGCCGATTGAGGGGGTCCGGATATCGCTCGCCCAGCATCATGATATTGTGCTGATGTTGCATGAAAAATAAGATGACGTGCAGCACAACGCCAAGCAGCATTGCCAGAGAACGCACTAAATCAAGTCCATGGTATCTCATGATATTTTTGGGTGTTGACCTGAAATGATTACTTTGCCCCGGTTATATCTGATTTTTCCAACATATCCCTGAGAACAGTTAATTCATTGGGAACCGAATTACCCCTACTCAATGAAGCTGCCTTGGAAGCATACCAAGCAGCAGCATGTACACGCTTTACCAGTGAACCATGATTGGCATTCATGAGATATAATTGTCCAAACTTCGCGAGGGCTCTGGGATTGGCTGGATCGAGCCTGAGGATTTGCGAAATACTAAAAAGATCTTCCGAAGACAGGTTATCATCGACAAAAGTCTTGAGAGGAATCGTTTGAAACGGTGTCACGGACCTGTTGCTAGGTTTGCTAGTATACCAGTTCAAGTATTGGGTGATTAAACTATTTTCATAGCCACTTGAGACATCGATTTGATTTTGTTTGAGATTCTCTACAGATAGACTTGAACCTGATTTCCCGCCCCACCCAGTGAAGATTTCAATGGTCTTTTCAAGGTTCGTTCCAGAAAGGGCGGATTCCTGACCGAGCTTAGGTAATTTCTGGATCATCAAAGGCGAACCTCGTGCGATGATGGAGACATAATTACCTTGACCAAACACTTTTCCAAATAGGTCAAATTCGTAGCGAGCCGTCCCATTCTGGGGTACTTCAGACTCCCCCATCTTGAAAGGGCCCGCTTCAACAACACCATAATCGAGGTCCCATATACGAACGGAAGCTTCTTCATCGCAGGTCAAGAGGGTTTGATGCTCGTCACCGATAAACTGAACGGCGGCAATCTCCCGATCCTGCTGGATTTGGCGTTTCAGAGGGAGCGACTGTCCGGGTGCAGAAAGATCCCATATGCGAACCATGCCATCTTGAGAGGCTGTCGCCATGATTTGTGAATTGGCACCAAAATCAAGGGCGCAAATCCCAGACGCATGCGAGAATTCTCCAAGCAGGACAATGTTCTCCGAGTTTTCATAGCTCCAAAGCATACCCTTTTTTTCGCCAGATCCAAAACTTGCCATTAGTCGCCCAGTACGGTCGAAGCGAATACATCCCCCGTAGCGAGTCAAGTGCTTCAACTCATTAACAATTTTCAAAGTTTTGAGATCGATGACACTGATCAAATCCGGAGTACCAAAAATAAGAACACTCTTATGGTCCCTACTGAATTCAATGGATGAAATACTATATGGGTATTCCAGTTCTTTGAGCTTCTTTCCGGTTTCCATCGAGTAAAAGTTGATGACCCGTAAATTTTCCTCTGGATAAGCCAGAAATTTGCCGTCCGGAGAAACGTTGATATGTTCCAGATCCATGTTGGACAGGCTCGTGATCGGAAAAGCCAATTCAGGCTGTGATTCAAGCGTTCCCTGATCATCCAGAGCAAAACGAAAAATATGACTTTTCTCCGGATATCTGTAATCAACAACCGCAATATTATCGTCTGAACTTCCACGAATAATATGGGTTGTCCCTTCAAAATTACTTAATTCATTGCGCTTGCGATAGGCACCCTCTGTTTCGCCCCATTCAGAAAGCTTACCTTCATGGCCTAGAATGAGTGATGCGCCGTCATTCACCGCAAGGGAGGAAGTTGTATCCTTGATTTTCTGCTGTTGAGGAGGAAGACCACTGATTTCGTAATCGAACACGTTGGCATTCATGGTGACGATTCTGAGTATCTTTCCTTCCTCGAGAAATTGAGCTCCACGCATGCCTTCACCTAATTTGACATAAGAAGTCAATGGTTTGCCCGAGTAGGGATCCCATAGCCTGAAACCTAGCCAATCACCCACCATCAGCATCTGTTGATTGGGACTCAGACGCGCAAAATAAACATTGGCTGAGTGTTGGAGCTTATATTTTAGCGCCCCTGTTTCGTAGTCACTGACGGAGCAGGTATTGTCCATGCACGGACTGATCACCATGGTACCATCGTGGCTGAGAAGCAGCGTACTGATTCCACCTGACTTATGATAGTTTGAAACATCCACTCGGTTCTTCATGCGCAGCGTTTTTGCATCCATACATTGTAGTATGGGCTTTTGTGTGTCCGTGTTGCCGTAGAGAATAATTTCATGGCTATTCTTGGACCATTCCGAATGGATCAATGCAAGTTTGTCATCACTGAGAGAAATGGCTGCACCGCTTTCTCTCTGCCATTTTCCCTGAGAAAGACGGAACGTTTCTACATACTGGTCTGAGCTATCTTGCGAAAACAGATACAAGACCTGTGCATCTGGAGAGAAGGCAGCGTGAAGGCATTGCTTATCACTGGCTATGATTTGTATGGGTTTCAGATTGTTGGAACGACAATCCGCGAGATGAATTTCTCCGTTCAGGGAAACTACCGCCAGCCAGTTGCCCGCTTGATCAAAATTCACCTTGACTGGCGAACTCTTGAGCTCCAGGTCGAGCTCCATTTTAAGTCCGCGCTGGACATCGAAAACCGAAGTAAAATAACTGCCCTGAAATTTATAGCCCACTGCGTAAAGATTTCTCGCATAATTGTATTCGGCCTTGAGAACGGATTCCAATTGAGTGAAATGAAGTTCAGGATTCTCATTTTGAAGATCGACGACATGCACATTCCCATGTCCATCGTAGTCCGCGCCAATGCACACATATCTACCGCTTTTGGAGATAACCCCTCCATTTGGAAAAATGGCGCGTTTGCCAAGTTGATACAGTTCGGCTTGTTTACGGGGGAAAAATGTGTCGCTGACAGAACTCAAAAGCCGAGTGGTGGTCAATCGGCTTTCGAGCGCATTTTCAGGTTTGATCACCTTGAGCGCTTGAAGGGCTTTTTGGAAATGTTGCTGCTGAACCTGATGATCAACCTGCGCAAGCTGTGTAACAAAGAAATTTTTACGTACCTGTTCTTTCCCTTCAATGGCATCATCTTTTAATTTTTCAGCCTCATCTCGTAAAGCAACCGCTTCGTTTCTCAGGGCAATGGAGTAAAATGTGATCAACAATAGACCGAAAGCCAGCATTCCAAGCGCCCAAGAAAAATGTTTTCTTCTTCTGGCTGTTGCCCTGAGTGCTTCCGCCCGCTCTTTTTGTGCGGTCACCAAACTATTGGCATTTTCCAGCTCACGCTGCTGCGCCTTCTCCTTGGCTTGTTTTTCCGCTTGGTCTTTTGCATGGCTTTGCTGCAGAAAATCCATGGCATCCTGAAAACCTGGGAAATAGCGCTCAGCCCAAACCTTGCTCGGCTGGCTTTCTTTTTTCCACGCAATGGCAATTTCGAGATCAGGATTTCTATAGAGCCCTGCTTTTCCCTGGAGAAACAATTGAGTCGTCTCTGCCAGTCGTCGATAAATTTTTGCGGATTGGGCTTCATCTTCAACCCATTTTCTCAATCGAAACCATACGCGCATCAGGCTTTCATGAGAAATGTCAATCACGGTCGAAGCGGATATCGCCGTGTCTTCAGCCGGCATTAAAAATGTCCTTCCAACAGAGCGAAATTCTTGAATCACCAACTCAATGTCCTCAGGTTTTTCCTGAACGATTTCACATATCTCGCTGAAAGTGATGGGACGACGAATACCCCTGTTTGTATCCACTTTTTCCGTGAGTGATTTAAAAACCCTTTCCGCAATCCAACGGTGTTTATCCGAGGGTAATTGGTCAAATATCTCATCTGCATGTCGCGAGAGTGCCTCCTGCATACCCCCAGTTGCTCTGTAATCCTTGAGATCCAGAACGGTCTCTCCCGCTTCCTTGTTTGTATATTCCCAGGTCCGCATCAGCGCATGCTGTAGGATTGGAAGTTGATCGGGATCATCCCCGATATCATTGAGCAAGCGACTTAAAAGCGGGTCTGTTATTTCCCCTCCCGAGACCTTGACAGGTCCGACAATCGTCTGTTTTCTCTGTTCACGATTGAGACGAGGTATCAGNAATTCTCCCTCATTTACCATATTAGCCAATCGAGGGAACTCACTGCATTCGCCCAGAAAATCTGATCGCATCGTGATGATTACATAGATTGGCAATGATGATTGATTAACAGCCTCGATGAGCAAGTTCACAAAAAACATGGCTCGTTCATCGGTCACGTCCCCCGCTTTTCGAAATCGAAAAATTTCTTCGAATTGGTCCACTACCAAAAGAAAATTTTCACCTTCCTCAATGTCGCTTTGGCGGATCGCCTCTAACATGCCCAGTCCACTACGAGTTAGTGTCGCTGTTACCTGAAGTTCGATATCCTCTTCATCCGGATCGTACAGGTCTGTGTTGATCAGGGCCTGAGCAAGATTTTGAATGGGATCTCCCCCGGGACGCATGACCGCGGTTTGCCAACGCGAACCCGCATCGGTCATGGTTCCCCCATACAGCTCTGGAAGCAAACCTGCACGAACCAGTGATGATTTTCCGCTTCCGGAAGTACCTACGACGGCAACAAAGCGATTTTTTCTGAGACGCGAAGCAAGATCTGTGATTTGTTCGTCACGCCCAAAAAACAAGTGGTTGTCCTCATAGTTAAATGGACGTAATCCGGGAAAAGGGTTGTTGGTAGACATCTTTATGGAAAATTTCAGGCACCCAATTCGTTCATGAAAGAGGCTAATGTTTGTGGTTCGAACTGATCCTCTTCTTGCGTGATCACAGTCGCATGATGTGTTCTATATCTGGATTTTCGTTTGTTGAACGGAGGAGCAAGATACACCGCTTTGGATTTGAAAGGGGCCTTACGCCCATATCCGGGTGCTTTCATGAGATTCATTATTTTCATATCGACCCACGTGCGGTCTGCATGCCCGTAAAAAACGAGAACACCATCACAAAGAAGCAGCTTTTCGATGTGGGCATTTTTGACCATTGCCTCATCTCCTTCCAAGGTGGGCAGCATCACTTCCATTCCCTGGTCAAATAGATAATCCTCCAGATCGCANACAAGCTCCTCATCGGTAGCGTCATGGATTAAATAGACACTCGGTCTGCCGGGCGTAGTTTGGGCTTCAGGATCTGTTGCCTCCTGGGGTGCATTCTTATCTTTAATCTTTTGGATCAGGCAGTCTCGGAAGTTGTCCAGCGAATCCTCAATGAGCTCAGCACCGGCAAGCATGTCCGGGTTTTCCTGAATATTAGTGATGAAATGGTTCTGACGAGGGTCCTGACTCGTAAGCCCCCTTGGCATCCAGATAAGTCTTTGGAAGTCAGGTCTTCTTGAATGCTCTTCGGCCGATAGCTGATTCTGTATTTCTACGATGGATTTATCAGCATCCTCAGGAACCAGTCCATAGCGCTGGCCGACCAAATGAACCGCATAATCTGATTGCTGCAGATCCGATTCCACCAATGTTTTCAAAGCTGTTGCTTCACCGGGAATCACTTGATCCGGCAGTATGCGATAACCGCGATCTTTCAATTCACGCGAAATTTTTTCCCTTCCGGACTGCAAATCAGTAGTGCAGCTGGCGAGATATATGGTAAGATCGTTCGAGGGCTGAGTTGCTTGATTCTCAGCTTCACCCCCTGATCGGATCGTTTTTAAAACCTCTGTGATCTCACTCGCAAGATCATAAATCCGCGCGTAATAATTCTGCTTGGCTTTGGGGCCGAAGGCTTCATCAAATTCAACAGTGCGACCACTGGCAGGATCGGTTTCGTAAAATTCAAATCCAAGAAGACCTTCAAATAACTTTGGCAAGAGGCTCATTGCCTCACCCGAATCAAATGGAGTTTTGACCACCTTGATGATGCGCGATTTATCTCCGACTTTGATGCCTTCCTGTTCTGAAGCCGACTCGTGAAATTCATTTAATTCGCGTCGGCACCACTCTGATTTAATATATCGTGGTGAGAGTATTGAAACCATCAGACGGGCACTCTTGAATTCCTGAACAATCTTGTCATCGTAAACATCGTTGCCACCTAATTTTTGATCCCTCCAGATTTGAGGTTGCTCCCCCATTAACTGGCTTATTTTCACCTCCAATACCCTATGGAATTTGCTGATCCACCCCTTCTGATCATCCTCAAGGGCCTGATCATCAAAGTGTGCATAACTAATAAATAAATCATTCATATTGTATCAATGAAGTTTCGAGCCGTCAGCGTAGTAGCTTTGCTCTGCAGGAGCGTAACCGATTGAAAATCTATGTCTTGGAGGCATGAATTGACAAGGTTAATCATGGACGAAAGTAAAATGGATTCCCGCGCAAAAGATATTTAAAGAGTGAGATAACGAGAACAGAAACCACATGATGAAAAAATCTGAGCACCTTTGTGCCCGATCTTCTGGTGTGATATCAAATCGCTATTAGTTATTGGTATTTGATTGCCGGCGCATCGTCTTAGTATTTGTCGTCTCCGTCGTCCTCGATTTTTCAGAAAATCCTGTGGCAGCTGTTACAAATATGCTTAAGCTATTGTTTGATAAGGTTCAATTACTTCTGGTTTTTTTATTTTATGGGAAAATGAAATTTGATAGATTTTCCCGCTAAAAAAAACATCCTAACCATATAACGAAAACAAGGTGGATAAAAGGCCATTTTTTTTCGCTAAAAGCAGGCATTCGTGATTATGCGAAAGATCTTAACCAAAGGCAACGAGACAAGATTTGCACAACATTCGCTGATTAACAAGGACCTGAACTTGCAGAAAAACTATTCAGACTAACCGAAGTCCCGGATTATATTGACTCCCAGCTGAAAAACTGATCCAAAAGCAGTAAGAATTTTTGAATGATCAAAACCTCGAAATAAATCAATCACAGTGGTCAAAAAAACAATTCGACAAAAACAAGACGCCCAAAGAATTGAAAGCTAAGGAAATCCTTCAAAGAGGAGGAAGAAACTGAGAAAGATCTGTAAATCCAGAACTGGAACGATGCTCTGGAAAAGAAAGATTATTCAACTCTAGGAACGATGTCCCCGGTTCAGTTGGCGAACTCAATTTGTCTCTAAAAAACTGGAGAGAACCGGGATTGAGCTGGAGACAGCGTAGAAAAACACTTCTGGCTGCCTTTGTTTGTTTAGCTCCATGTTCTGCTTACGCGTTACTTTCAAAACTAATATTGCAAGCTAGGGCGCATCAGGAGGGAAGGTATACTTCTGCTAAGGTGGTAGCATAAGCGTTTAGTGGGGGAACTTCCTTTCCAGCCACTTTTGCTTGATCATCCCAAACACGTATCTTCAGGGCCGAGGCCAGATATGGCTCACTTTCCAGCGTCTTTAGTTCCTCAGACGAAAGTAAGCCTCCCTGGAGTTCGAAAGAACGTTTGGAGGATTTAGAAAGCTGGTCGATGTAAGCTTCCTGAGTTGAACAAAGATATCGCTTGGCAAGAACATGAAGTCGGATCGTTGCCAGTAATTCAGCCGGCATGTATGGTTCTAAGAATCTTGCTCCGAAAATTTCATGACATTGGTCAACTGCCAGAAAATTGTCCCTTTCTGAAAATTCATCAATTAGGAGGTGGCCGATGTCATGAAGCAGTGCGGCAGCTATGAGCGTTGGCTCAGCGCCAGATTGGGAAGCTAGATCAGCGGCCTGAAGTGCGTGTTCTGTTTGTGTAACAGATTCATCATAACGACTTTGTCCNTNTTCTTGTATGAAGTTTATAAGTAAACTTGAAAACTGCCCTCTTTTGGAGCTGACAAGCTGTTTTTTTAGTAATTGAGCGCGCTGAGTAAGGCCCTTCATTTCGCTGCTTTTCCTTGGAAGTGCCCGATTAAACTGAGGCGTGTTTTTTGTTGGTTTGAATGACCCTTTTCAAAAGTTTGTTTTTTTTCCTCGTAATATCGAGCTCGCAAGTCACCCTCAGACAGAGCGTTGTAGGTTAAATAAAGAGACCTCCGGGGCCTTGAGCTTTTGTTCAAGCCACTACGATGCGGGGTCAATGAGGAGAAAAAGACTACATCTCCGGGCTCTGCATCACAGGGCTCCCACAACATGGTNTCTGCCATGTCTGAAGTCAAACAGCCCTCATCATTCATTGGTAAAAGACCTTTCATGTGCTGAGCCTTTGCAAATTCCAAACAGCCATTTTCCTTGGTCGACGAGTCCAATGCAACCATGCATGTAATGTGATGTTTAATGTGTGGATAGGCTGGTGCATCCTGATGGGGAGAATAACCCGCTCCCCCCGGAAGTTTGAAATTGATTTTTTCCTTATATAAGCAAGCGTCTTCTCTGAGTAATTTCGAGACTGTGCCAATGAGCTTTTCACCGATAATCATCGCTTTCAGCTCAGCCTGATAAAAAATAAAATCCTCGACCCGACACAGCTGAGGAATGCCGTTGACTTCTTCATAATGGCTCATCCAGGGAGTNTCACCACACCTGGTCTCCATATCATGCACGGATTCGAGCACTCGCTTGATANATGGTGCACTGAAAAACCTTTTCAGGCAAAGTAAGCCATTCGTCTCCCAATAGTTTAAGTCTTCAGCATTTATACTCATTTTTCTTAGATTTATTTGGTGTGTATAAAAAATAAACGATGCTGAACGTCATGCAAATGAATCCGACGACCAGCAATCCATAGGTAAGGTAGATAAAAAATTCTAAATAAGAAAGTTGATAAGGATTAAAAACTTTGAAAATGAGTATAAAAAGTGTTCCTAAATAACCAGTTGCATCAGCCATATAAATCATGAAGCCTGCATTACCGTTGACTCTAAAACATGCGACGATGCGATCAAATAGGATGCTGTGAAAAGGTACATAAGCGGCATAAAGACCTAGGCCTGTTAGAGCAAACCAAAGTATGGATGGAACAGGCCCCAACAGCTCTGGCCGCACGAAAAGCAGAGTCGTCGTTCCCGTCAAGATAAGGCCTGCCAACATAACAACCTGAACATACAACAAAGCCTTACGGTGACCTCGAATTAATGAAAAGCTTCCAAGAAGAGTTAGAATTACGACCGCAACGCCAAGCTCTGGGAGCCACAAGTTCTCTGGCTTCCCGACTCCAAGTTCATTTAGAATATCAATGGCAAATTGATCTCTGAAATCACGGTATCCTGTGAGAGCCAAATGCATGAAAAGCAGTAGGCACAAACCAGGCGCATAATTCTTCAGAAAAGCCAGACGATCCTGTCTCATCATGGGGATTCTCTCCATTCTGGAAAGGATATCCTCTCGCGTTGGCGGAGGGACACTACCAAGCATTCGCACAGATAGAATTAAAGGAGGAATGAATAAAGCGGCAGTAAAAAAGGGCATCCATATCGGATCAACACCTAGGTTGATAAGTTGTAAGCCGATCGCCTTGACTACCCCACTCGACACAATAAAACTCGCACTCAGGGCTGCAGCCATAGCCTCAGTGTAACGCCTGCCCTCTAGAACCCCGAAAACCAATCCCCATACCATGCCAAGAGGTAAGCCATTCAGGAACAGCCAGATCACTCCAAACTTTGGAGGAGTTAATGCAAATCCAAGCAATGCAAACCAAGCCAAGCAGATAAGTAAGAGAATATATTTTATCCGTTGGCATGCACGAATCTCNGAAATGACTTTGATCCCAATAAATTTCGATGCTGTATAGCCAAGCAACTGAAAGATTACCAGAATGTCTTTGTAGGCATAGCCCAACCATTGCATTTCTGCGTATGTCCCAGCAGAAAATGGTTTCCTAAATGCATACATGCAAAAATAGGTAAAAAATGCGGCTATGGAGCACCAGACGACAGTTTCAGAAAATTTACTTTTGGATGAATATGAAAAGATTTTTATGTNTCAACTGTGCCGAGTATTTTTTCTCAATNAGAACACAACCCTGTA
Source organism: Pedosphaera sp. (assembly GCA_002690655.1). Taxonomy (GTDB): domain Bacteria; phylum Verrucomicrobiota; class Verrucomicrobiia; order Limisphaerales; family AAA164-E04; genus AAA164-E04. The sequence goes on from NZFL01000010.1 coordinate 46,413, forward strand.
ACGATTTGGTAAACTTGAATATCGATTCAGATTGGTATAAATAAAAAATGGCTGAAAAGTGCTTTTTTTCTTCGTGATTCAAAAAGCTTAATAAATCAAGCTACAATAGCATAGAGTATTGATATCTATCCCATCCATTGAAGTGTCCAGGAAAGAAATCTTTACGTGAATTTTCATGGAAATAGATGTAAGGAGGCGCAAAAGATTTCCTGGTGACAAGGATAACAGGATGATTCGACGATCCCACTCTATCAAAGTCGGGTAATATTTTTCTGAGCTTTTTAATGGAACCACAGTTAATGGGTTCGATATCGGTGATCATCATTCTAATGGCGCCAGCAGCATGAGTTTGAACGCAATGAGTAGCCGGAAGNTTGGCATTCCTAAGGTCAAAATATGCCATAGAAGGGAAGTACAGCCGTTGTTGATTTGCCGCTTAGCTCAACCGCTCAACTGTTTATCCTCATCAATTCGATACTTCCGTGAACANNCAGCTCGAAGGCATCACGTTAAAAAACTCTGATTACGAAGGAAAAAATAAAAAAGGATGGGCTGTTCGCCTCAAGTCTGGAGACAATCGACTCTCCTCTTTTGAGAGCTCAAACAGCTGAGATCTCATACTCAAGCTTAAATTAACTTCACATAAACGTAGCATTTTCGACATATATAATTCACGTTATAGTGCAGTATTTAGAGTGTATTTCCAATCATCATCTAAAAAACGAATATGGAAACTTATATTTCTCATGCAACAGAGTTAAACTCCGAATGCAACTATATCCATTTCCTGAGGGAAGATGGCAAATACGAAACGGATCTTTCAGCTTTGGAAGATCTCAACAACCAGATATTACTGCGCTGGCATAAGGAGAAACTGGCTTCTCAGACCTCTGATTTTTCTCCGCATTGACGATANAATCGCAGATCTTAGGGCTAGCCATAAAATATGTAAGTTTAGGTGGAAAAGCATATTAGTGAACCTTAATGTTGACCAATGTGCATCAAGCACCAGACACATCCATAAAAAAGCCCCAAGGATGGGCCAACCACAAGAGGGTTTTTCTTTTATTCACTGACTAGAAAAAGAAGCCCCGCAATCCTTTAAAATTTATTGGGACGTTGCCACTCTTTATGCATCTGCATAAAAAACTTGAGTCTAACGCGCCTCGAGGGTGCTGGTTGGAGGACTTGCATCTTATGATAGCTCATAGGGATTGTTCACACCTGAAGAGAATTTCAGCAAAACCATGAATCCAATTTCCATGGTTTCATCGTTGATATAATTGCGAATGATATCGCAACCTAGAATTTCATTCCGATATTTCGAAAGAGTTCTAATCTCGGCGACAAGGTTGGATGTGAGTCGGTAGTAATTACACAACTGGCCGANTGGNAATTNTTGTCNCATGTCACTTGCTTGTCAAGTCAGCCTATGACGCCATCNAATGTTGGGTTTGATTTACACCTCCATTAATGCTGCAAAAACGAANGCTGGCTTGAAAGCCTGAATACAAAAAGAATGTTGTCGACTCATGGATTGCTGAAAAATTTTGTTTTACCCCTGAATCCTCAATAATTAAGGCAAGTGACCAGGAAATGGTAGCTGAGTGTATTTTAGCAGCGTAATGAAAATGCCTGATTCGCAGATAGCTGCCCATAACCTGAAAATCCCACATGGCAATGCTGACACAACTCAAAGTCTGATGAATTCAAATATCGATATGCTCAAAACGGGATTGACCTTGTTGATGGCCAGAGTCATAGTTGTTTCTCCTTCGAGGGCACCGGTGGCGCAACTGGATAGCGCATCTGACTTCGGATCAGAGGGTTGGGGGTTCGAATCCCTCCCGGTGTACCACTTTTCCGAGTCGTTCCGATTTCCTAACCGGTTGCAGATTCCATTGAGTATTTGAAACCAAACTTCTGGCATTCGTTTATCGTTCGGATAAAGCATACTGATTTTTTCATTACGCTCATCCCATATCTTTTTTTTTGCGTTAATTGCGAAATTCGCAGATTCGTTTTTTTGATTTGGATCAACAAAAGCTCGTGATCTTGTCGTCGATATCATCAGCAGCTTTAACCCATTTTTGCATTAGCTGGACCGTCCTCCGGCAATTAAGCACCGAGATTTCCCTCCCGATAGGCAAATTTAATCCCATGCAGAGCAAATATTGCCGAAACGCACTTGGCTGGGAAATAAAGATGCCTACATGCCCATAAAATGATAAAATTAATTTTNATGAAATTAACTTTGATTTAAGGAGTTGCGGACTTATTCACACCTTATCGGCACTTTCCTCAAGTTGCTTTAGCAGAAATGGTATTATTAATGCTGCGTCGTATTTTAGTTCTTACAGTAGGCTTGAACATTTTACGATCAAAGCTCAACAACATGGCATTAATTTTTAATCATCGCTACTCTGGTTACCTGATAAGATGCTTTAAGCGTCTGTCTTGGACTGCCTTGACGGTAATCAGCGCCTTCATGGGGCATAATTTGAACGCGGATAACTGGGGAGTCCATTCTGCAACGGAAGCAAGTCTGTTGAGCGGAGAGCTCTTATTCCCACTACCCGAGCCTCCCACAGATTTAGATTATCGCGAGAAAGGGTCACCCTCAGCTGCCAAAATCGAGCTTGGGCGTATGCTGTTTTTCGATAAAATACTGAGCGGGAATCAAAATATCTCCTGTGCAACCTGTCACCATCCGAGTGCAGGTTTGGGAGATCAGCTTTCACTATCGATTGGCGAGGGCGGAAATTTGCTAGGATTGGGCCGCGACACCGGAGAAGGGCTGGATGCGGTTCATGAACGTGTTCCCAGAAATGCACCGGATATTTTCAATCTCGGAGCGAAGGAATTCGTAACCATTTTTCACGATGGTCGGGTACAACAACCTTTCAAAAATAAAAATTTCTTTGTAACACCAGCCGGAGAGACCCTCCCCAGCAAACTGGAAAATATACTCGCCGCTCAGGCGCTGTTTCCAGTGACCTCCGCCACAGAAATGGCGGGACAAATGGGAGAAAATACCATCGCGAATTTCGCAGCAGAAAAAGATTTTACGAGCATTTGGAACGCCCTGGCCGAGCGGCTTAGATCAATTCCAGCATATGTATCCCTTTTTGAAGCTGCATTTCCGAAAATCAAAAACGGCAGCAATGAACTCACCTTTGCAGATGCGGCTAATGCGATTGCAGCTTTTGAATCACAAGCGTTTCGTTTTGATAACTCCCCTTTTGATGCATTTTTGAGAGGTGATGACGACGCCATGACTGTGGACGAAAAAATGGGTATGTCATTATTTTATGGAGAAGCAAAGTGTGCTTCCTGCCACAGCGGTCCCTTCTTGACAGACCACCAATTCCACGCCACGGCCATGCCGCAGATAGGACCAGGGAAAAATCACGGAACCAGTGGTCGAGAAGATTTCGGACGTGGTGCTATCACGGAAGACGCAGCCGATAATTATAAATTCAGGACACCGTCTTTGCGAAATGTCGCGCTCACCGGACCATGGGGACATGATGGGGCTTTCAGCGATCTGAAGGAAATCGTCATCCACCAGCTGAATCCCTTTGATGCGCTCGCTTATTATGATCGAACTCAGCCCGTGTTGACCGGTCGATCAGATCTGGACGCCATAGATTGGATTGCGATGGATGATGCCGTAGCGGTAGATCAACTTGCAGACGCCTGTCAAATTGAGCCAGTAAATTTGGAACCCGATGAGATAGACCAGCTCGTCTCTTTCTTGTATGCGCTTACCGATCTGCGTGCACTCGATATGACGGATATTATCCCATCAAGTGTACCAAGCGGCCTCCCTGTAGCCGATTGATAGCAATGCCTTCCCAGCCATCGAATCCAAGGCTTTCAGGAACTCTGAGGCGATGACGACGCACTGACCGAGTACGAAAAGGCGGACATGTCCCTCTTTTATGGAAAAGCCATGTGCGCTTCCTGCCAGAGCGGTCCCTTCATGACGGACCAAAGTACTCGCGGCCAAAAACGAATTGTTTCAAGCTGACAAAAATAGTGTCAAGCAATGATGTCATACATAGACTCAGGCTGTGATGCTTTTCAACTCATCCATCTGTTGCGTCCTCGGATGACTTCAACGCGGTCTAAGGTGGACTCCCATATGGTCTCAAGACAGACAGAGAAAATGGCGAAGAGTCAGATTGATTGTGCAATACACTGGCGTCATTGAAAAAGATTTTGATAGCCCTGGAAATGCACGCCTCTGAAGAATTGTCTGAGGTTGGTATTTCTCATTCATCGTCAACTTCGTAAAACCACCTTTAGAATCTTCAAAATTTAATTCGTCAGGGTAAAATCCATGGCACTGATGACAATTCGGTCCTGATCAGTGGCTCTGATAACCTTGGATTTATTATTTCATCTCCGTAGCGGCATGTATCCAATCCTCCATGGTCTCGACCGATTGACGCTGAGTAAAGGACTGAAATGATTCCTGCGGCCACGAGTCACTATTGAATTTTTTAAGCAAGCGTTCGAGCATCAGCGGTAGGTCATCGAAAGCGACTGCCTTCGCAATCTGACGACCAATTTCCTTTTTATCGCCAAAACCTCCCCCGACGAAAACATGATAACCTTCCTTTGTCGTGTCACCTGATTTCACTTGGGTCGCCAGGAGTCCTATATCNCCGATATAATGCTGGGCACAAGAGTGGGAACAACCCGTGAGGTGGATGTTGATGGGGCACTCCATAGGGCAACGCTCCTCTAAATAATCCATCAGCTCACGCGCATGACCTTTTGTGTTGGCTGAGGCAAATTTGCAGTAAGAATTACCGGTGCATGCAATCACCCCGCTGCGTATGTTGGATGGTTCAACATGCAACCCAAGGGCAACAACCTCACGGGTCAGGGAATCGAGATCTTCTTTGGTCACATTGGGAATCAGAAGGTTTTGCCAGACAGTCAGGCGAAGTTCTCCATTCCCAAATCGATCACTCAAATCAGCGAGACCATTAAGTTGTTCCGGAGTTAAAACACCCGCTGGAATTCCGATACCCACATAGAAAAGCCCTTCCTGCTTTTGAGGGTGGGACCCGATGTGAGCGTGCTTGGTTGCGACAGGTTGAGGAGGATTCCAAGAGCGAAGCAATTTTATATCTGATTCATTTAACTTTATCAGAGGACTGTTTAAATCCTGTTCAACAGCATTCAGGAATCGATCTATTCCCCAGTCTTTCAACAAATATTTCAACCGAGCTTTTTTTCTCAATGCACGGTTCCCATTTTCAATGAATATACGAACAATACTCTGAATAATTTCCAAAAGTTGATCGGGCGGGATGAGAACGCCAGAGTCCGAAGCAAAAGTCTTGTGGCCTGTGACTCCTCCAAGGGCCATCAGGAAGTAAACGCCGGGTATGCACCCTTTGAAGGTTTCATTTACCTTCACAGCCCTCACNCCTATGTCATTGGTGTCTTCGACAACACCGATTGCACCTCCACCGTCGAAGGCAATATTGAACTTTCTGGGTAAATTGTAGAACTCATCTGTGTTGATGATANGTTGGGCCAGCTTTAAACAGAAAGGCCTGACATCGATCAGCTCCGTAGGATCGATTCCCGCCGCAGGAGATGCTGTGATATTACGGATATTATCCGCTCCAGATCCCTTGGAATGCAATCCCACCGACTGAATACGCTGCAAGACGCTGGAAGCATGTTCCAATGGAATCACCCGAAGCTGGAAATTAGCACGGGTTGTAATTTGGATGTAACCGGAAGTGAGTTCTTTTGAAAGAGCAGCTAATTCCCGTATCTGGAAACTTCGGATGTAACCACCTGGTATGCGNAGACGACACATGAATCCATCCTGCTTGGGCGCAAGGTAGAAAAGTCCATGCCATTTCATGAGGAACGTTTCTTCCACATTAGGCTCACATCTTTGTTCTGATACGTTTTGGACTATGGAAAATGTTTTATTGAGATCGGTGCGATACTTTAGTTGCTCCTCCTTGCAATAATCTTCAGGAGAATTCTCATTGGAAACATCAGATAATGCTGGATCAGGAGCTGCGTCTGCAAAACGCATTCCTGTCTGTTGGAGTCCGTTGAAAAAACCGTTCAGGTATATCGACTGCTCAGAATTTATAGGTGTGCCACTGATGGTGCTGATAGGGTTATGCATGGTCTTGAATCGTGAATCTAACATTAGTAAACATCTCTTAAATAACGCTTGTCCTTTTTGAGACTGGCGATATAGGCGTTGGTTGCATCTTCGGCCAACCCCCCTTGTTCGGTCACAATTTCCCGCAGTACCATATCTACGTCCCTGGCCATCCGTTTGGCATCGCCACATACGTATAGATGGGCACCTTCCTCAAGCCATGCCCAAATCTCCCTGGCCCGCTCGCGCATTCGGTGCTGCACGTATACTTTTTGTTGTTGATCACGTGAAAACGCAGTATCGAGCTGGTGAAGCACGCCTTGTGCCTGAAAAGCCTTGAGTTCGTCCTGATAAAGGAAATCTGTCGAAGCCTTTTGATCGCCGAAGAANAACCAGTTTTTTCCTTGAGCACCGGATATGGCCCTGTCCTGCAGAAAGGCTCGAAATGGTGCAATCCCTGTACCTGGGCCGATCATGATGACGTTCCGACCGGGATCTTCGGGAAGTCGAAAAGTCGAGGGATGCAGGAATATCGGAAGCTGATCCTCCGGTCGAATCCGTTCGGCAAGAAAGGTAGAACATACACCGTTTCGAGTTCTGCCATTCAGCTCATAACGAACGACTCCCACAGTGATGTGGATGGCTTCGGAATGCATTCGAGGACTGCTGGATATGGAATATAAGCGGGGCTGAAGTTTTGGAAGTAAGTCCACTATTGCCTGCGGTGCGAATCTAGGAAATTCTTCCAGCAAATCCAGGAGGTCCATACCCTCTGCCAAATCCTCGAAAGACCGGTGTGAAACAGCACCCTGCATGGAAGTGAGCCCTTCCCAGAGTCGTTTATTAATCCTGGTCAACTGGCAATCCCTTGTAAGCGCTTCCACCAGACGCTTCTGCTCACCGTTTTTGGATGTGACTTGCTCGTCACCATGCCATCCGCATTGCTCCATCAGAGCATTCACCAGATCTGGAGCATTGCTTGGAAAAACTCCGACAGCATCACCCGCGGTATATCGAATGCCAGAAGCGCTGATATCAATTTCCAGATGGCGCGTGTCCTTGGAAGAACCTTTCATGTTCAACTTCTTTTGATCAATCAAGCTCGCAGGAAAAGGGTTTTTTCGTCCATAAGGCTTTTGTTGTTTTTCCTTGTTTTCTACATTTGCTTCGATTGGTGATTTAGCAAGGGAAGTTTGTTGCGATGGTGCATCAGATGCACTGTCCGCCAAAGCATGCCACAGGCTTTCAATCCAGGATTCGCTTGCTTCCTCATAATCCACATCACAATCAACTCGCTCCATGATGCGGGTCGCCCCCAACTCTGAGAGACGTTCATCAAATCGCTTACCGGCCCCACAAAAGTCTGCGTAATTCAAGTCACCTAATGCCAGCACACCATAGGAAACTTGATTCCAGGAGTTCGCCTCCTGCTTTAGGATATCATTCCAAAATTGGAGTGCATTGTCGGGTGGATCACCCTCTCCCCATGTCGAGGTAACAATGATAGCTTTGGTTGGTTTTGATCTGTCTATCTTAGCGTATGCATTCAATTCATGCACTTTCGTCTCGAAACCTTTAGTTTTAGCCCGCTTGGAAATATCCTTCGCAATCCCCTCGGCCGATCCGCTTTGACTGCCATAAAGTATATTCAATACTGGTTTCGGATCCNCAGCGGGTGACTCGGCGGAGGATGCAGGCGCACCTTCATTCACACGGCTGAAAACGCCTGCAAGGTATCCATTAAGCCAAAGGCGCTGCTCCGCGGTGAACGGCGCGTGTTCGGGGATACAGGGAATAGGTTGAGTTGCTTGCGATTCCAATAGGGTGGGTAATTTCATGATACTTTATTGAGTTGGACGGCGCATGCCTTGTAGGAAGGTTGACGTGAATACGAATCGAACGAAGGATGCGTCAGACGGTTTACCTCCTGATAATGCATCGGAATAAATACCTGTCCCGGTTGAACGGTTGCCATGACTTTGGCTGTTGCCTCGACACTTCCTCTTCTCGAAATGATCTGCACTTTTTCATTGTGCCGAATATTGAGTTTGACTGCGTCCTTGGGATGCAATTCAACGTAGAGAGCAGCGGGGGCCATTTGCAGAAGCATGGGAGATTTTCCAGTCCGCGTCTGGGTATGCCATTGTGCCGATGTTCCACGCCCGCTCAGCAACCAGAAAGGATAGGAACTGTCGGGAGGTTCAGTCGGTGGTTGAACAGATTCGAACAAAAACCGGGCCCTCTGATCTGGATGGTAAAAGGAGCCGTCCCCGAAAAGTCGACGCTCTTTCTCTGGAGAACCATTCTTCGCATGCGACTCTGAAAAAGGCCACTGAATCCCTCCTTCTCTTTGTAACATTGCGTAATCCTTGATTCCTGAAATATCACAGGGCCGCCCCCTGGTAAGGCGCTTGAGTATCTGAAACGTTGAGGCCGGATCCTTCCATTCCGTGAACATATCACCGCATCCCCATTGACAGGCAATCGACTTGAAAATATCAAAATCCGAACGGGATTCACCGGGAGGTTCCGTGATAGGTTCAATGACTCCCAACCTTCGCTCGGAGTTGATAAAAGTTCCCAGCTTTTCACCCCAACCCGCGGCTGGCAAATACAGATCTGCTTCCTGTGCGGTTTCAGTGGAGTAATACATGTCCTGAACGACAAGAAAATCGACTTTTGTGCGCACCAGTCGGAGCCAGTTCGATTGATCAATCCACGAGTGCCCCGGATTGGTCGCGACAATCCACAGACCTTTGATTTTACCAGCATCTACTTGTTTGAGAATCTGATCATAAGCTAGACTATTTTTTGTTGGAATACGGGCTACAGGAATCTTCAGACATTTAGCAACCTCTTCTCTGTCACCTTGATTTTGAAAATCCCTTCCTCCAAACAAGGATGTGGTATTACTGAAAAGCCGCGACCCCATGGCGTTACATTGTCCGGTAATCGAGTTGGCTCCCGTACCCGGCCGACCAATGTTACCGGTCAAAAGCGCCAGGTTGATGATTGCCTGAGCCGTTCGTGTGCCCTGATAACCCTGATTGACACCCATTGTCCACCAGAAGGAAACTGCTGTTTTTTCATGAATCCGAGCTGCCAAATTCATAATGGTAGATTCCTTCAAACCCGTTGTCAGCGCAGCTCGTTCGAGGGTAAACGACTCCACAAAAGTGGCAAACGCATCATAGTCATTTGTATGATTTTTGACGAAATCGGAGTCTACCCATTGGTTCTGGATGAAAATTCTGGCGAGAGCGTAAAACAAAGTTAGATCAGACTTTGGGCGTATGGGCAGATGAAGCGACGCCGCTGCTGCCGTTTCTGTCATTCTTGGATCAATGACGATGATGTCCGGATGTCGCTGGTTGCGCATCACGCGCTGCCAGAGTATGGGATGGGCAATACAAGGGTTGGAACCCACAAAAACCAGGGTGTCGGAGGCTTCCAGGTCGGCATACGTGTAGGGCGGGGCATCAAAGCCGAAGGTCTGTTTGTAAGCGGTCACCGCAGAGGCCATGCACTGACGAGTGTTGCCATCTCCATGAACCCAACCCATACCGAATTTTGCCAAAGCTCCCAATAAGGCAAGATCTTCATTGGTAATCTGCCCTGTTCCTATCCATGCTGTCGATTCATTGCCATGTAGTTTTTGGATCGATTTGAATCGACTGCAAAATGTCTCTAATGCGATGTCCCAACTCACTATCTGCTGACGTCCATTCACGTCCTTGAGCAGGGGCATGGTTCCACGATCTTTGGAATCCAACACGGACAATGACTCCCATCCCTTCGGGCATGCAGCTCCAAGGTTGACAGGATAGCTCGCGGATGCAGTTACGTTGATCGGTTTGTTTTTCTTGCTGTGCAAATGCAACTGACATCCAGTGGAGCAGTAGCCGCAGATGGATGCCGAGGTCTTGTCTGGCAGCAATCGGTCGGGCAGCATACCATGCGAAGATGTGGAGCTGAGGCGCAGTTCTTCGGTCAGAGGACCTTGCCTTTCCTTTAGCATCTGGCTGAATCGGTGGAAAAGTTTCATGGAATGACAGGTGGATGAACTCGCGCTGCAGATGGAGATCGACTCATGGTGAAGAATTGGTATCTTTCAATGATTTCAAGTGTGAAGAAGATGCCAATGCCGAGGAGGAGACTCATCAGAATAAGCGTTTCCGGCCATTTCAGGAAAGAACCCAAAATGGTGATCAGCATCCCCATGCATCCCAGGCCGAATACGAAATTCAACCTTGATTTCACTATTTTGTCTGGTGCCTTGCTTAGACAGAATTTCAATTTCATGCCACCCAGCACACATGTGATGATTCCGAGAGAAAGTATTTCACCGGAACTTGGTTCCCCAGCGCCGAAATTCAAGAGCATATTGGCGGTAAAAATTCCCATGAGCACCGTTCCAAAGAATCGACTCGCCGTACGGGGAAACAACCAGGAGGAACGGTGCGTGTCATGATAGATCATGACTGAGGTAAGGACGGCTCCAAGTCCCAGGCTCAAAACAACCCATGCCCGTGCAGCATGAAAAGTGGATGGAATCCATGGAAAAAATTGATGCGACAAGTCGGCAAGAAGGACAAAGGCAAGCAAACTAAACGCAAGGATTTCCCGACTCAGCCATGACTTCTTCAGTCCAAGAAAAAAGCGCCACGCCTTGCGTGGTTGGCCTAAATGAAATGAACTGGATACTAATCCAATCATGAAGATCAAAAGACCTAATCCATGATTCAAGATAGAAACCGTGCTGATCGAGTTGTTATCGAATCCGATGAAATGGCTCAACATCATGCCCAATCCCCATTGAGTCATTGTCAGCATGGCAATCAAGGGCCAGTGGGGCTTCGCCTCTGAAACAGGAGCTTGATAGGTGGTCCAGTGTGTTTTATCCAAAGAACGTTTGGATAGGTATGATGTCGAAGGCTGTGTGATGGCGGAAGACGGCGCCCCGGGATAAATGGCATTGTCTTTGAAACGTCGTTGCGCAAGCTCATGGCTCAACCGATCCTGATTGATGGTTTGAATGCGGATCGCATCATGAGGACAAGCCTGAACACAGGCAGGTTCTTCATGATTGGCAAGACGGTCCGAACACATATCGCACTTGCGAACGACGCCGTGAGCTTCGTGGTATTTGGGAACTTCATAGGGGCATTTCCAAATGCAGTATTCACAGCCAATACATTGATCATCCAGATGTTTGACAATTCCCGAGATTGCATCTTTCTCATAAGCTCCTACTGGACATCCATTCATGCATTCAGGATTCACACAGTGATGACACGCACTGGTTACGGTGTGAACCCAGGAATGATGTTCGTTTTCTCCAAACCACTGCTGAACACGTCTCCACGACTCGTCGGGGCTCAATCCGTTCATGTGATGACATGCACTGACGCATGCCTTGCACGCAGAGCATCGATCAACATCGACTTCAAAGGCATATTGCTCACCGTCCTCGGGGATTTGCGTTGGGATTAAGGCTCGAAAGACTTCTTGGCGACCGCTAGCATCTTTTTGCGTCGCGTCCTGCAACGCAAACTGCTCAACGGCAGTGCCGGTCTGACTCAAGGCTAGATCGATGAGCGTGGTCTCCGTTTTCATGAATTCAATGCAGCAGCGTTAGGATTCATTTCATTTCCCTGAACGGACAAGTGAAACCAAAGATTGGCGCGGTCTGGATTTGACCGAAAGGGTGTCATTGCCAGAAAGNCCATCGGTAGATGATGGAGTGCTGTTTACCTCCTTGGATTGAAATTCACCCTTGATGTGAGAGCGTTCCGCAAGAAAGGTGATAAGAAATTCTCGCATGTGATAATAATCCGAATGCTCCAGAACGTCCGTTCGATTTCTGGGACGCGGAAAATTGACCGAAAGAATCTCGCCCACTTCGGCTTCAGGGCCATTGGTCATCATCACCACTCGATCCGAAAGAAAAAGTGCTTCATCGACGTCATGCGTAACCATCAAAGCAGTAATTTTATTTTTGGACCAAAGTCTGAGGAGNATTTCCTGGAGTTCGTATCGCGTAAGGGCATCCAGCATTCCAAAAGGTTCATCAAGAAGAAGCATCCGCGGNGAAAGAGCAAATGCTCTGGCAATACCGACACGCTGGCGCATTCCCTGCGACAATTCACCAGGTTTCTTGTGCATCGAATCTGCCAGACCCACAATGGCGAGATAATATTCTGCGATCTGGTTGCGTTCGGTTTGGCTCGCTGTGAAAAAAGCCTGATTAACCCCCAGCAGGACATTGTCGACAGCAGATAACCAAGGAAGCAAGCTGGGAGATTGAAATACGACTCCTCGGTCTGGCCCTGGCCCTTCCAGCTCTTTTCCGGCTAGAATAATGCCACCCGAGGTAACCGGGTTTAAGCCTGCCAACATCGAGAGAACGGTCGATTTGCCGCAACCGGAATGTCCAATCACTGAAACAAATTCACCTTTTGCTATCTTCAGGTTGAAATCTTTGACGATAACTGCTTCNCCCTTTGCCGAGGGATAGGATTTGGTCAGGTCTGAAAGGATACAGTATGCACTCATATTTCCACCTCCAGNCGCTCGTGTTTAAGTTCTTCACGACGCACCGAGTTTGATTTTCCAAACTGAAAAGTTCTGGGTGCATCGAGGTCGTCGGGGAGAATGTTGGGCAAGACAAATGTTTTTCTGATAGTAGCCGTGTGTTTTGAGTGACTTTTCTTCATCAAGAAGTCGATGACCCGCTGACGCAAAAGTTTGAACGCTTCGTCGTGGTTGAGAGTCTTTCGATTTCGAGGGCGTGCAAGATTTACTTGAATGGATGGGCCAAGAGTAGCACCCGGCCCTCGTGTCAGCGGTATCACACGATCGGCGAGCANTATACCCTCGTCAACATCGTTTGTGATCAGTATGACCGTCTTTTTGTTTTCGGACCAGATGCGTGCAATTTCCTCCTGCAGATTGGCTCGAGTCAGAGCGTCCAGAGCACCAAGGGGTTCATCAAGCAGCAAAACAGAAGGATCCATTGCCAGCGCTCTAGCAAGGGCGACGCGTTGACGCATTCCACCAGAAAGTTCGGATGGCCGTTTCTGAATGGCAGGAGCAAGATTGACCATTTCAATGTAACGTTGGATATGCTCCTTTCGCTTCTGATTCGTCCATGCGGGAAAAACCTGATTGACCGCAAGGGAGATATTATCCCACACATTCAACCATGGCAGCAGAGAGTAATTTTGGAATACAAGAGCACGGCTTGGGTCTGGCTCCGTGATGGGGTCCCCTTTTTGCAATACCTGCCCACTGGAAGGTTTCAAGAGGCCTGCAATCAGCGAGATCAAGGTAGTTTTTCCTGCGCCTGAATAGCCGACGATGGCAACAAACTCTCCTTCCCGAATATCCAGATTGATCTCTTGTAGAACATCCGTGCGCTGATGTCCCTGTCCGTAATGTTTGCTAACGTTTTTCAGCGTGATAAGCGAATCCATGATGGCGAAAAAAGAAGTGTTTATTCAAAACTGACAAATTCCTGAAGACTCAGCATGATCGTATCCAGCATGAAACCAATGATGCCGATGGTAAAAACAGCGACCATAATCATGGATAAAGTTTCACTGGACCCGTTTTGAAACATGTCCCAGACAAACTTTCCGAGCCCCGGATTCTGAGCAAGCATTTCGGCGGCAATCAATACCATCCATCCAACGCCCAAAGACAATCGCAGTCCCGTGAAAATTAATGGCATCGCCGCTGGAATAATAATCTTGGTTATTTTCTTGAACCAACCAAGTTTCAGGACGAGCGCCACATTGAGATAGTCCTTATTGGTTGTCGAAACTCCCAGTGCTGTATTTACGAGAGTCGGCCACAATGAACAAAGTGCAACGGTAATGGCCGAATTCAAAAACGAAATTTCAAACATCGGGTCATCGGACACGTAGACAGCTCCTACCACGATCATGACAATCGGCAACCAGGCGAGAGGAGAAACAGGCTTAAAAATTTGAATGATTGGGTTCATGGCATTGTTGATGCCTTCGTTCAACCCACATAGAAGACCAAGTGGTATGGCAATCACGGATGCAATGATGAACCCAAAGAATACCGTCGTGAGACTCGTGTAGATCTGAGAAACATAAGTATCCTTGCCGGTATAGACCTTATTTTCGAAGGCTTTCAGGAGCATTTTCAATTTGACTTTATTTTTGTACTTTGCTCCACCGGTAGCTTCTTCGGCCAATACCTTTTCATACCATTGTTTGAGGGGAACATACATGGTGGCTGCAGCACGGTCACTCGAAGCCAAATGATCTCGCATACCTTTCGGCAATGATGAAATCAAACTAAAGGCCTTCAGGGTGGATTGCGTAGTCATCTTTTGCCTTTCAATCAAGAGAGCTACTTTTTCAGCTGCCAGGATCCTTGACTCACTTCGGTTGAGATCCATTTTCGCATTCGATTCTGCGTCGGTGTCCCCTGGTAGCNTGTTCCATTTTGGATCGGCTCGGTACGCCTCCTCATGATTTCGATATGCAATTTCCATGGGAACCACCTTGGCAATGATATTGCCAGCAAGCTCCTTGCTTTCTGCAAACTGCAATCCTTCGGCCGTCGATTTCGCCTCATCGAGCGATGCTGCAACCGATACCCGGTTGTATATTTGCATGAGCTCATTGGCACGCTCGAAAAGTTCCGTCGCCTGATTCATCGCCGCTTCCACTGCCGGGGAAGTAAGACCGGACTCAATCTCTCCAGGAAAGTCTTCGAGAACAGAGGCATATCGATCCATACTTTTCAGGCGTTTTTGACGGACGCGATGCGCGTGTTCCTTTTCCTTGATGTTTTCCAGCCGCTTTTCATTACCAAGTCCTTTCCAGGCCGACCAAACCTGTTTCGGACCAGGAACCGTTCCAAACTTGGTGACAATCTGCCTGGAAGTGAGGTCCCAGAGCCAAAAAAAGACGAGGACTGAAATCAACGGCAATGCCACACCGTGGAAAATTGCTTTTAATTGATCTCTGGGCGACTCTCCCTTGAGCAGAAGAAAAAAGGGGGCCAACCATCCGAATCGAATTTTTTTCAGAAATATGATCCACCGATAAAATGCTTCATCTTTCATAAATAATACAAAGGATCCTGTAAGAATGGACAAGGTGTGTGTGTTTGTTTTCGGATGGCTGACATACGCATTGCGGTCCCTTGTGGATTGCTTTATTTAATTTCTTCCCTTATTCCAACGTCGAAGCTGTTGATATACTTGATGGGACTTCGACCATCGTAAGTATTTCCGTCAATGAATTCGTCTGTTGGAGGACGATAACCTGCCCATTTGTCTTTCTCATCCACGGCAGGTAATTGATGTTTCTGAAGATAACCCTCCTCAATCAGATGCTCCGCGGCAGCTGTGTATATGTCTGGTCGGTATATTTTCTTCGCTGTTTCATCATACCAACTCGCAGGCTTTGACTCAGGAATCTGACCCCAACGACGCATCTGAGTAAGGAACCAGACGCAATCACTATACCAGGGATAACTCGCGAAATGATTGAAGAACACATTGAAATCAGGCATCGGGCGCTTGTCAGTGCTTTGGAAGTAAAAATAACCCGTCATGCTGTTCTTGATGACTTCGTAATCAGCTCCCACATATTCCGGCCGCGATAATATGCGTGCCGCTTCGTGACGATTGACGTATTTGCCAGAGCCATCCTTTTCATCTAACCACATTCCAGCTCGAATCAACGCCTTGGTGATTGCGATCAAAGTATTCGGGTTTTCATCTGCCCACTGACGGGTGGCACCAAAAACTTTTTCAGGATTATTTTTCCAGATATCGTAATTAGTGGTCACTGGAACCCCGATTCCGCGTACGACAGCCTGCTGATTCCAAGGTTCGCCCACACAATATCCTTCAATGGTCTTCGCTTCCAGGGTCGCAGGCATTTGAGGGGGAGGCGTCACAGATAACAGGACATCAGCATCGGTCGTACCAGTAGCATCGATCGCACCAGATGCCTGATCCATGTAAAATCCCGGACGAATCCCCGAAGCTGCCAGCCAGTATCGTATTTCGTAATTGTGTGTGGAAACCGGAAATACCATGCCCATTCTCATGGGCGACCCCGCAGCTTTCTTGCTCTCCACAATAGGCTTCAAGGCGTCGGCTGAAATCGGATGCTTCGGAGTTGGGCTTTTAAGGGAGGCATCGTTTTCCTGCATCTGCTCCCAGAGGTCGTTGGAAACGGTGATTCCATTGCCGTTGTAATCCAGACTATAGGGAGTAATGATGTGAGCCTGAGTGCCGAAGCCTATGGTTGCTCCGATAGGCTGTCCAGCAAGCATGTGCGCTCCGTCCAACTCACCGGATATCACACGGTCGAGGAGTATTTTCCAATTGGCTTGCGCCTCCAACTTGACATCCAGGCCCTCGTCTTCAAAGAAAAGTTTTTCTTTTGCTATCACTAGAGGCGCACAGTCGGTGAGTTTTATGAACCCGAAAAGAAGTGCGTCCTTTTCAACATCCAACAGTTCAGCTCGAGCTTTTGTTGATGATGAGTCCAAAACGAAGCCGATCAGGCAGGCCGTCGCGGAAAGACTCAGAAACGAAAGCGAGATTCCTTTCAGCCACTCGGTGAAGNTTTTTTGTTTTTTATTTTTGTATTTAGGTCTCATTTTTTTTTATTTTCTGTTTGAGGTTTATCAATTATTGAATCAGTTCATGTTAAAATCTTTTGAGGAATAGCCAGATTGCCTGCCTATCTATCGGCCGAAGCCGTTTCTTTCGAACAAGTGACCTGCTGATAAATATCTTCTCGAAAAATATTTTTCTCCGTAGATATTTTTTGCTGCAGGACGCCTGATTCGACCAATCCCTGTTGAATCCAGCTCCTTTTGCGCTGGCTGGGGGAGTTAACTTCATCGCCACTGAAAAAAATAAATTCCCTCGAAGCATCCAGAGATGGATTATTTTTTCTGAGAATATGTCCCTTGAGAGCGTTAAAGAGTATCTCGGGAGACAGATTCAAATAATCGTGTCGCGATAAAACGCTGCTGATGTATTCCAGATGAGTATCATCTCCGCACATTTGGCAGGCCTCGATGATGGCAGTCATCAATCGTTCACTGCGTTCCTGATCCTCCTTCCAAAAGGATTCCGACATCATCAGGACTTTTTCCGGATGGTAAGGGGAAAGCTCGGCACTGGTAGCCACACAAAATCCGCATCCTGACATGATTCCCACTGAATTCCATGGCTCGCCGGCGCAGTAACCGTCTATGTGTCCGGCTTTTAAATGATAAACCATCTGAGTTGGTGGAAGCACTACTAGATTGGTCTCAGTATCAGGATTGATACCTCCAGACCGAAGCCAGCTGCGCATGAGCATGTGGTGACTTGAGTAGCGCGAAACAATCGCAAAAGTCGGAAGCCTGGAAAGCTTTCTGCTTTTGTGATTTTTGAGGATAGCGCGTGGAGCCTGATCAATCTCATGTCGATATTCCTTTGAAATCGTTATTGCATTTCCCTGAAGACTGGTTACGAGGGGAGCAATGAACCTTTTGTGCTGGGGCTTTGCGGCGAAAGGTAAGCCTGCAATTGCCTGTGCTGCTAGCAATTCTCCTGTTGCCATCTTATCTCTGATGGAAGCCCAACCAAGCTCCCGGCTCAGGCACACATCGACACCATGCTTGGAAAACAAATCCATTTCCTGCGCAAGAAGAAACGGGGCTGCATCGCAAAGTGGCACGAAACCGAGCCTAAGTGGATTCTTATTTTGACTGGGTATGTAGAGATTCATTGGAGTTGATATGTTCAACGCATTACGTTCAGCACCGGGTATGCCAAACCATTTTTCACCGCTCAAACTGAGGTGAAAAAAAATGATCGCATGAATGCATAGATCAAATAGATGCATAAATTATTTGAGTGCAATATCTTAAGTTAATTTGAATTTTTTTTACGTACTCAGCTTCATGCAGGATTTCACTCAATCTCACCCTTCCACGTATAATCGTGGCAAAAAGAATCCGCATGTTGATCCGATCAATTGTTTTATTTTGAACAATATGAATCCTTTGAATCATCGAGTTGGTGTTTTTCATTATTCAAGGTGGTGGAATAGAAGTTGCTGTTCTTTGTCACGCGTGAAGAGTGAGACACATGATCGATACCAGAAAATTAAAGGTTTTTTTGACAGTGGCCGATTGCGAAAGCTATACGGCTGCTGCCCGAAAATTGAGTACAGTCCAATCAACCATCAGTCACGCGATCCACGACCTCGAGGAAGATCTGGGTTGCTCGCTTTTTCAAAAAATTGGCAAGCGCATGGTATTGACCGATGAAGCAGTGTCATTGCTTGATTATGGAAAAAAAATCGAATCTTTGATGGAGGAGGCGAGGGAGGCAGTCAATCCTACTTGTCACTGGGGCAAACGGAGATTCACGATTGGTGCAAGCCTTTCAGCATCGTTGACCTTTATCCCCGAAGTGTTGCGTGAACTGAACGAATGTTTTCCAAAATGTACCACCAGCGTTGTCACTGGAAATGCTCCGGAAATTATGACAGGTGTTCGTTCTGGCCACTTGGATATTGCCATAAGCCTGGAACCCGAGCATGAGCCGCAACTGGATTTCAAACCTGTCTTCTGCGACGAAATGTGCTGGGTGCTTTCGCCTTTAATGCCCTGGACGGAAAAACCTGACATGAACGATGTGGCATTTAAAAGTCAAAGGTTTATTACCTTCTGTCAGGATAGTTACACGTGTCGATTGGTCGAATCTTTTTTTAAAAAATACCGTTTCACCCCACAATCCTTGACTTACATGGGTAGCATGGAGGCGATCAAGGCATTTGTAAAACTTGGGCAGGGTGTCAGTCTGATGCCGGCCTGGGTGGCAAAAGAGGAAATCGATAGTGGTTGTCTTCGTGCATTGCCAACAGGCAGTGATGATCTCAAGCGTCGATGGGGAATCACACACCGCAAAGGACAGTTGCTGGGCGACATGGAAGAAACATTTTGGAGATTATGCCAAGCCTCCATTCACAATAAAAGCATCGAAGGATATCCGATTAAAACATTCCCGATCAAAATTTATGAACAACCCGTCGCTGAGATTTAAATATCTCAACAACGGGTTGTTCTGAGGAACTGAAAAAAGATTGAAACTAAAAGTCAAACGCGCCTTGAAGCCAGTAGCGCGTGCGACCGGCTCGACCGTCATCACCCTCCTGATATACCGCGCCTTTCGCCAGCAGGGTGAAGTGTTGTCCCAATTTCTTGGTCGCGACCAGGTTGATTTCATTGCCATAGTCGCTATTTCCTTCATTGGAGGAAAAGTCGTGATAGAGAACTTTCAAGGGAATATTGCCTGGTAACTTGTAACCCATCCAGAGATACGCGTCTTCCAGACCATCGGCGGGTGTGCCTAGAAAGGCATCAGCCCACCCGTTGAATTTATGCAGCGTTGCAAAGGGCGTAGAAAATCCAATTCGACCATCGTCACTGCCCAGGACTTCGTATCCCGCACCGAAATTGAACTTCCGGTACTGACCACCCGCTTTGGCATGGTAGTAAATGGCATTATAATCAGTTGCATTGTCTCCGTAATCGGATTGGAACGCTAATTCAGCTTTGTAGGAGGCAGACCAATTTTCATCAAAAGCATAGCTTCCGTCAAAACTGGCACCATACGTTGCCGAAGAGACAGCTGGCGCATCTTCGATATCGAGAAGATAACTGTATCCGGTGAGTTTTCCAGGTTTACCCAAGTCATATGCCATATGAAATATATGACTGTCAGAATCCCAATTACCTCCTGGATGATCATCTCCAACAATGCGATGCACCCTGAAGACGTGGGCATAGAATAAATCCAGATTGGGAAGGAGAGACTTGTTACTTATGCTGAAAGCATCGTAGGTTTGTTCGTTCTGCCGCCATATGACATTGCCAATGAAACGAGCATTATCCATCACAATACGCTGTCGACCGAATTTAAAAAATGTGTCCCATTGGTCATACGCAACCCATGCGCGATTCACCTCGGTTGCTTCAGGGTCCGCTATCACCGAACGCGTTCTGGACGAAGGATTGAGTCCCGCGGGATTGTAATTATCTTCGCCATTGAGACTGGTAATATTTTCAAATTCCAGCATCCCTTTCAAACCACCCAATGAACCCGTGGTATACCCAAGGCGTGTGCGGAGTGTCAGTGCATTGGATTCTTCGGGATCCGCNCCTCCTCCAAAGGAATCGATATCTGCATACTCGTATCTCATCAGACTGTTGACATTTACTTTTCCTGAAGTGAGGAATGATGGGATTTTTTCCTCATACCATGGCTTGGCAGTGGCTGGTTGTTCATCACTTCCCTGTGCATGCATGGATGAATGAAGCATGCCCGATAAGAGGACCACCACTGGCATGAGGCGTAGCACAGCACATCGTGTCGATTTTTTTTTCATTAAGGATTTCGTTTTCATTCTGAAGTTTCAAGAGAACATAACAATTGGTGAACGCATCATTTCCGAAAGCTGCAGCTCTCAGAGGAGAATACGATCTGAATCGAGCATCGAATATGCCACGGCAGTTAGGATAGTCTTCATAGGCAGTGAATCTTTTTCATTGCTGAGATGAATAGAATTCATGGACCATCCAACACGATCAAATAGCAGGGCAAATCCTTCTCTTTTTGAAATAATGGATACTTTCGTTTCATAATTGAGCTTGTACAGCACCGAATTAAATCAGGGAGGCATCGCAAAAAAACTTTTGGAGGTGAAGTTCCAAGTCAAGTGCAGGAGGAAGTTTGAATGCGAGCTCTGTTCAGAGCNTGGAAGTAGATGGGAGGGTCGAGTTGTGGGGCTCCAGGAATGATCAATCTGTATTTTTATGAACACTGAAGTGTTAAATTTTGTTCAAACCATTCACAAAAGAGTTGCTCGACTCGGTAACTGCCCAGTGGAAATTCGACAATGAAGAGACCTTTTCAAGGCAATTTACATCTCCCCAAAAGCACCACATCCAACCTTTTCATCGACGAAGGTCACTCTCAACTCAGAGACTCCCTTCTGAGAAATTTTTATGATTTACTACTCGTTCATTCCGATTCGAAAAATCAGCATCTTTTTTGTGAATCATTCAGATATTCAGACCTGCAGGAGGTTGAGATTTTTATTTGATGCCAGTGGATCAAACGCTAGCTTGTTCCTTGGCTAAATCACAAATTAATGGAACTGCCTTTTCAATTACCAGAAGTCCACATGACGCCTGCTCAGCTTAATTTTGCGGCCGGAGTTGCAGTAGGAGTCGCATTGTTGCTCTGGGGACGCCGCTTGTATTGGTTGTTTTTTGCGACGATTGGTTTTCTTGTGGCATCTCTCTTCACCAAGTGGGCCTTGCCCATTGAAAATGTGGAGTGGTGGTGGCGGCTTGTTCCTTTGGCTGTTGGCATTGTCGGTGCCTTCCTGAGTATCTTTCTGCAGAAAATAGTGATCCGCCTTGGAGGATTGTTGACCGGCGCCTATCTTGGTTTCTTTCTTTCCGAGCCATTTTTACAGGATCCCTGGCCATGGNTATCGCTGGCTGGTGGTGCAGTGGTTGGATTTTTCATAATCTTTTACTTATTTAATGGAGCCTTGGTGCTTCTTTCTTCCTTACTGGGTGCCATGGTGTTGTTGGAGCCCATGGATGCCAAACCTGAAATTAGATTGGCCGTCGTCGGAGCCTTGATGCTGGTGGGATGCGCCTATCAGTCACGGAACAAAGCCAAGGATAAAAAAAAGAAAAACAGGTAGTGCATGATCTTCGATCAAAAAAGAAAAAAACACCCTCTCATGAAACGATTATTGACTGTGTTCATCGCTTTTGTCTTCTGCAGCGCGCAACTCAAAGCTCAGCCACAGCTTTTTCAAAGTGAGTGGCACACGGATCCGGATCGCGTCTGGGTCGGTCCAGAATACTGGGCGAATCCAATGGAAGATTGGCGTGTTGAAAATGGACGTTTGGAATGTGTTCGTGGCGGGATCAACCGCAACATTCATCTCTTGACGCATGACACAGTAAACGTTGAAGGTACTTTTGCGATGGAGGTTCGTACAGGCAGGCTATCGCGTGATCATGAGAAAGGTTCGGTAGGATTTCGCATTGGTATTCGAGATGAAATCAATGATTACCGAGCTCGCTGTATCAAGGGGAAGGGTATTGATATCGGGCTGTCACATGATGGCTTTCTCTTCATTGGCAAAAATCGTTCCAAGCAACCCATTCCTGAAAAAGCTTTGAATGATCTACGCCTGGTTATGCGAGGTGAAACAAGAGGTCCATTTTTTCTGATTTCAATTGAAGCCCTGAATGTCAGCACTGGATCAAGCTATGGTTTTCATGCCGCTCGACT
Organism: Pedosphaera sp.; assembly: GCA_002690655.1. Lineage (GTDB taxonomy): Bacteria > Verrucomicrobiota > Verrucomicrobiia > Limisphaerales > AAA164-E04 > AAA164-E04. The sequence goes on from NZFL01000010.1 coordinate 68,945, forward strand.
GAATGACAAGGGCATTCATGGTAACCTGGCTCTGGTGAATAATCATACCCAAGGCAAAGCAAGGTTCTGGTTCAGGGACTGGAACATTTCAGGTTCCAAAGTCCAATTACATAAAGACCGCGCGTGGGGACCTATCCTCTGGGCAATGCATACCCTCCATCATTCCGGACAGGGTCATGTTCTCAAACTCACCGCTCAGATGCCTCCTTTGGGTCATTCTGAATCTTCAGAAATTAAGCTTGAATTCTATGACAACGGGCTATGGTCCACTGGACTTGTCACCCACATTGATCCGTTAAGTCGAACGGCAACATGGCGCATTCCTGATTGGAAAGCCGATCAGGAACATCCGTATCGCATTGTTTATGGAAAGTCGCGGTATGAGGGATTGATTCGTAAAGACCCTACCAATAAGTCATCCCTTGTTGTCGCTGGTTTTACGGGGAACCAAGACAAGGGATTTCCGAACCTCGAAATCGTGCGCAACGTGGGTATTGAAAATCCTGATGTACTCTTTTTCTCAGGCGATCAAATTTACGAAAACGTCGGTGGATACGGCATCATCCGCAAGGGCGTGGAAAAGCCCGTGCTTAATTACTTGAGAAAGTGGTATCTGCTCGGATGGTCCTTCGGTGATCTGATGAAGGACCGTGTCACCATTTGTTTACCGGATGATCATGACGTTTATCAAGGTAACATCTGGGGCGAAGGCGGCGCTGCCATGCAAGGAGGCAATACTTCAACCGATGGAGGGTATATCCAGCATCCTGAATTTATCAACGCCGTGCATCGAACTCAAACCAGTCATCATCCCGATCTGCCCGATCCGGATCCCGTACTCCAGAACATCACGCCATTTCATGGAGAAATGGTGTATGGCCGCATCAGCTTTGCATTGATCGCGGATCGTATGTTCAAAACAGGTCCAAAGGCCGTCGCCACTTGGAAAGGCCGCGCGGATCATCTCAAGGACCCATCCTATGACGTGCGGCAATTGGATCAGCCCGAACTGGCCTTGCTGGGTGTGCGCCAGGAGCAGTTTCTTGAATCCTGGGTTGAAGATTGGAGAGGCAGTGATTTCAAGTGTGTGCTGAGTCAAACCATTTTTGCAAATCTGGCTAACTACCATGGCGCAAAACAGGAATTCATCTATGCCGATCTTGATTCCAACGGCTGGCCTCAGACTCCACGCAACCGGGCTCTTTCCATCATGCGCAAGGGCCATGCCTTTCACTATGCAGGTGATCAGCATTTACCCTCGATGACACGCTATGGAATCGATGCATGGAATGATGCTGGCTATGCCTTTTGCGTGCCGTCCATTGCAGCCGGCTACCCTCGGTCCTGGCGTCCCGATCAAGAGGGCCGTCCCACTCAAAATAGAGTCAATGGTCCCAACACAGGAGAATATAAGGATGCATTCGGCAACTTGATGACCGTTTGGGCAATCGGCAATCCTGAAACAAAATACCGACCCGGACGGATCAACACCCTGCATGATAAATCATCAGGATTCGGCTTGGTTCGCTTTAACAAGAGCAATCAAACCATCGATATGGAATGTTATCGCCTCAAGTTAAACGGTGGAGAATCAAAGAATGAAGACCAATTTCCNGGATGGCCATTGAGGATTCACTTAACGGATAATGACGGACGGAAGCCTGTTGGTTTTCTTGGTGAATTGCGGATCGAAAAAGTAAAGCATGCTGTCGTCAAAGTTTACGATGAATCCGATGACAGCCTTGTTTATGCCATGCGCATTCAAGGCAATCGATTCAGACCGTGGGTTTTTGAGCAAGGTTCATACACCGTCCAGATGGGTGATCCAGATCTGGACTTATGGAAAACCTGGGAGCATCAAACCGTCAAGCCCTGAAAAGTGGCTTTTTTGAAAATGTTTGGAAGGACGCTATTTATTGATAACCTGAAAACTACAAAGCCCGTTGAATGATATCAGCGATTTCTTCTCTCAGGAGAGGCACGGGATTCCCTTTCATGCTGCTGGCCTGCATTGATTTTTCAATCAACAGAGGCAGATCGCCTTTGGAACATCCATAGGAGCCAAGGCAAGGAATGTTCAAAAGATGAACCATCTGATGTGTCCACGCGAGTGCATCCTCAAATGTAGCGTCCTGATTGCCAGTCAACATGCCGACCAGTTCTCTCAAACGCAATTGACACAGATGGCCACGATACCTCTCCTTCAGCACATGATTGTTGACCTCCAATGCCGCGGGCAGCAAAGCCGCACAGACGGCACCGTGAGGAGCGTTGGGAAACATGCCTCCAAAGGGGCCTGCAATACCATGAACAGCGCCAAGACCCGCATTAGCCAGAGCCAATCCTCCCAGCAAACTGGCATAAGCCATATCCGTACGAGCCTGTTTGTTCTGTGGCTCTTGAAAAACCTTTTGGATCGATCTAACAGCCACAGGAATTCCCTGGCGACAGAAGCCATCTGTCATGGGGTTTGCCTTGCAGGATAAAAAAGGCTCAATCAGCTGCGTCAGTGCATCCAGACCCGTGGAGACTGTGACGGCGGGTGGACATGAAAGAGTGAGTGAAGGATCCACAATGGACAGCGCTGGAAGCATGGACGAATGACGCATGCTCACTTTGGCCCGATGATGCGCTGAAGACAAAACCGCGTTGCGGGTGACCTCGGATCCAGTGCCTGCCGTGGTGGGAATGGCCACCACAGGAAGACCTTTTTTTTCAAATGGCTTGCCGGACCCGATCACTTCCAGATAATCCAGAACTTCACCTGCTTGAGGTGCCATCATGGCAATTGCCTTGGCAGCATCCAATGCACTGCCGCCCCCCATGCCCAATACCCAGTCTGAACCCTCTCGCGCTTCAAGCATTCCCTGTTGGATCAATTCAATGCTTGGCTCTTCAGCAATCTGAAATACATGGGAGGCGAATCCGTTTTGTTCCAATAAATCCAAAACAGGCTTCGCCCGCGCGGCGTTGCGACCACAAACAACAAAGACTCTTCGACCAAGACCAAGATGCAAGACACATTCAGGCAAGCGATTCAGTATGCCCCACCCAAAGAGGATTCTTCCAGAAGTCGCAAAATCAAACTGGGAATCACCATCCATCATCATCCGGAAAACAATGGGTATATTTNATACTATGACGCGGCTCGGCCATCATGTGCGCAACCGTGTCGCGCCAATTCAAATAATGCAGGGTTTCCTTGTGCCTGGCAGGTGCGTCTGCGTCACGATAAACTTCCACCAGCACAAAGCGTGTTGCATCATCCTGTTGCTGCACCACATCGAAACGGGCAATCCCCGCCTCCTGAATGCTGTTGGAAGCATTTTCAAGTGTTGCTGCCTTGAAAGCCTCGACCTGATCTTCTTTTACATGAACAAAAACGTGAACGATCAACATCATGCAAGGAGTCTATTGAATGTAGGCATCGGGTTTCAACCTAGATGAATCAAAGGAATGCATTTACTGAGTCTTACTGCGTAGAAAGGAAACAATGGATGCCACTTCCTCAGGGCTCAACACATCTGCAAATTGCGCAGGCATCATGGATATTGCGTAAGTATGTGTGCGTCGAATGTGTTTCTTTAAAAAGGTGAAATCCTGACCACCAGGAAAACGAAGTGTCACGCTCGTGGGAGACTCCGAAGCCATGAGCCCCATCACGTCAGAACCTTGCCTCATTTCAAGCCTGACCGATTCAAATCCCTGAGTGATCTTCTCATTGGGAAAAAGAATATCACGCACGATCATTTCCGGAGCACGTTGCCATTCAGAATCAAGATTGGGACCCGCCTTTTGACCAAGCCCTCGAGCCTGATGACAACTGGCACAATGTTCTCCAAACAAGTCTCTCCCACGATCAACATCATTCACCTTACCCAGCGCATCCAGATAACTTGGTAATTGCTTCTCAATTATTTTCAAACGGGCCGAATCCGGAGCTTCCGGCGCTTCCAGCACAATGCGCTCCAGTCGTTCTTTGGAATCGGACAGGCCGGCATCGAGGATTTTCTGGAAAAGTGCTCTCTGTGGACCCTTGGCCAGAAATTTAACAGCCGTTTTTGCTTTTTGGATCTGAAACTCATCTCCGCGTGAAGCGAGTGTCGCCACAAGTGTTTCGGCCAGTGTGGAATCCGATCCACCACTTAACAATACCCTGCTCAACAAACCCTCCTCACGACGATAAACAGAACTCATCAAAGCGGTGTCCATCCAACGAATGTCACCATGTTGATTTGCCAGGTAAGCAAGTGCATCCAAAGCACCTGAAGTTTGGAATTCCCCCAGACTCAAGGCAATTTGAAGCAACAGGCGAGGTTCGTTGCGGTAGTGAATGATTTCAGAGAGCCAATCACTGACCACACGCGAGCATTCTGTATCCTTTGGCAACTGATCTCCAATCATGAGTGCGTGGCGCACCACGGACCAATCTTCATGCAGAAAAGCCAGCTCAAAGCATTCAGCTGTCAAAGCTCCCAGACCCTCCAATGCGTAGAGTGCATTGATGGCTGCTGCAGGAGACCCATCACGCTTGCGCAAATGTTCGATGACAGTATCAGTCAAATCCTGCGCCTTTCTTTCGATGAGCAGTCGACGAGCCGTTTCACGCCTCCAAGCATGCGGGCTGCCAATTTCCTCTGCCAGTTGCGCATTATGGAGATGTGACATCTTCATGTCGGGAGCAGTCGCGGCATCTTCGTGAGTCAGTCTCCATATTCGTCCGTGGTGCCTTCCGTTGACCAAACCATATTGCTGCTGGAGATAGCGTGGGATGGCAGAGTAATCCTCGATGATTTCTCGATAAAAATCAGTAATATAGATGGATCCAGCAGGGCCATGCGTCAGGTTCATGGGATGAAACCACATATCGGTGGAAGCAAGGAACTCTTTTCTGGACTGATTTGACTGGTGCGTTTGATAATATTGGGTGATCGACTCCCACTGTCCTTCTTCCCACTTGTCTGCGCTGATTCTGGCAATCTCATGGATCTTTTCTGGCACATGACTCGAACGCATTTTGAAATAAAAACCACTGGCATTGGTTCCATTGACGATTTTCATCAGGAAGCTATTGTTACCTTGTTTAAGGTTCAACATGACTGATTCCTGATCTGCAGCCGCACCCCGATTGACATTGTTTTCAAGAACCTGAACGCCATTGAGCCAGCATTTGATGGCATCATTGCTGCCCAGCGAAACATAAATGGAAGCGTCCTCTGTGCTGGTCAGGGTGCGGTGAAGGTAGACAGCGGCATTTTCAGGCAAACCAAGGTCAATCACTTCGCCATCTTGATACGACATCTTGTCTTTCCATGATTTTCCATCAATCACCGCGCCCAGATCAAGATGGCTTTCGGGACCAAAATCTTTTTCAAATAAAAACGTCTTGTCCCCTCCGCCCCGCAGGGGGCCAAGCTCTTTCCAAGTGCCCGGAACAGGCAGGTCAAATACCTTCAAAGTCCTTAGAGCTGATGCCCAGTCCCTGACATCTTTGGGAACAGGCTTTTCCCCTCCCCTGAGGAGGCGGAGCTCTGGACCTTGCCAACGAGGAATCGAATGATGGATGAGGTTTTGTGCAGGTTCACAGGAAAAATTGTTGCCCCAATACTCAGCGGGAAATGCCACATCTCGATAAATGAATGGTGAACAGGCGGAGGTAAAAAAACCACTGGGCGTTGATTCAGCAGCACCGTAGTGATCCGTGTAGTATTTCGAAAACCCAGGGTCACTTGCGCGACGCGCTCGCCATGGGTGTGGAGGAGCCACTGGGTAAGTGGATTGATAATTGGCTGCATTACGCTCCAGTGATGGAATGGAGAGCTCGGGATTCCGTCCGAGATAGCGCCACGGTAAGGGAATCACCTGAATCCCGGGTGTTCCCGTACTGATGGTCAATCGATCTCCTTCAGCGGTGAACGTATGGCCGAATGTGCCAGTGCTCCCCGCAACGGGCTCAATCGCTGAGCCATCCGCTCTGAATCGGAAATCTGTTCTTCCCAAAGCAACAGGCCGATCAATGTGAGGACCCGTGATGGCGTCGGCTCGACCTCCACCCCCCACATAAATCCAGTTGTCGAGGCCCCATTGAGGCGCATTGATACGGCGCTCAAGCACACCGGCTTGAAATCCAGTGAATAGGCGTTCGCGCACATCCGCGACTCCATCATCATCAAGATCAGCCAGATAATAAATATCTGGCGCAGCGATCACGATGATACCCTCTCGCGCCGCTACCATTCCAAAACAGGGAGGCAATCCCTGAGCAAAGATGGACACTCGATCCATCCGTCCATCACCATCGTCGTCACTTAACTGTTTGATGACCCCGAAGGTCTCGGCTTCCGCAGCTTGCTTAGCCTCATCATTGGCTTGAATCCGGCGCACAATACGATCCAGTTTCCCCGTTTTATTCAGCGCTTCGATATCGAATTGACCTTCAAGGTTGTAGCCGTGCAATTCGCTGACGTAAAAATGACCATCTGCATCCCAGCAAACTCCGGAAGGTTCCTCGATCAACGGTTCAGAAGCAACGAGTTCCATGCGGAAACCCGGAGGCAATTGAAAGGATTCACTACTTTCGCTGGGGCTGCGCGGTTTGGGGCCATCATTCGCAGGCTCTACCTGACCGATGAGAAGAAGCGAGCTGGCTAGAAATATAAATGAGATTATCCCATGGGAAAAACAGGATGCATCGCGAATATTCATGCAGTCAAACTATCCGCGCCAGCTGCATCGGGCAACGCAATAATCGTCAAGCATTCACGATGCCTTCAAGGGAGATCAAACGTGACTGGCTCGAAGCCTTTGAGCAAGCGCACCTGATAGGATTTGAATGGAATGAGACAGACGTTCTCGGATTGAAATCCTCCGAAGGGCGTGTCTTTTTGAAAAACAGAAGCCCAACCATGCGCAGCTTCGGGCAAACGGATTCTGAGGGTCAATGAATGAGGTGTCGTATTGATCAGCAACAGGTGTTTCAGACCATCACCGTCTTTAAAAAGAGTCATTGAAATACTGGATTCCAAAGCAGCGTTTCTTCGTTTTTCAAAAGGAGTAGCCTTGGCTGCTGGAATCCACCACTGACGTTCCGCTGTCAACAGATACTCGTTCTCTTTCACGGATCGAATGACCTGCTGAAGGGCATTCCATGTATCCGGATGTTCGAGCAGATCCCAGTCGCCAGATCTCAATGTGTAGTAGATAAGTCCATCCACGCCCTCTGCAAGCGCCATGAACGTCATGCATTGTAGTTCTTCCAGCGTGGGAACCCGGAAATCGGTGACACCGGGCAATACATCACGAAAGTAATACCAGTTAAATGCCTGCAATACCCCATAGAGAGGCTTGTGCTGTGGTATCGCGTTCCGCGCCCAGTTCATGTGTTGAGCGAAATGAGCCAGCGGCATCCATGGAACAGGATAATGGTCCACCATGAGGATATCGGGTATGGCTCCGTAGTCGTCGCTGTGCGCGCCATCATAGAGTACAAGGCTCACCGGAGAATGGGCCGGGACTGCCTTGAGCCTTCGTTGATCCATGGCAACTTTCCAGGGCGGAGTCCGATGCATGTCCGGCTCATCCACCAAATACCAGCTCAACAATGCTGGATGACTGTCAGCATCATGAAAGTTTTTGAGTTTTTCTGGCGTATCGAAGCTGCTTTGAGGAGAAGCAATGACCCGCATCCCCAGAGATGCTGCCTTGTCGAGAAAGGCTCGATTTGAAGGGCCCTTGACACAATTGAAACCAGCCCGATGAACCGTTTCCAAGTCTTCCACATTTGAAACGCCATAAATGCCGATAGGAAAGAATGGGGAAGTATCTTCTCCAATGCAATGAGGTGCCATCACCACGCACCATGAGGTGAAGACACAGCATACGAATCTGAGAATGATATGCTTGAAAAGAGACACGAGCCAAAGTTTGCGTTGAGACGAAGCCAGTGTCAAACCAGTCCTTGAATAGAGAATGTATCAAGTAATTTAAATGTTAACTGGAAAAACAAGGCTTCATGTGTAACGTTTCGCCATCGTAGGTTGTATGATTTTACGAAAAATTAGGTCAGACCATGAGGCTTCGCTGAATGAAGATTCGATAGAAGCCGCACATTGTTATATTTTCCAAATGAAATTGATTCTTTCATCGTTGTTACTCATCGGGATCTGTTTGCCTGCGCTGGCAGGAAAAGAAGGCGTTGCCGAAGATTTCGGCCTTCTGGACCACACTGGACAGTTCCATCAGCTATCGTATTACCACAAAGACCCTCAAACCAAGGGTGTCGTGATCTTCACACACGGGATCGGATGCCCTCTGGTGCGGAAACGCTACGAGGATTTAAACCGACTCAACAAAGAATATGCTTCAAAAGGAATCCGCTTCTGGATGCTCAATGCCAGTGATCAGGATGAGCGAAGTGACCTCAAAGAGGAGGCCCTTGAATATAAGGTCAGCCTGCCCATTCTGGACGATACCACACAGGAAGTCGCCCGATCACTGGACATCGATCGAACCGGGGAGGCACTGCTGATCGATACAAGCAGCTGGAAAATTCTTTTCCGCGGAGCCATTGACGACAGGCTGACCTATGAAAAAGAAAAACCCAAGGCTTCCGAGACGCCGCTGAAAAATGCCATTGAAGACTTTCTGGCAAATCGCTCCATCGAAGTTTCACATACAGAGGCCCCCGGCTGTCTGATCCACTACCCGACATGGAAGGAGCATCAAGGTAAAGAGATTTCATACAGTCAACAAATTGCCCCAATCATTCAGGAAAAATGTGCAGATTGTCATTTAAAAGGAGGCATAGGTCCTTTCGCTTTCTCCAGTTACCGCAAAGTGCGTGGTTGGTCAGATATGATGCGTGAAGTCCTGATGACACGTCGAATGCCGCCCTGGCAGGCAGACCCTCATCATGGAACTTTCTCGCAGGACTTATCACTGACACCCGAGGAAAAGCAAATGCTGCTTCACTGGATTGAACAAGGAACGCCTAGGGGAGAAGGAGAAGACCCTTTGGCCATCAACGAACGGGAGTTGAAACCCTGGCCACTCGGAAAACCAGACCACATTATCGATCTGCCCGCGCAGAAAGTTCCAGCCAATGGCATTGTGGATTATCGCTACACCTTTGTGTCTTCCCCATTTGAACAAGACACCTGGATCACGGGTGCAGACATCCATCCCGGAGACCGACAGGCACTGCACCACGTGATTATTTACATCGTTCCCGAGGATGGCAAAAGAAGGCGCAGTCGCCGTTGGCTCACGGGATACGCCCCGGGTGTGAAAGGCAGTCTGTTTCCTGACAGCACAGGTGTGCTGTTAAAGAAGGAAGAGCGTCTTTTGTTCGAGTTACATTACACTGCTTACGGCAAGGAAGTGCTGGATGAAACGCAGCTGGGACTCTATCTGTCGGATGAGTCGACAAAACATTCTTTTCGCACGGGATTGTTTTATGATGATTCCATACAAATTCCACCACACGATCGAAGTTTCGAATGGAATCAAACGCGAGAGATCAGGGAAGATATCATTCTTTACTCCATGAATCCCCACATGCATTTCCGGGGCAAATCAATGGCATTCGAACTTGAAACGCCTCAAGGCACACGTGAAACGTTGGTGTCTGTGCCTCAATATGATTTCAATTGGCAACATACTTACGTGTTACAGAAACCCAGACGGATCGCCAAGGGAAGCAAACTGACTCTCCATGCTGTCTGGGATAACTCCGACAGAAACCAAGCCAACCCTGACCCATCCCGCAGAGTTCCATGGGGTCAGCAGAGCTTCGATGAAATGTTCTTTGGGACCTATCAGTATGTGAGGGATAGAGGCCAGGCATTGCCGGAGGAATTACTTTCATCGGTGAAATGATTTCAGATTTATTTATCACAAGATAAAAGGCAAGAAGCTGAAATTCCGCTCATGACACTCTCGAAATACGGATGAAGGTATCCATCACGCAGAGCCACAACCGTCCGATCGACACTGGGGATACCGCTGACTGAAGGTTCTATTTAACAATACAGCGTTCCTCTGAGCTTGCTTTCACCCAATTTCCAATGGCCAGTATGGTCAGTGTGAGCGGTGGCTGGCCGCTATCATCGATAATAGGACGTTTGAAGCAGACACCGAAATAACCATGGGAACTCCTTGGGGGCATCACCTGATGGTTGCCAAAAGCGCTTATGGTCCGTTTAGGAGATTCTGCAGACATTTGTCTGAAGAATCTCTATGAAATCGACATTGCTAGAGTGAGCTTGTGCATCACAGCCTCGTCAGAAAACCATCAACAAATCCTGTAAATCAAGGGGTGCTTTTGCTGGGCATGATGAATATTTTCTGTATTTTGAAGTTTTGAAGACTGAAGAGGTGCCTGGAAACGCATGAAGCAATACCCTCGAAAATATTCATTACAGACCAGCTTGCTGATCTTTTTCCTGAATCTAATTTCTGCGCACGGGGGGGATGGACAAGCAAGCCATCTTTTTGGAGATTACTGCTACGATTGCCACGATGATCTGACGAAAAAGGGAAACCTTGATCTGATGGAAATTTTCAAGCAGGTAAGCTTTGACGGGACCTTGGTATTTGAAAACCTGATCACAGGGAAGATGCCCCCTCCTGAAAAGGCTCAACCTTCTCCGCAAGAAAAAAAACGCATGCTGGAGTGGCTGGCAGCATGTCAGCCTGACCACAAACCCAGAAAGTTCAGGCGTATCAGCCGCCATGAGTTTGTGTATTCGGTCAATGATTTGCTCGGGATTCGTCTGAATCTAGCCGATCAGATTCCAGAAGACCGTGGCACTAAGAATTTTGATTCGGATCGAAGGATTGAATTGAGCAAGGATATGATTGGAAGCTATTTCAAGGCTACTGATCAAATGCTGGAATTTGCCTTTCCAAAGAACGGCGTCCCGAACGAACGCACCTGGATCACAGGTAAGGTGAAGGACAGTCATTCAACATATAATATCTACCACCGGCCATACGAAGATGGTATTCTGTTTTCCTGGACCAGAGCCAACAATGGAAATACCTATTCCTTTTTTTACGATCATTTTGAACCCCGGGTTTCTGGATGGTATGATCTGACGTTCGACACGGCAAAGGTGGGTGCTTTTCCCGAGGATATCTCTCTTCAAGTATATGCAGGAAAATACTATTACGCCGACGATCGACCCCAGCCTCAGCGCATGCTTGGAGTGATTTCCGTGGGACACCAAGAACTCCGCTCACAGACGATACGTGTCTTCCTTCATCCCGGCGAAAATGTGTCGGTTCATTGCTACTCCAGACATAACTTCCGTCAGAAAGACATCAAGCAAGGGATTTATATCAAACATTTGAAAGCGCGTGGTCCGGTTCATGATCAATGGCCTCCTGCTTCATACCAGAAAATATTTGGCGATCTGGTCCTGAAGGCTCCTCCACGGGAAACATCGCAACATGCCGAATTTCAAACGAACCTCCAGAGGATTGGTGGGAGCCTCAGGGTCAGCAGTTCCCAGAAGGGCATGGAAAAGGAAAAGATGCAGGATGGATCGCATCGGACATTCTGGCATACACAATTCAAGCCAATCCTTGCGAAGGGTCCTCATTATGTAATCCTTGAAAACCCCGAAGGTGCCTCGATTGAGGGCTTGAACTATGCTGCGTGGACAGGAGGAAACGGGAATGGACAGGTAGAACGGTATTCGATCTTCCTTTCTGATGATGGAACAACATGGGGTGAACCCGTTGTGGAAGGTCGGCTGGAAACCCGACTGGCAAATGAACAACCCATCTTGTTCCCCAAACCAACCCAGCTACCGTTCATCAAGTTTTTGATCACCGATGCGATCTCCATGGACGATCAATCGATAGCATCCATTGGGAAGCTCGATGTATTGAGTGCTTGGGAAGAACAATGGCCAACGACACAGATTAGAATAGCTTCAAGATCGAAAGAATCATTGAAACAGGTGATCCGAAATTTCGCACAGCAGGCCTTTGCCACTTCACTCACCGATGAACAGCTTTCACCCTTTGTAGAGGTGAGTCTCGATGCATATGCCGTAGATCAGGATTTTATTCAGGCAACACGAACCGGATTGAAAGCAATTCTTTGTTCCATGCGTTTTCTGATGGCTCCCGGAGAACACGCAAACTCGTCTTACGCCAACGCCAGCGCCCTTTCCCGAATAATGTGGCTCTCGGTGCCAGATGCCAAATTGCTTGCCAGAGCACACAACAATCAAGTGACCGAATCCCAATCCATTCGAGCCGAGATTAATCGCATGTTAGATGACGATCGCACTCGAAGAATGATTCATTCAATCAGTGATCAGTGGTTGAACCTCAGATCGTGGGCGACGATCTCTCCTTCACTCAAGCTCTATCCGAAATACAACGATCTTCTTGACTATTACCTTCCCAAGGAAACACATGCCTACCTGTCACACATGCTTCGCGAAAATGAGCCCATCGCTCATTTCATCGACTCCGATTATGCGTTTCTTAATCAACGACTGGCTCAACATTACGACGTTGCAGGCATCGTTGGGCAAGATCTGCGCAAGGTTACTTTTGCACCGGAATCACCTCGTGGTGGTTTGTTGACCATGGGCAGCGTGTTGAAAGTCACGACGGACGGATATGATACGTCTCCCATTTTGAGAGGTGCATGGATTTCCAGAAATGTCGTGGGTAATCCGCTCTCGCCTCCACCCGAAAATGTGGAGGCGATCGAGCCGGAACATGACGCCGAGGCGATATCCCTGCGGGAACAGATTGAGCAGCACAAAAAAAATAAGACCTGCTATACCTGCCACAAGAGCATCGACCCCTATGGGTTTGCACTGGAGAACTTTGATGCGACCGGGCAATGGCGCACGCAATATCGAGTAAAGAAAGAACACAATGCAACATTTCAGTATCGACCACAGGGTTACTTTTCCTTGGGAAACAGAGTGGATGCTTCAGCAAAAATTGGAGACTTCGCTTTCAATGATATTTTTGGTCTCAAGGAAATCCTGCTCTCTGAGCACCGCAAGATTGCCTACAACTTTGCCAAAAAGTTTTTTGAATATGCCAAGGGTCATGAACCCAATTTACAGCAGCGGATCGATCTGCTTAAAATGATCCCCGACAAGGCAGAAGATTGTGGTATGAGAGATTTGATAGGCGATGTGGTGGTTTACTTATTGAAAGGAACATTTGAATGAAAGAGACAAGCCGAAGAGAATTTCTGAAATATGGCGCAGCCCTGCCAATCGCAATGCATTCACTGGATCTCAGAGGAACCCCAAAGGCAAAGCCTGCCATCCCTCCCAGAAGAGTGGTGTTCATTTGCAATTCACTGGGTTTTTATGGACCCCACTTCTTTCCCAGGGAACGAGGTAATCTCGAAAGTTCTGACTATCTCAAAAGCCTGACAACGAAAGAAAAAGTCACTGTCTTTCAAAATCTCTTTCATCCGGGGATGGACACGAGCAATCACGACTCCGAAAAATCCTTTCTCACTGGTGCGCCATATCCAGAATCTCCTCATTTCAACAACACGGTCTCTCTGGACCAGATTCTGGCGCGTGAGATAGGCAATGACACCCGTTTTCCGTTTCTGTCTTTCAGTGTGTATGATCGTGGCTGGGGCTGCTCGTGGAATCAGCGTGGCATCGCCATTCCTCCCATGCACGACGAGCAAAAAATTTACGACAAACTCTTCGGAAAAGAAGACCTGACTGCAAGGAGGAAACAGATTCTTGATGATCGCCGGGTCATCCGAAGTCTCTATCGTGACATGGAGTTAGTAAGAAAAGACGGAGATGCCAGTCACAAGGTTGACTCCTACCGCAATGTCATTGAGGAATTGGAAAAGCAAACTCAACATGAAGCATTCTGGTTGAAAACCAAAAAGCCGGAAATCAGGAATTCACTGAGCCAAGATCAGGAATTCGCATTTTCAACCAAAGTACATAACCTGCTTGAGCTTTCGAAATTCGCCCTTCAAACAGATTCAACCCGAGTGATCACACTCTCGCTGGACTGGATCTACGGAGCGATCCATGTTCCCGGAGCCACTGGTGGCTGGCATACACTTTCACATCATGGGGGCAAGAAAGATGCCCTGAAAAAACTCGCGTGTATCGAAAGGGATCTCGTGAAACATTTGGATCATTTTTTGAACGATCTTGATCAGATTGAAGAAGGTCAGGGAACCTTGCTTGACCACACAACCGTTGTGATTGGCAGTAATTTTGGAGATTCCTCGAAACACCTTTGTCACAATCTTCCCACCATCGTTGCGGGAGGCGGATACAGGCATCAAACTCACACCGTGTTGGAAAACCCTACTCCACTCTGCAATCTCTACATGGATTTGCTCCATCAACATGGTATCGACGTTGATAGTTTCGGCAGCAGCAACAAAGCGACCGGTCTGTTGGGTTAGCATTCAAAAGCCAATTACAGAAACATGGTCAGTACTGGTGTCCATTCAGCATGCCGAAAAGCACAAAAATTTTTTCTGCATGCCATCGATTCCTTTCAATGTCTTTGTTGCATCAAAAAGGTTTCGCCCTCTGATGAGCGATATTTAACAAGGATACGTCATCGGCCATTCGAGCTGACCTTTTCTCAATATGTCTCATAGATAATCGACACGAGGCTTATCAACAGTTGCCTGCTTGTTTTAGGGGGATTCCACTGCACAAAAAGAATGACGACTCAAGATTGATTGCCCTCGAAAAAACGTGCTTTGCACGTACGAATCAAAAGGCCGACATGAAAAAGGCGCTCCTTGACACCAGAGTCAAGGAACGCCGCTGGATTGGAAAATCGATTGAATGAATCAAGCTTTTGCTACCAGTTGACGCAGGACATAATGAAGGATGCCTCCGTGACGGTAGTAGTCGATTTCGATATCCGTATCGATTCGACAACGCAGTGCTACTTCGATTTTTTCACCGCTGGACCGAGTGATGCGTAATTGAAGTTCCTGCCTCGGTTGAAGATCATTGGTCAGGCCCACGATATCGAAAGTTTCACTCCCATCAAGGTTGAGTGATTTCACCGTTTGACCTTCTTCGAATTGCAGGGGTAATACACCCATGCCAACAAGATTGGATCGATGAATACGCTCAAAACTGGCCGCCACAACCGCACGCACGCCGAGCAATCGAGTTCCCTTGGCTGCCCAATCCCGCGAGCTGCCGGTGCCGTATTCATGCCCAGCAAGAATAACAAGGGGTGTCTTTTCCTGAGCGTAGCGTTGAGCTGCATCATGAATACTGGTCTGTTCACCAGAAGGCTGGTGCTTGGTCACACCACCTTCCGTGCCCGGAACCATGAGGTTCTTGATGCGCACATTGGCAAACGTTCCACGCGTCATGATGCGATCATTGCCACGTCTGGAACCGTAACTGTTGAAATCAGCAATCGCCACATCGTTGTCACCCAGAAAGCGACCTGCCGGAGAATCCTTTTTGATCGCTCCCGCAGGACTGATGTGATCGGTTGTCACACTGTCACCGAAAATCCCCAGAGCACGTGCGCCCTCTATCGGAGTGATCGTGCCTGGCTCCTGCTCGAAATCCGTGAAAAATGGAGGCTCCTGAATGTAAGTACTGTCAGCATCCCATTCATAATCGTCTCCAACCGACGAAGGAATTTCATTCCATTTTGGATTCTGATCAGCAAAGTCAGTGTAGAGTTTTCTGAATATTTCCGGATTCATGGCTTTGCCAAAGAGCTCTTTCACTTCGTCGAGACTCGGCCACAGATCCTTCAGGTAAACATCGTTTCCATCCTTATCCACACCCAATGACTCTTCCGCAAGATTGATGTCTACACGGCCCGCCAGTGCAAAGGCCACGACCAAAGGAGGTGACATCAGGAAATTGGCCTTGATGTTCTGATGAACCCTGGCCTCGAAATTACGATTACCCGAAAGTACTGAAGCAGCCACCAGATCATTTCCAACCACGGCATCTTCAATCGGTTTGGAAAGTGGACCACTGTTACCGATACAAGTAGTACACCCGTAACCAACCAGATTAAATCCAAGCTGATCCAGATAAGTCTGCAGGCCTGCTTCCTCAAGGTAATCACTCACGACTCGTGAGCCGGGCGCGAGGGAGGCCTTGACCGCCGGGTTGATTTTCAATCCTTTCTCAACCGCCTTCCTGGCCAGCAATCCTGCTCCCAGCATGACGCCTGGGTTGGACGTATTGGTGCAACTGGTAATCGCCGCGATCAAAACACTGCCATGTTTCAGCTCCACAGAACCTTTTCCGTTATTATCGACCGTGACCGTTTTCTGCTCCAATTCTTCCCCGGACTTACCGAAACCGCCATCAGCAACGGATTTGGTAAATGTGGATTGAAAACTGTTCTTTAATTGGGGGAGAACAATGCGATCTTGTGGTCGCTTGGGTCCGGCAACACTCGGAGTCACTGATCCAAGGTCGAGCTCAATATCAATGGAGTAATCAATATCTCCCTTATTGGGAATACCGAACATTCCCTGAGCTTTGTAGTAATTTTCATAGGTAGCACAAAGCTCATCATTTCGACCGGTCTGGCGAAGGTAGTTGACTGTCTCACCATCGATTGGGAAGAATCCCATCGTCGCGCCATACTCGGGAGCCATGTTGGCAATGGTTGCCCGATCAACCAAAGGCAACGCCTGCGCACCGGGTCCATAGAATTCGACAAATTTACCGACGACTTTTGCTTTTCGAAGTAATTCGGTCACGGTCAGTGCTAGATCGGTTGCGGTGACACCCTCCTGCAAACTACCGGTCAGATGCACACCCACAACGTCCGGAGTCAGGAAATACACGGGCTGACCCAGCATGCCCGCCTCAGCTTCGATACCTCCCACACCCCAGCCCACCACACCCAGACCATTGATCATCGTGGTATGCGAATCCGTTCCGACGAGCGTGTCAGGGTAATAGATATTGCTAGCGTTCAGGACACCCTTGGCGAGGTATTCAAGATTGACCTGATGGACGATGCCGATTCCTGGAGGCACGACTTTGAAAGTATCGAAAGCCTGCATGCCCCATTTGAGAAATTGATAACGTTCGCGGTTGCGAGTGAATTCCTTGTCAAGATTACGATCCATCGCATCCGCAGTTCCGGCAAAATCAACCTGAACAGAATGATCAACAACAAGATCGACCGGGACCAGTGGCTCGATAATCTTTGAATTCTTACCCAGTCGACTCACGGCAGAGCGCATCGCTGCCAGATCGACCAGCAAAGGGACACCCGTAAAATCTTGCAGCACAATGCGCGCGACAACAAAAGGAATCTCAGCGGTGCGCTCGGATTTGGGCTGCCATTGGGCCAGCTCTCGAACATTTTCTTCGGAGACTTTCTTCCCATCACAATTGCGCAGGACGGATTCCAGGACGATTCGGATGGAAACAGGCAACCTTGAAATGTTACCCACACCTTCTTCCTCCAGAGCTGGTAGGCTGAAAAGTTGGCCTTGGCTACCATTGCCTAATGTAAAATCCCTTAAAGTATTCAATGTATTGTGACTGCTCATAAAACGTAATCCCTATTCCAACCCAAAAGGGCCGTTGCATTCAAGAATGGATTTTCACCATGTGAATCGAGCCGTTAAGGGGAATATATGACGATTGGCATGCGGCTGACTGCTCAGCAATAGGTTTGATGTTCAAATTTTAGGGTGTTTTTGCAAGGAACAACTATATATTCCGGCTTAAAATCCGTGTTTGGAA
Source organism: Pedosphaera sp. (assembly GCA_002690655.1). Taxonomy (GTDB): domain Bacteria; phylum Verrucomicrobiota; class Verrucomicrobiia; order Limisphaerales; family AAA164-E04; genus AAA164-E04. The sequence continues at coordinate 86,683 of NZFL01000010.1, forward strand.
GATCGATTCAAAATGAAGGATTGATTTTCATGTAACTAAAATTAGTATCCGGAAGATTGTTTAATTCAAATACATTAAAGCCATGATCAAATACGTATCCAAAATGTTACCAGCTCTTTTGGTTGCTGGTGTCGCCGTCGGAACACTGGCCTTTGCCGATGGCCATGGTCCCGGCATGAAGGGTAAAACCCGCCCCATGACGACTGAGCAACTGATGGAAGCTATCGTCAAACCTCACATGACGGCCCTCAAGAAAGGCTTGATCGATTCCAAACCAGCAACAAAAAAAGACTGGAAACACTTGTCTCTGAGTGCGGCGCTTCTGAATGAATCAAGCCATATCATGATGGCTGACGATCGCTGTCCTGATAAAATCTGGGAAGATGCCTGCATCAAGGACCTTCGCGCTGGCACGGCCGCCGCTCTCAAAGGGATCAAAGAAAAAAACATTGAAGCCACATTAGCTGGTTTCAAGAAAGCTGGGGCTTCCTGCAAGGCTTGCCACAGCGAACACAAACCAAAAGACTGAGGACCTTCAGCAACGATTTCATGAGAATCTGATTCCATTTTATGGGATCAGATTTTTTTATTGGAAGAAATATTCACTCCAGATAAGGAGGTGCAGAATTTCATTCAACTTTTTCAGCAGGCTCATTGCAGTTTTCACGAGCTGCGAGGGGTCTCAAACAATGAAGACCATTCAAGCCAATAGCGAGGAAGAGTTCACTTTTGCAGTGGCTCTCAGTCCGTATCACTTCATACAGAGTATTCCAGACCTCTTGCGGAAGTACTTCCTTGCGGTCTGCCATGCTTGAGCACTACCGCCGAGCACTGCCAGCGAGAACCTATTGAAATCAAAGTTGATTCCACTCATGTTATCCCTCGTAAAAGGCAGTGCCTTCCGTCAGGATTCGGACTTGATGAAGGCTCGACCAAATGTTTCCCTGGGACAAATCTGCGGGTGAATACTCAAGGGCAAACGGATTTCATGTGATCCTTGAGAAAAGAAAGATGATTACAATGTCTATGGCATGTTGCTTGAAATATCTCCTGATCACCGTTTCATGGTGGATTCTCTCTCTCTCCAGCACGCAGGCAGCACAACCTCTACCATTGCATGACAAGGCCCAAGCGGAAGACTCCGAAGGACTATCCAGTCCGCTGAAAAAGTATGATAACTACTGCGCCAAGGAACACTTTTATGAGGTACCCAAGGCATGGGAGATTCAGTTTCATCGGGTCGTGAGCAACCTCTCTCAACTGCTTGGGGGCTATGATATCGATATCGTTGCCTGGCCTTCCTGGAGAGAACCCCCCGTTGTGAACGGAAAGAGGCTGGAGGGAGGCCAGTATGTCAGCGGTGGGCATGGAGGCGGTGGGAAGAGACGTGTCATGCTGGTTCTGGAAATAGTTCAGGATGAATTGATACAAGAGCATCCTCATATGCGCTCTGTCATCGCGCATGAATATTTCCACGTTTACCAGAGGCATGTGAATCCTTCCATTGAGGAAGCGTTTAGCGTCAAGTGGTTGATTGAGGGCTCAGCCGCGGTTTTTGAGTCGATGTACCTTCGGGATTTTGAGCAAGTGGATGATTATGCCGAGACAGCCCAATTGCGTCACGCTGTGCCTGATGATTTTGGAGCTCGCATGGAGTCATACGGTAACAGGGACGTCAATTACGGAACCTCGACAGCAATGGTTCTCCTTGCCTGTCGTGAAGGCGGATTTCAGCGCATGCTGGATTTCTGGAAACGACAACCCAACAATACCAACTGGAAGCAGCTTTTTGAGGAGTTGTTTCACGTCAGTGTGGAACAGTTTTATCGCAAGGGTCAGCATGTTTCACCCAAGACGCTTGATCTCTCAAGGATGGGCAGCCTGCACCAGATGCGATTTTGAGCAATGCAGCTTTTTGCCGATCGTGCCTACCAGCCCGCATTCAATTTACGAGGATTCAAGACTTTCCTATTTGCTTTTCCAAATGGATGAGCACCTTTTTTATCTCGGCATTTTCAGCCATCAACAAGTCCATTTTTTTCATGATTTCATCATTGTTGTCGCTTGCCATTTCATCCACAAAAATAGCATTTGCAAGCGAGAGTGAGATGAATCCTCCCAGGATCAGCACACAAATAACAAAGGCATTGACTGCATAATAGATGAAAGGCTCGTCGAGTGCCGCAGCTGCTGTCGGGACGGCACCCCAGTTCTCAACCGTGAATATGGTGAAAATCGTATTCATCGCACTCAGTGGATTTCCGAAGTAGTTGGGAAGGTAAGTGCCAAAGAGGCTGAAACCGAGTAGTGAAAAGAAGACCAGCTGGATGGCCAGCAAGGTAAGGATGGCTCTGGATGCCTTCATTGCCCGTGCCAGGCCACTGAGTATATGCCCTGCATCCGGAATAAGCTTAACGATTTTAACAAGAGAGAGAACCCTGAACAGGCGAAGGTAAACAATGCTTCCAACCGCCATGTTAGGAATGATCACGAAGAGGATGCTACAGAGGACAACGAGAAAATCAAAACGATTACCTGCATGACCAATATAGCCTTTCCAGCCTAGCTTTCGCAGTTTGAAGCATGCCTCCAGCATGAAATAAATAAGGATCGCCCAGCTCAGCAAGTAGATGACCAAGGGCTCAAGCACATTTCCGAGGAAGGCAGTGATCACCGACAGGATGATCACTGAGGAAGTATATCTATTCTCAGTAAAGTATTTCATGGAAAAACGGGTGCAGACTGTAAAAGCCTGCCCGGGGATGGATTGTTTTGATGGATACGTATGCAGGCATACCTGCGGGGGTGATCACAGGTGGATATATATGTGCGTCATGTCGCTAAGCTGCATCCCTTCGATAACAACAGGCTATGTGAGTGGATTAAAATACTGCTCTTGATCCGGCATGAAAGCCTCAAGCCTCTGCAAAATCATACTCATTGATTGGCAAGCTTCGAATCCTCTTGCCGGTTGCCGCAAAGATGGCATTGCAGAGGGCGGGGGCAAAGGGTGGGACTCCTGGCTCACCAACACCACCGGGAGGCGCGTCACTCTGGATGAGCGATACGTTGATCTTTGGTTTTGCATCCGTGATTCTTGCTACCGGTGCGTCGTGAAAATTGCTCTGTTCAACGGCACCGTTCTTCATGGTTGCCTTGCCCATCATGGCCAGGGATATGCCAAAAACAACCGATCCTTCCATCTGACTGCGGATCCGTTCCGGGTGTACTGCCAGACCGCAGTCGATAGCAAGGTCCACCTGTTCGATCAACACCTTGCGGCCAAGAACCCTCACGCGCACAGCGATGGCGATGTAACTCACGAAGCTCCTGTGCACCGCGATTCCCTGACCTTGCCCCGCAGGAAGTGGACGGCCCCAGTCCGCACTTCTGGCGGCCGTGTTGAGGACATGCTTGAGACGAGCTGTGTCAACGGGATACTTTTCAATGGGCGCACCGTAATTCGAATACTCGGCACCTTCGGCCTTGAGATCGATCTTGCGATCCCTGCCAATAATCCTGTTGAGGTATGTCAAAGGGTCGATGCCTGCTCTTGCTGCCAGTTCATCGACAAAGGAATGGATCCCAAAGGCATGTTGGATGTTGGCGACCGACCTCAACCAACCGATACGGACATGTGCGGATGCCGGACCGTTTTCACAAAGGATATGCGGAAGGTCAAAGGGTAGATCACTGAAACCCATTCCCATCTCGCCTGCTGAAGCCTGCACGACTCCTTTGGCAAATGTCGAACTGATCGACGGAAAAACAGTGCGCATTCTCCAGGCCTCAGGATACCCATTTTTGTCGAGGCCAGCTTCCAATTTCAAGGCTGCAACCGAGTGGAAGTAATCGTGCTGAATATCGTCCTCACGAGTCCAGACGACCTGAACAGGCCTTCCGACTTTTTGCGAGAGCAAAGCTGCCTCTGCCACGTAATCCGGTTTTGATTTGCGTCCAAACCCGCCGCCCAGAAGGGTGACGTGAACGGTCACCTCAGACGCCGGGATTTTGAGTGCAGCAGCGACAACGTCCTGTGCTGCCTGAGGATTCTGAGTGGGCGCCCACACAATGCATCTGCCATCCTTGAAGTCAGCGGTAGCAACAGGCGGTTCCATGGGTTGATGCAGAAGGTGTGGCGCATAATAACTGGCCGAATGGGTTGTCAGGCCCTTCACTGCCTCCTTGTAATCACCTTTCTGGCGAACCACGACTCCCTCCTTCTCGGCGGTGGCCATGAGTTCATCCCTGTAGGCATCGGAATCATACTTGTCGTGTTCCGATGTTCCCCACTGCGTATTGAGTTTTTCCCGGCCTTTGATGGCAGCGTAAGTGTTATCGGCAAGCACGGCGATACCGCCGAGCGCCTGGAATGCATGCGGCGCCTTGAAAGGAGCAATGGTAACGACTTGGCTTACCCCCTTGACGCTCAATGGTGCTTCCTCGTCAAAATCTTTCCATTTGGCCCCAAGGACTGGGCTTCGTTCAACAACCGCGAAAAGCATGTTTGGGAGACGGACATCAGCGCCAAAGACTGCCTTGCCTGAAACCATGTCGGCAAAGTCCACGACCTTTTTTCCTTTGCCGATGTAGGTTCTTTCGGTCGGTGCCTTGAAGACCAGTTCATTCGTTTCTGGCAAAGGAAGCTTGGCGGCTTCGACGACGAGTTCCTTGAAGGCAATGCGCTTGCCTGATTCCTTGTGGATCACATGACTGGCATTGCGCTGACAAGTGCCCGGGTCGACATTCCAGCGAGCAGCGGCTGCCTGATTCAGGAGGAATCCCGCTGTTGCCCCGGCAGTACGCATGCGGTCAAAAAACTTCCAGATACTGCGTGATCCATCCGTGTTTTGAGATCCAAATTTCTTGTCCCCAGTCGCCTGCTTGATATCCACATCTTCCCAGTCCGCTCCCAATTCATCCGCAACGACCATGGGCAGGACCGTGCGAATTCCAGTGCCCATTTCGGATCGGTGCGCGTAGATCTGTATGGCACCACTTGGCTCGAGTGTCAGAAAAATATCCGGGCTGAGGTTTTTCGATGAGCTTGTCTCGCCCTTGGCGGAAAAGCCCAGTATGAGGCCCGAGCATGTCATACCGCTCAGCCTGAGAAAGTCACGCCTGCTGAAGGATGCAATGGTATTCACTGGGAACCTCCCTGGACGGACTTGATGGCTTCCCGGATTCTGCCGTAGGTGCCACAGCGGCATATATTGCCAACCATGGCATCGTCAATATCTTCATCTGACGGGTTGGGATGCGAATTCAAAAGAGACACCGCCGACAGGATTTGTCCACCCTGACAGTAACCACACTGGGGGACATTTTTTTCCTGCCAGGCCTTCTGAAGTGGGTGGTCTCCATTTTCCGAAAGCCCCTCAATGGTGGTCACCTTTTTTCCGTCCAGGGCGAGAACAGGGAGCTGGCAGGAGCGAACTGCATGATTATCCACCAGAACGGTGCAGGCGCCGCAAAGCCCCTTGCCACAACCAAATCGCGTGCCTGTTTTCTGGAGTTTGTCGCGCAGGAACCACAGAAGAGGCATGTCTTTTTCCTCTGTTTCCACCACACGTCCGTCAATTGTTAACGTCGTCATCTTGAAGGATTTGTTGTTTCCGTCTTCAGTCACACCAGTGAGCCATGCTGAAGTGTGAAAATCTGGTTTCTAATATGCTAGCATCCTGTCGCTTACACAACTTGGATACAAGTAAAAACGATGATATTAAGCAGCTGAAAGCTGATTGAACACTTTCATGTTCAATGGGGGAGATTGATTCAGATGAGACTGAATGGATGATCGAGCGTGCACTTGCTCCTTACCACTTGAACATAAACGCGTGTGCCAAAGGATAATCGAAGTTTCACTCCACTTTTCCGGCAGGTACATTGCCACTGAAGAACGGCATCGTGGCTTCACCGGGCGCCTGAATGCCGTCTTTTCGAACCACGGTCAGGAAGGTTTTCCAGAGTATTTTGATATCAAGCCAGAGTGAGCGGTTGTTCACATACCAAACGTCCAACTTGAATTTCTCATCCCAGGAGAGGGCATTTCTCCCATTGACCTGCGCCCACCCGGTGATTCCCGGAATGGTTTCGTGACGCCTGGCCTGCTCCCTGGAATACAAGGGTAAATATTGCGTGAGAAGGGGACGCGGCCCTACGAAGCTCATTTCACCCTTGAGAATATTCAACAGCTCGGGAAATTCATCCAGCGAAGTCGCACGCAACCAGCGTCCGAAAGCAGGAAGTCGATCTGCATCGGGTAGTAACTGGCCCTGTGCATCCACTTCGTCCGTCATGGAACGAAACTTAATGAGTTTGAAAGACTTCCCATCGCGACCCGGCCTTTCCTGCTGGAAAAAGACCGGAGAACCCAGACGGGAACGTACCATCAAGCCCACCACGAGCAACAACGGCAGCCAAAGCGGCGCGGTGATAAAAACCAGAACAAGGTCAAAACAACGTTTTACGAACATTCTAATACCCATCAAAAGTATGTAAGCGACTCAAGTCAACCCTCCACTGTGGAATACGTCCATCATGTTGATTTTTTAGCGTGATTTTATCATGCACAAAATGATGCTCAGAGTGACATGTTCTCCGCTCATTTCAGATAACGATCGAACCATACTCCAAATTCCTGAAGGTCAAAAATCATCGTCCACCAACCATGATCCCCTCCTTGATGGACTCTGAGTTCGATCATGTTTCCTAATTTTCGGACTTCTTCCACATATCTCTCTGACTGATCCAGAGGCGTCAGATTATCCTCGTCTCCATGGTAGATCAAGGTGGGTGGAAGACGGTCGTGAACATGATAAATAGGAGAAGAGTCACGTCCGATTTGTTTCCATTTTTCCATGTTCGTGGCATCTGGACCAAAGGCCTCCACATAGCTTTTTGGGGGGCCACCATCACCGGGGTTCTCTCTTGAAGATCCGAGATTCAACAAATCAGTCACAGGATAAAAAATGGCAACCGCCTGGACAGCACTGCTCACTTGGTCAACCGGATCCTCTGCAGCAGCTGAACCCATTCCTCCGGTCGTGGCAAGCATGAGGCTGAGATGACCACCCGCACTGCCTCCTGTTACTCCCAGCCGTTCGGGATCGATTTGATATTTTTTGGCATGATAACGAACATATCGTATTCCCTTATGCATGTCCTCAATGATTTCCATCACGGTAGCATCTGGCTGCGAGATATGACTGATAGCAAAAATGGTGTAACCCCGCCGAAGCAAGGGCGCCATCATCTCAATGGGCGTCGAACCCGGAGGGCCCGATTTCCAACCCCCACTGACCATGAGGGCAATCCCCAAACCATTCGACCCGATCTCTGGGCGAATGATGTCCATGGTCAATTCTTTTCCATGTCGATGCCCATAAATCACACCATCCGTTCGTATAACTTTTGGATGATAAAAAAACCATAAATCCACACCTACCAAAAGTGAGGCGAAGACCAGTAAGACCAGTAGCAGGCCAATATTTTTAATCCATTTCATGAAGACCGATCATGTTAAAATCAAGAATCAACTAAAGCCATTCCCAGTCATTGAGGCAGTGCAAAACAATAATAAGCATCCCCTTTGCCCGTACCTGGTTTCCCTCCACCTCCAGCCGCAATCACAATGTATTGGCGCCCATTCAACTCGTAGGTTGCAGGCGTGGCGTATCCGCCAAATTCCATTTGATACTCCCACAAAAGTTCCCCTGTATCTTTATCGAAAGCATGGAAACGTTCATCCATTGCGGCACCAATGAAGACCAATCCACCTTTTGTAACCACAGGACCTCCAATGTTAAATGTTCCGGTCGAAGACTCGCCCCGCTTTTCGAGTTCAGGATAGGTTCCCAATGGCACCTGCCACTTGATGCGACCCGCGCTGAGATCCACTGCGTTCAAGGTTCCCCATGGGCGTTTATTTACAGGGAATCCTTCAGGATCACGCCAGTCATGATGGCCGGTAGTCACCACGGGAATATTCTCGGCGTAGCTCAAATTCAGATCTTTTGTTTCAATCTGTTCATCCTTTCCCTCACCCAGCAAAAAGGCAATCACAGCTCGTTTTTCCAGCTCACTGAAAGAAGCAAACGATGGCATTTGACCGCGCCCGGTTTCCATCAACTGAGCTATTTGAGTAGCATCTAATCGTTCACGTACCTTTTGAAGGGATGGCGAGGCGGGGTTGACCGGTGAACTCATTCCATGACAAAAAGCACAAACGGCACGATATACATGGTTACCGAGTTGATTCAGGGACATCCGCTCTTTGGGCCGAGACGCAACCATGGAGGTCCACTCTGCTTCATTACTCACATTCACGATCACAGTATTCGAATCCACATCGAAAGCCGCCCCACCCCATTCACATCCTCCATTGAACTGAGGTAGCACGACGGATTTTTGATAAGTCGGGGGAATGAACACATCGCCAGTCAACATGTCCTTCAGATCTTCGCGAACTCTGGCATTGGCTATTCCATTTAATTGAGTGACGTTCTCTGCATCCATTCGAGTCATGGCCAGACGAAATGCCTGCGAAGGAAATGGCTGAGTTGGGGAACTGAATTCTCCGGGCATATCGGAAGCAGGCACGGAAACCTCTTGAACTGGGTAAACAGGCTCACCAGTCGTGCGGTCAAGAACGAACAGATGCCCCATTTTAGTTGGTTGAACCACCACATCGATGTTTATTCCATCCTTGTTCAAGCGACCGAGCACCGGTGGGGTGGGTAAATCATAATCCCACAGATCATGGTGAACCGCCTGAAAATGCCACAATCGTTTGCCCGTATTAGCATCCAAAGCCAAGGTACAATTACCGAATAGATTCTGCCCCGGACGATTACCACCCCAACTATCATAAGCTGGAGAACCCGTACCACAGAAAAGAATCCCTCTCTCCGCGTCCAGAGTAAATCCGCCCCAGACATTGGCGCTCCCTACTTGCTTCCAGGACTCCGGACCCCATGTCTCATAACCGAACTCACCTGGGTGAGGTATGGTGTGAAAGATCCATTGACGAATCCCGGTGCGCACGTCAAATGCCCTGATATGACCCGGTGCACAAGGTTGAGGCCCTTCACCAGTGGTTGATCCCAGAATCAATAAATCTTTCCAGACAAGGCCCGGTGTGTTGTTGCCGATGGAAAAAAAGAAGACATCCGTGTCAAATCCATCGAGGTGACTGATGCGGCCATTCTTACCGAAGGAATCAACAGGCTGACCCGTTTTGGCATTCAATGCATAAAGAGAATCACCGGCTGAATAAAAAATACGGTGATCCGATTTTCCATCGCTCCAATAAGAGACTCCACGACTTACCCCGCCTCCACGCTTCCCATTCCATGGATCGAACCGCCAGATCATTTTCCCCGTCGCAGCATTCAATGCCACACAATGAATGCGGGGCGTTGTCACATACATGATGCCGTCGATGATAACAGGATTGCACTCTATCGTGCTGCCCAGATCACCCGAATGCCAGATCCAAGCCACTTCCAGATCTTTGACATTGGATCGGTTGATTTGATCAAGGGCCGAGTAGTGAGAACCTCCATAATCCCCGTGATATATCTGCCATTCTGTACGGCTTGTTCTGGGATCAGGCTGTGAACGCACTCCAATCATCGGAGTGAGCATCGCCATTGCGAGGGACAGAAAGCTCATGGAGTTCATAGGATATGCAATGTTAGGGCTAGTAAATCCGCATGTCAAAGGAGATACCAGTAACAATAATTTGAAAATGAATGAATCTTTTCGTAACGGTTAGCTTTTCTGTAAAACAATGCAATGCACAGGAATTGGATAGGACGAGCAATGCTCGAAAAATTTGTCGGCCAATCAGGGCAATACCTGACATCGCTGCAAAGAAAAATGAATCTATCCATTTAAAAACATTGCCAGAAAGGATGGATGGCCTCTGGCAAAGGCATAATTTAACGATAACTGGGCTGAGAAGTCTTCTTTGGGGCGAATGGTTCGATCCTGAAATTGTTGAAACAATGAATCAACTGACTCGCATTTTGAAATATCAAAATCAATATTACTGAGGCAATCATACTGGAAAAGGCATACACTCAGGATTGATCCTGTGAATTCTTCACTGCTTCAATGCACATGAAAGATTCAAATCTCATACATTGGCGTTGCCATACGGAGCATCATCGGTATCGTTTCAAATAAAACGGACGAGGTTCGTTATCAGCTTTATAGATTCTATGTCATCCGACGCAAACAATTCACAAACTGAATCACTGGACTTTATCAGAGAAATTGTCAAAGAAGATCAAACTTCTGGCAAACACGCTCAGATTGTTACTCGATTTCCACCTGAGCCCAATGGCTATCTTCATATTGGGCATGCAAAAGCAATTTGCCTCAACTTTGGAATCGCGAAGGAAAACCAGGGTATTTGTCATCTACGATTTGACGACACCAATCCCATACGTGAAAGCACGGAGTATGTTGAATCCATTCAAGAAGACGTGCGTTGGTTAGGGTTTGACTGGAAAGAGTCCAGGTTTTTTACGTCTGACTATTTTGAGAAGCTTTTTGGCTTCGCTATGCAGTTGATCGAAAACGGCAAAGCTTATGTCTGTGATTTATCGGCAGAAGATTTCATGCGGATGAGAGGCACGCCCACTCATGCAGGTGAGGATAGCCCATTCCGTGAACGCAGCGTGGAAGAAAATATGGATCTGTTCAAAAAAATGCGGGAGGGCGTGTTTGAGGATGGAGCCAAGACCTTGAGAGCCAAGATTGAGATGAGCGCTCCGAACATCCAAATGCGGGATCCTGCGCTTTATCGCATTCGAAGAGTGCATCACCATCGCACAGGCGATGCCTGGCCTATTTATCCCATGTACGATTTTGCCCATTGCCTGAGCGATGCCGTTGAAGGAATTACGCACTCACTATGTACATTGGAATTTGAAGTACACCGACCTTTGTACGACTGGATTCTCCAGAACGTAAACCTGCCTGAGCCACTACCCAGGCAGATTGAATTTGCCCGATTGAATTTGGGTTACACGGTGATGAGCAAACGCAAGCTGCTTCAACTGGTGGAGGACAAGCATGTGTCAGGATGGGATGATCCCCGCATGCCAACTGTTTCCGGTCTGCGGCGTCGGGGTGTGACCTCGGATTCCATTCGACATTTTTGCAAACGAATTGGCATCACCAAGTATGATGGCATGACCGACATCGCACTTTTGGAACATAGCATACGCAACGACCTCAATAAACGAGCCCTGCGTGTTCAAGGTGTCCTGAAGCCTTTGAAAGTAGTGATTGAAAACATTCCGGAAGATCATTTCGAGGAATTGGAAGCAGTCAATAATCCCGAGGACCCTGATGCAGGTTCAAGGAAGCTTCCCTTTAGCCGAGAGATTTACATCGACCAGGATGATTTCATGGAAGAGGCACCCAAGAAATTCTTTCGATTGAAACCGGAAGGTGAAGTACGCCTGCGTTATGCCTACATCCTCAAGTGTGAAAAAGTAATCAAGGATGATGAGGGCAATATCGTCGAATTGCGTGCAACAATTGATCCGGATTCCAAACGAGGCGGTGCGACTTCAGGCCGAAAGGTCAAGGGAACCATTCATTGGGTATCCGCACAACACGCCATCACCGCAGAGGTGCGACTCTACGAACGACTTTTCACCGTCGAGCAACCCGATTCTGGCAAAGACAAAAAGGATTATAAGGATTTCCTGAACCCAGAGTCTTTGGCTGTCCTTGAAGGGTGCAAACTGGAGCCTAGTCTGAAGGAAGCAACACAAGATACCCGCTACCAATTTGAACGTGTCGGTTACTTCTGCCTGGATTCAAAAGATACCACACCGGACAAACCTGTATTCAATCGTACGATTTCTCTGAGAGATGCCTGGTCCAAGAGGAAGTAATGGATTCTCATTCCACCCGCCCGGAAATGCTTCATGGCCGTGGCGGGAAGTGAATCCTTGAACCATGGTTTCATCCAAAGGCCATCTGATCAAAATTCTGAAAAAGGTGTCTTTTAGAGTGCCGACCTGACTCCATACATCGACATTTTGATCAGTAGCGATCAAGACCATAGGAGGATCATTGAGGCATGCGGCAGGCCCGCTCAAAAGATATGTATTTCCTGCATGACCCGGTGATTTGAGTTTAGTTGATATCAACCTTTCCTCCCTGAATGACATGCATTTTCCCGGGCGCATTCGAAGGAAAGGATATGGATTGTTCCTCGCCATTGGCCCATTGAATCCACAACCATTCTGCACCTTTCACCGGCGGCGTGATGAATCCATTGCCACTATGCCAGCTTTTTCCATCATCCAACTGAATGGAACGCACAGGCTGCGATATTCCTCCCCGAATCTGAATTTTGGCACCGACGGCTGACGAGGCATTCAGACCTTTGGGCTCGCATCAATGACACCCATCTGTTCAGGGCCACCCAAGTCATTCTGACAAAGAAAAAGGTCCATATTCCCATCAAGATCAAAATCGCAGGCAATCAGATCATTGGTAACTGACCACTGAGCTGTCGCCGGAAGAGATGTTGCTTTGAATTTGTTTCCATGATTGATGAATAGCATGGAATCGAGTTTCGGTATCTCCACATGCTTTAATGGCAGGCTAAGCTTCTCGAAAATTTCATTCACACTGTCTTTAGCAAAGGACCCATGAGTCTGATAGACATTCCTGATCAATGGGAAAACTTTCTCTGTGCGTCCCAANCCGTCAATTGGAGACCATGTTTTTCTTTTCTTGTCATACCAGGCCTCCAAACCTTCCAGCACGCCATCCAGATTGGAATCGGCAAGTTCAGCTTGGATTCGTTTTCAACGAAGAGAGGCTTGCTGGAAGTTGTTTTGTTTTGATCTGGTATCGAACGGGAATTCGCAGCTGAAGGGCCTGCGGCAATTTCGTAAATACTGCCCGCCTTGATTCCATTCATTTCTGAAAATGATCCGTCAGGCCATCAATCTCGAATGATGCCCTCATCGTGATCTGCAGGAAAGGCAAAGGTCTTGATTTTNTGATCATCCCACAAGAAANGCCCGCCTGCGACCATTTCCCTGCTGTCTTTCGTTTTGGAAGTTAGAAATTCAATGCGCGCACCGATCCCTGAGGTATTTTCTCCCTTTCCTTTGAGTTGAACAGCCACACGCGGATTGTATGGCTTGCTTTGATATATCAAAGGTGGGCCATTGAAACAATTGCGATTTAGGAAAGAAACCTTTTGATAGAATCTTCACCATTCCGAGAAGGCGGCTTCAAGATCCAAAGAGTCACCAAGGGATCGTTGCATGGAGAGGAGCTGACGATACATGCGTTTCATCAAACGCTGCTGTTTGGGCTTTCCAGCGAGGTCATTCATCTCCAGAGGATCGTTTTTGAGATGGTAAAGGCGTGCTTTGCTGATTTTTGGATAGAGTATGAGTTTACGTTCGTTCATGACAATGGACCTTTGCAACCCAAGGTAAGCTCCATAAACAGATCCGTAAGGTGAAGCNGTGGTGGTTCCTGTAAGCAATGGCATGATGCTGTGGAAATCAACGTGGTCGGGCTTTTCAACGCCCGCAAGGTCCAGCGATGTAGCCATGATATCCTGCAGGTAAATCGGTGCACTGATTTTTGCATTGCTTTTGATCCCCGGGCCCACAGCCATGAAAGGCACACGTGTGCTGTGATCATAAAGGTTCTGCTTTCCAAACAATCCGTGATGTCCCACTGCAAGGCCATGATCTGCCGTGAAAAAAACGTAGGTGTTATCTGCCTGACCCGACGCATTCAGGGCATCCAGAATACGTCCAATTTGTTCATCCATGTGTGTGATGATCGCGTAGTATTCCTGACGGTGGACTTTCACCGCATGTTCGGTACGCGGGAATGGCCCGAGTTTTTCATCTCGGAGCTTTGCACTGCAACCGATGTCATCCTTATAGGGATACTCCGACATGAAGTTAGCAGGGATTTTGATGCGATCCAGTGGGTAACGATCGACATATTCTTTGGGGGCCTGCCGCGGATCATGTGGGGCATTGAAAGCCAGATACATGAAAAAGGGGCGCACATCTTTTTTGGCATCCTCAATAAAATCAACGCCATGATCCCCTACAACTTCGCTCCAATGCTTGCCACCCTTCCAGAATCCTTCAAATTTGGGATCGTAGGGACTCCAGGGATCTTCTTTATCAGGCAGGGGCCGGTCATAGCCTGCAGGGGTCTGATTGGGCATTCCTCCACGTATGTCTCTGGCTACATCAAACGCCTTTTCGGCATTGGCACGTACATGCCATTTGCCGGTAAAATATGTTTTGTAACCCGCAGCCTTCATATGCTCCGACCAGAATCGCCCGGCTTCGCGTTCCTGTTCCGTTTTGTTGTACACCTTGTTGGCACTCCAGATAAACCGGCCGGTGTTCAGCATTGTTCTTGAGGCCACACATACGGCTCCACTCCATGAACCCATATTGTAAGCATGGGTAAAGGTAGTACCTCCATGAACCAACCTGTCCAGATTGGGAGTCTCAATATCCGTGTGTTCCAAGGCTCGAATGGTTTCGAAACATTGATCGTCTGCAAACAAGAAAAGGATGTTCGGTTTCTCAGCTGCCTGCAGGAAAGTCCAGGTAGATGTCAGGACGACAAAAATACTCATGAACAAGTTTGAACGTCGAATTTCGGCAAATGGGGGCATGGGGATTTTATAGCCAATGAGAAGCAAGCTTGCAAGCGCACATGATAAGTTACAGAGAGGCCACTTTTACTGATTCAATCGGGAAAGCTTGACCTTTTTTGTGCATACAAGATTAAGCATTGGTTTTATCTATCCCATCGCTGATACATCTGCCCCGGTAACCTCTTGACAAGTCGCTTCATTTCCATCCCCATCAAAACAACGGAGACTTTCGCTGCGGAAAGTTGGCTCCCGCGAATCAGCGCGTCCAGATGCGTTTCCGTCGCTTCCAACAGCTTCAACAGGATCGTCTCTTCGTCAGAAAGAGGTATGCTTGGAGGAGTCACATTAACTTCATTTTCGGGAGTGATTGAAGGAGGAAAGAGGTATTCAAATTCGCTGAGAATATCCTCGGCGCTTTCACATAGTTTGGCCCCGTTTTTAATCAAGGCGTGACAGCCTTTGCTGCGTGGCGAATCGATCCTTCCAGGCAAGGCAAATACCTGCCGACCATAGTCAACAGCCATGTTGGCCGTGATAAGTGCCCCACTGGTCCGGTTCGCCTCCACAACCATGGTTCCAAGCGTCATTCCGGCAACAATGCGATTGCGAATTGGAAATGTCTGTCGATCGGCTTTTCTACGAAAAGGAAATTGAGTCATCACCGCGCCCTGCTCCGCTATCTGATCAAATAATCCTATATTTTCTGATGGATAAACGATGTCCAAGCCACTTCCAATCACAGCAATCGTTCTGCCCCCCGCTCGCAGACAACCCAAGTGGGCAGCTGTATCAATACCGCGCGCACCGCCGCTGACCACAGTTACTCCTGCCTGCGCTATTTGGTACGCCAGGCGGCGTGCCGATTCCAAACCATAGGGAGTGGTCATTCTAGATCCCACCATGGCTATCCCGTGATGATCACGCTCTTCTAAAAGACCCCTGAGATAAAGTACCATCGGTGGATCATAAATTTCCCTGAGCGATGGTGGATAGAGCGGGTCCTGCTGGGTGAGTACCGAGCACCCATAGTCCTGTATGCGATTCAATTCGGCAACCAAATCCACCTGATTCTCCCAATCGGAGAGACACGCTGCAGTGTCTCTGCCGATCCCTTCCACACGAAGCAACTGATCGCTTGAAGCCTTTAAAATCGATTCCGGATTCTCAAAATATCCGAGCAAATGCCGTAATCTTACCGGGCCGACCTTTCTGATCATGTTCAGTGCAATATAAGCCTCAGTGGAAGTCATGGTCGATTTCCATGAAAGCTTCTCGACCACAAACAATCAACGCTTATCCAACGTTACCAATATTTTATGCAAGTAATCATTTGTCGTGTTTTCAGAATTACAGGACCTGTTTCTTTGCAATTGATCGCAAAGGGCCTAATCTGCTTGCGATGGAAGCAGCTTTTAAGGAATGGCGTGTCGTGGTGGACGCTCTTGGTCGAGGAGACCAGATCGTGATCATGCGCAAGGGTGGTATTGATGAGGGAGAGAAAGGGTTTGAAATCAAACATCATCAATTTTGGCTGTTCCCAACTCTGTTTCACCAGCAAAAGGACTTTGTCATTCCAATCGCGGCTCGCCACATGACACTCCATCCGGACGATCCGATCATACCCATCCAATATCACTGTGAAGTAGTCGCCCATTATGAACTCACTCAATTGGAGCAGATCAAAAAAATGCGTGGCCAGCACGTCTGGAAAGATGAAGTTCTGATTCAAAGAATGTCTTCAGGTGACAACCATCAACTCCACGCATTACTGGTCCGGGTCTCAAAGTTGTCTCATGCCGTCGAGATCCCGTTGGATGAAAATTATGGAGGCTGCCGCTCCTGGATCCGGTTGAAGGAAAATCTGGATTCAAGCGACTGCACCCCCATTCTGGACCAGGATCATTTTAATGAAAAAATACAAGCGTTCAAAAATTCAATCGCATGAAAACAAAGCCCAGCATGATACTGGCCTCCGAATCGGCCAGAAGGAAACAATTACTGGCGCGAGGCGGCTTGACCTTCCGTTCCATTATATCCAACGCAACCGAGTGCGCGCCCACACATTTGACCCCTGCTGAAATTGCAAAAGCCAATGCACATCTCAAGGCCTCAAGCGTTTCAAAAAAACATCCAGAGGCGCTGGTCATTGGTGCAGACACGGTCGTCGCGTTGAAAGCAAAGACCTACGGAAAACCCAGAGACCTTCAGGAAGCGTTCACTTTTCTAAAACAACTTTCCGGAAAAACGCATGAAGTCAGCACCGGCGTCTGTCTGATCACACAAAAGCCTTCTAAAATGCGTACATTCGCAGTCACCACACAAGTCGGCATACAGCCTCTGAAAGACGATGTCATACGCGAATACCTGTCCATGATCAATCCGCTCGACAAAGCGGGCGCCTATGCAATTCAGGAACATGGAGAATGGATCATCGGTGAAATATATGGCTCGTACACCAACGTCGTGGGCTTACCCATGGAACGCCTGAAAGAAGAACTGAACCAATGGTGAACAAACTCCCGGGCGATGGGATCATACTTACCCACCAATTTTCCAACCGAGAAAGGACTGGAGCAACCAGTCGAATGACTGAATCTGTCAATGGACACAAGATTGTCATCCACTCCCTCACCATTTGAGCCATTGATTTGGTCAACATGCATACTCGGCTTTGAAGACCGGAGCAGTGGATGATAAATCTATTCCCCCATGCATTGATTCCAACGAAAAGCGGGCGGTCAAAGATAAACATCTTTTGCTCTATTCGCTACTTGTAACGTGGGGCTCGTGATCCCGATTCCAACGACGAGCGACTCGTTCTTTCTCTGCGCGACCTTCAACAAGCTGAGCAATTATTTGGGTGCGGGGAAGGGCTTGGACGTGTCCATCGGCAAACAGGATGTTGGCGTGGTTGTTGTGAATTTCCAAAGGCCATTGCCTTTCCGCATACATACCAATAAATCCGCTCCAGTCTCTATCACCCTTCTTCTCAAGATCCCAGTTACTGTCACCGATGGCAATCATGTCTGTGGGAGCCCTCACGGTGGCTTCTTTTGCACCTCCATAGACAGGATCACCTTTGTAAACACCAAGACCCGTATTTGGAACCTGACCTGCCCACCCGCCCCAGACGTTGTAACCGTAACTCATGAAACTTGAACCTCCGGGACGTAGGCGCATTTCATCTGCCAGATATCCATCGCTCGCGGGCAGGCCACTGCCAAATTCAACTTTCCACTGAGCCTCCAGCGGGGCACTGGGGCATTTGAATAACTCAACATTATCCCCCATTCCAATGTAGTTACGCAGCAAGGCGGGCCAGATCCAGGCATTTGCCGTATCGCGGTTGATACCCACCGGATATCGCCCGTTGTCGTCTGTGTAAGCAATCATGGCAATGCCCATCTGGCGTAAATTGCTCATGCATTTAATACCCTTGGCTTTTGCTTTTGCCTTGCTCAAGGCTGGCAACAGCATCCCGGCAAGGATTGCAATGATGGCTATCACAACCAGTAGCTCGATCAGCGTAAATCCACTTCTGAATCGCAATTTTTGCTCATTTCCAGCCTCGATCCTCATGGTCAGGTCATGATCTAAAGTTTACCGGGTGCCCTCAAGCCCACGCCATCTACCTTAGTCAGTGAATCCCCTAGGTCAGTTCGCATGTTATCAGCCAAGGCCTGCATTTTTTTCAAAACCCCGGGATAGTCATCTTTGACATCCATTGTTTCCCCAATGTCGCTGGATAAATCAAACAGTGCCAGGCCAATTTTGTCCTGCGAGTAGTCGGTTGGGATCCCACCAGTACCTCCGGGACGTCCTGCCATCGTCCTGTATCTGTGGGGGAAATGAAGCTTCCATTTGCCCATACGCATTGCCTGAAGTTCTCGTCCATAATACATGAAGTAGGCCTCTTGTGGACTTGCAGCACCCGGAATCCCCTTAAGTAACGGCAAGATATCCTTACCATCAATCTTGTGGTTGGGCAGTTGGGCTCCAATCAAATTGGAAACGGTGGGCAGGATATCAATGGTCATCGCAGGCTCCTTGCAGATTGTTCCTGCTGGAATGGTTCCGGGCCACCAGACGATCGCTGATTCACGACAACCACCTTCAAACATGGTTCCTTTGCCTTCACGCAGAGGGCCAGCCGATCCAGCATGGTCTCCGTAACTGAGCCATGGTCCGTTGTCCGATGTGAAAATCACGAGCGTATTTTTTTCCAGTTGGTTCTTTCTCAGGGCTTGTAGAATCTGTCCAACCGACCAATCGACTTCCATCATCACATCCCCGAACAGACCACGCTTGCTTTTTCCTTTGAATTTTTCGGATACATAAAGGGGCACGTGCACCATTGAATGAGGCACATAAAGAAAAAAAGGCTGATCTTTATTGCGTTCAATAAACTTTACCGCACGCTCGGTATACTGTGTTGTTAACTGCTCTTGATCTTTGGGTGTCACCTTGGAATTGATAGTGGCATTCTTCTCGATCAAAGGGAGGTGAGGCCAGCGCTTGAGGCGCTCTTCCATGGAAAGATGGCGAACACCCGGATGGTAGGGCCACATGTCATTCGAATATGGCAATCCAAAGTAGTCGTCGAATCCATGCTGCATGGGCAGGAATTTCTTATGATGACCCAGGTGCCATTTCCCATAGGCAGCAGTCGCATACCCCTTCTGCTTGCATATCTCAGCGAGGGTGATTTCATTTTCATGAATGCCATGTTTGGCGCCGGGACCCAATGCCCCCATGATGCCAACGCGCACATTGTAACATCCTGTTAATAACCCGGCGCGGCTGGCTGAACATACGGCCTGGGTCACATAGAAATCAGTAAACATCCTGCCCTCTTTCGCCATCTGATCAAGATGAGGCGTCTCATATCCTTTGGCACCGAAAGGTCCGATATCTGCGTAGGCCATATCATCCATGAATATGACTACCACATTGGGTGATCTCTGGGCAGCGTGGGTTGGTATCAGAATGGATCCGCCTGTGAGGAAAAGGATGAATATCTTCAAAGCCAGTTTTAGAGGGCACAAAGAACCTGCAAGATGATATGCGTTGGTCAGTTTCATGGATTAATATCGAGAATTCCAAAATTGCCTTGCAAAGGCAAGCAGGGAAACGAAGCAACGTAAAAAACGGGCGCTTTTATTTCACCTTGATTTGCAGGGATGGATCTGTTGGTGTACTTACTATGAAATCCCCAGCCTCTCGACTTTGCTTGAGAACACTCCCTTTGAAGCGCGGTGGTTTTACGCTGATCGAGCTACTCGTTGTGATCGCAATCATCGCTATTCTTGCTGGCATGCTGCTTCCCGCTTTGTCCAAAGCAAAAGAAAAGGCAAAACGTACTTCGTGCATCAACAACCTGAGACAATTGACTTATGCCGTTACGATGTATGCGGATGATTTCGAAGGTTGGTTCCAACCCACCGACAACATCAATCCACACTGGTATTCAGTGGTATTCAGGAACACCTACCACGAACAATATAGTGTTCCGCGGGCTTCGTTCTACTGCCCCTCCAACCCCAAATGGGGTCGTGACGATTTCTGGGACTGGCCGGGCGGGCGGGAGTCTGTTTTTGGCTATGTGTATTGGGCGGCCAACAAAGCCTACAATGAAAATCAAAATTACTACCCGGACAAGAAGATCTTTGATCAGGGTGTCCCTATTTTTGCTCAGAAAAACACCGACAATCCACACTACAAAGTGCTTTGGACAGACATCAACCGAAAGCTCAACGGAAAAGACTGGAAAAGAGCGGGCGATCCAGATCCTTTAATGCGCGGTGTCAACCATTTTGACAGATCGGGAGAAGAACCGGAAGGTTCTAACGAAGGCTATCTGGATGGCCATGTCGAATGGGTGAACGCTCAGAAATTTATTAACAGACCTAAGGTAATCATCGGTTCCCATCACTATTTCTATGGGGGCAAGGATGATGAAATCGCTGCCCGATAACCGAGTGCAGTCGAAGCTTGTCAGGCTTGATTGCCTGATCCCATTTCTCTGAAAAACATGTAACTCCTGACCGTTCTACTCACCTCGATAAACACACCGGGCGGTGCAGGTTTCGGCAACGACGACTTCGGTCAGCATGGGTAATTGAGGTGAGAGACGTTTCCAAATCCAGATGGCGATGTTTTCACTGGTAGGATTTGCAAGCCCCTCGACCTCATTCAGGTAGTAGTGATCCAACTGTTCCCACAACGGACGAAAAGCCTTGGAAATATCGGCATAATCCATCACCCATCCCAAGGCAGGATCGCAGGGTCCTTCGACAACTATCTCTGCGCTGAAACTGTGCCCATGCAGTCTTCGGCATTTGTGATCTTTAGGTAAGTGAGGCAATAAATGTGCCGCCTCAAATTGAAAGGTTTTTCTTAGTTCCATGATTGATATCTTGATTTTTTAAATTTCCCAGTCGCTCCAGGTTACCAGATCTGAAAGTGCGGGTCTTCCATCGTGACGCCAACTGAGTGAAGGTTTCTGCATGGACCCGAGAGGACAGATGCGGGTGACTCCCCAGCGGGCAAAGGTCTTGACCATCTCGGGAGATTCGGTCGGCGAGGCAGCCAATCCGACGGTGGACACACTTCCATGAACTTTCTCCAGACCACCGATGGATCCACTGATATTCTCCACGGATTTCACATAAATAAAACGATTGAGACAGGATAATTGAAATAGTGGGTCTTCTTCAAAAACAACAGTCCAATCTGTCGATCCTTCACTCTTCCAGCAAACTGTGCCAGGGACATGCGCGGCGCGGATGTCATAGAATGATCGTCGAGTTGTGATCACTGCGGCCTGGCTGGGAGACAATGGGCCTCGCGGTTGTTCACATTCTCTTTTTTTGAGGTGCTCAGCCAGACGTTCTGCAAATTGAATGGGGGGAAGTTCGGGATTTTGTTCCACATAAATCACATGAGGTGACAAACAACCGAGCTGATTCCAGGCAACAATGTCATCAACAGCCTTGTTCAATAGCGCCCTGACTCCAAACCCTTGGAGAGCCCCCTTGGAGATGTAGCCTACGCTTACCTTGTGTCCGAAACTCAGAAAACGGATTCGCTCCGGCAGATCCTGTCGGATATGAGAGACGGTCTTGTCAGCCCCCATGGCGGTCACCAGATCCGTTTCTGCGTAAACGGCTTCTTCCAACTCCTTGTCCCCCCCCGACCAAGCTGCGATTTCAAGACACGCTCCGAGTTTTGGATCTGTATCATAGATGGAATGCGCAAACATTCTCGGCAGGAAGGTTGCATTCGAAGCACACTTCACGAGCTGCGATGATTTGGCAAGGATACCCAGGATGATATTTGTGAAAACGCCATTTGGTAATACACCCCCAGTGATGTGCAGCATTAATTCAGGACCAACAGCCATGCTCATTCGTTGACCAGATCGGTCGGATTCATTTGCACATGGCTCATCCAATCTTCGAAGGTGCCCCAGATCCTGCTCAACCAGAGCCTGAAGGTTTTCCTCGGAAATTTCTTTCATGAAATCCAATAAACCCTTTTCTAGAATCGCTGCAGGAAAGCCGGTGATCTCTGGACCTTTTTGCAAAGTGTACTGACGGATGGGATAATCGGGGTACGTCCAGTGTTCAGCCACATTCGCCAGCGTCCGAATCAAACTGGCAGTCGTTCGCTCTTCAAGATAGAGGCGACGATTGCGCTTGAGCGTGAGACATGCATCGGTGAGCGTGCCCGGTGTCAGCGTTTCACTCGAAGGCATGTCAGCTAAAAAGAAATTTGGGAGATCCATTGTTATTCAGAAAATTGAGTTGTCCTGAGCCTTATGTTTTTTCATCTGCTTTCCACACTTTGATCAAATAACGAAATCCAAAAATACCACTCAAAGATATCACGACAAGACATCCCAGTGTGGTGAAAGAGGATTGATAAGCGCTCATCTGTCCAGCTTCACTCCCGAGATTTTCAACCCTCCAGCCTAAAATCCAATGGGCCAGATTTCCGATCAACCCACCCACCAGAACAAAGAGACCACTGATCCTGCCCCGATAAGCCACTGGGGCCGCTTCCATGAGTGCGGCCTCTACCATAGGATAACTGGCGATAAAAAAGAAACCGTAGATAAAAAGTACGGGCATGATGAAAGAAGACGGTAACAAGGGAAAGGTTGTCACCAGAAATCCGGCAATCACCAGCACACCTGCAAGCCAGGAAAAACGACGTTTGTCACTCAAGGTTCCAAATACAGGGTTACTGATAATGGTTCCAATAAAAATCATACTCAGGGCGAAACCGGTTTCCTGGACTGACCATCCATGCGCTTTCTGAAGAAAAAGCGAGCCAAGGCTTCCCATTCCAAAGCCTGTGAAGTCCCGCAGACTGAAGGCAAGTGCTGTAAGGATCAATACAACAAATGTTCCCGAAGACATCCACTTGTTCTGAGGG
Source organism: Pedosphaera sp. (assembly GCA_002690655.1). GTDB lineage: Bacteria > Verrucomicrobiota > Verrucomicrobiia > Limisphaerales > AAA164-E04 > AAA164-E04. Next base: position 109,808 of record NZFL01000010.1, read on the forward strand.
TGGTCTGGAGAGGTATGAGGGGCGTTTCTGCCAGGACAATCCTTCGGAGCCAACCATAAAAAAAGAAGACCAGCAATGACACCCGCAACACCTAGTTCCATTACAGGGTTTCTCCATGCAGCCGCTCCAATCAAAGTTTCACTCGCGCTCGCACGCCATCCCGAATAAACCGGTCCTATCAGGAATCCAACGCTTGCACCAATGCCGACCAATCCAAATGCCTTCCCCTCTCTTTGTGGAAATTGGTCCGCAATCATCGCCGTTGCAGCCGGATGATAAAAACTACCTCCGATACCGGAAACCACCATGCAAAGCACGGCTCCGATATAGGAATCGACTTGAGAAAAGGCAGCAAAACCAGCGCCATTGATAAGGAGTCCTATTCCTAGTAATTTTCGTCTGTCCATTCGGTCGGCTAATGCACCTACCCAGTAACTCGGCATGAAATAGGCGGTCATCATCGCAGTCATCAAGAAAGTAGTGTGATCCATGGAACCTGATTTCAAATCCTCATGTATCATGAGATAAAGAGGCATCAGGGCCACGTGATACACGTGCGTAAAGGCATGAAGCATTCCAACGCCACAAAGGGTGCGCAACTCTCTTCGTTGAATGGAAGAAGTCGTCGTGACCTTGGAATCTTCGGGATTTGAGCTCATCTCATTATGCAAGGGCAAACATTGAACTACGCAAAATCTTCCGACATCAGTGAACAGCCTCTTGGCTCGGAAATCTCCGCACGTCCAAGTAATTCAAAACCTTCTTTGTGAGGAATGCCGATATCCTCGGTAAGGATGGACACTGAGGACCATACATTGGCCAGGTCAATCACTTGAATCAAACCTGTGTCACCCTCAGGAACCTCCATCATCGTTTCAGGAGAAATGACATGACATCGTGCCCAGGGAGGAAACTTCAATCGTCGTGTTGTAGAACCGTTGTTAAAGTGTGAGTCCGATTTCGATTGTAGATCGTAAGCCTGCGAGGAAAGTTCGCTCATGCCGTATTCACAGAGAATATTTTTTTCCAGAATGCCAAGCTTGGATTCAATTTCTTGATACAGTTTCTCTTTTGTCAGGGATCGTGATTTGCCTTTGTAGCCCCCTGTTTCGAAAACAACCGACCCTTCAGGCAGCGATAGTCGAGTTCCTGCTGCCTCCAAATGATCCAACAAGTGCACGAAGAGAAATGCCGTTCCAAAAATACAGACGGGTTGGGAGAATTTTGCCAGTTGGTCAATAGTGGCTGACAAAGGCAAAATCCACTCATTTTGAGCGCTGATATTTCCGACAAAATGGGAACTCACCTCAGGGGGCAAAGAATCGGCAATTGTTCCAAACATGTGGATCAATGAGGAATGAGGCGCGGATTTCTTGCTGGGAGTCAGAAAAAGACACTCGTCAACTCGGCACATGCCCCCCTCCCAGGGAGCATGCTCGCGGTGCCATAGTGATAACAAAGTTTCGTAAAGCTCCAGTGAACGTCCATGATGCCAATGGCGACTGGCATCTTTTCCTGTCGTGCCACTGGAATAAAACACCTGCGATCGTTCGTTTTCTGGAATGCAGCTCCAGTCAATTAATTTGAATGCCTGGGTTGGGACTCCAGGTATTTTTTTCCAATGATGCAAGGATTGCGTGTTGAGAGAGGCTTGCTCAAACTGTTTGGCAAGGTAAGGATTTGCTGCTTGCTGCAGAGATAATAGTTCCAATGCTAATGCATTAAAAATATCATCTCTGTATAGCAGATGATCTTCGGTAATCGTGCCAAGACGGTTCTGTTCAGATTGGATCAACGTCAAGAGCTTATCTTGGAATTCATCCAATGATTTAAGGGTATCATTCATGCGGTTTTAAAGGTTTGTCCAAACGGGAGTGACTGGTTATCCGCAACAGTCACGCCGTCATATAAGAGCGAGCCAATCACGAAAGACGGGACAGGTCAAGCGCAAGGCCATATCAGAAATGAATTGATCCCAAAGTGAAAGAACGTTTCCATTTGGACCCGTGTTGAAAGAGCAATGAACAAAGAGAATCGAAAGCAATCCGCGAAGGGTTGTTCCCAACTATTAAAACAACAGGCATCCATAGTTGGGAACGACCCTTTAAGGGAGGAAGTTGACCTTGTCGTTGTGGGAGGAGGCGCAGCTGGCTTCTTTGGAGCCATTACTGCAGCGGAATCAAATCCAGCTTTGAAAATCTTATTGTTGGAAAAGGGCCCAAACGTTTTATCCAAGGTACGGATTTCCGGAGGAGGTCGTTGCAATGTCACTCATGCATGCTTCGATCCTGCGGAATTAATTACTCATTATCCGCGAGGGAGCCGTGAACTACTCGGCCCTTTTCATAGCTGGCAACCCGCCGATACAGTGCAATGGTTTCAGGATAAAGGGGTCTCTCTGAAAACGGAATGCGACGGGCGCATGTTTCCAGTTTCGGATCAATCATCCAGTATCGTTGACTGCTTACTCAACACATCGATCAAGTCAGGCGTTCGTATTCAAACTCGCTGCGAAGTCACGCAAATTACTCCTCTCAAGACGGGCGGTTTTACCATTCTTACAAACGGGGGGGGCGATTACAAATGCCGCCATGTTCTGTGGACAGCTGGAGGGATGAAGCCCGGCAAACAATTTAAAATCATTCAATCACTGGGGCATCACATCATCGACCCCATACCCTCTCTGTTTACGTTTGAAATCAAACATCCATTGATCAATGGATTGCAGGGACTGAGTGTGCCGCTCGCTGAATCGAGTTTGATCGGGACAGACATCCGTTGCCGAGGCCCCATGCTGATCACCCATTGGGGTTTGAGCGGGCCGGCAATTCTTCGTTTGTCAGCGTGGGCAGCAAGAGAAATTCATGCGATGTCAGGGCCTTTTGAGATTGAAATCAACTGGATCCCTGACATCAACAATCCACAGACTGCTCTGCTCGCGTTCAAGGAAGCGCACGGCAAAAAGTTAATCACAAACTCACCCGCACTCGGGTTACCAAAAAGACTCTGGCAACGTCTGACCGGAACCGTCGATGTAAAACCTCGCACGACCTGGAGCGGACTGAGGCAGGATTCATTGGATCGTTTCTGTTCCATCTTGACCCAGACTCGATTCAAGGTGTCGGGAAAGAGTCGTAACAAGGAGGAGTTTGTGACCTGTGGTGGCGTGGAGCTCAAGGAAATCCGTTTTAAAACCATGGAAAGCCGGAAGACCCCGGGGCTTTATTTCGCAGGTGAGTCATTGGACATAGATGCAGAAACAGGGGGCTTTAATTTTCAGGCCGCCTGGACAACAGGTTATTTGGCGGGGTCCGCGATAGCGACCTCAAGTTGAATCGCCAGATCATTCAAGGAATCAGAATTGAAGTGACCGCGTTTTCTGACACACCTGCCAAGGGGAGACAGCTGAGCCCAAAAACCAGAATGGCCGATTAAAGCCGGAATGGATTCCATCAGCTCATGATTTTCACTCTATGATCATTAACGAGCGTCGCTTCAAGCGTTCAAAAAAGCGCAGCCTTGGAGTATGTGCGCCCTATTGACCAAGAAGCGCGGAGGAATCTTGATCAAGATAAATCGTGGCCTGGGATTGCTCACGAAGCGCAGAAGCCGGGCACGCTGTTCCAATCTCTCCTTCCAATGCTGCCTGGACAGCCTTGGCCTTGCGCGTCTCAGGACTCAGACAAATCATTTTCTTTGCAGTGCAGAGCGCGGGAATGGTGAGTGTAAAGGCATAGGGAGGCACGGCTTCCAAGCTTGGGAAATGGCCTTCATTCACTTGCTGAATTTTGCAGGTATCATCCAACTTAACCAATTTTACGAGATGAGGATCTCTGAGATCGGCTACGGGAGGATCGTTAAAGGCAATATGACCGTTTTCTCCGACACCCAGACAGCACAAATCGATCGGGGCTTCCTGAAGGAGCTTGGAGTAACGTTCGCACTCATCCAAAGGCAAAGGCGCATCACCGATCAAGTAGTGGAAGTTTTGCGGTTTCACCAGGCTTTCCACTCGCTCTTTCATATAGAGCCGGAAACTGGCCTTGTGGGTTTCAGAAATACCCAGATACTCGTCCATGTGAAACAAAGTCACTCTGGACCAATCCACTCCACCCAGATCAATAAGCGTTTTCAGAAACTGAATCTGTGAATTCCCGGTCGCAAGGATGGCTCTCACTGAACCATTTGCCTCCAATTGGCCGATCAGATAGTTTCGAACCGTGTGAGCGGCATTCAGGGCCATTGCAGGCTGGGTTTCAAAAATTTCGACATTCAATGCGTCTTTCTTGAATTGTCTTACTGGCTGTGGAACAGTTTGATTGATGTCGTCCATATGATGATTACTCTCAAATGATGAAAACGTGGACGTTAGGGAAGGTCATGAAAAGGAGCAAGGAATTATCTGCACACTTCCGGCTTTTGAGCGGTACTGTGTTTCTGGGTATCCTGATTTTTCCGACGCATCTGATGGCTGTCTTCTTTCTGGCAACTGAGAACCCCGAGCACAATACCACACCTCCTGCAAACGCGGCCGAAGCACGCGCCTGGGGTCTTCAGGGTATCTGGCGCACCTGTCAGGGAACCCCGATAGCACCTCGCTGGTTTCTAAGCGCCAAACATATTGGTGGAGCCATCGGTGACCCATTCACTGTGCACGGAAAGACGCATTATGCGATAGCCAGAATTCTGGATCCTGATTCTGATCTGGTCTTGTGGGGAGTCACGGAATCATTTCAAGATCATGCGGCACTGTTCAGGGAGGGCGATGAAATCGGAAAACGCATGCTCGTTTTTGGTAGAGGGGAAGTTCGAGGCAGACCCGTTTTTTTGAAAACAGATACGATTCAGGAACTCAAGGGATGGAAGCGTGGATCAGGGCAGGCGATGATGCGATGGGGAGAGAATATAGTGACTGAAATTGCAGATGATCCCGTCTTAATCCAGGAAGGGCTTGGGCACCTGATTGGAGCCGAGTTCAACAGGGAGGGACTACCTGATGAAGCAGGGCTTGGCCCATGCGACTCAGGAGGTGGCATGTTTCTTTGGCAGGATAATGAATGGAAACTGGCGGCTATCAACTATGCCGCCGGAGGCAGATACAAAACCACCCAGCAAGGCAACGGTTTCGATGCAGTGCTTTTCGATGAGGGGGGATTGTTTGCTTGCAGGGATGAAAACTGTAGAGCAGAGGACTCGTGGGAGTTCATCGAGGACGATGAGGTGGACCAGCCCGGCAGTATCTGGGGCACGCGCATCCAATACAGATCTTCCTGGATTGAGGAAAACATTGCCGCAATGCCCGATCCCGAAACATCCATTATTCTGGAATCGGCTCAAGAACCTACAGGACCGTTTGAAGCAGAAACAGCCTGGAGCCTGAGTCAAATCCCTCTGGCTTTGGAAATTCGGGTTCCAGAGAGCCGCAGGTTCTATCGCATGAAGACAACAGATCGAGTTAGGCTGCTTGCCCCAATCCTTTCGGACGATAAATTGCTGCTCCCTTTTTCAGGACGATAATGATGCATAGAAATCTACAACATCAGTGCTTCTTTTGACAAAATGTACATATCCAATTTATTTGAAATGATTCAAACTCATTCTTTTCATACATGAATACATCAACAAAAAGTCTTTCATCGTGGATGATGTTGACCTGCCTGTTTGTACAGACCGGGCTGTGGGCGGATTCCGCCTTGTCCTTCAGCGCCGATATACGCCCACTCCTGTCAAAATATTGTGTCAGTTGCCACGGGCCGGACAAAGCCAAACGGAAAGCTGACCTCAGACTGGATACACCCGAAAGTGCTTTCGCGGATCTGGGTGGTTATGCCGCCATTATTCCGGGCAAACCAGAAGAAAGCGAAATTTACCTTCGTATGGTAACGAAAGAAAAAGACGACATCATGCCGCCCCCTGATGCCAAGAACCCAATGTCCCGGGAAGATATCGAAAAGTTAAAACAATGGATAGCTGAAGGTGCCCCCTTTGAGGATCACTGGGCTTTTTCAGCGCCTGTTCGAAAACCTGTTCCAAAAGTTCCCAATCAGGATTGGAACAAACACCCCATCGATGCTTTTCTTTTTCAGAAAATGGCAGAAAAAGGACTGAAACCTCAAGTGACGGCGTCGAAAGAGACCTTGTTGCGTCGGGCATTCCTGACTTTGACCGGCTTACCTCCCACGCCAGCCGACATATTGCGTTTTGCGGATGACCCATCCGAGGACGCTTACGAGAAACAAGTCGATCGCCTTTTACAGTCCAGACAATACGGCGAACATCGGGCACGATACTGGCTGGATGCCGCTCGTTATGGTGACACACACGGCTTGCATCTGGATAACGAGCGCGCAATCTGGCCATACCGTGACTGGGTCATCAGGGCTTTAAATGACAACAAACCGTTTGACACCTTCACCATTGAACAATTGGCGGGCGACCTGCTGCCCAATCCCGGCATCGATCAACTGGTGGCAACCGGGTTCAATCGCTGCAACGTTACCACCAGCGAAGGAGGAGCCATTCCGGAGGAATTTGCAGTGCGGTATGGAGTGGATCGTGTCAACACATTGACAACCGTTTGGATGGGAGTGACGGTCGGTTGCGCTCAATGCCATGACCACAAGTTCGATCCGTTTACGCAGAAAGAATTTTATCAACTTTTCGCCTATTACAACAATCTTGATGAAAAAGCGATGGATGGAAATGCATTCATCTATCCGCCCACCGTTAAATTAACCAGCGATGAGGACCACGAAAAACTCGCCTCATTTGATCAAAAAATCGAGCGGATAGAAAAGGCGATCAGAGTAAACCTTGCAAGCATCGACTACGAGGATCCCGGCAGGCGCGCGAAAGACAAAGAGCGAAAGGATTATATCTGGATTGAAGATGAACTTCCGGAGGGTGCCAAGGCATCCGACGCCGACGGTGGATGGCAATTTGTATCGGGCAGTGGATTTCCGACTTACCAGGGAATCAAATCACATCGACGCAGTGCCCAGGGATCTGAGCAACATTTTTTTACTGAAGCCAGATCCAAGCTAGTCGTTGGAAGCGGAGACACTCTATTCACATATGTTTACCTTGATCCAATCAAGCCTCCCAAAAGCATCATGCTTCAATTTCATACAAACGATTGGGAGCATCGCGCATTCTGGGGTGAAGATGTGATTCCGCATGGGAGCGGAAAGGGTGCCGGCCATCAATGGCTTGGAAATTTACCTGAGCCTGGTCAATGGGTGCGACTTGAGGTGCCCGCAGATAGCGTTGGATTATCTGCAGGCGACCGACTGGATGGCTGGGCCTTCAGTCAGTTTGACGGCACCGTTTACTGGGATCATTCGGGTATTCATACCCAGATTCCTCAAGGGAACGAAGGCTTTCA
>NZFL01000011.1 GCA_002690655.1 Pedosphaera sp.
AGCCAGCCGCCCTCAGTGCACCATTGGCAAAAGTATCACGGCTCGAGGCTTTGTGTGTCAGTTCGACTCGTTCGCCCTGGTTGGCAAAGACGACTGTGTGATCTCCTACGACATCGCCGCCTCTCATGGAATGCATGCCGATTTCTTCCTTGGTGCGAGCGCCCACGATACCCTCGCGCCCATGGCGGATGACTTCATTCAATTGAGCCTCCCTTACTTCAGCAAGGATCTCTGCAAGCGTGGCAGCTGTTCCGCTGGGAGCATCTCGCTTCATGCGATGATGCATTTCAATCACTTCCAGGTCAAAATCCGGTCCCAGTATTTCCGTGGCCTTTCGAGTGAGCCAGAAAAGGGTGTTCACACCAGTGGAATAATTGGAAGCCCAGACCATCGGTATGCGCGAGGACTGTCTTTTGATGGCTTCCTTATCATCCTCCGAGTGTCCGGTAGTGCCTATGATCAGAGCTTTGCCAGCTTCTGCGCATATTTCCGCAAACTCACGAGTCGCTTCATAAAAGCTGAAATCGATGACGGCATCTGCCTGATCAAGAATGCTTGAAAGGTCGTCACCCATGTCAATTTTCCCGACGACGTTCAATGCGGAATGCTCCTTTGCGCAACGTATGAGTGCTTCGCCCATACGACCATTGGCGCCAGTGATGATGATGTTTGTCATTGTATTGAAATGGATTGAAATTATTTCCCCACCACTGAGTTCAATGGAAAGGTTTCTCTTTTCTAAATTCGCTCTATCTCAGCTTGTCAGTCCCTGAGTGGGTGAGTATTGTTTGCAGATCCACAGATATTATGCAAATCAATGAAATGAGAAAAATAGTTTCAAATCCTCGGTCCATCAAGTTTCGCCTGCGCATGGGAATGTTGTCAGTAATTTCCTGCGTCGTTCTTGCCTGCTCTTTCCTTAACTCCTTGCGAGCAGAAATGCCGGCAGTCAAACTGAAACTATTTGCGGAGGGATTCACCTCGCCCATTGGGCTAACGCCTTTGAATGATGGCAAGGGAACCTTACTGTTGGCGGATCAAGTGGGTTTAGTGCATATGATCACCGCATCCGGTATCGTGCGCGGTCAACCTTTTCTTTCCTTGGTGCATCGTATTGCAAAATTAAATATGGGCTTTGAAGAACGTGGGTTATTGGGTATCGCTGCCCACCCAGATTTTAAGGAAAACGGCAAAATATATGTCTACTACTCAGCTCCTTTGAGAACAAGTGCACCTGCAGACTGGAATCATACTTCGAGGATTTCTGAATTTACCATCATGGAGGGCGACGCAGACCGTGTGGATGTGGATTCTGAAAAAGTGCTGATTTCAATCGATCAACCTTATTTCAATCATAATGGCGGATCCCTCGCGTTTGGCCCGAAGGATGGATATTTACATATCGCAGTGGGTGATGGCGGAAATGCCAATGGACGGGGCATTGGACATTCTGAAATCGGGAATAGTCAGGATCTCTCCAATATGCTCGGTAAAATTCTGCGCATTGATGTGGATCAAGGGGACTTGTATGGCATCCCCACCGACAATCCATTTCAAGGTGCCAATATGAAATCTGAAATATATGCCATGGGACTGAGGAACCCTTGGCGCATTAGTTTCGATCGTGGGGGCGATCATGTATTGTTTGCTGCTGATATCGGGCAAAATTTATACGAGGAGGTCAATATTATCGATAGAGGCGGAAACTACGGTTGGAATGTGCGCGAGGGATTCCATTGTTTCAATCCTGAAAAACCTACGGAAACTCCCGAAGAGTGTCCCGAAAAGGATGTTCGAGGACAATTTTTTACGGATCCTATTTTAGAATATAAAAACGTGAAAGCATTTCGCAATGATCCCGATGCCTACGGTATCAGTATTACTGGAGGTTATGTGTATCGAGGTGAATCCATTGACGCCTTGGTTGGCAAGTATATTTTTGCCGATTGGTCTCGCAACTGGGCAGTGCCTGATGGGGTTCTTCTGGCTGGAACAAAAAGCGACAAAGGTCAGTGGAGCCTGGAGGCTTTGAAATTGGAAGGAGAGAATAAAGTAGGCTCATATATCGTTGCCTTTGGCGAAGACATGAAGGGGGAGCTCTACGTGCTTACAAATGCCAGCAACGGGCTCATGAATCGAAAAGGAAAGATCTACAAAATCGTGGCAAAATGAACCTGTCTATTTAGGCTTAACATAGGTTCAAACAAAAGCCCCACAGAAGAAACCTGCGGGGCTTTTGTTTTACTTGAATTTAATCCGGAAAAACAGCCATCAGAGATTTTGAGTCAGTCGGCCGTGATTATGAAAATTGCTGTATTGGTTCGCCAGATCGATTCAGTAGCCCATTGATTGATCGGCTGAAAGGAGTTGCCAAATTTCAGCGCTCGAACGCTTCCGTCAGCATATCCGTATACGGATGATCCTGCTTTCTTGGATGTCAATGCTGAACCATGCCGGCCATGTTCCACTTCACGTATGTCATTACCAAACCCTTCAAGGAAGTCCATGTAGAGGGCTGCTGTATTCTCCTTTTTTTCGCCAAAAACTATTGTATCAGACGGTTGTTTGATAGATGAATCGTTAAAGGACTTTCCCGTAATGGCATCCAGTTTGTAATTCCGTCGCATTCTGGCAAGGTAGTGATCGTTCCATCCATTCAAGAGGTAAGATCTGGTTACCGAATCTGCAAGGTTCGCCTGATCACCGACCATCTTGTTTTTTCTGTCAGAAGGACAGAGTAAGAGGTTTGTGGATTGAATATGACTGTAGAGCATCCCTGGCCAACTTGGTGAAACATCACCGTTCAGCTCGGTCATTCCATCCGTCCTCCCAGGGAAATTACCTTTGGAGTCATCTCTGTAAAGTTGCGTAGCAAGAGTCAACTGCTTGATTTGCCCAAGGCATTTTATTTTCCGGGCTGTGGATTTGGCATTGCTCAATGCAGGCAAAAGCATTCCAGCAAGAATGGCTATAATCGCAATCACAACGAGTAGTTCTATCAACGTAAAACCTCGCATTTTGTGAAAAAGAACCACTTTATCCCTTAACTGCTTCAAACCAGAACAACCGACAACCTCCTCAGTGGTGAGGGAACGACTAAATACATCCATACAAATTATCAAAAAAGCTATTAAACATATCACTAAAGGGAATATTCGCAAAAAAAAGTTAGCCCATGTTCCTGTCGAGGTGGTTTGATAGGATGGTCCTACCGTACATCGAAAACTGGATTACTTGTTTTGAGAATATTCAAGCTACTCATCTACAAGCAATTTGCGTGCCTTTATCAGGACTTGGGGAGCGGAGTTGTGGTGAACCGTTCTAATATTCACCCTTAGTTGGGTTTGTGCTCTAGCTTATTCATGATTTTCACGCTTACTTCATCGGTGATGGCCAGGGAGTCTGGCGGGATACTTTGCGTCAAAAACACGTTGGCGCCAATGGTGCTTCTGGCTCCAACAATGGTGTCTCCTCCCATTATCGTGGCGTTGGCATAAAGCGTGACTTTATCTTCAATGGTTGGGTGTCTTTTAACACCTCGAAGAGATTGGCCTCCTTTGAGTGAGCGGCCAATCAAAGCCACTCCCTGGTACATCTTGACATGGTTGCCAATGACGCTGGTCTCTCCGACCACAGTGCCTGTACCATGATCTATAAAAAAGTGAGAACCGATACGTGCTCCCGGGTGAAGATCAATCCCTGTTCGGGAGTGAGCCCATTCGGTCATGATACGTGGTATAAGAGGGATTTTTCTCTGGAATATCTCATGTGCCAGACGCTGGACTGCGATGGCTTCCACGAAAGGATAGGCTACGATTATCTCGTTTTTATTGAGTGCTGCAGGATCACCATTGTAAGCAGATTCGACATCGGTTTGTAAAAGCTCCCTCAGGTCGGGAAGCTTTTCAAGCAATTGACCAGTCATTTCGTGTGCACAGTGCCGGACCTCATCAGGTTTGACGCCTTCGGGTGGGCTATGCAGCAGACTTTTGTAAACTTCATCCTCAAGTCGCCCGAAGACATTGTCCATGAGATTGGCGGTTTCGATACGTAACTCACATGAATGAATCAAGTGGGCATCAAAATACCCGGGGAACAAAAGCCTCAAGAGGTCTTGTGTGATTTCGGCAATTGTTGATTTGGATGGCAAATTGACACCATCCAGATGGTTGATACCACCAAGGTTGGCGTAAGAGGCCAATAAATCATCAGTCAGTTTTTTGATCAATTCATTCACGTGAAGAACATAAGCTCAGAATCTCGAACCAGCAAGGTGAGGCTTTGAAGCGCACGGCTGTTTTCAAGGAGCAATCAATCGGAAAAGCATGAGAGGTTCCTCCTTGGAGAAGGTCGCAAAATTGACAAAAGTGCGTCGATGAGTTGTCCACTCTTCATCCTCAAAGCGACTTTTGAATTGAATTCGATGCTCACTTAATGCCCTCGGCCAAGTTAAAAATATTTCATCACCTACATCAAAAATGTTCAACTGAGGACGTTCCTCGTTTCCGTCCTCAAAAATCAGCAGTGACATCTGGTTGGAATTATAAACAGGGTATGCTGAATAAGATTCATTCACTCGCAATGGAAAGACATTTCTGAACTCACCCAGAAGAAGATTGCTTTCCAAAATAGGAATTGTTTCACCGTGTTGAGGTTTCCAGTCTTCGTGGAAGTGAACAACCAGATCACCTTGAGCAATCAGGGTGTTTCCTGCGGATATGCTTGGTTTTGTCGTTCCCTCTTCAGAATGAGGAACTGCGACATGTAACTGATTAGAGGGGGCGAGCTCGACAGTGTCGCTGACATACAGACTTGTATCAAGAGACAGTAAATCCAGGCGCCCGAAAGACTGCATATTACCCTCAATGCTTAGCTTCCCATCAAACGCAGCTTCCTGAACCTCCAAGTTTGGTGTCATTAGGGTGCTGCCATCAGATACCAATTGGCCGCTGGTCAATTTTAAGCCGCCTCGAACAGCAACTCTGCCTGCGGACAGTTTGATACGTCCATTGCTTTGTATCCTCCATTCAAGATCAACGTTATCCGCCATATCAGTGATCTCCAGTAGCCCATCGTTCAGGATTTGCGGGTATGCTTTGGGCATGAATGCAGTCGAACGCACATTACCTTGAATAGAAAAAACAGCATCAATATCGTTGATGATGGAGGCGTTTTCAAAAGCAATCAAATCACCGGCAGACCAGATTAGCTGGCCCGAATTAACGAAAGATCGATTACCAAAGACTCGAGGTTCGCTGGTCTTATCGACCCGTGCCATCTCTGTCATCCGGATGTTATGGAATGTTCCCTCACCGCCTATGGAAGTGCCATTGCCCCAAAGGAAATAATTTCGCACTTCGATCGGGTCGCTACCTAAAATTTGTCCCTTTTCAGTGAGTAATAGATCTTGTGGGGTTACCTTTTCCTCCGCATTGAAGTGCACTTTTCCTCTTCGGATCAACAGGGTTTGCCCTATATCAATCAGATCCGTTTCAGGGTGGAAAATAGTTTCTTTCCCTGATAGTGTGGTGCTATTCTTTACCGAATATATTCCTCGTATTTCTGCAGGAAACGAAGGCGATGAAAAATGGACATCATTCAAACTGGTAATCGATGCATTATGAGTGCTTTCAAATGCGTGGGCGAATTCCAGTATGGTGTCTTCGCTTGCTTCAAAAAGTGATTCATTGACTACAGGCCCTGCAAATTTCAAGCTTCCTGTCAGTAGATAACTTTTCCCTGCATTAAAATATTCGCATGCAATCAATGTGGAGCCCGTCGACTCCTGTTTATAAAAGGTGCCGAGATTGCGGAATTGGCCCTGGGGTCGGCTATCATCTGAAAGCCAAGTCCCATCGAAATCTGTTCTGAAAACAGCGTTTTCCAGATTGTGGAATATGCCCTCGGCTCCGGATCGAACGTCGCCTGACAACCATTCGGCTTCCCTTGCGTTAATGATGTTAAAACCCCGCAAGGTTTTGTTGCCGCTGGTCATTGTCACTTTTTGAGGGGCTATTAATTGCCCGTTTCCTCCGGTGAATCCTCCTCCCCGCCAAAGGAATTGATTCTCTGCAGTGAGGCTTGCGTCCCCTTGAAGAAAACCAGCCGCCAGTTCAAGGTTGAGGACTTCGATGTCGGTGCTCAATTGGATTGTTGGCGACGCGTCCAATGCGATCAAGACGTTGAACTCGTCCTGGCTATCGTTGTCAGGGAAGGGGAGGAAACCAAAGGTGTTCCATCTAAAAACATCTGTCCATGAGCCCGACGCTGCGCTGATCCATGCTGCATCGAAAGGCTGCGCTCGCAAATCCGGGATCGGGAAGGGAAAAAAATAGCATATTACAGCAATCAGGGAACAATTCTTTAAAACGCTTTTTCCGTGATTTTTGAATGAGGAGATTTGCATGAGCCCGTTTACTTTGTAATGAGATGGATTTTAATTAGAAGAAAGGTCATCGGGAGAATCAGCCAGCATGCGCTCTTCCCAGCCCTGTTGATGCATGATATAACGCCACAGATTATTGGCATCAAGATCAAAAAGCAGCTTGCGCGAGGCAGGTTGTATCATCCAGGATCCATTTCCGATTTCATCTTCCAACTGGCCAGAACTCCATCCCGAATAACCTGAATAAAGCCTGATTCCACGATGAGGTGAAAAAGACTTGCTCAGCTCAATCAATTGTTCAAATGAGTGTCCCAGCGAGACATCCGGAATAATTTGCTCTTCATCAATAAATGAGTCGGTAATTAAAAAACTGAGGGCTCCAGGTTGCACAGGTCCGCCTATTTGCACGGACATTTCTTCATATTGTTCAGGAATGACTTCCGAACTCAGTTCCTGAATCGTATGGCCCGTAGGGCGGTTTATCATCAAGCCAAATGCTCCTTCAGGGTCATGTTGGCATACGAAAACCACAGCTCTATGAAAAAAGGAACCGTTGAGTTTTCCTCCGTCCAATAAAAACTGACCTTTGAGAGATTTAAATGACCCGCCCATGATTGTCACAAACGGTTATCAGTCTCTTGTCAATATAGCAATACTGTTGTAAACACGATTCTATGAAAAACGTAGATAAACCATGCCTTCGCCATACTCACGAGCCAGTACGCTTGGAGGAAACCAAGCGCTCAAAAAGTAATTGGCAGAAAAAAACAGTCTGGCTTGCTCTGATTTGCAGTTTTGTTTTTCTGGCTCTGAACGGAACCGCTTGCAAGTCCAAATCCGGTAGTCGCGAGTTTATTCCGGGCAAGGGGTGGATGGAAAACTAAGCACACACAACAGATCATAAGATGCCTATCTACGAATTTAAATGCGGTAACTGCAAAAAGGATCACGAAATACTTGTTCGCTCGCACAATTGGTCAGGCACTCCTTGCCCCGCTTGCGGGGCGAACCAATTGCAGAAGAAACTCAGTGTGTTTGCGGCTTCTAGCTCAGAATCCGAGGCTACTCCTCCTTGTTCAGGAACCCCCTCTTCCTGCGGGCGATGTAACATGGATGATTGACCCGGGCTTCAAGGGGTTTTGATGAGCGACTTGGTTGATTTACAGGGGCCATGATATCAGGTTCTAACAATTTTTCTGCACCAAGAAACAATAATTACCACTTGATGCATGCCTGCATTCTTTGCACGGCTCGATTTCTGAGCCACTCGCCTGATGATCGGTTTCATTGTGCCCTTTTAATCTTCGACTTTCGATGGTTTGATCGAAAGCACTGGTAGCGTTTATGTTCACCCATTCTGTGGTTAAAATTTTTCATCATCGGGAAAGCTAGCCGCAAGTTTATTTGCTTGATGCCAGATGATAAGGGTAAAAAGGGGTTCAGACTCAGGTCAAAAATCAATGCAATGAATACCATTATAGTCACTCAGGGGGATTCCTGTCTTTGAAGGCAATCTCATGATGGCGTCGTTCAGAAGTATCCAAGATACTGCTCAACGCCGGTTTACAAAAGTAAACCCATTCCTGTTGTTCCCTCAACTCTGGGTTTACCTGAGCTTTCGCTGGTTCTCATCGGTAAAGTGTCTCTGAAGCCTGATTCACAGGCTCGATCTGGATGCTCGATTTTTTCTTAATTGAAATTATGATGCAAACATAACATGATAAGCTAATTATAGAAACTTGAGCTTTCATTTATTTTGTTGGTTATTTTCCATCTGTCTCGTTTTCTGTGTGATAAAATATGTAAGCTACCCCAATCCAAGTAGATAACCCATTCGATGGCTGTTGGAGGCTTGACTTGTCTGATTTTCTTTGGTTTTCTTTCCCGCCATTTGGCCTGAGCCAAGTGGAGATTCAAAAAAGCCATTGCGTGGCTACTGGCTTGAAAGTAAGGTTTAGCGTCTTTTAGAAGAGTAACAGTATTTCGCTTATGTTCCCTAGAGTTACTAACTCCCTTTATAATTCGAAATTTGAGCACGATGCCTGTGGTGTGGGCTTCGTTGCTAACACCAATGGAAAGAAAGAGCGTCGTATCCTTGACTACGCTCTTGAAGCTCTATGTAACCTTGCACATCGAGGTGCCTTAGACGCCGACGCTAAAACTGGTGACGGTGCGGGTGTTATGATTCAGATTCCGCAGCCATTTTTTCAGGCTGAAGCTGCAGTGGTCGCAGGCTTGGACTCTGTCATCGAGGCAGTCGCCGTTGGTTTTGTTTTCCTGCCATCAGACAGTGATCAGCAAGTTTCACAGGCAGTCGAAATATTGCAGAGTGCGACTGAGGAATTCGGTATGAAAGTCTTCGGTTGGCGCAATGTGCCGGTCAATCCGAAGTGTCTTGGGGAAAAAGCCCGTTCGACGATGCCATTCATGAAACAGATCCTTGTGGGTAGAGGAGATGGATGGGACGACAATAACTTTGAACGTCATTTGTTCCTCGCTCGTAAAGTCGCTGGGCAACGGGCTAGAGAAAAAGGGATTGAGGACTTTTACATTGCCTCGTTCTCCTCACAGACCGTCGTCTACAAAGGTTTATTCAATGCCCCGCAATTAGGGCAGTATTACCAAGATTTGCAAAGTCCACTGTTTCAGACTTCACTGGCGGTTTTCCATCAGCGTTACAGTACAAACACTTTTCCGACCTGGCGTTTGGCTCATCCTTATAGAACGTTAGCTCACAATGGTGAAATCAATACTTTACTAGGCAACAAAAACTGGACCCGAGCGCGCGAGCAAGAAATCACTTCACCTATTTGGGGCGATAACATTGAGCATTTGAGACAGATCATTCAGCCCGAAAGTTCTGATTCAGCAGCATTGGATAATGCACTCGAGATTCTCCGCTTAAGTGGGCGTAACATACTACACAGTGTCTTGATGCTCGCCCCCGAAGCATGGGAGAAAATGGATGACCTCGATCCCGAAATGAGGGCGTTTTATCGCTACCACGCTTGTTTGAACGAACCATGGGATGGTCCAGCGGCAGTCGTCTTCACAGATGGTCGCTATGTCGGTGCAACGCTTGATCGCAATGGCCTGCGTCCAGCGCGTTATAAACTTTATAAAGATGGGCTCATTGTCTTTGGCAGCGAGGCTGGCATGGTTGAATTAGACGATGCAGACATCCAGAGCAAAGGGCGCTTGGGACCGGGTAAAATCATGGCAATTGACACTCTGGAAGGTCGATTGATGGGGAATGACGAGGTGAAGCGGTCTGTCGCTTCTCAGCAACCATATGGTCAATGGTGCGATGAAAACATGGTTTATTTGCGTGACCATGCTAAGCCTATCCAGCCAGTTGAAAAACCCATCAATCTGTTGGATTTAACCTTGCAGCAGATCGCCTTTGGCTGGGATTCAGAAGAATTGAAGCTGATCTTCAAACCAATGATCACCACGGGGGCCGAGGCCATCGGTTCAATGGGGGATGATACGCCCTTGGCGATCTTAAGTAAAAAACCTCGATTACTGTACTCTTATTTCAAGCAATTGTTTGCCCAGGTAACAAATCCTGCCATCGATAGCATTCGGGAAAAGGTAGTGATGTCGCTTTCGACCTGCATGGGGCACCGTCGCTCATGGCTGGAGGAATCACCCGAGCATGCCAGTCTCTTGCGTATAGATACTCCTTTTCTTCTGGAATACGAATTGGCGTCTCTGGCGAACATGGACCATCCGGATGTTAACGCGCACACCATCGGTTGTCATTTTCCTGCTTCAGGCAGTAAACACGTCTTGGTTGATAGCCTGCGTAGCGTGTGTCACCAGGCATCCGAAGCCGTGGAAAATGGCTGTTCTGTAATCATTCTCAGCGACCGCGGAACCAATGAAGAAAAAGTACCCATTCCCATGTTACTTGCTGTTGGGGCAGTGCATCATCATTTGATCAGGGAGGGCAAACGACTCAAAGCCTCGATAGTCTGTGAGACTGGAGAAGCTCGTGATGTCCATCATTTTGCCTGTTTAGTCGGATTTGGTGCCTCTGCAGTCAATCCTTACGTGGCCATAGATTTAATTCGTGAATGGGCTGAAGAAGGTGAATTGGAAGGTGTAGATATTGATCAAGCCATCGCCAATTACCGTACATCCATCGAAAATGGGATGCTCAAAATCATGGCTAAAATGGGGATATCAACCATGAGCAGTTATCGTGGCGCCCAAGTCTTTGAAGCGGTTGGCATTTCCGATGAAGTGATAGATGAGTGCTTCTATGGAACCACGTCTCAGATTGGCGGGATCACTTTTGAGCATATTGCATCGGATGCAATTCGCCGTCATCAACAAGGTTTCGGAGATCCTGAATCAGCCACACTCGACGAGGGGGGGCATTATAAAGTCCTCCCTGGTGAGCGCGGGGAATTCCATGCTTTCAACAAGAAAGTGGTGCAGACCATGCACAAATTCCTTCGAAGCGGTGAGCGCGATGCATTTTTGACCTACCTGGAAACGGCTGAGAGACGTGATCCAGTCAACCTGAGAGATTTGTTCCAGTTAAAGCCTGATATCACACCCATTTCGTTGGAGCAGGTAGAACCCATCGACTCCATTCGAATGAGGTTCACAACCGCTGCAATGAGTATGGGAGCACTTTCGCCTGAAGCCCACGAATGCTTGGCCATTGCCATGAACCGTATTGGAGGTAAGTCTAATTCGGGTGAGGGGGGCGAAGATGCCGAGCGATTTAATTTACGAGAAAATGGCGACAACGCATCTTCAGCCATCAAACAGGTTGCTTCAGGTCGATTTGGGGTAACTCCTGAATACCTTGCGAGCGCTCAAGAGATCGAAATCAAAGTTTCGCAGGGAGCAAAACCCGGTGAAGGAGGGCAGTTACCTGGGCATAAAGTAACGCCCTTGATCGCCACCTTACGGCACAGCACACCCGGAGTTCCTTTGATTTCTCCACCTCCTCATCATGATATTTACAGCATCGAGGATTTAGCCCAGTTGATATATGATCTCAAGCAGGTAAATCCACGAGCAAAGGTGTGTGTGAAACTTGTAGCTTGTGCGGGCGTTGGCACTATCGCGGCGGGCGTAGCGAAGGCGTTTGCCGATGTGATCCTGATCAGCGGCAATGATGGCGGTACCGGGGCTTCCCCTCAGAGTTCCATCAAAAATGCTGGAGTTCCCTTTGAGCTGGGGCTTGCGGAAGCCCAGCAAACATTGATGCTCAATGATCTTCGGTCAAGGGTTATATTGAGGACAGATGGTGGATTAAAGACCGGATCAGACATTGTCATGGGCGCGTTGCTTGGTGCCGAGGAATTCAACTTTGGTACTGCAGCTTTAATTGCAGCTGGATGTGCCATGTTTAGAGTCTGTCATCTGAACACGTGTCCTGTAGGAGTTGCGACGCAAAGAGAAGATTTACGCCTTAAATTCCGGGGTAAGCCGGAAAATGTGGTGGCTTTCTTTGACCAGGTAGCACAAGAGGTCCGTGAAATCATGGCTTCTCTTGGAATTCGTAAATTCAATGATCTGGTAGGGCGAACAGATTTTCTCGAAGTTCGTTCTGTAGATCAATTTGACGAGCGGATCCAGTCCAAGGCAGAATCTCTGAACCTTGAAAAACTGCTCTGGCAAGCCGACGAATCCGGTTCCATGCCGCGTATTCATACGCGTGAACGCAACGAGCGGTTTGGAGATAGTCCCTTGGATGACCGTATTGTAAATGATGCCAAGCATGCCCTCAAAGGCAAGGGCAGCATGAAGTTGAAGTATAAAATCAATAATGTTTACCGCAACATAGGAACACGTGTTTCAGGTATTATTGGATACACTTACGGAGACACAGGTCTTCCGGCAGGTTCGATTGATCTAACGCTCACAGGCAGTGCGGGCCAGGGCTTTGGGACTTTTCTTGCCAAAGGGCTGATTTTAAGGCTTCTGGGAGAAGCCAATGATTATGTGGGCAAGGGGATGAATGGTGGAGACATCATCGTACGCCCGCAAGATGGAGTTCTCTTTGATTGGTCGCAGAATGTGATTCTCGGCAATACTTGTCTTTATGGTGCCACTGGTGGGCGTTTGTTTGCTGCGGGTATTGCTGGTGAACGTTTTTGTGTGCGTAACTCCGGTGCTGTTGCGGTCGTTGAGGGTGTAGGCGATCACGGGTGTGAGTATATGACTGGAGGCAAAGCTGTTATCCTCGGTGATACAGGACGTAATTTTGCGGCTGGCATGAGCGGTGGTGTTGCTTATGTCCATGACATAGAAAACGGATTCCCAAAGAATCTGAACAGCTCCATGGTGGATATTGAAAGGCTCGAAAGTGCGGAAGAGATACACATGCTGAAATCCCTTGTTCAGGAGCATTTCGATCAGACAGGTTCATCCAAGGGTGCCGGTTTATTGCAGAATTGGGCAGAGGAAGTGTCTCGTTTCTGGAAAATCATACCACATCCACCAGAGGCCAAGCCCGCCTCCAAGCCTGTGCATGAATTAAATCAGGAAAAAGCGATTCCAGCGCCTACAGGTAGTTTCTAAGGATTTGACCTCCAAATGATATGAGTAAAAAAGCGGATCAAAGATCTGCTTTTTTATTTGCTTGAATGGGAAATTCTATCTCTAAAATGAATATCCTCTAAACGCTTTAGTCCAATGAAATGGATAGGGGTGTTTTTTGGGTGTAACTTATTGGGGGTTCTACCATACAATCGCTCGCTATCGGTGTTCAGGTGTGTTCTTGAAATGATTTTGGTTAGATCTGGAACAATCTACTGTCTTCAAAACATGCCTCAGGGCCATCCGTCAGGGTGGCCCTGATTCATTTATTAATCGATACTTCGAAGAGCTGCTTTCAAATGTTGCCTTGCTTGCCAGATGCTTTGAACGAGTTTGACCTTGCTCTCATCCTTCGGCTCAGGGTTCAAATCGCCCAGTTCCCAACTGATAGCCGGGAAAAGCGTTTGCAGTAACAACTCAATGCGAATGAGTGGTGCAACCAGGCGCACGCGCACAGCAAGCAATGGATCTTTGTCTGGAACAGAATCCTGTTCATCGAGAAATGGTTCGAGGTACTCGTCTTTTACAAGAAAATCAGGCTGCGAGAAGAAGCGCGCAATAATGCAAGCGGGATCTCCCCAGCGCGCCTGATCGAAATCACAAAAACAAATACTGTGCTCGGGGGTCATGATGGTATTGTGAAATGTGAATTCTCCCGGCGTAATCCAGGCAAATTGATCTCTTAGATTATCATTTGGATCAAGTCCTCCCGTGCTGCAAGCGGTCAGACAATGTTGAATGATTTGCTGCCACCCGGCATTTAATTCATCTTCCCAAAAGCTTACCAGGGGTTGCACTTCCATCAACGAGTCAGGAATGCCTTGGAGAATGAAAGTATTGATGGCGTCCAGAAGACAGGATACGGAAGATTCACGAAGGGGAATGCCAGGCAACTGTTGGGCTTCTTCAAGATCACGATTCTGGTTGATTCGAGCCAGAAATCCTCCACTGAAAATGGCACGCGGTAGATTGACCTCGTCGGAGCGAATGGCTCGCCCATGCAAGAGACTGATGATGCTGAGTCGTTTATCCATATCCCACCCCAAAGCGAAGGGGTTGTCATGAATATTTGCTGCCTTCAGGAATTGATAGAATCCTTGCTCGGTTTGATAGGGGTCGGTCTCTTCTACCGAAACAGGAGGATACCATTTAAGTGCATAATCGAGCCCTTCGTGATGTAATTTAAAGGTACGTTTAAGAGCGCTGCCGGGCAGGGGCGAGATTAAAGGGCCATCGCCTATACTGAGTGAATTTAAAAGCGGTGAGGCAAGGTCTTGAATCGTTTTCGGGTCCATTTATCAGTAAGATGCGATTCTCAATGGCACTCGTCAAGCAGCTACAAGTCGGAAATATCAGCAATATATTTTCACTTCGGTAAGGGGGCGAACAGACAGTAGCAATTCACATGTTCGGATTCATTGTTTTGATTGGGTATGGGCATTACACGTTCTCAGGGTGATCAGATCAGTTGACTGGCTTGTTTTCACTCGGGCGACCTCGGATCAAACTTTTCGTAATACCAATTGGTTTCCATTCATGAATTGTAACAGCAAATATGCAGGGGCTTGATTGCTGTGATTAAACCTTAAACGGTTGAATATTGACTCTCACTCCATCAAACTGCTTTATTATGGGCTCAATATGAATGATATATCAAAATTCCATCTTTGTAATAAATAACGAATAATGGAAATGACATTTTCTAAATCTCAATCATTGTGCATTGACTGTGGCCTTTGTTGTGGTGGATTGGTTTTTGAGGATGTGGAACTTCGTGATGCAGAGGAAGCCTTGACTATGGAATCCCTCGGTCTGGGGGTTGAAGAGGAGGAGGATGGTTTCTTTTTGGTTCAACCGTGTCGTGCTTTAAACGGTAAGCAATGTCGTGTTTATGAGCATCGGCCTGAATGCTGTCGGCGTTTCGAATGTCTGCTGCTGAAGGATTATAAGCAAGGTGTTAAATCAAAAGCTGAAGCTCTTGATTTAATCGACGAAGTGCGGGATAAAATGAAGTCCGTCGACAAGGAACCTGCGCGACGAGTGATAAGAAAACATTTTTTAGGCTGGCTGGACTGAGGCTTCAATGTGACTCAGTTCGTGGGGTGGGTGATGCGCACAGCTTCCTGATTGAACTTTGCATGCTCTTGGGAATTGTTCTAGAGTTCCAAAAATAATTCATCTCATATCATGACTTTCTCGCAATATTCTCTAACGAACCGTCAGCAACAACATAAGTGCATTTTGTTTTTTTCGTGCACCATGCTCTTTGCTTTTGCTATTGAAATTTTTGCTGCCGACACTCAGGTGAAATTTGATCGGAGCCCCAAAAGCCTGGGGTCCGTGCTGGTGTTTTCCGGAACCGGTTGGTACAGACATCCTGAAGTCCCAGCCTTGAGTGGTTGGCTTGCGCGTTTGGATGAAGATCTGCAGATGCAGGTGGACGTATCGGAAAATCCGGCTGATCTTGTTAAGGTTCTAAATCATTATCAGGTGCTGGTTCTCAACAATTGCACGGAAATGACGGCCTTATTCAATGAGAGTCAAAGAATGGCGGTTCAAAAATGGCATGCGTCTGGAGGCGGTATCGTTGCCCTTCATGCTTCGTTAGTGCGTCAAACAAACTGGGAATGGTTCAATCAATTGGCGGGATGTGATTTTGACAGCGATTCTGAATATCTCGAGGCCCGAGTCATAGTAGATCCAGAAGCGATGGAACACCCATCCGTCAAGGGATATGGAAGACAGTTTGCCTACAAAGCTGATTGGACGAACCATGATCGGTCGGTAACAGGGCTGCCGGGATTTCAGGTATTACTCCGCGTGGATGAATCAACATTTGAACCAGTTCGTGAATACTTTCGAAAACGCGGCGGCAAAGCCATGGGAAAAGATCACCCTATTGCGTGGTGTCATACCAATGGAGGTGGGAAGTTTTTTTATACGGAACTTGGGCATGATGTTCGTTCACTCGAAACACCTTTTGGCAGGCAGCATCTCACCGAAGCAATTCGCTGGGCAGCAGGCAATCGTTGAAATTATACACCCAATGAGTATCCTTCAATTGATTGGGATATAATAAATGATTCAATTATCCAGGAGTCAAGTCTGTATCCCTGATTCTTCGGGGCAATGTCTGTAGGTCGGAAAACAAGCATTTGAATTGGAATTTGCGAGTTCAATCACTCACTAGGTTTCTTCAGGAATTCGCTTTTATGATTGCGATGACCTTGGTTTTCTCCTTCCAGAAAAATGTTGTTTCTTGATCATTATTCAGCCATTTTCATTAAACATCCTTAAGCCATTGTGAATCAAATTTTACGCATATTATTAGTCTTGATTGCTTTAATTGAGTCTTTCTGGTCTCAGTCTTTGGCTCTTGGACAAGAAAATACACTCAGTAGTCAAAAGGCTCGTTCAAAAGAAGGGCTGCTTGCTCTATACAACTTTTGTGAAACTGGAGGACCTGTGGTGCGGGATCAGTCGGGAGGCGAGAAACCGATCCACCTGAGAATCCAGTCCATGCGAGGTGTTCGGAGGTTAGGCAACTCGATCAAGTTAACGGGAGTGACAAGATTGCTTTCCGAACAAGCCCCTACGTCATTGATTCAGACGATTCAAAATTCTGGTAGCTTTACGATCGAAGCTTGGATCACTCCAGCAAGCACCCTTCTCAAGGGACCTGCGCGTATTGTCACCTTATCGAGAAACGGCAGCGAACGAAACTTTACTTTAGGTCAAGATGGTGACAAATACGACGTTCGCTGTCGCAGTAGTCAAACAGATAAAAACGGTCTCCCTTCTATCGCTTCCGAATCAGCCTCCCTCTCCACAGGGTTAACGCATGTCGTATTTACTTTGGGGAATGATCATGTATCTCGCATCTATATTAATGGTGATTTGAACAGTGAAGGACAAGTTCCCGGAACCTTGAGTGTCTGGAAGAATAACGTTCAGCTGTCATTAGGTAACGAAGTTAAAGGCAATAGGCAATGGAAAGGAACTTTTCACATGGTAGCCCTGTATGGGCGCAGCTTGTCAGGGTTGGAAGTTACACGTCATTTTCAAGCAGGCGCATATGCCGAAGATACCAAAAATATTAAAATAGCAGTTCAAGGGAAATCCCCCGAAGCAGCTTTTTTCGAGCATCATATAGCCCCGGTAATATCCGAGCATTGTCTGGAGTGCCATGATACTCACAACCAAAAAGGGGAATTGGATTTATCCTGGAAGGAGTCAGCCTTTAAAGGAGGGAAGCACGGAATGGTTATTGTTCCAGGCAAACCGGAAGAGAGTGAACTTTGGCTTTCGGTTCATCATGATGAAATGCCCGACAATCGCACCATGCTGAGCAGTGAACAAAAGGCATTGATCAAGCAGTGGATTCAAGATGGTGCTACATGGTCCCTTGAGCATATCGATCCGGTTCTATACTCCCATCAGTCGGATGTTGCTTCCAACTGGGTACGACGATTGACTGTTTCCGAATACATTCGAACAGTGAAGAACACGGTCGGTATCGATATCGCAGAGGACGCTCACGATCTCCTTCCTATTGAACTACGAGCTGACGGGTTCAGTAATACTGCATATAATCTCAATGTTGATCTAAAGCATGTCAACGCCTATGCCCAACTAGCCGAAAAAATTGTGCAGCGAATGGATGTCGAATCTTTTACCGGAAGATTTGTAAAGAACTTGAAATTTACCGATAATGAAATGGGAGCACTGATAGATTCCATGGGTAAATGGGTTCTCAGGGGCCCAGTGAATGAACATGAATTGTTTGCTTATCGAGGTATCACTACCAGCGTCGCAGCAGCGGGAGGCAGTTATGAAGAGGCGGTGGGATTGGTCATTGAAGCCATGTTGCAGTCACCTCGATTTATTTACCGTGTCGAAAATCATGTCGGAGATGGAACCGTTTGGCCTTTGGGAGATCATGAACTGGCCAACAGGATAAGTTTTATCCTCTGGGGATCGGGACCTGATGAACTATTGATTCAGGCTGCAGACAAAGGATTGCTATATAGTGACGAGCTATTAACAGAGCAAATCGAACGAATGCTTGCTGACGATAGGGCTCTTCAGCGTTCTCTTGAATTTGCCAGTGAATGGTTGAACCTCAGCCGGCTTGCCAACATGCAGCCCAATACGGATCGATTCCCTGAATGGGACCCAATACTGGCTGAAGACATGCTGAATGAATCATTAGCTTTTTTCCGTGAACTGATATGGGAACAGAAGAGACCTTTGAAGGATCTTTTCAACGCTCGATTCACCTATGTTACCCCACGCCTCGCGGCGCATTACGGTTTACCTGCCGAAATAGTTGATTCCAGCGATAGTACTATTCAAAAAATCAAGCTGACTCCAGAAACAAGACGTGGAGGTATATTGACTCAGGGCAGTGTCCTTACGGTAGGAGGCGATGATGCTTCCATGGTGGCAAGGGGGTTGTTTATGCTGCACGAAGTGCTCAGGGGTGTGGTCAAAGACCCTCCTCCATGTGTTGACGTGGTACCCATTCCTACCGAAGTTGGCTTGACTCAGCGTGGAATTGCGAATGAGCGCATCAATAACGCCTTGTGTGGCGGTTGCCATAAAAAGTTTGAACCCTTGGCATTTGGTTTGGAAAAGTTTGATGGCCTCGGTTCTTTTGAATCGGCAGATGAGCATGGAAACGTTTTGCGAGAGGATGGGCGCATTCGTATTCCAGGGCAACCGGAAGTGACGGAATATAATACGAGTCTCCAACTGGTTGATTTTCTGGCCAATAATGAAAGAGTGCAGGAAACGATGACATGGAAAGTGGTTCAATTTGCATTGGGGCGACCTTTAACAGCTTTTGATGCAAATGACGTTCAGCGTATTCATGCACAAATGCGGGACAACGGAGGAACATGGGATGCCTTGATCAAGGCGGTTGTTCTCAGTGATCTGGTAAGAAATATCAAAACGGAGATAATCAATGAATGAGCAAACAATAAGCCGACGAGCGGCCCTCAGAGGTTTGGGAACGATTAGCATCGGACTTCCTTTTCTGGAAGAAATGAGCGTTTCAAAGGTTCTTGCAGCTCCTGAGAATCCTGTCCCTTTGAGGGCGTTTAATCTTTTCTTCGGTTTGGGTATTCCTGCGCCTCTGCAGCAGGAAGGATTTGAGGGAGTCCTGGAACCTTTGAAGCCATTGAGTGACAAGCTGCTCATCATGCGTAGGGTAGATCAGGTACGCTGTGATCAATCTGGAATCAATGCTCATTTTGACGGTGCCTCTGGTGCTTTCACGGCTGAACCTCCCAAAGGAGAGGCTAAAGCGGGTGGTCCATCCCTTGATCAATTAGTGCGCAAACACCATTACCCAAACGGGCAGCCCGCAGGTGTGGCTCCTACAGTTGTGGCTGGCACATTTTTCAGACGGAGCCGAGTCAGTCGCTATGTGCATAGTTACAACCAGGATGGAACCGTAGCTGCGACCATGCAAGAACGTCCCAAGGATCTGTTTGATCGATTGTTTGGTACTATCGAATTTGGTGATTCAACCGATGCCCGCCAAATGCACTTGAAGCGCAGCGTATTGGATTCTGTTGTTGAGCAATACAAATTTTATAAAGGTGGACGTTCTCCTCTTGGTAAAACTTCCCGCGCCAAAATTGCCGATCACCTGGATCGTATCCGTGAATTCGAGCAGCGCGCTTTCTCATTGGACAGCAAAACTGTAGAGGGGCCAAGGCGGCCAACACACTCCGAAATCCTTCATGGTGGATTGGCTGACCCGGGAGGCGAGGGGATTGATATTAGTCTGGATGAGCTAACCACGGAATGGCGCCTGATGGCTGATCTTTATGCCAGTGGGATTCAAATGGACAAAGTTCGCTTCGGTGCATTGACTTTTTTGGCAGCAGGTGAGCGTATTCGATTGACGGGAGATTATCTTTATAATGGAGAAAAACGATATACGTTTGATGATTCCAGGCGATTGAAAGCGGGTGGTTCACAAGGGTGCAGTCATGAATGGTGGCATCAATTCAATGAACGTAAATCCAATGAAGCATTACGCGCACACGCACACATGAAAATGCGGGAATTGGCCTATTTCCTTGGTCGTCTTGATGAGCAAGGCACGATTGAAGCGAACGGAAAAACCATTCTCGATAATGCGTTGATTACCATTTCGACAGAATCTGGTGATGGGCGCCACAATGACGTGAAGCGCGAATTATCTGGCGTTTTTCACGCGATGAGTGGAGCGAATGGACGGTTCAAAACCGGACAAATCCTTGACCTGAAATCTGAAGGTCTTGATGTTTACAATACCATTCTAGATGGCATGGGAGTCGCCCAGAAAATGGGTCCGGTGGATCGCGATCACAAGCTTGTCGATGCCATCAGAGCCTAGGACCTGAAACAAATAAAACAATCAGATGCATGATCTGTGTGCTAACTGCTGGTCCATCATGTCAGCCAAAAGAACCTTCAGACACATGGGGCAATCCGAATAAGGCCCCTCAACAGGGCTAAACTCTCATTGGCATCGCTGCCTATTCGAACTCCAAAGGAAATAAAGCTTTGGTTACGCTTATCTAGCAGAATGTTCATCGTTAGTAAGTTTCGATGTTTCAATGATTGTAAGCTTGTAAACAGATCCGTTTTTTGGCACTGACTGTTCTTCAATCATGAGCGAAATATACTGGAACGGGGAATACAAGAAAAAACATGAGGTGGGGATACCTCCTGATGATCGGGGCTTTTTGTTTGGGGATGGAGTCTACGAGGTTGTTCGCATTTACAGAGGACGCTGTTTTGAAATGTCAGCTCACGAACATCGTTTGCTTCAAAGTGCTTCTGGCATTGGAATAAACATTGGTTATTTCAAGGGCATGCTAGAAGTCGCTGAGAATTTACTCAGAAGGAATATTTTGCCGAATGGTGATGGGATTCTATATTATCAAATCACCAGAGGCACGGCACCTCGCAAACATTTTTTTCCGGGGGAAGGGGTCCTGCCGAATCATTATGCCTATGTTCAACCCTTGCCTGTCACTGACTTTAAAGAGCGACCAGGTGCCTCAGTTGTTACTCTGCCTGATCGACGGTGGTTGGAATGTCATATTAAATCAATTGCCCTCCTTGGCAGCGTGCTGGCAGCACAACAAGCCAAAGAACAAGGTGCCGTTGAAGCAGTGCTTCATCGGGATTCAGTGGTCACTGAGGGCTCCCACACCAATGTATTTGCTGTGGTTGAAGGGGTTCTGAAAACACATCCAGCGAACCAACTGGTGCTCAATGGAATAACCCGGCGTATAGTGCTTGAATTGGCCCAACAAGAAGGGCTCCTCTATGAAGAGACTTCATTGAGCCTCTCAGAATTAAAAAGTGCCAGTGAGGTTTTTCTCACTGGCACTACGGTGGAAATATGGCCCGTTACACAATTGGATGGTAAACCAGTTGGCAATGGTCAAACCGGTCCAATCACCCAGGGCTTACAATCATTATTTGATCGGAATGCTGATCGATTGACTTAATCGGTGTTACCTATGGAGTGTTTTAAATAACGATAAAGATCACTGTCAGTTGAGAGAATCATCGTAGTTTCGGAATCAATGACCTCCTCATAGGTTTCGAGTGTTTTCACGAATTCATAAAAATCGACTGATTGCTTTGATTGGTTGTAAGCAGAGGCATAGATTTCGGTGGCTTTCGCATCCGCATCACCCTGAATTTTCTGAATTTGTTTGTAGGCCTCAGACTCGATTTCTTGAAGGTCACGCTCCTTTTTTCCGATGATGCGTGCAGCTTCGCCTTCTCCTTCCGAGCGAAATCGTTCAGCAATTTGCTGACGTTCACTGATCATACGTTCGTAGATCCTTTTACGGACGGTTTCGTTGTAGTTGATACGCTTGAAACGAATATCCAGCAATTCAATGCCAAAATCCTTGAGTTTTTCGCCTGCCAACTCGAAAATTTCTTTCTCGATCAAGGCTCGTCCTTTCGAAATTTCGTATAAAACACCCACATTTCCGGGAGCGTCCGACAACACTTCATCAACGATAGGTTCCCGATCCTTGGTGGTGCGAACAATCTCAATGAGTTCGTGTTTGGCAATGGCATTGCGGGTTTCACTGCCCAGGATATCGTTCAAGCGTGATTGAGCGCTTCTTTCATCGCGTAATCGCAGAAAGTATTGTTTGGCATCTAGAATCCTCCAGCGCGCAAAGGTATCCACCAGGATATATGTTTTATCCTTGGTTGGCATTTCGTTGGGTTTGCCATCCCATGCCAGAAAGCGGTTGTCGATTTGATTCACTTCCTGGATAAAGGGAATCTTGAAGTGGAGACCGGATTTTGTGATAGGATCGCCGACCGGTTTGCCGAATTGGGTGATGAGAACCTGTTCGGTCTCATGGATGGTATATGCGGCGTTGTACGCCACAAATATCGCGACGATGGCGAGTAAGGACATGAATGAACCTGCTGCTTTTTGCATGATGAAATCTTTGATTATTTATTGACAGGAGCGATTTGGAGCAGCGGTAGGATCTGCTTTGCATCGGAATCCAGGATGATTTTCTTACCCATTTTCGGAATGATGGATCGCATGGTTTCGAGATGTAGGCGACGCTTCGTAACCTCTGGAGCTTTCAGGAATTCAGTGAACAATGCCGTGAACTTGGTAGCGTCACCTTCTGCTTCGTTGACTCGCTTCAATGCATAGCCCTCCGCCGAGCGGATTTTTTGATCCGCCTCACCACGCGCTCTTGGAACTACTTTATTGTATTCTCCATTTGCCTGATTAATAAGTTGCTCTCGCTCTTGCTGAGCTTGATTTACTTCATTGAAAGAGGGTTGAACTGGAGGGGGAGGGTTGACATCCTTGAGTTGAACCTGATCGATGCTGAGGCCCATTTTATAATTGTCGACCAATTTCTGCATCCGTTGGAGTGCCACGACCTCAATTTCCTGACGTCCCACCGTGATGACCTCATCAACCGTACGATCTCCGACAACCTCACGCATGACAGACTCAGAAACCGCACGCAAAGTACTCTCCGGTTCCTTGACTTGAAACAGGAATTGCCTGGGATTGTTGACTCTAAATTGAACGATCCATTCCACTGAAGCTGCGTTCAGGTCACCGGTGACCATGCTTTTCTCCCTGTTTTGCTCGGAGGATGACGTGTATTGGTAAGGGTTGGTGGCATCTCGGGTACTCACTCCAAACTCCTGTTTCAACTGCCGTCTAACCGGAACGATTTGCACGGTTTCAATACCGAAAGGCAATTTGAACTTCAGACCCGGTTCGACCGTCTTGATATATTTTCCGAAACGGAGGACAACACCTTGTGATTCCGCCTGTACTGTGTAGAACGCTGTTAATAACGCGATCACCACAAGGACTGCGATGAGCCCCATGATAATTGCCCTGAACTGGCTTTTTTGGTCGTTGAAGTTGGCTTCAAAGACTTTTTTGATCTGACTCATTTCTAATAATTATTTAAAATTGCTCTTTTGTGGATTGCCGCCTGATTCCAGATAAGCCAGAAGGTCCAGGATCTCATCTTTAGTCAAAACCTGAATAAGTCCCTCTGGCATAGGGGACAAGGTTGAGTTTTCTCTGGACTGGATATCCGAAATCTTGATGGATGTTCTCACTGCTGAATAAGGGTTTTGAAGAATCTCTATGGACTCCCCTGTTTCACCTACGATACGCCCTACATACTGTTCGTCATCTTTGGTGTTGATCTTTTCATACACATACTGCTCTGAAAGGATTTTCGAGGGATGGATGATCGAATCAAGAATATCTGTAGTCGAGAATCGACTGCTGATAGCTGTCAAATCCGGCCCAACAGAGCCACCGTCATCCCCGAATCGATGACAAGCGCCACATTGTGCAGCTTCATAGGCTAATCGACCCTGCTCGAAATCCCGGCCCTTTTTGACATGCCCCAAAGAAGGTATGATATCATCCATGCTCCAATCCGTAAATTTACTTCGAGTCAACATGGGGTTGGGGGGCTGGTCCTTGACGACTGATTGCCCTCCATCAAGGATATCGCTCAGAGCGGTCCTTTCCTCTTTCGACAACGTTGCCTCAGCATCTTTTTTGATATTGGCGATGAATTTGTTGAAACTGGCTCCCATGGAAACAGTACGTCCAACTTCGGAAAACCAGGTTAGTAAATCAGCAGGATGCTGCACACTTTTGAAATCTTGATTGAACCAGCTGAAATATCGCCTTCTCTGATCCAGTGACCAACCTTTACTTACATTCCTCAAATTGAAAACATAATGTAGCTGGTCCTCAATATATTTTGAGCTTTCAATCAGTTTGAGAGTTTCAGTGATTGTGTTTGGGACGTTCAAATAAGCAGCGATCTTGGATAATTCCTTGTTGATAGTTTGGCTTTTGCTTGGGAAATAGAGACCTACAGCTTCCGCAACAGCCTCAGCAATGTCATTGTCTGGTTGCCCCATTCGAATGAATGATAATTGAAGAATTCGCATAACCTGCATTTGCTGTTCTTCAGGTAAATCTGTTGAATTAATTTCTCCAAGTTTCATTAAAAGTGGATTCTGCCACTCTTGACCGCCTTTTCTCGCGAGTGCCATCAAGCCGGTCAAGCTACCCTGAATACTCTGTTCATCGATGACTCTTTCTGCCCAGTACCGGACGGGTTGGCTCTCAATGGCAATTCGGGCAGCATATCGAATCCAGCGGTCAGGGCTTCTCAAATGTGGCCATGAAAACGTGATACACTCCGAATCAATTTGACCGTGATAGGATTCAAGTTTCCTTCTTAGCAGGCGTGCGTCTGCTTCTTTTTCCGATACATAGGATGCCTCATCCGTTGATTCGTCCCCTTGATAAGTAACGCGATAAAGCGCGGACTGGGTGCCCCTTCCTCCAACGGTAAAATAGAGAGCTCCGTCAGGGCCAATTTCCATGTCGGAAACATTCAATGGTTTGCCTTTGACAAATGTCTCTTTTGAACCGAAATAACTTGCTCCATCCGGCATGAGGTGGACTGCCAAAATCCGTCCATACGACCAGTCCATCACATAAAGAGCCTTCTGATATTTTGCTGGGAATTTGGTACCATAACCAAAGCAAACTCCCGTGGGTGATCCTATACCGACGTCTACGGTCGCAGGTAAACTGTCCTCAAAATAGGAAGGCCACTTACTGGTGCCGGAGCGCCATCCGTATTCTCCTCCGATGACAGAGTGAATGACGCGCGTTGGTCGGTACCACGGAGTACCCCAATCCCATTCCATGTCACTATCAAACGCAAACATTTCACCATCGGCATTGAAATCGAAGTCATATGCGTTTCTGTATCCAGCCAGCAACAGCTCCCATGTTTGACCTTCCGCATCGGTTCGGACAATATAGCCGCCCGGAGCCATGATTCCAGTGGCATGACCATTGCCATCCCATTGGCGTGGCAGCAGGTGATCTTCCTTATAATTTTGGTGAGGTGAGTTTTTGTCCACTCCCTCTGGAACTCGGGTGTGGTTACCGTTCATCATGTAAATCATGCCATCAGGGCCCAGCCTCAATCCATGATAGCCATGCTCGCCTTCACCTCGAATTGCCTTCAGGAACTGGGTTTCATCGTCGGTCCAGCGATCGTCCTTATTGGTATCAATCCAACGATATAAGCCTGTGCCTTTCGGTCCGTGACCATTGATATACAAACTGTCATGGGCATGAAGAAGTCCCATGGCGTGACGCACCTTCGTCGTTGTGAATGCCTCCACCCTGGGTGAGTTTGAGTCGATGTTGGTGACGCGCAAAAGAGGATCATTGTCAGATTGAGGAGAAATAATGGCGCGGCCTTTGTCATCAAATGTCATCGCAATCCAGGAACCTTGTCCTGCTTGAGATGAGAGAACGAGGTCTATTTTGAATCCTTTGGGGACTTCCAAGGATTCCGCTTGGGTGCCCGTTCCAGATTCAAATACGTTCCCCCAGGGTTGATCACCCAGTTTTGCGACAAAGGATGCTCGAGACCATTTAGAATCGTCAAATTCAAGATGCATCCACCCTTCTTCAGTTTCCAATGAGCTGACCCAATTTGCATTGGATTCGAGGGTAGGACTGGGGCCTTCACGACGTTTGATTTTGAGTCGGGCCATCAAACCGGCTGGACCTCCTTGATTATTGGCTTTCACGGCAATTATA
Organism: Pedosphaera sp.; assembly: GCA_002690655.1. GTDB lineage: Bacteria > Verrucomicrobiota > Verrucomicrobiia > Limisphaerales > AAA164-E04 > AAA164-E04. Next base: position 26,133 of record NZFL01000011.1, read on the forward strand.
TTCCGACCCTGCTTTAATTTTGCCGAAAAATCCGCGAAAACGGGTTGTTCCCAATTACGGCTGCTGCCAATGCGTTCTCCGTTGAGGTAAGCGATTCCGGTATTATCAACGGAGAGGGCAAATTCCGCACTCTCCCAGCCACCTGCCAAGGTGAATTCATAGCGAAAAAATCTGGGGTCAGAGGATGAGCTCGGATCAGTCTCGTCAGGATTCCAGATCCAGGAACCTGCCAGCGATGTGCCGTGAGAGCAGAACAATGCCAGAAGGCCAATGGAAAGAGCGTTGTAAAAGCTACGTTTCATATGTTTGATGCCAAATTCACAATAGAGGACATTGATTTGAACATAGTTAAGAAGTCTCGCAAGGAGTTTCTTCCGTGGAAAGCATGAGCTGGAGGTAAAATGATTTATTCAGGCCGAGTTTTTGATCGATGCGAGGCGAGGGCAGCAGGTCACCTGCAAGATGCTCCTGCAACACTTGGTCATAGGGAACGCACTGATTCAAGGCGCGGATCAGGTAATCCCGATAATACCAGGCGATGGGGGTGGTTGGATCCCCCTTACTTTCACGTGATTCCGCATAGCGTATCCAATCCATCCAATGCCTTGCCCAGCGTTCTCCAGATTGCAGAGATGCCAGATATTCATCGACTTTCCTTTCAAATGCATTGTTGCTGGGATCTGAGAGGAATTGTTCCAATTCTTCCGGGGAGGGAGGCACTCCCAACAAAGTGACACTCAATCCTCGGAGCAATGTTTCATTGTCAGCTTCTTCGCTGGGCGAAAGGCCCTGATCCAATAGAGTTTTGTTAATGAAGGCATCCACGGGGTGCAGGGCCAGCTGCGAGCCAAATGCATTCATGGGAACAGGCGGTTTGTCGATGGGGTGGAAACTCCACCAGTTTTTTCGCCCGGTCAGGATTGCCTTCGAGTTGGTATCGCCTTGGATTTCTTCTGGTGCGGGGGCCTGATCTCTCGGTTCAATCGCTCCATTATTGATCCATGTTTCAAAATCATGGATAATGACCACCTCCAAAGGTGCTCCAGACTTCGGTATTTCAAGATCACTGGATGAGCGCCGGATGGCCTTGATCAAGAAGCTGGATGCTGCGTCGTCAGGAATAATTGCAGGTCCGAATTTTCCTCCATTGAGTAAAGCTGCTCGATGATCCAATGCCAATCCACACTTTTGGGGCCCTTGGGTATGGTTACATTCGTAACCGTCCTGAGTCAAAATAGGACGAATGCGGCTTTCAAAAAACTCGATATTGCTGAGGTTATGCTCTGAAGCCAGCGTAACCGAATCAAGGACAAGCAGTCCGGAGGCTGCTATCAACAAGCATACAACTATTTTTTCGGAGATTCTCATGAGAGAATATCCTCAATGTGCCACTTTTTCACGCTTTGGCAATATTCTAAATGAAATGCCTTTGTTCATGGAGGGAAATACGCCCCTGTTTATTTATTTACTCTGATGGTAAACAGGAAGGGTTTGGGGGTTTTTCAAAATCACATGGTAAAAGGGCAGGGATTGTTTCAGGTCATTTCAATCGTTTGATTCACCGCAAGAAAATGAAGCCACTTGTGAGTGACTGGGCGCTGGTAAATCCTTTGCAGAGCCTGTGCATACAGCTCGATTTGAGGTCGATATTGATCCAGTTTTCCCGAAAGGCCTTGTAGTTCAATCTGGTCTGTTTTGTAGTCGAGGATTTGGATGGATTCGTTCCTCAGGATGGCGACATCCACAATACCCTGGATGATAACGAACTCACGTGCTTCTTCTTTTTTAATCTGCTGAGCGAGTCCGAGTGCTTTCAGTTCCGACAATTCAAAGCGCGCCGTGAAAGGTAATTCTCGGTGAAGCTGGTCGCGATGTGTCCGTATGCTCTGACCGATATCCGAATGCCAGAAAGCGGCAATCGATGACAGATTCAAGGCGTCATTGGCGCGCGGATCAAGATGCCCTGAATCTATCATCTGCTCTCTTTGCTCAGCCAAGAGGTCCATTGTCATGTCATTATCTAAATCCAGCCACTGAAGAAAATGATGATGGATTGTTCCTTTCTCACCGGGGGACAGACCATCCGGTGTGGGTTTTTCGCTAACCTTTCGCTTGATGCTGCGTTCATCAAACCATGAAGCCGATTCTGTTTCATGAATCTCAATCTGATGTTTCTTTCGAAGCATTGTTACCGTCGCCTTGGCCGGATGGTGCGATGCATCAGGATTTGGATATTGCCAGCCTGATATGTTCAACCAACGGTTGATCCAGGTGGGTTTATCAAATGTTTGTTCTTCGTCAATCACAGGATCATGCTCTGGTTCGGAGTCCTGTGTTTGAGCTTTCGAGTGTATGTGCCAATCCACGCCGCGGTTGGAACCTTTGGGTTTCAACCACCACTCGGAATCCTTCCAGTATCGAGTCAGCCAGGGGAACAACCAGTCCATGGCGCATCGGGCATGTGTGGTTCGAATTTCTTGATGCGTTTCTTCAGCAAGTTGACTCCACTTTTTCATCTTCTGCTCTGAGGTGGCCCCTATCAGAACAAGGAGATCTTTTGCTCTTGTGAAAGCGACGTAAAGGAGTCGCAATTCTTCCTGAAGATTCTCAGCTTTGCGACGGCGACGGCAGATCCATAAAGGAAGGCTTGGGTAGCGGGGTTTTTCGCCGGGTGGCTGAATCATTCCAGCAAGTCCAAGGGATTCATCCAACATCCAGGTTTGCTGCACATCCTGGAAATTAAAGGTGTTGCCAAGTCCTGTCACGGCGACAACTGGAAATTCCAGACCTTTGCTTTTGTGGATGCTCATCAGTTGCACCGTTTGTCCATCGTCTGCCGTATCTAAATCAAATTCGGTTTCGGATGCGCGTTTGTTTTCAATGTATTGAAGGAAGCGACTCAGGCCCTTTTGTTGATAATGATCAAACTGACGCGCCATTCGCAGTAATTGCTGCACATGCATGATAGCCTCTTTGCCTTCTGTTTCACTGGCGGATAGAGTTTCCATGTAAAGGGTGTCATTCAAGATACATTCCAACCTGCGGCTTAAGTTGAGCTGCCGTCCTGATTGGCGCCATTGATGAAATTGTTGAAGAAAAAGCTGTACCTTCTGCTTCGCGGACTGAGCTTCCGGATCTTCCTTCAGGTCATCTGGCAGCAATGTTTCAAGCGGCTGATCGCTGAATTGATTCAAGGCTTTCCAGAAATTGGCTTTTTTCGTTCCGATACGAATGAGCGCGAGTTGATTGTTGGACAGACCTGCCAGTGGCGATCGCAGGACCGCGATCAGAGGAATGTCCTGGCGAGGGTTGTCGAGAAGCATCAGGAGCGACAAAATGTCTGAGATCTCACTTCGTTCTAACATCCCGCTCCGCGGGACTTGCAAAGGGATACCAAGCTGTGAAAAAACCCGTGAGTAAGCATCTGCCTTGGACCGCACTGAACGCATCAAAATGGCCATGTCGCTCCATCTGACCTTGCGAGGAGACTGGGTTTTCGAATCGAGGACCAAATGCCCGCCTTCACTCAATTTTTTCAATCGTAAACCAATGGCCCAGGCTTCTTTCTCCGTATTGGACAGATCCATGTCATTTGCCAGGGAAGCATCGTTTTCCTGACTGGAAACTTCACTCAAGAGGAAATGGCATTCCACCGAGCTGCTGTTTGACTCAAGGGTTTCAGCCCGGTTGTCAGGATCTCCGAAAAGCAGGTGAGCTCGTTCATTAAATCCTTGATTCGATGCCATGAGTTCACTGAAACAGTCATTGACGAATGTCAAAATACCGGGGCGACTACGGAAGTTTTCTTGTAAATAAACGACTTGTCTTGGCTCCTCTTCATTTGGTTGATTCCATGTCTTTTCGTAATCATTAAAGAATTGAGGGTTCGCCAAGCGAAAACCGTAGATGCTCTGCTTGACATCGCCTACCAGAAAACGGTTTGCTCTGCTGGCATTACCTGAAATCGACCCCAGAATGCAATCCTGAGCTGCATTGATATCCTGATACTCATCGACATAGACGTGCTTGAATTGTCTCTGAATGCTTTCGGCCAGATCGGTTGCTTGTTTTGTTTTTCGATTCCAGAGCAGGGTAAGCGCAGACTGTTCCAGATCGGTGAAATCCAACCCCCCGCGCTCAAGTTTCTTCGCTTTGAAACGTGCCGAAAATGCGCGGGTCAACTCCAATAATGTGCGGGCCCGTTCTCGATACCAGTTCCAATCTTCTTTGAGGGGATCATTCCCAGAGTCTTCCGATGGACATAGCGTGGCAAGGAAAGCTGCGTCGTCGAGTAATTTCCCCATAGGTTCCCGATGCTTTGTTTTACAACCCCTGGGCCAATGATCTTTATGATCTCGGTGAGCTAATTCCTCTACACAATCGGTCAGTGATTCCAGAGACGGATCGCTTGCGTTGAAGGTGTTGAGAATCTTAAGGCAGACTATGGCATTTGTGTTTTCTTCCGGAAGATGGCTCAGGTCAGATATCCACTCCTTTGACCAGGACTGCATTTCTTCGACGAGCCATTCGTACCATTGTCCAGGGGACTCAAGAATCAGGCTCTGGCTTTGATCAAGTAGCCACCCATCGGGATCCACCATGGCACAGCTGTAGCGATGGATCTTGAGGATCCATTCCCTGAGGCCTTTGTCCCATCCGTTTTCAAATTCAGCCACGTATCGGCGCACTGATTCTGATAATTCATCCGTGCCGCTGTAATGTTGATCGAGCAATTCGTCGAGTGTTTGTTGCTCAATACTCGAGACTTCCTCTGCTTCCAGAACGCGTGCCTGTGGATCCAGGACAAGCAAATGGAAATGCTGTCGGATCAGATTGAGGCAAAATGAATGCAAAGTCCCGATGGATGCTGCATCGATCTGTGCCAGCTTTTCCTGCAAGTCAGCGTTTTGCGGGTCATTTTCAAGGGCTTGCTCCAGTCTGTCAGCGATACGTTCCTTCATTTCCGTTGCAGCTGCCTCGGTGAAGGTGACCATCAAAATTTCCAGAAGCGTGGTTTTCTCTTCTGGGTCAATCAACTGCTTCATACAGCGGTCGATTAAAGTGCGAGTTTTACCCGTACCCGCTCCTGCAACTACCAGGATATTCCCCTTGGCATGTATCGCTTTTTTTTGTGATGGCGTGTGTTTCATGCTTCTTTCCCATCATTGAATTCACCATAGCAGGCAGGTTCAAGCTGACGCCACTGTTGCGTCCAGGGATCAATGCGGCAAACCGATGCGTAATCACATTTTTGGCAAGGAGTCTGTTGGCTTTGCTGATAAGGAGCAATACTTAGATCACCCTCAAAAATACGTTGTCCGAATTCCTTCAGTAGATCTCGAGTGCGATACAAGAAATGATCGAATTTAGCAGGCGACATGACGTGCCAGTTTGTCTTGCGAGGGGCCCCGTTTTTGTTGAGTTGGTATTGGAACTGTTCGCCTCTGTTTGCGCCTTCGCGTTGATCCATGGCATCGAGTGCACTTATATCAAAGCAACCTACATGCTGGTATGCCTTGCGCATGGAATCGATAGATGTATCCGGATCCAGGGCTTCCTTGCGTGAACTTTTTCCTTCGTGCTTTGCACGCAGTGTGGTGAAGAAGGCCCCGGCGGGTTGGATGTGTTTTGCCTCGATAGATGCTCCAGCGTCAGGTTGCCTGAGGACATTCAAATAAACAGGCAATTGAAGCTGCACACCGTTCCAACTCAGGATTTCATCCGGTTTCTTTTTTCCGGATTTGTAATCAATCACAATGGCCCATGATGACTGGCCCTCTCGGGTACAAAGATCGACACGATCAATGATTCCATTGAACACCATTTTGGTATCATCGGAGAGTTGGATTTCCCACGCCGGAATCTGAGGTTCTTTTCCTCCAAAGGCGACCTCCACGCCGATGGGCTCAAAAGTATAATGCGACATCCACTCGACAATGACAGCAACGAAAGTTCCAAGTGCCTGACTCAGTGCGCTTGCCGTGACACGGTTGACAGGCTTGTCTTCCATCAAACCCTCATGGAAATCCTTCATGGTCTGTGAAGTGATTTGCTCCATGAGTTCCCGTGCCTGGGAGGGAGTCAGGTCGCGCCAACGCAATCCTTCATCTTCCAGAGCCATGTGGAACGCCTCCAAAGCGGCATGTTGAAAACTACCCAATCTTCTTGCATCCAGTTCAAATGCCATGCGTTCTTCAGTTTTGAGACCGGATTGAACGAAAAAGCGAAAAGGACATTCGGCAAAGGCTTCGATCCGGCTTACGGAAGTGTAGAGCGTAGGGCTCGTTCTGGATTCTGAATACAGGTGACGTGCAATGACACCGTTCAGTGGTTGATTTGTCGCTTTACCTGTGTGCTGACTGATGGATGACAGGGTAATCCTTGAATCCATGTTTGGAAGTATTTGGCTCAGGACGGCCTCGGACTGTCCTTTTTTCCATCTCCAAAATTCGGGCGAAATGAGTAATTCTCTTTCATGAAGAGCGGCCGAGAGGTCAATACGTTCGTTGAAGGAATGAATCTTTAACTGAGGGAATATCCGTTTGACGTGCTGAATGAAAACCGAAGGTGCCTGTGCTTTGCCTTCGCTGGTGTTGAGAGCATAACTCAATGTGAGATGTTCGGTGGCACGGGTGCATCCGATATATCCCAAAAAGCGCTCCGTTGCCAGTTGAGTACGGTAGCGTGAGCCAATGTGAACCCCGGCATTCTCGAGCTGCAGTCTTTCAAGTTCATCAAATACCATTGGAGCCGTGGGTTTCGCAGGGAAAACAGATTCGTTGAGCCCCATCAGATAAGTCGATTTTAGATCAGGATTTCTTGATCGGTCGATGGCTCCTACAAGCACCTGGTCGATAGCTGGCGGAATCACGCCGACGGTCAAGTTGTTGAGGCCCGCGTCGACAATAGGGATCCATTCGCGTATCGGAAGCGGTGTTTCAGCAAATGCCAGTTCAAAGTTCAATAGCCAGGCCTCCAGTACCTCTAAGACTCGAATGTGAAATCCATCCTGGATGTTGGGTTTTGGCGAATGGAAGGCTGATTCATCCCAGGTCTCAAGTCGATATTCGATATTCAAGGTTTTCCAGAGTTTTCGAAAAGCGGCGGCCAGTTGGATGCCGTTCCAGGGCAGTGGCATTTTTGTCTCGCTGTCATGGTCGCTTTTTCCGAGAAAGGTTTTGATGGGCTTCAGTAGTTTTCGACGAATAGGTTCAAATCGGTTGACCAGATCCTCAGGCCCTTTAAGGGGATTCCACCATCGCAGACCGCGCCATCCTCTCTCTATGGCTGCGTTTTCCAGATCGTCGATCTCGGCCTCGATCAAATCAGTCAGTCCAGTTTTCAGGTAGGTGAACCAATCGTCATGTGTCCAGCCAAAGGCAGGTAGGCGAAGCACGCAGCGCGTGAGCTCAACCAAGGGGTGATGAGCGACAGATTCTCTATGATCAATGAAACAAGGGATGCCATACCGGTCAAAAGTATGTCGAATGATTTCCTGATATGCCGGCAGGGAGCGAACGAGCACTGCCGTTTGGTTGAAACGCATTCCTTCTTCCCGTATTTGTCTTAGAATTCCTCGGGCGACATAGATCGATTCGGCTTCCGGTGATTGACACGCGGCCATCTCGATTGCGGCCGTGTGATTTCCGTCAGGCGCTTCACTGAGCGAGAGTTCCATTTGAGATATTGGATTCAATGATCCCTCATCAACCGGCATGGCATCCATCGCCATCGGGCGGGTCCATTTTGATTCCAGCCACTTCAGCATATGGTTCTGTTGAAAGCGTCCATGCTTGCTGGATCTTTTTATGATAGTTCGATCAAGCTTGATCGAATCCAATGAACTGAAAGCGTGAGTGCATTGACGTATGGTTTGATGGACTGGGAGCCAAATGGAAAATATTTCTTTTTTATCTTCAGGGAATGAATCGGCGCAGAATGCAAGGACGGTTTTGTTACTCAATGGCGCAAGAAGAGTCAGCAAGTTCAGTTCCTGAGGTGTGAGAGAGGCAAAGCCATCCATCCATAGCCCCCCGAGTTGAAACACGGGAATGTTTGTATTCAATTCCCTTGAAGACCGAAGGGCATCCGCAGCTAAATCCAGCAAATGGTCGGGATCATGCAGTTTCTTCAATTGGATCCATGATTGGTATTCTTGAAATAAGATGCCGATGTCGTGCAGTTTATGGCGTGCTCTTGCTGGGAGTTTGTCTGATGATGACAGGTCGAGGATTTTTTGAGGTGAGACCCTGCTTTGTTGAAACTCTCTTATGACTCGGCTCAATTCCTGCGCCAGGCCTGGTAGTTTGGTTGAGGCATGAAAAATTCTCAATCGTTCCTTGATCTGGTTCAGGAGTGAGCGAAGAATCATCACCCGACCTTCTTCTGACAGTATGCTTTTGATGCTGGTTTGACACTCTGATAAGATAAACTCTGCCAGTCGATCAAAGGACAGGATCTGGAGGCGCGTGTAGCCATGCAGGTCTGGATCCTGCAACAGCGCGTGCTCCATTTGAAAGGTTGCCTGCTTTGGCGCAAGCAGGAGTAATGGGGGTCCCTGCGGGCGTTCCTTGAGTTCTGTGCGAATCTCCTCCAGACAAGCATGTGTCTTGCCGCTGCCAGCCGGACCGATGAGTAATTGGACGCTTCGTTTTTTATTTTGTCCGGACATGTGCGTTCTGAGTTGGCCTGCCTCTTGTCTGTTTCAGCTTAATTTTCAAATTTCCAGCAAACCAGTTGACCCGGGCTTCTCGCAATAAAATGTCCATTGGAATACGCGGGAAAGGCTCTGACTCCAAATGGCAAAATCTGCTTACGCGCAATAACCTTAAATTGTGTTGAATCCGTGCGAGCCATGATCAGTTCCCCTGATTCCAGCATGATGAAAAGTTGCTGATTGACTCGGATCACAGAGCCGGCCCCGAGATTTTTTTCAGTCCATTGCACTTTGCCTGTCGAAGCCTCGATGCAGCGAAATTCGGGTCCGAATTCCTGGCGCCCATGAAATCCATACAAGTATCCATTCCGGTAAACACAAGTGGCGTAATGATTGGACATTTGCCGATCCCCCGTCCATTTCGACTGCAATGAGCCATTCGAGATTTGCAGTAGATTTCCACCGACACCATAGCCGGCTGACAAGAACAAACCTTCAGGTAATACCAAAGGAGTTGCCGCGTTGACTGAAGCGTTCATACTCGAGCGCAAGGGGCGTGAAAAACGAAGTTTGCCATCCTTTGGATTGATTCCGTGAATCCTTTCTCGCGTCCATGCCCAAAGTATGGGCGAACTTGCGCGCTTGTCGAGGACTGGCGATGCATACCCGGCAGGGTCGGATGTGGCTTTCCATTGAATCTGTCCCGTGGCTCGATCCAGTGCGATGATGCCTGCATTGCGTTTGCCTCCAATGATGTATATGACGGAATCTTCGTAAACCAAGGGAGATGGGGCTCTCCCAAAAAAACCTTTATCCGTATCCCACTTTTCCCTCGCGTTGACTTCCCAGATGCGCTGGCCGTTTGTTGCGTTTACGGATGTCAAGATTCCATCCGCACTCATCAGGTAAATGGCTTCCTCATGAAGGCAGGGAGTGGCACGGGGACCTGGATCGAATCCGAAATCATCCCGATACTGGGTTCTGTGTTGATACTTCCATACCTTTTTCCCCGTTTTGAGATCCATGCAATCCATGACGCTTTGATCATTCTTTCGATGGTATAGGTAGACGCGGGAATCCTGCACGATCGGGCCGCTGAATCCGCTTCCGATTTCCAGACGCCAGAGTCTTTCTGGAGGGCTTGTTTTCCAGTCCTTGACCGAAGTTTCGTCGGCGGCAACGCCGTTACGGTTAGGGCCCAGAAACTGCGGCCAGTTCCCAGCGATGACAGTGGGTAAGGTGCAGGCTAAGGAGAATAACACCAGAAGCGTGCGTTTTGAAACATTTTGCATGGAGGGAGTATGAACCAACGCAAAACCTACTGGCAAGCGAAGAGCAGGATGAAGGGTCGAGAGGTTTCCATGACTGTTGATGTCAATTAAGGGAAAAGAACGGTGGATATAAACTGAAAACTTAGGAGTGCAGTCAAAAAAACTCATTCCAACCTTTTCTTCGGCAACAAATGGAAAGGTTTCTGTATAAATGTTATGAGTCCCAATTAAACGTATGGAAAAAATGGAATCAATCTCAAAGTGATTTCCCTGTTGCTGCTTGGCAGCTTTATTGTTGTTACTTCCGGCTGTATTGTTGGCGGAGGAAATCGAGGCAACTCACACTCATCCGAGTCGCACACCTTGGGCAGCAATTAATGGTCCTTAAATCAGGCCATAAGTCAGGTGCCATTGCCCCGGATGAATACGAACCTCAGAGGCGAAAACTATTGGTGGACGAAAAACAATCCGTCTAAGCAACTTTTTGTTGTTATTTTGAACAACATTCGCTCAGGTCTAATTAAGTGTAGCTTAACGTTTTTTAATTGCCGATTTCTTTTAGGCCGCTCTTAAACACCAGTGGCCGGTTCTTCCTCCATTAATTTCTTTACAGTAAACTGTATTAGTGTTACGATACACCAAAGTTAGGATCTTGCTAAGAACATGAAACCCTTATTTTATCAAATTGATCCACATTCTGGTTTACCGGTGTATCGGCAAGTCATGGATCAGACGAAGCATTACATTGCTTCCGGGTCTCTGGTTTCAGGAGACCAGCTTCCTTCCATTCGTGACCTTGCCACGCGTCTTTCGGTTAATCCGGCGACCATTGTCAAAGCCTATAATGAGCTTCAGAACGAAGGGGTCATGGAAATTAAACAGGGCAAAGGGGCTTTTGTTTCCCAAGGATTACCTGAAAAGGAAATCCCGAGTCGCCGATTGCAGGTGAGCCGGATTGCTCGACAACTGGCCGTGGAATCTCAACAGCTTGGAATGCCGTTGGATGAGACCATGGGGTTGGTTGAAGATCAATGGATCGCATTGGGGAATGAGCAAATGCTAACTCAGAAAAAGAAATCATCTCCTTCCAAATCTGGCAGAAGAGTATGAGTGATCTTGTTTCCATAGAGTCGGCCAATTTGACCAAATCCTTTGCGCCCGGACGGGTGGCCGTGAGCAGTCTTGATCTGAGGATCGCCCCCGGCACGGTGTATGGTTTGCTAGGCCNCAATGGAGCAGGAAAATCGACCGCGCTCCGTCTTTTCATGGGCTTGTTGAGACCCGATCAGGGCTCTGCAAAGATACTGGGTCATGATCTATGGCAAGCGGATCGTTCCCTGAGATCCCGTATCGGCTACGTTGCACAAAGGCAGCTATTACCAGGGAGAATGAGTCTCGAAGATCTGGGGCGATATGTTGGACGATTTCATGAAGATTGGGATCATCAAAAATGGCATTTGCTCGTGAAACACTGGGCGATGGATTTGAAGTTGGCCATTGGAAGGATGTCTGGCGGAGAGCAGAGGAAGGCCGGTCTGTTACTCGCCATCCACGCCATGCCACAGGTGCTTATTCTTGACGAACCTGCGTCGGGATTGGACTCCGTGGCGCGGAGGGAGTTACTGGATTTGCTCATAGAAATGATTCAATTGCGTCCTGAGACTACCTTGTTGATCAGTACGCATCATATTGGGGATCTTGCCCGCATTGCTCAGGAAGTTGGGATAATGGATCGGGGTCGACTGCTGAGGACAGCTCAATTGGATGATTTGCAGGAGCGCATGAAAAAAGTACAGGTGGTGTTTCCTGGAAATGAAGCCCCCGCTGGATTCAAGTTACCCGGGATGATTCGTATGAAATCAGTGGGCCCGGTTGTTACGGCTGTGTGTGAATTGGATTCAGTTCATTCACTTGAGCAATGGCGCCTGCAATCTCAATTAAGAGTGCAAACATTTCCTTTGAGCCTGGAAGAAATTTTTTTGGAGCTATTTGAAAATACACAAGGGCGATCCGAGGTCGATGAGGCTTCGAGGGGTCGCGAAAAAATATTTGGAGNAACTTACGAATAAGATGATTAAATGTATGAATCATACTGATATGAATGGATCACTTTTAAAGTGGCTGTTTACGCAGATTTTCTGGGGTTGCCTGTTATCGACTGGAATCCTGAATGCACAGCAATCGCAGTTGGTGCGCCCGCACATCATCGATATTAAAATCACTCAGGATGAAGTGCTGGTGCGTGCTTTTGTTCCGGAAGGCTACAAACAGGTTTTCGTGGAAGGGAAACCTCGGTTTGAAGTAGGAGCATGGGTGCCGCGTGCTGTTATTTACACCGAAGGAAAAAAGGGGGAATACGAATTCCGGCTGAGTGTGTCAGAAAAAATTGAATGGCTTCGCATACGTGCAGAAAGTGAAATACCTGTGCCTGTGACTGCCTTTTTCGGGGAATCAGATTTTGCGGGACCCGTGGCCGGTGATGAAAATGTTCTTTTTGACGCAATGCCCGTGGCTACACCTGATCGAGAGGGCGATTTGACTGAAGGTGCCGGAGGCGAAAAAAGAGAGGTGGTTGAATCCGATATCTGGAGACTGGAAGGAGATCGTATGTATTTCTTCAATCAATATCGAGGTCTGCAGATTGTTGATTTGTCCAACGTGGATCAGCCTCAATTGATGGGAGAAATGGAACTGCCTGCTGCTGGGGAACAGATGTATCTGGTTGATGCTGGTCATGCCGTTCTCCTTGCGCGCAATAGCTGTTCCTATTGGAGTGGTGATGCGGAGAGTCGATTGGTGATTGTGGATGTCTCCGGAACGGAACCTACAGAAATAGCCAGTATTCCTGTTGAAGGCCGTATCCAGGATAGTCGTTTGGTTGGTACTGCTCTGTATGTGACAACTCAGGTTTATCGTCATCGAACGGAAAGCGAAGGAGCTGCGGATGAGGAGATCTGGGAGTGGGGATCTCAAGTTGTTTCATATGATTTGAGCCATCCCGCATTTCCCGTTCAGATGGATTCCATCTGGGTGCCGGGTTACCAGAACGTCATTCAGGCAACCTCCGAGTTTCTGTTTGTTTCAACTCAGGGATCTCTCAGGCGAGATCGAGGAAGATCCACGCTCAAGATAATTGATATCGGTCAGGCAGATGGTGCTATGACAGAATTAAGTGAAATTCGTCCAGCCGGGCGCATCCTTGATAAATTCAAAATCAATATGCATGGTAAAATCCTGCGGGTCATCAGTGAATTACCGATACGCCCACTTCAGACCGATTTGGAAACCTTTGATCTTACCAACCCAAAACGACCTTTCAAATTGGGGACAGTCACTCTTGGGAAAAACGAGAGTCTGCACGCCACTCGNTTCGACGGCGACAAAGCTTACATAGTGACCTTTTTCAGNATTGATCCATTGTGGGTGGTTGATTTGTCCGACCCTGCCAACCCGACTATTTCAGGAGAGTTGGAAGTCCCGGGATGGTCCACCTACATTCAGCCCCTGGGGGACCAGTTGCTGAGTATCGGGATCGATAATGTCAAGGGTTGGCGCGTGTCGGTTTCTTTGTTCGATGTCGCAGATCCAGCCAAGCCCGGACTGTTGAGCCGGGTCCCCATTGGTACCCATCACAGTTGGAGTGAAGCCAACCATGATGAAAAGGCCTTCGGTTGGATTGAAGAGGCAGGCCTGATCCTGGTCCCTTTCCAATCGTATGAAGAAAGTGGCTCGATGGCGGGTGTCCAGTTAATCGATCTCAATGGTGATACGCTTCAGAAACGGGGTGTCATTGAACATACCGTTGCTCCCAGNCGATCGGCTTTGAAAGAGAACGTGATCCTTTCTTTGTCAGGTCGGAGTTTGATGTCGGTGGATGCGACTGATCGTGATCGACCAGAGCTGGTCTCCGAATTGACCTTGTCCTGGCGTGTGGATGAGGTGTTTTCGATAGGAGATCATGTACTCCAATTGACCAAAGGTTCGCAATGGAATGGCGAGAATGCCGCCTTGCGTCTGGGAGAAGCGGACCGGGATTTTCAATTCCTGACAGAGTTGGATCTGGGGTCCACGCCAGTGGTGGGAACTGCCATGCGAGGCGAAACGCTTTTTATTGCCCAGGCATCGACAACGAGTGTTCCTGTGCCGGTTGCAGAGGGAGAAAAACAGGGGCCTGGAACGTATTCTTTTGTAATGAGTGCTGTGGACCTCAGTCAATTGCCAGACTTACAGTTACTGTCCACTAAGGAAATCCAACTGGAGAACCCTGTTTTCGGTTCGGACCTTCAGGCATTGTGGATAAGCGACGATCACCTGGTATGGCAATCCTCGCAAGATAATTGGTTTTGGGGGAATGATGTTGTCTTTGATGGCCCTGCTCGAGGGATTGCGGATATTGGTTTCTGGCCGGGAGGATTCTCAGGTTCACGATTTTTAGCCTTTGATACAGATAGTGCGGATGGTCTGCAATTTCTCTCGGATTTCGATCTGGCAGTCGAAAATGTCTGGAATTTTTCAGATGGCCACGCGGTTGATGGGAAAATTTATATAAGCTATCAAAAAAGCGAATTAGATGAACCAGGTCCAGGCCGTCCTGAAGAGCTTGTGATTAAAGGGCGATGGATACAGAAAAACTTCCTTGCTGTGGTTGATTATGCTGACCCCATTCACCCAACCCAGCGACCAGCGGTCAATATCCCCGGTTCACTTGCTGGGGTTTCTCATGGAGGAGATGTCATTTTCACCAAGGGGATGCACTACGATGAGGAAACACTGGTGACCAACAACCGTGAATGGCTTGATGCATTGGCTTATGATGGTGTTGCTGCGCATTTAATGGATTCCATTGCCTACTCCAGCCAGTGGCCACATCTGGCTGAAGTTACCCAGCAAGGTTACGTAATCGCTGGTCAGATTCAGGAGGATAAGAAAGATGATGATCATTCTGTCGCTGACATCGTATTCGGACTTTACACCCTCAGTAGCTGGTTTCTCAATGATGAAGGCAACTTTGAGCGCCAGGATCCTCTGTGGAATTTACCATTTGGTGCTTCAGAACTAAAGTTGACTGACGATCAACTTTTATTGAGGCAAGGGCAGGAAGTATGGGGTTTCAATATTGAGGAGAGTGGAGCGCTACAACTTCAATCCGTTTATGAACCATTTGGTTGCTACTGGTTCAATCTTTCAGGAACCGTGCTTGATGAAGGAGACCACTTGTGGATCCCTGCATCTGATTATGGCGCTGACAGGCTGAGTCCTACCGGCCCGGACCGTCCTTTGGTAAGGGTTTCGGGAGGAACTTTTTTTGGCGAATGTGAAGGCTATTGTAAGACGTCCATCCATGTCGGACCAACGCGCACNACTTTTACTGCAAGCGCCTTGGATCAGTCTTTGCCCACATACCGACAATACGCCTATGGTGCAAATAACTGGNCCAGTATAGCTGATACGGTTGACTGGAATGTTTTTTCTGAATTGCCAGAAATCGTCGGATGTCCTGACTGTGCCGATGGAGGAGGGGAATGGATTGAAGTCAATGTGGCAGGTGAATCACATCGTGTAACTTTTGGAAACGGTGTAAAGATAGACGCGATTCAACCGCTGATTGAACGCATTCGGTCCTTGCGCGGTGGTTTCAAAATTCCTGAACCAAAAATTGATTCCGTTAATTACATAAGGATTGAATCCGATTGTGAAGATCTATGCCGCCGCAGGATACATATCAATCAATCAACCTCCCGCTGGACCTTTTCAGATCCTCTGGGCCAGTTGAGAGCAAAAAATTATTCGGAACGCACACCAACTTTGGACTGGGATCGCCTTGATAGTCTGATTGACTGGCGAGTGGTCCAGGACTTGGTATCCCGGGAATCGGCCATCTGTTACTCCTGTCCAGGTACAGAATGGATCGAGATCACGGGGGGGAATCAAATCTATCTGATACCGGCATGGTTTGAAGAAGTCTCCGATTTGAAAGGGTTCCTTTTTTCCATGCTGAATAAATACCAAATCAAACCTGAGACTGAAGGGGTTCCCGAAGAGTAAATGGAATGGGTTTGATTTTTAAATACCAAACTAAACACACTTCATCATCTGGTCGCCCTTTCGAGTGTACCACTCATTCGAGGGGGCGTATCGGTATGTTTCATGCTGNCTTCACGCTGGTGGAATTACTCACCGTTTTGGCCATTGTCGGGATATTGGCGACATTACTCATGAGTACACTTTCAACTGCAAAAAAGAAATCACGAGTAGCATCNTCAACTTCCAACCTGCGTCAAATTGCAATCGCATTTACGCTCTATCAGGATGACCATGCCCATCGCCCTTTGACTTGGGATGTGTTGTTATCATCGGGTTATCTGGGCAGTGAACGAATCCTGAAGTGCCCCGAAGACAGACAGGGGAATTGGGGGAATCTGGTCCAACCGGATATGACCGGAAACGTTGCCACCAATCAGCACTCGTATTTGTATCCTTTGCCCTGGGATGACTGGGCTTGGAATCGCATTGTGAAATCCGGCGCACATGCGGGGCTCGCCGCATGTCAGCTGCATGGTATGGGAAGACCTGATCCTGAGGCACCCTCCATGCTCGATTTTGAAGGGCTNGTGCTGCGTGCTCAATTAGACGGAGCCGTGGTGCGTCGCGAAGTTTACTGGAGGGCTGGGATGGATGTGCCGCTGGAAAGAGCAGCTGCCGGTATGCGGGATGAAAGTTTGATACCTCCAGATCCACCCTCCGATGCTGCAAGTCGAATTCTGTTTACGTCGGATTTCCCCTGGTCCTTGTTCATGGATNAATCCCTTGAACAACCTTGAATTTTTCTGCGAATGACATTCAAAACACAAAGGTCATGGATGCGTGGTCTGCTTTGGGNAGAATGGTTTGCTCACAGCCGAATGCTTCTGTCTTTCCTTCTTCTCTGGCTGGGGGCTGCCTGGATTGTTCCTTTGTTTACTCATCCTGGCTGGATCATGGTGATTTCCTTTCTGTATGCACTTGTGGCGGGTCCTTCGTATGGTGGATCCGATGCGGTGGACGATTGTGAGGAGTTCACTTTTTCGTTGCCCGCAACGAGGTCAGATCGTTTCCTGGCAAGGCTGGCTGTATCGGGTTTCACCCTGATGATGTTTGTGGGCTTAGATTTTCTGGTTCTGGGGATGGATTGGCAATCCACTTTGAAACGATTCTTCCTGGACGCTGGCCTCTTGGAACCTGCTCCTGAATTGAAGCCGGGACTCCTTTACGGTTTGGTGATGGCGCTGCCCATCAATGTCTTTTGTATTTCTTTTGTAGTTTCCNGTGTNGTGCGTCGTCGGTTTATTGTGTTTACCTCATGGTTCTGGAGTCTGGTATTGGCGCTGGGAACACTTTACCTCGGTGTGATTGCAGAGGAGTGGTGGTGGCATGAGGTGAATGGATATTTCAGTTTGCCCATGCTGTTGTTTGGTTCAGTAATTATTTTGAAGCTGGGCCATGGGCTCTATCGCCATAAAGAGGTTGGGGACTATGGGGCCCCTGTGAATCTTCCATCTGGATTCTTCGGCTGGGTGATCATGTGGCTTGTCGCCTTGATCCTTCTGGTGCTGATGGCGGGTTCGCTGTTGAAAAAGTTTCCCCAATTTTTCAACCCTTAGCTCCATCCACTCGAGATTTGGGATCTGTTTTGGGATTCGTCTCTGATATCGCTCGACGAAGCTTGGGGATATCAGAGTCAAGAAGGCCCTCCAATTTCCGAATGGATCGGGACATCGAGAAGAAATTGGGGATATCCTTGGGCTTGAGAATCGTGAAAGTCTTCTGAGCTGTTTCCTTAAGCCCTGACCACATTACATTCAGATCGGTTCGATCTTGAAGCGCCAGTTCGTTACGGAAGGTATCCGCAAATAATTGATCGAGAGTTTCGTAATCTTTGAGGTTTTCAGAGAATATTTTCAGTAATCGCCTTCCCCAAAACCAGGTACCAATCGCAATTGTTGTTATCGTGGCTCCCACTCCGGTTGCTATTTCCCATCCAGGCCAAATCTGAAAGGCGCCCCAGGCCGAGACAGCAGCTGATGCAATCAAACCTATGGAGATAGCCATCCACTTCACTTGAATTTTCCGGTAATCAAGGCTGATCGTGTTACAGAGTCGAGCATGCATGGACAGACGTCGTCCGGCATGGATCAAATCGCTGACGACATTGTCAGCTCGCCGGGTTGGGGTACGCCGGACTTCTTCAATGACTTCTTTCCTGGATATATCGAAGTCTTTTAAAGGGATCCCGGGCATCCCGTGTTCACTGACGGATTTACGATGCTCAGGAAGGTAAATGTTAAAGATATGCGGGATATCCTTGGTGCGTATGGCCTTTGAGAGATTCCAGCTCAGCGTGCCATAGGTGCGGGCAAAATCCCGGATATTCTGAAACAAATCCACTTTGTTGAGGATAATCAGTAATTTGTATTCCAGACCTGCCAGCGTCTGCGTCAAAATACTGATAGTCTCTGCAGTGGTGCCCGGCTTGTCCGGATCGAAGAAAAAGAGAATCAAATCCGCTTTCTCCGCAAAAAAACGAACGCCGGAGGCAAAGTCATACTCACGGGTATTGGCTGCCCCGGTGGCATCAATCATTCCCGGACTGTCAACCAGTGCAAATGATTTCAACAGGGGGCTTGGCAATGTTTTCAGCTTCAATCGCGACAAGAATGCAGGGCCCAGATGATTCAGGTTTTTCAGAGGCAGGGAAGGATGGGATGTAATGGTTTGCCCATCAAAGGTGTCTTTCTGATCGCCATGACACAATATGGTAAAACCGTCATCCGTAGGAGCCAGTCCCGTTTTCTGGACGTCTGTTTCGAGCAGGTGATTGATAAACGACGATTTACCTGAAGAATGATTTCCCAGAAACAAAACGTTCGGTAACCCTGGAGGTTCCTTTGCTCTGACCGGTAGTTCGAAAGCCAGTTTTTCGGCTAACGGCCTCAGGTCGCGATCATAAATCTCAATCGCTTTTTTACTGATTACTCTCTCCACACTCATTGAGTCCCTTTAAAAGTATTTTCTGCAGGCTGAGTTTTATTTCAAGCGGACGGTGGCCTCCACAGGATAATGATCCGACGGGAATCTTCCAGCTTCCTGAGTGTAATTGATCGCTGCATTGAGTGTTACAAAGTCATCGGAATGAAGTATCCAGTCAATGCGCTTTCCTTTGCGATGGCCGTTCCATCTTGAAAAGGAGGCTTCCTGATCATTCGGCGTTGGGTGAATGGCCCGATATGTATCGACAAGTGGCTCACCATTGAAACCTTCGGCTTTGCATAGGGCAGCGTAAGGAGCACCTTCTTCGGTTGTATTGAAGTCACCTGTCAGGATGACTGGATAGTCATTCATGATCTCTTCAGCTCGACGGCGGATCAATTTAGCTGACTCCAGACGTGCCTCTTTTCCTCTGTGATCGAAATGTGTATTGGCAAACACGAATTCCTTTCCTGAGGGAGATTTTAAATCGCGTAACACGACCCAGGACAACATGCGGGTCAAAGAGGAATCCCAACTAATACTTCCGGGGATTTCAGGCGTTTCGCTCAACCAGAAGTGACCGGAGTCCAACATTTCAAAACGATCTGTTTTCCACATCAAGGGCACATATTCTCCCTTTTCAGTTCCGGCATCGCGTCCAATCCCATGAAAACCGTAGCCATCAAGCTTAGCTTTTAAAATATCTACCTGGAATTTCAGGGCTTCCTGATAGCCAATCAAGTCAGGGTTGTAATTTTTGATCGTTTCGAGAACGAGGTAATCCCTGTGTTTCCAGCTGTTTTCTCCATCATTGGCGGCTCCGTAACGGATATTAAAACTCATGACTTTGACTGGCACATGCCGATCGGCCTCTTCGGCCTTGGATTGCACGCTGAATGTGCCTGTTGCCATGATTGCAGCCATGCTGAAAATCTTGATCAGTGGGTTTATGGTTGGTGTTCGCATAACGCAAGAGACTTTTGAGCAATTTCTCAAAAAGGCAATGGTAAAAACCTGTGATCACTCGACAAAAATAAAAGACCACCCAATCCCTGAGGATTGGGTGGTTTGCCATTTTCGTATTAAGCAGGAGCTCAGAACGTAGATCAATGATCTACGGCAGGTTGGAAGTTTGGATAACCGGAAATACCATGTTCTCCTACGTCCAGACCTTCTTCCTCTTCCTCTTCAGTTACTCGCAACCCTAGTATCGCTTTGATAATACCAAAAACTATAAATGTAAAAGCAAAGGCAAAAGCGGATATGGCCGCTGTGCCGATCAACTGCGTGACGAAATTTGCTCCTCCGAAAATGCCTACAGCGAGCGTTCCCCAGATGCCACAAACACCGTGTACGGATATCGCTCCTACTGGGTCGTCAATCTTGATTTTGTCAAAGAAAACGACAGATAGAACAACAAGAACGCCTGCAATGGCTCCAGTGATTACAGCTGCCCAGGGTGGGATCACATCTGCTCCAGCAGTGATACCGACCAATCCAGCAAGCAGACCATTCAAAGCCATGGAAAGGTCAGGTTTTTTGAGGAATATCCAGGAGAATAGCGCTGCAGCCAAACCGCCTGCACAACCAGCCATTGCCGTGGTTACAAATACAAGTGAAACACCCGCAGGATCTGCACTCAAAACAGATCCGCCATTAAATCCAAACCATCCGAGAAAGAGCATGAATACCCCTATGGTAGCTAGTGGCATGCTGTGGCCGAGAATAGGCTTGATCTGTCCATTGACATATTTACCGCGTCGAGCACCCAGCAACAACACAGCCGCCAGAGCAGCAAATCCACCGAAAGCATGTACCAATGTTGAACCGGCGAAATCAGCGAATCCCATTTCTGATAACCATCCGCCGCCCCAGTGCCATGATCCGGTTATGGGATATCCAATCATGACC
Source organism: Pedosphaera sp. (assembly GCA_002690655.1). Lineage (GTDB taxonomy): Bacteria > Verrucomicrobiota > Verrucomicrobiia > Limisphaerales > AAA164-E04 > AAA164-E04. The sequence goes on from NZFL01000011.1 coordinate 46,977, forward strand.
AAAACAGTTGCTCCAATCATGAAACTTCCTAACTTGATACGCTCAGCAACAGCACCGGATACGATTGTAGCAGCCGTTGCTGCAAACATGGCCTGGAAAATAAAATCAGACCAGTAGGTGTAATCAGCATATTGATTGGTTAAGTTGGCGACCGAGTCTGCACCCTCGGCAAATCCGTTTGGTATCGGGCTACCCATTGCCAGGAAACCTGTTATGGTCCACGCATCCCCTGGATACATGGATATGAACCCCCACATAGCGTAAGAGAGGACACCCATAGAAATGATGAAAACATTTTTGAACAAAATATTTACTGTATTCTTTTGGCGTGTGAGACCGCTCTCCAGAGTTGCAAAGCCTAAATGCATGATAAATACCAGAGCTGCGGATAAAAGTATCCACAGGTTATCCACCATGAATTTTGGATAAGCTACCGGCATTGACTGGAATTCTTCAACGGTTGTAAAAGCCGGTGCTTCTTCTGCTGTTTCTTCTACGGCGGTTTCGGCAACAGCGATGGCTTCCTCTGCGCCTTTCATTTCCAGAGTAATAAAACTCATGAATGTGAGTAATAATGTAAGGAGTGTGATTTTTTTGGTCATAATAAAGTTGTTAGTGTTTCAAGTAGCTGAGTTTTTGAATGATCTTCTGATGATGGGATCAGAGTGCTTCATCACCTTTTTCTTCTGTGCGAATGCGAGTGGCTTGCTCTACAGAGTAAACGAATACCTTGCCGTCTCCAATTTTTCCGGTTTTTGCCGACTTGACAATTGCTGCTGTTGCGGCTTCGCATCGCTCATCGCTGACAACAACCTGAATTTGTATCTTGGGTAAGAAATCAACCGTATACTCACTGCCCCTGTAGATTTCCGTATGGCCTTTTTGACGACCGAATCCTTTGACTTCGGTCACGGTCATNCCGTCCACTCCCACCTCATTTAGAGACTCCTTAACCTCTTCCAACTTGAAAGGTTTGATGATGGCTTCAATTTTTTTCATATTCTTCGTTTTTGTAATGATCGAGTGCCCGTGAAGGACATGCGCTCTTAAGCATGAGGCATGCCAAGCTGTTTTTATGGGGGGGAGAGAGAATGCAATGTCAACGGGTACAACAGGTAGAGCCTATTGCATTTACTGGGTGATCACAAAGATACAAGGTTAATGTGATTAAGAATCAACAGTTGTTAAGATTTTATACACTGTTGAAAAACAAACGGATTCAGTGTCTTTATTTAGTCTGATGCTACGACGCCATGGGGTTCATGGGGCACCCTTTCATGGTACCCCAGGTAACAGGAATGAAACATTCAGATTCCAAGGTTGAACTCAAACGGACATGTCCTTAAGGTTCGCGCTATTCCATATGAAGAATTTTTGTGCTCATAGATTGCTCTATTGGTGGTTTCGGACGGGTGTTGCAATGTTTGTCACGTGTGTACATTTTTCTCCCTCAAATGCACAAGTGTCTCCACGGCAGATTGAGATTGGGGTGATTCCGGGTGGGCTGAGATACAATGTGACGCAATTTGAAGCCGCCGCCGGAGAATTCATTGAGCTCACATTGGACAACAATGGTTTAATCCCTCACAACTGGCTGCTTCTTCAATCAGGGAAAATGCAAGATGTGATTGATGCTGCCGTCGCTTTGGGGGGCAGCGGATTGAGTAAAGATTTTATCCCTCAAACACCAGACATCCTGCAGCGCATAACATTGGTTCAACCCGGCAAAAGCATTTCGATTCAATTCAGAGTTCCGGAAAAAACAGGAGATTATCCATATGTTTGCACCTTTCCTGGGCACTCGAATCTCATGCGAGGTGTGATGAAAGTGCTGGGTAAGTCTGACAAGGTGTCCGCTCCATTGACTGAAACAAGTTCAAGACGACTTGCCTTGGACGCGTTAGGCAGATCCAAAGTTCAGCCATTTCCAGAGGGAACACGGGAAAAACCCTATATCATCCGCACCTTCATGCCTGAACCTGACCTTGGCCCTGAAGTGCTCGCCAATCATGACCGCGGATATGTTGCTGCCAATTACAATCCCGGCCAGGGCAAAGACGTTCCTGGAATTGCCCTGACAGATCAGGGATTGCCTGCCGCCATCGGGGTTCACTTTGGCGAGCCTTTGTCCATATGCTGGGACACGGTTGAATGTCGATTGATGTATGCATGGAATGGAGGTTTTCTGGATATGAGCCACTATTGGGGGAAGGGAGCCGGTGGAAGTCGGAAAGGATTTGATTATGTTTCTCGTTTAATCGGAAAAATTCAATTTAAGACTCAGGGAACACATCCCCTGAACGCGAATTATCATCAGGGTGCAATCCCTCCTGTACCTCGATACCGAGGGTATAAGCTGTTCAACGGGACACCAGAATTCATCTATACATTCGGACCTTATACCGTACATGAACGCGTCACTCCATCCGGGAACAAGGCGGTGCTATTCGATTACTCCATTAGGGATATGCAGAACGACTCACTGATAAGATTCGGCTTGGATCCAGCGATACGTCCAAGCGTGGAATCATCCACCGGACATTGGGAAGGCAACGAATTACTCCTCACCGCAGAGGAAGCCAGAAAATTTCAATTGGTCCTGCGTTACGATTGAACATGAGTTGCAAAATCTTGGGAAAAAGACTTCATGAAAATTCAAAAAGTTCTCAACATTTTTAGTCAGGCTTTAGCAGGTTTCGCCCTTGTGTTGCCGTATGGTAGTCAAGCAGTTGAAATGCCACCCGAGTATTATGAGGTGCAGGAAATCCCTTTGCCTGTCGGTGTGGCTCCTGAGATTGGTGGATTGAAATTCAACAGCAAAGGCGAACTCATCGTATTGACACGACGGTCAGGGATCCTGATTGCTAAACCTCATCAGGATCCCAATCAATTTCAATGGCGGACATTTACAGATCACAGTTTGCATAACCCAATGGGAATTCTCGTGGAATCGGATCATCAATTCCTGATTCCCCAGATGGCGGAGTTGACACGGGTTGTCGATACTGATCGGGACGGTACAGCGGACTTGTTTGAAGCGGTCACTACGGATTGGGGGGTCAGCGGGAACTATCATGAGACCAATGCCGGACCGATTCCTGATGGCGAAGGTAATTGGTTCGTTGCTATNGGGACGGCTTCTCACAATGGCCCCACCTTTGATTACGTGCGAGGCGAATTCTCCAGAACGGGGCGTCGAGGGCGAAATTATTCCGCAGTAAAAGACAAAGGATGGGTGGTGAAAGTGACTTCTGATGGCAGCATTATTCCCTGGGCGAGTGGTTTTCGAGCGAACAATGGAATCGGGATGAGTCCTTCAGGGGATCTTTGGGTCACTGATAATCAAGGGGATTGGCGTGGCACATCTCCCATCTATCATGTTGAAAAAGGTCATTTTTACGGACATCCGTCCAGCTTGGTTTGGGATCCATCTTTTTTCCCAAAGAATGGGGATCCTTTGGAATTCGGGGTGGATCGATTAAACCAGTTAAGAACACCTGCGGCCATTCAACTACCCCATGGATTAGTATGTAACTCTCCTTCCGAACCGGTGTTTGACACAACCAATGGTAAGTTTGGTCCCTTTAAAGGCCAAATGATGGTGGGAGACATTGCTGCTCAACGTATCATTCGTGTCATGCCAGAGAAGGTAAGAGGCGTTTATCAAGGTGCATGTGCTTTTCTGATCGAAAATTCTGGATTACGAGGAGGGAATAATCGGTTGACCTTCAGTCCTGAGGGAAATGCTCTTTATGTGGGGCAAACCTACCGTGGATGGGGGGCTCCTGCTGAAGGGTTACAGCGCATTGTCTGGAACGGTGTCACACCTCTTGAGGTTCGACAAATGAGTATAACGCCAGGTGGGTTTGATCTTACATTTACTAAACCAATCGACGCGGATGCAGCCAATGATCCCGATCGATACCAAATCCAAAGTTATCGCTACAGCTATGGACACAAATACGGAAGTCCTCAATTAGATAAGAAAGTCCATATTGCAAAACGAGTGAATGTCTCCGAAGACAAGTTTACGGTTTCTCTGAAACTGGATCAGGTTGAAGCAGGAAAGATATACCAAATAGATCTGGTCAACCTGTTTTCATCCGACGGATTACCTATCATCAATCCCATGGTTTGTTACACTGTGAATCAACTACGCTGAGCTCATTCAATAGATCATTAGAAATTTTTCATGAACGAAACCACATATCAAGAAGCTCCGAAAGACTGGAAAGGGATCGCCAAACAACTGGGCCCCGGTCTGATCATTTCAGCAAACATCGTCGGTTCAGGAGAACTGATTGTCACAACAAAAGTTGGGGCAGATGTTGGCTTCATCCTTTTATGGTTCATCATTCTCGGCTGCATTGTGAAGGTGTTTTTACAGGTCGAACTGGGCAGGTATGCCTTGACCCACGGAAAAACAACCCTTCAAGCCATGGACGCGGTGCCGGGACCCAGATTTTCATTAATCTGGCGATGGCTGAATCTTAGGGCGGAGGGGTCATGGCTGGTCTGGTGTTGGATCATCATGTTCATTGCGACCTTCTTTCAGGTGTCAGGGATGGTAGGGGGCATAGCGGGTGTCTTTCAAACGGGAGCCCCTGCGATATCCGTGCCCCCGGCATGGTATGTTGATGCTCAGAACGGTCTCTCTGCCGAGGCAATAGGTTCACAGTGGCAACATTTATTGAATACCGGTTGGGCATTGTTGATTACTGGCTCTTGTGCAGCTTTATTAATCGTGGGTCGATACCGTTTCATCGAACGCTTCTCCACCACGATGGTGGCCGCTTTCACCCTTTTTACCATCTTTGCGGTCTTCTCACTTTACACCACAGAATACGGGATCACTGCAGGGCAGATTGCCGAGGGATTGAAATTTGAACTGCCAGATAAATTCACGACTGCTTTTGCGGCCTTCGGCGTCATTGGGGTCGGGGCAGCTGAACTGATTTATTACCCCTACTGGTGTCTGGAAAAAGGTTATGCACGCTATGTCGGCCCTAAAGAAGAGACCCCTGAATGGGAATCACGAGCTCAGGGGTGGATGAATGTGTTGAGATGGGATGCTTGGATTTCCATGGTCATTTACACAGGTGCAACTGTGGCCTTCTATTTGCTTGGGGCTGCAATACTCCATGGAAAGGGATTGGAAGTGACGAACGATGATCTGATTCCCACGCTCTCGAATTTGTATAGAGAGTCTTTCGGTATACCCGGACTGTGGATTTTTCTCGCCGGAGCCTTGGCCGTCCTATACTCCACCGTCTTCATTTCAACTGCCTCCAATGCGCGTCTCTCCGCGGATTTGTGGCTTCTTTTTACCAAGCACGCAAAGGGCAAGGGAGTTGATAGAGCCACCCTGACAAAGCGGGCTTGCGTGTTGATTCCCGTGCTTTATTTCATTTTCTACGTGTCCGTTGGTAAACCGTTGACTCTGGTATTCATCGGCGCTCTAGCTCAGGCATTGATCCTACCTTTTCTGTGTTTTTCAGCAATTTACTTCCATTATTATCAAACGCATGCGGCACTTTTACCCGGTAAGTTCTGGGTGGCCTTGTTGTGGATTTCGAGTTTTCTGATGGCTGCAGTGGGTTTTTACCAGCTCTTTGAAAAGCTCAAGTAAGTATTTCAGGGTTATCAATCGAGTCTGGATTTCCGTCGGGCAAACCGTGGAAATTGTCCTGTTGATACCTTGAGTATACTTTTTACAAATCACTCTTCCTGAAAGATGAAAGCAACTTCAGGCTTAGCGGTAATCCCATTGTTGCTAAGCTTCAGCATGCACCCTGGAGCAATCCATCGATGGTAAATTAAATAACTTATGCCAGACAGCTTGCCCTTCTCCATGGGCTTTGGCAGAGTGACCGCCGAATGCGTTTATTAATCAGGGAATGGACAGAAGCGATCGAGACGTTGGTATTGGAGGTCATCTCCGGCCATCGTCGTGATCGTAAGGCAACGCTCATTCGTGGTGGCCTGTTCTGTTTGTCCATGGTCTTTAAGATTATTATCAAACTCCGTCACGCACTCTATGCTGTGCGTATCCTTAGAGATTCCACCCTGGGAGTGCAGGTTATTGCTATTGGGAATCTGACCGTAGGTGGCACAGGGAAAACTCCTGTGGTTGAAAAGTTTGCCAGAGAACTCCAGGATGCTGGAAGAAAGGTGGCTATTCTCTCCCGGGGCTATCGCTCGAAACCTCGTCCATTTCATGAACGATTGCTCAACAAGATACTCCTGAGACAAGATATCACGCCGCCAAAAGTTGTCTCCAATGGCGAAGCTTTGCTTTTAGACTCGGAAACATCAGGGGACGAACCTTACATGCTTGCTGCGAATCTTCGTGATGTAGTAGTCCTGGTGGACAAGGATCGTGTGAAAAGTGGGCGTTATGCGATTGAAAAGTTTGGTTGTGATACCCTCTTGCTTGACGACGGATTTCAATATTGGAAACTCAAGGGGAGACGACACGATGTGGTTTTGATTGATTACCAGAATCCGTTTGGAAATGGAAATTTACTTCCCAGAGGTACTCTGCGCGAACCAACTTCTCACCTGGCGCGTGCTCAAACTATTTTCATCACGAAAATAGATGGACCAACGGATCAACTCAGGCAACAAATCCAAGAATTAAACCCCAGGGCAGGGGTGATTGAATGTGTGCATAACCCACTTTTTTTTGAAGATCTTTTTACGGGGGAACAGTTGCCTTTGGATTTTGTGAAGCATCGACGCTTGGCAACTATAAGTGGTATTGCCCAACCTGAAAGTTTCGAACAGAGCCTGATTCGTCTGGGAAACCAAGTGGTCTACCAGCGTCGTTTTGCTGATCATCATCGATACAGTCAGCAAGAGGTGCTGGATGTGATTAATCGTGGTGTACGGCGTAAGGCTGAAATGCTGATAACTACCCAAAAAGATGCCGTGCGATTTCCAAGGCTGGACCGTCGAGATCTTCCAATTTACTTCATGCGAGTAGAAATCAAAATCATGAAGGGTGCCAATGATTTCCGGGATTGCGTCAAGAAAATTTGTTTTCATTAACTCATGGATCGATTGCTGAACCATTTGCTATATCTAGCAGGCCGAACCTTTGTTTGGGTTGTTCAGCTTTTCCCTTTGAGATTTGTAGCGTGGACTGGGCGTATGGCTGGACTGCTGGCTTTTTACTTGGATTGGCGTCATCGAAGAGTTGCTGTCGGTCAGTTGGATTGCTTTCTCAAGCATACGGGCAGAAAGGGGGATTCTGTTAAAATGGGCAGAGAACATTTTCAACGTCTGGGAGAGAATTATCTTTCTGCAGTAAAAACATCGGGCATGAAGGCTGAAGCATTGGAAAAGCATATCGAATTCAGGGGCATCGATCTTTTTGAAAAGCCTGTTACACCGGATTCCCCTGATGAATGGAAAAATGGCTGGATCATTGCCATTGGTCATTTTGGGAATTTTGAACTTTATGCACGTAGTCTGAGTAGTCTCAACGGACGCGTCGGGGCAGCAACTTACCGTGGATTGAATCAGCCAGGATTGAATCGGCTTCTGCATGAGCTTCGCGCCAGTTCAGGGGTTCGTTTTTTTGATCGCCGTAAAGAAGTAAAGGCTCTGAGGAAACTCATGACCGATGGTTCTGTTGTGCTTGGCCTACTTGGTGACCAGTCTGCTGGAAGTGGGATGCTTTTGGATTTCCTTGGCGATAAATGCCTCTGCTCGACGGCACCTGCCATTTTTTCACAACGTTATCATTGTCGCCTGGCCACCGGGATATGTTACCGCACTGGCCCTGCAAAATGGGTTGTTGAGTTTGAAAAGGAGATACCAACGTTTGCAAACGGTTCCAAACGATCGGTTGAAGAGGTGACTCAAGATGTGAATACTGCCTTCGAAAAGGCCATTTACAAGGATCCTTTGAATTGGTTCTGGGTGCATGACAGATGGAAGCGTTTCAAGAAAAAGCGTAAGCGTTGACTCAAATAACTCTTAACCAGTCTTTAAACTCTCGGGTATGCAGTATCAAAAGCGACCTTCAATATTAGATCGGTTTAATGAAACCGATTTAACAAGGTTCATCCAATTTTACGTCCAAAATGGAGGTGTAATTCATCAATTTCGAGGAAGCGGCCAGTTCAAGTGCTTATGCAGAAATTCAAAGGTTCCTTTGCCATTGATGGTATGAGGTCCAGGAAACCACTCAATTTCACAACGATCTCCCATTCCTAACTTTGCCTGGTACAAGTGCCTGACTTTGGCAAATTCATAAGCAACACGTTCATCCGGGGCTACTCCATCGAAGTGGCCGCGTTCAACCATGAATGGACGTGGTGCGATAAGGGCTGCCATTTCCGAATAATTAAAAGTACTGCCCAGATTAAATTCAAAAATCTCATATTCGCCTGACCACACATAACTGTAAGGGGTCACAGTGGATGCATTTTTCCATACCCAGTCATTGAAATCAGCAGAGCAGATGGATAGGCAGTAATCTTTCACGAGAGCTGGAATCCTCATTGCTGATTTCCCTCCGTAGGACAAACCGTAAAATGCCATTCGCTCGGCATCAACATTCGGTAATGTTTTCAACCAATTGAGAATTTGCTGATGCTGAGGAACAATGATCGAAAATAGAGTTTTTTTCAACGGGTATGCTTTGCGCTGCAAAGTCCTGAATCTATCTTGAAAAATGTAAAGATTTTGCGGTGAAAATGTAATGAAACCCCGAGATGCGAGTTTGGATGCGAAATCATGGTAAGCCTGATGATCGCCCTGCAGGATATCTCGGGGCCGCCCTTCCAATCCATGTTGACAAACCACCACAGGACGCTTTTCTCCTTTCTTGAGGTCGTTGGGCAAGCAAAGGATACCGTAGGCAATCACATCTTCGAATACATCCAGTACAACCTCGTAGCCTGTCCAGTTCTCACCTTCGTATGTTTGACGTGTGCGTGGATTCATTGGGAGCAGCGGATCATTGAAGTGGCCAATGATTTCATCTCGATAAATATCCCGGTAAGGCTCAATCGTTTCCTCGAAGGAGCTGATAGAGGAAGTGTTCAGAGATTTCATGAATTCTTTTCTGACATATGAACTTCTCATGAGCGTCTGTTGTGTATGTTGGTCCCATGCAGCGATGAGTCTTTGCTGACGGTCTTCAAATGCAGTCGTATCCGGAATGGAAGGGGTAATGGGCTTGTTCGGTCCAGGTTTTAACCCGAGTCTGAGATTATCAAGAAAAACTTCTAAGGCCGGTTCGCTGCCAAAAGGTAATCCGCTTCCGAGAATGAGCCGGATGGGGATTTCATCAACATAAGAGGCGAGAAGCTGGCGAGCTCTCTTTACTTCAGTGTAGACGTCACCGGGATCTGGACCGGCAAGTTTTGCAGGAGCTCCGCCTTTTCCTGGAAGGTCTGCGACTGGTCCTGGGGCTGCTTCAATGACCAGTGAACGTGGCACGATGAGTGTGGCAAGTTCNGCATCTCCAAATTGTTCAAGCAGTCCAAAAATGTTTCTCGAAATGGGCTGTTCCCAAATGTTTTCCCGTGGACCAAAATAACCGCTCACTCCTACCGTGTTTATCCTGGGGTCAAGAGCTCCTGCATAGAGTGCAATCATTCCTCCTTCACCGTATCCCATGACGCCGATCCTGCGACGTTCAGGGCCTTGGTGAGACTCAATCCAATCGACCAAACTCAACACGGTCTGCACTTCATAGCCAGCAATATGGCGGCCCATTTCGTAAGCCGAGCGATACAGGTATTCTCGTTGTGACAATTCCGAGCCCCATCCACCATAGTCGGATTGTCTGCGTGTCATTTTTCGAGAAATTAAATCAGGTATGATCACTCGACATCCAGATTCTGCCAAGCGTCTGGCAAACTGGCTTTCGGGAGCAATGCCTGGTGCCAGTCCAGCAAGTTGTTCTGGTGTCTGATCTGCGTCGGGAAGAGCTATGACATGAGCTGCCGTGTAAAAGGAATCATGTGATGCACGTTCCTTGTAAGCAGCTGTGAACTCGGGCGCAACCTGTATTTCAGTTTTCCGGAAAGTCAACAGGTTTGGGACCAGCATGAGGCCTTCAGCGACAACGTCTCCTACGACAGGCCATTTTATTTTATAGGCATCAAAAGCCCCTGTTTTCATGTAAACAGGTGATTTTTCATTTATCTCCAAATCATATTTAGGATGCGTGTATGCAACACGCTGATCTTTCAACCCAAGCAGGTCTGCGAGTTTTGCACGATTAACTTGAATGGANCTCTGATAAGCTTCGGCCGAGGAAAAATCGCGTGACCAGTGTTGTTTCCTTGCCTTGACCGATTCTTTCAGTTTTTTCAGTAGAAAACGGTCTACGCCGCTTACAAGCGTCGATGCAATGTCCCCTTCGATCGTCAGTTCACGTGTCTCAGGAATAGTCGAAGGTTCGTGATTTTGAGCAGAGGTCAATGGAATAGCACTCACAAGCGTTCCAGTAATCAGGAAGGCCGTGACGTGCATGAAATGGAATGGGCTGATCATGGGCTTTTTCTTCCCCCCTTATCCCATGTCAGAAGGTGGGATGCAACCTTTTAGGGTATTGCCTGTCTTCCTGATCGGGGTGTTTCTATTCCTTCTTGTGTCTGGCCCGCGTGATCTGTCCTAGAGTAAAAGCGTATACGATCACTCAGCGTCATGCACATTTGAGGTAAGGGCTGTTTAAAATTTTAAACGGGATACGGTTACTTTCTGTGTTTAAAGAACATCGCAAAGGCACATTGTGAAAAATTGTCTTTAAGATTGACAGTCGATTTCTTCATTGAGGATTATTATGTCATCCATGAATCTTTTTGGTCTCTTTCCATTTACATCGTCGACGCCATNCTTGGCTCTGTTCGCCATTTTAATAAGTGGTTCCATCAGTCAGAGTATGGCTGAACCATTTGATCCTGCCATGTATCAAAAACATGCCCGCACTTATTCTCCTGAAGAAAGTATGGGTATGATTGATCTGGCGCCCGGCTATCGACTGGAATTGGTTGCTGCAGAACCCTTGATTGAAGAACCTGCGACCATGGCCTGGGATGGTGATGGTAAACTGTATGTCGCGGAGTTGAATACTTACATGCAGGAAATCGATGGGAAGAATCAACATGACCCTGTNTGCCGCGTCGTTTTATTGGAAGATACCGACAACGATGGCCGTATGGACAAAAGGTCGGTGTTTGTCGAAGGGCTCAAATTGCCGCGCATGATTCAACCTCTGGATGATCGAGTGATCATTCGTGAAACAGACACTTTTGATCTTCATGCTTACAGGGACACCAATGGCGATGGTGTGGCTGACGAGAAGAAACTGGTATACGAAGGGGGGCCACGAGGCGGTAATCTGGAACATCAGCCAAGTGGCCTGGAGTGGAATGTGGACAACTGGATGTATGTGACCTATACCGACCGGCGGTATCGCTGGGCAGGGGATCATATCGAATCACAAAAAATCCCCGGTGGATCTGGGCAATGGGGTGTGACACATGATGATGTTGGAAGGAATTTTTACTCCACTGCAGGTGGTGAAAATCCCGCCATGCATTTCCAGATTCCCATGGTTTATGGAAAACTTACCTTATCGGGGGAACAAGCTCCAGGTTTTCGGGAGGTTTTTCCGCTGGTGCAGATTCCTGACGTACAGGGTGGTCGCGGACGTTTTAGAAAGGATAATCTGACCTTGAATCGTTTCACTGGCTGCGCTGGTCAACATATCTATCGCGGGGATCGTCTTCCTTCGGATTTCTATGGAGATTATATTATTCCAGAACCCGTGGGTCGTCTGGTACGTCGAGCTAAGGTGGTTTATGAAAATGGCAAGACTGTCGTTAAAAATGCCACCCCTGGAACCGAGTTCCTGCGTTCAAGAGATGCAAACTTTCGCCCGGTCCATGCATCGACTGGACCCGATGGCTGTCTCTACATCTTGGACATGTATCGAGGGATCATTCAGGAAGGGAATTGGGTACGACCGGGATCCTACCTGCGAGATGTGGTTGAGAATTACGGTTTGGATAAGAATATTGGAAGAGGTAGGATTTATCGCCTCGTTCACGAAACGACGGAGCGAGGTCCGAGCCCCAGACTGATCCATGCACCCGCCCGGGAACTGGTATCCCATTTATCCCATCCTAACGGTTGGTGGCGAGATACGGCACAGAAACTACTGGTTGTTCGCGGTGATCGATCTATCTCAAATGATCTTGGTTCCGTTGCAAGGAATGCACCAAATCCGCTTGGCCGTCTTCATGCATTGTGGACGCTTGATGGACTGGGGGCTTCTGACACAACTTTGCTGCTTGATAAGCTGGAAGATGAAGATGGGCGAGTGCGGGCAGCAGCTCTCCGAATCCTCGAACCGCAATTGACGTCAGGAGATGAAAGTGTCACCCGGGCAGTGTTTGCGCTTGTTGATGATTCAGATATGCAGGTAACCACTCAGTTGCTCCTGTCCGCGGCGCAAACGGGTGCTCCAGGGAGTGAAGCTGCGCTGAAACATTTGACNGCGCGCTATCAGGGGAATCCAAATATCAGGAGCATTTTGAATCATGTTCAATCTCAACAGGAGATCGCCAGGAAGCGTCGGCTCGAAAACGAATTCCTCGCCAAGGGTCGTAATAATTTTGAAATAGCCTGTATGCCATGTCACGGCATGGACGGAAAAGGTACACCGGCACCGGGAACCAACATGACTCTTGGAGCTCCGATTGCCGGTTCACCTCGAGTGACTGGAAGAATGGACATTCCCATCAAAATCATGCTCAAGGGAATGACTGGTGAATTAGATGGACGAACATTTCCTGGGCCGATGTTGCCTCTGGAATCATTTGATGATGAATGGATTGCTTCAACCTTGACTTATATCCGAAGTCATTGGGGGAACAAGGCACCCATGGTGACAGCTGAAGATGTGGCAGCTGTCCGTTCCCAGATCAAAGATCGTGAAGTCATGTGGGATTCTTCTGAAATCCTTTCCATGGTTCCAGTGCCTTCCAAACAAATGCGGCAATGGCGCTTTACCTCCAGCCATAAATCAAAAGAGATTCAATCAGCCATCGACGGAAACCCAAACTCCCGCTGGGACACTGGAGCGGTTCAAGTGCCTGGTATGTGGCTTGCGTTTGATATGGGGCAGGAACATGAGTTGACCTCAGTGGTTCTGGACAGTCGTCGTTCAAAGCAGGATTATCCCCGTCAATACAGCGTAGAAATTTCTGACGATGGTGAACATTGGAGTAAACCCATTGCAGAAGGCTATGGGCAGAGTCCGATACTGCAGATTGTCCTGCCTCCCACAAAGGCGCGCCATGTGCGTATAAGCCAGCATGGAAGTGCTTCCGGAAAATTCTGGTCCATCCACGAACTGGAAGTTTATACGAAATGATCAATGTTTGAAAGATACTCAGAGAGCTATCCAATGGCTCCTGATGCTACCACGCAGCGATTAGGGTTTTAGTTCGATCTCAATAAAAATCGGTTAGCGCTTACGACATGTTTGGCATGCGGGAGCTTTATTTCCTTCCAGCCAATGATTTAATGAAAGATGCCGTCATCAGGATGGATATCATCAGCATGGGAACGGAGACGACTACCGAGATGGTCTGCAGTCCCACCAGTACTTGTGATTGCCCGCCGATGGACAGTATGGACAGTGGCAGGATTCCCAGAGTGATAGCCCATAGAACCCGATGCCAGCGAGCCGGATCCTGGTTTTTACGGATGGACCGGGTGGCAGCAAGTGCCAGGGTGTAAGATGCCGAATCGTATGTGGTGGCGGCAAAACTGATGCACAACAGAAAGAAAAGAGGGAGAATCCATTGCCCCAGGGGTAGGGAAGTCATGACCTTTACCACCGCCGCATGCCGGTTTTCGTTGAATGTTTTGATAATTTCGACGCCTTGTTGATGCTCGAGGATGGATGCGTAGCCTCCGAAGATGATAAAGCAAAGCATGCAGCCAAGTGTGCCGTAGCCCAGAACCCCCCATATCAATTGTCCAAGGGTTCTACCTCCGGATATTTTAGAGATGAACATGCCCACGAACGGACCGAAGGCAATCCACCATGCCCAATAAAAAACGGTCCAAGTTTCAGTGAACGTGCCGTTTTCACCAGGGTAATAAATGCCGCTCATTGCAGGGAATTGTCTCACCATGAAGGTGATGCTTTCGAAGCCTTGCTTTGTGATCGCAAGGGTAGGTCCCGAAAAATAAACCACTCCAAGAATTGCGAACATGAGTACCAGATTGCAATTGGAAAGCCGCTTGATCCCTCTGTCCAGTCCGTAGGATACTGACAGGGCAATCAGGGTGATAATCAGAACTATGGATCCGATCGTGAAACCGAACGACGGTTTCAGCCCAAAAAAGGTCTTGAATGATTCGGTGATCAAAGGGGTTGTCAGACCCAGTCCAGTGCTGGCTGAACCTATCAATCCAATCATGAATATGGCATTGACCAGCCTTCCCGGCCAACGGTAAACAGCTGTTTTGAGGATGGGCGCACACGCATTCGCGAGACTGGGTGAGGATTCTTTTCGAACGTAATAAGCATGACTGAAACATACTGCTGACAGAGCATAGAAGCCCCANCCGATGAGCCCCCAGTGGAACATCCCGTAACTCATGGCCCATTGGTGTGCTTCAGTGGATTTTGGTTCAATATCAAAAGGAGGGTTGAGATAATAATCAATCCACTCAATCGTTCCCCAATAGAGCAGGGCGGTTCCAATACCGGTTGAAAAAAGCATGCCAGCCCACGTCAATCCAGAGTATCGGGGCGGCTCGCCCCTGGGCCCCAGTTGGATCTTGCGATAAGGGCTCATAGCCAGCCCGATGAGGAACAGTAGGGTCAGAATACCGAATCCGATGTAAAGCCACCCTAATCGTTGTGTAAGGAACTGAAATGCAAACTCTATACTCTTGTTACTTTTTTCAGGAAAAAGAAATAGCAAAGCCGACAAAAGTAATATGGCGCTTATTGAAATGATGAGTGTCTGCCAATCAATAGATTCAGATTTTTTTAATGAGTTGTTTGCGTCTTTTGTCATCAAGGGGAATGATACGGACCATCATCATAGGAGCATCGACGCTTCATGGCGAGGATAGGTTCTTTATACGACGCACTCGATTCGGAATGGAACATGACTTCAATTCAAACATCCGGTTCGTTTTGTTTCATCATCCTTATCGGAAAAAATTCTATTCGACTATCTTTTGCATTGAAAAAGATAGTCGAAGGTTTTTGAATGGTTNTTTGCAGCGCCCGTAGCTCAGTTGGATAGAGCAACTGCCTTCTAAGCAGTGGGTCACAGGTTCGATCCCTGTCGGGCGTACCATTTTTTCCAGCAATAACGGCCTTTCTGAAAATATCAGAAGCGCCGTTGTTGTTTTTTTGGGTAAAATGTTGGCAAGTTAACCCATCATCCTTCCGCCTTGCCAAAAGAGCCCTTGCGCCTGCAAATGCAAACTAGATGGCCACAGATATCGAGTTCATTGCACCATCGCCGGCAGGGGGCACTGCCTCGTTTCCCAGCGAAAACAGAAACGAACATTGAGGTGTTTGTGGGAAATACTAACGATCTGCAGGTGTGATGCGCATTTTTGCATTAGGGTCCTTTTCTTCCCTGAAAAGATTACTGACAACCCTGTTTGATACAAGATACTCGGCGTGCCCATCCAGGAATACCCAGTTGGATCCTTGATTGTGCCGTTCTGAAGCAATCCTTCGCTCGGGGTTCAACTGGCCGCTTCTCTCATTCAATGGGAGTTGATGCAAGGCAAATACGTCGTTCAGGTCCATGACAGCATCCCGCACTCCCGTCACAATGGGGCGCCATGAACCATTCTCGTTATCACCGATATGAACTGTATTGCTCGGTTCCTGAAAAGCGGTGATCTTGGATGGACCCACTTGTTCAGTTCCGGTTGGATCATTGGGGCCATTAAATTTCCAGGCATTGATCACATAGGTAATGATTTGTCTCTTTTTTGGGTTTCTATTGGGGTAACTGGGACATTTATAAATGCGGATACCGCTAAAATTTTCGTCTGTGCCACCTTCCGGCATATAGGGCATGTAGACAAGAAACCAAGGATAACCATTACCTCGGGGGATGTAGTCTTCATTCTCATCAGAATAAAGCATCATGGCCAATCCGGTTTGCTTGAGGTTATTGATACAGGCAATAGATTTCCCTTTCGCTTTTGCCTTACCAAGAGCAGGGAGCAACATGCCAGCCAAGATGGCGATAATAGCTATCACAACAAGTAATTCTATCAGGGTAAAAGCGTTACGATGCTTGCGAGGGATTCTTTTGCTTGTGTACGAGATATCTGTGTACGCATTCATAGAAATGTCCTTTTGTTTCTTTAACAGACGGTGGAATAATTTGCTTATAGTCTAATTCCAAGGCCGTGTAGAGGAAAAAATACATTTTTTATCATCTTCAGAGAGCAGGCACTTTTCCACTTTAAAAAATGCGTCCCGAAGAAATTACTCGAATGTGCGATCAAATTTTCAAGCCTTAGCTCACGTGACCTTCCTAATATTGTTTCAACTTTGACTTAAATCGTTTGAAATGGTTTCAGGATGATGATGCATTGTCCATCGTGAGCTTGTTTTGAATTAGTGTATCTCATGCCTTGATGATACTTACAATTCTTCTATCGAAATGCCTGTATGGATTTTTCGGTTCTCACGTAGAGCGTTGTTTTATCAATGGCTGGGGTTGCATTGATGGTGGCCTTCAGGTTGCTTTGGTTGGTGACTTCAAATGAGTCACCCAGCTTGACGACTGAAATCAATCCTTGCTGTGAGACGCAATAAAGGTGGTTGTTGGCAATGACAGGAGAAGCGGCGTATTGACCTGGTGCATTCAATCTTTCACGGTAAATCAATGTTCCATTTTCGCTGTTCACACAACTGAGCAAGCCTCCGGCCCGAACAAGGTAAATCCGTTTATCATGGTAGACAGGTGAAGGTATTTCAGGTATGCCGCGCCTCAATTCCCAGGCACGATGCGTTTGAGTGATATCGCCTTTTCCACCCGGCTGGATAGCTGCCAAAAGGGGTCTTCCGCTTCCAACCTTCATGTCCGCGATGAATTCGTCTCTGGTCCAAACACTATCTTTGTTTGTGTCACGCCAGTTGAAAAATTGAATTTGTCGCTTCTTGCGCGCTTCGGCTTGGCCCGGGAGCGGGATGCCGAATCCAGGGTGCTCGACGGGTAGCTCCGGACGAAGCGGAATGGTGAAATGTGTTGAAATTTCATTTTTTGAAATTTGTTGGTCACCATTGGTGTCAAAATTCAACGCCGCTTTCCAGAAGGGTTCGGGATCCAGTTTGAGATCACCACCGCCGCCACGCATGGATGCGGAAGCGTATAATTTACCGTTGCCCGCAATGGGAACGGCGATGGTTTCTCTTGTGAATCCGTTGAAAAACCATTTTTCATGCCCGAGACGAGGATCATACCCATAAATTCTTCCGTTTCCCATGACTACCAGATCGTGTTGCTGATCTTTTGTCCAGATCATGGGTGTTGACCAACTGCTTCGATTGTAGTGGCGGGGAGTTTCCCAGAGAACCCTGCCGTCAGATTTATCGTAGGCGACGACTCTTGAGCGACTCAACTGGCTATCGGGAAGATTTCGGTCATCATCAAGAACCAAGAAGAGGCTCTTCTCGAAAAGAATAGGTGACGTTGAAATACCGTACAAGGTTTGAGGGGGAGAGATGGCCTTTTTCCAGATCAATGAACCTTCAAGATCGTAGCAAAACAGTCCGAATGAGCCAAAGTAAACATAGATATGCTTGCTGTCAGAGACCGGTGTTGATGATGCGAGTGTGTTGGCCGCATGCACTTTTTCGAGCTTTGAAATATCGGCATCCTTCTGCCATTCAATGTTGCCATTTTGACTGTTCAGAGCGAGTGTTCCAAGCTTGTTGTCGGACTGGAAAGTCACGAGAATCAAATGGTCAGCAATGATGGGTGAAGAATGGCCATCAGGGATGTTCGTTTTCCATACTGGTTTTTGCGCATCTATGTAAACAGGGGGATGCGAGTCCGTTGCAATACCTGATCCGTTGGGACCTCGAAACTGGTTCCAATCTGAAGCAAGTCCAATCGAACTGCATGCCAAGGAGGCGGCACATAAGTGCGTCAATCGTGTGGTTAATTTCTTGAGGAATGAATGCATCGAGACGAATGTTTGTAGGATGCAGCTTACAAAATCAAGTCGCATTCTCAGGGACGGGAGGTTGCTGGCTGTGATGGTTTTGTTTATTGCCATGGGGTTTATAGAGCCTCACAAATCATATTGATTTGCTTTGTGACTATTGATTGGATTTCAGAGTGTAATCATAACTGGTTTTATCAGCTTCATTATTTTATTTTCTGCGATCCATGTATCCTTTGTGGTGAGAATTATTAGCCTTCGAAAAGCAAATCATTGAGGTTCCTCGGTTGGGGGGCTACTGTCGTAGGTTTTCGCGCTTTCCCCGCGCCAGAAGGGAGAAGAACCCCAGAGAGGCGGGGTGGGGAGTAAGGATTCCCATTCGCCTAATTGTTGGAAAAGTGAGCTGAAACGTTTACTGCGCTCAGGTGCTAAATCATTAGATTCTGCCGCGTCATCAGTCGGTTTAAAATATTGGGCGGGTCGATGTGAAAGGCGGATGAGTTTGTCGGGGCCATCCAGAATCGCCACTTGCCCCTGGAGTCTCCAGAAAAGTGTGCGATTGGGGGCGGTTTTTTTTCCTTTAAGATAGGGTAACAAGTTGAAGCCTTCATAGGCACCATGCTGAGCGATCAATCGCTGGCGATTCCGTTTGTCTTCATAACTGCGCGGTGCGTTCAGAGGGAGTGGATTTGAATGAGCGGCCGCCATGAATGTCGGAAGGAGGTCCAGAGCCGAAGCGGGGGAATCATACCTTTTGCCCTCTGGTATGGTTGCTGGCCAGGACCAGATCATGGGGACTCGAATACCTCCTTCCTTGAGGCAACCTTTGGCACCTGACAGCGGTCCATTCCAGCTCCTGTTGTTCGTTGCGCCTCCATTGTCCGAAAAGAAAACGATGAGCGTGTTTTTAAGCTCATCGTGATCTCTCAACCATGTGGTCAAGCGCCCCACACTGCGATCCAAACTGAGCATCATGGCTGCATAGATGCGTCGTTTTGGATCTTTGAGGTGATTGAATTCGGCGAGATCCGCTTCCGTTGCCTGCAAGGGGCCGTGGGGTGCGTTGTAGGACATGAAAAGGAACCACGGGGTTTCGTCGGGGTGTTGTTTCTCTACCCATCGCAATCCTTCATCTGTAAAATAATCAGTGAGGTAATCATTCGAAAAGGTGATGACAGGTTCACCGTTTTTTTCAATTGAATGACGTTTGGCATGGCTGGGGAAATACGTATGTGATCCACCCAGCATGCCACAGAAAAAATCAAAACCACGTTCGTTCGGATGAAAGCCTTGACCATTACCAAGGTGCCATTTTCCCACCAAGGCCGTTGCATATCCCGCTGCACGCAGGTGATCCCCCAGCGTGTGTTCACCGGGAGGGAGTCCAAGGAATTCGGGGCGGGTTGGGTATCGGTCGCTGCTCATGTTGAGATTTCCTTCGTAACCGAACCTGCGTGGATCCCTGCCTGTCATCAGTCCCGCTCGCGATGGTGAGCAGACGGGAGAGGCGACATAACCCTGGGAACAGAATACACCTGAACGGGCTAGAGCATCCAGGTTGGGAGTTTTGAGATGTTCGCTGCCGGTGAACTGCAGGTCCCCGTAGCCCATGTCATCCGCAAGAATGAGGACTATGTTCGGTGTTTGAGCCTGAATGCCAAGACCAAGGAAAAAGCAAAGGACTGTCCATATTGATTTGGAAAAGTTTGTTACAGTCATGCTGAGATACTAAAAGACGAATCAAAATTTGCCATCCTTCATTCTGGACTCTTGATCTACAAGTGTTCAGTTTAATAAATCTCATGACAGAAGGCTCTGACAAATTTGAGATCACTCCAGCGATTTCAAAGCAAGAAAGATCAAATAAACGATTTGAATTCACACCAGCAAGTTGTGAGGCGCCACAAGTGCTCAATGCGGCTCAAATACAGGGCTTCAATCAAGATGGCTTCATTACAGGCCTCCGACTGTTTTCTCCGGAAACCATCGCGGAGATCCGCCACTATTTTGACAGGCTGTTGATGGAGGCACTGCAGAGTGGTGGTTCCAGTTACTCCATCAGCACGGCACACCTGAAGCATGGCAAGGTCCATGATATGCTCAGTCACCACAGATTAGCGCAACTCATGCATGATCTGATCGGGCCGAACGTAATTGGCTGGGGATCACACTTTTTCTGCAAAATGCCGAAAGATGGTAAAGCTGTTTCATGGCATCAGGACGTCAGTTATTGGCCGCTGTCGGACTCAAAAACAATAACCGTCTGGCTGGCTATTGATGATTCTGATCTTGAGAACGGCTGCATGGAGGTCATACCTGGATCGCATCGAAATGGGCTGCTCCACTGCCGCGAAAGCAAGCAAGAAGAAAATAATGTGCTGAATCAAACTATTGATTCTAAATCAGACTGGCCGGATCCGGTTCCTCTTTGCCTTGAAGCAGGGGAAATCTCCATTCATTCAGACCTTTTGATCCATGGTTCCAAGCCCAATAAATCCCACCGTCGGCGATGTGGCTTAACTCTCCGTTATTGTCCGCCGGAAGTGAGAGCAGCTGAGAGCTGGAACAAGAAAGGTGTATGGGTAATTGGGGGTGACCCTGAAAATCACTGGTTCAATGCCAGGAGACCTGCTTTGGATTGATGTTTCAGGGTGGGCAGGATAATTCAGAGCATGGATTGCTTGTCCTTCAGGCCTGAGTTTTCTATTCTCAGTTCATTAGATGAGTGAATTCTATTGAGAGCATGCCATGGTGCCAGCAATTGTGGCCCCGTTGTGCAAAGTTGGTGACGCAGATGATTTGTCTTGGAACTTCCATCACAGTCGTCTTTCCATGGCACCGCAACAAATCGATTTTGTGGAGCATTCAGCATGGAGTATTTTCCCTGTTGTATGTCATCTACTTTGCGCTTGAGCGTGACAAGAACGAATAATGCATTCATGACATTAAAAGATTCGACAGTATTGATCACCGGAGGCACGGGTTCTTTTGGAAGCCGTGTGGCAAGGCATTTATTGGATAAACATCCAAAGCAAATCCGCATTTTCAGTCGCGATGAAAAGAAACAATGGGAAATGCGGCGGCACTTTCCTGATTTTCGTTACATGCTTGGTGATGTCAGAGATCCCGCAAGGCTGGCAGTGGCAATGGATGGAGTGGATTTCGTTTTTCATGCGGCAGCTTTGAAGCAAGTGGGATCCTGCGAAGATTATCCTTTCGAAGCGGTTCAAACCAATATCATAGGCTCCAATCAAGCTTGTCAGACAGCCAAGGCTGCTGGGGTTCGAACTTTCGTTGCCTTGAGTACGGATAAAGCAGTGAAGCCCGTCAACGCCATGGGAGTTAGCAAGGCGATGATGGAGAAAATCATCTGTAGTCAGAATCAATTTGAAAATAAGACCACCTTTTGCTGTGTGCGATATGGTAATGTGATGGGGAGCCGTGGTTCGGTGATTCCCTTGTTCAAGGAGCAGATTGAACAAGGGTTGCCATTGACCGTTACAGTAGCTGAAATGACACGGTTTCTCATGACTCTGGATCAATCGGTTGATCTCGTTTTTCATGCGATGACGCAGGCAAAGGGCGGGGAAGTATTTGTCCGTAAAGCTCCTGCATGCACCGTCATGGATTTAGCAAACACGATGAGGCAGCGTTTGGGAGTCCCGTTACATCCCATTGAAATCAGCGGCATACGCCCAGGAGAAAAGCTGCATGAAATCCTGGTCAATGAGTATGAAATGCAGCGAGTGACTGACGCGCCCGATTATTACACTATTCACCCCGAGTATCGACCTGTCTCCACATTGACACCCAAACCGCTTGGTGAAGAATTCACCAGTCTCAATACGCATCAATTACAAGCTGGCGCGGCTATTGATTCCATGCTCGAGGCGATGGGGAATCAGGAGACATATCATTGAGCGGAATGTCGGTCTCCAAACCATATTCACTGATAAAAAAGTGCAGGGCATGTCATGCTTCCTCGAATCAGTTGATGGTGGGATTGGAAATGGACCCGATGCCTCTTGCTGGACAGTTCTGCGCAACCCCTGAAGAATCGCAAAAAGCGATTAGCATGCCTTTGAGTTGGGTGCTGTGCGAACAGTGCGGATTGGTTCAAGCCCTGCAAGATGTGGATGATCGAATGCTTTTTCGCAAATACAATTACTCATCTTCCACGGTAGGTGGATTGGTGCGGCACTTTGAAAATTACGCCATCTTGCTCTCCAATACTTATGATGAAAAATCGCTGAGATTCCTCGAAATTGGATGCAATGATGGAGTATTAATTCGCAGGCTTCCTGAAGAATGGGTGAAGTGCGGTGTGGATCCAAGTGATGTTGCCAGACAATCTCATACTGCAGATGATCAGCAAGTATATCAACTCCTGAGCGAACCTTTTACGGAAGCGCTGGTGGCTCAACAGCAATGGCAGGGCAAATGGGATGTTATCAGCGGGTCCAATTGTCTGGCCCACATATCGGATATTCGTGACGTGTTTGAAGGCGTGGCCCTTGCTTTACGCGATGGGGGTGAATTCTGGGTAGAGGTACACGATCTCGAGGCATTGCTTTCAGGATTTCAATGGGACACGATTTATCACGAGCACAAGGCTGAGTGGAGTCTGGATTCATTGACTTATTGCCTTGGGATACTCGGTTTCGAGCGAGTTCATTACGAGAGGATTCCCATGCATGGCGGCGCCATTCGGTGTCGATTCAAGAAAACGGGGAAAAAGCAGCAATTACCTCGTGAATGGAAGCGATATGTGCACTCCATTGCTGCTCTCTCTGAAGTCTATCAAAGAAGGCACGATCATCCTACTGCGGTTAAATTTGCGAAATCTGCTGAAAAAGGAGAAAAGATAGTTGCCTATGGGGCTGCCGGCCGAGCCAACGTATACTTGAATCAATTGCCGGCTTTACCTTTCGATTGGATTGTGGACGAATCACCTCTCCGAGTCGGGAAATATATTCCATGTGTCGGGACGCCAATTGTATCCCAGAAAGTCCTCATGGAAAAGCAACCAGAATATTGTCTGATCACAGCGTGGAATTATCGTGATGATATTGTCAGCAAGAACGCTCAATTCAGAGGTGAATGGTTTACTGCATTTAAATTCATGGAGGGTGATTGATGAAGATTGTCGTGCTTGGGGCAAACGGTATGCTGGGACACACTGTGTTGCATTATCTGAGGCAGGAGGGATGTTTTGCAATTCCATTTACACAACGATGGGAACCCGGTAATGCATCCGAAGTCATGAGGATGCTATTAAGCGCCGAACCAGACGTGTGTATCAACGCTATCGGAGTGCTGCCTGGAGGGGGCGTTGGATTGGCCGAGACCCTCTGGACCAATGGCATTTTACCTGGGTGGATTTCCAGACATTTACCAGAGGCATGTACCTTCATTCATGCCGGCTCAGATGCTGTTTTCGCCGCGCATTCTACCGGATGCGGTGCACATGATACACAAACGCCAGACACTGATTACGGTCGAAGCAAAAGGCAGGGTGAGCTTGGATTACTTCGGGATAATGACGTGATCATCAGGACCTCGATCATTGGTATGGAATCTGATAGCAGACGATCCCTGCTCAGTTGGTTCCTGAGCCAGTCGGGTCAGGTCAGTGGTTTTACCAATCAGATGTGGAATGGGGTAACGACACTGGAGTGGGCCAGGTTTTGCTTCGAGCTTCTTGAAGGGGAAATCAGTCCAATGCACGGAGTGATTCAACCCGGAACATTACCTCCATTGAGTAAGTATTCTTTATTGAAGTTGATAGGCAAAGTTTTTCACCATGATGTCTCGCTGATTCCTGCCATTGCCGCTGAAAATGTTCAACGGTCGCTCATTCCGAGCCATCATAGCAGTGCGATTGAAACCCAACTCTGTGCATTACGCGATTGGTGGCAGGAGAAAGCCGATGGTGCATGTAATCCCACAAATCAGCCGATTGAATGACCTCATAACTTCTAAAAAGACAGACACTTTCCATGTTTGTATCTTTACTGCTGCCAGTGAAAGGATTTGAGTGGATATTAGATGCCAAGCGGGAGCAGCCGGTATCTTGGGTAAGGTTTATTTAAAAAAAATGACCATTTGACCCGCCACTGATATGTGATAACTCTATTTGGTTCAACATGGACCTAACTAATTTTTTTTTGAATGGTGAACGATACATTGAACAGCGAGGAAAACAGAGACCATGGACGAACCCCTGAGGTATATGAAAATCATCCTAAGGGGCCCAAAATAATCGGGCCGCTTACAGATGGGATAAAATTGATTGGGAGAGTGCTGATCTGTTGCTCCTTGTGGATAGTGGGGCAGATGCTTGCCGAGGACGAAAACGCCAACATGCCGAGGTCTCTGCAAAATGGGTGGTATCAGAGTTTCGAAACAGGTGCTTTGCATCAGTTTGAAACCGATATGGACAGCGCTGGAGGTTTTGGAGTTAGTCGGTTTCTGGCGCGAGCTTCCATTGGTTACCGCAAGGACTTCCTCAACAGCACCTCATTGAGCTTCGGATACGCCCACACCTCCTATCAGTTTAATGCTTCGACAGGTCCGTGGGCGCCAGAACCCTGGGGTGGTGTGCATACGATGAGCCTTTCTGCACCGATACGCCGAAGCTTAGGCAGTGACTGGATGCTGCTAGCCATTCCCTCCATACGTACCATATCCGAGGACAATGCAGATCTGGGGCAATCAATGGTGGGTGGCATCATCACTGGGATCTCCTATCAGGTGCGTCCCGGCCTCAGCATAGGCCCGGGATTTGGCGTTTTGACTCAGCTGGAAGACAGTGTGAATGTTTTCCCAATCGTCCTGGTGGATTGGGCCATGTCAGAAAAATTCAAACTTCAGACGGGTCGTGGATTTGGCGCCTCCCAGGGCCCCGGACTAGTCTTGACTTATGCGTTGAGCGATTCATGGAACCTCATGATCGGAGGGCGAATGGAAAGATTTCGCCTGCGTTTGAACAGCAATGGACGGGTGCCGAACGGGGTGGGGCAGGACAGGAAAGCCTCGGTAAGTGTTGGGGCACAATACGCCATGGGGAAATTGGGTTTCATCACCCTGTACACCGGAATCAACCTCAGCGGTGAACTGGAACTGAATGATGCCGTCGGGAATGAAATCGTTGCGACCGACTACGACTCAACTCCTTTTGTCGGATTGAATGCAAGCATCAGATTCTAGTCCCATTCATTGCTTTATTTCTTCACATCATGCTTCGATTTCAAAAAAGAACGACTCTGGCGTGTTCTGCATCAACGCTTTATCACTGGCATATGTTACCCGATGCATTCCAGACATTGACACCACCCTGGGAGAACGTTTCGATTGTCTCACGTCCGGAGTCATTACAAAATGGGGCAAAGATCAAGCTGCAACTATGCGTGGGGCCATTGAGGATATCCTGGGTAGCATTGCATGAGAATTTTGTCGAGGGGCGGCGTTTCGACGATGTGCAACTTTCCGGTCCATTCAGGAAATGGCATCACTCCCACTTGTTCGAGCCCGTAACCGAAGATTCATCAATCATGCATGATTCGATCACGTTCGAAATCCCGGGAGGCAGGTTACTCAACCGTCTTGCATCACCGATAGTCAATCGGCGCTTGGAAAAGATGTTCCATTACCGTCACCAACAACTCGTCTCGATATTTGGCGAAATATCCTGACATGCGCGAGGAGATAGATCCGGAATTTCAAAACCTGCCTTGACGGCCCATTGAATTGGGTGTCTGTTACGGTTATCGTTCTTCTACAAACATGAAACAAATAATCAATTGCAAGTCATCCGAATGCCCCAAGGAATGGGTGGCTTTGACTGAAGGAGATAATGCATTCACCAAATTCTGTCACATTTGCTTCAAAAAAGTTCTCTTTGTTGAAGATGCCCATTTATCGGAAGATTATATCAAATCTGGTGCCATTGTTGCGACCCGGTTAGCTGAATCTAATTAACAGACACGCCTCGTTTACCTGGTAGCATCCATCTTCCATGGCTGGGTGCGGGGGCAGCCTTTTCATCATAAACCTATGTTCATCTGGTCCGCTGCTCATGCTGTTCCACCGAATTCTTACACTCAGGACGAGTGTCTGGAATCTTTCCTCAAATCCTCGCAGTATGGCCAGTTAAATCCAACTTCTCAGGTTTTGCTGAGACGCATCCTGCGGGGCGACAATGGGATAACGACCAGATCGCTGGCGCTTGATTCCGTTCAGGAAGCTTTTAATCTCACACCGGATGCCCTTCAGCATCGGTTTCAGACGCACGCTCCGGCCCTGGCTGCTCAGGCTGCCAGAAATGCATTGATCAAAGCAGACTTGGGATCACAAGAGCTGGACGCCGTGATCATCAGCACTTGTACGGGATATCTGTGCCCGGGATTGACGAGTTACCTGAGTGAGTCATTAGGTTTGGATCCATCCATGATCCTCCTGGACCTTGTGGGGCATGGGTGCGGCGCCGCGATTCCAAATCTGAGAAACGCCCATGCCTTGATCCACAGTGGCCAGGCGTCCAAAGTGCTTTCCGTCTGTGTCGAGGTATGTAGTGCCGCTTTTTATCTTGATGATGATCCAGGCGTCCTGATCAGTGCGTGTTTATTTGGAGATGCCGCCGCTGCTGCGGTATGCAGCTCCCGCCCCTCAGCAGATCACCGGCCGATAGAAACCGTTTCTATGCAGTCTACCATGCGCCCTGAGCATCGTGATCTGCTCCGATTTGAACATAAGATGGGCATGCTGAGAAATATCCTTTCTCCTGATACGCCCCGTCTGGCAGCTGAAAGCGCATATGCGGATCTCCTGACGGTGTTAGAAAAAGAAGGTATATCTCAGGAATCGATTCAAACCTGGATCGCTCACGCAGGTGGGAAACGCGTGCTCGATGCTTTGACTGAGAAATTCGAGCTTCAGCATGCGGACCTTGAGGTCAGTAGGAGTCTTTTAGAGAAGTATGGCAACACCAGTAGTCCTTTTGTTTTAATGGCTCTTGAAGAGCAAATTAAAAGGGATGCACCCAGGGGTTATTGGTGGATGAATTCCTTCGGTGCTGGATTCAGTAGCCATGGCATCCTTTTGAAAGCCGAATAAAAGGCAGTTTGAGATTGTGAAGCGCCTCATTCAATCTGAAATACTGGACCATCTTTCACCGGACGATCCCCGTGTATTCCATGCGAGGAAAGATCTGCGACTCATCAATGGATTGATGAATCATGCTCGGATGCTCAGATCCAGTATTCTTCCACAACTGAATATGGGGCACTCCCTCAGAATTGTTGAAATTGGTTCTGGCGATGGAGCCCTTGCTTATAAAATATTCAAGAAGTTGGGTGAAGCACCCGCTGGCAGCCGTTTTGATTTTGTGGATAAAGCAGGCAGCCTCTCCAGGCAGGTTAAACAAGGTCTGGTTGAACTTGGCTGGGAAGTGAATGAGTTTGAAGCCGATGTTTTTCACTGGGTTGAGAATAGTCCTGATTCATACGATCTATGCTTCGCCAGTTTATTTCTACATCATTTCGATGAACACGAACTGAAACTCCTTTTTCGGCATTTATCTCAGAAAATCGAACGGTTTTTTTGTATCGAACCCCGCCGTGACAGATTCGGTTTGCTGGGGGCACTGGGGCTGAGATTGTTGGGATGCGACCCGGTGACCTTGCACGATGCCAAAGTCAGCGTTCGCGCAGGTTTCCAGCATCAAGAAATATCACGTATATGGGATCAATCCGTTCCTGCAGGGTGGCATCTGAAGGAGCGACGAGCAGGTTTGTTCAGTCACTTCTTTTCTGCTTCTTCCACTGCAACATGAACACGCGCCATATTCATATTGTGGGAGGAGGTGTGGGTGGGCTGGCGCTCGGTACCCGTCTACGTCAATTGGGAGTCAAAACTCGGATCAGCGAATCAGGAACGTATCCAAGGCATCGTGTCTGCGGGGAATTCATCAGCGGTCGGGGAGTGGAATTGCTCAGGAAACTTGATTTGTTTGAACCTTTACTCAGGAGTGGAGGGCGAATGGCAAAAACAATGAAATTTTTTGGTGCCAGAGCCATTTCCCCTGAAATTCAAATGCCTCAACCTGCGCTGTGTATCTCTCGGTATGCCATGGATCTTATCATGAGTGATCAATTCAAAGCGATGGGGGGCGAACTCAGCACTGGTCAGCGTGTCCCTCCTGACAAATACCTTGATGAAGGGACAGTGCTTGCTACGGGCAGAAAACCAAACACAGAGAAGGGTGCTACATGGACAGGCTATAAGTTCCATGTTCAGGGCTTGAAGTTGGAAGCCGATCTTGAAATGCATTTTATTGAGCTTGGGTATCTTGGGATGTGCCAAGTAGAAAGGGGCAGGGTGAATGTATGTGGTTTAATGCCATCCAAACTTGCTGCTGGCCTGGATCTGCGATCAGACTGGAAAGATTTTTTGCGTTCCAATTTGCATCCGAAAAAGCACGAAGCCTTGGAATCAGCCGAGAGGATTGAAGGTTCCACCTGCTGTGTATCGGGTATTTCCTATGATGCTTCTCAACTAAATAAAACTAACCCCTTGCTCAGGGTGGGTGACCGTATGTCCACGATCCCGCCGCTCACAGGCAATGGCATGTCTCTGGCGATAGAATCTGCCTGGCTAGCTTCAGGACCAATAGCCAGGTATGTTGACAGTCAGCAGAACTGGTCTCAGTCTCTGGAGAACCTTGCTGCCTTGCAAACGCGTTTCTTCCAAAAGCGTCTGGCTGTTTCTGTCCCTTTACAACATGTCATGATGGCACCCTTCATGCATGGGGTTAGGGAACACGTCATCAAGCGGCTATCCTTTTTTCACAAAACCCTCTTCAATCTCACAAGGTAATGCTTGAGCACGATGTATTGCACCCATTTTCATTTAAATGCTGGATAGATATGCCGCCGTCCCCTAAGAATTTTCCTCTCCGTTTTCCTCAAGAAATCGGAAGGCATTGTTCATGAAAAATCCTGGCTTTAAATTCAAACAAACTTACGCCCATCTCCCCGGTGTTTTTTTCACCAGGGTGCCGCCGGTGCGCGTCCAGCAACCTGAGGTGGTTCTTCTCAATCATCAATTGGCACTTACTCTAGGACTTGATTTTTCGGAGAATACGGCAGATGAGATTGCCTCCATCTTTTCTGGTAATACTCTTTTGGAGGGGTGCGACCCCATCGCACAGGCTTATGCAGGTCATCAGTTTGGGCACTTTACCAATCTTGGTGACGGACGTGCAGTGCTTTTAGGTGAACAAGAAACGCCTCAAGCGTCTACCTTTGATATCCAGTTGAAAGGATCAGGCCGAACTCCCTATTCACGAGGGGGGGATGGACGTGCGGCCTTGGGGCCGATGTTGCGTGAATACCTGATCAGTGAAGCCATGCATGGACTTGGCATAGAAACAACCCGCAGCCTGGCCGTCGTAAGCACAGGGGAGGATGTCTTTCGCGAAACGCCACTGAGAGGTGCAATTTTGACCCGGATAGCAAGGTCTCATATTCGTGTGGGTAATTTTCAATATGCAGCAGCCCACCGAAATGTGGATTGGATTCGAGCTCTCATGGATTTTACGATTGAGAAGCATTATCCAGAGGTCAACGCATCTGGTAATGCGGCACTTGCCTTGCTTGATGCATTGATGGAAAAACAAATCAAACTGGTGGTTCAGTGGATGCGCGTGGGTTTCATCCATGGTGTGATGAACACGGATAACGTGGCTCTCTCCGGGGAAACCATAGACTATGGACCATGTGCTTTTATGGATGCTTACGATCCCTCGACGGTGTTCAGTTCCATTGATCATGCTGGCCGCTATGCATTCAGTAATCAACCGGTCATTGCTCAGTGGAATATAGCCCGTTTTGCTGAAACTCTCTTGCCTCTGATAGACCCTGATTCAGATAAGGCCTTAAGCCTCGCTGGTGAGGTCATGAGTCGAGCGGATCGGTTTTATCGAGACGAATGGTTGCACATGATGCGTACTAAATTGGGCTTGCGGGACGAACAGCCCGAGGATGAGGCCTTGATTCGCGAATTACTCGATTGGATGAAAGACGTCCAAGCCGATTACACCAACACGTTTCTGGGCTTGAGCCGAGATTCCCTGCCTGAGGCCACAGCCTGCACCGACCCAAAGTTCAAGGAATGGAGACAACGGTGGAGTCTGCGTCGTCAGAAAGGTAGCGCGGACACCGGGCTCTCAGATTGCCTGATGCAGAGAAATAATCCGTGTGTCATTCCTCGCAATCATAAAGTGGAAGAAGCGCTTGCTGCGGCAAATGCAGGGGATCTTAATCCGTTTAATCAGATGCTCCAGGTCCTTGAAGATCCATACCAGGAAAATGAATCATCAGCGCCTTATCAAGAGTCAGGCAGGGAGCCCTATCAGACTTTCTGTGGGACTTGATCGCGATCAATGAGATCTGATTAAGCGTGTGTTCGTTGGCGGAGGCAGGCATGGTAATGGTCGCACTGATTTTGGTGAATTACCTTATCGTGTCGCTGCGGACGAAAAAAAATTGCCACAGGACTGGATTCGTCCTATTTTGAACTTATTCCAATTTGCACTTGATTGTTCTCAGGTTGAGTTTGTTTTTATCGCAAACTTCTTTTATTCAGTAACGTCATATTTTTTCTGGAAGCTCAAATCAGATCCTTGTGAAAGTTTACATATACATCCTGAGTTTTTGTCCTCTATTACTGAATCCACTTTGTGGTGAGCCCATTCATTTTCATGCAGAGGTCAGGCCCATCTTGATGGAACATTGTGCTGAATGCCATGGGGGGGTGAAAAAGGCCTCCGGGTTCAGTGTCTTGTCCAGAGAATCCATGCTTCATGATAGCGATTCGGGACTACCTGGATTTATCACTGGAGATTCTGGGAAAAGTTCACTGATACAGCGCTTGCGAACCAGAGACCTCGATGAACGTATGCCACCCGAAGGTCATGATCCCCTGAGTGCCGCGCAAGTTGAGGTCCTTGTCAGGTGGATTGATGAGGGAGCGTCCTGGCCGCAGCACTGGGCTTTGACTCAGATCAATAAGGTGGATGTGCCCAGTGGGGTTCATCCCGTTGATTATTTTGTGAGTCAAGGTCTCGATTCGGAAGGGCTGGCTTTTTCACCCAGAGCAGAATCCTCGATTCTGGTAAGGCGCCTGTTTCTGGACTTGACGGGATTGCTGCCGAATCCAGATGTGGTGAATGGGTTCGTTGCTGATCCCTCCGAGCGGAATTACGAGGGACTTGTGGATCAATTACTGGCATCCCCCCACTTTGGTGAACGATGGGGCAGGCACTGGTTGGATGAGGCACGGTATGCAGATTCATTGGGTTACGAAAAAGACAGCGTCAAAAAGGATGCCTGGCGTTACCGCGACTGGGTGGTGGATGCATTGAATGCGGATATGTCTTTTGAGATTTTCAGTCGGTATCAACTGGCCGGTGACTTGATGCCCCAAACTGAATCGGGCGCCTTGATTGCAACCAAATTACATCTGCAAACCCAGTTCAATCTTGAGGGTGGGATTGATGCGGAGGAGGATCGAGTCAAGCGTGTCGTTGATCGAGTGAACATGTTTAGCTCGACCTGGCTGGGTTTGACGATGGCCTGCAGTCAATGCCATGACCATCCTTACGACCCCATAAGCCAGCGGGAGTATTATTCACTTTACGCTTTTTTCAATAATATGGATATGGATGCTTCCTTCCTGGGGGCTGGATCTGAGAATGAGGAAAGCTTATTGAAGGAACGAGCAGGCATTGCTGAGAAGCTGGAGCAAATGCTCTTGCGCCAGATTTCGGATAAAAATTTAAGCAACCAGACTGTAGGCCTGTTAGGTCGATTGTTTAATTTTGACAACGACAAGGGGCTTACAAGGCATATGCGCGAGCGTGCTGAAAAACGTCGTGAGACTTACGTTTTGACTCGAGGAGACTTTCTGCGTCCAGATATACAGCAGGGTCTAGTAGTGCCCGATACACCGGGACTTTTTCCTTCGATGGGAGATCGCGGGCAATTGCAAGATCGTGCGGATCTGGTTGATTGGCTTTTCACGGACACACACCCCAGCACAGCACGAGTGACTGTCAACAAAGTCTGGATGCGTTTATTTGGAAAGCCCCTTGTCCATACCGTGCAGGATTTTGGTTCTCGGGGAGAGCAATCGACACATCCCTTGCTTCTTGATTGGATGGCGGGATGGTGGCAGACCGATGCTGGGTGGAGTTTGAAGCGTTTGATCAAATGGATTGTGATGTCTGACACCTATCAACAATCATCCAACCATCGGCTGGAGTTGAAACGAGTCGATCCCAATAATCGATTACTGGCGCGACAGAATCGTTTTCGGGTGGAAGCTGAAATTATCCGAGACATCAGTTTACAGACGGCGGGTTTATTGAACTTGGATATCGGTGGTCCTGCCGTTTTTCCACCGATACCTGATTCGGTGCTTAATCAAAGTTTCACTAAATACGGAGGAAATTCAAAAGGACGGGATCGATACCGGCGAGGTATTTACACTTTCTTTCGCCGAACTGCCATAGACCCGAACATGATGATCTTTGATTGTCCGGATGCTTCAGCATCCAGAGCCATGCGAGATCGTTCCAACAATGCATTGCAGGCCATGACCACCTTGAACAACGAGGTCTTTCTGGAGAGCGCTCAAAGCTGGTCTTTTGAATTGCTCCAGACCTTACCCAACGCAACGGATGCCATCAGATTGAATCATGCCTTCAAAATTGCCTTGAGCCGTGAGCCTTCTCCTGATGAAAAAGCTCAGTTAATCGGAATGCTTGGGGATGCACGGGTTGCGTTTGAATTAAACGAAGAACAGGCGCTTGAATACCTGGGCTCGCATGGATCAAAAGAAATCATTCCAGGCGAGCAGGCTGCCTGGATGACGGTGCTTCGATTAATATTGAATCTGGATGAATTTTTTACGCGTGAATAAATCATGAATCCCAAGGAATCAGAGCTTATCCTCAAAAGAAAAGAAGGAGGTTATTCGATGCTCAGGCGTGACTTTTTATTGTCGAGCGCCAGCGGGCTTGGTGCCTTGGCTGTATCGAATCTGTTTGGAGCTTCCATGGAGTCGGGAAAGAGCATCGCAGCCGACAATCCGCTCCTGCCCCAATCACCGCATTTCCCCGGGAAAGCCAAAAATTGTATTTTCATTTTTAATGCCGGAGCCCCTTCCCAATTGGATTTATTCGATTACAAACCCAAATTAACCGAGCATCATGGTCAGCCGCTACCCGACTCATTAACCGAGGGAATACGCTTTGCCTTCTTGCAAAAAGACACGGCTCGATTGATGGGCTCTCATCGCAAGTTCAAGCAACATGGTCAGTGTGGTATGTGGTTTTCAGATGCCTTACCTCATATCGCAGATTGTGCGGACGATATATGCATGATTCAGTCCATGCAGACGGATCAATTCAATCATCATCCCGGCCAACTCCTGATGCAATGTGGTCAGGCACAATTCGGTCTGCCTTCCATGGGGTCATGGATTTCTTATGGACTGGGAACTCAAAACCAGAACCTACCCAGTTACGTGGTGCTCAGTTCCGGCCGCGGGCCGAGTGGAGGCGCAACCTTATGGCATAACGGTTTTCTTCCATCTGTCCACGCAGGAGTATTGTTCAGGAATGAGGGTGCACCCATTTTAAACCTTGAGATGCCTCCTGGTTTGCCGCCTGAATTGGAAAGGAAAGGATTGGATGTGCTTGGGGAGCTCAACCGTCAACGATTTCAAAAAGTCCAGGATGCAGAGATTAGCAGCCGGATCGCCAATTATGAATTGGCTTTTCGCATGCAAATGGCAGCCCCTGAGTTGACCGATTTATCAGGGGAATCGAATGCAATCTTGCAAAGTTATGGCGTAGATCGTCAGGAGCCAGAGAAGAGATCGGGGCGCGTTGGGACCGGTAATCACTACGCCACTTTTGGTGCCAACTGTCTCCTGGCACGCCGTCTGGTCGAGCGCGGTGTGAGATTTGTCAATATCATGTTCGCTTCATGGGATCACCATTCCAATCTCGACGCTGAACTAGGATACAACGCAGGCTGTGTCGATCAGCCTATCGGGGCCTTGATCAAGGATTTGAAACAAAGGGGATTGTTGGATGATACACTTGTCGTATGGGGTGGCGAGTTTGGACGCACTCCACTTGGCGAAAACCGCATTGGACGAGCGGGTGTGACGGGAAGAGATCACCATCCCAATGCCTTCAGCATGTTCATGGCTGGAGGTGGTGCAAAGCCCGGGAGTGTCTACGGCAAAACAGATGAACTGGGATGGGCACCTGTGGTCGACCCGGTCCATATCAACGATTTTCAGGCAACCTTACTTCACATGTTCGGCATGGATCATCGCCAACTTACCTTTCGGCATCAAGGTATCGACAAAAGATTGACTTCCATCACGCGAGAATCCTCAGTGATTGATCAGCTTCTGATTTGAAGCCTCTGTTTGTTCATCTCCCGTGATGCGGCTTGAATGGAAATTGCATCCAATTGAGTTCACATACACTGAAAACCTGAACCCATGAAATAGCATCCAACGATGACTAACACAGTAATCATCCATTATTGGGTCCTTTGCATCATTGTTTTGAAATGCATGCAACCCATTGGTGCCTGCGCTGCCATGCGATCATTGAGCGATGACGATTCGGTTTTTTTGAATGACGTACAACGACGCACATTCAAATGGTTCTGGGATTATTCGAACCCCCAGAACGGACTCACGCTGGATCGAGCGCCCAGAAAAAATGGCTTTGCAAGCATTGCGGGGATTGGGTTCGCTCTGACTGCGTATCCCGTTGCCGTTGAACGAGGGTTTTTGAATCGAAATCAAGCTGTGGAGAAAACGTTGGCTACGCTTGAATTCTTCGTGAAATCCAGGCAAACCGAAGCCCCCATTCAAACGACTGGTCACCGGGGCTTTTATTATCACTTTCTTGATCCGCAGTCCGGGTTGCGATTTCGAAACGTCGAACTCTCTACGATCGATACGGCTCTCATGATGGCTGGGGTATTGTTTTGTCGTGAGTATTACGACCTTGATAACAAACGCGAAAGGCGGATTCGTGAATTGTCCGACTTCCTTTATCGACGGGTGGAGTGGGGTTGGGCTCAAGTCCGCGGTGGTTTGATCTCTCACGGTTGGAAACCCGAAACCGGCATGTTGAAGCATGATTATAAAGGGTACAACGAAGCCATGCTGCTTTATATTCTAGCGATGGGGAGTCCTACCCATCCGGCTCGTGATGATGCCTGGCAAACCTTTGTCCGCTCCTGCAGGTGGATTGATTTTTACGGTCAACTCCATGTGAATTTCACACCACTTTTTGGTCATCAATATTCTCATGTCTGGATTGATTTCCGGGGGATTCAGGACAAGTTTATAAAAAGGCAGGGTATCGATTACTTTGAGAATTCGAGACGTGCTACCTATGCTCAGCGAAGCTACGCCATTGAGAACCCCATGGGGTGGAAAGATTACAATTCGAATATATGGGGCCTGACGGCCTGTGACGGTCCTTCCAATGTTGATTTGGAATACTTGGGTGAAAAAAGGCACTTCTGGACGTACACCGCCCGCGGGGTATCGGCTCTTGGAACGCGCGATGACGGAACGATAGCACCAACTGCCGTGGGAGGGAGCATTGTCTTCGCTCCAGAAATTGTGATTCCTGCTTTAAAGGCCATGGTAAATCGATACGGGGAGGATTTATACACCCAATACGGGTTTGTGGATGCCTTTAACCCGTCCTTCCAGTTCGAATCTGTAACATTAGGGCATGGTCATGTAGCTGAGGGAAAAGGATGGTTCGATAATGAGCATCTGGGGATAGACCAAGGACCGATCATACTGATGATAGAAAACTACCGTTCGGAATTCG
The DNA here is from genome assembly GCA_002690655.1 of Pedosphaera sp. GTDB lineage: Bacteria > Verrucomicrobiota > Verrucomicrobiia > Limisphaerales > AAA164-E04 > AAA164-E04. The sequence goes on from NZFL01000011.1 coordinate 83,113, forward strand.
TTTGGAATATCATGAAACGCAGCCCTTATATTCAGGCTGGATTGAAGAAAGCTGGATTTGCAGGTGGGTGGTTGGATTGACTTATTGATCCGGTCATTTGAACCAAACGGTAAAGCCTCTCCGTAACAATCAGCTGAGTGTTCATATCGACCGCTTCGACTTGAGTAGCTATTTTTTCAGCGTCATGCTGAATGCGCGATTCATGATAATGGCCAAAGCCAGATGGCAGCTTCTTTGTTGTGCTACATTTATCCAGATAGGGGATGTGGATTTAAATGCACAAGATTCATCAGCCATAAGCAACGCTGCTGAATTTTACTTCCAAGCCTTTGCACAGTTGGGGAACATAAGTAATGTCGAAAAAAACTCCTGCAACGGATTCCTGTCAGTCAGCCGGATGCTAAGGAAAATACAATCCAAGTCGATGAAAGGAAATTACTGGAGCGCTTGGAGCCAGTTCTTGAACTCGTCCAGACTACGTCAAGATTAGATCAGGCCGATTGGGGAAACGAGGTGGATGATGCCCAGTGGATTCATTCACCCATCTCAGCTAAACCACTTCAACGAGGATTGATGTTCCAGGCTAGATTGCATATTCAAGAAGAGGAATTTGAAGAAGCTTGCCATGTAATCGTATCAGCAGTGACATTCTCTCGTCACATCGGGCAGGATGGAATAATGATCGCCCGGTTAATCGAATCGAGTATGTTCAAGATTGTAGCCAATCTTTGTGCCTGGAAATCAACGGCATTTCCCAAACCCGTCCTGAAGGGCATACAGGAAGATCTAAGAAGTTTGCCCGTCAGTACGACGGCCAAAGAGGTTCTTCTGGCGGAAAGTCAGTATTCGGCTCGACTCAGTCAACAAAATGGCAATCACCACCCCAAAAAACAGATAGATGACTTTCTCGAATTCTACGATCAAGTCGTTGCTTTTGGAGCCTTACCGCTTGATCAATTGGAGGGGCAATTGAAAAAGCTAGGAGATTCATTCCCTGACAATATAATGATCAAACGTGTCCTGCCCGTAATTTCGCGGATGAGGCATCAGATTGCAGTTCATGAAGTCAATACGGCTTCTTTTGGGGCTGGGTTTGAAAGTGTTGCTCTCGGGTCCGCCAGTGGTCAAGGATGGCAAGGATCCATCCGGCAAGGGCCCCTTTGAATACGTTCCATTGAAGAACGAATCTTTCGAGCTATTCAGCCAACTGATGCAACGAGGTGAGAAACTAATGCTTCGCTTTGGAAGTCAGTCCCTATCCAGGAGTTTTGAATGAAGTTCATCACTCCAGCCTTTGGTCAAGAATCTGAAAATCCATTTCTGTTTTTTGCGGATACGATTATAGGCTTCGTGAATATCCAGGATCATGGTGATACGACGATTGGGACAGTTTAACTCGCCCACGTCATGTGTGGCGACGGGTTTGAAACCCATCACCCGGGTGTGAAATTCATAGGGACTGTGTTTCTCTCCTTCGAAGATGTCCGTGACATAATGGGAATACTCGCGTTCCACGGTCTCCTGGCTGGCGGCTCGCATGAGTGCGGCAACTACAACGATGTAGCGTCGATAATCGGGTAAGACGGCAAACCTTCCAATCTCTGCAATCTTGTTTTCATTCACGAAAGCTTCGACATCCAGTCCACTGTCCAATTGCTTGAAACCATACTCTTTGTAGAGCTCAAGAGGAGGATTGTACATGACCCGTAATACACCGACAGGCTCGTCTTTTACCTGGCTTACAAACCAGGAAATATCATCACGTTCGAGGTCCTCCTCCGGGAAAAAATCATCGGCATCATATATCCAATGTTTTTCCTGATCATAGGTCCGTTTCAGGACCGATATGGCACGATCTCGGTCTTTTTTGGTTTGGACCTTGATCACATTGACTTTATTGGAGAGGGATAAGCTCATTTTTTGCGTTGCTGACGATTCCAAGTCTTTCCCGAAAGCTTTGAGATAGCCGACATCACCTCGAAATGAGAATCACGCACTTTCTTCAAAGCAGGTTTCTTCTGAGGAGGGCCAGGATGGATGGGGTCTCCGAATTCAATGGTGAACGGAATATATTCAGAAATGGGATGTTCGTTTGAGTGCGTCGGAAAGCGGATGCCGGCAGGCACAATGGGTATGCCTGTTTTTAACGACATCTGTGCCACGCCCGAATATCCCTTGAGAAGGACTTCCGGTTGACGATTCGTGGTTCCTTCTGGAAACACTCCCAGAGATTGTCCGGATTCAAGGGCATCAAGTGCCTGGTCAAAACTTCCTTGTCCTTTGACAAACATCGGTTTGAACACATTTAAAAATTTGGGTCTGGCTGGCTTACGAGCGACCATAATGACTTCTCCAAAATAATAAAGCATCCAAATTCCGGGAACCAGACAAAAATTCCAATCCGCCAGGAAGTGGATCAGTTTTCCTTTTCGAAGGAAATGCAGCAAGGCAGGAATGTAGATTGCTTCAAGCTTCTGACTGTGGTTCAAGGCCAGAATGAAGGGGTCCATGTCGGGATTGATGTGCCTCAAACCTCGTACCTCGACGACTTTATTGCCAAAAAGCAAAAGTGTTAATTTGGTGAGCCATTTGGTCGGTGCACGATGTGTCAACGGCATGGGTGCCTTGAGGATCTCCGACACCGTAAAAGAGGCGGTATCCATCGATTCAGGAAATGAAACAGCAGGGACTGCTTTTTCATTCAACGACCTGCTGGATTCAGATTCTTGTTCATGTGTCGATTTTTTCGACATGATGAATCGTAAATTACCCTTCTGGCTGAGCCTTCGTAAAGCCGAAAACGAAGGGTATTGTGCGAGTTCGTTTGGCGTGGAATAAAGGAAACACAGGCAGGGACAAGCCTACAGCTTTATGGGCCTGCCTTCTTTGAACGATTGTTCCGCCTTGTCGCACAGGATATGGCTCATGATCACATCAGATTCACCAATGGGTAAGGGTTTCCCTGTGCGGATGCAATGATGAAAAACTTTCAATTCTTCGATGTAGGCCTCTCGGTAACGGGTAGGGAAGGAGTGCTCAATGAGCGGCCTGTTGATACCTGATTGGTTGGAAAGGACGGTTGATCGAGGAGATCTGTTTTCAGCCTGAATCATCCCTTGACCGCCGAAGGCTTCAATGCGTTGATCATACCCATAAGATGCGAAGCGGTTCACATCAATACTTGCCAATAAACCACTCTCGTATTTGAGCGACACGAGGACGTTGTCGAGGTCTTTCAGATCTCGGATGTCCTCCACAAAGTTACTTCCTATCGCATACACTTCTATGGGATCCTCATGCGTAATAAAACGCAACATGTCAAAATCATGAACAATACAATCATGAAAAATGCCATGGGACGTCCGGATGTAATCCATTGAGGGAAGAGGGGAATCTCTGGAAGTGAGACGCATTAATTGAGGCGAACCGATGGCACCAGCCTGAACTTGACTGGCCAAGTCGGAAAAACTCGGGTCAAACCTTCGGTTGAACCCAACAAACAGGCCCTTGCCTGCCTTTTGTGATGTGCTGAAGCATTCCCTTATTTCATTCAAACCGTTACCAAGCGGTTTTTCGCTGAAAACGGCTTTGCCTGCGTTCAATGATGCAATGATCTGTTGATAATGTTCGCCGGTAGGGGTTGCTACAATGACAGCCTCAATGGAGGTATCCTCAAGCGCTGCATCCATGTCAGTGGAACTTGCGCAATTAAAGTCACTACCAATGCGCGCGGCTTGTTCCGGATCTACATCCACGACATGTGCAAGTTCAATTTGAGGTAAAGTCCGAATGCTTTGCAGGTGGAATCGACCGGCCCTGCCCAGACCGATGAGGGCGATGCGTAATGGTTTATCTTGATTCATTGATTTGCTTGATCTGATTAAATTATTCAAAAACTTTCGTCCAGGTGATGAAAATACCGTGCGCATCATAATCGAGATAACCATTACTCAAGTCATCTCGGTAGCGGTAGTAGGCATATTGAACTCCGAGCGAGTCACGTTCCGAAAGCTGCTTGTGCACTTCAAACTGCCACGCGTGCTGGCTGAATTCCGATCCCATGGGCAATCCCAAGGGTAGGGATTGACCATAGTCGGCATGGCTGAATGTATAGTTGGCCATGAATCGGGTTGATTCATCATATAAGAATGTCCATGAGGAAAACAACGTATAGAGATCACCTGCGTAGGGTGCGATGGTATTGTTGTCATTGATGCCGGAAACAATCCGCGAGTCGCTGTAACTTGCCGATCCCATCCAGAACCACCTGACAGCAGGGGTCAGTGTAGTGGTGAAACGATAGGTGTGACTATCAAAATTGCCTGCCAGCAGACTGCCAGCAGGGTAAGTCACACCATTCAGGTTCAAGGTCCCAACCGTGGTTCTGTAATCGGATTGTTCACCTTCATAGGCAATGGATGTCTTCAGCCAGCGAGCGGCTTTCCAGGTCGTTTTCAGCCCCCAGTTCTGACCTTCCGTTTCGCGCTCAAGTATAGCTGCCGGAAACCCGTTTCCGGGCTGTGGTCCACGATCGGTATCCAACAGGTTGTTGAAATCGTGATGACGTCGCCTGTATCCATAGGTAGGATTGAAACTCCATTGGTTCAAGGGCGAAAAAGTAGTTCCTAACTCCACGTTTGCGTGCCGCCCCTTGGCATCCGTGTCTCGCATGAAATCCTCGCGAGAATCAAAGCTGTCATCCAGTAGCGAGTTCTCCGTCTGGCCAATGGATTCCTGCTGAATCCTGACGTCTGTATAGAGAATCGTATTTGCGATGCCTGTGTGCCGTAACCCAAAGTTTTCTTCGATTTGAAAACGGTCAACATTGCTGCCTAAGGTGGTGGGAGTGCCAAAGAAGGTCGTGTCCCCGGTTCCTTTGCGCCGAGTCCATTCGGTTTGAATGCCTGCATAACCGGTCGTATGATGCGACGGCTCCAGGAGACTGTTGAGATTCATGATGTGGGATTCACTGCTCAACTGGATCCCTCTTGTGGAGAATGGCATGCCTGCTGCTGCCGGGTTGCTGGGATCAAAGTTTCCCAGTGCAAGATTGGCATCTCCATCAAGATGTGAGTAGTAGTAACCACCACTTGCCAGCCACCATGGTTTGAGTTTTTTTTCCACCGTAAGCGCGTTGGAACCCTGAAAATGGTCGTAGTCATCTTCCTGTGTCGACACAAAGCCGGGAAGCGGGTCCCCGTCGCTGATGAAATCTCCCGTTTCAAGTGTGTGGGTTTGGTTGTAGAATTCACCACGAAAATCATCCTGGATACGATATCCGTTCCATTCATGCTCCAGTCCAAGCGTGATGATATGTGTTTCCTGATCGATACGTTTCCAGGCAGGGAAGATACTTCGACCGTTAAAGGCTGCATCAAAGGCAGGGCCCCATTGCAGCATGGATTTACTGCCGTTGCGTGATCTGTATTCGTAGCCAACAGTCAAGCTGGGCAAATCAGGTCGATTTAATCCGAATTCAAACCAGACGTTGGAAAGATCCAGATGAAGATCACGATTCAACGCATATGGACCGAGGTTGAAACTGGGAGAATAACCACCGTGAGGGTCGTCGTATGTTCTGGCTTGATCCAGTCCAAAACGGAAAAACCCAAGATCTCGCTTTTGAATTTCGGCTTCGACGGTGTATCTGTCATTGGGGGCTGTTATTCTGCCATCACCTGAGAAGGAAGTGCCACCTTCGAGCGTTTGTTTCCATTCGAAATTCTGAATTCCGCCATTGATACCATCGCGCATCCAGTAGTGCTCGCGAAAGGCATTTTTGTTGCCGTCCACTGCAATGAACCGTAATTGAGGTGCTACCTTGAAATAAAATGATTCTTCTGAGATATCTTCAAAAGGCAGTCCCTGATCGATCCACGCCCTTAATAATCCTATTTCTTCGTTAGTGAGTTTATCTCCTTTGCCAATGGGAGGCATTTCGTAGTCTTCCTCCAGATGAGCCACAAATTGAATCAATGTGCTTTCAGCGCTATTGCCGATTTCAATGTTGGATCCGTAGTCGCCCTCTTTGAGTGCTTCTGTACGGCTTGTCAGACGATAATTTCCCTCGATATTTTCCTGGCCGTGACATTGAAAGCACGATTCTCTGAGGATAGGCAGGATATCCGCATTAAAGTCAACGTTCCTTGCAGTTGGCGGAGGAAGAGGATTGTTTTCGGCTCGTAACATAACTAAACCCTTTGCCATAGCCACCAGCAAAAAAAAACGAATGCAGGTTCCTGCAATGTAATTGAGGGGTTTCTTTGGAGTGATAGCAGTCATACGCATTCTTATTTTGATCAGAATCGCATTTTGGGATCCACCATGGAGCCGTGGACTTGAGTGTGACAGCCCGCAGTCCAACAACTGCCAGCCTGCATACTGAAACTATGGGGTGCTTTCCCTATGAAAATGTCTCCAGATCCCGGGAATTGAATTTGAGAATGACATTTGAGACAGAGATTGGAATCGCGTTGGATCAGCATTTTGGGGTTCACAGAGCCGTGTGGGTCATGGCATTCGGTACAACCTTCCCTCATGGCCTCATGCTCGAACACAAATGTGCGGGCCTGTTCTTGATGGCACTCTGCGCAGGATTGATTCAATCGGGCAAACGCAAGTCCTCCAAATGGCTTGCTCATGTCGCGACCATGTGGATCATGGCAGTCCACACAGTTCATTAAGTCCTCGAGTACTGGGTGGTGGTTGGGGAGATTGAACTTGGCGTGGATTTCCTGATGACATTCCATGCAGGCGGCTGAGTCATCCCCGGGATTGTGAATAAAGATCCCTTTTCCTCCACCTGCCTTGATGTGAAGGCTTCCGGGTCCATGACACGATTCACAACCGGATGAACCGATAGATTCTTGATCATCCATATGAAATCTGGCGTGCGGACTGGAGGGGAAAACATCGACTATCGGAGTATGACAATCAGCACACGCATCGTTTCCAGCGAAGGTTGCCCCTTCAATTTCAGGGGGACGAACAATGGCGACTTTGGTGGTAGTGCCACAAGAAGTACTTCCAAGACTAATCCAAAAAGCGGCGACTGCAGTGATGAGTCCTCCGCATATAGAGTGCAATTTCTTTTGGCTCATGAGTTAGATTTAGAATGAATGCTACGCAACCTACTTATCATGCATATATTCTGCAACCATTTAGCAGCCCGGCTGATAATGTGTCAGTAAAGAAAGATTAGTCCTTTTGCCTGAAAAGTCGGCTCAGCGTGGGAAGCATAAATATCACCAAGAGGACAGTAAGCATGGTAAGACAAAAGGGACGGGTCAGAAACGGCATCCAGTCACCTTCAGTTTTGATCAAGCCTGTTCGGAGGTTTTTTTCCACCATAGGCCCAAGGATGAGTCCCAGGATGAGCGGAGCCAGGGGGATGGCCAGAAGCTCGAGCCCAAATCCGATCAACCCGAACAGAGCCATGACATACACATCAAACATGCTGTTTTGGAGTGAATAGGCACCCACGACTGAAAATACCACGACAGCGGTGAGTACCCAGTGCCGAGGAAGTTGAAGGAGTTTGTCGAATGTTTTGATTCCGATCCAACCCGCTGGGAGCAATAAGATTTGCGTGATAAAGGCGATTGCAAAAATTGACTGAACCTGTGGTCCACTTTGTTCAAAGATCATTGGGCCGGGTTTGATGTCGTAAACCATCAGCGCTCCCAGCACGATGGCTGTCACGGCATCTCCTGGAATACCGAAGACCAGCGCAGGGATCCATGCGCCGCCAACCGCCGCGTTATTGGCACTTGTCGGCGCAATCACTCCTTCATCGCTTCCTGTGCCGAACTCTTCTGGAGATTTGGAAGTTTTTTGAGCAAGTCCATAAGCTCCCCACGCGGCAATATCCGCGCCGGCTCCGGGGAGGGCCCCAATCACCGTTCCCACCAAAGCGGATTGCCCAATCAATCGTTTTCTCTCCGTCAGGTTTTTCAATATGCTTTTGAATGGAATTCTGGTGCTCTTTGTGGATTTCAAATGATCTTGGCTGGACTTTGAGATGGATGGTTGCCACAGATTTCGAAGCACTTCAGATAAACCGAATAATCCGATCATAACGGGGATGAACTGGACTCCATCCATGAGTTCGTTTTTACCATATGTGAATCGTTGTGCTCCGCTGACAATGTCAAGTCCAACAGTGGAGATGAGCATTCCCAAACTTGCCGCCAGGATGCCATTGAGTGTATTTCCTGCGCTGACCAAGGCACTCAGGCTGAGACCGAATATGGCAAGCCAGAAGTATTCAAAAGAACTGAACTTCAAAGCGAACTTGGCCAATTGTGGTGCAAGAAAAATCATCAGGATTACTCCAATCATACCGCCCACACAACTGCAGCAAAGATTCAAGTAAAGTGCTTGCAGGCCTTTGCCCTTGCGTGCCATCTGATGTCCGTCCAGTGTGGCTGCCGCAGATGCCGGAGTTCCGGGGATCCTCAGGTAAGTAGCGGGGATATCACCGGCAAAAATAGCGGTAAAACTGACTCCAATGATCATCGCCAAACCCGCATCGGCAGGCAGGTAATAGCTCAAGGGAACGATCAGGGCTACGGCCATGGTTGCCGTCAGGCCTGGAGTCGCACCGACAAAAATGCCAAATACCATTCCAAGCAGCCAGGGAATCAAGGTGCCTGGCTGAAATAGCTCAATCCAGTTCATCCTATGCTTGAGTTCATCCTCATTGAACCATGCTCAGAGCTTTGCGCAGGGATTGGGCGATGAAGCCAATGCCCTGTGAGCGTGGCATGTCCCTGAAGTGTTGGTTGAATGGTTCCGCCATCACTGGACCTCGAATCCCTTGTTGAGCTAATCCGTTCAGGAAACCTGCGGTGTCTATGACCCCAGTGGAGCAGGGCAATTCACGACGGTTGTCTTGTAGGAACGGTCGTTTGATTCCTGGTTGAGCGTCATTGAGTTCTATGCTTACCACATGTCTGGGTTTGAGTAATTTGAGGTCCTCGAGGTTATCTTGAGCGTTGTGCCAGTGCCAGCAATCCATGACCAGACCCACTGAGTCCAGTCCAATGGATTCAATGAGCTCCAGGCCTTCGCGTAAAGTGTGGATGAATGGGAATTTACGGCGATTGCGCAACGACTCGGTTCCAACATACTCCATTCCAAACCGCAAACCGTGATCTGCAAGTATCTTGGAAATTTGTTTCAAGCGCATACTGTGTTGCTTGAAGTTTTCCTTGTAAGTCAACGTGCTATGGTTGGGCATGATGTGAGTGATGGCACTTGCGACGCCCGCCCTTTTCAGGGATTTGGCCACCGAGGGGAGACTTCGCATGTCATCCTGAAATCGACTTTCGTCTTTTCTGAATTCTACGGGCATGCTGGCCGTGCCCCACTTTAAATCAGCTTCCATTAATTGCTCCGCGTAGTTTTCATGCTCCGCATCGTTCCATTTCTTGATTTCCTCAGTGTGAGCACCCACCGATTGAAAACCAAATTGCCTGGCCCATGAAATGGCCTCATTTTGATTGCCCTGAATGCCCAATTTCCAAACCGTGAGATCGAGGGTGAAGGGATCGGAAGCAGCCGCAGCGGTTGCCTGTTGATTGAATATTGAGGTGGCTGCAACGGCACCTGTTATTAAACCAGAGCGCCGCATCCATTCTCGACGGTTCATGCTGAAAATGGATTGTGTCTTATCCGAGTTTGGTCTGGGAGTGGTTGTTTGCATGCCTCCCTGATACTGGAAGCCGGGATTCAGGTCAATGTCAGGTTGGGCAGCATCCATGCATATGAATCCATTCCTTCATGCCTCGTGGGTCAATCTTCCATGTGCATGCAAAGAAAAAACCCGCTACAAACGTAACGGGTTTTGCTTGTTCAATGAGTGTCTGGTTTCATTTAACGCAGTGCTTTGATACGTATATTTTTGAAGGCAACCGGATCGCCGTGACCCGCAAACCCAAAATAACCCTCATACCGGTTCATACCCGGATGAGAGGAGCCTCCCATGAAATCCTTCACTTCCCTGAGGTCGTCATCAAGAATGGTAGTGCCATTCAATACGACTTTAATCCTGGAGCCCTTGACTGTTACTTCCTGCTCATTCCATTCACCCACAGGTTTCAATGCACCTCTTTTGGCTGCGACCATGCCGTAAGCTGATCCGTGGTATTGACGTTTATCCAGCTTGGCATACTTATCCGCAGTATTATCGAGCACCTGGAGTTCGCACATGCCGTTGTAGGCTGTGTTACCCTGTCCCGGATATCGAATTGCCAGTCCATTGTTGCCGCCGGGAGGCAGTTTGAATTCGAGGCGAGCTACGAAATCAGTAAGGTTTTGATGATGGTAGATCGTCCCGCCGTTATTGGGTTTGCAGACGATGGCACCGTCTTTTACCTGATAATTGTCAACGGGTCCATTCCATCCGTCTAAATTTTTACCATTGAAAATGGGCTTGAACCCTGGCTCGGCGAGCATTTTCTCCACTTCGTTGTCTGGAATTTCTCGAACGAAAATGTTTCGCCAACGGATTTCTCCACCATGAGTTTGAAGTTGAACGGGGCCCTTATCCCAAAGTGGCTTGGATCGGTCCCAGAAATTTTCCATTTTGGCGTGCTCCACGACTAATTGATCATTCAGGTAAATGGTGGTGTAATCCTTAATCTGGATAATACGAAAGGAGTTCCACTCTCCAAAAGGACGGTCAGCCAATACCATGGGGTTTTTCCCCGGTGCTCCGGCACTGTTGTTCCACAAGCCGCCTGATCCTTTGTCTGCATCGATGTTCCATTTTCCTCCTTCTTTGGTGTAATCCCAGATCTGAACTTGTGGGTTCCCTCGCAGGTAAATGCCGCTATCGGCTTTGGCGACGGTCTTGTAATCAATCAGGAATTCCATGTTGCCATAATCCTGGTCAGTTGTCAGATATACGCCGTGACCATCATTCACCAGTTCCCCGTTTTCAACGGTCCAGTGCTTTTTGACATCTTCCAGATCTTTATCCCTCTTGGTTTTGCGTTCTTCATCGGACATCGCCCAAAGCTTGCGGGGATCAAAATGACCCATGCCATGCCAGCCAGAAAGGTCTTTGCCATTGAACAACGCAGTGAATCCTGTAGGCGGTTGATTGAGTTCTCCTGCTTGCACTGCGTTCAAGCTGCCTAAACCGATGGCGCATGCAGTTAATAAGATAGTTTTGATTTTCATGGTTTTGCTTTGGTCACAAAGGTTGCCTTCTGTGCTCATTGATGTGGATTGATTGTCTAAGAAAGATGATGAAAAGCCAGCGTAAAATCAGTTGCGATGAGTTGTTTTCAATCTGTCGTCTCCTCAAGGATGCGCGTAATCGCCAGGGCCGCCTCTGCTGGATGAGGTGCAGCATAAATCGGACGCCCGATGACCAGTCGACTGGCTCCAGCTGCGATCGCCTCCTCAGGGCCCAGAGTGCGCTTCTGATCTCCCATGGCATCCTTTTGAGCGCGAATACCCGGGGTCACCAGGTGAACGGAAGGAGGCAACAGGCTGCGAAGCCGCGTCAATTCCAATGGAGAACAAACGAGTCCGCGCAATCCATGCAAGACGGCCATCTCAGCCAATGCTGCAACCTGATCTTCGACTCCATGCTTCACTCCGATTGCATTTAACTGGCTTTGATCCATGCTGGTCAGTACGGTCACCCCCAGGATAACGGGGGGGGCGATTCCAAGGGACGAGGCTGTTTCCTGAGCAGATTGCTCGGCTGCTTTGATCATCTCGGAACCTCCAGCGCAATGAATGGTCATCCATTGTACATTCAGCTTGGTTGCGTTGACAACAGCTTTGGCGACAGTGTTGGGAATGTCATGGAATTTGAGATCGAGAAATATTTCCTTACCGAGTGCCTGAATCGTTTTGACCGTCTTCGATCCACCGGCTGTGAATAATTCGAGCCCAATCTTGAAACCACCTACATGAGGATAAATTTCCTCTGCCAGTGCAATGGCCTTTTCAGGAGTGGGAACATCGAGAGCTGCAAGGATGGGATTGGATTGCATGGGTATCTTTTTTGGAATATTTGAACTGATGAAACTGGAACCCCGTCACAATCCAAGAGCACTCAGTTTGGACTCTATGGCTTCAGCCCAGAGTTCGTATCCCTTTTCACTTAAATGCAAAGCATCTGGCATCACAGAAGCAGGTAGGTTTCCTTCGTCATCAAGGAAAACATTTCCCACATCCATATAGTGAACATGGTTTCCATCATCAAAGCGTCGAATGATCTGATTAATTCCCTGGTTGGTGATTCGTCCAGCATCATGTGGAGTGCGTCCGCGAGGGAATACGCCCATGAGCAAAACCTTCGTTTCGGGAGATTTCTCTTTCATGATCTCAAGAATGCGTTCTACACCAGCAGCCGTTTCAGCTGGTGCCTGCATCTTGTGTCCGGTGTTGTTCGTGCCGATCATGACCACCGCAACCTTCGGCTGGATGTTATTGAACTGCCCTTTGTTCAGCCGCCAGATGACATGTTCTGTCCGGTCACCACCGAAGCCCAGATTAACGGGTTTACGATCGGCGTAGTATTTGTTCCAGACAGATTTTCCATTGCCTTCCCATCCTTGAGTGATTGAATCACCAATAAAAGCCAGATCGATGTCGCCGTTCTTGACAATGGCTTTCTTGGCCTGGTCTCGCTCCCTCCACCATGATTCGTCTCCTCGGGTATTTGGTATGACTGCTGGATTGACATCGTAAAAACGTCGAATGTCATTGTATCTGCGTTGGAGTCCTGCGAGCACATTGTTGTATGCCGGATCCTTATGCAGACTCTTCATTTCGTTTGGGTCCGTGAGAAGGTCGTAAAGGTTCCACTCTCGATTGCGAGGGAAATACATGAGTTTGTGTCGCTCGGTCCTCACACCGTCATGAATCGGAACTTCATGCACTGCCGCATTTTCATAGTAAGCATAATAAATGGCATCTCTCCAGTCGGGTGTCTTGTTACCTCCGTTTTCAAACAGCGGTTTCAGACTTCGTCCCTGCATTTCTGTCGGTACATGGACTCCTGCTATATCGAGGAAGGTGGGCCCATAATCGATATTCTGAATCATGGCCTCAGATCGTGTGCCTGGGTTTACTTTGCCAGGCCATCGCACCAGAAACGGCATTTTCAATGACTCTTCGAACATCCACCGTTTATCATACCAACCATGTTCTCCGAGGTAAAACCCTTGATCGGAGGAATAGATGACGAGGGTGTTTTCGGAAAGTCCATTCTGATCCAGATAATTGAGAATACGTCCCACGCTGTCATCGACGGCTTGAACAGATCCAAGGTAATCGTGCATGTATCGCTGGTATTTCCACTGTGTGATTTCCTTTTCTGACAATTTACCAGATTTCATTTTATGAATGAAAGATTGGTTTTCTGGTTCGTAATAAGTATCCCAAACTGCCTTTTGCTCGGCATTCATGCGGCGGTATTCGCCATTGCCCAGGTTTTTAAAATGCTCGGTAAATTGATTTTCACCATGCAATTTGGTGTCATGCCCCCAGTGGAAATGATCCTTCAAAGTCATTTCGTTTTCCTTGAGCAGCTTGGATCTACCTGAATAGTCATCAAAGAGGGAGGCAGGCTCAGGAATTGTTCCCATTTTGTAACGCCCGAAATGCCGGGGGTGAGGAGACCAGTTGCGATGAGGCGCTTTATGCTGACACATGAGCATGAACGGTTCGTCACTCTCTTTTTGATCTTCCATCCAATCAAGTGCCAGATCAGTAATCAAGTCGGTGCAATACCCCTGATACCTTTTTCTCGAGCCATCCATTTGGATCAAGTCCGGGTTGTAATAACTTCCCTGCCCGGGAAGAATTTCCCAATAATTAAATCCTGTTGGGTTGGTGCCCAGATGCCATTTACCGATCATGGCCGTCTTGTAACCGGCTTTTTGCAGGATTTTTGGAAACGTTGTTTGATTGCCATCGAAGCGATCGCCGTTGCGCAGGAATCCATTTGAATGACTATGCTTGCCCGTCAGGATACATGCACGCGAGGGACCGCAAATCGAATTGGCACAAAATGAGTTCACATAAAGTGCTCCTTCATGGGCTAAACGGTCGATATGCGGAGTCTGGTTTACTTTCGATCCGTAAGCGCCTATTGCCTGCACTGCATGATCATCGCTGAAAATAAAGACGATGTTAGGACGCTTTGATTTGGCAGCCTGTGAAGAGTCTCCCTGAAGCATACCGATGACAAGCAGCACAGATAGACCACTCCATTGAAGAAAGATCATGAGCCGGCGCAATAAACAGCGAAAAGGATTCTGCATCTCCAAAGACTCTAAAAGACGAGCCCAGTAGTCAAGCCAGTCCTTTCTGTTCAATCGATACTCGTTATTTAAAATTGTATCCATTATAACCTGATTACGTGAAAGGCATTCGAGCCATCATACATTCATTAGTCCATTCCTGGCATTTGTTCGTGCGCAGGCATTGGCAGGGCTTTCTCGCCTGGAGAGAGCGTTTTCGTTTTACGGAGGAGGCCTTGCATCTCCTGATTGCGGGTGGAATTGGGGTTATCGGAGGCGTGGTGAATGTCGTCTTCGTGAAACTTATTGTTGGGTGTCAAGATCTTGTCTGGGCCAAGGGAAATTCTTCTTCATTAACTCCATTTCAGGGAACGGAATGGGAGCGTCTGTTGATTCCAGTGGCAGGGGGGCTGATCGCTGGTTTCTTATTGTATCTAGGAGTTAAATGGTCTGCGAAAAAGGGGAGTAACAATTTACTTGAAGCGGTTTCGATGGGAGACGGTAAATTGCCTTTTAGAACCGCACTTAGTCAGGCTTTTTCTTCCATGGTAAGTATTGTTTCAGGAGCTACTATTGGTCGAGAGGGTTCCATTACGCAGTTTACGAGCACGCTTGCTTCCAAATGGGGAGCCCTGGCGCGTTGGCACCCTTATCGCTTGCGGTTAATGGTTGCTTGTGGTGCGGCCTCGGGAATGGCTGCAGCTTACAACGCACCGATCGCAGGGGCCGTATTTGCTGCGCACATTGTGCTCGGTAATTTCTCCATGCATTTGTTCGCGCCCTTGATTTTTTCCTCAGTGGTTTCTTCCATGGTCTCCAGAAGTTTTTTTGGAATGGCTCCCCTTTACAGAACTTCCCTGGAAATGGATCTTACTTTGTTTCAATTACCCTGGTTTCTGGTGCTGGGAGTCTTGTGTGGATTCATGGGAGGTTTGTTTCTGAAATCAATGCTGTGGGTTCGAAGTATCTTCCAAAGATTTTCAATCCCCATACCTTTCAAACTGGCACTCGGAGGTCTGGCGATCGGGGTGTTGGCCTTCCGTTTTCCTCAAGTCCTTGGTAATGGTTATTCAGGGGTGAATCTTATCATGGCTAATCAACTCAATCTCGCAGCAGTAGTAGCCTTGTTTTTGTTGCGATGGTTGGCCACGATCCTTGCGGTTGGCTCGGGGGCCTTTGGGGGCGTGATGACCCCGGTTTTGTTTCTTGGAGCGGCTCTGGGGGGAGTGTTTGGTCTTTACGGCATGCAGGAACAGTGGCATCCCGACATACCGGTGGCTGTCTTTGCTTTGGTTGGTATGAGCAGCTTGCTGGCCGCGACCACTCACAGTCCGCTGCTGGCGATGATCATGGTGTTTGAAATTTCCCTGAACTACAGTTTGATGCCCGCATTAATGATTTCCTCCGCGATTGCGACGCTTGTTGCGAGGCAAGTGCATAGGACCAATATTTACAGTGAAACCCTCTACGCCAAAGGACTGGATGCCTCCTGGGAATCTGATCGGTTCGGCGAGGCCTCGCGGCAACGCGTTGGAGATCTCATGCGACACCCGGTGCCCCCCGTGCGAGACAACGATTTCTTTGCGGACATTGCAGATCGATTCATTACCAGCTCCTATCACTTCCTTCCTGTGGTGGATCAGCGCATGCGCTTGCTGGGCGTGGTTGCCCTCAGCGATCTCAAGGAGTATCTGCAGATGGGTGAACAACTGAAAAGCGTCATTGCCATGGATATCATGCGTCCCGCTCCCAAATGCCTGACACCTGGTCAGCGATTGGACGAAGCCTTGTCGGTTTTGCTGGGAGCTGAAATGAGAAACGTCCCAGTGGTAAACAACGGCAAAGACAAAAAACTCATCGGTGCTGTGAATCGCTCTGAAGCACTCGGGCAACTCGCCGAAGCAATGTCTTCTCCCAGCCTGAAATCCGGCACAGGACGTAGCGAATTAAACAATCAAAAAGCATGAGGCTCCTTTACAAACAAGTAAACCAATTCCAAAACTCCAGTATCATGAGAGTGATTGCTGTGGGAATGTTGTTTTCCCCGGTGGACAGATTCAGCGCAGCTGAACCTGTTGCCAGCTCTGAGCAATTGCCGCGGATACAAGCAACGGAAGTGGCGGATGTCATGTCTGCCTTCGAATTACGTGACGGGTTTACGTTGGATTTGGTGGCAGCGGAACCTTTGGTGGTTGATCCGGTAGCCATGGATTTTGATGCATGGGGAAGGGCTTTTGTCGTCGAAATGCGAGGATACTCGGAGAGACGCCCCGAAAGGCTCGGCCGGATCAAGATGCTTGAAGATACAGATAAAGACGGATCCTTCGATCAAAGTGTCGTTTATGCGGGTGACCTGCCTTGGCCGACAGCAGTCATGTGCTACGATGGGGGAATCTTTGTAGGAGCGACACCAGATATTTTTTATTTTAAAGACACCGACGGTGATGGCTCAGCCGATATCCGGCAATTGGTATTTACCGGCTTTGCTTCTGCAAGTGCACCTTATCGAGCGGACCAGTTGAACATGCAAGCCATGTTAAATTCCTTTCATTGGGGGCCTGATAACAGGATCCACGGAGCCACAGGCCCTGCAGGAGGTAAAGTCTATTCGCCGCTTCGTCCGGATCAGGCCCCTTTGAACCTGCGTGGGAAAGACTTTTCGTTCGACCCCAAAACGCTGGAATTACGCGCCGAAAGTGGAGGGGCACAAAATGGAATGTCTTTTGATAGCCGCGGAAGGAAATTCGTCTGTAGTAACAGTGATCACCTGCAATATATTGTCTATGATGAGGCATTCGCTGGCCTGAACCCATTTATCAAACAGCAACCTGCAAGGATCAGCATTGCGGAAGATGGACCCGCCGCTCCGGTTTTTCGGATCAGTCCGGATGAACCTTGGAGAATCGTGCGTACGAAATGGCGTGTGGCAGGAGCCGTGCGTGGGCCTGTTGAAGGAGGTGGTAATCCTTCAGGGTACTTTACGGGAGCAACGGGAGCGACTTTGTATACAGGGGATGCCTGGGCAAGTGAGTATGCAGATCATGCCTTTATTGCTGATTGCGGCAGTAATCTGATTCACAGAAAAGGAATATATCCGAAAGGTCATGTCGCGACCGCTCGGCGTCCTGCAGAGGAATCTGGCATAGAATTTGTGCGCTCTTCTGATATCTGGTTTCGCCCTGTTCAATTTTCCAACGCTCCGGATGGTAATCTTTATGTAATGGATATGTACCGAGAAGTCATTGAGCATCCATGGTCCTTGCCCGACGGAATAAAGCAATTCCTTGATCTCAATAGCGGCAATAATCGGGGACGCATTTACCGTATTCGGACAATTGAAGGTAAAATCAAACAACGGAAATTGCCTGGTGAAGCAAAGGCCATGGAGCTGGTGCAAATGCTTGCTCATTCCAATCATTGGCACCGTGAAACCGCAAGGCGTTTGCTTGTTCAAGGAAATATGATCCACTTACAGGATGCCGTGAGAGCATTGTTGAAGGAGTCGGTTGACGTCTCTGCTCAAGTGAATGCAGTGCAGGTGCTCCATGGCTTCGGGAGTTTGACAGCTGATGATGTGGAGACGGTCTTTCGAAGTAAATCCAGCGCGGTTCATCTGGCCTTATTAAAACTTTGGGGCAACAGGGACGAATTGAGTCCATTTGATGTACCGTTTGAAAAAAACATCTCTCAACTTATCCTTAATAATGAAACAAGGTTTCAAGCGACTTTATTACTGTCCAAATTTCCGCTTCATTCATCCCGACAATCCGAGTTTCTTTGGCGCGCCATGTCCCTCGAAAAAGAAGACAAATACTGGATGCAATTTGCAGTGCTGAACGCGATGCATTCTTGTCGCTCCGATTTTTTGAATCACATGATCGCCAAGGGGGAAATCGGAAGTAATTTGTTCCATGATACGGGCGCATTCTATCAGTTTTTTGGGGCGTCAAGTGATAAGAAGGAAATTGCGCAGATATTCCGATTCGTTTTCAAAGCTCCCATTTCAATGGATACTCTGGATGCCTTATCCTCCTTGAGCCATGGTATGCGTCAGAATGGGAAAGGCTGGTCAACGGTTCTAACCGATACAGAGCTGGCTCATGCTCGAGAAAGGTATCTAGTCTGGATCCAGAGTCAGGCTCTGGACCACCTCTCAGCAGCAGGGAAAATCATCGGAATCATGGGCGAGATGATGAATGAAAGTCTCAAGCAGAGTTGGAAGACCATGCTCTCTCAGTCCGAGTGGGCCATTTTGCATTCTGAACTGCTGGCTTCCCTTGCCAATGTCTTTTCATTGAGTGATCTTGACTGGGTATGGGGCCAGTGGTCCTCCTGGAGTCCATCAGTTCGGCAAGTTGCTCTTGCCTTGATGATGTCGCGCGATGAATTGTTGCTTGCATACTTGAAATCAGCTCAGGGGAAACCGGAGCTTATCAAAGATCTGACATTCTCTCAGAGAAGGAATCTTCAACATCATCGTTCGGATAAGGTTCAACAGTCTGCTTCTCGACTCTGGAATCCCTCTACAGAAAATGTAGTGAAGATGTCTGCGGAGGATTTTGGAGAAGCG
This sequence comes from Pedosphaera sp., assembly GCA_002690655.1. Taxonomy (GTDB): domain Bacteria; phylum Verrucomicrobiota; class Verrucomicrobiia; order Limisphaerales; family AAA164-E04; genus AAA164-E04. The sequence goes on from NZFL01000011.1 coordinate 101,953, forward strand.
CTTTTACTTGAGGCTGACATGGATAATGGCCAACGAATCTTCAACGAACGTTGTGCATCCTGTCATCGTGGTAATGGAGAAGGGTTTGCTCTGGGCCCTGATCTTATTTCCATTAAAACGTCCGGGAAGAACCGTATTCTGGATAGTATTTTATACCCGAACAGAGAAGTGCAACCGCAGTATATCTCATATGAGATAGAGACAACTGAAGGGGAAAGTATCGTAGGTTTGATCGCTCAGGAATCACGTTCGCTCATGGTCGTCAAACAGGCAGGTGGGATAACTCAAACGATACAACGAGAAAAAATTGCTTCTATCGATGGAACAGGCAATTCCATCATGCCCTCAGGGCTATTGGAGGAAATGACAACTCAGGACGTAGGTGATTTGCTGGAATACATCGTTCAACTGAAACGTTGAAATCAACTTCGAACAGGCGACCTTCTTGTGATACGAATCCTGATCATTACAGATGTTCACTACGCGAGTGAGGCGGAGAGATCAAGGGGTGACTATGAATCCCGAACGGTTTCCAATCCATGGCTACGTTTTCTTTTGAAACAATATCGGAATTTCTTGTGGCGTAGAGACACCTTTGGGTCGAACCATTATTGTGATCGTTTTATTTCAAGAGCAGGGGACGCAGATTGGGTGATTGGAAATGGAGATTACTGCTGTGATTCAGGGTTTATTGGCGTGGCTGATGATCCTTCCATGTCCAGTGCTCAGGCTTGTTTAGGAAAGTTGCAGCATGCCTTTGGGGATAAGTTTATCGGGATGATGGGGGATCATGATCTGGGTAAGAAAAGTATGTTCGGTGGGTTTGGGGGAATGCGGCTGAAAAGTTGGGAGCGATGCACGGGGAGACTTGGGTTAAAGGCGTTTTTTAGATTGGACATTGAACAGCACGTTTTGATTGGGATGAATTCTACCCTGATTGGCTTGCCTGAATTCGTCCCTGACTGCCCTCCAGAAGAATATGAAACATGGAATGCGTTACGTGAAAAGCATCTCGATACATTAAGAGATGCTTTTGCGTCCATCGGAAGAAAACAACGGATCATTCTTTTCCTGCATGATCCCACCGCAATTCCTTATCTCGCAAACATTCCTTGGGTTCGATCAAAATTATGTCAGATTGATGCTACAATCATTGGTCATTTACATTCTCCATTGATCATGCAAATGAGTCGATTGCTTGCTGGGATGCCAAAGATTCAAGGCATGGGGCATACCGCACTCAAGATGTCCACGGCTTTGCAAAAAGCAAGAGAGTGGAAACCGTTTAATGTGAAATTAGTACCTGCACCCGGTGGGATTGAAGTCTGGAAAAAGGGAGGTTTCGGGGAGTTGATCTTGAGCTCATCCGACACTTCGTCGGGTATACATTTCCAAATAAAATCTCTGGTGAGTGCGCGATGATTGTGATGAGTTTTTTCCTGCAGAAATTGGCAAGTGACTCGACAAATCGTTTTTACGACTCAAATGCAGACGCTCAGTGCATGCGGTAAAACGGTGACCTTGGCTCTTTTCCCTGAATAAATTTCTCCATCCAGATTCCACAATGTGGTTTTGAGGGCAACAATCTCGAATTCTCTGCACTGAATGCAGGAAATACCGGGCTCGTGTATGTGGTTCCCTTTGGGTAGTTTCTGAAACAAGCGCATCAATGCCCACCGTCCCGATTGCTTGAGGAAAGTCAAATCCAGCTTTCCATCGTCAAATTTTGCTGAGGGGGAAAGCATCATACTTTTTCCTACGTTTCGTGTATTGCTGGCGACAATCAAGGAAAAATCACCCTCTATTGTTTGGCTGTCAAAAGTAAGTTTTGCCTGCTGACTTCGATTTCGAATTATTTCCCATAACCCGGCTGCATGATATCTGATTTTTTTGATACAACGGAGTGATTCGGCTGCTGCGTTGGCTGACGCGAACATTCCCCATCCGCAAACATTGAAAGCAAAATGATATGAGTCATCAAGCTGGATCTTGAATAGGTCGATATTTTTGTAATTCCCTCGAATAATCATTCTCAAAGCGTCATTGAACTTGAATACTCCCACATCTTCCAGAAATGAGTTGCCTGTTCCTCCGGGGAGAAGGGCAACGTGCATCTTCTCCTCCGATGGTCGACACATGATGCCATTGATAATTTCATGCATTGTCCCATCACCTCCCAATCCGCAAATGGTCTTTTCTGGAGCATAGGAAAGAGAGCAGGCAAGCTTCATCGCATGACCTTTGCATTCAGTAAAATCGACGTTTACCTTGATTCCAAGACCATTCAGGGTGGAAAGGGCCTGGTGGGCCAGCGCACGATTGTCCTGAGTTCCTCCAAAGGGGTTGACAATCAGGTGAACAGTTCGATTCATTACAGGTATCTTGGTTCATCCTCAGATCATGGATCAAGGGAGATTTTGTATTCAATATTGACTTGTAAAAGTTCTTATTCACCATGCACTCATGAAAAGCGCCTCCGGCATCATCAAGAAAATCGTTATTCTCTTAATGCTCCTCTGTATTGTTGGGGTAGGCTTATATATTTACACAAACCAAGAGGCACAGTCGGCCATTAAGGATGCAAAATGGATTTATGATAACCGAGATCCACAGTTGTATGAAGGTGAAGAGTGGCTGGACGGTGAGATTGTTAAGGTGTTGGATGGGAATTGGGTCTATGTGAAAATTCCTGAAGGTTTTGTATATGGATTGCGAATACGAGGATTGGAAGCTCCCACCCTTGCCGTTTTGTTGGGAGACGATACTCTGAGGATGGGTAAAGAATCGCAGGCCTTTCTCGAAGAACTTGCGCTGCGTAAAAAAATACGGTTTCAGGCCATCGACATGAATGACTCTCGATATGGCCATGGATACATAGAATTTCAGGGAAAGTCCATCGTGTTACCAATGGTCAAGGCAGGGATGGCAAAACTCAAGCGCACCGAGATCACTCACTTTTCGGACGAGGCACTCTGGGAATTACTCCAGATTGAGCGGGAGGCAGTGAAGTCGGGGGTAGGTATCTGGGATCCTTCGCTCATCCTTGATTGGACCATGGGTGACTTCAGTTCAGACTCAACAACGCCAGGGCTCTAAACATCAGCGATTTCGCGGCCTTTTCAGCTACTGGGAACAAAGCGATCCCATAGCTTCAGCAGTGCTGGGTTGGACTTTAAAGAAGTTCTTTCCACAAAAAAGTGTGAATCATGGCTTCGACAAACGCTCGCTGAGGGTTATCCGAGGCTCCTCCGTGACCGCCTTCCATGTTTTCATAGTAAAGAACATCGTGGCCTTGGTCCGTCATTTTGGCGACCATTTTACGTGCATGTCCAGGATGTACTCGGTCATCTCTTGTGGAGGTAGTAAAAAGTACTCTAGGATATTTCATAGCGCTTTTCACCAATTGATAAGGTGAATATTTTTGTAAAAATGCCCACTCTTCTGGAAGGTCCGGGTTCCCGTATTCTCCCATCCAGCTGGCACCGGCCAGGAGTTTATTGAATCGCTTCATATCCAATAGAGGAACTTGACAAACCACGGCCTTGAACAAGTCGGGACGTTGAACAATCATGTTTCCCATCAGAAGCCCGCCATTTGATCCACCACGAATCCCCAGATGCCCAGGAGTCGTTACGTTTCGTTCGATCAGATGTTCTGCGATGGCTATGAAATCATCATAGGCACGCTGGCGATTTTCCTTAAGCGCTGCTTGATGCCAGCGGGGGCCGAACTCACCACCCCCTCTGATATTGGCAAGCACATACACCCCCCCGTTCTCAAGCCAACTAATACCTGTGGTGGCTCGGTAACTGGAAAGCATAGAAATTTCAAAGCCACCATAACCATAAAGCAGGGTTGGGTTTTGACCATTCAGGGCCAGGTCTTCTTTGCTGACCATGAAGTAAGGCACTCTTGTGCCATCTTTGGAAATTGCTTCCATTTGATCAATTTTCAGTCCTTTGGTGGCGAAAAATGCTGGTTGGGATTTGATGAGGCGCTGATCGCCGGTATGCAGACTTCCAAGATAAAGGCTGGCTGGTGTCAAAAAGTCCGTCACGGTCATCCAGTAATCATCGGAAGTTTCAGAATCCACACCCCAGGCACTCACGGTTCCTAATCCGGGAGCGTTCAGATCCTCTTGAATCCATCGATCCCCTTCTTTTCTGACGCGGATCAACCGATTTCGGACATTGTCCAGCACATTGATGAGTAAACAGTTTTTCGTAGAAGAAAAATCATCAAGAGAGGTACGCTTGCTTGGGGAAAAGAGAACTGATAAGTCTCTTTTCCCATCAAGGTAGGCAGTTAATTCAGAAGCAAGCAGAGAACCTGCTTTGTAAGTTTGATTTGCTGTAACCCAATCCTTGCGCAATGTAAGGAGAATATGATTCTTAAAAAAACTAACCTCAGCGCCATCCGGTTTGTCAATGCGAACCCATTCCGTACCTTTCCTTATAAAGGACTCGTTGGTCCAGAATGTCGTCGACCTTTGAATGAGCTCATGGCGGTGGCCGTGCTCATGGACGACATAAGCTCCCACCGAAACGTCGGTTTGCTTGCCGACGAAGGTGAGTTTGGCATCTTTCAGTGATTGACCTCGACTCCAGAGTTTGATCAGCCTTGGGTAGCCAGAGTTCGTCATGGAATCATGACCAAAATCCGTGCCCACATACACCGTGTCTTCGTTGATCCAGCTTATTCTTGATTTTGCCTCAGGTAGAACGAATCCATCTTCAATCAACGATTTTGTGGATAAATCGAATTCACGTATGACGGTTGCATCAGCGCCTCCCCGCGAAAGACGCAATAGGCACCTTTTAAAATCTGTTCTGCGTATCGTTGCACCTTTCCAGACCCAGTTTTCACCTTCAATATCGCTTAACCTATCGAGATCCAGAACTGTTTCCCATGACGGGTCCTCTTTCAGGTATTCCTCCATGGAGGTACGTCGCCAAATGCCTTTTGGATGGGCATCGTCGCGCCAGAAATTATAGAGCTTTTCACCGTAAAGAGTAACGCCAGGGATGCGTTTCTTGGAATCCAGAGCGGCCAGTAGTCTTTTTTCTAGTATCTCGAAACCGCTTTCGGCAGTCAGCTCGTCCTTGCTAAGCTGGTTGAGTGATTTCGCCCATTCAATTGCTTTCTCAGATTCTACTTCCTCCAGCCACAAATACGGGTCCTTGTCCACCTTACTCATATCAGGATCATGCTGTGCGAGCGTTATCTGTCAATTGATCTTTCCCTCTTCCAAGTGATGATTTCGCTGGAGAGTTATGAGTTAGAGAATATTTTTATCTGGTGTTCATCAGACTTAGTTTTTATCTCTATTGACAGGGGAAATAATATGATAGACTCGACGGACTCATTAGATGAATTGCTCACATGCAGGCTAGGGGCAGGGAAAAGGGACGTTCAGCCCTGCACAATTGTGATTTTTGGTGCCAGTGGGGATCTTACGTCACGCAAGCTTATTCCCGCTCTCTATCATTTGTATAAGGAGAAACAATTGCCTCAACCTTTTCGGATCCTTGGATTTGCCAGGCGCGACAAATCTGACGACTCCTGGCGCGCTGAGCTTTTGGAGGGGTTGAAAAAATACTCACGAAGCAAGAGTGTGGACTTGGCATTATGGACTCAGTTTGCTGAAACTATTTTTTATCACCGAGGTGATTTGAGCGATTTAGAGGCCTATAAATCACTCAAGATTTCGCTGGATCAAGCTGAGGATGATCGTTTGAAGAAGAATCTCCTGTTCTATCTGGCCATTTCCCCCAGTCAGTTCTCAGAAGCTGTCCAGCACCTCAGTGAGGCAAGGCTCTTGTCCAAGGAAGAAACAGGTGACCATTGGCAGCGAATCGTTGTTGAAAAGCCTTTCGGACATGACGGACCGTCTGCTCATGAACTGAATGAGAGTCTTACTCATCATGCCCATGAACGTCAGATTTACCGTATTGATCATTACCTCGGCAAGGAGACGGTTCAGAATATCATGGTGTTTCGTTTCTCTAATTTCATCTTCGAGGAACTTTGGACGAGACAATCCATTGACCATATTCAAATCACCGTGAGTGAAAAGCTTGGGGTGGGCTCACGTGGGGGATACTATGAAGAAGCTGGTGCACTTCGTGATATGGTACAGAACCACCTCCTTCAGGTCATGTCTCTCATTGCGATGGAACCCCCGGTTTCTTTGAATGATGAATCCATTCGTGATGAAAAAGTAAAACTCCTTCAGAGTATTCGTCCGATGACGGAGGAGGATGTCGCGAGCCGCGTTGTCCGAGGGCAATATTTTGCGGGAATGATGGACGGGGAGATGCGCCCTGCCTACCGGCAGGAACAAAAAGTGTCCCCTACATCCAACGTGGAAACCTATTCCGCCATGAAGTTATTTGTGGATAACTGGCGTTGGTCTGGTGTGCCTTTCTACCTGCGAACTGGAAAAAATTTACCCTTGAGTGCCAGTGAGGTTCGTGTTCAGTTCCGTCCTGTGCCGAATGTGCTTTTTGCTGCTCAATGTCAACATAACCTTGATTCCAACGCGCTGACATTGAGGTTGCAGCCTAACGAGGGGATCAACCTGCGATTCAATGGCAAGGTCCCCGGTAACAGTTCCGAATTGCGGCCAGTGAGCATGCAGTTCAGTTATGATACGGAATTTGGCGCCTACACTCCAGAGGCTTACGAGCGATTACTTCTGGAAGCCGTAGCAGGGGATGCTACCCTTTTCATCCGTCGCGATGAGGTCGAGGCGGCCTGGAAGGTCGTGGATACCATTCGAAAGGCATGGGAGGGTAAGCCATTGAGTAATCGCGAATTTTATTCCGCTGGAACCTGGGGTCCTGAAGCTGCTGATGAATTATTGGGGCGCTCTGGTCATAGGTGGAGAAATCCTGTGATCCACTCTTAAGTGCAAAGATCAATCAACACGCAGCTGCATTAAAACCACCTCATGAAAGAAGTTCGATATCGTGCTCAAGTTTTCAAAAACCCTGCGTATCTGGGTTCTTCGGCGGCGCGCCAATGGTTTGAGGCAGTAAAAGTTCTGAAAGACAATCAGCCATTCAACGTTGCTCTTTCCGGTGGTCGAATAGCTGCTCCATTCCTTCAGGAAGCTTCGGCACTGTTTGGCAAATCGCCAGATCTTCTGAAACGACTCAATATTTTTTGGGCAGATGAGCGTTGTGTTGGTCCAGAGCATCCAGATAGTAATCATGCGATGTTTCAGGAAAACTTTGCAAATCCAGTTTCATTCCCCGATTCGAGGGTTTTCAGGTTTCGAGGTGAAGACGATCCAGACAAAGCCGCCAAATCAATGGCATCCACATTGAAAGTCAAACTTCCCTTGAATTCAAGAGGTGTGCCTATATTTGATCTCATCTTTCTAGGTATGGGGGAGGATGGACATGTGGCGTCTCTTTTTCCTGAGAATATGGCAGAAGACCTCATGCGTTCTGATCGTCACGTGTTTCAAGTTGTCGCTTCCAAACCACCTCCACAAAGACTTACTTTGTCTTATGATGTTCTGGAAGCATCCAAGCATGTGTGGGCGCTTATCAGTGGTGCCGGAAAAGAAACAGCCTTGCGGGAATCCATCGGACACCACGGGCAAACTCCATTTGCCCGTGTCATTCAAGCTAGAGTTCACACCGAAATATTGACGGATATTGCCATCCATGATTCTGTCTGAATTCGTTTCATAGGCTCAGTCAGTCAGGAAATAGAAAAGGAGAAGTCACCCAATTAATCTGCTTCTCAGTTCAGGTAATTTTTTGACTCAAGATGAGCGCATAAATCTTGGAATATCGGTTGAAACGACATAGGTTCATATCATCTATGAATCCTCAAATCAATATTCGACGGGTAATCGGTTTGCTTTTGATCCTGTCTTTGTGTGTTGCTCAGGCTGCAGGCCGTCAGTTGACTGGAGGGCACGCACCTGCGTCCTCGGCTCCCATTCCTCCTGAAAATGCCGCTTCGACCTTCAGTGTTCCTGAAGGTTTTGAGATGCGACTGTTCGCAGCGGAACCCGACGTAGTGAATCCTGTTGCGATGGATTGGGATGAGCGGGGCAGATTGTGGGTGCTGGAACTTTTTGAATATCCTCTGGGTGCCAAGCGCGGTGAAAAGCCGAGAGATCGTATTCGTATTCTGGAGGACACGGATGCTGATGGTCGAGCGGACAAATCTACTTTGTTTGCTGATGGTCTGAATCTGGCCACAGGTTTGTTGTTGGGAAATGGTGGTGTCTATGTAGGGCAAGCGCCCTACTTGCTGTTCCTTGAAGATACCAATGGAGATGATCGTGCCGATAAGCGTACTACCCTTCTGGGTGGGTTCGGATTGGAAGATAGACATGAGCTTTTGAACGGATTTGCATGGGGGCCCGATGGATGGCTATATATGACACAGGGCGTTTTCACTCATTCAAAAGTGAAGGATCCGGAACACCCGGAACGCCCTGAAGTCATCATGAATGCTGCTGTAGGGCGCTTCCATCCGGATACAAAAGCGTTCGAAGTCTTCGCTGATGGTGCCTCCAATCAGTGGCATGTTGATTTCGACCGTTTTGGAAATGCATTTGTCAGTGCATGTGTGATTGACCATTTATTCCACATGGCACCCGGGGGGCTTTATACCCGTCAAGCGGGACGACCTGAGCATGCCTATAGCTACGAGCTTCTGCCGTCTATTGTAGATCACAAACATTACCGCGCTGCTTACTGTGGCATATCAATCTACCAAGGGAACCAATACCCGCAATCCTATCAAGGTCGCGTGCTCATGGGGAATATACATGAGAATGCTGTCAATATGGATCGTTTGGAGCGTGATGGTTCGTCGTTTAAAGCCCATGCATTGGATAACTTTGTTGAATCAACCGATGGCTGGTTCCGCGCCGTGAGTGAGCAGATTGGGCCTGATGGTACCGTCTGGATCGCTGATTGGTATGACAAATATCCATGCTATCAAAACGCTAACGCAGATCCCGAGGGTGTGGATCGTCAGTATGGACGCATCTGGCGTGTGGCATATGTGGGAGATCAGCCTGATAAACCACTTCCCAGCAGACCTGCAGTAAACATGAATCTCGCTCTCAAAAGCAGTCAAGACCTCATTGGTTTATTGGCTCATTCAAACGTATGGCATCGGGAAACCGCTCAACGTTTGCTTAACGAACGAAAAGACAATCATACTCAAAAACATCTAGTAAAATTGATGGAAACAGGCGATTCCATTGAGTCACGACTTACGGCACTCTGGACTTTGCACGGCGCTGGTTTACTTGATGAATCCATCCTCAAAAAAGCAGAAGAAGATGGGCATTTTGCGATCCGAAGCTGGGCAGCACGCCTCACTGGTGAGCGACGTTCATCAGACCCGGCGGCATTGGCCAGATTGCAACGGCTTGCCGAAGATCGCCACCCCTCCGTGAGAAATGCAGTGGCAACCGCCTTGAGGCAATACAGCTCCGGAGCCTTGACTGTAAACCGTCCATCGCGAGTCAACCTGTCATTATCTGATTTGGGCCCGATATTTGCGAGTTTGATTCTGGCTTCCGCAGCAGAAGAAGATCCGCTTATTCCATTCATGACCTGGATGGCTTTGGAACCTTGGGTGACTGATGCGCCCCAGATAATTTTAAGCTGGCTTGTTAGCAACGGAGAATCCACAAAACCCCTCAGTCAGAAAATGCTTTATAAAACCATGCGACGGCTCTGTGATCAGGCGGATGCAGGGGGCATGAGCGTGGCGGCTGAAGCGTTGTCTGATCTGTTGTCAGGCGACCGTGAGCTTTTGTTGAGTGGTTTGGATGGTTTAATTGACGGTCAGAAACTCACCAAAACCTTGCCTGCTGGAAAAGGAAAAGCCTTACTTGTTGAACTTTCAAAAGCAACGGACCCCTCGTTACGCCGCCGTTATTGGCAGCTTGGCTCACTCTGGGGAGATGATGCTACTGTGGAGCAGCTGGCAGGGATTATCTCGAATCCATCCACAAAAAATGATGAGCTGGAGTTAGCGATCGGCCTTGCGAGACAAATCAATCATCCGGAAATTATCAACGCATTGTTATTTCGTATCGAGTCAGGAGCACAAGCGGACATGGTGAATGATGCCATTGAAGCTCTGGGGACACATCAGGATGCTCGAGTGCCTGATCTCCTGATTAACCTTTGGCCTGAGTTTGCTATGGCGCAAAAACAGATCAGCATAGCAGTAATGGTATCCAGGCCAACGTGGTTGAATGCTTTTTTATCCGCCGTGGAATCCAGGAAGATTTTACCTGCCGATGTGCCGGCATCCGTCATCCGATCGTTGGCTAACCATCGAAATGACGACATCAAAGCGCGGGCGCAAAAAAGCATCGGCCGTTTCCGCGAACCCAATGCCAGTATGGACCGCTTGATTGATGAAAAAAGGCAAGTGGTTCTTGAGGGGGAACCGGATCCGGTCAACGGACGTCAATTGACCGAAATGGTGTGTCTGGTCTGTCACCAGCTTCATGGGAAGGGAGCAAATGTAGGCCCGGATCTGACAGGGGTAGGGCGATCTACCCTGGATGCCCTTCTGGCCAATGTGATCAATCCCAACCAACTCATTGGGGCAGGCTACGAGAACACGGTCATCGAAACCAAAGACGAACGCAGTGTGAGTGGTCGTTTAGTGGAAGAAACGGATAGTTATGTCAAACTGCTTGCAGCCGGCCCACGCGAGGAAGTCATTTCCAAATCAGACATTCAAACACGCGCAATCACCGAAAATTCGGTGATGCCCGAGGGGTTGGAGCAAATGGGAGATAAAGACTTCAGAGATATGATCTGGTTCATCCTGAATCCTCCAGAAGATCAAAGGCCCTTGACCGCTGCCTTGCGGCGTGAACTCGTGGGCGAAGCACCAGATAGTGTTCAACGCGATTACGAATCCATCAGCCTCTGGAACCCTGACTGGCAAGTTGAATCCTCAGAAAAGGGCAATGCTCCCACTATTGAACCGGATTGGGAAGATGCAAAAAACGTTTTGGTTACGCATCCTTTCTGGCATCAGCGTGGAGCAGCATTGCTGAGGAAAGTGAATATACCGGCTCAGGGCAAAACCTTCCTTCGCTTCAAGGTCGCCTCTGCGCCAGAAGGTCAGTGGGTCCTGCGTGTGTTTGCGGACCTGAAGCTTGTTCAACGACAGAGTGTTTCTCGTCAAAAAGGCGTATGGAACATGGTGGAAATCGACTTGACGCCATTTGCTGGAAAAGAAATTCCTGTTCGCCTCGAAAATTATGCTTATGACATGAAGAACGACTTTGGATACTGGGGGGCGGTCAAGTTGATCACCAAGTAAATTGGCAAACCGGATCAGGCCGGGAGTTGGAAACTCCCGGATTTCCATTCCTTCTCTATTTGAGTTTTGATTTGTTTGCAGCCCAAACGTTGAAAACATTCCTTCACGGCTGGAAATTGCTCGGTCAGGATCCCGGCCAGAAGGAGATAACCGCCGGGTTTGAGCCGGTTGAGAATGGTTTCCGCGTGCGATTTCAGGAGGTCATGCATGAGATTGGCACAGACCAAGTCATATTTACTGGCTGTTTCTGGCTTCAATTTCGTCAGGTCACTTCGAGATACCCGGATAAGGTCAGAGACATCATTGCTTTCGGCATTGTCACGCGTAACGGTCACTGAATCTGGATCAAAATCAAAGGCTTTTACTGGGATGTATCCAAGCTTGGCAGCGGCGATAGCAAGGATGCCTGAACCTGTGCCGACATCCAGAAGCGAGGGATTGTTCAACTTGGATTGTAGGCGTTCGATCTCTTCAAGGCAAAATCGTGTTGTAGCGTGCTGCCCTGTGCCAAAGCTCAGCCCCGGATCCAGAACGATCAATGATTGGCTTTTCCGGGGCTTTCGACGGTTCCAGCTAGGCTTGATCAGCAGACGGCTACCTATCTCTAGAGGTTTGAAATGCCGTTTCCAGGATTCCTGCCAATCATTGGCTTTGATTTTGCGACATGTGGCCTTCCAATTCTGGTTTTTTGTTTCACCCGGAAAAAACTCCAGTACCTGCCGCTTGAGCTGGTGATTGCGCTCTCTGGACCATTGGGAGCGCTCTGTGATAAACGCAGAAACAATGGCTGAATCACTTTCAAGCGGGCAATAAGCAGAGGCAGGTTGCTCCAACAAGGCGGACAGCAATTCAGTGACAGGTTCATCCAGACATTTCGGGACTTCAATGGAAATCTGCCAGACAGTGGTATCCTTAGTTGCTGCTGAAGACATAGTAGGTTGATTCAGATGGTTCAGGTAAATGATGACACCCACTGTTCACACGGAAGCTGCAATTGCCTTCTCCTGAAGCGTGATCAATTCTTTGATTCCCTTGCTGCCAAGCGCCAGTAACTCAGTAAGCTCGCCATGGTGGAAAGTTCCTTTTTCACCTGTGCCCTGAAGTTCTATGTATTCGTCCTTATCAGTCATCACAAGATTCATATCGACCTCAGCATTGACATCCTCTTCGTAATTCAAATCCAGCAGTGGAACGCCATCTACAACCCCCATGCTGACGGCAGCAACACCATTCACGATAGGGCTTGTTTTGAGAAGTTTCTTATCGAGTAATGTCTGAATTGCGAGAGATAATGCGACGAAGCCACCAGTAATCGAAGCAGTGCGTGTACCTCCGTCGGCTTGAAGGACATCACAATCAACCCAGATAGTTCTGGGCCCCAGCTTATTGAGGTCGACAGCTGCACGAATAGCTCGTCCGATCAATCGCTGGATTTCCTGAGATCGGCCATCAATGCGCCCTTTGGTAGCGTCCCTTTGTTTTCGGCTGTGGGTAGAGTAAGGAAGCATGGAGTATTCCGCCGTGATCCAGCCACCTTCCTTTTTCTGTTCTTTCATCCAGCGAGGGACTTTTTCTTCGATGGTGACACCGCAAACAACTCGCGTGTTTCCCCATTCAATGAGCGTGGAGCCCGTTGCGTGAGGTGCGATATTATTTTTAAATTGAATGCCACGAAGCTGATCGGGTAATCGGTCTTCGGAGCGGTTTGGTAAAGGTCTTGAGCTGCTATTTGCTATAATATCTGACATGAAGCGCGATCGTGCCAAAGGTATTGCTGCAAAGCAAACGGAATGCGTTCATTTTTTCCAAAGGTTGAATATGTATGCTTAACAGGGCGTTTTTCGGGTTTCAACAGAGAACGCCACAACGAACAATCAAGGGCGTTTTTGCTTCGTTTGAGTGACTTCTGTCATCAATGGCTCCAAGCTCGAATTGACAAGCAATTAGGTTTCAGTCATAAACTTGCCGCCTTTATTAGATAATATGAATCAAAATCCTCACGTGGCCATTGTAGGCGCTTCGGGTGCCGTAGGTGTCGAAATGATCAAAACCTTGGAGCGTCGATCCTTTCCGATTGGCAAACTGACTCTTCTTGCCTCGAAACGTTCGGCGGGCAAGAAACTGAAATACAGGGGTAGTGAAATTGCGATTCAAGAATTGACGGAATCGGCATTCGAAAATGTGGATATCGCTTTATTCAGTGCCGGTGGTGGCATTTCGAAGCAGTTTGCTCCCTTTGCGGTGAAAGCCGGAGCTGTCGTGGTCGACAATTCAAGTGCGTTCCGTATTGACCCCAATGTTCCTTTGGTAGTGCCTGAGATTAATCCAGAGGACGCTAAAAGCCATCAAGGTATTATCGCGAATCCTAATTGCACGACTGCAATCACTTTAATGGCCCTGCATCCTCTGCATAAAGCCTTTGGTGTCACTCGCGTCTTTGCTTCCAGTTATCAGGCGGTTTCCGGTACGGGAGCTCAGGCGATCAGTGAGCTGGAAAATCAGGTGAAGCAAATTGCCAACAACCAAGAGGTGACGAAAGGAGTCTATCCGCATCAGATTGCGTTCAACGTTTTACCGCATGTCGATGATTTTCTTGAGTCAGGTTATACGCGCGAAGAAATGAAATTGGAAAATGAAGGTCGCAAGATCATGCATCATGACGATTTTAAAGCGAGTGTGACATGTGTGCGCGTGCCTGTGTATCGTGCGCATTCAATAGCCATCAGCGCAGAGTTCAAAAAATCAGTGACGGTTGATGCCGCAATAAGAGTCTTGTCTGATGCCCCGGGTCTGGATGTAGTGGATGATACGCAAAACAATGTTTATCCATTGCCGTTGATCGCCTCAGGTAAAGATCATTGTGAAGTGGGCCGTTTGCGTCTCGATTGTGCACTGGATAACGGTTTGTGTTTTTGGGTTGCCGGGGATCAGCTGCTCAAGGGAGCAGCCCTGAATGCTGTTCAAATTGCCGAGTTGCTGGTTTCGTAGATAAATGACTCTATTCTCCCTCAAGTAGCCATAAAACTGCGATTCATCTTTGGGATCGCTTCTGGGATCGCTGATTCCATTTCAAAAAAAACAGGGGGTCCCCAGCCAGGCTGCGACTGGATTGAGTGAAAAGGTTCTCTGACCCGGTCTTGATCGACTTGAGGCAGCTCCATGGATATACATACTCAAGGTGTTGCGGTGCATGTGTGAGAAACGCATGGATCTAACGATGTAATTGTTAACATGCGCTGCAGTTTGCTATCCCACCTCAGCCTTGTCAGCAGCCGTTAAATTTGACATTGGTTCGTGTGCTTGTCATGCAACGGATTATCAAAAGTATCGAAGATCGAATTCAATTTCGATTGATTGCACGGCATGGTTTGAGTAATGTTTGAGAATCTGCAGTCACCAAATAATCATGATGTACTCATTTAATAGAGTTCGTTTCAAACGGCTTATATTGTCTTTGGTCTTACCAATCTTTCTCGGAGGTTCAGGGCACCTTGGAGCGCTACAAATTTTTGCAGACAGCTTTTCTTCTGAAGACTTGGAATTTTTCGAGCGAAAAGTTCGCCCGGTGCTGGTCCAATCCTGTTTTGAGTGTCATAGCCATCAATCCAAGAAATTAAAAGGTGGTTTATTGTTAGATTCGAGAGCGTCCATCATGCGTGGAGGAGACTCAGGGGCTGTGATTGACTCCAGCATTGCGGAAAACAGTCCCTTGTTGATCGCAATTCACTATCAGAATGTGGACCTGCAAATGCCTCCGGAATCTCGACTGACGGAAAATCAGATCAAAAATATCACACGCTGGGTGAAGCGTGGCCTTCCTTGGCCTGATGAACCCGAACCAAGCCCAAACCGATCACAGAAAAGTGATTTTGATATCGAAAAAAGAAAAGCAGGGCACTGGGTGTGGAAAGCGCCTGTGCAACAAGCATTGCCTGAAGTGGATCAATCGGATTGGGTTGAAGAACCTATTGACGCATTCCTGCTTCACCGACTTGAACAAGAAGGCATGTTTCCAGCTCCGACTGTCGGCAAGCGCACTCTCCTGAGAAGGATTTATTTGATTTTGACCGGTTTGCCTCCTTCTCCTCAGCAGGTAGATGCGTTTATTGAAGATGATCATCCAAAAGCATATGAGAAAGTAGTCGATCAGTTGCTGGGGTCCGTTCATTACGGAGAGCGATGGGCCAGGCATTGGCTCGACCTGGTGAGGTATGCAGAAACCATGGGTCACGAATTTGATTACGTTATTCCCAATGCATGGAAATACCGCGATTACGTCATAAGGGCTTTCAATGAAGATATACCTTTTGATTCATTTGCCAAAGAGCATATCGCTGGAGATTTGTTGGAAGTAGCTCGCCTCAGGAAGGATAACGGTGAGAATGAATCGATACTTGGTACAGGCTTTTACTGGCTAGGGCAGCAGGTGCATTCGCCTGTGGATGTCCGGATGAATCAGTTGGATGTATTGGATAATCAAATCGATGTGCTCACGAAATCTTTTCAGGCCCTGACTGTGACATGCGCGCGGTGTCACGATCATAAATTCGATGCGATATCAACGAAGGATTTCTACAGCATTTACGGCGTAGTCAAAAGCTCACGATATCAGCAGTCCACCCTGCGCCCCTTGGATCGGATTGAGAGCACCGTCAAGACGCTGGAGGGTTTTCAGAACGAGGTGCAGAACCAATTTGCATCGAAATTTTCTGACGCGAGCCAAGCTTCAAGTGATTTGAAAGGGTTGATACAGAAAGCTGATGTCACACTCCTCGGGGACGTGTCCATCGATGGTTTTGAGGACTGGTTGTTTAGCGATGAAGCAATGAGTTTTGATCCCTTTGTAAAAGCGGGAACAATGGTGAGCAGGCCCGGTGAAACTCCGGTGGTGCTGGCAACGCGGGAAGCGATTGACTCTGCAAAATGGTCGGTGGCTTTACAGGGGGCCCTGCGATCACAGACGTTTAACATATCGCACCGATACCTCCATTTATACGCCTCGGGTAAAGATTCGAGGGTCAACGTGGTGGTTGATAACTTCAATTTGATCAGGGCTCCTATTTACGGCGGGCTCAAAAAGAACCTAAACCATGAAGAAGCCAAATGGATAACTTTTGACCTTGGAATGTGGGAAGGTCATGAAGCTTATATTGAATTGAAAGATACCCAGCATTCCGACCTTTCAGGAGGAGGGGCTCATGGTCCCAATGCCTGGTTTTCAGTAGAAACAGTCTTAAGTTCAGCGAATGCCCAGCCACCGAGTTTGCAGCGTCCATCGCTCGAGCTGTCACAAGAAGATTTATCAGATGTTCTTGTTTCTAAAATGGATTCCTATGCTCATGCTTCTGATAGCATTCCACTGGCACCTGTCGCTATTTCAATGACAGATGGCAATGGTGTCAATGAATCCGTATTTATTAGGGGGAACCCCAAAAAGTTGGGTGAAGAGGCTCCCCGAGGTTTTATTGAGGCTCTCAGCCATAAAGGGAATCCTAGTATCGAAGGGTCTGGACGTCTAGCCCTGGCCGAACACATTGCAAGCCCGGATAACCCGCTCACCGCACGTGTTTACGTGAACCGTGTCTGGCATCATGTTTTCGGTAAAGGATTGGTGCCGACGGTGGATGATTTTGGTGTATTGGGCCAAAAACCCACACATCCTGAGCTACTCGACTGGCTGGCTGTCTGGTTCGTGAATGAAGGTGAATGGTCTACCAAAAAACTCCTTCGCATGCTCGTGCTATCGAGTGCATTCCAGATGGATTCCAAATCATCGCCTGAGATGGACGCTAAAGACGAGGCAAACGATTTACTTCACAAAATGCGAGTCAGGCGGCTTGAGGGTGAATCGATCAGGGACTCCCTGTTGAAGGTTTCGGGGCAACTTGACCCAAAGGCATATGGCCCCTCTGAAAAAATACATCTGACATCTTTCATGACTGGCAGAGGGCGGCCGCGTGAAAGTGGGCCTCTGGATGGAGCTAATCGCCGAAGCATCTATGTGGAGGTGAGACGGAACTTTCTTTCGCCATTTTTGATAACATTTGACACGCCCATTCCGTTCACGACTTTCGGTAAACGTTCTCAGTCCAATGTTCCGGCGCAATCATTGGTACTCATGAATGATCCGTTTGTGATTCAGCAGGCAGAGGCCTGGGCCACCAAATTGCTAAGCTTGGATATTTCGAATGAGGCTAAGCTTATTCATGTGTATGAAACAGCTCTGGGGCGTTTGCCGACCGGGGAAGAAACACGCAGTGCACGCCAGTTTTTAAAAGAACAAAAAAAAGCTCATTTGAAAAATGTTCATGGCCCTGAGGAGGCAGGAAAGGGCGCATGGGCGGACCTATGCCATGTCTTGTTCAACGTGAAAGAGTTCATCTACATCCACTGATATCATGTTTCCTTGCGGTAAATACAGTAAACAACCCATTTCGCGGCGTGCTGCTTTGAGCCGTATTGCTAATGGGTTTGGCTCCGTTGCTCTAACATCCATGCTGCATGGAAAAACGGCTGACGGGGCAGATTCGAAGTCCAACGGAGAGGCATCCATTCATCCTTTGGCTTCTCGAGCACCTCATTTTGCGCCCAAAGCAAAGCGGGTGATCATGCTTTACATGGATGGTGGCCCTTCTCAGATGGATACGTTTGACCCCAAGCCAAAGTTGTCCGCAGATCATGGTAAGCCTTTTGCCATGAAAATGGAACCGACCCAATTCAACAACAATGGCAACACATTTGGTTCTCCATGGAAATTCAAACAATATGGTCAGAGCGGTATGCCTGTCAGTGAGCTTTTCCCTCACGTGGCTGAATGTGTGGATGACATTTGTTTTGTGCGTTCCATGATTTCTGAGTTTTCCGAGCATACGAATGCTAATTATTTTCTACACACTGGACTTGGATTAAGCGGACGACCGAGTGCTGGTGCCTGGGTCACCTACGGTTTGGGAAGTGTGAACGAGAACCTGCCCGGCTATGTGGTATTGAACGGTGGTCTGACACCTCCAGGAGGTTTGGATAATTTTTCAAGCGGGTTTCTTCCATCGGCTTATCAGGGTTCGGTTTTTCGTCCAGCCAATCCGCCTGTAGCAAACATAAATCCCGCGGAAGCCAACGCTGAACTACAGAAGCGGAAACTGGGGCTGCTTGAAAAGTTGGATCAGGTTTCTCTTCAAGAACTCGGGAACGCGGAGCCCGTTGAATCGGCCATTGCTAATTACGAACTGGCTTTTCGAATGCAATCTGCTGTTCCTGAGTTGATGGATATTCAGGGTGAATCTGAATTGACGCGACGTATGTACGGACTGGACACGGAATACAAGCCAACCCAGATTTTTGCTCAGGAGTGTCTTCTTGCTAGAAGACTGGTTGAGCGCGGAGTCCGTTTCATTGAATTAACTTGTCCAGCGGTTGGTGGTGATCGGTGGGATCAGCATGGTAATTTAAAGGATGGTCACAACAATAATGCCAGGGCAGTTGATCAACCTATTGCTGCCTTGTTGAAAGACCTCAAGGGGAGGGGGCTTCTTGATGAAACGCTTGTGATCTGGTGCGGGGAATTTGGACGCACTCCCTTTTCTCAAGGTAGCAACGGACGTGATCATAATCCGTTTGGCTTCACTATCTGGATGGCAGGTGGTGGTGTGAAAGGTGGGATGTCCTATGGTGCGACGGACGAATATGGTTACAAGGCAGTGGATAAGAGAGTGGAGATTTATGATTTACATGCCACCATGCTCCATTTGTTGGGCATGAACCACAAGGACTTGACCTTTCGCTTCGGTGGCCGTGACATGCGTCTAACAGACGTCCATGGTCAGGTGCTCTCCGATATAATGGTTTGAGGATGAGTTGATTATTCCGACTCGTTGTTTGGGTTCATCGTTCCTTTGATTCCGAAACTCAGGATGAAGAGTCCCACGACTAAAATGATACCCAATATCCCGAAGTATTGAGTTTTGGAAATTTCCCTGCCGAATAAAATCAGACTTTCAGATTGCTGAAAGTTGCTCGCAGCATCGCCAGACATCTTGAGAAAATGGTAAACTATCGGGGTCACCATTAACGCGACGCCCATAATGATCCTACCGATTGCTTTGTTCATAATTTAAGTATTGGATGGATTGTTTTCATGTTTGTCAATGCCAGGATGTTCAGGAGTTCCTGTAGGTCTGTTCATTTTGTGATGTGGGTGATTGAATGTTTATTGATACCCAGCCGCATCTTCGCTCGCCATGTTGAAAGCCGTCTTGAGAACGGCACCTTTGGCATCTTTTTTAAGGCCAAGATCCAGATGCCTGTCAGGACGCTTTCTTCCTCCTCCGCCGTCGGATAATTCAATCTGTGACATAGCATCAAACGATCCAGTTGAACTTCTGGGAGTTCGAATGTCCCGCTCTGTTCGATTGGGTTTTGTGTCGCGATCACAAGAAAAGGCCTTGGCAATTTGAATGCATCATTTCCAATGGTGACACGGCGTTCCTGCATCGCCTTGATTAAGGCACTTTGAACTTTGGGAGCCGCTCGATTGATTTCTTCCGCTAGCAAAAGGTTCGTGAATACTGGGCCTTTGTGAACGCGAAACTCGTTTTTTTTCCGATCTAGGATTTCTGAGCCGACGATATCCGATGGGAGAAGGTCGATTGTGCATTGAATGGGATTGAAATCGAGTTCAATTGTTTAGGCAAGGGTGTTCACCAGCAAGGTATTTGCAAGTCCTGGCATTCACTGCAAAAGAATGTGGTCGCCAGTAAACAGGGAAACCATTAAGCGCTCCACTACTACACCCTTTCCCACCACTACTTGTGAAATCCGGTTTCTGATTTCAGTTACAAAATCACTGATTCGATCGTCCATAAAATAAAAAGCACCTAAATCTTTGTGTGCAAGTAGTAAACTGGCGTCTTATGCCAATATTCAAAGTAGTATGAAATGATAGTTTTTGCAGAAAGGAAACAGAATATTGAGGGTTCCCTTGATGTTATCCTGCTTGTTCCTCTGCAGTTAGCTTGCGCCACAGAGAATTTTGAGAATAGACTTCTGCATGATCATTCGTCACAGCGCAATATACCTCCCGTCAAAAGCGGGTACATTTTTGTTTAGATTGGCATTCTACTTTCCTGCGGTATTGTTGATTGTTTCTTCCTTATTCTTTCAGTTCAATGCAAAAGCTGATGCTGTTCCTCTGCGCGTGTTCATTTTTGCCGGTCAATCGAACATGGTGGGATCCGATTCCAAGGTGAAGGACATTCAACGTTTCCCTCCCTTTCGTGGCTTGGAATCCCCTCAAACTGATGTGAAGTTTTCCTACTGCATAGGGAGGGAAACCAAGATGCGTTCGAGCGGGTGGGTGGATTTAGAATCTGTGAATGGAGTTGTAGGGCCTGAATTGAGCTTCGCTCGTAAAGTAACGCGCAATATTCAACAACCAATTGCGATTATCAAATGTGCAGCTGGGGGGACTACTCTTGGTGCAGATTGGAATCCCGATAAACCCTCTGGTTTTAAATTATATCCGG
Organism: Pedosphaera sp.; assembly: GCA_002690655.1. Classification (GTDB taxonomy): domain Bacteria; phylum Verrucomicrobiota; class Verrucomicrobiia; order Limisphaerales; family AAA164-E04; genus AAA164-E04. Next base: position 122,808 of record NZFL01000011.1, read on the forward strand.
TTTTAATGAACCTCATCAAAGGCTCCCTTTCCGCTTTGGATAATCAAGGAATTCCGTATCGTATCGAGGGGTTCATGTGGCATCAGGGGGAAAATGACATGTTCGTAAAAGAATTCATGCCTGATTATGGTAGAAACCTTGCCAATTTCCTGAAGTGCATTCGCCATGATTTAGGTGTGCCGAAATTGAAGTTCTATATCGGAGAGCTTTGTACCAAAACAATCTGGGGTATGGATCTCAGGCCACGTATGCATGCCATTAGCCTGGGGCAAAAAGAAGTTGCCAGCAATGATCCTCTGGCAACATACATTCCGACATCTCATGTGGGCGTGGAAATCGGAAGTCCGGTTGGCCTGCACTATCATTACGGCACCCTAGGTCAATTGGAGCACGGGGTCAATTATGCCGATGCCTACCTGGAGGATATCGGCATGGAGCAGGAAACTGCCAAACTCCTCCCTGTCTGGCCTTATCCAAAAGAGCAGTCAATCAAGTTATTCATACTTGCTGGTCACCGTAATATGGAGGGTGAACGCGCCTTCGTGCAGGATATCACAAAAGATCAATCCCTCCTCCTTGAGGACCGTCATGATATTGCCTTCAAATACAGTATTGGAGGTGGTGTCAAAAAAACTGATGAATGGGAACCGCTCGGTCCAGCGGGTTACTACGATACCTTTGGGCCTGAACTTAGTTTTGGCTCAACTTTGGCCGGAGCAGGGGAAGGACCATTTGCGATTGTAAAGTTTACCCACAGTGGTTCACAAATCATTGATTGGACCCCGGAGGGAAGTGAAGCCAAGACGCGCAATATATATCCGTCTTTTTTGAAATTTGTCCGTGATGCGGTTCAAAGTCTGGAGAGCAGGGGGCATGAGGTTCATCTGCAGGGGATATTTTATCATCTTGGCGAGAACGACATGTCGATGGGGTCCTATCGCAGAAAAGCACCCGAATGGCTGGCCTCTGTCATCAATCAAAGCCGAATTGATTTGGAACTTCCAGAGTTGAAATGGTTCGTATCTCAACAAGTGCCCATTGATTACAAGGATCTGGGCAAAGTGGACGTTACTGCAGCGCTGGCTGAAATGGCTCAAGAAGACCCTCAACTCACTCACCTCAAAGTGTTTGATTTACCTGGTCAGGACAGGCCTATTGTTTTAAGCACGCCCGGAATTGTGGAGTTGGGGAAAAGGCTGGCTAAGGCATACTTTCAAGAGCGGGAAGGGATGGGGAAGATTCCCTTCGCATCCTTGAAAGCACTTCAAATGAAATTCATCGAGAACGGTGATACCATGTCCAATGTGCTGCGCATCGGCAATAAGGACAGCGTGCTTTATCATCACGTTGAGAACTCAATGGACGAACGGGACAGACCCATTGATCAAGATACTCTGTTTCCAATCTGGTCGATGACAAAACCCGTTACCAGCTTAGCGGCAATGATCCTTCATGAGCAGGGTTTCTTTCAACTGGATGATCCTGTCTCAAAAGTGATTCCTGCTCTCGATAAGCTTCAAGTGAAAACCAAGAAGGGATTCGTTCCGCTCAACCGCTCCATTACCTACAGAGACCTCTTGCTCCACACGTCAGGGATTGCTGGGTACGATGGATCCTTCGATCAAGAAGGGACCTGGAAAGAGGTGATGGAGTTGGATCATTTAGAGGGTTTAATCGATTTACTCATTTCCAAGCCACTCGAACATCAGCCAGGGGAGCGCCATACGTATGGGCTTAGTACGGCCGTTTTAGGCCATGCGATTGAGAAACATGCGGGACAATCACTGGATGTTTTTTTCAGGGAAAGGATTTTTGAACCTCTGGACATGCACCGGACTCAATTTCATTTGGCTCCCGATGATCGCCGTCAATTTCAGCCGCTTTTCGTGGATCAGGGGGGTAAGTTCAGGATTGGAACACCGAAAGAGGACGAATTGTATTACCTTCCCGGCAGTCGACTCCTTCTTGGAGGGGAAGGATTGGTAAGCACGATTGAGGATTATGGTCGGTTTTGCCAGTTATTGCTGAATGCGGGCTCGACCCAAAGGGGGCGGCAAATCATTTCACGGGAGACGTTGAATTTGATGCTAAAAGATCAGTTGGGCTCTATTTCTGGCTTTGGCGGCCGAGAATCTTCCCATGTTCTTGGTTTCGGGTTCCATGTATTGAAAAATACAGAGAAAGATCTTACGGGATCGCCCGCAGGTATCTTTGGGTGGGGAGGCTACCATACCACTCATTTCTGGGTTGATCCGGTTAACCAGATTTACGGTTTATTCATGACTCGGCGATATCCCAACCATGACGATATCGAAGCGAACATCCGACGAACGCTGTATGCTCGTTGATACTTTTTACAAGGTCTGATCGGGGATTTTAACTACCGCCGCCTTGTGGAGCGCTCCTGCATCCAGGCGATATCTACATTGTTCGGGGAAGGGCGATCATACGGCGTTATCTTGCCTTTCTGAAATGACTCAACCGTGCGGGCATCTGTCCATTTTTTTGTTTCTGAATGACCGTCGGCAAAAGAAAATCCACCCGAACCATTGTGGTATGAAGCAGGTATATCTACGATGCGAAATTGTGTTGATCGGTCAGGGAAGCCTCCCATGTCTACCACAAACATGCCATCGTTGATACTGTCCTCGCGTTCGTCCAGAAACACGATTGTTTGCGATGGGCCTGGAGCAACAAAATCCGAGTCTTTTCTGTAGATGCGCCAAGGACCTGTAGAATCGGACCACCCCATGGCTCTGCCTTCTCCACGTCCGCCCACCCAGTTCAGCATGGACATGCTTCTTATGCGTGGCTTCACTCCCTCAGGGGTTTGAACGACGCTTTTGTCACCCGGACATTTGAAGATCCCCTGACTACCACCCAGATAAGGCCAGAGGATACTTTTAGTGAGGTTGGATTGTGGATCCCAATTGTCACGATTACCACGTGTGAAATCGAGCCAGCCACCTACCCATTCTGAAGGACCATGTTTGACGTACGGTAAATTCCCCTCGAAATCGTCGGTGTAGATTTTCCAGCCAAGTAAAAGCTGTTTGTGGTTGTTCAGGCAGACAATACCTTGTGCCTTTGATTTTGCTTTGGACAAGGCTGGAAGAAGCATACCCGCAAGTATCGCAATGATCGCAATGACGACGAGTAATTCAATAAGAGTGAAGGCTTGTTTCCCAGCGTTGAGTCTTGATCGGAGGTTCATTTTTGCCGTTCGGTAAACTAACACAACGATGGATGCCTTTGTGTCTGTGAACAAGTATTAAAATTGATCTATCAGTATTGCGGGTTTTTTTGCCCAATAAAACATGGATCCTTGTTCCAATGTGATGAGATTGATGTCCAATGCTTTCACGCTCAGTTGGCTGGTTTATCGGACCAAAGCGAAGTCTGATTCTTCAAAGAATGAACTGTTTTTTCGGGGTGATCCTTGATTTGTCTTCTATTTCCAGTATTCTTTGACCCTTATCGATAAGGCTATATGCAATTGAACAACGAGGAAATACGACGTTACTCCCGCCACCTGATTCTTCCGGAAGTAGGGATGGCTGGTCAGAAAAAGTTAAAGGGTTCATCGGTGCTATGTATTGGCGCGGGTGGTTTGGGGTCGCCCATTGCCATGTATCTGGCAGCTGCCGGTATTGGTAAAATAGGTATTGTCGATTTTGATCGAGTCGATTTTTCAAATCTTCAGCGTCAGATCATACATGGCACAAAGGATGTAGACAGATCCAAAGCGGTTTCTGCTAAAGAATCGCTTGAGGAAATTAATCCAAATACAGAAGTCAATATCCACGATACTCGACTTTCGGGGGACAACGCGCTCGATATCATCAAGGATTACGACATAGTGGTGGACGGCACTGACAATTTCCCCACTCGCTATTTAACGAATGACGCGTGCGTATTACTCAAGAAACCCAACGTTTATGGAAGTATCTTTCGGTTTGAAGGGCAGTTAAGCGTCTTTGCCCCGCATTTGGGGGGGCCGTGCTACAGGTGCCTTTACCCTGAACCTCCACCTCCAGGAATGGTTCCCAGCTGTGCAGAAGGGGGCGTTCTGGGAGTCTTGCCTGGCGTTATAGGGTGCTTGCAATCGACAGAAATTATTAAACTGGCATTGGATGCCGGCGATAAAATGATCGGGCGATTGATGACTTACAATGCTTTGGAAATGAAGTTTAGAGAGTTGAAACTTCGACGAGATCCCAATTGTCCTATTTGTGGAGATAATCCAACGATCACCGAACTTATCGATTATGACCAATTCTGTGGGATCCCTGACGCACCAGAAGATCCGGGTGTGAATCCTGATGAAGTTACGGTTCAGGACATGAAGAAGGCATTGGATGATCCCTCACTGAATATCAAAGTTATCGATGTACGTGAGTTAGATGAATTTCAAATTGCAAAAGTTCGGGATGTTCCCTTGGTGCCTCTCAGCACCCTGCACGAAAAGTTTACCGAATTGGACCCGAATCAAAGTTACTACATTCACTGCAAGGCTGGCGTTCGTTCCATGAAGGCTTTATATTTTCTCAGAGAACAAGGATTCAAGCACCTCAAGAGTGTCAGAGGCGGAATTTCTGCCTGGTCGCAGGAAATTGATCCCTCGGTACCCGGTTATTGATATGGAGCAGATCCTTCATTGTAAAAAGCAATCATCTTTTGTCGCTTTCAAGCGACAAAATCACCTGCTGGCTCCCGGCCTTAATGACGTGATAATCAAAACTATTCTGCCTTTCTTATGGGACTGAGACGTGAAGCACGCGAGCGAGCTGTTCAATTCCTCTTCCAATATGATTTAAATCCTGGAGAGGAAAAGGATCTTGCTGTGAACTTAAATCAGTTCTGGCATACCCACAGACTATCCGAATCAGGCTATGAGAAGGGTAATGCGACATGGGGGGGGGAAATAGAACTTTCCGATACAACGACTCGAGATGCGTCGATTCGAGTGTTTGCTGAAGATTTGATTCGTGGAGTGTTGGAGAAAAAGAAAGAGCTGGATCTCAAATTGCAAAAGTATCTTCGTAATTGGGATCTGACGCGGATGGCCGTTGTTGATCGCAATATCTTAAGAATGGCGATATTCGAATTGTATTATCGTGAGGACATACCTCCGGTGGTGAGTCTCAACGAAGCCATTGAAATCGCGAAACGATTTTCAACCCGGGAAAGTGGTAAATTTGTGAATGGATTACTGGACCGTATTCGTCAAGATATTCTACGCCCTGCCAGAACACCCTTGAAAAAGAGCAATCCTTCCTGATGTCTGCCGATTTGCATCTCCATAGCACTTATTCCGATGGCACCCTCGAACCGCAAGAAATCGTGGAGCGCGCTGGTTCTATAGGGCTGAGAGCCTTGGCTTTAACAGATCACGATACGATAAACGGGTGGGGTGATATGAAACGACAATGTCAATCTGCCAACATCAGCTGGGTTCCTGGGATTGAATTGTCCACCTCGCATGCTGGACAGGAAATTCATGTGCTCGGCTACTTTCCAGATGACATCCTTTCCGTAATTCCAGAGAAATTAGAAGCTTTTCAGGCTCGAAGAAGAAAAAGGATATGCGACATCATTATTCGATTAAGGGATGCTGGCATCAACTGGGATGTTGATCAGGTTATTGATTCCATCAACTGCCAATCTCCCGGGCGTCCTCATGTGGCAAGAGCAATGGTAAAACATGGTGTTGTCAGCAATGTGTCGAATGCTTTTCGGAAATATCTTTGCAAAGATAAACCGGGTTGGGTGCCATCGACTTATCCAAGTGCGAGCGAAATGATTAAGACCATTCATTCAGATCGTGGATTGGCTGTTCTAGCGCACCCTGGCCTTGGAGTTTCCAATGAGGTAATAACGGACCTTGCCAGCCAGGGATTGGACGGTGTGGAAGTTTACCACACCTCACACAAACCCAGCTTGGTCCGTAAATATCGTTATCTTGCAGATAAATTCAAATTGGTCGTCACTGGAGGATCAGATTGCCATGGGCATATTTCCGGCGGGATCCGTATGGGCAAGGTCGTTTTATCTAATGAGGATACCATGTGCTTTTTCAAAAGATTAGGTAAGAGTGCTTCCTTTCGACCATCGACTACCGCTGCCAGTCACTAGCAATCAACTACATCACAATAAAGCAATGGGATTTTTCAGTAAACTCAAGGAACGCCTTGGTAAGACTCAAAACAAACTGGTTCATGAGATCAAGCGGATCGTTTCACGTTCGGCCCGTTTGACAGCTGACAGTGCGGAAGAGTTAGAGGTGGCCTTGTTGTCTGCTGACTTTGGCATGTCCATGACAACTCAAATCATTGCAGCCACAAAAAAAGCCTATGAGACCAAAGGTAAAGGTGATTTCGATTTCATTCAGGTTGCTGCAGACGAAGTTGAAAAGGCGCTTCAAAAAGGTGACCACACCCTGCTTGATCAGGGAGACGATCTGACAGTTGTCTCGATGGTAGGCGTTAATGGCACCGGTAAAACCACCACGTGCGCCAAGCTGGCCCATCAATTGAAGGCAAAGGGACTATCTGTTGGAATGGCCGCCTGTGATACATTCAGAGCAGCTGCCATTGATCAATTGAAAGTCTGGAGCGAGCGATTGAACGTTCCTTTGACGGCTGGCGATTATGGAGCAGATCCAGCCGCTGTGGCTCATGACGCCGTTTCTTCCGCTCTATCATGCAAAGCACATTACATGTTGATTGACACTGCCGGTCGCCTTCACACGAAGCATAACTTGATGAAGGAATTGCAAAAAGTGCATCGTGTGATGGGTAAAAGACTGGAAAATGCTCCCCACGAAACACTTCTTGTACTTGATGCAACCACTGGTATGAATGCCTTGAATCAAGCCCGTGAGTTTAATAAAGCCGTTCCATTGACAGGACTGGTGATCACCAAACTCGATGGTACCAGCAAAGCAGGCATGGTCGTTGCCATTCAGAATGAATTAAAAATTCCAGTTAAATTTATTGGAGTAGGGGAACAGCCTGATGACTTGCAACCTTTCGTTGCACGCGAATTTGCTCGGGCCATATTTGGTTTGGAGCAGTGAGTTTGCTCAGGACTCTTGATCGAGCTCTTTTAGCACAATCAAACGTAAAACAGTCTCTCATACCAAGCCGAAGTAATCTTTTTGGTTTTGCGAGTCATCTTAACTAAATCGCTTGCCAGTATCCTGAGAATCATGAACAAGATTTCATACTGAGTCCTCGTGTTTTATAATGAACACAACCAATTCCTGTCTTTACAGAGAATAAACTATGTTGATATCAGCGGACGCATAAAAAATAGATACATGTTAAAAGCTATTGAGATCAAAATGTATTCTTCACTTCCAATTATCCTTCGATAATTCTCAGGTTCTTTACGCCTAATCAAATGGTTCAAGGCGCTCGCGAATAAACTTGCCTCCCGCCGGACCACTCGGTTCAATGATTTATACAGCCTTTTTGTTCGATATTCCTGAAACACCATTCTAATGGCCATTAATTTAAAATTGATTCGTTTGTTTGCGGAACTGAATAGTGCGCAAATTGAACGTCTCCATGCCACATCGAGATGCAAGTTCTTTGAAAAAGATCAAATCATATTCAAAGAAGGAGACCTTGGGGATGGAATCTATTTGATTGCAGAGGGAGCTGTGTTTGTTTCAGTGAGGATGCCGAATCTTCATTTTTGCCAACTTGCGAGACTCAATAAAGGGGATTTTTTCGGTGAGATGGCCGTCCTTGATCAAGGGCCAAGATCTGCCTCGGTGAGTGCCATTGTGAAAACCGAAGTGATGTTCATACCTAGGCAAATCATTCTGGATCTTTTTCATGAATCCTCAGTCTTTGCATTGCGCCTCTTCAATGAAACCAGTGCCCGTTTGCGTGAATTCAATCAAAAATATGTGGAAGAATCCCTGCAGGCTGAACGTCTGTCTCTTGTGGGAAGGTTTGCGAGATCAATTGTACATGACTTTAAGAATCCGCTGCATGTCATTCGACTGGCTTCGGAATTTTTAACTCAAAGCACGATTAACTCTGACATGTGCCAAATGACACATGATCGAATTGCTCAACAGGTGGATCGCTTGAGCGGTATGATCAACGAACTATTGGAATTCACCAGCGGTGACAGAGCGGAAGTTGTTTTGTCCCCATCCAATTATGGTCAATTTATTCATAACATAATTCAGGAAATGGGTGAGGAAGCATCAACACGAGGATTACAACTTAAATTAGATTCAGATCTTCCAGACGTGGAGTTAAGCTTCGATCCAAGACGTCTCAAGCATGTCTTTCACAATCTTGTCGCCAATGCCGCGGATGCCATGCCAGACGGTGGCGTTGTGTCTTTCAAAATACGTCAATCTGGACAACATCTGGAGACGCATATCGAAGATAACGGAAAAGGAATACATCCTGACATTGCCGGCCGACTTTTCGAGCCCTTTGCAACCTACGGTAAGAAGCAGGGTACCGGGCTGGGATTATCCATTTGTCAGAAAATCATTCAAGATCATCGAGGTGAAATCAATGCTCTTCCCAATGAAGGAAAGGGAGCATTGTTCCGCATCTCTCTTCCGATTTAAAGAGGAACCGTCTGCTAAAACTAAAACGGATCATTGCTTGGACTCAACTACTCAGGGCATTGGGATTCAGGGTTACTTCTTCTTTTTGCCTTTACCCAGACGTTTGATTTTCAGATTGCGATAGTGAACTTCGTCACTGTGATCCTGAAGGAGAATATGGCCTTGATGGCGATAGCCGAACCTATCCACTCTCTTGAATTTACTTTTAGACACCGCATCCTGTAATTGCTGACTACCTAATGTGTAGTTGAGTACCATGATACCGTTGAGCCAATGTTCAGCTAATTGACTCTTCACTCTCACGCGACTCTCATTAAAGGATCCTACTGGTTGCAGGACCCGGTTATTTGCTGGGAACACATCGTAAAAAGCCGCTGTCTGCCATTTGGGGCCACGCAGTGCATCCGGGTGCTTATTGTCGTCGATGACCTGATATTCGTGGCCAATGGCGCCACCACGTTCTTCCATGATGAAGTATTTTACCCCGCTGTTGGCCGCAGGAGCGACTTTCCACTCCCATTGGAAATCAAATTGACCATATTTTTGTTTGGTGATGATATCGCCGCCGCCTCCCTTGCTGATATGCTTGATGCAATCGTTTACAATGATCCAGCCTTTTTGCGGGAAGGTTTCCTTTTTGAAACCACGCCATTGATTTGTGTTCTTGCCATTAAACAGATTACGCCAGCCAGCCTCTCGTTGCGCTTTACTAATGGTATTGACACGCTTCCCGTCAGGTAAAATCTCCTGTTCAGGTAATTCGCGGACTTTGATGTTCTTGAACCAGACTTCGTCGTGATGGTGCTGAAAAACAATATGGCCGGTTTGTTTTTTCATGAAATCCTGGTGGGAGGAAAATTTGCTGCTCTTCACCAGGGTATTCACTCCATAGGATTCAATGTCACAAGCCACGACTTTATCTCCGTTGAGCCAATGCTGCAGTGAATCTCCTGCAAGCACGATGCGTGACTGGTTATAATCTCCAACGGGCTTGAGTGTTTTGTTTTGTGCAGAGATAAGAGCGTAAAGCGAACCAGCAGAGGTCAATGGGTTTTTTCCGTCATTATGTGTGGAATCGTCAAGTATTTGGTATTCAGGACCAGTATGCCACGGGCTATTTTTCGATTCATCAACTCTGTACATCACTCCGCTATTTGCTCCAGGAGTTACTTTCCAATCAAAGATGAGTTCAAAGTTACGATATTTTTTCTTGGTGATAATGTCCACAACCTGGCCATCGGCAATGGTGCGCAAAGTTCCATCCTCGATGGTCCATCCGTCCTTCGGAAAAGCATCCATTTGATATCCCCTGAAGGAGGCAATGTCTTGGCCATCAAATAACACTTCCCATTCTCCTGCCTGAACGGGAGGTAATATGAACGCAATACCCATTAGGGCGGCGAATGTGTTCTTTATGCGACGCTTTGAAATCATGGACATCTTTAGGAAATAGTTCGGAATCAGGTTTCAATGCAATCAATAATTCAGCCATGGAGACAACCATTTCTCCGCGTCATCCACCGAGATAGACTTGCGGTTTGCATAGTCTTTGATTTGGTCCTTGTTGATTTTGCCCACGGCAAAATACTTCGATTGAGGATGTGAGAAATATAACCCGCTCACACTGGCCGCCGGCCACATAGCGCAACTTTCAGTCAATTTCATGCCAGTCTGGTTTTCGACGTCCAATACCTCCCAGAGCAGTTGTTTCTCAGTGTGATCAGGACAAGCAGGATATCCGGGTGCAGGCCGTATACCTTGGTATTTTTCGCGAATCAAAGCCTCATTATCGAGTTGTTCCTTTTTTCCGTAACCCCATTCATTTCTCACCCGCTCATGAAGGCATTCCGCAAAAGCTTCCGCCAGCCTGTCTGCAAGGGCCTTGGCCATGATGGATGAGTAGTCGTCATGATCTTTCAGGAATTCTGAGGCATGCTCATCTGCGCCGTGCCCCGTTGTTACCGCAAACATCCCGATGTAATCTTCCACCCCCGATTCCTGCGGTGCTATGAAGTCAGCAAGTGCATGATTGAATTGTCCATCAGGTTTATGGATTTGTTGCCTCAATGTATGGAAGGTCGTAAGTGCCTTCGATCGGTCGGCATCCTGATAAACCACAATGTCATCGCCTGTAGATACAGCTGGAAAAAAACCATAGACCGCACGAGCTGTAAATCGTCGGTTCAGGACAATATCCTTGAGTTGTTTCTGAGCATCTTCAAAAAGCTCGCGAGCCTTTGAACCGACAATGGCATCATCAAGAATCGCCGGGTAACGACCTCTCATCTCCCAGGCATGAAAAAAAGGAGACCAGTCGATGTATGGAACCAAGTCTTCCAGTGGGAAGTTATTCAAAGTTTTGGTACCGATGAAATCGGGTTTGAGAGTGGAGTGATTGGTCCAGTCAATCCTAGTCCTGTTCTGTCGTGATTCTTCGATTGTTTTCAGGGGTTTGCTGCCGCGCAGCGCGTGGGATTCCCTTAAGGTTTGTTGATCCTGTTCATTCTTATCAAGGAAAGCGGGGCGCCGTTTGTCGCTCATCAAATCGCGTACGACTCCTACGGCTTTGGATGCATCCAGGACGTGAAGAACTGGCCCGTTGTAATGATTGGCGATTTTAACCGCCGTGTGTGCCTTGCTGGTCGTGGCTCCTCCGATGAGCAGTGGAAGCTTGAATTCAAGCCGATCCATTTCTTTAGCGACATGCATCATTTCATCCAGAGACGGGGTGATGAGACCGCTGAGCCCAATCATGTCAGCTTTAAATTCTTTCGCTTTCTCCAAAATGCGGTTAGCTGGTACCATCACGCCCATGTCTTCCACCACATAACCGTTGCAGTTAAGCACTACTCCCACGATGTTTTTGCCTATGTCGTGCACATCGCCTTTGACCGTCGCCATCAAGACACGTCCTGCCTCTTTTTGCGGGCTTTTTGCTTTCTCTGCTTCCAGATACGGCAGAAGGTAAGCAACCGCCTTCTTCATGACACGCGCACTTTTCACGACCTGTGGAAGAAACATTTTACCTTCGCCAAACAAATCCCCGACGATATTCATCCCATCCATCAAGGGCCCTTCAATTACTGAAAGAGGTCTGCCATATTTTTCAAGTGCCTCGGCAGTGTCTTGGTCTATATGTTCTACCAGTCCTTTGATAAGCGCATGTGAAAGTCGCTTTTCAACGGGTTCTTCCCGCCATGCGGCTATTTCCGCCTGCGACTTTTCTTCACCTTTGACTGTTTGAGCAAAGGTGATCAGACGTTCCGTTGCCTCAGGGTGACGGTTCAAAAGCACGTCTTCCACCTGCTTCAGTAAGTCCTTGGGTATTTCTTCGTAGACTGCAAGCTGACCTGCATTGACGATTCCCATGTCAAGTCCCGCCTGGATGCCGTGATAAAGAAAAGCCGAGTGCATGGCTTCACGCACAGGATTATTGCCTCGGAATGAAAATGATACGTTGCTGACACCACCGCTGACTTTTGCTCCCGGAAGGTTTTGCTTTATCCAGCGCGTGGCTTCGATGAATGCCACCGCATAGTCATTGTGTTCATCCATGCCCGTGGCAACAGTGAGAACATTTGGATCGAAAATGATGTCCTCTGGCGGGAAACCTACTTTTTCTGTCAGTAGTTTATATGAGCGTTCGCAAACTTCGATTTTACGTTCAAAAGTGTCTGCTTGGCCGATTTCATCAAAGGCCATTACGACAACTGCCGCACCGTATCTCCGAATCAATGAAGCCTGCTCCAGAAATTGCTCTTCCCCTTCCTTGAGGCTGATCGAATTCACGATCCCTTTGCCCTGCACGCATTGTAAGCCGATTTCCAAAACTGACCACTTGGAGCTGTCGATCATGATGGGAACACGCGCAATATCGGACTCGGCTGCGATTAAATTCAAAAAAGTCAGCATGGCTTCCTCAGAATCGAGCATGCCCTCGTCCATGTTGACGTCAATAATCTGGGCTCCATTTTCAACTTGTTGGCGTGCCACCGAGAGTGCGTCTTCAAACCTGCCTTCTCGGATCATCTTGGCAAACCGAGGAGAGCCTGCGACATTGGTACGTTCACCTACATTGATAAAATTTGATTCCGGACTCACGGTCAGCGCCTCAAGTCCGCTTAGTCGCATCCGTGGCTCGACATCTGGAAGCTGTCGAGGAGAAATTCCATCAATGGATTCTTTGAGCAATTTAATGTGATCCGGGGTGGTTCCACAACAACCTCCGAGCAAATTCAACCATCCAGCATCCGCCCATTCCCGAATCTTGGGCGCAAATGTCTCTGGCGTTTCCGAAAATCCGGTAGGAAGCAATGGATCGGGTAATCCTGCATTTGGGTAAACACTGACAGGGATAGGTGCTAATCCGGCAAGCTCTTCAATCAATGGGCGCATTTCCTTGGGGCCCAATGCACAATTCATGCCGACACTCAGCAGGGGAACATGATTGATGGAATTCCAGAAAGCTTCTACTGTCTGGCCTGTCATGCCCCGGTTGCTGCCAGCCTGAATAAACGTAACTGACGCCATCAAAGGTATCGAGAAACCCATGTCTTCAATCAGTTTTTCGCAGGCAAAAAAGGCAGCTTTTGAATTGAGTGTATCGAAAATGGTCTCGACGATCAAAAGATCGGCTCCTCCTTCAACCAATCCTCTTGCCTGCTCATAATAAGCGTCGACAAGTTGATTGTAAGTAATGTCTCTTGCTGCGGGGTTTTCGTTATCGGTAGCCACAGAAGCAGTTTTCGTTGTCGGTCCTATGGCTCCCGCAACGAAAGCGGTCCTTTCGGGACATTCCTTCATGAACAAATCCGCTGCTTCTCTTGCAACAGATGCTCCTGAGTGAGCCAGTTCATGGGCGAGAGATTCCATTCCGTAATCTGCCAAGGAAACCGCCTGCGCATTGAATGTGTTCGTTTCGATGATGTCTGCGCCTGCGCGCAGATATTCGAGGTGAATATTACGAATTACCTCGGGACGCGTGAGATTGAGGAGATCATTGTTGCCTTTGAGATCCTTTTCCCAGTCCTTGAATCGATCGCCACGGAAATCCTCTTCACTCAACTTGCATTTCTGAATCATCGTTCCCATGGCTCCGTCAATGAGAACGATGCGTTCCCTGAGAAGCTTGCTCAATGTTGCTTCTCTGTGCTTTATCCTGTCGCGACTGTCCTTTATGGCATCCATGTTTCTCTTATTAAAACAAATGAACACAAAATTTCAACAGTAAAATCAACATATCGGGATAAGATGATATGTAAAATATTTTGGTCCGCGTTCATACCCTAACACTAGAATCACTCTCTTTTTGGTGAAATGTATTGCATTGGAATTCTCAGAACATGGCGAACTTCATGAAGACCCTATTGACATTTCAGCGGGATTAACGAAATCTGGTGAGACATATTTTTTTGATGATGCTTTCAACAACACGACGATTAATGAAGCTTTTTGTATTTTCAGCATTGGTTGGCTTTCTCTTTATTCCCACGGGATGCGGTCCAACTGAAACGAAAGTTCAAAAAGGCAATCGCGAGCAGGTCCTGCACCTCTCCAATGGTTCTGAACCGGAAAGTATTGACCCTCACATCGTCACCGGGGTTCCGGAGCATAATGTGATCTCTGCCCTTACGGAAGGGTTGGTCACGGAAGATCCCGTTGATTTACATCCGGTTCCAGGGATGGCTGAGAGTTGGGACATATCTGAAGATGGTACTGTTTACACCTTTCGCCTGCGCGATAATGCAAAGTGGACAAACGGAGAATCGGTCACCGCCCAGGATTTTGTCCGTTCTTTCCAACGTATCCTGACTCCAAGTTTGGCCTCCAAATATGCCTACATGCTTTTTGTGATGAAAAATGCCGAACCCTACAACAAGGGAGAGTTGAAAGACTTCTCCCAAGTAGGAGCTCGTGCCATTGATGATCGAACGCTGGAAATCACGCTCAGCAACGCAGCTCCGTATTTTCTTTCTCTCCTGAATCATTACACGTGGTTTCCGGTTCATTTGCCTACGGTTGAAAAATATGGGAAGGCGGATGATCGAGGCAATCCATGGACCAAGGCGGGTAATTTCGTAAGCAACGGGCCTTTTCGTCTCAAGGAGTGGCGCATCAGTGATGTCATGATTGTTGAGAAGAATCCCGATTATTGGGATGCGAACACAGTCAGGCTCAGAGAAATACACTTTTATCCGATTGAGAGTGTCGAAACGCAGGATCGAGCTTTTCGCAATGGTGGTACGCACAATACCTACGAGATGATTCCTGCGAAAATAGAACAATATCAGAAGGAATCTCCCGAGTTGGTGCATATCGACCCCTATCTAGGTTCATACTTTTACAGAATCAATACCCAGGAAAAACCTTTCGATGACGTACGCGTGCGTCGCGCCCTGGCGATGGCTGTTGATAGAGAAAGTATTGTTAAAAACGTCACGCGAGGTGGGCAAATGCCAGGAAATTATTTTACTCCTCCCAACACTGCCGGATACACTACCAGAGCGCGGATCCCCACTGATCTTGAAGGAGCAAAAAAATTGTTGGCTGAGGCTGGGTATCCAGAGGGTAAAGATTTTCCCAAAGCTTCCATCATCTTCAATACCAATGAAAATCACAAAGCCATTGCCGCGGCCATTCAGGAAATGTGGAGCAAGCATTTGAATATTGAAGTGGAACTGATTAATCAAGAGTGGAAGGTCTACCTTGATTCCCAACGAAACGGAGATTACTTTTTGTCACGAGCAGGATGGATCGGTGACTATGTCGACCCGAATTCCTTCATGGACATGTGGACTTCCTGGAGCCAGCAGAACCAAACCGGGTGGTCAACCGATGCCTATGATGATCTGATCGCGCAAGCGGGCAAAACAGGGGATGCAGAGCAACGCCTTGAATACTTTCAACAGGCTGAAGAAATATTAATGGCAGAGGCTCCCATCATTCCGATCTACATCTATACCAGAGTCTATCTCCTTGATCCGGCGGTCAAAAATTGGAACCCAACCATACTTGACCATCATCCCTACAAACATCTTTATCTGGAATCCAACTAGTCGTTTGAATGGGGTGAATCACGGAATCCCCTGAGCATCCAATCAACCATTGAGATATGATTCGATTTATCCTTCGCCGAATACTTCAAACGATTCCTGTATTGTGGGCAGTTGCAACGCTGACCTTTTTCATGTTGCGATTGGCTCCAGGGGGACCATTCGCGGATGAACGTGCGGTCAGTCCTGCGGTGCAAAAAGCATTGGAAGCTCACTATGGTCTGGATAAACCATTAATCGCCCAATACGGAGAATATCTTTTCAACTTAATTCAGGGCGATTTGGGCCCCTCCTTCAAGTATCCAGGGCGAACGGTCAACGAAATTATTCAAATAAAATTCCCCAAATCGATGGAACTGGGGATTTACTCAATGTCCATCGCATTGGTTTTTGGGCTGACTTTGGGTGTGATTGCTTCACTCAAACCCAACTCCTTTTTGGATTATGTGCCTTCCAGCCTTTCAATGGTGGGTATCTGTCTCCCCACATTTGTGCTGGGCCCCTTGCTCGTACTCGTGTTTGCCTTGAAATTGAAATGGTTTCCTTACCCCGGTTGGGACGGGCCAGCCTATAAAGTGCTCCCTTCAGCAACCCTCGGTTTCTTTTATGCGGCTTACATTGCGAGATTGACGCGCGGTGGGATGCGTGAAGTTTTAACCCAGGATTACATTCGAACTGCACGAGCCAAAGGTGCCGCTGCTCACACAGTGATCTTGCGACATGCCCTGCGGGGCGGGATTTTGCCTGTGGTGAGTTTCATGGGGCCTGCCTTTGCTGGCCTGGTGGCTGGGTCATTTGTCATTGAGACGATCTTCAATATTCCTGGTCTGGGGAAGGATTTTGTCACCAGTGCTTTCAACCGTGATTACACTATGGTGCTTGGTCTGGTGGTGTTCTTCGCAGCGCTCATTGTTGTCTTTAACACCATCGTTGATGTAGTTCAGGTATGGCTCAATCCTAAGCTCAAGCTTGAATAGAAACGGTTTTTATAATGGCATCGACTCAACTTAGATCCGAATCGATTAAAGCGCCCTTGCTTGAGCAAGCGGAGCAGGGCCACTCTTTGTGGCAGGATGCCTGGTACCGCTTGCGTAAAAACCATATGGCCGTTGCTGGCGGGATCTTTATCTCTTTGATGATCCTGACGTCGGCATTTGGTCCGATGCTCGTTCAGTACGGCTATCAGGAACAAAACCTGGAACTCAGGGAATCGTCCCCCAGTGCCGAGCACTGGCTTGGCACGGACAAGCTAGGAAGGGATCTGCTTTCAAGGATTCTCTATGGAGGGCGTATTTCACTTACCGTTGGCCTTGTTGCAACAGCCGTTTCATTGACCATTGGAGTTCTTTACGGGACGATTGCCGGGTATTGCGGAGGTAAAACTGACGCCGTTATGATGAGGTTTGTCGATATTCTGTATGCACTGCCTTTCACTATTTTCGTCATATTACTGATGGTTTTCTTCGGAAGGGATATAAGGTTGATGTTCCTTGCCATTGGGGCAGTCGAGTGGCTGACCATGGCACGTATCGTTCGCGGCCAAGTGCTTAGTCTGCGTAAACAGGAATTTATTGAGGCATGCATCGCCTTGGGGTTGCCGATGTGGAAAATTATCATTCGTCACTTGGCGCCTAATGTCATTGGCCCAGTCATAGTCTATTCCACGCTTACGATTCCTGCCGTGATGCTGCTTGAAGCTTTTCTGAGTTTTCTTGGATTGGGCGTTCAGGAGCCAATGTGCAGTTGGGGGTCTCTCATCAAAGAAGGTGCAGAAATCATGGAGGAAGCTCCCTGGCTCCTTTTGTTTCCCGGTGTTCTTTTTGCCATGACTTTGTTTTCATTGAACTTTTTGGGAGATGGGCTGCGCGATGCCCTGGATCCGCGTGCATCCAAAGATTGAATTATGTCTTTGCTTAAAGTCAATGATTTGAAGACTTGGTTTCATACGAGATCCGGGGTGGTCCGTGCCGTCAATGGAGTCTCCTTTTCACTCGAAAAAGGTGAGACGCTTGGAATTGTAGGTGAATCCGGGTCAGGTAAATCGGTTGCCTGTTATTCCCTGATGGGACTCGTTCCAAAGCCTCCAGGAAGGATCGAATCCGGAACAGCTCATTTCGATGGACAGGATTTGCTTTCCCTTTCTGAAAATCAATTAAACCAGATTCGTGGTAAACGGATCTCCATGATTTTCCAGGATCCGATGACCTCGCTGAATCCATATCTTCGAGTCGAGGATCAATTGATCGAGCCTTTGCTTGTTCATGGTATGACGGATAAGGCAACGGCCCGGAAAAAGGCGCTCAATATGTTGGAGCAGGTTGGGATTCAGGGTGCCGCAAATCGCATTCGAATGTACCCTCACGAATTTTCAGGTGGGATGCGCCAACGTGTGATGATCGCAATGGCGTTGATCACTGAACCTGATCTGCTGATCGCTGATGAGCCCACTACTGCTCTGGATGTGACCGTTCAGGCTCAGATCCTTGAGCTGATCAAAGAGATGCAACAACGAATGCACATGGGCGTGCTTTTCATTTCTCACGATCTTGGAGTGGTTGCTGGATTTTGTGACCGTGTCAATGTGATGTATGCGGGCCGTATCGTCGAATCAGGATCGACACATTCCATTTATTACAAACCCAGCCATCCCTATAATGAAGCCCTCCAGCAATCCATTCCGGCTTTGCAGCCAAAAGGCAAAGAGCTTTTCACCATTGAAGGCCAACCGCCGGATTTAACGCGCCCGTTGAACGGTTGCTCATTTGCCGAACGCTGTGTGCACGCTCAGGATGAATGTAAAAGAGGGGAAATATCTTTGAAGAGATTGAATGAAGGTCATTACACTTCCTGCCGTAGAGTGCAGGAAGGAGATCTGAAAATTGGCGTATGAGTTTACAGCAAAATTCTTTCCTGAAAATCAGAGGCCTCAAGACCCACTTTCCTGTTGAAAAGGGGATCCTGTTTCGCAAGGTCATTGCAACCGTCAAAGCTGTTGATGGAGTGGACTTGGATTTGCAGCGAGGAGAAATCCTTGGGTTGGTAGGTGAGTCTGGATGTGGTAAATCTTCATTGGGGCGAACTGTTCTTCAGCTACTCAAGCCAACAAATGGCAGTGTCCAGCTGGAGGGAAGGGAATTAGTTGGTCTTCGAGGAAATGAATTGCGAGCAGCTCGCAAGGACTTTCAGATGATTTTTCAAGACCCTTATGCATCCCTGAATCCGCGCATGACTGTCTACGATGCTTTGGCTGAAGCCATTTTGGCTCATCAATTCGTGCCGAAGTCAGCACTTCCTGAAAAAGTAGCTGAGCTGATGAACAAGGTTGGATTGTCTCCCAGGTTCATAAAAAAGTATCCGCATGAATTTTCCGGAGGTCAGCGTCAGCGCATAGCTATTGCGCGCGCCCTCGCCGTGGAACCCAAGTTACTTATTGCTGATGAAGCAGTTTCAGCGCTCGATGTTTCCATTCAGGCTCAAATCATCAATCTTTTGGCCAAACTTTCTCGTGAAATGAATTTAACGATGATTTTCATTTCGCATGATTTGTCCGTCGTGAAGCACATAGCGGACCGCATTGCCGTCATGTATCTAGGGCGCATTGTTGAAATTGGCCCTGCGTTAACATTGTTTGATCAACCCCGACATCCTTATACACGTGCCTTGGTGAGTGCTGTTCCTGTTCCTGACCCTGATCGGGAACGTGGCAGAAAACGTATCCTTTTGCCTGGTGATCCACCATCACCAATGAATCCTCCACAAGGCTGCACTTTTCATCCAAGGTGCCCCTACGCGACCGATGCTTGCCAGTCCGAATTTCCCGAATGGAGCGTTGCCGGGGAAGGACATCAAGCAGCCTGCATTCGCTTGGATGCCATACAGCAAAACCCGGATACCATGGTCACTTCCTGAGTCTGTTTGTTTGCTGCAATGCGTAAGGGACTGTAAAATCATTATTTGACATGATCAATTATTGTCCCCACTGGGTTTCAAGCGGGCTCGCACTGCGCATCTGTCTCTTCGTCTGTAGCCTCAGTGCAATGATGAATAAGTTGGAAGCTGCCGACTTTCAATCTGCAGATTTACCGCCTGTGCTTGAATTTACTGATGGCTCTCCAGTGGTAAATTATGAAGATTGGAAGAAGCGACGAGCAGAAATCAAGCAACTCTGGTGTGATACATACATTGGCCAATTTCCGCACGAAGCCCCATCAATTCAGGCAATACAAATAATCAACCAAAATCAAAGAGGAGATGGGGTGATCGTGAGGAATGTAAGACTGACTTTTGATACACCAAATCGTGCGGCCTTTGAAATTCGTTTGCTACTTCCCAAAAAAATCAGGGAGTCTGAAATACAAGACCTTCCTTTGTTGTTGACGCAGCCTCGTCATTATCAGGTTGCATGGGCAGAGGCAGCAGTGGAGCGAGGATACGTGGTCTGTTTTTACCCGGGGGTTGATTATAATCATCGTGAGGAAGCCTTTCCCGGATATGAAAATGTATGGCGAACCTTTCAAAAGGAATATCCGAATGCAACCTGGTCCTCTTCGCTTGGCATACAGTCATGGCTTGCCAGTCGCTCGTTGGATTACCTGCTGGGTGACCACTCCGGTTTGCTGATCAACCCTGAAAAGGTTGGAATTATTGGTCATTCGCGTTATGGAAAGCAGTCATTGTACGCAGCTGCTTTTGATGAACGATTCACTGCTGTCGTTTCAAGAAGCGCGGGCTCTCCAGCTGCAGCTGGGTATCGGTTTACCGGAAGAGATACGTTCATGGAAACGGTTGTGGATGCACCCTCAGAGTGGGCGTTGCCTTCATTAAAGCGTTTTTTCGGCCGTGAAGATGCATTGCCTGTTGAAAGTAATGGATTGATGGCTTTGATAGCTCCTCGCTATTGCCTTCTTCATACTGCCCACAATGACGGAAGTGATCCATCTTTTGCTGTAGAGCGGAGTTATTTGGGTGCAAAGGTAGCGTATCAGTTTCTGAATGCTCCAGAGAACATCGCTCTGCAATACCGCGGGGGTAATCATAACCCCATCACCAAAGAGCACATTCGCTCCAATCTGGATTGGTTTGATTGGGCTTTCAAGCGTGGCGATATAAAGCGGTCGGATTTCAAGGAAAAACTACTCCATGATTTCGATTGGAAACAATGGAAAGCACAACAGTCCTCCTCAGATTTAATTCCACCCGGAGATATCGCTCCATTAAACGAAAAAGCAGACTGGTTGATGGGAGATATTCCTGAAGGGTTGGAAGGCAGAAATACACATCCGCTGAGCATCATTGGCGATGACTCAAGAGGAGTGGCGGTTTGGTCGCGGGAAAGATGGAAACCTGATAATGTCAATCGACTTTCTGTTTCATTTGGATCCAACATTCAAGGCCAACTGGCTTTCCCGAAAGAAAATCCCCGCCCCTTGCCGATTGTGATATGGCTGCACCCTTTCAATTACTCGCATGGTTCCAATGAAGGTTATGGTGTAGAGGGGACAACAATTTATTACCGCCTGGCGCAGGCCGGTTATGCTGTTTTGTCCTTCGATCAATGTGGCTTCGGCGATCGGTTGCTGGAAGGGGCTTCTTTCTACGATAAGTATCCCCAATGGTCGAAACTGGGGAAAATGGTTTACGATGTTCGATGTGCCCTCAACTTTTTGACCGAAGGTCGTGGAATAGCCGCCCAGGAGATGCCTCCACTGGATCGTGACAAAATTATACTTGTTGGTTATTCATTGGGAGGAATGGTGGCTTTGCATGCAGGTGCCTTTGATGATCGAGTCACAGGCATTGCATCTTTCTGCGGTTTTACACCCTTTCGGACTGACTCCGATGAAAAATCAACAGGCGGAATTCGTCGTTGGTGGCAATGGCACGGGCTTCTGCCCAAACTAGGTTTGTTTGATAGAAATGAAGAGAAGATTCCCTATGATTTTGATGAACTGTTGAAAGCAGCCTCCACGAAGCCCATCCTCATTTATTCGGCGCTTCACGACCGGGGAGTGGATTCCGACGAAGTCGAGGCATGCGTGGAGCGTGCAGGGAGCGGGGCCTTGACGTTCATACATGCGGAAGATGTAAATCGGTTCCAATCAAGTCAGCACAAGGTCTTGATCGATTGGCTGGCTTCTATTGAATAACAGCCACAAATGACTGCGAGAACGGAGTTATTCGTTCGTACCGTTGTCAATAAGCTCTAATCGCTGATTTGCCTTTTCAGCAGCAGAAGTCTCTGGATATTTTTCAACCAAATCCCTTAGAAGTTGGATGGCCTTCTCAGGCTTATTCATGGGTCCTGAATATAGGTTGGCCAAATGAATTGCAGACCATCCCCAACGATTTGGTGTTAGCTTTTGAGTCAGTATTTCCTCGTATTCAAGTGCGGCCGCTAGTGGGTTTTTGAGGTCTTTTTCGTAAATTTCAGCAATGCGGATCGCTGCGTGCTGCTGCTTTGGGTTTGCGGCAAGGTATTCACGCAAAATGCGAACTGCCTCGAGAAAATCGCCTCGAGCCCATTCCTGCTCAGCTGATTCATACAGATCCCCGTCTTCCATTCCGCCACCATCATCGTTGTAAAGGGAATCTAAGACGCGACTGGCAGAATATTGCGAAAAATCATAAGCTGCGAGCAATCCCAGAGCGATCAAAGTGATGACAAAGATTCCCCCATAATATCCCATTCGGTTGGGACTCTCCGTAGTTGAATGAGATTTTTTTTCCGCGTTGGAAGATGCTACTTGAGCGTCTGCTGCGTTCACTACTTCAACCTCTTCAGATATATCTGGAATGTTAGACTCTGGATCGGCTTTCTCATCAGGCGCTGTAGGTTCTACCTGTTCACTCAATGGGGCCTCGTTTACAATGACAGCGTTAGCATACCCAGAATGATCAATATCATCCATACTCCGAGCGGCAGCTATAGCATTACTTTTTTCTGTAACTCTGTTGAAATCTGTAAGGAAGGCCTTACCAGAAAACAGCAGGCAGACCGAAAGAAGAATGTAAGCTATTAATTTAATGGCCTTCATGAATCGATTTGATAACTTATATTAATCATTTGCTCTGACCGGTGAAAGGTTTTAATAACCTCGGAAAAGTCAGATCTAACAACGGTGTTCAAGGTTCGTTGACTTGATCACGCCGTTTCTCAAGTATTTGTAGCAAAGCGTTGGCTGCAATTTGGTCGGTCGGGTTGAGTCGTAACGCAGCCCTGAAACATTTCTCAGCAGGTTCGAGTTTTCCTTCCTCCTGAAAAATGATTCCAAGACTGCCATATGCTTCAGCATCATTCGGATCAATACGGATGACATTCCCGAAGGCTTGTTTTGCTGCATCATCCTGCCCAGAGCTCCTCAGCATGGTTCCCATGTTGAACCATGCATTAAATCTTTTCGGGTCCAGGCGAACCACTCTGCTGAAGGCTCTGAAAGCCGCCTGTTGATCACCCGTTGCCAGGTGTGCCTGCGCGGTAATCAGCAATAAATCAGGGTCGTTTGTTTCACTGCCCAAAGCACTTTGCCCAAACTGTATTAAAACTTGTTTGTTTTTGAGTCTGACCGTTTCCTTGATTTTTTTTCGGTCTTCAAGACTATTCAATATGAATTGAAACCAAAGTTCAGCCATTTCATCCGAGGATTCCGGCCCATAAGTGACCTTCTTTGGAGGGGAATGCGGATTGGCAAGGTTTTCGGTAGAATTGTCATATGTATAATCCATGTGAAGGACGGTTCCTTTCGGAAGCTTGATCGGTGTTTCGTAAATGTAGTCTCCCTGCCAGTTGAAATCCCAATTTTTTATGAGGATCAGCCTTTTCTTGATCCCATCAGGAAAGATGGCATAACCCTCCATGCGTTTGCAAAGATAGTGAGCGTGGGGAAGGATGCGAGTTAACTGCACATCCACGGGTAATTGCATGCTGTCCTTAACACGATAAAAGGAAGTTTCACTGGGAATGTCTATGGCCAGGGAAGTAAGTTTTATCTTGTAAGGAATGCTTGAGGGAGGGGTTTCTGTAAAATGCAATCCGACTGAACACGAGAAATCCTCAACTTTTCCGGTTGGGTTCATGTGCACCTGGATTACCAAGTCTGTTCCAGGTTGTAGCATCCAGGGAATACTGTTGTCTGATGTCGAATAAATCTTACCAGGCTGCCAACTCAGAAACTGCCCTTCCGGCATTCCAGCGCTCATCGGGACTCTCATTCCCCCGAATCCTGGTTTTGGATCTGCATTATCTCTTCGCTGTGATTGCCGGGTGCTATCGATGTAGATGAGGGCGTGGTGCACCACACTCGCGTTTTCTGGATGGAATTCCAGTTCCTTAACATACAATGGCTTGGTGATGGGGACTTTCAGGACAAAGTTCCGGTAAATATCCCGCCCTTCGGCTTGAAGGGAGTAACCATTGGGCATGGAGGCAACAAGGTCTGGTTCGCCCAGCTGCCAATCTCCGGGCCAATCAGGTATTGAAGGACGCACGGTATCATCTCCTTCTTTGCTGCCTGTATCCAACCAGCTTTTGATCAGGCGTATTTGTTGGTCAGATAAGCCCCTTTCATGCTTGAAACCTCCATCGACGGGTTCAGGAAGCCAGGGAGGCATGTATTTTGATTCCGTTACTTCTTTGATTTGTTTTGCTCTTCTGCTGGCATCTTCATACGTCAGTAATTGGAACGGAGCAGACATCCCCTCTCGATGGCAAGGAGTACAATGCTCCAAAAGGATTGGGGCAATATGCTGGTTGAAAGTTACTGTTTCTGGTGTGTCATCAGAGAGGGTAGACTCGATTGGAAAAGCCCATAAAACGAGTGTCAAACTACTGAAAAAAAAACGACGGATCATGCTTTTAGTCTTTATGAGCAGGCGGTAATTCAGTTATGTAACAACCTACAGCCTTGCTTTGTGGTGTCAAAATGGGTTTTTGGTTTAACAAAGAATCAAGAGCATTTCTGAGTTCGGTCTTTGTAGGTTTAATTCGCCGTTTTCCGAGTCTGGGGAAACGATCATCGATCCTGCCGTGGTAAAGACGCTTCCCGCAAGGATCAAAGACAAACGCTTCTGGAGTAACTTTTGCTCCGGCATATTTAACCCACGTATGATCTCTGTCCAGAACGACTGCTGGCTTCAATTTGTATGCCTTACGGTGATTTCTTGCATCATCAAGCTCAAGCTTGGGGTCACTGTGAATCAGCACGAATGAAACGTCTCTGGGGTGGTAAGCATCGACAAGTCGGTTTATTTCTGGTGAGTAGGCATTGGAAATCGGGCAATCCTCCATAATGAAAATCCATACTATGGCTTTGGTCGAGGGAGAACTGTGCAGATGTTTCTTACCGTCAATATCCTCATACAATTGACTCCACCATGAGTTGTTCTGATGACTACCTGAAGCGTTTACGCAACTTAACCAGGTCATCAAAAGCCAAAAAACGAATATTGATTGGATGTTCAACGCGGTATTTTGCCGAATCAAATGGTTGCTAGCTTCTGGATGGGGGCTATGTCGTATCAATTTAAGGAGTTGTTTGTTAGAAAAAAGAGCCCGACCAACGATGGCCGGGCTCTTGGTGGGCGTGAAAATTAAACGTCTCTCACAGAAGGTACCTGGAATTCAGGGTTGTTCGGATCTTTCAGGAGCCTGTTGGCTTCTGCAGCATGTGCACCAACGTGTTTTTCAGTAAGCGGATCGAATGTGAGCCAGGGGCCGACAACGTATTCGTTTTGATCCTCAGGCAGGCCAACGCCATTTTTCATGACATCATGCAGTTTCAGGAAATGTTCAGCGGCATCTGAGTTATCACCGAATTTTCCGGCTTTCTCATTGAATGGAACTTTTGATCCAAGACGGTATGAATTATTGATCAAATGCCCCATGACACACGCATAATGCGCATCGATGACATTGCCATTTGCCATATCTGGATCCCCGCTGCGACATGCTTTTATGAAACTCCCCCAGTTACCGCCGGGCGTGACATCTCCATCAGGTATCTCCAGATCTTGACCTTCTGAACTTCCGGCAGAGTAATATTTATTGCGAATGATTTTTCCACCATCTTCGAAGTAGTATTCATTTTCAACCTGACGCTGGTAACCATCATAGTTGACATTTCGAACATTAAAGAAAACCTGCTGTCCGTTGGGATACTCAGCCAAACCGAACATCGTGTTCGGAGTTTCTCCCTGATCATTCCACTGGAAGCGTCCGCCAATAGCCATGGCTCGAACAGGGTGTGTCTGATCCTGGTCAAGAGCCCATCTTGCAACATCCAACTGATGAGTTCCCTGATTGTTTAAATCACCGTTCCCTGTAGACCAAAACCAATGCCAATCGTAGTGCACATAGTTATTGTGAAATTGATGAATGACAGCCGGGCCGCGCCATAAATTCCAATCAACATTGGATGGAGCGGGGGAGGGGAGTTCAAAACCAATGCCACCGCGAGGTTTGCAACAATATCCGTATGAGATTTTCAGTTTACCATATTTGCCTGCCTGAATCTGTTCATGTAAACCGGCGATTTTGGCATCACTGCGTCTTTGGGTTCCATGTTGAATGACAACTCCATACCGTTTCTGAGCCTCTACCGCTACACGGCCTTCCTCAACGTCATGGCTCAATGGTTTTTCAACATATACATGTTTTCCCGCTTGTGCACCCCAGATGGTCATCAAGGAATGCCAGTGATTAGGGGTTGCAATTGAAATGGCATCGACAGTTGGGTCATCGAGTGCTTGGCGAATATCTTTAATGCCCTTGCACTTGTATTTTCCTTGTACCTTGTCATTGACATAATCGACGACACTGCCACGGACTCTCTCATCTACATCAGCCAGATATGCAATTTCTACATTGTCCTGCCCAAGCCAACCACCTATATGGCTTCGTCCTCGGCCGTTGAGTCCTGCTACTGCGATTCGCAGACGATTATTTGCGCCAATAGCTCTTCCAGAGGCTTTTGTTCCGCTTAAAAGCACGGTGGCCCCTGCGGCAAGTGAAGTTTGTTTCAAAAACTGACGTCGATTAAATCCGTTCATGGTTTCAATAAGTGTTTTAATACAAATCACCCATGGCGTGGGGTGTTTTGTTCATTAGTATGAGTTCACTTGAAAATTAATTGAGAATCGTTGAGTTGTAAATGGTTTGTTTATCTTAGGATTTGGTCGTTTTTGGCTTTCTTGCCGGTCAAGGCAAATAAGATCAGCTATCGCATGTGCTCGTGGCTGCAAAAATAGTTTTCTGGACAGGAAAAAGCGCGAGTTCGAACGCGCTCCATGCCCTTGCTCATGATTTAGCGGATAATAAAACCGATTCTTGTTGAAATCCTCTCGTCCGATTTCTTTATTGTGGTAAAAAGAATTCTTGAAAAAGTTTTAGACAATGAAACAACATCATATTCTCCCTTGGTTAATCGCCTCCTTCGCATTGATGATTCAGGCATCAGCGAAAGATCGTCCCAACATTTTGCTCATTCTGGTAGACGACCTCAAGCCTGCTCTAGGTTGTTATGGTGATCCACTGGCAAAGACTCCAAACATAGATCGTCTTGCCGCAAGTGGGTTGCGGTTTGAGTCGGCCTACTGCAATCAATCCGTCTGTGCACCCTCCAGAAATAACCTCATGCTGGGAAGCCGTTCCACTTCAATCGGCATTTATGGTTTGGGACAGCATTTCAGGGATGTATTCCCCGAGGCTGTGACAATGCCTCAGTATTTCAGTCAGCATGGGTGGATCTCTGCTTGCATGGGAAAAGTGCTGCACACTGGCCACGGAAATCATGATGATGTTCATTCCTGGGATCATCCTACCTATCTCGACAAAGTCGTCGAATACCTCAAACCCGAAAGCACTGAAGGCGGGCAATTGACTCGTGAAGAGGCATATTTCACAAACCAGAAACTGGGGCAAATTCGATCGCTACCCAAAGGCTATGCATGGGAAAGCGCTGATGTGGGAGACGAAGCTTATGCAGACGGCCGCATAGCCGCCAAAGTTATAGAGCGCCTGAAAACACATCAATCTGAAACAAACTCCCCTTTTTTTATCATGGCGGGCTTTGTGAAGCCGCATCTTCCTTTCACTGCTCCCCAAAAATACTGGGACATGCATGATCCCGCTGATTTCCCGGTCATGCCTTCTCAAACAACCCCTGAATGGGCTCCAGCATTCGCTGGGAAACGGGGTGGTGAAATTGTCAACTATGCGCCTTTGACCGTTGAGAATATCAAGGAAATCACCATCCAGCGAAAATTAATGCACGGTTACTATGCAGCGGCTAGTTATGCGGATGCACAGATTGGTAAGGTGTTGAATACTTTGGATGAACTGAAGCTTGGTGATAACACCATCGTGGTTCTTTGGGGTGATCATGGGTGGCATTTAGGGGATCATGGATACTGGACCAAGCACACCAATTACGAGCAAGCCAATCGTATTCCTATTATTGTTCGTGCGCCGGGTTTGACGATCCCTGGCAGCTCAACAAAGCAGCTGGCTGAAACCGTGGATATTTACCCGACCTTGGCAGAACTTGCAGGTCTGATGCGTCCTCAGGGGCCTCAGCCTATTGATGGAGTGAGTCTGTTTCCAGTTCTCAAAACCCCCTCTACTTCCGTTCGCGATCACTCATACCACTGTTACCCCAGGGGAAAACGTATAGGGCGAGCCATTCGAACCGCACGCTATCGAATGGTCGAGTGGAAGCAGCCTGATGCATCGTCGGAAACAGCAGTCTACGAACTTTATGATTACGCAGAAGATCCAGGTGAAACGCGTAATCTAGCACAAGCCAGACCGGAGGCTCTAGCCGAATTGAGAAGCATTCTCGCGAGTCACCCTGAAGCGTCTGAAAGAAAATGAGGGTTTTTATGAATACCGTAAGTTTGTTCATGCATTTAAAGTTCTTGAAGGCGTGTCTCTTTGGTTGGGGAAGTTTTCGGAATCACTTTTTTTTAGTTTTGTTGTCAGGCCTGATAGTTGGTGCATGCACGCATCAGGCCGGATCGGTATCTTTGTTTGATGGTTATTCTCTCGATAGGTGGGAGGGAGATACTCAGAATGTGTGGCGCGTTGAAAATCAAACCATCGTGGGAGGTTCTCTGGACGGTAACTCTCGGAATGAATTCCTTTCAACGAAGCAATCGTATGATCATTTCCGATTAACTCTCGAATATAAATTGATCGGTACCGAAGGCTTTGTGAATGGGGGTGTTCAGTTTCGCAGTCGTCGCATTAGTGATTCCCCAAATGAAATGGTTGGTTACCAAGCTGATATTGGTGCGGGATGGTCAGGAAGTCTTTATGACGAGTCTCGAAGGAAAATAATGCTCGCCGAGGCCGATAAGCAACGCATGGGGCGCATTGAGAAACCTGGTGAATGGAATCACTACGAGATCCTTGCTCTTGGAAATCAGGTAAAACTTTTTCTGAACGGTTCCCACATGATTACCTACGTGGAATCAGATCAGGCGATAGAACAAAATGGACTCGTTGCTTTGCAGATCCACGGTGGATGCAAGGCTGAGATTGCTTTTCGAAATATCATGATCGAATCCTTGCGTTTATCAGATACTCCAACAGAAGGTGTGATTCTCAATCGCTTTGGAAGTGGACAGCCGGTGGATTCAAAACCACGGTTTTCACATGGAGAATTTTCGCCTGCTGAAAACGAAATAGTAGTCACGATTGGTCAGGAAAACTTCGTCAGGGAACAGAAATCCGGTGCTTTTGAATCACGAATGATTGCTGGATTTCCTGCAGCAAACTTGCGTTTTCGTTCCATGGCATGGGAAGGAGACACCGTTTACGAACAATGGCGTGAACTGAATTTTGGGAGCTGGGCAGATCAGTTGGAAACAGTGAAAGCAGGCATACTCATCGTTCAATTCGGGCAGATGGAGGCCTTTGATGGCGTGGGACGATTAACCGAATTCAAGACTGCCTATCATCGTCTGCTGGATCAATTCGCACAGCAGACGCGTCGAGTGATCCTGGTTTCTCCCATGCCGTTTGAAAAGCCGCTCGCGAGTCACGCTCCTGATTTGAGAAAACGCAATCAAGATGTGGCTTCTTATGCAGGCGTTGTTCAGGACATTGCTACGGAGCGCGGTTTGATCTTTGTGGATCTGTTGAGTGCTATAAACCAAGGGAAAGCAATGGGGCGCATTCCAAAATTGACCTCGGACGGGATTCATCTGACGGCCGCGGGACTCGAAGTAGTCGGGAAATTGATCGCCAATGCGCTTGGTGCTAAACCGTATGCCGTCAATGATGAAGCCGTTCTGAGGGAATCGGTAATCGCCAAAAATAAGTATTGGTTTGATTCCTGGCGTCCTGCGAACTGGTCTTTTTCCTATGGTGATCGTGTGTCGCAGATGTTTGGAAGAGGAGCTGCTGGCAGACCCTCGTTGAGAGAAAGTTTTGAACAACGTCGTCCAATGATTACGGCTCTGGATGATTTTATTCATCAGGTTTCCAATGGCAGTGCGTCTCCTGTTCCTACCACGCTCAATAAAACAGAAAAAGTCATCTCCCCGGAGGCGATGACTCCGGAAGAACAATTGGCGACATTTGAAATGGCTGAGGGTTTTCAGGTCAATCTTTACGCCTCGGAACGTGATGGCGTGGTGAACCCTGTTCAAATCGCATGGGATGAAAAGGGGAGGCTATACGTGGCATGTTCGCCGTCTTATCCGCAGAACCTGGCAAGTCGTCCCCCCTCAGACTACATACTTGTTCTTGAGGATAAGGATCGCGATGGAAAAACAGATCATTATTGGAGGTTTGCCAGCGGGCTCAATATGATCCAGGGATTAGAGCCTGGTGGAGATGGACTTTATGTATGTGATTTTGACCAGTTGATTTACCTTCGAGATGAGGATGGTGATCTGAGGGCAGACTCACGCGAGATTCTTTATTCTGGTTTTGGTATCGGTGATACACATCAATTGGTGAATTCTATTTCTCACGGCCCGGATGGAAGTCTATGGTTTACGCAAGGATTGCATGCCATGTCTTTGGTGGAAACTCCTTGGGGGCTTACACGTCTTGATCGTGCAGCTGTTTGGAGGTTGCAGCCCAGAACTCTCCGCCTGGAAGGGTTCTTTGGTGGAGGAATGGCTGGTGCGAACTGTTGGGGAGTAACCTTTGATGATTTTGGCCAGGTCTTTCACAAGACAGGCGATCGTCCTCACGGGTACTGGACTGTCCCTGGCATGGTCCGTGGTGCCAGCCCCATTGGGAGCGGTTCACGGGAGTCCGCCAATCAATCTTATTCCAACTCACCGGAACAATACCATTCGGTCGGCGCCATGTTCGAGACATCGCCCAAGACCACGTCGATCGATATTGTCGGTACGAAAGCCATGCCAGAGCACATGCAGGGTGCCGCATTGATCGGAGGCTATTTCGGATCGGTCGTGGAACTGCATCAATTCAATGATGATGGAGCGGGTTTCAGAACCACTCAATTACCCAAAGTCATGCGTGCCTCGAACAATGCCTTCAGGCCGGTTGACGTCAGCATGGGGCCGGACGGTGCCATGTATCTTGCTGATTGGTACAACCCGGTGATCGGGCACTATCAGGCAAGTTATGCTGACCCCAAGCGCGATAAACATCACGGACGCATTTGGCGGATAGCTTCTACAAACAATACCCCAGTGCAAGCACCTGATCTGGCAGACATGGATCTGTCAGAGTTGCTTGTCCAGTTGGAATCACCTGAACGATGGACACGGTATCAAGCCAAGCGCTTACTTTATTATCGACCTACCTCCGAGGTCCTGATGGCGACAGATGCCTGGGTAAACACTCATTTGGGTGATTTATCGAAGCCGGAATCCTGGATGATTGAATTGCTAGGTGTTTACCAGGCTCATGAAACGCCGAGGCCAGCATTGCTAGGGCGTATGCTGGAAGCATCTGATTACCGCGTTCGTGCCTACGCCGCTCGCGCCCTAGGTGGTTGGGCAGAACGATTGCCACAAACCCGGGACTGGCTCAGGAAGGCTGTTCAAGACTCACATCCAAGAGTGCGTCTGGAAGGGGTAGTAGCCTGTAGTTATCTCCCATCACCTGATTCTGTCACAATCGCGACTTTGGCTTTGCTACATCCAATGGATCGGTTTCTAGATTACGCACTTCGACAGAGTGTTCGTGCCCTTCAACCTTTATGGGAATCTCCCTGGAATAAAGGTGAATTAAGATTTACTTCAACAAAACAACAAGCATATCTGAAAGACCTTGTCGGAAATCCCCCTGTTGCCCCGAGTCAAGGTGCGATACTCTATGAACAGGCATGCCTTCCATGTCATCAACCAGAAGGGAAAGGTTTGGCTGGCATTTATCCCTCTCTTGCAGAAAGTGACTGGATCAACGGTGATCCTGACCGCTTGATTCGCATTGTGCTGCATGGTCTTTCAGGTCCCATCGAAGTAAATGGTAAGCTTTTTCAAAGCGAGACTGACAATCCCATGCCTTCATTCGGTGGCTTGAAAGACGAACAAATTGCATCTCTGCTGACTTTTCTGCGGAAGTCTTTTGGCAATGATGCCGGCGCGATCAACGCCGACTCGGTTCGCAACGTGCGCTTGCTCACGCATGGGCGCATAGATCCATGGACAGCGCTTGAGCTGAATTGACTTTCAAGTCTGACCGTGGCAGCCACAAGGCGAGCAGTCCCAGATACTGCGGGCTTGGTTCGCCTGTATTGATGACACGGATGAACGAATGAATCCCTGATGGGGGTGACTCGTGAGCGCAAGATACTTTTAGGAAAGAAAGGGGCGGGGTAATTTTTGTTTGTCTCTTTCATTTTCATGGATGCATTGCTGTCGATCAGGTCGGTAAATGATTGGGATCCAGTATCACACAAAAAAGGCGGCAAATAAATTTGCCGCCTTCTAGAATATTGTTTTTAAAACTAATTTTTAGTAGCGATAGTGGTCTGGCTTGTAAGGGCCCTCAACTGAAACTCCGATGTAATCGGCTTGATTCTTGCTCAGAGTGGTCAGGTTCACACCCAGTTTGGATAAGTGCAGTCGTGCAACTTCCTCGTCAAGTGCCTTGGGCAAAACATAAACGCTGGGCTCGTTGGTATCCCGTTTTTCCCATAAATCAATCTGTGCCAGCGTTTGATTCGCAAAACTAGCTGACATGACGAATGACGGGTGCCCTGTGGCACAGCCAAGATTCACAAGACGGCCTTCTGCCAGCATGAAAATGGATCGACCATCTTTCATGAAATACTGATCAACCTGAGGTTTGACGGTGACCATTTTCACGTCCGGATGGTTGTTCAATTTATCTACCTGTATCTCATTATCGAAATGCCCAATGTTACAGACGATGGCTTGATCTTTCATGCTCAGCATATGGTCCAAGGTAATCACATCTTTATTCCCAGTCGTGGTTACATAAATGTCTGCTCGTCCCAATGTTTCTTCTACCGTTGTTACCTCGAAACCCTCCATCACGGCTTGGAGAGCATTGATGGGGTCAATTTCCGTAACAATCACTCGGGCACCGAATCCACGCATCGATTGTGCACAGCCTTTACCGACATCACCATAACCAATGACACAGACTAACTTGCCGGCGACCATGACGTCTGTGGCTCGTTTGATTCCGTCGGCAAGAGATTCTCGACATCCGTACAAATTGTCGAATTTGGATTTGGTAACAGAATCATTGACATTAACAGCTGGTATCAGAAGAGAGCCCTCTTGATGCATCTTAACCAAACGATGTACTCCTGTGGTTGTCTCTTCGGAAACACCTTTCCAATCCTTGACAACTGTATGCCACTTGAGCGGGTCCTCGGCATGGACTTTCTTCAAGAGATCCTTTATGACCTGTTCCTCGGCGCTTTCAGAAGGGCTGTTGACCCAGTCGCTGCCGTTTTCCAACTCGTATCCTTTGTGAATCAAAAGTGTCGCATCACCACCATCGTCCACGATCAATTGAGGGCCTTTGCCATCTGGATGAGTCAGTGCCTGATAAGTACACCACCAGTATTCTTCGAGTGTCTCTCCTTTCCAGGCAAACACTGGGAAGTCCGCCTCAGCAATGGCTGCGGCAGCATGATCTTGAGTTGAGAAGATGTTACAACTAGCCCAACGGATGGAGGCGCCAAGATCAGCAAGTGTTTCAATTAATACAGCAGTTTGAATGGTCATGTGCAGCGATCCTGTGATACGCACATCCTTCAAAGGTTTGCTGGATGCGTATTTTTCACGGATAGCCATTAAGCCGGGCATTTCTTTCTCGGCAATGGTGATTTCTTTTCGACCCCATTCTGCTAGTGAAAGGTCGGCGACTTTGAAGTCTCCGGTTTTGGCTTGCTCTAATGTTTCGCTCATATTTTCAAGTTATTTCGTATTTAAAAAATGCTATCGATCAGGATTTCACTGCTCTTTTCAGGGCGGCAGCCTTGTCAGTGCGTTCCCAGGTGATTGTTTTTGTATCGTCTACTTTGCCAAAGTGGCCGTAGTTAGTGGTGGCAGAGAAGATAGGACGCAAAAGCTTCAACTGTTTGACGATGTCAGCTGGCTTGAAGCTGAAGACTTTCTCAACGGCTTCGGTAATTTTGGCTTCACTGACGGTTCCTGTGCCGAAAGTATCCACGGTAACTGAAACCGGATCAGGATAGCCTATCGCGTAGGCAAACTGGACTTCACATTTTGTAGCCAGTCCAGCGGCGACAACATTCTTGGCTACATAACGTCCCATGTAGGCAGCACTCCGATCAACCTTACTTGGATCTTTTCCGGAGAATGCTCCTCCGCCATGACGTCCCATGCCACCATATGTGTCGACAATAATTTTTCTACCTGTTAATCCCGCATCGCCTTGTGGGCCGCCCACGACGAACCGGCCGGTGGGATTGATAAGATACTGGGTGTTCTTGTTCAGCAATTTTTTCGGCAGCACTTTTTGAATAACATTCTTCACAATGAAATCATGGATCTGTTTGTGGGTAACTCCGTCCGTGTGCTGTGTGCTTACCACAACACTCGTTACTTCTACAGGCTTGCCGTTCTCGTATCGGACAGAGCACTGTGATTTGGCGTCAGGACGCAACCATTTAGCCTTGCCACTCTTCCGTATGCGTGTCAACTCACGCCCGACGCGGTGAGCATACATCACTGGAGCAGGCATGAGTTCATCTGTCTCGTCACAGGCGTAACCAAACATCAATCCCTGATCACCTGCGCCTTGTTCATCCGTAGCCTTGCCCTTGGCAGCTTTGGCGTCGACACCTTGCGCAATGTCGGTGCTCTGCGTCGTGAGATAATTGTTTATGAACACATGATCTGCATGGAAAACATCGTCGTCATTCACGTATCCGATACTTCGTATTGCCTCGCGAACGACCTCATTGTAGTCGAATTTGGCTTTGGTGGTTATTTCACCGCCTATGACGACCACATTACTTTTGACAAAGGTTTCACATGCGACACGACTTTTTTTGTCCTGTGCCAGGCAGGCGTCCAGTATTGCGTCCGATATGGTGTCGCAGACTTTATCAGGATGCCCTTCGCCTACGGATTCAGATGAAAAGATGTAGTTATTACTCATGATTAATGTGACTCAAGTTCATTACGTCCTAACACATATTGACGTATCTTGATAAGATGATATAATCTATTTACTCGACGTCAATGGATTATTCCTGAATTTATGGCAGTCGAAATTTAAATGAGCCCCTCGTTAAACATGGAGATAGAATGGCTGACATAGTCGCATCACTAAGAGTGCTTGCAGATGCCACGCGCATACGGCTCGTTGCGTTGCTGTCTAGGGATGAACTCTCTGTCAATGAAATGCAAGAGATCACTCACATGGGACAATCGCGCATCAGTACGCATTTAGGACTGCTGCAAAAACATGGCTTGCTTTCATCACGTCGGGAAGGGAAGCGAGTGTTCTACAAATTGCTGGATCTGAAAAAGGGCACCGATAAATCTCTTCTCGATATTGCACTTGAAGGAGCCAGAGGCTTGGAAGATTTTGAATCCGATCGCATCAATTTGAAACGGATTCTCGACAGACGAGAAGATCAGGCCAAGGTTTATTTCAATCAGGTGGCCGGTCGTTTTGACCGCAGTTATGGTCCTGGAAGGTCATGGCAAGCCTTTGGACATCTGCTCTTGAGGCTTATCCCCAAGCTGGACATTGCAGATCTCGGGTCAGGTGAAGGATTACTTTCGGAATTACTTGCGATGAGTGCAAAATCGGTGATTGCCGTTGATAACTCTCAAAGCATGGTTGATTTTGGTGCGCGCAAGGCCAAGGAAAATAAAATTCGTAACTTAGACTTCCGTCAGGGCGATATCATGCAGCCACCTATTGATGACCAGAGCGTCGATGTGGTTGTTTTGAGTCAAGCCCTGCATCACGCTAAGGATCCAGCGGTGGCACTTAAATCCGCCTTCAGGATTCTACGACCGGGAGGAAATCTGATGGTCTTGGATTTACTTCAACATGATTTCGAAGAAGCAAAGGCGTTGTATGGTGATGTCTGGATGGGTTTTGAAGAAAGCCTGCTTCAAAAGTGGCTGGAGAAGGCGGGTTTTGCGCAAATTGAAATAGAAGCTGTCGCCAAGGAGGCTGAGCCTCCTCATTTTCAAACCCTGCTGGCCACAGCTTTCAAGGAATGACGTCAATTGGCCTGTTCGACTCAAAGCTTTGACTTGATAGTTATCATTTTACCGACTGCTCTTTACCTCTCGCTACAGCCCTCTGCAGATAGGATCGTGTTCCATTCTAACACTGTTTTGTTAACGTTATTTTGATGGAAGAACCGGGGACACAACCACTATGCAAGTCTTGGAGAAATTCAAACTAAATCGATGGAATTAGTTTGATTAATTTCAGTTTTAATCTATCCCTCATCTATGATCCAAGATAAAGAAGCTCACCTGAAATTGGCCGGGCCGTTTCAATCTTTCAGAAAACAAGGCGCTTTCACATTGATCGAGCTGCTGGTAGTGATCGCCATCATTGCCATTCTAGCAGGGATGCTTTTACCGGCACTTGGTAAAGCTAAAGAGAAAGGCCAACGTATTGCCTGCCTGAATAATTTGCGCCAAATAAATCTTTTCATGCAATTTTATACGGATGATAACAACGATACATTTCCACCTCACCGAAACAACGGGACATCATCCACTGCACAAAATCTGACCAATTGGTGGGGAACCACCATCATTCCTGAGGGCAATATGTCGAATCTTTTTCACTGCCTTTCCCTCAAGCGAAGTCGGCAGGACAATAACGTGAAATGGGAATGGGCCTTTGATGCTCACAAAGTGGGCTATGGTTACAATGCGTTTTTTCTCGGTATTCATCCTTACGGGGGCGGATCTTTCACCATTAACGGTATCAAAGTAGAATCCAAACCTAACTTTAAACGCACTGCTGTTCGAAGTCCGTCCATGAATCTAGCAGTCGGGGATACCATGCCCAAGCCGAATGGTTCGTGGAGTAGTAGTCTCTGGTGGCCTACGTCGGGCTTCGGTAATGGTGACGCACTTGAGGGTATTGATCCAAATCGGCACCAGGGAGGTGGAAATGTTGGTTTCAACGATGGCCATGCTGAGTTTCGGAAGGGAGATCAAATCAACCCACCTTCAGATCCTGCCCGCACAGGCACCGATGTAAATTTGGAGTTCTGGGACCCACTTCAGCGCAAGCAAGGTTATTGATCTTTGCTATCAGTAGTTGCTGTTTGTTCCCTCAACACTTTTCCCTCTTTGAGGAATCCTACAAATGAACAAATGTGTTTTTGAAACTTATTTGTTCACCTCAATGCACTTCTTGCCTGGATCGAGGGAGTGGGAAGATAGCCAAGATTGCCTCATTCTAAGCAAGACGATATACCGTGAGTTTGAAGGCAAAAAAAAGGGGATAGTCCTCTTTTTTTGAATTTTCTTAACAAGAGTGGAATTTGCCATTTGCCAAGAGGGCTATAATGCACGTATGTGTACTCTTATGAACATTGCGGTCTTCTCAGAAAAGTCCTTTCAGCGGAAATGGAACAAGGTCCTAGCTACATCGAGTCTGTTTGATGAAGAGGTGGATCAAAGAGTTCGTTCCATCATGCACGAAGTAGCCAGTAAAGGAGATAAGGCAGTTTTGCATTTTACGGAACAATTTGATGGTGCCGTATTGAAGGCGCGAGAATTAATTGTCTCTAAAACTGAATTCGAACATGCCTCACGACAAGTCGATTCTGCGACAAAAGCGGCAATAAAAGAGTCTTTTTCAAACATTCAGAATTTTGGGAAAATGTCCAAAAGAAAGGGCTGGAGTGGACGCAACTCGCATGGAGCTCGCGTGGGGGAAAAATATGATCCTTTCCGCAGGGTGGGTCTTTATGTACCTGGAGGCACGGCTCCATTAGCCTCGACAGCATTAATGACAGTAGGGCTTGCCAAAGTAGCAGGTTGCCCTGAGATTAACGTATGCACTCCATGCAATCCGGAGGGTAAAGTAAATCCAGACTTATTGTTTGCATTAAAACACGCAGGAGCTTCCAAGGTTTTCAAAGTAGGTGGAGCACAGGCTGTAGCGGCCATGGCATTCGGTACTAGAACCATTGCCAAAGCAGATAAAATTTTTGGTCCAGGGAATGCCTATGTTGTGGCCGCAAAAAGGCTTGCATTTGGTCATGTGTCCATTGATTTGCTTCCGGGTCCGAGTGAGGTGCTCATCATTGCTGACCCAACAGCTAATGCTTCCTATGTTGCTGCTGACATGCTTGCTCAAGCTGAACACGGCTCAGGTAAAGAACGTGTCTGTTTACTGACAACTTCCAAAAGATTGATCAGTCGTGTTCAGGCAGAGGTAAATAAGCAAGTTGAAAAGTTGACGCGTTCAGAATTCATAGGAAAAGCTTTGAACAAAAATGCGTGGTTGATTCACGTCAGGGATTTGGATCAGGCTGTGGGATTGGCCAACGAGTTTGCACCTGAGCATTGCGAAATCATGACACACAATGCCCGTAAGCTTTCGAAGGGAATTGTAACGGCAGGCGCCATTTTCCTTGGTAATGATTCACCAACTGCGCTCGGAGATTATGTGGCTGGTCCCAGTCACGTATTGCCTACTGGAGGAGCTGGGGCTTCTTTTCCGGGTTTGACAGTGGATCAATTTCAACGTCGCACGAGTATTGTTGAGTATCAGAAGTCATCGCTTGAAAGGGCATTGCCCGCGGTGCGTGCCTTTGCGAATATGGAAGGTTTGGACGGACATGGAAACTCGGCAGAAATACGTAAAAGTTGAGTGCTCAGTGATCTTTAAGCAATGATGCCATGGCTCGAAATTTAAAATCTAATCCTGATTGGATACGACCACTTGTTCATGAACTACACCCTTACACCCCCGGTGAACAACCCAAGGTGAAGGGATTGACCAAGCTCAACACCAACGAAAACCCTTACCCTCCCTCGCCAAGCGTGCTCAAGGCACTGAGGGGATCAGTGGATGAGCGATTGCGATTATATCCAAACCCTACGGCGCAGCCTTTGCGTCAGCGTATCGCGAAACTTCACGATGTAGAGGAAAATCAGATTACGGTTGGAAATGGTTCGGATGAACTTCTGGGATTGGCCACTCGTGCTTTTGTTGAGCCCTGGCAAGGAAAGCGGGCTGGACGTGTCAGGGAAAAGTCTCTCGTTCAATATTGGACCCCAAGTTATTCGCTTTATCCTGTGCTGACGGACATTCAAGGAGCCATACGTCATGAGGTTCCGTTGAACCCTGATTTCAGTATGCCGTCTTTGCGGCAGCTGAAAAAAGAACAACAATGGAACTTTGATGCGGCACTTTCATTTGTCACAACCCCGAATGCGCCCACAGGCAGAGGGTATTCCACCCGCGAACTGCTTGCTCTGTGCCGAGCTCAAAATGGTATTGTCATTTTAGATGAGGCCTATGCTGATTTTGCTGAGCAAAACGCCATGGAACTTGCTTCCACCTTAAGTAATGTTCTGGTTTCACGGACCTTTTCAAAATCCTATTCCTTGTGTTTTCAGCGGGTAGGTTACTTTGTTGGGCATCCTGATTTAATTCACGCTATCGATTGCATTCGCGACAGTTACAATGTGAATGGAATGGGGCAAATAGCAGCACTGCAAACCTTGAGGAGCCTGTCCTATTACCGTTCCAATTTTCAGCGTATCAAAAAATGCAGAAATCAGACGGCTCAAGAACTCGAAGGGCTCGGTTTCAATGTTCTGCCGAGTCAAGCCAACTTCCTTTTTGTTAAACCTCCTCTGGCTCCTGCCAGCGAATGGTTTAATGGATTGCGCCGTCAAAAAATACTGGTTCGCTGGTTTACAACAGGTCAATTCAATGATCGAATTCGCATATCGATTGGATCTAATCAAGAGATGAAAAAATGCATGAGTGCCATTCGGCTGTTGAAAGATCGTTTTGAATCTTAGATGTATCCAAAAAGGTTCAAGATCGCCCCTGGATTACGCACGAGAGTTGCCGCGGTCAATTCAAGGTTTCTCATGATTAGTCACTGGCTCTCGGTGAAAACACCTGCACCAAGATTCATTTCCATTTCAAAGAACTGGTCCAATTAGCTAATATTTTTTCACATCAGGACGGAACTTCAGCTAAGGGTTTTAATCTTCCATGAACGCAGGTCAAAAATTGAGAAGCCCTTTTGATCAACCTTGGTTAGTCAAATAGAGGTAGATGGATAAGATGTTTACGAGGTCAATCAGGTCTATGTTTAACTGGATGTTAAAGGTGATAGGTTTCCGATGTTATGAAGGACGCATCTCCAGGCTTTGTTCGTAAACAATTTTTGGTAAGGGGTAACCTGCATGGCAGCCGGTTTGCTGCTGCTGTTTTTCTTTTGGTCAGGTCTTTGAATTTACGAGGATGGATACGACCGTTTTCGCGAGGCTATGAGATCCAACTCGAAGGGGATGAGGGGACTCTGAAAGCTTTTGAAAATCAATTTCTTTCGAGATTTCAACAGGCTGACTACCGTTTTGAATTGGTCAGTATCAATCGAATAAATCCCAAAGGAGACATGTCTTTCAGTCTTCGGGAAGCTGAAAACAGACAATCCGGTGGTAGGTGGGTTTTGCCAGACAGGGGACAATGCTCCGAATGTGTTGCGGAAATGCTCAACCCAGATAATCGCAGGTTCTTTTACCCTTACACTTTTTGTGCCGACTGCGGTCCCAGATATTCAATTGCACGTAAAGGACTGCTCAGAAGAGGAGATACATCACTCGGTAAATACCCGCTTTGCGAGCAATGCTTGTCGGAAGTTGGTAATTCAAGAGATCGACGTTTTCTGCATTTGGTGAATACATGCCCTATTTGTGGTCCATCAGTTGAACTTTGGGATCATTGTGGAGTTGTCAAAGGTCGTCAGCGCGACGCATTCATCCAATCTGCTGCAGTGATCGAAAAGGGGGGCGTATTGGCTGTCAAAGAAATCTCCGGTTTCTCTTTGGTAAGCCTGGCAACAGTCAACGAACCTGTCCGGCGCATACGCGCTTTGCTTGATTCCGCACATCAGCCGATTCCATGCATCCTAGATTCCGTTGATGCGATAGATGCTTTTGTGTTAGCGGGCGTCAAGGAGCGCGATTGGTTGATGCAATCCAGTGCGCCGCTGCTGAGGATGAAAAAACGAAATAATGTATCGAGTCTGTCTGGTCAGATTGCACCCTTTGGGTCGCACCTTGACATCGGCCTCCCTGGCTCGGGTATTCTTCACCTTTTGATGAACTTACTTCATCGTCCTCTTGCGGTTATTTCCGGCGCTGAGCGACGACTGCCCAATGCCTGCACCGAGAGGGAGGCATTGCAAGCATTCGAGGGACATATTGATTCCATGTTGGTATCGGATTTACCCATATTGAGAACGACGCCTGATAGTCTGGTTCAGCGATTAGGGGGGCAAAGGCAGGTTTTGCGCCATGGTAAGGGGATCGTTCCTCAGGAAATTAAGATGGAAGGAAGTAAAAAGGAACTCATTGCATTGGGCGGTAAGCGCATAACGTCCTTGGGGCTGAGCGTTGAAGAGCGTTCCTTTTTGCTCGCGCCCATAGGGCCTTTGGAGCAGGGGAGTAGTCTCGATTTCTTTTTTGACAACCTGAATGATTCCAAAGCCCTGTTCGACCATGATCCTCAGCAGCTTCAGGCAGACATGGATTCTCAGGCATTGACAGCCCAATATGCTCTATCTACCGAAACAAAAGTTCAGCAAATTGAACACGATCTTGCTCACGTCATGGCAGGTATCCCATGCGATTTTGAAATATCGCATGTGATGGCGTTGTGTTTCGACGAGGGAATTGGGCTTGGTAGGCAGGACGAGCTAAATGGAGGGGAATGT
Organism: Pedosphaera sp.; assembly: GCA_002690655.1. GTDB lineage: Bacteria > Verrucomicrobiota > Verrucomicrobiia > Limisphaerales > AAA164-E04 > AAA164-E04. Next base: position 164,843 of record NZFL01000011.1, read on the forward strand.
CTATGGCTTGAAGGTAACGAATGGCAGCGCATCATTCAATTTGAATCCTTCTGCCTGCCTGGCGGAGATTCCTCAATCGATGACAATCGAGCTTGTTTATTTGGTATGCTCCACGAGACATTTGGGAAAAAGATGTGGGACGTATTGCCTTTGAAGTTAAGAGCTCAATTGAACCTTCAGGAAATTGAGCAATGGGATCAGGTTTTTGATCGAAAACTTCAATGTCGGCAGACTCGCAGTGTCACTCAATGGTGGTTTGGTTTGGCCGCTTTGTTGCTGGGAACTCATCGTAATCGATATCAGGGACATACTTTTTCTGAGCTAGAGGCTGTGATGGATCGGGAAATGGATTTAAGGCGAGGGGTCAAGCCTTATGCACATCCCATCAATCAGGCAGGGGAAGCCAAACAAATGAGCATTTTGGGTTGGAAACCCATGCTTCAAGGAATTGTGACAGACATGCAACAAGGCAGGCATGCGCAGTACATCCTGAGACGCGTCTTTTGCACCTTTTCACAATGGATTCTCAAAATCGCCGCAACCCTTCATCCACAATGCATCATACTCAGTGGGTCAGCATTTGAAAACCGCATTTGGACAGAGTACCTGATGGGGACACTCACACAGCACGGATTCAGAACACAACTGCCCGATCAAATCCCATTGAATGACAATGGTCTGGCCATTGGGCAGTTACGTGCTGCCTCACGAGGAATGAATGTACAACCTACAGAGATGCCTTCCATCACAGAGGCATTGACTAAAATAAGCGAGTCATCGGTTTCGTAAATGAAGCGAAACGGCTTGTCCTCCTGACAACTCAAACGTGTCAAAATATCTCGCATTTTTTCACTGCCGTCACGACGGTCATGCCGGCATGGTAAAGAAAGTCCCCTCTTTTGATTATCTCTACCCGGTGGCATGCATTGAAATGAACTTATGGGGAGATCATAGAAGCGAGTGTTCCTGTGCAACGTTGTTTACGAAAATAGCACGCTTATTTATCAATATTTTCATTATGATTGCGAGCAGAGCACCTATGATGATCAGAATCACCAGAAGTAATCTGAGCTTTAGTCACCTTGCGCGTTATGATTCCTAGCGTTCAGCCAACAACAAAAGTAAATCACTTTGGTGTCACCTTTATATGTGAGAATGTTTCCTTTCACTGCATCATGACTCGGGTTAATGTAGGGATTACACACTGAAACGACTTACAGCATGGCTGGTTTATTTGAATAATGACTTAAACTACTGTTTCATCCGTCGGAAGGTGCATATTGTGCTTGTTACTGATACCTGCAGCCCAATGCTAAACAGGTCCCGTAAAAAAGGATCTCCATCAGTCTCGTGATTTTGTATTATTGAACAATATAGAGTAAGGAACCCAAGGCAACTTTGTGTGATGCAATGTTTTAAAAAGATCAATATGGCCAGCTTGTCGCAGTTGTTGATGGTTGGGTTGATGTTCTGGACTCAGGCGCTCGCCGATAAAGTGGCAGCAAAAGACCAGTTCGCCTCAGGTAAGGCAGAGCATTGGTGGGCATTTCGCCCATTGAGCGTTAATCCTCCTCCCGAGATGAATCAAGCAGGGCAGATAAGTCCTCACCCGATTGATCGATGGGTTTTCAGCCATCTGCATGAAAAGGGACTTCAACCCAACCCACGGGCAGACCATCGTGTGCTGCTGCGCCGAGCTTCATTTGACCTTCAAGGTATTCCTCCAAGCTATGAAAGTGTGCAGGGATTCATGGATGATGCCTCACCAGCGAAGTGGTCCAATGCTGTATCAGGGCTGCTGGAGAGCGAGCGCTATGGTGAACGTTGGGGAAGGTATTGGCTGGATCTGGCGCGTTACGCTGAAAGCTCTGGCTTCGAGCATGATTATGACCGCCCGAGTGCGTATCACTACCGTGATTTTGTGATAAAGGCCCTTAATGCAGACATGCCTTACGATCAATTTGTACGTTGGCAATTAGCTGGGGATGAGTATGAGCCGAACAACCCGCTGGCTATGATGGCGACGGGGTTTTTGGGTGCTGGTGTGTTTCCTACACAAATTACAGCCAATGAAGTTGAGCGTGTCCGTTATGATGCCATGGACGATATGCTTTCTACAGCAGGCTCTGCTATGCTGGGGCTCACTGTCGGATGTGCGCGATGTCATGATCATAAAGCCGATCCCATCTCCAGTATGGAATATTATCGGCTGTTATCGACATTCACATCTACCGTGAGAAGTGAAATTGAAATCGACCTCGAACCTGAAAAATATCAGGAGGCTCTTCAGCAATTTGAAAAAGAACATGCTCCATATCTCGAAGCCTTGCATAATTACGAAAAGAGAGTCATTCCTGTAAAATTTGAGAATTGGTTAAAGAAAGACTCTTTCGATGCCTTCCATCCTATTTGGGAACAAATTGATTTTCAAACGCTACATTCCAAAGCTGGAGCTTCATTCAGGAAATTGGAGGACGGTTCATACGTAGTAGAGGGCAAAAATGGTGATTCGGATGTCTACACGATGACGACGACCCTCTCAAAAAAAGGGGTTCTAGCTTTGAGGGTCGAAGCATTGGCTGATTCGACCCTCAAACAAAACGGGCCTGGACGAGCCGATAATGGTAATTTCGGTCTCAGCAGGATTCGAGTATTCATCACCAGAAAGGGGGGGGTAGAGAGCGAAGAGATTCCCTTGATTCGTCCACGTGCTACTTTTCAACAAAACGACAAGCATCTCTCTGTGGCCGCAGCTCTTGATGAAAACCCAAATTCTGGATGGGCTGTGGATCCTCAATTTGGTGATAATCATGCAGCTGTTTTTGAGTTCAATGAACCTTTGACTCTTTTTGTTGGTGATAAACTGGAATTGCATCTTGAGTTTTCGGTTAATAAGCGACACAGCATCGGACGTCCTCGGATCTCTCTTGCAAGCGATCGGAATGCCGGGCTTCGTGACATAACGCTTCCATCCACAATCACCACCTTGTTGCGGGGAATGAAGGAGTCATCAAGCGTAAAAGGAGGTATCACCACGGAAGATCGCCACTTACTCATGGAGTGGTGGAAAAGCACTGATGTCGGTTGGCAAACTGTCAAAGGGAAACTTCAAGAACATTTGCTGCAAAAACCTGAGCCAGACCGCACGAAAGTTCTGGTTTGCGCGGAAGGATTTCCTGCTGTTCGAATGCATTCTCAAGGTGCTGATTTTTTTGAAAAAACGTACTTTCTCAAACGAGGGAGTACGAACTCCAAGGGCAAAGTGGTGAATCAAGGATTTATCAAAGCCTTGCATCCCGATGATGACAGTGGCAATCCATGGAAACACGACCCGCCTGAAGGGGTGAAATACTCAGGCAAAAGACGGGCTCTGGCTGAATGGATGACTGACGTAGAAAACGGTGCGGGTCGTTTACTTGCAAGAGTGATTGTCAACAGGCTTTGGCAACACCATTTTGGAACAGGGCTCGTTTCGACTCCAAATGATTTCGGAGGCTTTGGGAATCAACCGGCACATCCTGAGCTCCTTGATTGGCTTGCGGTCAAATTGATCGAAAATCAATGGCGTCTGAAACCTCTGCATCAACTCATCATGACCAGCGCGACCTATCAGCAAACGTCGCATCGACCAACCAGAAACTCATCCGTTGAAGAGCAGGCAGGATTCGATCATGCCCCTTTTTTTCCTGCGCATCGCAGATTAGAAGCCGAAGCGATTCGCGATTCCCTTTTGACCGTTTCCGGGCGACTGGACAAAAGCATGTTTGGTCAAGGATCGCTAGATCCTGCAAGTTTGAGGCGTAGTATTTACCTCACAGTCAAGAGAAGCAGGCTTATTACAGCAATGCAGTCTTTTGATGCTCCCGAACCTCTCGTCAGTCAGGGTACAAGGCCTACGACCACGGTGGCCCCGCAGGCTCTGCTTCTCATGAATAGTCCATTTGTGAGAAACTGGGCCAAAGCTTTTGCGGAACGCATACGGAATGAGGCAGGTGATTCAATGATGGATTCCGTGGATAAAGCTTATGAAATAGCGCTTAATCGCAAGCCTGGCAGATTGGAGTTAGCTGAGGGTGCAGCATTCATTGCAGCCCAAACAGAGAGACATCGCTCCTCTGGCTCAAAAAACCATGAGATGCTGGCGCTCACGGATTTTGCTCAAGTTGTCATGAATCTCAATGAATTCATTTATGTGGACTGACTTTCTCTCTATGAACCGACGCGAAATGTTCAGAAAATCCGGAGCTGGTGCTGGGCTTCTTGGTCTGGCTGGCTTACTTAAGGATGGAGGTTTGGTCGCGCCCTCCTTGATCGCTGATGGGCCAGATCCATTGGCTCCGCGAGTCCCTCAACTTCCGGTGAAGGCCAAATCGGTCATCTGGTTATTTGTCAACGGTGGGCCAAGTCAGGTCGATACCTGGGATTACAAGCCCGAACTCGCAAAACGTGATGGCATGGAATTGAATGGTTTTGACAACAATACTGGATTTTTCACCAACGCCGTGGGCCCCTTGATGAAATCCCCTTTTAACTGGAAGCAGCATGGTCAAAGCGGGACATGGGTCAGTGAAATATTCCCTCATCTGGCAGAGCATACAGATAAAATGGCATTCGTTCATTCGTGCCACACTGAATCAAATAACCATAGCCCTGCTTTATTCATGATCAACACGGGTTCTACCCGAATGGGTTGGCCTTGTGTTGGATCATGGCTGACTTACGGTCTGGGGAGTGAAAGTCGTAATCTACCTTCATTTGTTGTAATGAGTGACCCACTCGATCGTGGGCTTCCCAAAGGACACGCGAGCAATTGGGGGGCTGGATTTTTACCAAGCGTTCATCAAGGAACTTGGCTTCGCCCTAAAGGGAATCCCATTGATAATTTAAACCCACCTCAGGAATTAAATCCAGATAACCAACGTGCACAGCTTGATTTGCTTGCAAAACTGAATCGTTCACAAAATGTGCGCTCTGCGGCTGAGGCAGAGCTGAATGCACGTATTGAAAGCTATGAGTTAGCCTTTCGCATGCAGTCGGCGGCACCTGAAGCTTTTAATATCGAGAGTGAACCAGATCATATCAAAAAACTTTATGGGCTGGATCAAGATCATTGTAAGCATTTTGCGGGTCAGTGCATGATGGCTCGCCGTATGGTTGAGCGCGGCGTAAGGTGCGTTCAAATTTATTCCGGCGGTATGGAGAATCAACGAAGTTGGGATGGTCACCAGGACATAGCGGGTAATCATCAAGGATTTGCCAGGGAAACCGATCAGCCCATAGCTGGTCTATTGTCGGACCTTGAACAGAGAGGGGTCCTGGATGAAACACTGGTTATTTGGGGCGGGGAATTTGGCAGGTTACCCATTTCTCAAAAAGGCAATAATCCGGGGCGAGATCATAATCCCCATGCTTTTACTTATTGGTTTGCAGGTGGCGGTGTCAAAGGGGGCGTCCATCATGGTTCCACGGATGAAATTGGATTTAAGGCGGTTGATGACCGAGTGAGTGTCAATGATCTTCATGCCACTATCTTGCGATTAATGGGTTTTGATCACGAAAAGTTGACGTATTTCATGAATGGTCGAGATTTCAGGTTGACTGATGTAGCGGGGGAAGTTGTTCAATCAATCATTGCATAATCAAAATTCACTGCATCACGATCGTGATACGTTAAATTTTTTTCACTGTCTTTATTTGGGGTAGGCATTTGGCATAAATACTTGGTAATGTATGGTGGATGCTATTAAAAATAAATCTCAACATCAGGATTTGGTGAATTCATCTTTCTGGATTTTTGGGATTTCTCTGCTTCTCATAGGATTATGGGGTTTTCCAAATATCTGGTATACACACGTGGATCAAAGTCGGGAGCGATTCTGGTTTTCATCGAAGAGTGAGGTCACTGGTTACGATTTCGTGGATCACCCTATTGGTGACGCCATGGAACGCCGTCTCGTGGCTGATGAAACATTCAATGGCCAGTTTCTGGATGCCTCCGACAATGCCATCCTGGCTTTCATAGCCAAACGCCACAGTGAATCAATCAACGAAATAGGCCTTTTTGTTCACACTCCTGATCGATGCTGGACTGAGGGAGGCTGGAAGATTCAGCCTATCCAGCCAGACTACGTGGAGGTGGAGGTTCAAGGCGACAAGATAGGGTTTGAGCGCCGGCTGTTTATTGCAGGATCACGTTCTGAACTTGTTTATTTTACAGGCATGGTCGGAGGGCAAACCTTGCCCTATCGATTGGATCATAATCTTTCGGTTGCCATGAAATACCAGTTTGAAAAAGAACGGGAGAACACGACGGGAACCTCAAATCGCATGGTTGATTCGAAGCTCTGGGCAAGGGTATGGGATAGCTTCAAGAGCAGACGTCCCTTGCTGGGGCCCAAGCAATTCATCAGGGTTTCTACCACCGTTCAAGCCGGGCAATTGGAAAAAGGGGATGATCGGCTGAAAGTTTTTTTGAGTCAATGGCTTGTTCGTGATGATTACGTGCAAGCGATTGAAGCGTGGGAAAGTGCGAAAGCATCAGAAGAGGGAGACCCTGATGGCAAGTGAATCCAAAGTTCCCATGCAGGCGCCTCCGGATTCATATTCGGAGCGGTCTCTTTGCCTGCAATTGCTACCAAGCTTCATTGCGCTGGCCTGGCTGGCAGCCAAAGCATCTTGGTTCTGGAATCACCAGCCCGATCTTTCCTTTGGCTGGATCGTGATTTTCCTCTGCGTATTTCTATTCTGGGAATCCTGGCAGGTGCGACCTTCTGCTACCCTGAAAGTGGGCTGGCCATCCGTGTCATGCGGCATCGCAGGCATTGGATTGCTTTTTACGTTTCAAATATATCAGGCGGCCTTTGGTTTGAAACCTGCCGCACTGGTCGGTTTAGCGCTGGCGGTAATGTTGGTTGTCACAGCCAATCTCCATTACGTCTTTGGCTGGAAGGGCATCATGAAATTTTTATTTCCATATGCTTTTATCCTCATCGCCTTGCCCATGCCTTCCGTGGTTCACGGTTTTGTGGTCAATGGACTGCAGCACCAGATTGCTTTTGCCACAGTAGAGATCCTTGAAGTCATCGGGATACCTGCGGACTTGGCCGGAAGTGTGATTCATCTTTCAAGCGGACCTGTGGGTGTGGACGAAGCGTGCAGTGGTATACGAAGCTTGCAAAGCACCGTCATGGCGACTTTGTTCATTGGTTTTCTGATGCTGAAAGAACTTGGGTTGAGGATATTGCTTTTTTTCGCTGGTATCGCTCTTGCCGTTTTCGGAAATTTGATGCGGGTGTTGTTTTTGAGTTATCAAGCACATCATCATGGTATCGAGTCGATCGATGCAAATCACGATGCCGCCGGGTGGTTCATTCTTCTGTTCACCATAGGTGGGGTTGCTTTGCTGTCTTGGCTATTAGGCAAATTGCAAAGGGCCATGGAAGCTTCACCGAGGCCAGATCCGTCAAGATACTGAGGTTTTATTTACTCATTAGGCTTTTAACTGCTTGTGATATTTGATGTTCCACATCTTGGGACCATCGAGTGGGTTGGCCGTAATAAACCATGGCTCCCCCACCTTCATAGCCTCCTTCGTTCCAGATTCGTCTTGAGGGAATATAGCCCATGATATCATGCGAGTAACCTGCGATCCACAAGTCCCTGCCGTAGGTTTGCTTGAAGGTCAGTGCAAAGTCCACAACTACCTCCCCGCCCATCGTGAGCCATTTGACCTGATTACCCAATCTCCAAAGACCTATGGGGTAAGGATAACTCGTTGGCAATGGGTGGCCTTGTTTCATATGATTCATCCATTTTTGTGCACGTGAGGCGGCATACGGATTGTCAGACTGGGCTTCGGACTCAAGATCCTCTCTTGAAGGCATAGGGGCAAAGAGCAGGGGTATTTCCGTATAATCGGTTTTCAGGGTCGGGGATACCTCGTCCATGACCCCCTTGATTCCCTGAGTCACAGCCTGGGCAAGTTCCACGCCATACTGTTCAGCAAGTGCGGCTGTGCGTCTTGGTAATGGATTGATATCTGCACCGCACCCGGCCCAGAACATGGCCTGAATTCCATCATATCGAGATTCAAGTTGTATTTGAGCGAAGCCCGGGTAATCGCCTGACCATTGGTAATCACTCAAGACTGTTGCATGACATGCATAACCAAATACGAGACCTTTCAATTGATGATCCATGTCCCTGATTTCGAGAATGGGTACCGAATAGTCCACAGGGCCTTTTAATTTTCCTGATGCTCGCCAGGCGAGAACGTGTGATTGAGGGTTCTCTCGCCTGTTGGTGGCAAAAGTGGCTTGAGATTGACCTGCTCGTAATCTGGATGCTTCCAAATTCGAAAATGCAGCATCTGCAAGTTCGACCAGTCGCTCCTTCAAGTGACGTGTATAGTTGAGCAATTTTTGAGATTCATTTTCTTCAAGAATATACATGGTTCTCAAGTTTTCACCGACTACAGGTCCAGTATGGGTATGGGAGCAATTGATGAGGACGTCTTTTAATCCAAGTTGATGATTGACCGCAATCTCATGTCTGACGGGATCTGTGACATCCCTTGAGACACCCACCAGATCCAGTGTGACCAAGAGCGCTCTCTTACCTTTCGCATCCTCCAGAGCCAATGCCTTTGCCCAAAGACGGGTGCGCGTTCCTTCTGAAGCATGATCGCGTGCAGCATAGCCACTCATCCACATTGAAGAAGAAGGCGTGATGTCATCACGACTGAAACCTGTTCTCCATGCTGCGACTGGTTCTGCAAAGACAGCGTCAATGGATTGCAGCAGGAGCGCAAATGAAAGCAATGCCGGCAATGTATTCATGGGAATCACCGAACGACCTTACAAAGCAAGGCAGCGTTAGGGAAGAGCGTTTTCAGCGATCTGAGCTCAAGGACATCCTGCATGTTTCCAACGATGAAGAGTTCACTGAAAGGCGGAACACTCATCCTGCCTTACAAGTGAACAACACCTCTCCAAGGGAAGGAACGCAGCGCAACAAACGTCTTCCTTCAGGCTTTGCGATTGTTGTAGCGCAGGATGCTCAGCGAAGTCGAACATCCAAATGGTTCAGATGAAGATTACATTTTTGTAACGGGACGGAAAGGTTGCAGTGAATCTCATGTGGTCTTGTGTGAATGTGAGTAAAGAAGCACACAACCTGATTGAAAGATAACCATATGAAAAAACAAATTGCAGTATTATGCAACAGCATGCGCTTTGCATTAATTGGTACGATGACTATCGCAATCCTCGCTTCTGTTGCAACGGGGTGGATGAAGGGAGATGGTCGTGCAGGTGCTCATCCTGAGCCGACATTAAAAATCGACAATCAACCGCTGAAACGCGAAGGAAGCATGACCGTGAGTTTCGCTCCGGTGATTCAAAAAGTAGCGCCTAGCGTCGTCAAGGTATTCACAAGCACTGAAGCGAAGCCGAACGCATCACGTCGTGGCCCTGGTCTGGAACAGTTCTTTGGAGAAAAGTTCCGGGGCTTTGAATTCCCTGACATGCAGGGTTCCAAACCGAAAAGCGGATTGGGTTCCGGTGTCATTGTGTCTCCCGAAGGTTATATCCTTACCAATAATCACGTCATTGAGGGTGCCAACACGGTCAAGGTCGTCTTGAGTCCCGGCAATGAAGAATATGCTGCAGCAGTAGTTGGAGTAGACCCGAAGTCGGACGTTGCGGTTTTGAAAATAGATGCCCTCGATTTACAACCCATTGAACTGGGCAACAGCGATCAGATATTAGTGGGTGATCTGGTGCTTGCCATTGGGAACCCATTTGGAGTTGGGCAGACTGTTACCATGGGAATGGTCAGCGCCAAGGGGAGGTCGAACATGGGCCTGGACTACGAAGACTTCATCCAAACCGACGCGGCCATCAACCCAGGTAATTCCGGGGGGGCTCTTGTGGATGCTGAAGGTCGTTTGATCGGTGTGAATACTGCCATTTTGAGTCAATCGGGAGGCAATCTTGGCATTGGTTTTGCCATCCCTGTCAATCTTGCCCGCAGTGTCATGGAAAGCCTGATCAATCATGGCCATGTTGTGAGGGGCTATCTGGGGGTCAATATTCAGGACGTTCAACCTGCAATGGCATCACACTTCGGTATGGAAGGCAGCACGGGAGCACTGATTGCAGATGTGGTACCAGGCAGTCCTGCCGATGCGGCCGGTCTACAGGCTGGCGATGTCGTGGTTGAGTTTGGTGGGAAGAAAATCAAGGACAGCCGACACCTGAAACTGGTGGTGGGGCAAAGCGCACCCAATCAGGGCTACGGTTTAGAGATCAATCGGGGCGGTGAACTGACAGCGATCGAAGTTTCGCTGGATGAACTCAGTGACAAAGGTTCGCAGTGGGCAAGTCAGTCGGGTCGCAACGCTGAATCTTACTGGCCCGGCGACATGCAACTTGAGGAATTGACACCTGAGCTTCGAAGGCAGTTTCAGATTCCTTCGCGCATCAAGGGCATTCTTGTAAGCGGTGTCAAACAGGGTGGGGCAGCCTGGCAAGCCGGTGTGCGCCCTGGAGCGGTAATCCGCGAGATCAATCAATTACCTGTCGCCTCTCTGGCTGATCTGGATGGCATGCAGCTCGGTGATGGAGAATCGCTTGTGCGAATTTGGTATAAGGGTGCCAGTAACTATCGCGTGATTCGTTCGGAACCCCTGGGATAAAAGACTGATCACGTTTCGGGAAAATGCCTCCCTCCTTCAGGAGTGGGGGCGTTTTTTTTAGTCGTAAAGGGGATCTCGACGGACCGAGCCCAACCGATCCAAAGGATTCAATGGTTGCAAATTTGCGCTGAATTCAGTTTTCTTGCGGTCCCATATGGGTATGACACACATACAAACACCGCCGAAATGGCGTACATTGCTCATCCTCGGTCGCGCATCCAATGTTCCGACCGTTTGGTCCAATTGTCTGGCCGGTTGGTTGATAGGAGGTATGGCCGAATACATAGTATTGTTTTGGTTATGCCTTGGGGGCACTTTGTTGCATATTGGCGGCATGTATCTAAATGATGCTTTCGATGTTGGCTTTGATCGAAGATTCCGGCAAGAGCGGCCTATTCCCGCAGGTCATATTGAAGAAAAAACGGTTTGGATTTTAGGGTCAGGGGCAATCAGTGGAGGGTTTTTATGCCTCCTCTGGGGCGCAAACGTATCGTTGATGATCGGGCTTCTTCTGGTTGCTTCCATTCTGCTTTACGACGCACTGCACAAGCATGTCTCTTTCTCTCCTGTCATCATGGCGGCATGCCGTTTTTTTCTCATCCTGGCCGCTTTCGACTCATCAGGAAACCCATGGCAGGGTTCTGCTCTCTGGACAGCTTTCGCGATGGCTGCCTACATCGTGGGGCTTACCTATGTAGCCAGGAGAGAATCTACCGGGGGGGGCATCGCTATTTGGCCATGTTTATTCATCGCGGCCCCGATAGGGCTTTCTTTTCTGTTGAACAACGGTCGCTTTTTTTGGATGGGGCTGATGGTTTCGCTTGTATTACTGGCTTGGGTTGTCTGGTGCCTTCAATTCATCCTGCGTTCTCAGAATGTTCAAATTTTCAAAACGGTCTCAGGACTGCTGGCAGGCATACCTTTGGTGGATATGATTTCGATTGTTGGAGTGGATCCCTCATGGATGGGAGTCACGCTGACGTTATTTTTTGCAGCCTTGTTTTTCCAGCGATTTATTCCCGCCACCTGATTTGCCTGACGATGCCCCTTACAGGTCAGTTCAGGAATTCCAGCTTTTCGGCTTTGGAATCCAACTCGGATAGTTTCAAGCGGACACTCACAATGTAGGGAGCCTCTCCTTTGTCCCAATGACCATAAGTTGTCGTGACAATGGTGCCATCTGGAAGGAGTTCAACACCAGGATAGGCGCAATCCGCATTTTTCGTGTTATCCATTAATCTCACCCGGTATTGACCTTCTCGATTGTTCAGAAGGTCATCGTAAGTGCCAACCCAGGCGACCCAATCACCCTTGGTAGGGGATTTCAGCGTGGTATCCCGAAAGGAAATGAAGAGTCGTCCGTCTGGAGCATACACTCCAGTGTGGCGGTCACCTGTCAAAGATGCGGGAAGTTCTCGGGGCTTTGACCAGCTTTCCGCTTCATCCGAACTGAAGATGACATGTGAATTTCGTCGACGTCTATTTTCTCTGAGGAGTACCGCCATTTGCTTGCCGTCAGGTGATCTTACCATTCCCGGTTCACAAAGGTGGATCTGATCATTGCTGTAGATACGCTTAGGCTGAGACCATTTTAATCCTCCGTCATTGGAAAAAGTCTGATAGAGAGTCATGGTGGCTGCACGTTTTCCGTCTGCTTTGAAGAAACGCCCGTCATCATGGAACATGGCCACGTAGTGCCCAGGTTTTTTTTGAATCGGAGCAACACACCCCATCACTACAATACCTCCCCAGTCTCCAGCGGGTTTCAGCTCGCTCCATGTGAAGCCATCGTTTTCGGACACCGCCATGCGGGCAGGAAAAAGTCCAGACCACATGATGATTCGCTTTGTGCCGTTTGCATCAATTACCCTATGCAAAGTAGGGACTTCCTTCGAACTTGCCCATGAGGCAGGAGTTTTCAATCTTTCCGACCATGTCTTTCCTCCATCCAAACTGCGCTTGTAAACGATGGCACCTCGACCATGACCCTTGGGGTATACGCAGAGCATGGTTTTCCCATCTTCCAGCAGGCAAGTTGTCGGATGTCCAAGATATTGTCCTTTTTCACGGTCAATGATCACCTGACGATTTATTTCCTCAGAGAGATCAATGGTGGGTATCGAATAAGTAGCAGGCATCGCGGCATTTTGCGCTTGCGCATGGGTGAAGAGGGTCGATAGGAGGAGTAATAAGCGCGTGCTCGTTTGTTTGCGTAACTTGAAAGTGTTCATGGATTAAATGGGTCAGGTTTTGTCTGTGGAAATGATCTAAGGATAAGTTGAGAATCCTTTCAACACCCGATAATAGAATAAACTTGCGATGAACAGTCCTTGCCTCCCGACGCTGAACCTTTAGTTTTATTTTTTAATCCAGAAATCATATCACCACTTAATCAAATGTACTCAATGCCTCGATTGCTCACTTTCATAGGTACCGTACTACTGGTCCTTGGAATCAATGCTGCGGATTGGTCTATTCACCCTGATTTGAAAGGTTACTTTGAATCAGAAGTCGAGGATATTGAAAAGCAGTCACAAAAATGGTTGAATCCTGCAACCGCTGAATTATGGAAACAGCAAGCACCTGAATTGCGGCGACAGTTGTCCGAAATGCTGGGGCTTTATCCCATGCCTGCGAAAACCCCGCTTTCTCCTGTGGTGACACGAACTATAGAGAAGGAGCTCTATACGGTTGAGAATATGCACTTTCAATCCATGCCCGGCTTGTATGTCACTGGTAATCTGTATATTCCTCGTGAGATTCAAAAACCACTGCCTGCCATCCTCTATGTCAGCGGGCATGCTCACGCTAAAGAAGGCGATGTGAGTTATGGCAATAAAACGGCCTACCAGCACCACGGTATCTGGTTTGCCCAACACGGTTTTGTATGCTTGACCATTGACACGATCCAATTGGGAGAAATCCAAGGAGTGCATCATGGCACTTACCGGGAAGGTCGCTGGTGGTGGAATTCACGGGGATATACTCCTGCGGGAGTTGAGGCATGGAACGGGATGCGTGCCCTGGATTATTTACAAACGCGACCAGAGGTTGATCCCGAGAGGCTTGGCATCACTGGGCGATCTGGTGGAGGCGCTTATTCATGGTGGATTGCAGCATTGGATAAACGTGTCAAAGCAGCGGTTCCTGTAGCCGGTATCACGGACTTGCGTGATTACGTGCTGGATGGCGCAGTGGAAGGTCATTGCGATTGCATGTTCATGGTGAATACCTATCGATGGGATTTTCCTGTGGTTGCATCCCTTGTTGCTCCCAGAGCCCTTCTGATAGCCAATACGGACAAGGATTCAATTTTCCCTTTGGACGGGGTTCTCCGAACGCACCGTCAAGTTCAACACATCTACTCGTTATTTGGTCTTGAGGATCAACTTGGCTTACTGGTCACCGAAGGTCCTCACAAGGATACTCAGGATCTGCAGATACCGGCATTCCGTTGGTTTCAAAAATGGCTCAAGGGCTCAAATGTGTTGATAGAGACAGCTGCCAAGAAAGAAATTCAACCTTCAGATCTTCGCGTTTTTCAAAGATTGCCGAAAACTGAAAAAGTGACATCGGTCGATACGTTCTTTGTAAGAGCGTCCGAAAAACGCCCAGTTCCAAAGACGATTGAAGAGTGGGATCATGAAGTGCATAAACTCAGACACGCACTGAAGCGCCATACATTTGAGGATTCCCGCCATACTCAGGATACAAGGATTGATACGAAGCGTTACCCGTTCTGGGAGTATACCGTTCTTGAAGATTCACAAAGGAGGGTTGAAATATTTGATCGACAAGGCTGGCTGAAAGGAAATTCAGAACATAAGAAAAACCAGGTCCGGAGGCGTTACATGCTGGTTGGACAAACTCTGGATTCTACCCGTGTCATGGAACTGAAACAAACTTTGGAATCGCTGATGGGCAAATCAGATATCTCAAATCGTAATCTCAGGGTGGAAGCAAACGGAACCATGGCGGTCAATGCCATTTATGCAGGTCTTTTGATGGAGGGGAATGATGGTCCGCTTGAGACCTTGTCATTCCATTTAACCAATCTGCCAGCTTCGCATATGCAGGGCCCGGACTACTTGAACGTGATGAAAATGACACGACTCGATGAAAGCCTGGCTGCTCTTTCACGTCGATTCAAAGTGACTGTGGAAAACAGTCCTCGGACCCTTCAGGAATTCAGTGCGGCCTTGACAGATACATTGGGGCAGGAAGCGAGTCGATTGACTTGGATGAATCCCAATCAGTAAAATACTTTATGCAAGGTCAGACCGCAGGCGGGTGCATTCATGCCTGTAAGTGATCGTTTTTTTGTAAGCAATAACCCAGGGACTTCATCAGCCTGCCATTTACCTTTTCCGACGGCCGTCAGGGTCCCTACGATGCCCCTGCACATCTTGTATAGAAAAGCGTCTCCCTCGATGATGATCTTAAATTCATTGCCTTGCTTACGGACATCGCAGCGAGTCAATGTACGGACCGTGTTTTCATAGGCGTATTTTCTGGCGGATGCGACTGATTGAAAATCGCGCTCACCTAAAAAATGTCGGGATGCTTTCTGCATGTGTTGCAGGTTGAGTTTTACAGGCAGATGCCAAGCTAAACCGTCGAGTAATGGATTCATGGAAGGGTGATTCCAGATTCGATACTGGTATTGTTTTCCCTTGGCATCGAATTGTGCATGGAAACGTAAGGGAACTCTTACAGCTGAAATAATGCGTATATCAGATGGGAGGAGGGCGTTCATAGCCAACCGAATTTTCTTCGGTTCCATGATAAGGGAATCGGAAGGCATTTCAAGATGTGCCGTCATCCCCAAGGCATGCACTCCTGTATCTGTACGACTGGATCCGTGCAATGGTCCTGCCTTGTGAAAAAAATTTTTCAATTTCGTTTCAATTACACTTTGCACACCTATTCCGCTTTTCTGAGTCTGCCAACCCTGATAATTACCACCATGATAGGCAATGATGAGCTTGAGTTTGATTTTTCGCTCTTTTTGATCCATTTGTTTTCCATTTCCAAACCGTGCCCGGCAGGGTAAAACAACCATCATGAAATGCCAAGCGAAGCTAGAATATATGGTGATCGTCTTTGTTGTCCTGATATCGATACTGTGCGCGCGCGGTCAGGCTCAATCCACCCAGTCATCTTTGCAAGAGGCGCTGACGTTTTACTCATCTTTCGACAGAGGCATTGAAGCGGAATTAGCTCATGGTGATCCAAGTTTATATACCATTACCTCGAAACAACCTCAGGAAACCGTTAGGCGAGGTCTTCATGCTCAAGGGCAAACCGAATGGGTCACAGGGCTTGGGATCGATGGAGGGGCTGCGTTGAGGTTCAATCAACGGAATGCCTCATGGATATTCTATCGAGGCGAAAAGAACGTTCGATACCGCTTGAATCAATGGTCAGGGAGTGTATCCCTCTGGCTGAAACTTGATCCTGAAACAGAATTAGCACCCGGTTTTGCTGATCCACTTCAATTAACAACCCGAGCTTGGAACGACGGTTCTTTTTTTGTCGATTTCAACAAGGACGGTGACCCTCGAGATTTCAGGCTTGGCGCCTTCGCTGACTTGAAAATATGGAATCCTGAAAACAAGGAGATCTCTGAGGA
Source organism: Pedosphaera sp. (assembly GCA_002690655.1). Taxonomy (GTDB): domain Bacteria; phylum Verrucomicrobiota; class Verrucomicrobiia; order Limisphaerales; family AAA164-E04; genus AAA164-E04. The sequence goes on from NZFL01000011.1 coordinate 181,171, forward strand.
TCAAAGACCATTATTTCCTGTAAAAGCTCCCCCTTTCGCAAAGGATCGTTGGACTCATGTTCTATTTACCTGGTCAAATTTTAATACAGGAAAGAAAGACGGGGTGGCCAGATTATATTTGAATGGTGCGTTCCAAGGCGAAATCGCGGGCTGGGATCAGACTTTTTCCTGGAAACCGCATGAAACAATCAAAATTTACCTCGGATTGAACTACAATGGACTACTCGACGAGGTCAGCTGTTTTAATCGGGCTTTGACTCCAAAAGAGATTAAATGGTTCTTTGAGCATCCCAAGGAGCTCGTCTTCGAGAGTGCCTCGCAATGATTGAGTCGACTCCTAATCCTCCCGAGATTAAATTTGGACTTTCCTCTGTCAGAGGGGCTCGTTAGGTTGTTTGGATCTGATGCGTATATTTTTCACAAAAATGAATGGCGCCGGGAACGATTTTATACTGATCGATAACCGAAACCTGAGCTTCACGCCAGATTCCGAGCAGGTTGCAGCGCTTTGCGATCGGCATGCAGGGGTTGGTGCAGATGGCTTGATGTTGCTGGAAGAGAGTCAAAACAGGCATGCAGATTGGGCTTGGAAATTTTACAACAGCGATGGCAGTGAAGCGGAAATGTGTGGCAATGGTGCCCGCTGTTTTGCTGCCTTTGTCAAGCAGCTTACGCATTCAGAAGATGGCCTGAGTTTTGATACCCAGGCAGGAGTAATCAGCGCGACCTTTGAGCCAAACGGTGTGACAGTCAACCTTACTGAACCAGGCCCCATGGAGCTGGATCGAGGTATTCAAATCAAGGGCAGCGAATTAAAAGTGCATTCGGTGAACACTGGAGTTCCTCATGCCGTTGTATTTGTTGAAGATGCAGGGCAATGCAATGTGGATGAGTTGGGTGCGGCAGTCAGATATCATGAACACTTTGGGCCTAACGGAACCAATGTGAATTTCGTGCAAATACTTGGTCCGGGTCGCGTTCGGGTTCGGACTTACGAACGTGGCGTGGAGGGAGAAACTCTGGCTTGCGGCACAGGTGTCACCGCTGCCTCACTGGTGGCCGCCAGAAAACACGGTTTTGACACACCCGTTGAAGTAAAGGTCAAAAGCGGTGATTGGCTTAAGGTATCTTTCGATCATGAGGATGGGGGATTTTCCAAGGTCCGGCTAAGTGGACCAGCGGATTTTGTGTTTACGGGTGAAATAAATTTGGATTAAGAACGAACAACATGTTAACAGGCACTTTTACTGCGATTGTAACGCCTTTCAAATCGGGGAAACTGGATGAAGACTCACTCAACAAACTTCTCCATCAACAGATTGAAGGGGGAGTGGATGGGGTTGTTCCGGTTGGGACAACGGGCGAATCACCGACTCTGAATTGTGATGAGCATCTGCGAGTCATTGAATTGACGGTTGCTGCAGCTGGGGGGAAAGTCAAAGTGATTGCCGGTACTGGCGGGAATGCAACCGAAGAGGCGATTTACCTCACGAAGGAAGCAGAGAAGCGAGGCGTTGATGGTTCCTTGCAGGTCGCTCCGTATTATAATAAACCATCGCAGGAAGGCCTTTTCCAACATTTCAAGGCCATTGCTGAATCGACGGAGCTACCTATCATTCTTTACAGCATCCCCGGCCGGTGCGGGGTGGCCATCGAAGTCTGTACGGTGAAGAAACTTGCCGATCATTGTCCTAACATCGTGGGAATTAAAGAGGCAGGTGGTGATGCTGATCGAGTCAGTCAACTCAGGCAGGAACTGGGAAATGAATTCATCATCCTGAGTGGCGATGATGCCCTGACATTGCCCTTCATGTCAGTTGGCGCTCAGGGTGTGATAAGCGTAGCTTCTAACCTCATACCAGAGAGGATTTCAGCAATGGTAAATTATTTTGCGAATGGACAAATTGCCGACGCGCTTTCCATTCATCAACAGTATTATCAACTTTTCAAGGCTCTTTTTATTGAGACCAATCCGGTTCCAGTCAAGGAAGCCCTTCATATGATGGGGCATATTGAAGGGGAAATTAGACTCCCTCTGGTTTCAATGACTGATTCAAATCTCCAGCAATTGCGCTCGGTCATCAATGCCTACGGCCTGATTTGATTGGGACTGAATGACTCATCTCGCCTTAACTCAGCTGTATCATTGACATGTCAGATAAAGAGGACCTTTTTGTTTACGATTTGCCTGTTCGCATGCGTCGATTGCGGAAAAATAGCCGCATTCGTAATATGCTTCAGGAAACGCATCTGAGAACGGATCACCTGATTGCTCCTTTGTTCGTTAAAGAAGGCATACTCGATCCCGAACCTGTGGATTCGATGCCCGGAGTTCATCGACTGTCGGTTCCAGATTTGACCGAAGAATGTCGCAGATTACTGGATATAGGGATCCAAGCAATTGCGCTTTTCCCGTGTAATCCCAAAGAAATAAAAGATCCGTTTGGTAGTGGTGCGCTGGACCCCAGTGGTTTAGCCCCCAGGGCGATCCATGCCATCAAGCAGAGTGTTCCTGAAATGACGGTGATTGCCGATGTTGCCCTGGATCCTTACACAAGTCATGGTCACGATGGGGTTCTCAATGCAGGGCAGACGGATGTTGATAATGATTCCACCCTTAATGTTCTTACCCAGATGGCGCGTGTTCTTGCGGAATCAGGCGCTGATTGGGTAGCCCCATCTGACATGATGGACGGCAGGATAGGTGCGATTCGGGATGTTTTGGATAATGCAGGGCATGCAGACGTTGCTATCATGGCCTACAGTGCCAAGTTCAACTCAGCTTATTATGGACCTTTTCGAGACGCAGTGGGGAGTCAAGCCTCGGTTGGAAAGGCTTACCTTGACAAAGGGTCCTATCAGTTAAATCCAGCAAATCCACGCGAAGCGCTGCGAGAAGCCCTTCTTGATGAGGAAGAAGGAGCTGATATCCTGATGGTGAAACCAGCTGGAGCTTATCTGGACATTGTATCCAAACTACGTCAATCGACGGATCTGCCGGTGGCGGCATATCAAGTATCTGGTGAATATGCACAGATTCATGCCGCTGCAGAAAAAGGATGGCTTGATTTAAAACGTACGCGTAATGAGTCACTCCTGGCCATCCGGCGGGCAGGGGCAGATTTGATCCTTACCTATTTTGCGAGTGAAGTGGCGGCTGAGATCAACAGTTAACATATGGAAATCAACATTTGATTATCCTGCTCAACCCGTTATGTTTTCGTCTTGATATGCAAATGCTCCGGACATCACCGGATTTGATTTTAGATAACTATGGAATTGCTGAATTTTTTATTCATCTTGTTGGAGGTGATCGTTTTATTCAATCTACTGATCATCGTCCACGAACTTGGTCATTTCTTGGCTGCAAAGTGGCGAGGATTGGTCGTTGAACGGTTTGGGATATGGTTTGGTAAACCGCTGTGGGAAAAAGAGTTCAAGGGAGTAAAGTATAGCCTTGGAAGCATTCCGGCAGGCGGCTTTGTTGCGCTTCCACAGATGGCCCCCATGGAGGCTATCGAGGGAAAGGGGGATTCTGAACAAAAAGAACTGCCTCCCATCGGTGTCATCGACAAGATCATCGTTGCTTTTGCCGGACCGTTGTTCAGTTTCGGATTGGCTTATGTTTTTGCAGTGCTGATCTGGGGCATTGGTAAACCTGTCAGTGAGAGAGACACAACAACCCGAATCGGATATGTGTTTCCGGACTCACCTGCTGAAAAAGCAGGGCTCTTTTCTGGTGATGTCATCAAGAAGGTCAATGGTGAATTCGTAACTCGTTGGTCGGGTATTGGTGATGCGGTCACCTGGCAAATCGTCAGCAGCACTGGGGATTCCGTTCCAATTGAAATTGATCGGGCAGGACAGACTTTGATTGTAGATGCCAAGCCCGAAAAACAGGACGCAGAATGGTATAAAAGAGGGAATTTGCGACAGATACAGATTGCCCCATTTCAAACCCCTTTGATAGCCAACGTGGAGGAAAACAGTCCTGCAGCCGTGGCTGGTATTCAGTCCAATGACATTGTCAGAAAAGTGAACGATGTGGCCATTTACCATCCAAGGGCTCTGAGTCAGGCGATAGAGGAACTTTCAGAGGAAGAGCTGGTGGTAACAGTTGAGCGGGATGGCAGCATGATGGACTTCTCAGTAAGGCCTGTGATTCCCTCATACGTAGACGATGCCCCACCGGTGGAAGATCAGCGCCCAATGGTCGGGATACAGTGGGACTTAAATGGAAACATGAAGATCAGTCACCCATCACCCAACGACCAGATACGTGCAAGTGTTATGGCCATGGTGAATACTTTTAAGGCGTTGTTTGCAGAGGATTCTGATATTGGTGCTCAGCATCTCAGCGGGCCCGTTGGGATCATGCGTATTTATTATATGCTGTTTCAAAGTGACTATGGCTGGCGTCTGGCTTTGTGGTTCAGTGTCATCTTGAACGTCAACCTGGCTTTGATGAACCTTTTACCCGTTCCGGTGCTGGACGGAGGACACATCGTAATGGCGTGTATCGAAGGCGTCATCAGGCGTCCCATCCCATTCTTCATCCTGAATTACGTTCAAACGGGATTTGCTCTGCTGGTTATTGGTTATATGCTTTATGTCAGCTTTTTTGATGTGCAGGACCTTGGGCCCGGAGCTAAAGAAAAGACTTACCAGATTAAATTCGAACCTGTCTCAATCAATGAGACGGGGAACAATCAGTAGGCTGTATGCAGTTTCAAGATTCTCCTTACCGTTACCAAAGAAGACGCACTCGAGAAATCGTTATTGCGAACCCTCATCAGGAGTTGAAACTGGGGGCGGATAGCGCCATTGTTTACCAGAGCATGATCACCAGTGACACGCTCGACACCGAAGCGTGTGTTAAACAAACGCTTGATCTTGCAGCTGTAGGGTGTCAATTGGTCCGTATCACTGCACAAACGGTCAGGCACGCTGCCAACCTTGAACACATAGCAAATGCACTGAGGGAAAAAGGGTGTCATGTACCTTTGGTTGCTGACATCCATTTCAAACCCGAAGCGGCCATGGAAGCTGTCAAATGGGTAGAAGTAGTGCGCGTGAATCCTGGGAACTATGCTGATTCAAAGAAGTTTAAAACCCGCGAATACACTGAAGGAGAATATGCATCCGAATTGGCACGTATTGAGGAAAAATTTGCACCTCTTGTTGAACAGTGCAAGTTGCTCAATCGCACTCTGAGAATAGGTACGAATCACGGTTCATTGAGTGACCGCATCATGAATCGTTATGGTGACACTCCTCTTGGTATGGTCGAGAGCGCATTGGAGTTTGCCTGTATCTCACGCAAGAAGGACTTTCATAATTTTAAATTCTCCATGAAATCCAGTAACCCCAAAGTCATGATTGAGTGCTACCGCCTTCTGGTTGCTCGATTAAATGAGCTTGGTGAAGATTGGAATTACCCAATTCACCTTGGAGTAACTGAGGCTGGAGATGGTGAAGACGCCCGTGTAAAAAGTGCCATTGGAATTGGAGCGTTGTTATGCGACGGATTAGGAGACACTATTCGTGTCTCGCTGACGGAAGATGCTCCCAATGAAATTCCCGTCTGTCGCGAATTGCTGGCTCAGATACCTGCTTTGACCCAAACTGAATGTGATTTCAAAGACGCTCCTCTTTCATTTGACCCGTTTGATTTTTCAAGGAGAGAATCTTTACAAGTGTCTCTGCCCACCGGGATTCATTGTGGAGGAAAGCAGACAATACGTGTCCTCGGAACTTCTCAACAGACTGCAGCTTGTCCTCCACAACCGAGTAAACCGGAAATGGTTCAAACAGAAGCTTCTTATGAACATTCCGGCATATGGGAGGTTGATCCGAGAGTGGACTTTCAACTCCCAGAAGAGCTCTGCTTGATAGCAATCAAGGATGAATTGGACTTGCCTGTTATCAGTGCATATCGCCTGCTAGCTTCCTGCTTGAAAAAGAAAGATTGTCGCTATCCTGTTCTCCTGAAAGATACCTTTACTCCGCAGGACTCCCTCACTTCAGATATCGCGTTATTGAGATCGTCGGTTAATCTGGGATCGCTAATCTCAGACGGGATTGGTGATGCTGTATTAATCAGAAATGAGCAGGATCCCAGCAAAGCGGTGAAGTTGGCGTATACCATTTTACAGGCTGCAGGCTGCAGATCATTTAAAACAGATTATGTCGCCTGCCCATCTTGTGGACGGACTCTGTTCAACCTTCAGTCGGTGACTGCAAGCATAAAGGAGAGAACAGGACACCTTACCGGAGTGAAGATTGCCATCATGGGATGTATCGTCAATGGCCCTGGTGAAATGGCTGATGCGGATTTCGGTTATGTTGGTGGTGCACCTGGCAAAATCAATCTCTACGTAGGGAAACAGCCCGTTAAATTCAATATACCGGAAGCGGATGCAGTGGAGCAGCTTGTTGACTTAATTCGAGAGCATGGCAAATGGAGGGAAGTAGCTATAATGGCTGATGCCCATGTTTGATATACCAAGTCGACTAGCGTTTACTGCTGAAGTTTGCTTGATATTTGTTGATTTAAATCCATTACCAATTGGTGCAGGATTTTCTTCAAACCTGTGCCTGTAGAAGCGACGTAATCCTCAACTTGATTTGACTGCAGTGAGGTTATCTCTTCATAGGTTCGGGCCCAGTTTTCTTCTGACGAATTGCCTTTCCTGGGAGATTGATAATCAATGAGCATCCACCGGATTTTCAAAACGCTTTGAAGGTGGTTTGAGTTCCTTCGATCCAGATAAGATTCAAGGAGTCTTCCCTCCAGATAATAGTCCGCTTCCATTAAACTGTCCTCACTGGTGATAGAGATAAAATTACCGGTCTGAATCAATGCGGATATACATGAATCTGTAATCATATCTCGAGGGTAGGCAAACCATTCATTATAAAAGTCTTTTTCCCATTGATCATCAGGCAAACGGTAAACAAAAGACTTTCCTTCAAAAGGAGCTGAGACTCCTGAGTTACGCACTTTGATTCGGTATGGAAGGGGGTGGGGTTCTTTGCTTTTTTCGAAGCTCAGGTCCGGCATATAACTTATTTTTTCTGGATATGGCCTGTTCAAGGCACAACCAGATGTCCCCCCCAGACAAACAAGAGTCAGCAGGGTAAATACGATGGTATGAGTGGTGGGAGTTTTCATTTTTCCAGTGACATTTATGAGTCTATGGCTTCCTGGTGGGAGGAGGAGCTCCGAACAGTAATTGGCTTGGGTAGTTTTTAGCGTTGTCAGTAATGGTCTTAAGGTTGTCAGTCAGTATACGAAGATTATCAAGGACCAGACCGATTCTCCCCTGATTGCCGCCGGTCATTTGATTGAGGTTTTCCAAAGCACTGTGTAATTCATCAATCGTAGACATCAGCTTGGGATCGTTGAAAAGGGATTGCATGGAATGAAGAGCTTTTTGCGTCTCTTTTGAAATTTGTGGAAGATCAAGGTCTTTTAACATCGTCTGGATCTCCTGATTTGTAACGCGAAGTTCCTTCAATAATTGATCCAGGTTGCCACTGAGTGAAGCCAGATCAGTTGTTTCAAGCTTATCTTTTGCTACCGTAAACAATCCGTTTACATTATCGACCAGCCCCAGAATATCTGCATTTTCAAGTTTTCGGAAAACCTCTTCCGCTGAACTCACGATACGCGTAAAAGAACTCCCTGCAGAAGGGATGTAACCGTTATCGGGTGTCCAATCAATTGCCAGGGGTGGATGCAGACCGGGATCAAGATAATCCAGTTCGATATAAGAAGTTCCAGTTAAACCAACGCTCGCCATCCGGACCCGCAGACCTCTTTCAACTTCACGCTCAAGCAGGGTTTTTTCGGGGGTTTTAGATCCTCCAAATATATTTTGTTCCAACGAAATGATCAACCTTACATAAGGCTTGCGCTTTTCCATAGGTTTACTCGACTCATAGCGTGTTCGAGTGAAATCGATGGATTTGATATTTCCAATGGGAACTCCTCGAAACTTGACGGCTGTTCCCAGATCAACTCCATGGACTGATTGATTCAGATAAGTCTCAAAGACCGGTTGATCTTCAAACATTGTTCCCACACCCATGATGAGGGTGGCAGATACGGCCAAAACGGTTGTTCCTATGACGAAAAGACCCAGTTTGAAATAATTAGATTTACTGTTCATGACAACATGATGAAAAATTAATCCTTCAGCTGTGTGATATTGTTGAGCTTGCCGCGGTTAAAGAATTCACGGACCGTTGCATTGGAGTGTGATTGCTGCAGAGTAACGGGTGGTCCGTCAGCGATGATTCCTTTGGTTTCAGCATCCAGCATGATCACACGATCGGCAATGGCAAAGATGCTTGCCAATTCATGAGAAACGATAACAAAGGTAATTCCCAGGCTCTCAGCTAATCGTCGAATAAGCGCATCGAGTTCGGATGAGGTAATGGGGTCTAGGCCGGCCGAAGGTTCATCGAGAAATAATACTTCAGGATCGAGCGCCATGGCACGTGCTATGGCCGCTCTCTTTTGCATGCCCCCGCTTACCTCAGACGGGTAATGTTTCGTGAAATTACCGAGACCGACCAGCGATAGTTTCATATGTGCAATAAGGTTCATGGCATGGTTACCCAAAGTCGTATGCTCTTCCAAAGGGAGTCGAACATTCTCGAGTAAACTCATGGATCCAAACAGAGCACCACTCTGATACATGACACCGATGTTTTTGAGAATACGACGATGCTCTTGCTGGTTGGCGTGAACGAGATCTTGATCAATGATCTTGATGGAGCCTTCAGCGGGCTGGTAGAGGCCGATGAGATGTTTTAAAAGTGTGCTTTTTCCGCAACCGGAACCACCCAGTATGATGAATACTTCACCACGCCTTACTTCGAAATTAATGTTATCTAGAATGACAGATGTCCCGTATGCACACGTGAGTGCATTTGCTTGGATCACGATGTCATTTTTAATGCTCATAAACCCAGAATATAATAAATCACAGAAAATAAACCATCTGCCATAACGATCAAAACAATTCCGCTTACGACAGCTCGAGTGGTGCTTTGGCCCACTGCACTCGCGCCCATGCTTGTTTGCATTCCTCGAAAACAACCAATGCCTGCGACCAATAATCCGAACACACCCGCTTTGAATAGGCCTCCCCAAAGATCAGTGAGTGTCACGGCGGATTTTATTTGGTTGATGTAGATGATGGTAGGGAACCCAAGACCTATGTAAACGACCCATCCTCCCACGAGTCCCATGAAATTGGCAAATAAGGCTAGTAATGGAGTGACAATAACCGAGGCAATGATTCTAGGGATAGCCAGGAAACGCACAGGATCTATTCCCATGGTCTGAAGCGCATTGACTTCTTCATTTACTTTCATGGTCCCGATTTCAGCAGCAAATGCAGAACCCGATCTTCCCGCGAGAAGAATGGCTGTCATCAAAGGTCCAAGTTCGCGCAGCATGGCAACACTCACAAGATCTGCTATAAATAACTCAGCTGCGAATTGTTTGAGTGGAATGGCCGATTGAAAAGCCATGATAAGTCCCATTAAAAAACAAACAAGACACACAATGGGCAATGCATTGACGCCAGCGCGTTCAATCGTCAACAACATGTCTTTCCAGCGTATTGTGGATGGGTGCTTAAGCGCAATCCAAAGGGAGTAAAAGGCCTCACCCACAAAACTAGTCAATTCCTTCAGGTCCTGAAGAAATTGACTCGCGGTAAGGCCTACCTCTTCAGTGATGGGTATCGGTTTGGCTTTTGAGTTGGGCTCGGGCTTGAAGTGTTTTAAGTCGAATTGATCAAGCAGTTGTTGAAAATCCTTTTTCAGTCCCTCAAGAGTGATATCAACATTTGTTCTGCGTTGAGCCTCAAGAAGCAGGTCGGCTAGCATGGCGATTCCCGTACCGTCACAATAATTGATGTTGTGAACATCAATTATTACCGTAGAAATTAATCGAGAGCTTGTTTTTTTACGTGCTTTGTCCCAAACCTTGCTCACAGACTCGGTTCGCAATTCTCCTTTGAAAACCAGTGTTATTGAATCAGTGGTTTCATCAACAAACTCCAGACTTGGAGGAGGTGAGTTTCGAAAGCTCGGCACATGGCAATCACAACGCCTAATTCAGAACAAGTCGAGTTAAATTCCCCGGTGCCATATTAGCTTTACTGATTGATTATTCTGTAATTAAAGATTGAGCAGGAGTGGAGTGTTTTGTTGTCCCTCTTTCGTTGATACGATATATCCTCTACATGCGCTTTTCTGAACTATTGTTAAAAACTGGTTTCCCTTTCCTGAGCCTGCTGGTTTCTTTTGTTTGCAATTCTTCGCCCACTGTGAGTGACCGGCCCAATATCATTTATGTCATGGCAGACGATTTAGGGTGGGGGGATCTCGGGTGTTACGGACAGAAGCGCATTCTTACACCTCATCTTGACCAAATGGCTTTTGATGGAATGCGTTTCACTCAAGTGTATGCAGGTTCAACTGTATGCGCTCCGTCTCGCTCAGTATTGATGACCGGTTTGCATGCGGGACACACGCAGATTCGGGGCAACGCGAGAATTCCTTTGCGTCCTGAAGATATAACAGTGGCAGAAGTCTTAAAAAAGGAAGGCTACCAAACAGCTTTAATTGGTAAATGGGGACTTGGGGAACCTGGGACAACTGGGATTCCCCGCAAACAGGGGTTTGATTATTTTTACGGCTATTTAAATCAACGTCATGCCCATAATTATTATCCAACTCACCTCTGGAGGAACGAAACCAAAGTAGCGCTTCGAAATACAGTTCCTGATGAAGATGGTGTTGGAGGAGGTGTTTCCGATAATAAACTGGATTACAGTCACGATTTAATCATGGATGAAGCTCTTGGTTATATTCATGAACATGCTGAACAGCCTTTTTTTCTGTATTTGGCATTGACGATTCCGCACGCCAACAATGAAGCACGCAGTCAAGGGATGGAAGTACCTGAACTGGAGGCTTACGCCGAATTAGATTGGCCAGAACCGCAGAAAGGGCATGGAGCCATGATCAGTCGCATGGATCGAGATATAGGTCGACTCTTTGCTGAACTAGAATCTCTTGGAATCGACAATGATACCATTGTGTTCTTCACGTCCGATAACGGACCGCACAAAGAAGGAGGAAACAATCCCGATTTCAATGACTCCAACGGGCCCTTGCGTGGAATTAAGCGAGCCATGTACGACGGTGGAATTCGAGTTCCGATGATTGTCAAGTGGCCAGGCCGTATTCCATCCGGCCTTGTGAATGATACAGTTTGGTATTTCGCAGATTTCCTTCCTACTGCAGCTGATTTGGTCGGTGCTGAAACACCTGCAGGCCTGGATGGGGTCAGCATCAAACCAACCTTGTTTGGCAAATATCAAGATCTTTCCGATCGCATGCTGTATTGGGAGTTTCATGAGCGTGGATTCAAACAAGCATCACGATGGGGGAATTGGAAAGCGGTGCGTGTTGGATGGAAAGAACCTATTCAACTTTTCCATCTTATCGGGGATTCAAGTGAGCATTATAACTTGGCTTCACACTACCCTGGGGTAGTTTCCAAATTTGAGAGGTTTTTGAATCATGAGCGCACGGATTCAAAACACTGGCCGATAAAAAATAAATGATGATAAAGCGCTAGGATGTAATCAAGTGCGAGAGTCTGATATTGTTTCTTAGGCAATAATCATTTGGAAACATTACGGCTCTGTTTTTTTATTCTTCATCAGAAATTACTACTTTGAATAACACTTTCACGATTCATGAATCGACAGCACCCAGCACCCAGAGACAATGGGATTGCATGATTTTGTGCCAGTTATCGCTACTTGCTCCTGAAATCATACCTTTCCATATGAGGGCGATCGCCTGCTGACAAATCAAAGCGTCTGATTCTTGAGAATGAAGACTTAATCGCAATGAACGAGTATGACACGAGCGGCCACGGTCAATGGGCTCAATCCTCTAACTAATGACCAGTGTATCCAGACAAACCGATACGCAGGCAAGACGAAACCCAGCAAATAAAAGGAAGCTAGTGCCCGCTGGGACAGGCAAGGGCATTTATCGATTTATCCCTCCAGACCGCAATAGCGGTAAGGGAAACTCCTGGGGCAAGAACCCGATGGTGGAAGCGCCTAAGAAACTTGCAAACAACAGGTTAGCATTTTTTCGGCCGGGATAGGTAATTTTTTTCATCCTGTACATCGAAGGCCACTTGAGGATGGCGTTAATAGCAAAAAGCATGGCGAGAGAGAAAAGAAAGGAAAGGGTTCGCTTCCCCTTAATCTAAGGGTGGAAAGTTTCCCTCATTTCGTAAGGTGTTGATTTGCATGCAACTAGAATTTTTGGGTAAGGGTTTTTTAATTTCATTTGAATAAAACCTCGAGATGTTGAGTCTCAATCGGTGTGGTTATTCATGTTCTCTCTGAGATCATAGTGACTCGTCAGGATATGCCGTTTTTTTGTATGACTGGCATCATTCTGGCGAATGTGCGTTGGTTTAGTTGCTTGGGTTAGAAAAGCGTCGGTTTACCGGCGCTTTTCGTTTTTTCCGGATCAGTGGATACAGCACAGACATAACCTCACTAGTGCAGACATATCATCGTTATTGAATAGAAAAGAGTTTCCAATTGCTGCGAATTCCTTAGATTTTTTCTCATTCAATTCAATGCTCATGAATACTCTCTCATCGAAATGTTTCTCAGGTGCTTTTGAGCGCTCTGCATTAAGCGTGGTGCTCATGCTTGGTGTATTGCTCGGGCAAACGCTATCAGCAGATAGCATGGTCGCCAAACCGATCCATGCTTTGATGATTTCAGGCGGCTGCTGCCATGATTATCCCAATCAAAACCTCATTCTTTCGGAGGGGATTTCCATGCGGTCCAATGTAGAGTGGACGCTTGTGAATCAAGGAGGAACATCACGTGATGTGAAAATTCCCATTTATGATAATCCTGATTGGATAGATGGATATGATGTGGTTGTTCACAATGAATGTTTCGGGGGAGTGACAGATGTTGACTGGCTTGAATCCATCGTCGAAGCCCACACAAATTCTGGCACACCTGCGGTTTTTATCCACTGTTCACTGCACAGTTATCGAGCAGCGGATACAGATGCCTGGCGCTCATTGATGGGAGCTAGATCAACAAGCCATGAGGGACATCGGCCACTTGAAGTGAAAAATCTTCGCCCGAATCACCCAATCATGAAAACCTTTCCGCCGGTCTGGCAGACTCCGAATGGAGAACTTTATAAAATTGAAAAGACCTGGCCAGACGCCATACCTTTGGCTAAAGCGTTCGGTAAAGATACTCAAAAAGATCACATATGCATCTGGATAAATCATTTAGGGAATGCTCGTGTGTTCACGACTACCCTTGGTCATCACAACGAAACCATGCAATCACCGGTTTATCTCGACATGGTCAATCGAGGGTTGCTCTGGGCGGTTGGTAAATTGGAATCAAACGGTTTACCTGCCATTGGATATCAGGCTCCATCGGAAAAAACCATTCCCAGTCGTCGCATTCTAGCAGGTGATTATTCGCGTGGCCGCATAGCGATTGTAGACGAAAAAGGGAAGGTGGAATGGGAACATGCTATTCGAGACATTCATGATCTGCATCGATTGCCGAACGGAAATATTCTCTTTCAAACCAGTTGGACGAAAATACTGGAAATGACACCAGCCAAGGAGGTTGTATGGAGTTATGACGCGGCAATCGCAAATGGCAATCAAGCTCGCAAAGTTGAGGTCCATGCGTTTCAGCGATTGGCAAATGGATTAACCATGATCGCAGAAAGTGGGCCAGCACGCATTATTGAAGTAGATCGAAATGGGGTGATGCACCGGGAAATCGCATTACACGTGGACAATCGATCACCACACCGGGATACACGGATGGTACGTAAATTGAAAAATGGAAACTACCTTGTTTGCCACGAAGCGGATAATGCCGTTCGCGAATACGATATGAAAGGGAAAGTGATATGGGAGTGTCATACAGGTGGCGAGGTATACGGTGCGATTCGTTTAGGCAATGGGAACACGCTAATCGGCAATGGTAGCGGCCATAATGTGCTGGAAGTCAACAAAGAAGGTCAAACTGTCTGGTCAATTGAAGAAAACGAGCTTCCGGGGATACAATTGGCATGGGTGACAACTGTCGAAGAGTTACCCAATGGTAATTTCATGATTGGTAATTGTCATGCGGGAGCAGAAAACCCACAAATCATAGAAGTCACACGAAACAAAGAGGTGGTCTGGAAATTCAATAACTTTGAGGTCTTTGGGAATGCCATGCCTTGTTCCAAGGTGTTTTAAGTATTTCTGGAAACATAAAAGTAAGTAATTGTTATGAAATTATCATTCAAAAAATGGCTCTTTAACTGCATCACCGGATTCTGCGTCCTCTTGTTGGCTGCCACTGGTTGCAAGACATCCCAAAAATCAGCTTCCAGTGAAGTGACTTTTTTTAAACTGACTGAAAGCGTGCACCAGTGGCAGCAGCCCATTGGTGATTGGAAGGAAGTGGGCGTTATTCAATTACGCGATGGGGATAATTCGGCTTTTAAAGTTGAAAAGGGAAGGGGTATTTTCCTCAATCACCCCGATGCTCAAACTGTGAACCTTCTTTCACATGCACAACACGGCGATGTATCTTTACATGTTGAATTCACGGTGCCAGAGGGATCGAATTCTGGCGTTTATCTGCAGGGAAGGTACGAAGTACAGGTGCTTGACAGCTGGGGGAAAACCGATATTGGTCATGGAGATTGTGGCGGAATTTATCAACGATGGATCGGCGGGCGAGGGCTCGAAGGGCATGCGCCGAAAATCAACGCATCCCTACCTCCCGGCGAATGGCAATCGTTTGATATCGTTTTTCGAGCACCCAGGTTCAATCAATCAGGCGAAAAAATCGAAAATGCGCGTTTTCTCAAAGTCGTTCATAATGGAGTCCCAGTTCACCATAATGTTTCTTTGAATGGTCCAACACGCTCGGCAAGTTTCGATGATGAACAACCGCTAGGACCTATCATGCTGCAAGGTGACCACGGTCCAGTAGCTTATCGAAATATTATTGTCCGGCCATTGAATCTTGATTGATGTTTGAGTGGATCAAGAGGTCTGGAATTTCTTTTGTTTGAGTTTGTCAAGAAGTACGGCAATGAGGATCACCATGCCCAGAATTACCTTTTGAGTGTAACTTTCGATGTTCATCAAGTTCATGCCATTCTGGATGACAGCGATGATGAAAGCTCCAATCAGTGTACCGAAGATTTTACCCTCGCCTCCTGATAGACTTGTGCCACCGACAACTACGGCGGCAATCACATACAGTTCATACATTTGGCCGTAAGTTGGGGCGCCGCTTTTCAGCTGTGAGGCCATCACGACTCCCCCGAGGCCAGCGAGCAGTCCTGAGAGAGTGTAGGCAAATAACTGGATCCACTTTACTGGAACTCCCGAAAGACGCGCTGCTTCAGTATTGCCTCCTACTGCGTAAATATAACGTCCCAATTTTGTCCGTGACATCATGATATGAGCAAGGGAGTAAAGGAGCATCATCAAGAAGACGGCGTTGGGTATTCCAAACAAACTCGCCTCCCTGCCCAGCCAAACAAATGAATCAGGTACGCGATAAACAGATTCTCCACCGGACATGAGATAAGCAGTACCACTTGCCATCATCATGACTCCCAATGTTACGATAAACGGTGGAATAGAAAATGCGGTGATCATGCTGCCGGTAAATGATCCAACGAGTCCCGTGAGGATGATGGCGGCGACACACGCCAATATCATTCCTCCTGCATTCGCATCTAACCCTCCGGCTGTGTTTTGAATGAACAGGCAGCAAAGAACGGCGGAGAAAGCGATCAAGCTGCCCACCGACAAATCGATCCCTCCGCAGATAATAACTACGGTCATGCCAATGGCGATAATGGCAATAACAGCGATCTGATTGGTGATATTGAGGAGGTTGTCCTTTTTAAGAAAATTGGGCCACTTGTATGGGCTTGGTCCGATTCGTGTCGGTGCCCCCAATTGAGGGAAATTCAACTTTATATCTTCAAATATCAACCAATCCACAGTCGTCTGGTTGCCGAGAATAACCTCTAGTTCGACCTTTTGGTTTTCAAGTTCATTCAATTTGGCTCGAGCATCCCTGGGGGTGCCTTGTACTGAATGTAAATGTTTGAAGCCTGCGCTTGTTAAAGACCCACTAAGCGTGTCATGAAAGTTCTGATCTATGGCCAGCTTACGTGATGTAATAAGGATGTGTGCGTTTTTGTCGAAACGTTTTTTTACGATGCTGGCAATCTGAAGCCCCGCCTTTTTCCCGCTCGGTCGCTGTTCAGTCAGAGTGACTAGGCTGAAAAATATACCAAGAAGAATCAGAACCAGAATCATTCCATATTCAGTCAGAAGGTGTGTAAGGTGTTGTTTTTTTGATTTAGGCATCTGAATGCTTCTGGGAATAACGTTTCTCTCTAGGCGACCGCGAAATGCATGATTTCCTCTTGAGTAGTGGATGTTACATCCTCAATTTCCCCTGTTATTTTACCTTCATGCATGACGAGGATACGGTCTGCCATTCCAAGGATTTCAGGAAGTTCAGAACTGATCATGATAATGGCTTTCCCCTTCGCAGCGAGATCATTCATCAGTTGGTAGATTTCGTATTTCGCACCGACGTCAATACCTCGAGTTGGTTCGTCGAAGATCAAAACTTCACAGTGTCTCGCCAGCCATTTGGCGATGACCAGTTTTTGCTGGTTTCCCCCGGAAAGTTGATTCGCTTTCTGGTTTTCATTTGAAATCTTGACTCGCATGGTTGTCACATAATCCTGGAACTCCCTGCGCTCAATTGAAGTTCTGACAAATCCTGCAGGAGCAAACCGATTCAAGTTCGGAAGTCCGAAATTGTCTTTGACCGAATGGGAGAGTACAAGGCCTTGAAGTTTCCTGTCTTCAGTCAGTAATCCTATGCCTGCAGCGATCGCTTCGCGAGGACTACAAACGCTTAGCCTTTCACCATCCAGTTGAATTTCACCAGCATCACGTGGGTCGGCTCCGAAAATCAAACGAGCCAGTTCCGTGCGCCCTGCGCCTACTAAACCAGCCAAGCCAAGTATCTCTCCGCTCCTGACTTTGAGGGATATATT
The DNA here is from genome assembly GCA_002690655.1 of Pedosphaera sp. Classification (GTDB taxonomy): domain Bacteria; phylum Verrucomicrobiota; class Verrucomicrobiia; order Limisphaerales; family AAA164-E04; genus AAA164-E04. Next base: position 198,376 of record NZFL01000011.1, read on the forward strand.
CTGAACTACTTTCCCTCGAGTCATATTCCTGATTTTGAGTTTTGTTTTGCCTATACTTGGGCTTTTTAACGGGAATTCGTTTTTAAGTTCCCTGCCCACCATCATTTCGATTAACGATTGTCGTGTGCAATCGGCAAGGTCTTTGTCAGCAATACAAGCTCCATCTCTCATCACCTGGGTGCGATCGGCAATCTCAAAAATTTCATCAAGGCGGTGGCCGATATAGATAAGGCCTAACCCTTGTTGTTTGAGCTTATGTATGATCTCAAAGAGCTTTTCTACCTCGTGAAGCGTGAGCACGGCCGAAGGTTCGTCCATTACGAGTATTTTTGAATTCAATGACAAGGCCCGTGCGATTTCAATTGACTGTTGCTGTGCAATCGTCAACTGACGACATGGTAGCTCAGGGTCAAAGTCCATTCCTAACTGAGAGAGAAGAGCAAGTGTCTGTTCTTTTTCCTCTCCATGGCGAATGAGTCCATTTTGGGTGATCTCCTGTCCCAGAAATACATTTTCAATGGCCGACAGCGCCGGTATCAAATTAAACTCCTGATAAATCATGGAAACCCCCAGTGCGCGGGCCTTGACCGGAGATTCTATAGTCACATTTTCACCCTCCAGCCGGATGGTGCCTTGATCGGGTAAGTGCGCCCCCCCGAGGACCTTCATCAAAGTACTTTTTCCAGCTCCGTTTTCCCCCATCAATGCAAGTACTTCACCTTTCTGAAGCGTGAGGTTCACTCCTTTCAGAGCATGTACCCCAGGGAATCGTTTCTCGATTCCTGACATCTGTAATAGAGGAGGAGGCATACCAATAGAGCTTTGAGTCGAATATATGAATCAGTCCTTATTCTCGGGTTTGGTTTCAATAACCGGTTGTGCTCGTCTCTGAATTTTTTGTATTTGATCGATCAATCCCCCAACGGCCTTATTGCCTTTCAATATGGTGAAATCAATCTCCGCATGGTGGCTTTGTCCTGAATCAAGTTTTGGGACCCTGCCAAATTTACGTTCGATACGCCTGTTATTAGGGAAATTCGTACCAGGTTCCAAACCCGTCACGTATCCTTCACCCTCAGAGTTGGTGTTTTTCCAAAGCGTAATAAAGGGTAACTGTTGGATTGAAAACTTCATGGAAATACCCTTGTTTTTAGATCTGTTAACGAGTCCGATGGTCGTCCGACCGTCGTAATCAGCCAAAGGTGTCATGCAATAGACTTGTTCCGTGAATCCAGCAGTCGGCCTCTTGTAAATGGAATAGCTGTCAATGGATTCTGAGGCATGATCGTTGAACGGAATTACTTTTTTGACTGGGCCTACGAATTGAGCGCCTTCTTCAAGGAGAGGAGGGCCATAGTTCGCGTGATAAAGGATTTGAAATTCCTGAGGGTCATCCCCTCGATTGGTAATGGTATCGGATATGCGAACAGATGCGCTGCCGGGGGTGGTGGACACCTCAGTTTGAATTTCCAGTTTCGGACCGTAAAACATTCTTTCGTCAACACGCCCGCGAATACGTATACGGTGCGGGGGTACACGCTCAATAATAACCTCTACTTCGCTGGCTGGGATATTCCCAATTTTCCCATGCAGCGTCAAATCCATGGTGGCTTCGTCCCCTACATTGTTGATGAAACTATCAGTGCCGGGATGGCCGGTGCTTTCCAATCCACAGCGAACCATCCATTCATTGAAACCTTCCAACCAACCCAATCCACCTCGGTCCTCCAGGCGAATGTATTGTGGATGAACCACTTCCTTGACCGGAGAATCCCAACCAAGATAGATGTCGTCCATGCGGGCATTCAATAAACTCATTCCCCGTGTGGGTATGACCGAAAAAGAGAGTTTACCGTTATCGACGGTGATTAAATCAACCCCTTCCTGCTTTCCTCCGTGAAGCGTCTTTTTGGTGATGCTCCAATCTGGTTTTTCAGGAGTGACCGCTGATCCACTGATTTGCCAGGAATCAAGATGAATGTTCTTATCAACACTGGTCAACGTGATCACAAGGGGGGCTTTGTCCTGCGCGTGGATCAGCGAGGAAGCCATAAGCAAACTGATGAGTATGAGTTTCATAATGTTATTTGTTGGAGTCGTTATGCAAGGTTCAATGCTTTTTCTACAGCTATTCGCATCACGGAGGCATCCGGACGCAATCCTGTCCAGTATTCGACGCTGGTAATTCCCTGGTTCACGATCATGCCCAAGCCGTCCAGGGTTTGGCACCCTCGATGTCGCGCCTTACGAATGAGCCATGTTTCGGGGGGGCTGAAAATTACATCGGCCACAACAGTCGTGTCCTTGAGTGATTCGAGGTTTATATCGATCTGCGCATTACCATCGTAAAGGCCAATGGAAGTTGCATTTACCAATACATCGGTGTCCTTGGGTATATCCAATGTTTTGTCCCAGGAGATGCAATCGGTGGAGATGCTTAATTTGTTTGTCAAAAGCTGACTTAAATCATGGCCTCGCTGCGGACTGCGGTTGACGATGGTGATTTTCCCAGCGCGAGCCAAGCCCAGTTCCACGGCGATGGCACGGGCTGCTCCTCCGGCGCCCAATATGACTACATGCTTGCCTTCGGGTTCGATGACTGATTGCAGCGATTTCAGAAACCCTTTTCCATCTGTGTTTTCACCGATGAACTGATTCTTGCGTTTAACTACACAGTTTACGGCTCCCATGATATCGGCAGATTCACCGAGTGCATCCAGATGAGGGATGACGGAAACCTTATGGGGCAGCGAGCAGTTGAATCCCTTAAAACCCATGGCATGGGCTCCCTTCACTGCATCAGCAAGATTGTCCGGTGTGACTTCCATATTGATGTAGCGGTAGTGAAGGGAATGATGACAAAACGCAGCTTCGATCATTTCGACAGTCGGATTCCCTTTCGCCCCCTGAGACATGGATCCAACCAAACTTGGCAGAAAATCGGGTGTTTGCTTGCTCATAAAAAAAGTTGCCCTAATAGATTCCCAGTGGTCATTGGAGGCTGCTGTCCTTGAGTCCGTCTTCCTGCCGGTAAAGGCTGGTAGGAATCAACTGTTCGGGCTCGACATCTTCACCTTTGGAATGAGCCACGATGGATTTGACCACCTCGATCCCCATTTTATCAGGAAACTGAATCGGATCGGCAAAAATTTTGCCATCCTTGATCGCTTGTTTGCCCTCCGGTTGCCCGTCGAACCCAACGATCAGCACCTGATCCTGTTTGCCTGCTTTTTCGAGGGCTGCGCGAGCGCCTAACGCAGCAGGATCATTGATGGCAAAAACACCCCTGAGATCACCATGTGCCTGAAGTGCATCCTCGGCAGCCTTGTAACCCAAATCTTTGGCAGCACCGCTTTCCAGTTCCATGACCATATCAATTTTTGCACTTGCAGACACATTGTGTGCTTCAATGACTTCTTTGAATCCCTTGACACGTAATCGGCAAGATTCTGCTTGTCGGTAATGCAGAATGGCTACTTTCCCCCCGGCTTCACCGAGGGCTTCGATCATGGCTTTGCCCGCTTCTTTTCCTCCACCGTAATTATCGGTCGCCACCTGAGTAAGGATATCAACACCGGGTTCGTTGCAGGGGATATCTACCGTAATCACTGGAATCCCAGCCGCATTTGCTTCCTGGATCACTGGAACGATAGATCTGGATTCGCAAGGGCTAAGGACGATCGCGGAAACCTTGCTTACGATAAAGTCCGTCACCTGATTGGATTGCTTGGCAACATCCTCATCTGCGCTGAGCACTATTGTTTTGTAGCCTTGCTTTGCAGCCTCCGCCGTGATGTTGTCTCCGATGACTTTGAAAAACGGGTTTTTGAGAGTAAGCAATGAGACGCCTATCGTACCCTTGCTTTTCGAGGGGGCAGTTGTTTCGGCGTTATTTGATCCGGCAGTTTGTGATGTATTGTCACAGCCACTTGTCATTAGCAGAAGTATTGAGCAGCTTATAATTACTGCGCTTGCTTGCGTCATTGATTTGAAAATCTTCATTGTCTTCAACTTGTTGTTAAACGTTACCCAACATTGGGTAGCCTATGAAATCCACAGTGTCAGGGTAATTCCAAAAGACTTTGAATGAATTCAACGGTTTCTGCAAGAATGTTAGATTGAATCTCGAATGAAACCCAAAGATCAAGGCTCGCAAAGGTGAGTGATCTGATTTGAGTGAAACCTCGGGCGTATTGGACTTGGATTCCAATCAAAGATCATTTTATTCATCGCAGGCCAACACCAGATACGGAGTATTCACTGTCAAAGCGCAGCATTTGCAGATGTGGTTTTATTGTTACCGGACATCGTATGAATTTAGATGCAGCGAATCATCTGACGTCTCATTTTGGAATACGCGAACCTTCTTTTTCTTTTCATGGCTATGCGTTTGCCTGCTGTCAGTTCAGAGTTCATCTGATCCGCTTAATGTCATTTTGATCAACTCCACAATGATTTCTTTCCGTACTCTTACACGGGCAGCCTCAATGACGGGTCGTTACCCCTGACTTACGGAGACTTATCTTACGATTTCAGAGCGGAATATGATGCACACTGATGAGCGGACGATTGCTGATGTGTTTTCAGAAAACGGCCATACCGCAGGGATAATTGGTAAATGACACCTCGGGGATTGTGTCAAGCATCGGCCGCAGGACCGTGGATTTCAAGGTGTTGTCTGGCACCGTTGCGGCGGTTTGGGGCAGGCTTCGGATGATTGGGGTAATGATTTTTTTTATGATACCTGCGAAAGGTAAGGATCCCATGAAAAGCTTGAAGGTCATTCCACGGATGTTTGGTTTGGTGGATCTAGAAAATTCATTGAACGAAACAAGGAACATCCGTTCTTTTTCTATCTGCCCCACCAAAGCTCCTCATGGCCACTATCGATTGTCCTTACGACAATGGCCCAAGGAAGCCCGTAAAAAATTAGAAGCCGTTCGTGTGAAAATTCAAATCGCCGGTCAGGCGCATGAAGCGATGGTCAGCAATGGATCGGAGAGGATCGTTTTTGATCTTCAATTACCGAAAGGAAAAACAATATGCATCGCATGGTTATACGACGAACAGGGAAAAGCCGGTGGAGCCTGTTTCATGGGAGTGGAGTTACTCTAGATGAGCGATTTAATTTCTTCCACCGTGGACGCTTGTTTTATTCCGATTCCTGTTAATCGTTTGCATAAACGGGCATTATTGAGCCTTATGCCGGATTTTGATCGTGATGATTCGTAAATGTCTTCAAAACTGATCTCATAAATTAATTCTGGTTTGACCTGACAATTGTTACCTTGCTTTTGAAGGGGGTTTTCCAAAACAAATTCGCCAAGCGATTCGAAATCTTTTTTTGAATGCTGGTTGTCAATAACTGCAACTGAAACCAAAGAATCATTGAGCCATGCTCCAAAGGTAAATCGAATGAAGTGAGTTTGATTTCCAGGCAGGCGTTCAGCACTTAATAATACTAGTCGCGCCCTGCATGATGCGGGTTTGAGTAGTCTCCATCTGTTTTCATCTGAATGAGTGTAACCCTTTGGATCCACCGGCATGCACAGAAGGCCAGTGGCATGTTTGTCACGGCAAATATTTAACCTGCCTTCAAGACTTGCCCAATTATTGCATTTGAAAAACCTGGAAAGGCTCATGGGCGGGGGTGAAATCGACTTTTCCGGCTCAGTCTTCAGAACGGTGGACATGTCGAACATTTCCTGCTGAAAGAAATCTGGGTTAACACCCTCTATCTCTGACTTGTTACCGTGGATGCTCCATTGATGGGACCATTCATCCATTACCTCCTTCATCTCAACCCTGCGCTGAGCAAAAGGGCAATTACTTAAATTGATGCCATGACGTTCAATGATGTCGAATACAATAAACTGCACGGGAGTCGATTGAATTGTTTTCTGAGTAGCGGTTTTGACTTTTAATCGCTTTTGGACGTTTTCACGCGGGGGCGGAAGATCATCATCCCAAGCAACGATGAGCCCTTCCAATACCGTTCCGGATGGCAAAAGTGAAATGCCACGAATTAGCTCAGGAAAGCAGAGGTTCAAAGGGATCAGTTCCTCTGACCAAATAGTTGAAACTTCCCGTCGCCTGATGCCCTGTGCGCGTATCCCATCAAAAGCGAAAGCAGCTTCCAGCCCAGGAGTGAAATCCGATTTGCCAGGCGGCTTCTCTGAAACGACGAACGGCTCAAAGTGACATGGCGTCATGGCCGTATCTATTTCAGGATCGGGTTCAATTAAGCTTTGAAACCATGTCGCACTGGGTTGCCAATCTTCAATGAGGCGTCTGGATATGACACTCCTGGGAATTCCTGAAATCTTAGAAAGTGCTTCATGGATAAGCGATTTTTGCGCGCCTAATTGGAATCCGCCAAGAACCATTTTATTGAAAAGGACACGTTGTGTAGTGCTGAGCATTTCCCAAGCGCAGCGAATTGTTTCTTTTTTAGAAAGCCGGGTAAATCCGGAGAGTGGCTGTAGAAACTGGATTACCAGTGTGGAAAGACTTATTTCGCATCTGCCACCCTTACTTTCAAAGAGTAAGGCCAACGTTTCCGGAGTGTCTTTAACTCGCTCATTACAAGCTTTGATGACCCAATCGGGAAAGCAAGTTTGTGATTCAATGATCTCTTTCAACAATTTGAGGCCTGTCTTGGTTTTTAGCCTTCTGTTTTCAAAAAAGAACAAGGCCCAAGCAGCATCCTCGGGGGGGATTGAACTTAAATAGGATTTCAACTCTTGAACCTTGAAAGCGTCATTCGCGGCGGTATCAAGGTTTTCAATCAATTGTTGTAAACGTTGCATGCGTGATCTTCCTCTAAGTTAATGGATTTGAGACGCATGCAAGGAGGCGGTAGATATGTTTTCAGGCAGTTGAGATACAGATAAACCTTTTTCAGTTAGCCATCGGGATAGAACAGAGCCATCCCCATGGGTCAGGAAGGTTTGTTCCGCTTCTGTTGCTTGAATAGCCTGACAAAGACCTTCCCAGTCAGCATGATCTGAAACAATCAATCCATTGGGTAAGTTTTTTTTTCTTTTTTGACTGCGAATCTGGTTCCACCCGGAAACATCCAAGGATTGCCAGGAGCATGAATCTCCCAGACTTTTTTCCATCCTGCTTGATGGGGGACTGATGATCAGGGCCTGGTCCCGGTAGCGGATGATGTTCTCGGGAGTAGCTTCCATTACTTTAGGAAACAGGACGCCTTCGGATATGTAAAATGGTAAAAAACTCAGGATGGCTGAATGAACCAAAACAGTCTGCTCGGAATCTTTCAGTGCATTTAATATACGTTGGGCTTTTCCAAGGGAATAAGCATTGATGACGCTGCTTAACCCTGCCTCACGGTTTGTTTTCCACCAGTTTTCCAGGCGATTCCATTCGTGATTGGGATCTGGCCATCGATAAATGGGATACCCAAAAGTGCATTCTGAAATGAATGTATGGCAACTCAAGGGTTCAAATGGAGCGCAGGTCGGATCTGGATATGTTTTGTAGTCTCCGCTCACCACCCAAACTTCCCCTTTGTACGCTATCCTTACTTGCGCAGATCCCAAAATATGTCCAGCTGGATGGAATGATATAATGACACCACAAATGGATGTGGAAATTCCATATTCCAGTGCCTGTATGGAAATACTTTTACCAAGCCTCAATCTGAGGAGCGGCTCAGATGATTTGCTGCAGAGATACTTTTCGGAACCTCGACGCGCGTGATCAGAATGAGCGTGGGTGATGACAGCTCGATTGACCTTTCGCTTTGGATCAATGTAAAAATCACCCTGTTCACAATACAATCCAGATGGAGTGGGGCGGATCAACATCTATTTGGTATGGTTGTCATCAAGAAATGATTGAGCTGATTGAGCACAAATATGAAGAGCAAAAACTGATTGTCAATGAATCGATGTCATCATGTTGGCTTTACCTGAGAGTCGCATGCCATTAATAGAGCCGACAGGGCATTATCAATGCATCTTGCTGTGTTGGCCAACCCAGATGTACATTTCCCTAAGGTATTTCGACATTGTGAAATTCCTGGCGACGGGGTTGTTTTTTCGTTCTTGCGAGAAGCGTATGGCAAGTTTTGAGATGATGGCAGCCAGGTAACCTGGGTCTGCTGATATACCCTTTAATCAGCATGGGGCTGTGGTGGTCAAGTTATAGCCTTCACTGCGATTGTGTAAAGCGTCAAGAGATGATTTGATTAGACCTGATACATCACGCAGGATCATCGCAATTTTTGCTGCTGTTTTCAGCAGTAATAAACCAGTAACCTCGAGTGAAAGTCATTATATCTAGATGTTGAAGGCCAAGAATGTTTTGTACATTACCGTAAGATTTGAATCTGGTTTTTGTCCCTGTATATGCAATGGTGGGTTTGAATTAAGTAATTTTGAGAACGTATAATCGATTCATGAAAGCACAATGGTCAGCATGTCCAACATGCGTATATCCATTTCAAACTGGTGACCAACGAGACAAGTCAACCATCCACTCTCTCATTGGGTTAATCTCCTCATTCAGAAACCTTTTTTATTGTTTTGTTATATTCTTGGTAAGCCTGCCATCCAATGGTTTTGCAGAAAAGCGAGGAGTCGTCGCAGCTGGCCATGAACTTGCCGCTCAAGCTGGAATAAATGCACTTGATCGAGGGGGGAATGCAGTCGATGCCGCAGTGGCGATCGGTTTAACATTAGGGGTAGTCGATGGTTTCAATTCCGGTATTGGAGGTGGTTGTTTCATGCTGATTCGTACTCCACGAGGAGAATTAGTAGCATTGGACGGCCGAGAGACTGCGCCTGAAAAAGCTCATCGCGACATGTATCTCAGAGATGGGCAAGCTGTTTCCGGTTTGTCGCAGAAAGGGGCGCTTGCTGTTGGGGTTCCCGGAGCATTAGCCACATTCGACACCGCCCTGAGGCGTTATGGAAAGCTCGAACTAGCTGATTTGTTACTGCCAGCAGCGGAAATTGCTGAGTCTGGTTTCCCTGTGAATCAGACTTTCTACGGACGGGTAGCATCTGTCGTGCAGACTCTCAGGGAATTTCCAGAAATTCAATCTGTTTACCTTGATGCTGAACTTAACCCTTTTCAGGTGGGTGATACTTTCGTTCAACCGCAGTTGGCAGAATCCTATCGGCTCATTGCCAGCGATGGCATCTCAGCATTCTACAACGGGCCTATTGCTGTTTCTTTGGCGGAATGGATGCGCGATCATGGAGGGATTCTTACCCAATCGGACATGGCTCGTTATCAAACCAAGTTTCGCCCCCCTGTAAGATCGATGTATCGAGAATTTGAGATTGCAGGTTTCCCTCCTCCTAGCTCAGGGGGCATACACGTCGCTCAGATCCTGAAGATATTGGAATTCTTTGATATTCCATCCATGGATTGTCATTCTGCAGAGTGGATTCATTTGGTCATTGAGGCCATGAAACGAGCCTTTGCTGATCGAGCATTTTGGCTGGGTGATAGTGACTACGCAAACGTGCCCTTAGGCTTGATAAGTGACAGATATGCCAAGTCATTAGCTGAAGATATTGACGCAACCCAAGCCTCACAGGTGCCCCGACATGGAACTCCCCCGCATGCGGATAAAGCTTTGTTTGGAAGTCACACCACACATTACAGTGCTGCGGATCAAGAAGGTTACTGGGTCGCATGCACAGCGACGGTCAACACAACCCTGGGTTCCAAGGTGATCATCCCTGGAAGAGGGATTGTGCTTAACAATGAAATGGATGATTTTTCAGCTCAGCCTGGTAAAGCAAATTTTTTCGGTTTGCTGGGAAGTGAAGCAAATGCTGTCCAAGCGGGGAAACGCCCATTGAGCAGCATGAGTCCAACTCTGGTCTTAAAGAATGGGGAGCCTGTTCTTTCACTCGGTGCCGCCGGAGGGCCCACCATCATAAGTCAAACACTGGTTCATCTCCTGCTCATATTGGATTTTGGATTGGGGGTCGAAGAAGCTTTGGCACATCCAAGATTCCATCACCAATGGAAGCCTGATCGAGTCGTTCTGGAAGCATCCTGGCCATCATCAGTGATTCGGGCATTGAAAAATAAGGGGCATAAGGTACATGTTGTGAATCAAATAGGTGCAGCTCAGGCGGTGCAGCGTATAAGTCAGAGCCAAACCTTCAGGGGAGCGTCAGATCCCCGCATTAATGGAAGTTCGATGCAATGGTAGAAAAATTCAGCTTGATCAACTGGCAATCCAAGAATGAACGAACTCACACTTAAGGACATACAGCAAGCAGCCGAACGAATTCGAACGCACGCGCACTACACGCCTGTGTTGAGGTGCGAATCCATTAACCAACTTGCAGGTAATGACTTGTTTTGCAAAGGAGAGCATTTGCAGAAGGTCGGAGCATTCAAATTTAGAGGCGCTTTCAATGCTGTGTCTCAGCTAAGTCGAGAACAACTAGATCAAGGATTGATCACCGTAAGTTCCGGTAATCATGCACAAGCGCTGGCCTTGGCAGGGCAATTGTTTCGCTCCAAAGTATACATTATCATGCCAGAAACAGCCTCTCACATCAAAAAGGAGGCTGTAAAATCATACGGGGCAACCATTTATTCTTGCGGTAATGTTCAACATCAGCGCGAAAAAGCTTTGATTGATTTTCAAATTAAAACCGGAGCTTACTACATTCACTCCTTTGACCATCCGCATATTATCGAAGGGCAGGGAACCGTCGCTTTGGAATTATTAAATCAAGTTGCTGATTTGGACGTGCTGGTAGCACCGGTTGGTGGTGGTGGGTTGCTCGCCGGAATCGCACTCTGCGCTAAATCCATGAGTCCGGGGATACAGGTGTATGGTGCCGAGCCCCTTGGAGCAGATGATGCAGCTCGATCCTTGGCTTCCGGTGAACGTCAACCACAACTAGATCCACAAACCATTGCAGATGGATTGCAAACGGGTCTTGGGGAATTGAATTGGTCAATTATCAAGCAATCAGTGGACAGGATTGTAACGGTTCGGGAAGATGAAATTTTACATGCAACCCGGTTTGTATGGGAACGGATGAAACAGTTGGTAGAACCCAGCGGAGCTGTTGCTCTCGCAGCGGTATTCAGTGACGAATTTCGGGCATTGCACCAAGGACAGCGTGTTGGCCTTGTTTTCAGCGGAGGCAACGTCAATTCCGATTTTTTCCAAAACCAGAACCAATCTTGACGCAGTGCACGTGCTTGGGTAGGTTGCCATTAAGAATGGAAGTTCAAAAAAACATGTTTAATTACTTGGTGCCATATGTGGTGGAAGAAACGGGGCGCGGTGAACGTGGTTATGACATATACTCACGGCTGCTCAAGGATCGTATCATTTTTCTGGGTACTCCCGTGGATGATCAGGTAGCCAATGTCATTATAGCACAGCTATTGTTCCTTCAAAACGCAGACCCCAAGAAGGACATTCACCTTTATATCAATTCGCCGGGGGGTAGCGTCACCGCAGGTTTGGCCATTTATGACACGATGCAGTTCATGACCTGTGACGTGAATACCTACTGCATAGGACAAGCGGCCAGTATGGGAGCTGTGTTGCTTTGCGGAGGGACCAAGGGGAAAAGATTTGCCCTCCCCAACGCCAACATCATGATTCATCAAGTGCTTGGCGGAGCTCAGGGACAGGCTTCCGATGTAGAAATCCGAGTCAATTACATGCTGAGTTTAAAATCCAGATTAAATGACATTATTTCCTTCCACACAGGGCAAGAGCGAGATCAGGTTGAAAAAGATTGTGACCGTGATAATTACATGAGTGCAGAGGAAGCCAAGAAATATGGATTGGTAGATGAGGTTGTCAAATCACAAAAAGAAGTGGCTGATTCCAAATCGGAAACTAGCAAACCCTGATCGTCATGGCGCGCCCAACACAACTAACAATGTGCAGTTTCTGCGGGAAATCCCACTCAGAAGTTCGTAAACTAATTGCCGGACCACAAGTGTACATATGCGATGCGTGCGTACTTGTTTGCAAGAGCGTCCTAGATAAAGAGTTTAGTAGTGATACAAAATCCTCTTCGGCTAAGCTCAATTTACTGCGTCCTAAGGAACTGAAAGAAATTCTGGACGAGTACTGTGTTGGGCAGGACGAAGCCAAGAAAACTTTGGCAGTGGCTGTTCATAACCACTACAAGCGCATACAAGCTGAGGTGGAAGGTGATTCTGATCAACTGGATCCAGAAAGCATGCTCCAGGATGTTACCATTGAAAAAAGTAATATCCTCATGGTAGGCCCCACTGGATCGGGGAAAACGCTTCTTGCAAGTACACTAGCAAAGGCACTGGATGTCCCTTATGCTATGGTAGATGCAACAAGTCTAACAGAAGCTGGCTATGTTGGGGAGGATGTGGAAAACATCATCCTGCGCTTGTTGCAAAGTGCGGAGTTTGATGTCAAGAGTGCTGAAATGGGAATTATTTATGTTGATGAAATCGACAAAATAGCCAGAAAAACAGAAAATGTTTCCATCACCCGTGATGTTTCAGGCGAGGGGGTGCAGCAGGCTCTTTTGAAAATTATGGAAGGAACGACCTGCAATGTTCCACCACAGGGTGGGCGCAAGCATCCTCAACAAGAATATATTCAGGTCAATACAAAGAATGTCCTCTTTATTTGCGGAGGGGCTTTTGTTGGGTTGGATAAAATTGTAGAACGCCGTGTAGGCAGCGGCAAAATGGGTTTTCACCGTGAGCCCAATCAGGATGCAACCAAGGATGGTGCAAAGAAAAATGCAATATTTCATGCCATGGAGCCGGAAGATCTGGTTTCCTACGGTTTTATTCCTGAATTCATTGGACGTGTTCCCATGAACACGGTCCTTGAAGAGCTGTCCGAGGATCAGTTGGTGGCCATTCTCACAAAAACACGCAACGCCTTGACCAAACAGTATGCCAAGTTACTTGCTCTCGAGAATGTGAATCTAGACTTCACCCCAGATGCCTTGAAAGCACTTGCTCGCCAGGCTATCAAGAAGGGAACAGGCGCACGTGCCTTGCGTGGCATGCTGGAGAAATTAATGCTGGATATCATGTATGAAGCCCCTAGCCGTGATGACATTGAGGGAGTGAAAATTACTCGTGCGGCGGTAGAGGGCAAAAGCAAACCCAGGTTCCGGCTTAAGCCAAAGAGCGCCGAAGCCGCTTGATTAGCACGTAATTACATTTCGCGACACCCTGTCCTTTAAAACGCTTTGGGAAGTTTATCCTTGGTATGGATGATCAATCAAAAAAAACTTCACCCGTGGCCCGGCAGGTCGAGAATATTCCTCGCTCAGGGATCCGCGATTTCTTTGAATTAGTGCAGGGTGTGCCCGATATCATTTCTCTGGGAGTTGGTGAACCTGATTTTGTGACTCCCTGGAAAATCAGAGAAGCGGCTATTTATTCGTTGGAGAGAGGGCATACCTCCTATACTTCCAATTCTGGATTGATCAAGCTCAGGCAATCCATTGCACGTTACGTCAATGAACATTTTCAAGTATCCTATGATCCGAATGATGAAATTCTGGTCACTGTAGGAGTCAGTGAAGGGTTGGACATTGCTTTGCGTGCATTGATTGATCCAGGTGATGAGATCATTTATCATGAACCCTGTTATGTGAGTTATGCTCCTTCCATTGTCATGGCCCATGGGGTGGCTGTTCCTGTAAAATGCGAGTCTTCGAATGCCTTTGCCCTTGATCCCGAAGCATTGAGAAAAGTCATTACTCCCAAAACCAAGGCAGTGATTCTTAATTTTCCAACAAACCCGACCGGAGGAACTCTGTCTGCCGACCAGGTAAAGCGTATTGCTGAAATTGCAGTTGATCATGACTTGGTCGTAATCAGCGACGAAATTTATTCCGAATTGACGTATGAAGGCAGCCATGTCTCGATTGCTTCGATGCCAGGAATGCGAGAGCGCACCATTTTCCTGCACGGGTTCTCCAAGGCTTTTGCAATGACTGGGTTTAGGGTTGGATATGCCTGTGCCCCCAAATACCTTTTGGATGCCATGTTGAGGATTCATCAATATTGCATGCTTTGTGCTGGGATCACCAGTCAGGAAGCAGCTATCGAGGCACTTGATCACGGTTTTGATGAGGCAATGGCGATGCGGGAGCATTATTTGGCAAGGCGCAATTTTATCGTGCATGCCTTGAATGACATGGGTTTGACTTGCCATTTGCCGCGCGGGAGTTTCTATGCATTTCCATCGATTCAAAACACAGGAATGTCTTCCTCAGAATTTGCAGTTGAGTTGTTGAAAGAAACCAAAGTGGCTTGCGTTCCCGGTACAGCGTTTGGGGAAAGTGGGGAGGGGTTTCTGAGGTGCTGTTTTGCAACATCCATGGCTCAGATCGAGATGGCTATGGATCGCTTAGCGAAATTCCTTCAAAAGGTTTAACTTATATTATACAGAATTACTTTCTGCATAGATTTTGCGGATGATTTCCTCGATGGGAACTTCTTCGATATTCAAATCGGCAACAGGAAGCATGTCCAACAAATCTTTGGAAGCTTGAACAACAGCCTTTCTATTGACTCTGATCTGTAATTTCCCATCGGCAAAGCTTTCGATTGATCCAATCGACTTACATTTTTCCGGGAGCGGCATGGATGGATCTTCAAAGAGAACATTGATGCGTTTTTCATCAGCAAACTGATCGAGGATTCCTTGCAGTTCTCCGTCGTAGAACAATTTTCCATGATCTATGATGAGGACGCGTTTGCACAATTCCTGAATATCAGCCATGTAATGGCTTGTCAGTATGATCGTTGTTTTCTTTGTTTTATTGAGATCTTTAAGGAAATCTCGGACAGTTTTTTGTGAGACGATATCAAGCCCGATGGTAGGTTCATCTAAAAACAAAATTTTGGGCTGGTGAATCAGCGATGCAATCAATTCCATTTTCATCCGCTCGCCCAGGGATAATTCACGAACCATGATATCCAACTTATCGGCGACTTGCAGCATTTCAGACATTTCGTTGACTGTTTTTTGCGCGAGTGAATCTGCAATTCCGTAAATTTTTGCATTTAAAGCAAAGGACTCCCTTGCTGGGAGGTCCCACCAAAGTTGATTTTTCTGACCTAACAAAAGTGCGAACTGTCTCCGATAAGCGTCTTCTCTCTCGCAAGGCTTGTAGCCCAGGACATTGATTGACCCAGAGGATGGATAGAGAAGCCCCGAAAGCATCTTGAGGGTAGTCGTTTTTCCTGCACCATTCGGGCCCATGAAGCCGACTAATTCTCCCTCTTCAATGTCAAAAGAAATTTTACGAACCGCTTCTGTCGTTTCATATTTGCGGTGGATGAGTCCTTTTATCGAACCCCAGAATCCTGATTCTTTTTTATAAGTTTGATATGCTTTGGAGAGCTCACGTACTTCAATCATGGCTACCTAATCAGTTTACTCAAATTTGGGAGGCAGGCTCATAAGAGTCGCCTGAGCTGCATGTGGGGCCGAGTAATTCCTGATAGAGAAGGTGAGAGGTTAGCGCAGGTGGCGTTCTAAGTATGTTACTGCCTTCCTTACACTTGCATCCATCTCTACCCGATCCTTAACTAGCCGGCAGGCATGCATAACGGTGCCATGATCGCGACCTCCAAATGCCGTTCCAATGACATTAAGAGAGCTTTCGGTCAATTGGCGGGACAAATACATGGCAATCTGTCTTGGGAAAGCAATGTATTCTGGTCTCCGACGACTGGTCATGTCTGCTAAACGGATATCGTAATGTTCCGCTACTTTCTTTTGAATATCGTCAATACTGACTGTTGCTCGTCCTTCCTCTTGTAAGGCATCTCGCAACAATTGCTCAGCTAGCTCAACGGTCAACTCCTGTTTCGTCAAGGAAGCAAAGGCTGCAACACGGAGTAAAGCCCCTTCAAGTCGGCGGATATTTGCCCTGATATTATTGGCAATAAATTCAACCACATCACGAGGAAGATCGACATCCAAGGATTTTTTCTTCTTAAGAAGAATCGCAAGTCGGGTTTCAACGTCAGGTGCTTGAAGGTCCGCTGATAGCCCCCATTCGAACCTGGAACTCAGGCGTTGTTCAAGCCCATCGATTTCACAGGCCGGTCGATCACAGCTCAAAACGATTTGTTTGTGAGCTTCGTGTAACGCATTGAACGTATGAAAAAACTCCTCCTGAATCCTCTCTTTGCCTGAAAGAAACTGGATGTCATCGATTAAGAGAACATCGGTTAGCCGGTAACGCTTACGAAATTTCACCAACTGATTGTTTTGAATACCATCGATGAATTCATTTGTGAATTTTTCGCATGAAAGGTAAGCCACGCGTGCGCTGGGTTTTTTTGATAGGACATGGTGACCAATGGCGTGTAAAAGGTGTGTTTTACCAAGTCCAACGCCGCCATAGAGAAACAATGGATTGTAAGATTTCCCAGGTGATTGTGCAACCGCAAGGGAAGCACTGTGCGCCATTCTGTTGTTTCCCCCGATGACAAAGGAATCGAATGTGTACAATGGGTTGAATCCATTCTTAGCCGGAACACCTTTGGTTTCCAGTTTCAAGGACTCGTTTAAAGATTGTGATTTTTCAGATATCGAGGCGTTCGGTGCGGAAGGCTTGGTGCCGGCCTTCACTGAAGAGGCTTTTGCGGATCCAACTTTGTAAGCAATCCCTAGCCTTTCATCAGAGGAACCGCTGACTACTTCTTCCAAAAGCTGGTGGTAGTTATCCTTAAGCCAAACCTCGCAGAAATCATTCGCAACCTGCAGTATTAACACGTTGTTTTCAATGTTTAGAGGAACGATAGGGGCAAACCAAAGTTTGTAAACCTCATCGTTCAGCATGGATTTGAGCCTTTTAACTGCCCTGTTCCATATGATTTCTGCAGCGTTACGCATCATAGCTTGTTGTTTCGAAAATACGTCGTTTTTTAAATTTATTCACTGTGTGGTTATAGTCAGTTTAAGCGCTTTGAAATCGTTATCAAACCGTGGTTTAGCAACAAGTGACTTCATTCTACCGTATTTTTTTTTTTTATGAATGATATATTAAAAAAAACTGTAAACAATTAATAATCAGTAGTTAGCTTACTGTTACAAACATGTGTCACGTGCCTTGGTTTGCTTACTGGCTTAAACGTAGGATCAGACTAGCGACATTTGGCCTTTTTCATCGAGAATAAGATATTCACACTTATTAACGAGTTATTCACAATGTTAAAAAAGCCGGAAAAGATCCGTTTAAGCGGTCAATACCTAACCACTTCTAAACCAAACATTCATCTCGCTTCCAAAACCCTGCGTAACATCACTGAAAGGAATAAAATGATTGGCTAGTGGCAATTTTAATCCCATCTCTGGAAAGCTTGCAATGGCCAATCTGAAGAATTTTTCAAACTCTAAGGTGCTTTAATCATTGATTTCTTCCACAACAGCGTCCGAGGTGGAAAATCCAATGACTCGGACTTTTACTCCGGGTGCAACCATGGTTCCATTTGTAACGACGTCGAGAATTCTGTCTCCGAAACGCGCTTTGCCCCCTGGCCTGAGTGGCGATAAAGTGACTCCTGTTAAACCTAGTAAGCCCTTTTCGCTCTTTTCTCTGCTCAAGATACCTTGATCGCCACTCGTTGTCTCTGAAATCAGCTGATCGAAAAGTTGAGTTTTGGGGAGGACTGAACTTAATATAATCATTAGTAGCGTCGATCCGGATACAGCGGTCAATAGGACCTGCAAAGGATATTTGAACTGACCATAGGATGGCAATTGCCATACAGGTAAGCTTGGGTCCATATCCACCAACCCCATCAAAACAGACCAAAACATGAGCAGGATACCCGAAAGGCCGATAAAAAAAAGGCCAGGAAGGAAAAATAACTCCACTATCAGGAGAATAAGCCCAATAACAAAAAATGCAGCCCATTCGAGACCTGATAAACCTGCAATGTAACCACCAAGAAAGTAAATAGCGAATGCAGCTAGCCCTAAAATCCCGGGAAGTCCGAAGCCTGGAGTTTTGAATTCGAGGTAAACGCCAAGGATTCCTGCGATGAGCAGGATCGCACTGATTTTATTTATCCATGTCCCTGCTTTTTCAGCTCCAGTGGGTGTGATTCGGATTACTTCAGGGTTTGCATAACCCAAAACCTCGATAAGTTCGACTTGAGAGTTCACCGTCCCATGGCTCATTAACTTTTGTGGAGGGTTGCCATAGTTGATTTCCGCTTCCTTATTTGTCAGGGTCAAAATTTGTCCTTTTTCTGACAAGACCTTGTTTCCCTTCTTAAGTTCTTTGGATTTGTCGATCATAGCTTCCACCACAGCAGGGTCGTGTCCGTTCTCTTCCGCGGTTGCACGGATAAGCGCTGAAATCCCAGAAGTCATTTTGACTTCCATGGTGTTGGGCATTTCACTGGCTCCACCTCCAGGGCTGACCATGATGGGGGCAGCTGCACCTATCACGCTGACAGGCGACATATAGATTTCATTTGTAGCGACTGATATAAAAGCTCCCGCTGAAAAAGCCTTGGAGTTAATATAAGTTACCTTACGACCTTTGAATTTGGTGATGATTTGGATGATTTCCTGCGTTACATCGACTCGACCTCCATTGGTATCCATGTCCAGTATGAGGCAGTCTGCTTCTGAAGCAATGGCCTCCTTTACACCCCGGCGAACAAGATAGGTGAGGGGCGGCATGATGTCCTCCCTGATCGGGATAATGTAGATTTTCTTCTCTAGGGTGGATTGAACTTTTGTGTCCGCTCCATGCACGACCTGTGAAAGTCCTGACAAGAGAGAAAAATAAACAAAAAGCCATTTGCTGAAGGTCATTTGTTTAAGATACATCCAGGTATCGGCTACTTCAACTTCGCTTTGGAGTATATATGTTATTTGCCGCATGCGGCTGCAATCGCCAAACTTTCCTACTGAAGCAAAGGTTTTCAGGCCAAACCCGCGCTTATAAGCATATTTTTGATTTCCGCAGTAGTAGATTCTAATTTGTGGGCATGCTCAAATAATGGGGCTGTTTCTGCTCGGAAATATGGGGTTTTTGTTTTAGTGGATACCCCAATCACATTGAACTCAGATATTGCCGCATCAACACAAGACCGAAGATCGCTCCATCTTTCCTCCGCTGTCTTCTCACTTTGATGGATGCGCTTGATGTTTTCGAATGTGGAAAGAATGTGCACTGACAGGGTTGGATCTTCACTGAAAAGAAATCCAGGAGCCAATTTTTTCTTGCCGAGCCTGAGGGCTGCTTCAGTGAAACTGACAGCTGCGAAATAGATCAGAGAGGTGGCTGCAAAATGACGGAAATCACCCATGGTGGCATATAAAGTTCCGATCAACTGGTCAACCATTCTGAGGTCAGCTTTCGACGACCTAGCCAGGGAACTCAAGGCTGCGAGAGGACCAGGTTGCCTCAGTGATTGAGGTGAGAGGCAAAAAGCTAATCTTTGAATGGTTTGAAGTGTCAGGGGGAATCCTGTCGAAAGAAGCGGATCAATGAATCCAGCAGAAGAGGGAAGCATGATCCATCGGTTCCCGTATGTTCGCTCCATTTCGAAACCTACACGTTTTATTTTGCGCAAAGGGTATAGAGGAACTGCCTTTTGGAATAATCGCTTAAGTTCATCATGCTTATTAACAACGCTCGACCAGATGGATTCGGGTGATTGATCTTGGATCGATCGATAATTTTTTTCTCTTAAGACAGCCCCCGCACTTACCTGACCATGATCAAATCTCAAAGACCAAACCCACCCGCCGTCAATGATATGGTGAATAGCTGAGTCTTCTGGGTGGTATGGCAACGGTCCAGTCCCCAATTGACTATTTGAAGGGGGTATTGTTGCTACCCCACTGAAGTGCCCATGAACGGCAAACGTCTCAGGCGTGGAATTGAGAGTTTTTTTTCTTATACTGAGAAGCTGGCCAATGCCGGCTCGCCCTCCACAGGCATCGATGAGCAACCCAGCCTTGACTCGTCGCTGGCTTCGCTCAGTTTTGATCCAAAGTAAAACGCCATCGTCTTCTTCCCTCAAGTCAGAGATATCTGTGAGATCCGAATATTCCACGCCCATTTTTTTACATTGATCAACAAGAAAAAGGTCCCAATCGGCACGCCACCATTGTGTGTCTGCGACAATGTTATTGGGGCTCGCTGCAACTAACAGTTCATCATCCCATTTCGTGAGTTCAGACGATTTCTCTTTTGATTGACGGTTGTAAAAACTGAATCCCCGCTTTAATCCCACCTTTAAGTCAGGATGAGCCTTTTTCCATTTACCATATTGCGTGAAATCCAGAAGAAATGCCAAGTCATGAGCTTTTGCTATTTCCTCAAGCAAAAGATTGGTCAGTGGGGTAGTGGATTCCCCGATAGCCATTCTTGGGTGCTGACTTTTTTCAACAAGCAACACACTGCAACCGTGCTTGCGGGCGATCATCGCTGTAAGCGTACCGGCAAAACCAGAACCAAGAACGACGACATCAAAGTGTTGCTTTCGTATCATCGATGGCACATGTGACATTGGATTTCCGGTAATATTTTTTGAAATTGATTCATCTGTTGCAATCTTGCGCGCCTGGGCTCAAAACATACCTTACATTCGCTGAACATTTCCAGGTCCCAGAGATCAACAAAGACTCGGCCCAGATTCATTTGCAGGGCATGTGAAAAACAGGATTCCAAGGTATGGATTGTTGGTTGGACAAAGTTCCCCTGATTTTTTAATGCATGCATCGCTCCGGTGGTGGCCCTTGAGGGGATCAGTGATACGCATGAGGCTTCCTGCTCAAAGGCAAAACGAACAGACCGTTGACACAGGCTCAAAGCTTCTGCCTGGCCTGTAAATGGTGGCTGAACCATTATAAATGCGCGATGTGCAATGCGTTGTGCGTTGAGAAACTCACAGGCTGTCATGTAATCCTCAAGGGAAAACCGCTTATTTAATTTATCCAGGAGAGGATCATCAGCAACTTCCAATCCCATGGCGATTTCCAACTGCGGGTCCAGTAGTTCTTTGAAAAGCGAGATATGCTTCCCTGAAAGTTTAGGATGATTCTCAACTATGACTCGTTCATAGCCAGAGAGAGAATCTGCAATCCGCATGTAATCGGCAGTATGGATGGCTTTTGTGTCAAAAAAGCTACCGCTGTTGTATATCTTGATCTGCTTTAGTCTTTGCTTGGAAGCCGTTTCCAATTGTCGGAGTGCAGAACTGAGTTGGGCTGGAGCATGCCCGGGCGACATAGGTTTTAAAGACGTATGTTTCCATAAATCGCACATGACACATGTCCAGGGACACTCGCGATTGATCAAGAAAATGGTTGCTGTTTCCAATAAACAACCCTTGGGCCCCATTTCTTGTTCCACAAGTGTGTCTGGAGTGGATTGCGCCCCAGGTCGGCTCGAGGGCTCACGTAACGCCCTGATCCACTTGGTGCGTGTTGAGGCTGTTTCGGGGTATGGGGTTGATTGAAGCATGTGCCTGTAAGTCCTCTGAACTAAGAATTTCTGATGGCCTCAAGCTCCATGCGGCAGACTTGCCATTCATCCTATATTTTTGCGCCTGTTTTTCGATAACACGCAACATTATTATTATTCCAAACAAGAACCATCCATTCAAGTCGCGCACAGTGGTGATCAAGTGCAAGTTGTGCCAGGAATTTCAGTATGACATTTCCATGCATCGGGCGATCCTTAAAATATCTAATGGACACTTTGGCTGCTGGTTTATTTCTGAAGAAACATGGTGGCTATAAGTTCTCGGTTGCTGTGATCCTATCAGCCATTCCTTCGTAACTGGCCATGGCTTTAATGAATTCAACGATTAAAGAACCATCGTCAATAGTGGCATTACGCTTTGTAAACAGTGAAAGTCCGAAGAAGATGGTATTCATTTTTTAGACGCTTCGTCAGAATTGATATTTTCCCTGATGTTGACCAAAGCTTCGGCAGCCGCATGAAATTCCGCTTCTTTTTTGCTCTTACCACAACCACGTCCAAGCTCCTTCTCACCATGCAGAACGGCACATTCAAAAGAGCGGTCATGGTCAGGCCCACTGACATTCAATAATTCATAATGTGGAGGCTGGTTGGATTGTATCTGAAGGTATTCCTGCAATTCACCCTTAGGGTTTTCTAAGTTGGGGAGTATCTGAAGTTCACCTAAATGGTCGTTGAAAAATCTCAGGATAAATTCCTTTGTCCCTTCGTATCCAGCATCAATAAAAACAGCTCCTACAATGGCTTCAAATGCATCCGCAAGGGCACTGGACCTTTCCCTGCCGCCGCTGAGCTCCTCTCCTCGACTCATCAGCAGACAAGAGCCAAGATCAATGATTTTCGCTAAATTAGCCAATGTGCGTCGATTTACAAGTTGGGCTCGAGCTTTGGTCAGAGGTCCTTCATCGTGTTCAGAGTAACGTTGATAAAGTTCAAGAGTGATAATCAGTTGAAGCACCGCATCCCCCAGGAATTCCAAACGCTGGTTATTATCAAGAGATCGGGCATCTAATCCGGAAAAGGATCGGTGAGTAAGGGCCAGCTGAATTTGTTTTTTGTCCCTGAAGGTATACTGAATTCTGGATTCCAGTCGGAGGATTAATGTTTCGAAATCAGGCTTCTGCATGGATGCCCTCCTTTTCCTGATTGATTTCTCCGCTGATTACTTGCGCATTGGAGGCGTTTGTTCCCTGTTTCAGCCTTGCTGGATCTCCATTTTCAGATTCGAGTTCAGGTGGAAGCCCATTCTCCATTAGTTCAGCTACATCATGCTGAATGCGTTCTAGCTTCTCTACGCTTAAATCAGGTTCTGCAATGGTAAAGACATCGCCTGTCTTTGCTTGCTCGTATATGAAAATTCGCTGCCCTTTCTCACGGACTTGTCCCCTTACTTTCAGAACCCTCTTTCGTTCCAGCATGACGGCCAGGATATAAAGCGCTCCGGCATAATGCGGTAGTTTTTTCTCATTCAATTTTCTGAGAAGAGATTCCGCTGTATCCTTCCGGATTGCTTCAGGTGGAGGCGGGGGGGGGGATTGATAGCGACCCTGCCAATGGGAAATAAATCCTTTCGCAGCACCCGAAGTGTCCGAAAATTGACATTTCCAGCAGGTATTGCATACATCCTGCCTTTCATAAGTTCCCTTTTGGAAAAATAGAAGGCTATGGTAGATTTGTTGGTCCTCAAAAGCATTGTCACAACCGTGACATAGTCGGGACCTGGATTGAATATTCCAGTCGTTCATCTCAGCTTACAATTCGGTTGTCATATTTGGACAACATGCGCGTAAGCCTTTGCAGGGAAACGTCAAAACGAGGGTCCTTGTGATATGAACGGATGGACACTCGTTTTGCTGCATCTGGCCTCCAAAGACAGCGGCACTCGGAATCATGTAACATACTTATCATAGGGCAACTCTGTGTTCAATCGGGAATCTGCATATTATGCATTCTGTTCTTTTGGATAAAAGGAGGAAGCAGTGCTACCAAAAGCCCTCTAAAACCTCGCGTTCATTATCGCCCTTTCAAGAGCCTTATCTTAACAGTTATCATTACCAATCAGAGAGGGTTTTCAGCTCCTTTGGCAACTTTGGGTTCATTGAGATGTTTTTGGTTTTTGCACATCAAGAAGCTTTTACATTCACTGGAGTAGATTAATTTTGTCATTTGTTCTACCTGAAGAATTCACATGGTGTAATCTGCCTTCTATCCCTCATCGCGACAAGTTGCAAACCGACGTTATTCTTTAGTTGCATATGGACAAGGATCAGTTTTCGTAGCAATCCCATGATCCCGGAAAGTGGCTTATAGAAGAGATGTATATCCACTTAATTGGAAATGCATGCTTATTTGCAATGGATCAGTGCAATTGCGATTTGCAAAGAATATTCGCGCTGGGATTATCACCATAGTAATTCTGTCTCAAACGAGCTTCCAAGATGCTCAATCAGTGCGTAAAGTATTGAACGGGGCCGGTGTAGTTCTCCTGTCCGTGGTAAGAGAAAGGTCTGCGACTGGGTGAAATATGGAGCTTCTAGCTGGCTTTTGCTTAATGGTGCTATCATATGTTTACACCCTTTTGGCTATTAAAGCTGAAGGACGGTTTTTCCCGACGCTTGAAGTTTTTGGCTTTTTTTAAAATCCAAATCGAATGCAATCATCATGTGTGCACAGGGGGAACCGTCTGTTCAATACATGCCTGAGCTGTTCGTGGTTAGTAGAATCGTCGTGACTGTAACTGATTCCCATTTCAAAACCAGCGATTATCAAACACCAACGCAAAGATTCACCTGCAATAGTTTCAGGGATCGGGGATGAGTGGCTTGTGAATTACACAAGCGCGGGGATCTTGCTTGTCGATTCTGGTATCCTGAGGGGATTCCGTTGTCAGTCAAAACTCAAAAAGCTGAAATGGTCCTGATGTTGTTCACACAGACTTCCTTGATAGAAGTTTGTAACTCAAATTAAAAAATGAGTCTCAGACACCAAAAGCGCGAAGGAACAAGCCTTCGCGCTTTTAAGAATAAATCGGATTGCTGTCAGTTAAACTGCTTGTTCGCCTCGTTCATCCGTCCGAATCCTGACAGCTTCCTCAATCGATGATACGAATACCTTGCCGTCGCCGATTTTGCCGGTTTTGGCTGATTCTATCACGGTTTTGACACCGGTCTCGACTTGGTCGTCGGAAACGACTATCTCAATCTTGATTTTGGGTAGAAAATCGACGGTGTATTCACTTCCTCGATAGATTTCAGTGTGACCCTTTTGTCTGCCAAAACCTTTGACTTCGCTGACAGTCATACCTTCGATGCCAACTTCGGCCAAAGCCTCTTTGACATCTTCTAATTTGAATGGCTTGATGATCGCTTCTATTTTCTTCATAAACGAACTTTTCTTTCTAACACTCCGGCCGATTTGATTGAGGCGCCTGTAAGCGTCGTTGGTCAATCCTGCCTTGAATTTTTAGTTAATCTCTAGGAATTTTGATCTGCGGGCAATCATTTTTGAGGTGAATTCCGCATGATAGTATTAAAGGTCAGATCAAGAGTTATAACCTGATTCACCGTGGCACGCCTGATCGAGCCCCATCATTTCTTCCTCATCACTCACTCTCAAGCCCATTGTTTTGTCGATGATGAACAAAGCAATGACTGAGACAACACCGCTCCATGCTATCGTCACGATAACACTTTTAATTTGAGCAACAACCTGGAGGCCAATACTTGGGATTTCGGTGTAGGAACCTCCCAATGCAGGGGCGGCACACACACCTGTCAATACAGCCCCCACAACACCGCCCACTCCGTGAACACCAAAGACATCCAGACTGTCATCATAGCCTAATTTTTGTTTGAGGGAGGTTGCAGAGAAATAACATACCGCACTGGAGCATAATCCTATCAGCAAGGCTCCCATGGGACCAGCAGTCCCGGAAGCTGGCGTAATGGCTACTAATCCTGCAACGGCACCTGTTGCGATACCAACTGCCGTAGGTCTTCCAGTTTTGATCCACTCTATGAACATCCATGTTATGGCAGCCATTGCTGTTGCGAGCTGCGTAACCAACATTGCCATTCCAGCTACTCCATCTGCAGCCAGTTCGCTACCAGCATTGAACCCAAACCAGCCAACCCACAGCATGCCTGCTCCTATCAAGGTTAACGGAACACTGTGAGGCTGCAATGCTGCACTACCAAATCCACGACGTTTACCGACCATGATACAGGCCACGAGCCCTGCTATTCCGGCATTAATGTGGACAACAGTTCCACCGGCAAAATCCAAAACACCCCAATTGGCAAACAAAGCACCTTCACCGCCCCAAGCCATGTGACAAATTGGAAGGTACGAAAAAGTGACCCAAACTATTGTGAACACTATCATGGCGCTAAATTTAATGCGCTCGGCAAAAGCTCCAACAATCAGCGCAGGGGTAATGATAATGAACGTCATCTGAAAAGTGACGAAGACTGTCTCAGGTATCGTCCCTGAAATGGAATCGACGTTTACTTTGCTGAGAAAGGCATTGCTTAAATCTCCTATAAGCCACTGCATGTTTCCTCCGTTCCCAAATGCAAGGCTGTATCCATAAGTCACCCAGATGACACTCATGATGCCGACCATTGCAAAGCATTGTACTAATACAGAAAGTATATTTTTGGACCGAACCAAACCGCCATAAAAGAGAGCCAGGCCCGGGATAGACATGAAAAGAACAAGGGCAGTTGCGGTTATCATCCAAGCGGTATCACCGGTATCTAGTTGCGGGGTTATTTCAGCAGACTCAACGGTTTCCGCAGCTTTTTCTAGAGTGGTAGTTGCGTCCTCTGCGGCATTAAGCTGATATCCAGTCCATAAAATGAGGCCGGCAATGAGTGTGATCGTAAGAACTCTCATGATATTTTTTAATATTTATTTCGTGTCAATTGAGATTTTTCAGGGGTTGGGTCGTTTTAAAGCAACCACTGTGCCATTGAATCCGCTGAGTAATTTGGAATATGCTTAAACTGAACGAAGACAATATGTAATGGGAAAACATTTGCTTACATATAACTTTTGGATGATTAGGGGTGGTTAAAAAACCGCAATCTGATAGAACTTACTCACAGTAGAAGTGTCTAAAAAAGAACAAATAGGTGAAATTTATACAAGAGGTAATGAAGTCCACAGAGTGCGAATTTTTACGCCAATAGTAAAGTCTGACCCCGGATCATGAGCGTTGCCAAGTTGTTACTTTACTTTTAAGAGATGAGCATGATGGATATCAAAGTTGGAATTATTACCATTTCAGATCGAGCTTCGCAGGGGTTGTATGACGATTTAGGGGGACCTGCACTTAAAAAAGCCTCTCAAGACTACGAGTGGGAAGTGGTGGGCGAAACTCTAGTAGCAGATGAAAAACGTGACATTCAGCGAGCAGTTTTAGAGCAAATTCGAAGTGGAGCGAACCTGGTATTGACGACTGGAGGAACCGGCGTGGCTTTACGCGATGTCACTCCTGAGGCAGTGCGTGAAATTGCGGTGCGAGAGTTACCCGGATTCGGAGAACTAATGCGAATGGAGTCCTTGAAAATCACTCCCAATGCGATTCTTTCCAGGAGTCTTGCTGTCGTAGTCGAAAAAGGGCTTGTGATTTGTCTTCCGGGAAAACCTTCAGGAGCCGTTGAATGCTTAGGTTTTGTGCTTGGCGCTATTCCACATTGCGTGGAGGTGATTCAGGAGGTGCCGACAAGTTGCTGACTGCATTGATAAATGGTGTCCATTCTACCGAGATTGAGGGCCCCAATGCATTAAAATCATTAACTGGCGGAGTTTTCTTGCCTCACTTCGCCATGAAAGAGACTTCCACTGGAGATTTATGACTCATTCAGACTTAGAACTTCGAAGAGAAACAAGGAGTTGAACTAAAGGGTTTGACTGGAGATTGCAGCTTACTTGACCGGATATGGCCTGCATTATGGAAAAGCCTGGTTTTCATCACTGCCACCTTTCAATGAGTGGCAATGACAATGGTCTGGTCAAATGAGTAGTAAGCCGCAACGGATAATCTTGAGGCGCTTAAATATTGCCATTGATTTATCACAAGGGAATTGCTTATGTCCCAAATAATTTGATGAAAAAGCTCAAGGCCATCACCTATTTCCTGCTGGGGTCAGCATTACTGCTGATTGCTGTGATGACCCCTGCCTATTTACGGTCAGTTGACTCTGGCGTCCTGCGGATAGCTGGAGGTAAAACTGAATTGATCAGCGAAGGTTTTTCCTTGCTACGCCTGGAAAAACCAGGCCCTGCGCACATCCTTTTCCAAAGCGCTCGGTTCAACGCATTGGATGGCGTAAAAGAGCTTGAAGAAGCTCTCGAAAAATATCGAAGTAAAGATCCTAAAGGATTTCAACAGGGAAATTCCGATGCTCTGATTAAGCGGTTTCTTGACAGTAACCCATCAAATTCAAGGTTTGTGCTTGGATGGATGGTGGCCAGTAATTTCCGCAAATCAGTTTTGAATCATCTCGAGCAATCCAATCGGCCCGGAGTTCAAACAATACTAAAAAATCGAAATTTACAGTCTTTGAATGTATTTTACCCTGTTGCCAGTGCTGGCGGACAACCTTTCGATTCGGCACTGCTGTTGATCGGTCTTTTATATCAGGAAGATCATCTCAGTTCTGAGTTTGGCCAACAGGTTGAGCTACTAGCAGCCCAAGTGAATCTAGGGAAAGACACACGGCATCTTGAAGCAATGTGTCTTGATATTTTGTCTCTTAGCAAGCGCATGAATTGGGGGCAACTGACGACATTCATGCAAAAAATAGAATCTGTTGAGACTCTTCGCACGCTTACACATCATGCGATGCGTTCCGAAGAAATGTTGCCCAGGGTATTCTCTTCGTTGCGGTTCGCTGAGTCGGGAGGCTTGCTGGCTGATTACCTGAGAAGATTTCCTGAGACAGCTCCCAGGGATATTCAACTCGGCATCGTCAACGGGCAGGAGGCCCTGAGACATTTGTTACAAAGACAGGAACCTGTTTTTGTTTCATCTACACGCGAATGGCTCCGCAGCCATGGATTGTTCAATACGCCATCGGCACAATTATGCAAGCTGACCCTGCGCATGCCGATGTTTGCTCTGTTGATCAAATATCTCCTGTATTTGTTTGGAAGTTTTTTTATTCTACGATTTCTCCATCAACTCAAGCCTGAACCGGAAGATGCCAGCGGGCAAATGCAGGTGGATGGAATCGGTTTTTTGCGTCAGCAAATCCTGGCCCTCATCTTTCTGGTTTTCGTAATAGTCCTTGGAGAACCTTTTCTTGCGCAGGACTCAAAAAAGGTGGAAAATACGCCGTCATGGAGATTTCCGGTCATGCAGTCCGCTGTTACGGATGACGTTGAATCAATTATGGAAACAAAAATAACACAAATCACCATTCTTGCCCTGGTTCTGTTTTTTCTGGTTCAGGTATGCATCTACGCATTATGCCTGGTTAAATTGAAAGAAATCAAAAAACAGGATGCACATAGCGGCTTGAAATTGCGACTTCTGGATAACGAAGAAAACTTATTCGACTCAGGGCTCTATCTTGGACTTGGAGGTACGGTTCTGTCTCTGGTGATGCTAGCGCTCGGTATTGTGAAACCGGGGCTGATGGCAGCTTATTCCTCCACTTTATTTGGTATTATATTTGTGTCTGCACTGAAAATTTTCCATGTGCGTCCATACCGTCGTAAACTTATTGTTGAAAACGAAACTGAAAGAGCATGAACAAACCATTGCTCATCATTATCTGTGATTTCCTCCTGATAAGTCTTCTTTCATTGGCGCGGTTTGACCAACAAGCTCCAGCCGAATCAGACGAGTCCGAACTGACCGAAGTTGATGAAGTGCAGGGAGCTCAGGATATGATGGAAGCTCTCAAAATGGCTCTTGAAGAGGAGCGCCAATCCAAGGATGTTCTCAGTAGAGAGCTGCAATCCATGCAGGACAGTCTCCAAAATAAGGAGACCGTTCTTGCTGAAAAGGAAATTAGAATTGAGTCGATTGAAAACAACCTTGAAAAGGTAGAGCGTAAAGCCAGTCAGTTACAGCGCGACCGCACAATGCTCAAGCAGCAATACGACGACACGCAGAAAAACGTTGCTTTTCTTCAGGAGCAATACGTCAGCGTGAAGAACGAGGCAAAGCAACTGCAGCAAAATTTGAGCACTTCGACCGTTCAGGCTAACGACTCAAGAGCTCGATTGGAAACCATACAATCCGAACTGCAAGTACGTCGGCTGGAAGCAAAGCAAATGCAGGGTAAAATGGATGCTTTGGAGAAGGAAAGAAAGGCTGCTGAAGAACAGAAATTCCAGTTGGCACTGGAATTAAAACAATCTCAAACGGCTGAGGTTATCATTCGTGAATATTACGATGCAGCCAAAGATGAAATAAGAGTCGCAAGAGCCGATGTCGAATATTCAAGAGAACAGGTTGCTGGAGCCAAGGAGGAAGTGGCTGTTGTTCGTGAAGAAAAAGAACGGATTCAAGATCATGCTGATGCCTTGGCTGTTGGAGTAGAAAATCTGACCGCAAAATCGGAAGAGATCAGGGAAGACATTCGCAGCAATACCCCGCTAGCGGCCAATACGATATTCAATGATTTCGTTGAAAATCGTATCACAACGCGATTTTTTGCTGCACGGAGTGGATTGTTTGGTCAGGCGATAAATAAAGAAAGTGAGACCAACAGTGTGCTCCTTAGCGATGGTGACACTATTTACGCTTTGTATCATGTCGAAGGCACACCATTCAGAATCTGGCAGGGAGAATCAAATTGGGAACAGTTGACCGGTGTTGTTAATCGCTCTCAAAAAGCCTATTCCGTAGCCCTCATGTCGTGTATTGAGGCCGACCCTCGAATCCTTGTGGTTCCTGTCGGTGCAAAACAAGCAAATGTGCTCGGCGGTAAGATTTATAATCTAGCGGAAAATCCCTTCAAATTCCAGCAAGCCGTCCTTGTTGGGGCCCAGAATGGTTACTACGGAGAAGCTGAATTCAAGTTGGATCCTCAGAATCCAGATTATGTAAAAATGGAGAAGCAAGCCTTTCGTAAACTGGTCGGTAAATTTTCTCCTTCACGTGGCGATTTGGTATTTAGCAAAACTGGCGAATTACTTGGCATCATGGTCAATGATACGCATTGTGTTGTTTTGAAATCGATTAAAACCACCACGAAGTTCAAGTTCGGGAATAATGTCCTCTCCGAGCAAACGGGCGGGATCATGGCGAGTCAGAAATTCATCATGAACAGTCTGCCGATCCACTTGCAGTAACAGCCCAAGGCCAGGAATGAGCCTTCTTGAATGAGTATTCAGGGTTGAAATTTGGTTGCAACTGACTAATTCAGTAAAGGTGGGATTGCTGGAACCATGCTTTGTCAGTAAATGGCAGACCATGGGCATTGTCTTTGGCTTGCTGTTAGCAACATTTTCATCATCGCATGCTGTCATTCATAAAAGTGACTCAAGTTCAGCTGTTCTGTGGGTTGCTTTCATCTGGATTTTACCCATCGCAGGTTCCATTCTCTATGCCTTATTTTGAATCAATCGAGTAAAAAGAAGGGATCTGTTCTTACGTGTTAACATGGAACACGTGATTTCTGAACCCATGGTTGGCAAGGTGGGCTTCATCATTCAATGGCTTGCTGTGGAAGTTCATTTGAACAATGGTATTCGCTTTTTCATACGGTGAGAGATATTTCTGACAGGCCTCTGCTCCCAGGGAATGACATGCAGGTGCTTGTCGATGGTCATTGGGCATTGGTGGGATCTGCCAATTGGGATTCAGGCAGTCTACGTTTGAGTTTTGAGATCAATGTTGAATGCTACCACAGATACAGTTGAAAAAATGGAGCGCTCCAGAGAGGTGACTTTGGAGTCATTGAATCGCCGGTCCATACCGATAAAACTGCGAGACGGATGCATGCGTTTTGAGACTCCATATCTTTGAAAAACGAAACTTCCGGGAACCTATTCCTCAGATACATTGAGAGACCAATCGTAGCGGGTGTAATGGATCTTGTACCTGCTCAGATCTGTTTGAAAAATATGGGCAGCATGCTTAGTGAGATAGTTCTTCACAGATCCTGAAACACGTTCAAAGTCCTCTGCATACCACTCAAAGATTGGAGACAGGTATAATATTTGCTCCAGCTTTGAAATACGATTCTTTGATGTGTTTCCCAGGAACACCTGCCCTTGATCTTCAAGTTGTGTCTTTAGCAATGAACCAGTGTAGGCTTCAGATCGAAGTTGAGGGCATCCTTTGGCTGCGCATACGAGCGCAAAATGTACCGCTGGGAGATGCCTGGTTCCGGGAAGGATAATGTCATGTTCTAAATGATTGAGTGAAATTTTTTCTTCCCATAAATGAATCCTTTTTTGCCTCCATGCAGCATGTGGTAAAAAGCCAATATCCTTGATGCTCTTCACGGGATATGCATCCACAATTAACTGAATCGTAGCTGCGTTGTATAGATTGATTAGAAAGGCCAATTGCTCATCGCTGCTCCAAAGATCAAATTCCGAACGAGGGGATTGAGAAATAGATTTCAGGTAAATCTCTAAATCGATACTGTTGCGCTTGAGTCCCTTGTAATCTACCAACCCATCTTTGACATGTCGTTTCAATGTTTTATTCCACAATGCGTGAGAAGAGTCGAAAGCCCAGGTTTGAGTCACAGCCAATGCCAGCATGACAAGGACCCACCTGACAATAATTGAGGTTAACCGGTAATGAATCCGATCATGTATCATTGGGCCCTGAGCTTTCGACGGTATCCAATGACGGTAAATCCTGTCCTTATTTTTTTCAGTTTTAAGCTGCATGCCCGTGATGATGATGTCACAAGATAATTAATTTCCGCTAATCTTCGAGTATTTCTTTTCCTTGCAGCCGGTGTTGTTGTGACGGCATGATTTCACCATGCACGTTCAATTTATTGGGGCTACTCGCACTACCACAGGTTCAATGTATCTGTTTCAAGTCAATGGTGAGAAAATCCTCATGGAGTGCGGCCTTTATCAGGGAAGGCGCGACGAGACTCTGGAACGCAACCGGCATTTCCCCTTTGATCCATCTGAAATTGCTGCTGTCGTGCTAAGCCATGCTCACATTGATCATTGCGGAAATCTTCCTAATCTTTGCAGACAAGGTTTTCAGGGGAATATCTACTGCACTTTTGCAACGCGTGATCTGGCGGCAATCATGTTGGCCGATTCAGCCCATATTCAACGATATGATGCAGAGTATGTATCTAGAAAGCGTGCCAAAAAAGGACTTGATGCCGTTCAGCCACTTTATGGGACTAAAGATGCAGAGCAAGCGGTCTCTCAATTTGTGGCTGTCAATTATGATCGACCAATCGTCATTTCCAAAGGTGTAAAAGCTACTTTTGTCGATGCTGGACACATTTTGGGGTCGGCTCAAATAGTGTTCGATGTGGAGGAAAACGGAAAGCAATTCCGTTACCTGTTCAGCGGTGATATAGGTCGAGGCGGGCATGAGATCCTTCGTGACCCGCAACCCGTTGAGAATGTGGATTTCCTCCAGATCGAAAGTACCTACGGCGGTCGCGATCATACAGATAAAATGCTTGCAAAGGAGGAAGTGGGGAACTTAGTCAATGAAACGCTCAAAAAAAACGGTAAAGTGATCATACCTGCTTTTTCAGTGGGAAGAACCCAGTTGATCGTATACACCCTGCACCAATTGACGGATGAGGGAGTTATCCCAAAAGTGCCCATTTATGTAGATAGCCCTTTGAGCGTGAATGCCACTGAAATTTTCCGGCTCCACCCCGAATGTTTCAATGAAGGTATCTATCAATTTCTACATGAAAAAGCCAACCCTTTCGGGATGGAAAACCTTACCTACATCCGCATGGCGGAACATTCGAGAAAGCTCAATGACCTCACGTCACCCGCCATTATCATCAGTTCATCCGGTATGTGTGAGGCAGGGCGAATCAGGCATCATCTAAAAAACAACATCGGTAATCCGCGTAACACAGTTCTATTCGTGGGGTATTGCGCCCAAAATACATTGGGATCGAAAATCATGAACAACGATAGTCCTGTAAATATCTTCGGTGAACCGATTGAAGTAAGAGCCAGAATAGCTAGAGTGGACGCATTCTCAGGTCATGCAGACCGGGCTGAATTGTCACAGTATGTTCGGAATCTAACCGGACGCCTCGCCCGAGTCACTGTGGTTCATGGCGAGGAGAAGCAGTCGCTTGCCTTTTCCAAAACCTTGAGAGAACTATTGCCAGGAGCTCAGGTGAGCGTGCCCGAGCGGCTTGAGTCATTGGAGTTTTGAAGGATAGCATGTCAATAAACGGCTTTTGCAAGTATCTGGCGAAAGACAAGATTTTGCGGAACGTAATGAATCATTTGTGATTGTTTGAAACAAGATGGAAGGTGAATTCCGCAATGATTTGAAGATAAGCTGCTTCTCAAGTATATCCACTTCAATGAGACATAATTAGACTTAAAAGGAAGCTCTCGAGTGGCTTGATTGAAATTCTTTTGAAAAAAAAAGTTCAGATTTTTGAAACTTCTTCCGTGGATCAATGGTTATGAGGAGATAGCCACCATTACGTGAAAAAGGGGCGGTTAAAAGTATGGAACAAACAGATCACAGATTTGAATCTTTCGTCATCGAGCATCAGGACATGGTGTTCAATTGCGCTGTTCGAATACTGGCTAATCGTACGGAAGCACAGGACATCGCGCAGGAAACCTTTCTGAGAGCTTACAAGCACTTCGAATCTCTACGCGATGAACCTGCCGTTCGAGGATGGTTGAAAACAGTCACGAGGAATTTGTGTTTAAATCACATCACCCGCTACCGCTCAAAGTGGCGCTTTTTCTCGGATTGGCGCAAATCGGAGACTGAGAATAAAGGATGGGATCCGGTAGACTCCATCCCAAGTCCTTCGCCAGATAAAACCGAAGCAGAAAGATCCGATGAACGATCTTTGCTTGAAGAGCTACTCAATGCTTTACCAGATCATCAAAGGATCCCATTGGTGTTATTTCATTTCGATGAATTAAGTTATGAAGAAATTGCAGGATCCCTGAAGATTTCAATCGGGAAGGTCAAGACTGATATTCATCGCGCAAGACATGCGCTGAAGAAGAAAATATCGTTGCATCAAGCTGCTAAACAAGAATGGTCCAGGCAAAGACAATCTCAAGAGACGAACTATTTCCCCCGTCAATTGTACCCACAACATGGAGCGGCTTCATGAGAAATAAAAAGGATTTTGGGTTGCTGGAAAATTGGGCAGACATCAACCTGAAAAAAATTTCATCAACAAAGATTCCAGAGGATTTTTTGGATAGAGTAATGGATAGAGCAAAAGGTCCTGAAGTCACTGATATTACCCCAGAAACTCCCTCTGCTCTCATAAGCTGGGTGCGGTTTTTAGTTGTGCTCAGTTCCTTGTTGCTAATAGCGATCGGATTTTTCTGGAACACAGAGGCGGCGCAAAATTGGTGGTCAAACACGCGCCCTGGAATGACNTTTGATTTGATTCACCAACTCCTCATAAGCCTCAAGCAGGTCAGCGCAACGTTAATACAACTTGTTCCAAGTGTCATCTGGTCTGCACTAAGTTTATCTCTGGGAATTGCCTACCTGATCACAGCTGTCATTGGTTCGACATTATTTCATTTCACAGTCCGAAGATTACGGATGCCAGCAATATGAAAAAAATTCTTAGTCAAAAGCTGATTGTATTTAATATGCTTTTTCTGATGGCGGGTATATGGTCTATGCCCAACGAATTACAAGCTCAAGAGAGTGATAACTCAACTCTACGGCGCTCAAATGATGAGTTGATAGTTTTCAATCGGTCTGAAGTTGTTTCAAGCGATGAAGTCATTAGAAATGCTGTTGTCATTGGTGGAGACATACAGGTTGATGGGAGGATTGAACGTGATCTTATTGTTGTCGGTGGAAGTGTTACATTGAACGGTGAAATAGGTGGCGACCTGACTCTGATAGGCGGCAAACTTATTGCCGGCGCGGATGCTATGGTCGAGCATGAGGGAATCCTCATTGGAGGACCGTTCGTAATCGATTCACATGCTACTTTTGATGAAGATCTATTCCAGTTTCCTCTTCCTGGTTTGTTCTCCTTTATTTCAGGCATCAAGCTTTGGATGACGCACTGCTTCATCTTGATGAGACCTTTTGCTATCTCAGTTACGTGGACTATGGTGTTGGCTGGTCTGCTGGTGCTTGTTAACTTCCTAACGTTGATTCTCCTTGGCAATGCCGTTGATCAATCGGTCAAAGTCCTTGAACCGAAACCAATCACCACATTTTTCGTAGGTTTGCTTGGCTTGATCTTGTTAGGCCCGTTACTGCTATTGGTTACGGCAACGGGTGTGGGTATTTTATTAGTACCTTTCTTCATTTGTGCCATTTCAGCTGCTACCATTGTCGGTAAAGTTGCTGTCTACACGACCCTTGGTAAACGAATCGGACACAGAGCAGNTGCGAACTGGGGTAACACTTCAATCGCAGCTTTCCTGATCGGTAGTTTGATCATGTTCTTGTTTTATCTTGTACCATTTCTTGGAGGACTGGCCCTTGGGGTAGTCCTCCCTCTGGCATTTGGCGCTATTCTTTTGGCAGCTATACAGATGTTCCGGGCTGAAGTTGATTTTCCTGCTCCCATCTCAGGCAAGCCTCTTGTGGTGCAGCCATCCGATGCTGGAGCGGCTATTTCGCATTCTGAAGAGGCATCGAAAGCCCAGGAAGAACCCCAAGACAATGAAGCAGATGGCGTTAATGTAACTTCATCCAAGGAGACTCCACATCGAGAAAAAAAAAGATCAACCGTAACTAAACCGCCTTCTTACAACTCAGAACAGACGCATGCAGGCCAATATGAAAGAGCAGGTTTCTGGGCACGCATCGCAGCTACAGCTTTAGATTTCGTACTAGTATTTTTCGGTTTGCAGATTCTTGGTCTCATTGATGGACAGGGAGGTTTTCGATATTTTATTTTGCTGTGGATGGTCTATCACATCGTCCTCTGGGGGTGGAAAGGGACCACTGTTGGCGGAACCATCATGAAACTCAAATTGGTAACCTTGAAGGGAGAAGCTCCTTTGTGGGGGACGGTGGTGATTCGCTCTTTGTCCAGTTTGTTTTCAGGTATTCCGCTGGGATTGGGGTTTCTTTGGGTGGGGTGGAATGCTGAACGCCAATCATGGCATGATTTGGTGGCAGGAACCGTCATTATCAGAACACAGGAACCGAAAGCCGTATTCGCATAAATTGAGCGATCGGGAAGCAAGAGACTGGGTCACTCTTCAGGAACCATAAGTGTATCTTTCTGCTGCCAACGAGGGTCTGGCGCAGGGTAATCCAAATTATAATGCAGCCCTCGACTTTCATGGCGTTTCAGCGCCGATTCGATAATAAGCGAGGCAACCAATGCAAGATTTCTTAGCTCCAGAAGATCTGGGGTCAGTTTGAAATTCCAATAAAATTCGTGAATTTCCTCCCTCAGATTGGCAATCCTCTTCCTGGCTCTTAACAATCGCTTATTGGTGCGCACAATGCCGACGTAATCCCACATCATACGCCTTATTTCATCCCAGTTGTGAGCAATTACCACCCGTTCATCTGGGTCCTGTGCTTCTCCGCTTTCCCAATTGGGAAGTTCATGTTTGCTGGGGGTTAACTTCCCTTCTCCTTTCAAGATCTGGATACGATTGATAGCTCGATGCGAGATCACTAGCGCTTCCAGCAGGGAATTACTGGCTAGTCTGTTTGCACCATGGAGCCCCGTGCAGGCAACCTCACCCGCAGCATATAGCCCTGTAATGTTCGTTTCTCCATTCAAATTAGTCACCACACCGCCGCATTGGTAATGAGCTGCCGGAACGACAGGGATCGGTTCCTTGGTGATATCTATCCCATATTTCATGCATGTGGAATAAATGTTTGGAAATCGATTCATAATAAAGGGTGCGGATTTATGGGTAATATCGAGAAAGACATTATCTGCTCCGCTGCGCTTCATATTGGAATCAATGGCTCTGGCCACAATATCTCTTGGAGCAAGGGATGCCATTTCGTGTTGCTTTTCCATGAATGCCTCTCCCTCGATGCTTTTGATAATTCCTCCCTCACCTCGAAGTGCCTCACTGATGAGAAACGTTTTGGCTTTCGAGTGATAGAGGCATGTTGGGTGGAATTGAACGAATTCCATGTTTGCCGTAGGCACTCCGGCTCGATATGCCATCGCTACCCCATCTCCTGTGGCAATGTCTGGATTTGTCGTGTAAAGGTAAACTTTGCCGCATCCCCCAGTCGCGAGCAGGACTACTGGTGCGCTGAAAGTTTCTATTGCATGCGACTCACAGTTCAGGACAAATGCTCCCAAGCATCGATTAGCTCCACTGACCCTCAGTTTTTCGGAAGTAATGAGATCAATGGCAAAGTGGTTTTCAAAAACTGTAATTTGATCATTGGAAGCAATGGCATTCAACAAAGCGTGTTCGATCGCCCGTCCAGTGATATCCTTGCAATGAAGAATCCGACGCTTGGAGTGTCCGCCCTCTTTCCCCAGATCCAATTCCTTTACTCCACCTGAATCAGGTATCTCGCGCTCACTGAATCGCATCCCCAGTTGAATGAGTTCGTCAATCCGATCTGGACCCTCTGAGACAATGGTTCTTACCACTTCATCTTTGCAAAGACCTGCGCCTGCTTCACGGGTGTCTTTATTGTGTGTTTCAAAACTGTCTTCCTGGCTTGTGACAGCTGCTATACCGCCTTGAGCATAATTCGTATTGGACTCGGCCTTGTGTTTTTTAGTGATGATGGCGACGCTGCCGTGTTCGGCTGCTTTGAGAGCAAATGTCAAACCAGCGATACCGCTCCCTAGAACGATAAAATCAAAAGAACGAATGGGTGTTTTGTTGTCCATATCTGGCATTTCTTCAGAGTCTGATATTGTCGATCAGTCGGGTTTTCCCAAAATAAACGGCTAAGGCCATGTGAGATCCTTTGCAAACTTTATCAAGAGGTTGCAGCGTAACAGGATCAAAAAAAGCGATATAGTCCAGCTTGGCCAGTTTTTTTGTTCGGATTCGAGCTTTCAATATGGATTGAATTTTCGTTGTTTGTATGGATTGATCAGGTGATGAACGAACTATACCTTTAGCCTCTGTAAGAGTTTGAATGAGAATGGGAGATTGACTTCGCTCTTCCTTATTCAGGTAAGCGTTTCGAGAACTCATGGCCAATCCGTCTTTTTCACGAATGGTTGGCGCTATAATCACCTTGACCGGAATATTCAGGTTGGAGGTCATTCTACGGATGATGGCTGCTTGCTGATAATCTTTAGCCCCAAAGACGGCCATGTCTGGCAGTGTCAACATAAAGAGTTTGCAGACAACGGTTGTGACTCCCTTAAAGTGAGCAGGGCGCGATTTACCTTCCATCTTAGGAGACAAGCTGGATTCGATTACATAAGTCGAGTATTCCTTTTCTGTTGTATCTGGATACATGGATGTGTCGGAAGGCATGAACACAACATCCACCCCCTCTCTGTCGCAGATATTCAAGTCCCTTGTTAGATCCCGGGGATATGATGAAAAATCTTCATTGGCCCCAAACTGAGTCGGATTCACGTAAATACTTACGATGACTTTCCCTGCTGTACCTGCGGATTTACGTGCTCGCTTTATCAGGCTGACATGACCTTCGTGTAAACAGCCCATGGTAGGAACCAGAGCAACCTTGCCGCTGGTTCTTTTTGAATCAAGTGCCCACCGCTGCATTGTCTTCAGATGTCGTATCTGCTTCATTTCACCCCATTAGTGCTTTATTTAAATCGCCATTCAATCCTATTGTCATTCGTCAAACAATGCGATAAATTCAATTCAAACATGAAAATTCTCAAACATTTGATCTGCATCGTCGTTTTAGTGGCCCTTTTTAGCCTGCCCATGGCCTGCAAGGCACAAACTGTATCAGGAAAATCAACTCCAATAGTCCCTGATGAACAGGGTTGGATTTCCTTGCTGGATGGGAAAACCCTCAGCGGTTGGATGACATTTGATCCGCATGCTTGGAGTGTGGACGATGATGGGTTACTGGTTGGAAAAGGCAACCGAAGTCATCTTTTCAGTCCAAATACTTACCGGAATATGGAATATCGAGCAGAGGTCAAACTGAATCATAAAGGAAATAGCGGTATGTATTTTCGCGCTCAACTCGGTCGTGGTTGGCCTAAGGGATATGAGTCGCAGGTGGAAAATACCAGTTCTGATCCGCAGCGAACCGGTTCGTTATATAATTTTGTNAAAATCGGCGAACAACTCATTGAGGACGATACCTGGTGGACGCAGCATATTATTGCTATCGGGAANCGCATCATTATCAAAGTCAACAACAAGGTAGTTGTTGATTTTACAGATGAGAAAAATACCTGGACCGAAGGGCATCTGGCTGTTCAGCAGCATGACCCAGGAAGTGTTGTGCACTATCGCAAAATAGAGGTTCGACCTCTTCCCGACGATGCAGCTGTCGCAAAGGCGATTGCAGTTGAAGATACTCCCTCCTTAAAATAAACCCTTATCATCCAAGTTAAGTTATGAATGGGCTGGCCTCTGAGGACGGTCAAACCGGTGATTTATGACATCACCGGTTCATTTGTCGAAAAATGAATGTTGTCATTATTGTTGCCGCGGGGAAAGGAGCTCGAATGGGCGTGGACAAGCTTTGGCTGGAAGTCGACGGTACACCTATTCTAGGGCACACTTGGAGGGCTCTTGACACGATTGCCGAGATAGATCGAATCATTATTGTGGCACGCGATGAACGTCATCAGGCCATTGATCAATTGGCCGGTGAAATCCGGGTCAGCAAACCTTACGAGTTAGTTTCAGGTGGTGCAGAACGACAAGATTCGGTCTGGAATGGATTGGAAGCATGTCCCGAGAGCTGCGAAATCGTAGCGATTCATGATGCGGCCAGACCATGTGCTCATCCGGTCTTGGTTCGTGAGTGCCTGAAAGAAGCACATCGATATGGAGCTGTCGTTGCCGGTCGAAAAATAACCGACACAATCAAACGAGCAGATGATTCACAATCTATTGAATCTACCGTCGATCGGGAGGGATTATGGGCTGTTCAGACACCGCAAGTCTTTCGATTGAATCTAATACGGGAGGCTGTAGAGAAAGTTCGCCTTGCAAAGAAAGTTTTCACCGATGATACCGCAGCATGTGAGCATGCCGGAATCCCCGTTAAAATCGTACCCAGCGACTATCCAAATCCAAAAGTGACCTACCCGGACGATCTTCCTTATGTCAGTTGGTTGCTTGCTAATCAATCGCGGGGCGTTTAGTGTAAAGCACTTCAAAAATAGTTCGTTAGCATAATTCAATTCCATGGTAAAAAAACTTATCTACTCTTCCATAATGGTTTTGCTCGGCGTCAATCTGACGGTGGGTTTTCTTTTATACCGTGAGACCGCTCAGGCTTCTTCTGCCGAGGATCCCTACGAAACCTATGAGTTATTTGCATCCGTCGTGGAACGCATCCGCTCCGATTATGTTGAGGGAGACAAGCTGACTTACCGTGACCTGATTCAAAGTGCATTGAAAGGCATGCTGAATTCGCTGGACCCTCACAGCGAATTCATGGAACCGGTGCATTATGATGAATTGAAAAAAGATACAGAGGGTGCCTTTGGTGGCGTCGGTATCGTCGTTACCATGGACGAGAATAAAAAATATCTTACCGTCGTTTCTCCCATGGCTGATACTCCCGCATTTCAGGCTGGAATTATTTCAGGAGACCGTATTGTCAAGATTGAAAATCGCACTACCGAAGGCATCACACTGCAGGAAGCTGTCAAACGTTTACGAGGCGAGCCTGGATCNGAGGTCACCATCACTTTGTATCGACCTTCCAGTGCCAAGTTGCGCGAAGTTGTGCTTGAAAGAGCGATCATCAAACTTCAAACCGTCAAGGATTTATCAGGGAACAATACCTTTGATCTGGATGAAGATAATATCGGTTATGTATGGCTGACTCAGTTTGGAGAGCAGACCAGTCGAGATCTGCGTAAAGCCGTGGATCAGATGATGGAGAAGGGGATGCGCGGCCTCGTTCTTGATCTCAGGGGTAATCCTGGCGGGTTGCTNGATCAAGCAGTCGAGGTTTGCGAACAGTTTCTACCCGCGGGTCAGTTGGTTGTTTTCACCCAGGGCAAGAGCGAGATGATGCGAAGCAAGCATCATGCGGCGTCATTAAATCCGATCCTTGATCTTCCAATCGTCGTGCTCGTGAACAATGGCAGTGCCAGCGCCTCTGAAATTGTTTCAGGATGTCTACAGGACTTGGGGCGTGCGGTTGTGCTTGGCGAACAGACTTTTGGTAAAGGTTCAGTGCAGAGCATCTTTCCGGTTTCCGGAGGGTGGGCTCTCCGCTTGACAACGGCGAAGTATTACACACCAAGTGAAAAGATCATTCATGGCAAAGGAATTACTCCGGATATCACCGTTTCAGTTTCAGACGAAGAACTGGAGTCTTTATTTTACAAACGCTCTCCAGGTGGAGTGGATGCTTTAATACAACTCTCCGAGGAACGGCGTGAGCGAATCAGGGCCGTCCGTGACAAGCAACTTGATCGAGCCACTGATCTGTTGAGGGGTGTATTTCTTTTAAAAGATCGTAAATAGCCTGAACTTGATCAGGATTTTTCATGCTGGTTACTCTACTTAAGCAATCGTTTCCATCATTGCAATTGATTGATTGGTCAAAATGAAGATATTGGCGATTGAATCCTCCTGTGATGAAACAGCAGCGGCTGTTATCGATGACGGCTTGATCTTGTCTGATCCGGTTGCATCACAAATACAACTTCATGCAGAGTATGGTGGGGTGGTGCCTGAGCTGGCAGCACGGGAGCATCTGAAAAACTTGTTGCCTGTCGCCCTTCAAGCTTTGGAAAAGGCAGGGAAAAGGATCAGCGACATGGAATTGTTCGCGGCGACTCAAGGGCCGGGCCTACCTCCTGC
This sequence comes from Pedosphaera sp., assembly GCA_002690655.1. Taxonomy (GTDB): domain Bacteria; phylum Verrucomicrobiota; class Verrucomicrobiia; order Limisphaerales; family AAA164-E04; genus AAA164-E04. Next base: position 240,981 of record NZFL01000011.1, read on the forward strand.
CTTGATGGTGGGTTTTCATGCATTTCAAACTCTGGCCTTTGCTTTGGATAAACCTTTCATTGGGGTCAATCATCACGAGGCTCACCTTTATTCGCCCTGGATNGACCCGNAAACGAAACGTCTGAACCAGAATTCTTTCCAACCAAACATCAGTTTAATTGTCAGCGGAGGTCACACCATGTTGGTCAAAGTGGATTCGCCTTTGAATCATCATGTAATTGGATCAACCATCGATGATGCGGCTGGGGAGTGTTTCGACAAGACGGCCAAACTGTTGGGGCTCCCCTATCCCGGAGGGCCAGTGTTGGATCAACTTGCATCGAAAGGAAATCCCAAAGCCTACGTCTTTCCAAGGCCGATGCTCAAAGATCCCGGGTTTGATTTCAGTTTCAGCGGCCTCAAGACATCCGTCCGATATTTCATTCAAAAGCATCCAGCATTGCTGGAAGATCATGGTCATCTGCAGGATTTGTGCGCCTCCATACAAGCTGCCATTGTGGATGTTCTGGTCAAAAAAACGATTCGTGCAGCTTTGCAGAGTGAAGTGGCAATGGTCACAGCATCGGGAGGTGTGTCATGCAATCGCGGCTTGCGCGATGGATTGCAAAAAGCCTGTGATGCCAATGGGCTATCACTCAGAATTGCTCAAGGACGATATTGCACAGACAATGCGGCGATGGTCGGCATGCTTGCGGCCTGGAAAACAGGCTCTGATGCCTCCCTGCAGCATACAGAAGAAGGCATCCGTCCCGGTTGGAGGCTGGAAACGGATGCCAATGAATAAAGCCTTTATCTAGTGTTGATTATTTTTTCTTTCGAGTGCTTTTGGCTTTTTTCTTTCTGGCCTTTTTGGGAGCTGGAGGTTGATGCACCTGAGCTCCGACTTTCAATCTCAAACCATTCAAGCGGATAAAGCCTGTGGCGTCATCCTGGTTATAAGCTTGTGTGGGATCAGCTTCCATCGTTGCAATCTCAGGATTATACAAGCTGAGGGGAGATTTTCTTCCCGCAGTGATGATGTTGCCCTTGTACAGTTTCAATCGAACAGTTCCAGAAACGTTTTTTTGGCTTTCGGTGATCAAGGCTTGCAATGCTTCTCGCTCAGGAGCAAACCAAAAACCGTAATAGACGAGCTCAGCATATTTGGGCATAAGTGAATCTCTCAGATGCATGACTTCTCGGTCCATGGTCAAACTTTCAATTTGGCGATGAGCGAACAACAAAATACTGCCACCAGGTGTTTCATAGACGCCTCTGGATTTCATGCCAACGAATCGGTTTTCAACAAGATCAACTCGACCGATACCATGTTTCCCTCCCAGTTTGTTCANGGTCTTCATCACTCTCAGAGGAGTCATTTTTTTGCCGTTCACCGCAATGCAATTGCCCTTTTCAAATTCAAGTTCGACGTATTCCGGGGCGTCTGGGGCATCCTCAGGGCTGACGCTTAGTTTGTACATTTCCTTGTGTTCAGGAGAGGAGGCATCCAACCAAGGATCTTCGAGTACGCCTGCTTCATAGGAGATATGCAGTAGGTTACGGTCCATGGAATAGGGCTTTTTCGCGCTTGCCTCTACTGGGATGTTTTTAGCTGCACAATAATCAATCATCTCCTTCCGTCCCGGGAAATCTGCCCTGAACTGTTCGTCACGCCATGGGGCTATTACGTCAATTTCTGGAGCCAGAGCCGCCGCAGTGAGTTCGAATCGAATCTGATCGTTACCTTTTCCCGTAGCACCGTGAGCAATTGCCTGAGCCTTTTCCTTGCGCGCGATTTCTACCATGCGCTTTGCAATCAGTGGTCGTGCAATACTCGTTCCCAGGAAATACTGTCCTTCATATATGGCTCCCGCCTGAATCATCGGGAAAATGTAATCGCGAGCGAACTCCTCCTGTAAATCGTCGATGTATATCTTGGAAGAACCCGTTTTCTTGGCTTTTTTATCAAGTCCATCCAGCTCTTCTTCCTGGCCAATGTCGGCGCAAAAAGAAATAATCTTTGCCTGATACTTGTCTTTAAGCCATGAAACCAGTACCGAAGTGTCCAAACCGCCCGAATATGCCAATACAATTTTCATGGGCACCAGCATGCTGGAATTTAGACTTCACTGCCAAGCTGAAAAATATCTGTTCTTGATTTGCAAGGTGCCAAGTTTTTCGGGGTGAGCCCATGAAATTTCGAGAAGAACCCGTGAGTTAAATGTGCAGCTAGTGCGTCATCTTAAAAAACATGCACAACCGCGATAGCATGTTGTCATGGCAGTATTGAAAAGATAAGGATAAGACCGTCTGATCCAGAATCTCAGCTGAGGACGTAAGTTATTGTCACCACTTGCCAGCGTTTGCTCCATACGCATCATTGAATGAATACACCAACGGGATTACGGTAATAAACGGAAATAATAAACTCCGTACTGAATATCTCAAGCAATGACTCCTGAGTGAAATGGAATATTGAGGCAGCTCTACAGACGTTTTGTTTCCTGAAGGTATTGTTTGTTCATTTTGCTGGTTAAAACATCAATGAACAACACATGATGGCATGAAATTACCACGGCGCTTATTGACCATGAAGCCCAGTTATTGTGAAATTGCCAGCAATGCCAGATTCAAGAACGCAAATTGAGAGACCATGGAAGTCTCGTTACGTGAGAATTTGGATAGGCCTGGCTATCATTGTCATTGGCAGTATTGCTTGCTGGAAATTCGGGCATCTCTTGTCGATGGATTTACTCGTTTCCAGAGAAACTGCTCTTCGTAGATACCAAATGGCATATCCATTACCCGTTCTGGGGTTTTCATTTATTATTTATGTCATTGCAACGGGCTTCTCTCTGCCTGGAGCGGCATTGCTGACTCTTTTTCTGGGATGGCTCCTTGGGTTTGGACAGGGACTACTGCTCGTGAGTTTTGCCTCTACGGCGGGAGCAACCATGGCGTTTCTTATGAGTCGGTTTTTACTGAACAACATAATCCAATCCAAGTTTGGTGATCGATTGGAAAAATTCAATGAAGCGCTGAAGAAGGAAGGTGCCTTTTATTTATTCACATTGAGACTGATACCTGCAGTGCCCTTTTTCGTGGTTAACATTGTCATGGCATTGACTCCTATTCCTGCGCGAACCTTCTGGTGGGTCAGTCAGGTCGGCATGCTGCCTGGAACCATTGTCTTTGTGTATGCTGGAACACAGTTCCCAAGCCTGTCAGTTCTAGCTGAAAAAGGAGCCGCTGGAATTCTGACACCTCAGTTGCTCGTTGCCTTTATATTGCTGGGTTTCTTTCCCTTCGTGGTGAAAAAAATCATCGATCGATTTAAATCGAAATAAATCTGACTTGAAGTCATCGTGGTGTTGCAACACACACGTCCTGGAATTTCAAAATGAAATCACAACAAATCGAGGCGCTTCAGCCATTGGATGCTCATAACCAAAAGCTGCAATCAAATGTTCATCCCGAAAATCACGAAAATCCNACAGCTGCGGATAAATACAATCTTGTTGTCATTGGTGGCGGAACGGCGGGGTTAGTGGCAGCCTCCATTGGTGCAGGGCTGGGAGGTAGGGTGGCACTTGTTGAACGTTCATTGATGGGTGGTGATTGTCTCAACGTAGGATGTGTACCATCCAAGGGCATCATCAGTTCTGCCCGTACAGCTGCCGCTGTCAGGACTGCAGGAGAATTCGGAGTGAAAGTGCACGATGGTGTCTCGGTCGATTTTCCAGCCGTTATGGAACGCATGAGGAAACTTCGCAGTGATATCAGTCCGCACGATTCGGTCAAACGGTTCAAGGATCTGGGAGTGGATGTTTTCCTTGGGCAGGCACGTTTTCTGGATGGTAGCCGGGTTGAAGTTGATGGGCAAAACCTGAATTTCACAAAAGCTGTCATATGCACGGGCGCCAGAGCTTCAGCGCCCTCCATAAAAGGCTTGGATTCAGTTCCATATCTCACAAACGAAACTTTATTTTCCCTGACTGAACTACCAAGGCGTTTCGGGGTGATTGGAGGTGGTCCCATGGGAGCTGAAATGGCCCAGAGTTTTGCTCGATTTGGTTCTGAAGTTTCCTTGATTACATCCAATCGCGGGTTAATGCCCAATGAAGATCGAGAAGCAGTTGCCATGGTTCAAAAGCACATGGAAAAGGACGGAGTTCACATGTTGGTCGGTGCACATGAATTGGACGTTTCCATCACTCAGGATGGTTCCATTCGTTTGCTCCATGATCAAGCCAGGAATGGATACGATATTGAGGTTGATCAGCTGCTCGTTGCTGTTGGAAGAACTCCAAATGTCGAGGGTCTGGGGCTGGATAAGGCCGGGGTAGAATTCAGTGAAAAGGGGGTAGTCATCAATGATAACTTTCAAACAACAAATCGCAGAATTTACGCTGCAGGCGATATTTGTTCTGCTTATCAGTTCACACATGCAGCAGATTTTATGGCACGTTCTGTGGTGAAAAATGCGCTCTTCAAAGGAAGATTCAAGCACAGTTCATTAATCATTCCCTGGTCCACCTACACTTCGCCTGAATTAGCACATGTGGGTTTGAATCCTGAATTGGCAGAAGAGCAGGGGGTTGAAATCGATACATTTACTCAGCCTATGTCGGGAGTGGATCGTGCGATTCTCGAGGGTGAAACAGAAGGTTTCATTAAAGTTCATGTTAAAAAAGGAACAGATCAAATCGTAGGCGCTACCGTTGTATCCACTCATGCGGGAGATTTGATTGGAGCGGTATCCATTGCCATGACACACAAAATCGGATTGGGGGCCATCGCAAATGCCATCCACCCTTATCCAACTCAAGCCGAAGCTCTGCGTAAATTGGGGGACCTCTACAACCGCACGAAACTAACTCCCTTTATTGCCGGAATATTCAAAAAATGGCTTCAATGGACCAGGTAATCGCAACCTGATTGAATTTTTTGATTGTACATTTCATGAATGATGATTCCACAGCAATTACTTCCTGCGCTCACTGTCCTNAAGAATNATTTGGCTTTTGGATCCATGAGTTATCAAAGACGCGTTGAAGAGGTCGNCAGCCATGGCGNATGTCCCCTGAAGGGCCATGAACAAGGTCATTGAGCTTTCGACTGTTGTTCTTCACTTGCCTTCTANCTCTTCTCTGAGATCNCAAGGACAAACAAGGAGGTAAACCGTAAATACACAATCGAATAAGTAAAATTTTCCCATTCACAGCGTTAATGAACGGGGCATCCGTTGAAAAAATTCAACTACCAGCTCAGTGTATCTGGCAGGAGGTTGAAACTTTCACAATCCCGTTCTCTTACTTCCACCATATCCTCACTTCGAACCCCCCCCCAGGCGGGGCAGTAAAGACCGGGTTCAATGGTCAGGACATCCCCAACAATGAGTTCAGGCCCCTTGAAATCGAGCAGTGGGGGTTCATGCACTTCGAGACCCACACCATGCCCAGTCCCATGCACCATTGCACAACGGCTTGCCGCGCTTTCTTTGCCGGGTAACCCCGTCTCATAACCCTGTTCGTGAATCACTCGAATGGTTTCTTGATGCACTGCTTCGCCAGTGACACCGGCTCTTGTGACTTTCATTGCGGCAAATTTCGCTTTGACTGCCGTATCGTATGCTTTCTCAATGTGGNCAGGGATTTTTCCGTGAACAGCAGTGCGCGTACAATCTCCATTATAATAAGTTGATTTGCTGCATGGAAAAATATCGATGATGATGGGGACTTCCGTACGGAGCGGTCCTTTTCCATATTCATGACAATCGGCTCCCTGAGGGCCGCACGCAATGATACTGCCCGGGTTACTGAAACCTTCATCCAACAGCCAGTGATCAATCCGTGCACGTAATGATTCTGAGGTGAGCGAATCTCCCTCCACTTCCAGTGAGCCATCTTTGCGTGCTTTGGCATGACAAACTAACTGGCATGCCATGCTCATGACTTTCTCAGTGATGGACTGGGCCTGTCTCAAAGCAATCAATTCATCTTCTGATTTCCCTCGACGTTCCATGACTCCCATTTCAGGTGAATAATGGACTTCAATTCCAGCATTTTTCAGGGCTTCTAGGTAGATGAGGGCAAGTGAACGATCAGAAGTGACCGCGGTGATCCCCTTGTGATTCAGGCACTCGGCAACAGCTTGAGCTGTGGCTGTTTCACGATCCCCTGAAAGGCCTGCTTCCGGAGTAAAATCAGCTGGACAATAAACAGCATCAACCGTTGCTTTTTTTCGAGCCCGTTCCATTTCAATATCACGACAGACGAGGAATGATTGGCGCTTACCGTCCGTTTTTTCAAACTCAATCCACGCAGCCGGATCACCGACAGAAAATTGAATACGGTGATAGAGGTTTTTCTGAACGGCAGGTATTCCTGCAAGTAACAAGGTTTTTTGCATCTTCATAGCGTGATGATTTCAGGAAGGGTTGGGCAAGGCAACCTTGAATGTTAAGTCGTAAAAATATCTTATTTACCATTTAGTGCGGCGCCCTTTACCCATTGTTTTTTCTCAAAAGGGNGTCCAGGAAGTTCAGAATGATCGGCAAGGCAAGCTCGAAGTAATTGATANGATCACAAAACACGACCTTTATTCTTAATTTTTCGTCAATTCCACTTGATCGGAATGGCATGGGTCGAGTATGGGTGGATACCTATTGAATACGATGAATTATCATATTTCACAGCGTGCGGCTTCTTTAGCTCCTTCTCTTACCCTGGCAATCAGTGCCAAGGCAAAGCAATTGAAGGCTGAAGGGCAGGATGTGATCGGTTTTGGAGCAGGTGAACCTGATTTTGATACTCCACAGCACATCAAGGATGCTGCCATCAAGGCTTTAAACGAAGGTTTTACCAAGTATACTCCAGCAAGTGGTATCCCGGAATTAAAGGATGCTATCGTTGAAAAGTTTCAACGGGACAATGGATTGACCTACAAGGCTTCTCAAATAGTCGTCAGTTGCGGGGGAAAACATTCCTGTTACAACATCATGATGGCTATCTGTGACCAGGGAGATGAAGTGATTATTCCTGCGCCCTTCTGGTTAAGTTACCCTGAGATGGTCAAATTGGCCGGNGGAAAACCGGTGATTCTTGATACAACGGATGCAACACAGTTCAAAGTAACACCCGAACAGTTGCGCGGAGCCATCAACGATCGTACTCGCATTTTTATTCTTAATTCTCCAAGCAATCCCACGGGGACCATTTATTCGCCAGCTGAAATAAAAGCTTTGGGCGATGTCTGTGTGGAGAAAGGAGTAATGATCTTGAGTGATGAAATTTACGAACACTTGATCTACGGAAATGCCAAGCACCAAACCGTCGCCTCATTTTCATCCGAACATCAAGCACATACCATTATTACCCATGGTCTGGCAAAAGCCTGGTCCATGACGGGGTGGCGCCTGGGATTCATAGCTGCCCCGGAACCAATTGCAAAGCGCATTAACGCAATACAAAGCCACAGCACGAGCAACCCAACTTCTTTTGCTCAAAAGGGTGGGGTCGAGGCATTGCGAGGCTCTCAACATCACTTGAAAGAATGGTTGCCTGAGTTTGACCGCAGGCGTACCTACGCCTACGAACGATTAAACGCCATGCCGGGGGTCACGTGCGTCAAGGCACAAGGAGCTTTTTACCTTTTTCCAAACATTTCAGGAACGGGCATGCAATCGACGGAGTTTTGCGATCAATTGCTCGAGCGATCTCAAGTCGCCGCCGTTCCCGGTATTGCCTTTGGTTCGGATGATTACATTCGGATCAGTTATGCAACCAGTATGGCAAATATCCAAAAAGGAATGGATCGAATGGATGCGTTTGTTCGATCTTTGCANTCCTAAGAAGGCACAGTTCCTGCTGGATTTGTTTCCATGAACTTGTCTCGACGCACTTTTGTCAGAACTTTCCTGTTCAACGCTGCCTGGATGACAGGGCTTGGACGCATGCACCGCTTGCCTCTTCTTGGGGAATTGTCACCCTCTCCTGATGGTAATCAAGGTGTTCTTAATGTGCGTCCTGAGGACTACAAAACACTGCAGGAAGCAGGAGGGTCCGTTCGATTGGGATTCAACCCTATCCGCTCCAACCATCAACCAGACGGAACGCTTCACCCTATCCTGATCAACCGTCTTGAAGATGACTCGCTCATTGTCTTGAGTGCTGAGTGTCCTCATGCTTCTTGTGCGGTTCGAACCTTCAGTAAGAGTTCCAATACTCATTCATGTCCGTGTCATTCTTCACGTTTCCGCTTGGATGGGAGCAGGATCAGCGGGCCTTCCCCTTTCGGATTGGATCGTTTGGATTCTGAAATTTGTCCTGATGGTTCATTGAATGTTCTGGTGCCTAGATTGAAGTTTTCCATCACTTCCAAGGTCGTTGATCTTGGAATATTCAAGCGCCTGCAAATAGATTTTGCAGCTCGTCGCAAAGTGGATTACCGAGTCGTGTTCAAAGCTGAATCAAACANGGAATGGCAATCGGTGATGTTTGCCGATTCGGAGTCGGGACCTATGAGCAACAGCGTGATCACAGGAGGTGGCGTATTCAAATCGGTTTATGTGGAACCGCCATCCGATCACGGGATGTTTGCTGTGCAGATTGATTCGAAGGAACTTTGAGTTTTTCTAAAACAACAAGCGATACTCAATACTGTCTTATTGGTTTTCCAACTCAGGGCTCATCTTGCACGGAAGTTTCCATAGCCCAGTTCCATTTTTGTTGGTAAAGTTAGAAATGAAGGAGTGAGTCGATCTGGTTTTCCGCCTGCCCAGAAAACATAAAAATCAGGTTACGCATTGACGGGGCTCCTCGCGTATCCGTGATTGCTTGGGCTTTCTTCCGTCAGATTTCGAAAATGACTCCATTGACGCTTTTCTGCAGGGCGGTTCCAAATGGCCATTGGGCAATGTTTGGCGGTAAATGTTCCCAGACCTCCTGAATACTTTGAGCTGTAAGCTGACCTCTGTCCCAGATCACCCGGCAACCACTGATATTATCTGTAACTTCTTGTGCAGAGTCAAATTTCCGTACTGAGCTGCAGGTATTTCAAACGCTCCTGAAATCTGAGTTAAGATCAGAAAATAGCAGAGGGAGTGCTTTGCCAACCGAAGCAATCTCATCCAGGTGACGACCATGATGCGCGCTGCAACNTGCACCCATGGAATNCAATTCANCAAACCTTCCAAATAAAAACACTCCTCTCTTGCCCGTGATGGAAGAATCAATGGGGTTTACCTAAATTATCGAGGTTTTCTTGACCGGAACAGTTCAGGAACCTCATAATTGACCCAGATTCCATCATTCATCAAAACTAGGTAAAATGGATGGATTTTACCTAGTTTTTTGAATGACGCTGGCCTGCTGTCAGTCGCAGGCCTCATTGAGAAAGATTGTAGGTAGAATAAGTAACAAACCTTTATGAAAGAAATGCAAAAGACTCAACAAGGAAAATGCCAACCACGGATGAGAGTCATCCAACAATGGATGCTGGCCTTGTCAGCAGGTATGATCATGGGAAGCACGTGGAATGCCCGGGCCGCTGAGAAGGAGTTAGCTTTTGATGAAAATGCAGCCACTCCCGTAGAGCTGATCAAGACAGCCAAGGGGTTTAAAACAGAATTGCTTTATTCAGTGCCGAGTCAACAACACGGTTCGTGGGTGGCTCTGGCTTCTGATCCAAATGGCAGTATGTACGCCGCGGATCAGTATGGCAGTCTCTATCAGTTTACCCCTCCAGCTCCAGGAGAGACATTGACTCCTTCGGATATAAAAAAGGTCCCTGTCGATATCCGTGCCATCAATGGAATGGTGTATGTCGATGGTGCTCTTTACGCCGGAGTGAATGACTATGAGCGGAAAATTCAGAGTGGGTTTTACCGGCTGAGCGATTCCAATGGAGATGGTATTCTTGATAAAGTCGAATTGCTTCGCGCTTTTAATTCACGCGGTGATCACGGGGTGCATGCGGTTGTCCCAACGGCTGATGGCAAGTATTTTTATTTGATCACTGGAAACAATGCGGTGATTTCTGGTGGAAACAATGAAGGATCGTCCGGCTCGTCTCAAGTCGCCAAGCTATGGGGAGATGATCACCTTTTGCCCCGCATGCCGGATGGCCGTGGTCATAACAGACACGTACTGGCCCCTGGAGGTATTGTCTACCGTGTATCGCGAGATGGTAAAGAATTTGAAATGTATGCTTCGGGATTCCGAAACATATATGGTGGGGGATTGAATAAAGATGGTGAGCTCTTCACTTATGATGCGGACATGGAGTATGATTTCAATACGCCATGGTATCGCCCCACAAGAGTGAACCATGTCCTCAGTGGTGCGGAATACGGGTGGAGAAACGGGGCAGGGAAGTATCCTGANTTTTACCCTGACACCGTGCCAGCAACCCTCAACATAGGTCCTGGTTCCCCCACGGGAACAAGATTCGGTTATGGCGCCAAATTCCCAGCCAGATATCAAAATGCCTTTTACATTCTGGATTGGAGCTGGGGTAAGATCTATGCCGTCCATCTCGAAGAAGATGGATCCAGCTACAAAGGCACGAAAGAAGAGTTTGTCACCAGTGCTCCATTACCTGTCACCGATTTGATCGTTCATCCGCAAGATCAAGCAATGTATTTTGCGATCGGTGGACGAAGGGTTCAATCTGGCTTATATCGCGTCACATACGTCGGAGATGAACCAACAAACCCCGTTGACATGACTCCAAAGGTGACCCCCATGCGGAAGCTTCGGCATCGTCTAGAAAAATTTCACGGACACGCTCACATGGAAGCCGTGAGCGCTGCCTGGCCACATTTGAATCACAAGGATCGCTATATACGTAACGCTGCACGCGTGGTCCTTGAACATCAACCAACCGTTCAATGGGAATCCAAGGCACTCAACGAACCCATGCCCGATCGCCGTATTCCTGCGCTACTGGCATTGGCCCGACTCAAAGGGATTGCCCCTAGTCATCGCCCTGAAGCTGGGCATTCCGTCAACGCCGCTGTTCGAGATCAAATCTTAGATTCGTTGCTAGAACTCGATTTCGCAGCGCTTTCTCACGATGATCAGCTAGGGTATGTGCGCCTGCTGGAAATTGTATTTGTTCGTTTTGGCAAGCCATCACCAGCAAAGGTCAGTGCGATTGTTGGTAAATTGGATCCCTCATTTCCTGCAGATACCTTTGAATTGAACTGGCTTCTATGTGAAACCATGGCTTTCCTGCAAGCTCCGAGCACAGCATCCAAGGGGATGGCATTGATTGCATCAGCGGAAAGTCAGGAACCTCAAATGGAATACGCGCGCAGCTTGCGCTTCCTTAAAGCAGGATGGACGCCGGAACTCAGGGAACAGCAGCTTGAGTGGTTCCTCAAGGCTGCCAATTATCAAGGTGGCGCCAGTTTCACTAAATTCATTGAATTTATCCGCAATGACAGTCTGGCAACTTTTACAGATGCCGAAATGGCCTTGCACGCTGATCTCATTGCTCAAGAGCCCGAATCCATGTCCGTCATCGAAAATCTTGGGACCATGTTCGCTGGTCGCAGCATGACTGACTGGACCATGGATGATCTGGGCGATTCTACTCGGACTGACATGAAAAACCGTAATTTTGAGAACGGGAAAAAGATGTTCTCGGGTTCAGCTTGTTTCGCATGTCATCGTTTTGGCAATGCTGGAGGTATGACGGGCCCTGATTTGACCGGAGCACGTGGTCAATACAGCGCGCATGACTTGCTCGATCAAATCATTAATCCAAGCAAGGTCATCAGTGATCAATTTGCTCCGATTGTTGTGACTTTGAAAGATGGTGACACCATTACCGGAGTCGTGGTGAACCTCAATGGGAACAATGTGACTTTAAACACCGACCTCACCAACCCCAATCAAAGGGTCAACGTCGCACGCAACAAGGTGGAGAGCATCGAGATCTCAGATGTGTCTCCCATGCCTCCCGGCCTTCTGTCCATGCTGACAAAGGATGAAATCCTGGATCTGCTGGCCTACGTGCTCAGTGGAGGGGATGATTCCAATGCCATGTTCCAGTAAGGCATCTGTCAATCAGCAGGAATTAAAAATAACGACCGCCTTTCTAGGCGGCCGTTATTGCTTTGAAAACCCTTTTTCTGCCACTTGAATGGTGGATGGAAAAACATTTAAGGAAAGTGATCCTTAAACGTTTTCGTTCGATCGGAACCTGCTAAAAATGGTTACGGAAATAAACCGTAAAGATCGCTACCACTATCAAAGCCAGAGTTATCATTTTAAATTTTTTGGCTGATTCTGGTTTGCGATACGCCATACCGGCCATTCCACTCAACCCCAACCAGCAAACAAGTTTGATCCAGATCCAGGCCGGATAACTTGTTTTCAAAACAGAAATCAACCCGAAACCGGCAATAAACATCAGTGTGCTGAGGATCCCTGTAATCATCATGGTACGCCTTCTTCCTTTGGGGTCAGGATTGGCAAAAGCCATGAAAGTAAAGGCCGTTAACGCCACCATCGAAGCCACATGGATGAACTGATAAATAGGTAGTTTCATGCACCCATCACAAACCACAAAGATCCATTGGTCAATGGCGAATGAAGGATGCTTTACCTTTTAGTGACGTCCGCTTCGCTCAAGGCTCTAAAAGACTCCTGATTGTTCTGCCGGCTTCTTGCACCGATCACGCAGGTGTGCAACTGCTTTTGCATTCACTGCCGATGAAATGCTCTATGTTTCTCCTGAATTTTACACCATCCATTCCCCTTATGCGTTGGAATTCATGCGAGGTTTTTACTCCGTGTCTACTAAACGCAGTCCTGAATGTGATAATGCATGGAAGAGCAGAGCGGCTAGAAACCACCCATGGATGGGGGATCCATTCATGGGAGAGTGCAGCACCTGCCAGGGCTTACCGCTTCAGGAACAAAAATTGTAGCAGTGAATAAATCACTGACTGAAATGCGGCTTATTCGCAGAAAGCTGACTTCCAGGCGTCTTCTCCACCGACAATGGGAATGGATAGAGAGGTTTGATCGAGATCGATCGTAAGCTCGGTACCGGGATCGGGTCGCACTGTAAAATTACGATCACTGGCAAAAATCATGAGCGCGATTTGCTGGCCTTTGGGAATTACCTGATCGTCGGGTTGTAGATCAAACGTCAAGTCATAGAAATTCCCGGGCACGAGGGGTTCACTTTCCCAGATGGAACTGTGATTTTGCGGGTCCGCCCATCCGCGTGTGATGATGTTATCGGTGATCCTGGCATTTTTCCCATCATTCCATGGAAGGGATACCATCCAGACGGAAAGATTGGCCGCAGGTTTGCTGCTGGAGAGTCGAATGGTTATGGAAGGCGTTCCGGATAAGTGGACCGGTTGCTTCAATGCCTCAGTGATGTAGAGGAGGCGATGGTTCGTCCATTCCGCCTGAGCAAGTGTTTCGCCGGTAAATGAAAAATTGTCTACCAGTGTCTCAGTGCCCCGGCCTTCCTTTTTTCCGAGAGCGAGATTACCGCTTTCGGGAGCTCCTGGTGTCAGGTACAGGGCAACCGGCTTGGCACCAGGGTTGGGGTAATCATAGTAGGAAGTCGGCTTTTCACGCTCATCTCCTTCTCTTACAATCCAGGCCTTGGGTTCGTTTTCAACATCGTTTTGAATGCCATGCAGGTAGCGTGTGAACCAACGATTCATTTGTTTCAGAGGTGGGGGGCCTCCATGTCCACCTTGGTGAAAGAAGGCTTGAACGGGGATACCTTTTTCCTTGAGAGCCTCATAAATTCTGACGCTGTGTTCAGGCATCACGTTCCAGTCATTGAACGCATGTGCCATCAGGGTGGCGGCCTTCAGGGGGGCTAAATCATTCAAATAATCTCTCCCTGCCCAGAATTCATTGTAATCGCCGGTGACTCGATCAAATCCATTTGCCATGACCTTGTCACGCACTTCACAATCACAATGCGCATCGGTATCAGGATTTCCGCTGTGGATAAAATCATACAAACAATCAATATCCTCACCGACGTATCCTCCCGGATGTCGGATTAATCCATTGGAGCGGTAGTAGTGATAGTAGGAGGTATTCGGCGCGATGGGTATGATCGCTTCCAGACCTTCCACACCTGTGGTTGCAGCGGCTAGCGGCAGAGTACCGTTATAGGACGTGCCGGTCATGCCTATCCTGCCTGTAGACCAGTAGGCCTCAACTTTTTCATTGCCGCCAGCACTAGTGAAGCCTTTTGCTTTCCCTGTAAGCCATTGAACCACCGCTTTGGGAGCCAGTGATTCGTTGTCTCCTCCGACGGTGGGACAACCTTGAGAAAGGCCTGTGCCGGGTGAGGAGGAATGAACAACTACATAACCACGCGGCACCCAGGTTTTAACATGACTTTTCGAGATGATGGGGCGTTCTCCCCGGCGTTTGACAGCTGGCGACTTTTTACGCTCAGGTGGCTTCATTCCGACTTCATGCCTTGGATCCCAGAAGTATTCAACGCCACTGGGGCCCGTGCCGGCAAAATAAGGGCTGGTGACATAGACCACGGGTAGCTTCAATCCCTCTGTATCTGTTTGGCGAGGACGCGTCACGTCGACGTGCATTCGGTCGAGTTTCCCATCATCATCGGAATCGAATTCGGTTTCTACCCAAAGATCATGTCGAATCCACATATCCGAATCATTGAATCGATCCACGACTTGAGCTTCTCCGTCCTTGAATGTGGGGAGAGCGGCTTCTTCAACCCCGGAATCGGCGGACACCTGGGGAAGATTTAAAAAAGCATGCACAAGGCAAAGAAATGGAATTACTTCGGGTATTCGTTTTAGGTATGGATTCATAGAGTCGAGAAAGTTTTTAACATTATCTTGTTTTAATTCCAGTCACTGGTGGATGAACCTCCGGTAAGAATCCAATCATATGACTTTCTTTTCAAGCACGGTCTTTGAACACAGGAAAGGGGAGGACGCTGCCTGCAGGTAATCCAGTTGTAAATCGATGGCTCGGACGGGGCTTCTCTATCCCTTGCGGTTCCAGATTCAGACTTGACCAGTCTAATTATTCATTCGAATATAAATTCCATGATACCAAGTAAACTCCCTGCAACAAAACGCGGTTTTACTCTGATTGAACTTCTTGTCGTCATTGCGATCATAGCGATTCTTGCTGGCATGCTTTTACCTGCATTGTCGAAAGCTAAAACGAAGGCTCAAGGCATTTCCTGCCTCAGCAATAACAAACAGCTTGTGCTTGGGTGGACCATGTATGCTGTGGATTACGACGATCGATGTGCAAATAACTTTACCATCCCCGGAACGCGGGACGCCATCACTTCAGGTAAGTTCAATAACTGGGTTAACAACATCATGTCCTGGGGGACCGGTAATTCTGTCGCGACGCGTAGCATTACAAATATCGCTTGGATCAAAAATGGCGTACTTGGCCAATACACTGACGGTGCCGTTGGTATCTACAAATGCCCCGCCGATCACTTTTTAAGCCAGCAGCAGCGTAAGGCAGGTTACACGCAACGGGTTCGCAGTAACTCCATGAATGCTTTGTTTGGCAGATCGAATAATGATCCTGCAGACAATACGGCACGCGGTAAAAGCTGGGCTTTCGGGGGACGCTATCGTCAATTCATCAAAACATCCGACGTGGTTCAGCCAAGCATGACTTACCTGACCCTTGATGAACATCCCGACTCCATCAACGACGCCTTTTTTGTGACGGACCCCAATGTCAATAACTGGCAGGATCGACCTGCTTCTTACCACAATGGTGCAGCTGGGTTTTCCTTTGCAGATGGTCATGCCGAGGTGCACAAATGGCTCAGCAATTCATCGATCTACCCAGTCAATTACAGTTATGGTGCAGCCAAACCGTTCGATGCCGCAGGAAAGAAAGACATGGCTTGGTACGCCGAACGCATTCAGCTCATTCCTTATCGTTGAGCAAAGTTTGAGAAAGCCGGGGAATTCGATGATACCTGTTGATCTGTGGTTTTCGAATATTGGTTTGACGCCCATTGGGCCATGTTACTATGGCCGAGAGGACCAATGAGTCACTTCCCATGCCAAAGTGAACGGATTGAGCGTGTTGAGATCTGTATGAGTCTCCTGTCACGATCGTCTTCACCTGCCTGTGGTTTTCTGTTTCAATCTCAATCGTAACACCTGTGGGAGAAGCTTGATTCGGTTCGCTTGCTAACCGAAAACCGATCCAATTCGATGTCGATTGCAGTTCGTTCTGGTAGATGCGCAACACTTGGCTCTCATCGGGCCATGCTTCGTAGTGAGTGAACAGGCAGTCGATCAGCCCATCCCCATTGAAATCATCTGTTACCACGTTGCGTGTGTCGCGTTGAAGCCCCAATCCCCACAAGTGCCCGACGTCTACAAATGATTTACCCTCTAAATTCAGGAATAGGCGATTGCTCTCGTATCCCCCATAGGATTGACCTTTGCCACGCGTTTGAGCGAATTTCTCCTTGAAATAAAGGTAGGCAGCCGGATCTGGCTCCGAATCGGCAATGAATGCGTCGTGCAGCCAATATTCCGACTCGTAGTCTTGTACGAATTGCCTTGTTTCAAGTCCATTGCCGATAATGACATCAGGATAACCATTGTTGTCAAAGTCTGCCGATGAACATCCCCATGCCCAACCAGCGCGCCCTATAGACAGGCTCAGTTCGGTTTGTTCGAAGCCCATTCTCTGAGTCGATAGAAAGAGGCGATTACCGCTTGCAACCCGTCGCCTCAGTGAATGATCCTCAGTTAAACCTGATCGCCGTAGATTTAAAAACTCCAATCGATCAACCGTAGGGGAGGTCATCCCTATCATCAAAAGGTCGAGTTTGCCATCGACATTGAAATCCGAAAACGTGTGAGCCATCCCGAAACCATGGGCGTCTCCGAATCGATTGGTAGCGACTTTGAAATTTCCGGTTCCATCATTGAGATACAGATCCGCCCCGGCAAAATCACTTACGACGATGAGGTCCAGACCGTTGATTCCGTCCAGGTCGGCTAGTGAAGCACTGTAAATTCTTCGGTGTCGACGGGCATTCGGCAGCGCAGACTCAGTCACATCCTCGAATTCCCAGTTACCTAGATTCCTCAACAAGAAAAACGGATGCCCGTCATCGGCGTCGTAGAAGGGTGTGGGTAATGCACCTCCCTCGTATGGAACACGGTATTGGCCTAGAAAGATATCGGAATCGCCGTCTCTGTCCATATCTCCAACACTCAAAACCATCGGATAAACGGTACGACTATCAGCAGGGCGAAGCATGATTTCATATTGATCGAAGAGACCATTCGGCGCTCCAGGGATGACAACCAGACCTTCTTGCTTGTGACATATGAAATCAGAGATACCATCCCCATTCAAATCCGCTAGCACAGCTGTTGATATTAGGCCGGGATGAAAAGTGCACAGAGGAGATGAAGTGAAATAGCCTTCAGGATGATAGCGAAGCAATTTGTTTTTGTTGGCTAAAATAATCTCTGATATGCCATCTCCGTCTATATCATATACGAGTAAAGGATCGATTGACTCCGCATTTTCTGGAGGCTTGATCGTTTCTTCATGAATGAGTTTGAAGGGTTGACGTGTCCGTGCCGAAACTAGTTCCAGTAAACTCACATCAATTTGTTCAATCTGGTTGATATCACCTTGCGGCAGGTCCGTGTTTTTCCATTGGACTTTCAAAGGACCTGTCAGGAGACATCTGTGTTGAGTGTTCGTATTTGAAATGCCCGCCCTGAAGAAAAATTTACTGGTTCGGGGTATACCTTGGCTGGAAGGAATGAATTCAATGTGCCTGAACTCGATATGATCCAGTGTCCATCCATCTTTCATTGACATTGTGATGAAAGACTTCCAAGCCGCCGAATCATAGGACAGGTTGTTTCCCGTGCTTATGAATTGTTCAATATTCAAATGAGCTATTGTTTTATGAAGCTTCCAATGGTTCATCAATACCGTGGTAGTTTTCCCAATATCAGCCAGAGCCTGGAGTCTGGGGGAAGAGGCATTGATGCGATCCCACCATCGCTCCAATGATCGCCCAAGATGCTGAGCCATGTATTCATTGGCCCACAGAGTCTCGGTTTGACGACGTTCCTCAATNTGAATTTTTTTCACGCGGTCCCGTGTCGATGGATTAATGATATTCCGCCCATTCGAATCGAGGACTGGAGAGAGGGAGTTCGTCTGGAGGAACCCATATACAATCAAGGAAAGGACAAACACCGCCAAGATGGCTTGTGCTGATCTGGCTTTGGGGGTGCCTGCTTGATCACGATCCATGTGATTACCAACCTTCTCGAATTGTTTTTTTGGCGACGTAGAGTCCAAGTTAAGGATTCGGTTGGGTGCATTCAATATTTGAATCAACACAATCCATTCAGGGGAGCTACTCTGCAATAGGCCCTGCTAGACTGAGTATTCGTGGTATATCGCTTGAATTCAGCACTTGCCTGTTGCAGAGCGCATGGCAATCTTTTGAGAATGATCCGCTCCACCATTCAACGCACACANATCTGGCTTGTTGTGACAACTCTGATCGCACACTGCATGGGCAATATCACTTTATTCTCAGCAACTGCTCTTCCAAACATATTAATCTTCCTCGTCGATGACATGGGGGTCATGGATACTTCCCTGCCTTTCCTTACGGATACAAACGGAAACGCCAAAAGGTATCCGCTCAATGATTTTTACAGGACACCATCGATGGAGCGTCTGGCTGAGCGAGGGATTCGCTTTAATCAATTCTATGCAATGAGCGTTTGCTCACCTACAAGAATTTCCATCATGACCGGACAAAATGCGGCCAGACATCGGTCCACCAATTGGATCAATCCAAGTAATAATAATCGAGGCGCCCAAGGTCCTCCTCAATGGCAGTGGAAAGGATTAGGCAAAGACAGCGTTTCCTTGCCTCGATTGTTAAGGCAAAGGGGCTATCGCACCATTCATGTCGGGAAAGCTCATTTTGGTCCAACAGGCACTGAAGGTTCTGAACCGCTCAATCTTGGATTTGATGTAAACATCGCAGGTGCAGCATTCGGTGCTCCAGGAAGTTATTATGGCGAAAAAAACTATGGCCATGGGACAAAGCGAGAACACCATGCTGTTCCCCATCTTGAAAAATACCATGGGAGCGACACCTTTTTGACTGATGCGCTGACGCTTGAAGCAAAAACAGCCCTCAGCGAATGCGTTGAATCAGAAAAACCCTTCTTTCTCTACTTCTCGCACTACGCGGTTCATTCACCATTTGAATCAGATCCGCGATTTGCGGGCCATTATGTGCATTCAGAAAAACCCAGACAGGCTCAGGCATTTGCGACACTCATTGAAGGAATGGATAAAAGCCTTGGAGACACGATGGATCATCTGGAGAATCTGGGGATAGCTGACAATACGATCGTTTTATTTTTAGGCGACAATGGTTCAGATGCTCCACTTGGTCATCAACATGAAGTTGCCTGTGCCGCACCATTAAGGGGNAAAAAAGGGGCACATTATGAAGGCGGCATGCGTGTCCCATTCATAGCAGCCTGGCTGGATGAAAACCGTAAAAACATCTGGCAAANAAAGTTACCAATCAAAGCCGGAGCGATTCAAAGGCAAGTTGCCAATGTAACTGATATTTTCCCCACATTGCTTGAACTGATTGAAGCAAAGCAAATCTTACCATCCAGTCACGTTTTAGACGGATTATCTTTGCGAAGGCTACTGTCGGGCATCTCAGACCCAAATCGCTCAGAGCACTTCCTGATGCATTATCCGCATGCAGTGCACCGAAGTAATTATTTCACCACTTGGAGAGATGGTGATTGGAAGGTGATTTTTCACACCTTACCCGATATTTTAAGCTCTGGAAAGCGGCGTCAGTTTGATGGCGGCCATTACGAATTATTTCATTTGAAAAAAGATCCATTTGAATCCATGAATTTGGCAGAAAAAGAACCAGTCAAACTTCAGTCAATGATGAAAGGTTTGATCAACCAGTTAGCTTCAATGCATGCGTTGTATCCGGTAGATACAGAACAAAAAAGTTTAATACCCAAATTACCCAGGTAAACGGGACTGACAGTCCATGAATGGCGATTGCGAACATCAATCTCGATTCCTTTCTAGATTGAATGATCCCTCATAAATTTTCCAGAGACTTCAAAAGTGTTTTTTTTGATAAAAAAAAGAACATTGCAAATGTCGGAATCCAAGACCTGAATTCAAGCGTTTGCATTGTTTTTCATTGCAAAAAACAACGTTTTGTGTGCTCCTTGGGGTAAGTAAGGGTATGATCATTCAATTACTAATTCACCTGGACTCCAGAAAAGCTGAGACATGGATCACTTCGCTGGGATATCGGTGCCAGTTTTTTGAAGCTGATAATATCAAGGAACTGAGCCATAATACCCACGAGAGTGTTTATCTGGTCCCACATCAAGCGACCAAAGAACCTTCCTGGCCAAAAATCCGCGTTCGACTCAGTCAAACGAGCCGAAATTATATCGTCTTTGGTTATAAAATGGGGACTCTGGAAGCCGTAAACGCCATGCGCGACGGTGCCTACGATGTATTGGATCTCGAGGATGACGTGAACCGGTGGAAATCGTCCGTTCGTAAAGCAGGGGAGTCCCAACAATTGTGGATCCAAATTTACGGTGGTAAACCCTTGGAATCGAAGGACATTCTGGTAGGTGAATCGCATGCAATGCAAAACCTTCGCCAGGGGATTGAGCGTCTTGGGCCTACCGATGCAACGGTTCTGATATTAGGTGAATCCGGAGTTGGAAAGGAACGCGTGGCTCAAGCGCTTCATTCCAGCAGCGGCAGAGAACCTTTTGTAGCGGTGAACTGTGCCGCAATACCGAAAGACCTCATCGAAGCTGAGCTGTTTGGTGCAGAAAAAGGTTCTTACACCGGAGCATTGAAAACTCGAAAAGGGCTCGTTCAGCAAGCCAATGGAGGTACGCTTTTCCTTGACGAAGTAGGGGAGCTCGACATGGGGCTTCAGCCCAAACTTTTACGATTCCTGGAAACAAGAAGGGCTCGCAAAATTGGTGGATTCGAGGACTTTTCAGTAGATTTGCGTGTGATTTCTGCAACGAACAGTAATTTGGATAACGAAACGGAACGCCAGAATTTCAGGACGGATTTATATTTCAGGCTCTCTGAAATTACACTGCGCGTTCCACCATTGAGAATGCACAACGACGATGTGCCACAATTCGTGAGGCTGTTTCTTGACATGGCAAGCGAGCGATTCGGTAAGCACTTCGATAGTATCGAACCTGAGTTAGTTCAAGAATTTCAGGATTATCACTGGCCCGGAAATGTGCGTGAGTTAAAAAGTCACATTGACCGCATGGTGGTGTTGCATGATGGACCTATCCTTAGAACTGCGTGGTGGGAAAAACCAGTCTCATCTTCCTACATGACATCCGCAACGCAACAGAACCCAGGAGGATCTAATCCCGGGATGTCAAGTGGANGTGGAGCAGGGGAGCCTTCATACGGAGCAGGCCAATTTCAACTTCCCGGGCAAAATCAACAACAACCCTATTGGTCAGCGCCGCCAGCACTCTCTCCAAAGCAAAAAAAGGCTTTGGCTAGGGATCTTCTTGCTCAATCGGACCAAAACCTTGGTTGGGTTGCTGCGCAACTGGGGATTCATCCTACGACATTATATCGCTGGAGAAAGCAAGGTAAGGTTTAGATTCATAGTAACAAAATACGTTTTTTGTCAGTTAGAGTAATTGCATTAAAATAACCCGCGTGTTTTTCATCGCACTCTTTATTTCTTCTCTGAATGCATTCCAAAATCATTTTAGTCACGCTTAATGCGAAGTATATTCACGCATCTTTTGGGCTGCGTTATCTGCATGCGAATATGCAGGAGCTTGCCGAGCGAACCAGCATACTTGAGTTTGACATCAATCAGAAAATTAATGACATTGCAGAAAGCATATTAGACAAATCACCAACGATTCTTGGCTTCGGTATTTATATCTGGAATGTTGAGCCAACCTCCAAATTGGTGTCAATCCTCAGGAAACTGAAACCAGATTTAAAAATCATCGTAGGTGGACCTGAAGTTAGCTACGAACACTCAGAACAGGAATGGCTCAAGCAGGTTGATTACCTTATAACCGGTGAAGCTGACTTAGCCTTTTATGATTTGTGCAAAGACCTGCTCATTGAACCCGAAGCTGGTCGTTGGACTCAAAAAAAAGTGATACACGCGTCCGTTCCTGATGTTAAAAGCATTCACCATCCTTATGATTTATACGCTTCAGCAGACCTTGAAAATCGAATCGTCTATGTAGAAGCATCTCGGGGTTGTCCATTCACTTGTGAATTTTGTCTTTCCTCCTTGGACGTGCCTGTCAGGGCGTTTCCCATTAATCCCTTTCTGCAAGCCATGGATCAACTATTTCAGCGGGGATTGCGTCATTTCAAATTTGTTGATCGAACTTTCAATCTGAACATGAATACAGGCAAAGCGATACTCCATTTTTTCCTTGAACGGATGGAACCTGGATTATTTCTTCATTTCGAAATGATTCCAGATCGATTGCCGGAGCCCTTGAGAGAAATCATTGCCAAATTCCCGGAGGGTAGTATCCAGTTTGAAATTGGAATCCAATCCTTTAACACAGAAGTTTCGAATAACATCAGTCGGCGACAAAATCTGGAGAAACTTGAAGATAATTTGAAATTTCTTCGTAACCAGACGGGTGTGCACTTGCACGTAGATTTAATCGCAGGATTACCAGGTGAAAATCTGGAATCGTTTGGCGAGGGGTTTGATCGATTGATTCATTTAAATCCACAGGAAATCCAAATCGGTATCTTGAAACGATTACGTGGAACACCCATTGTGCGGCACGAAGCCGAATTTGAAATGATCTATGATGATTGTCCACCCTATGAAGTTTTAAACACAAAAGACATATCTTTTGCAGATTTGCAACGAGTGAAACGATTTGCAAGGTATTGGGATCTGGTCGGCAACAGTGGGAATTTCATGCAGTCGGTTCACTTGATCTGGGAAAAATCGCAAGACCCTTTTGATAGTTTTTTGAAATTCAGCGATTGGCTCTATCGCAGTACCGGTCGCAGGCACGGAATTGCCTTAACAAAACTTCTCGAATGCGTCTTCGATTACTTGGTTGAATTTGCTTCGATAAAACCTGAGCGTGCAGCGAAGTCTTTATGGGAGGATTATCAGCACGGTGGCAGGAATGACCGGCCGATTGTTTTGCGCCCTTATCTGGAAGCACTGGAGTCGGAAGAAACTGAAATTTCAGATCAGAAAACGCACACTCACCAAAAAAGACAGAAAATGCATCAAAAGACCGGTTGAATTCCCCTAAGTCCAAATTTCAATTGAACGCCCCCAAAATCACCGCTTTATTTCTTCGCACAATATTTGTTATGTTTAATAAATAACGGGGTTCATATGCCCTGCCTTGATTCGCGCTTTGATAGCAATAAGCAATCAAAAAGGTTTCTTGTCTCACGGTGGCAGTCTTACCTATGATTCGAACTGTGTTACCATTCTTACGTATCATAGGAATTGCCAATGCGGCCCTCTGGTTTGGTGCGACACTGCTGTTTTTGATTTGTATTCGATCAGGGTTTCAATCGCCTGAAATGGTTGCATTAATTCCTGAGCCTTTTGCAGCAGCAGCGATGCACATATTACTCAAACATTACATCGATTTGATATTGCTTTGTGCGCTGGTATCTGTGCTTCAACTGTGTGCCATTCAATGGTATCAAGGACGTCCTGTTTTCCATCTCCGGATCGGTATTTTAATTTTCCTGATCATTTTATCTGCACTACTCAAGTGGAATATTTATCCGATGATGCAAAAACATCACCTCAAAGCACACCAAGCCGGAGCGAGTAACGAGGACCAACGGCAAGGATCAAAGGCATATCGCACCTGGAAAACAGGCTTTTATTTTCTGCATTTGATCCTTCTGGGTGGATCCTTTTCGCATCTTCTGCATGTCTCAAATGGAGCAAATGCTTACAGGCAATTACGGACTCAACAATTTCGCGGTTGACAAAAGCGACGCACTCAATGAAATTTGCATGTATGCCAGCTCAGGTTTTCAGGGTAATTTTTTAGGATTATTATGAACGCTAACGATAAACCATCCTACGGTGGTAAGCCAAATGTCAACGAAGACACCCTACGCACTGAAAAAATTCAGGTAGAACGAAAAACCTTCATTTTCACTTTAAAGGAAAACCCCAGAGGTCGATTTCTCAGGATTACTGAAGATGTTGGAGGACGTAGAGATACCATTATCTTACCTGCAACTGGGCTAGATGATTTCACTCAGATCCTGCAGCAAATGTGCGAAACATACTCGGAATTACCTCCCGAGGATTCTGAATCTGAGTAAGATGCTGATAAAGGAAGCCGGCATTNAAAAAGCTTTCCAAGCAAATTCAACAGTAAGTTGAATGAACGACGTCAATCAGTAAAACATGGCCTCCTTATTCTTTCATTGCGTCGAATAACTCCTTGGCCCTTCCCAGCGAAGGCAATATGCATTGAGAATGATCCCCTGTCGTTGATGGGTTGATGAGTTCAACCTGATCAATTCCCATCTTTTTGATGTGATTGAATACCAGTTGTGAATTTTCGAAAGGAATTGTAAAGTCTCCCGAGCAGTGAATCAAGCGAATGGGTGCTTGTGGCGCCCATTGGGAAATATCATTCTGCTGCAAAAGCAGGCGGAAAGAATGAGTAGGATTACCTGAAAACTCTTCGACGAAATCCGGATTCAACATCTGCAACGGGATCTTAGGTAATCCTGAAGAAAGTGATTCAAAACTGGAAACACCACTTAAGTAATCCTCGACTCTCGGGGAATAATTCTTTGAAAAAATTTCTGAAGCATTCTCAAACAAACCATAAGCGTCATGATATGACAGGATGAGATAAGCCAGGTGGAAAGGATTTGAGTAGGATCGATCACCGAGCATGGTATCAATCAAAATACCTGAGACATTATAAGGTCCAGCCATGGGGGCTGATGCCGTCACAGAAAACTCTCCCGCATGGTGACGCTCCATTTCCCGGTGGGTTACCATCGTGGCATATCCCCCCTCGGAATAGCCAAAGAGAAAGAGCTTGCCCGAAAGAATGTAGTCTTCCTTCTGCGCAAGCGATTTTGCTGCTCTTGTCATATCCACCACACTTGTGGCTGTTGGTTTGGCCAGGATGAATGGATGCAGGCCGCTTGAATCTCCCAAACCAAGGTAATCTGGCGCAATCCCTATATATCCATTGGACGCCATGATTGGGGCTACAATAGATTCCTGATTGCTGAATGAGAACCTAGACGGTACTTCTTCAGTGTTGATGACCGTTCCATGCTGATAGGACGCTAGGGGCAAGGCCTGGTTTTTGTTTTCGGGAAATGCCACTTGCCCTGAAGCTATGGTCACTCTTCCATGCACGTCGATAGTCTCATATGTCAATTTATAGATTTTGACACCTTGCTCAGCAATAAAGGAATCAATACCGGATAATGCTAACCCAAAATTAAGCTGAAATGCGCTCAACTCATCCACCAGTTCCCAGGAAATCAATTTACCTCTATCAGCATCCTGAGTCATTGAGGAAGCAATGACACGGTAAAATCTACTCCCCGTCCCTTCTTTCAGGGTATCTTCAAAGGTAAAAATGCGTGCAGGCCAGCCTCCCGTTCGTGGCAATAATTTCCAGTCATCTTCTTCAAGGGAATCTCGATACTCTACCGCATATGTGAAAGAGCTGTCTGAATCGAGCCAGTTCAACTTTACTGCCTGATGGTCTTGCGTTTGAATTTTCACTGACAATATTTGTGCTTGCAGCGGTGAAGAAAAAAACTTGCAAATAAAACAAACAATGAGCGCTAATATGTAATGTTTAAATGTCATATGTGTCTGTTAGAAAATATATTACGAAAGAAATTAGAGCTGAATTGACAGGTTCTGAATCACGGTCTTTAGTTTGGGAAGCATCCTCAGTGAGATGAATCATGCAGCAAGAATCCTACCAGATCGGTGAATTGCTGATCATCGAATAATTCATCAAAATTATCTGGCATGAGTGATTGAGATACCAGATTTCGAGTTCGAATATTGGAGAGATTGACTGTTAATTCCTGACCGGACGCATCGGCCAAAACAAACGCGTTCCCCTGCTCTCTTCTGGGCATTCCCGAGATGACTTCACCATCAGCCATTGTGATTAGGTATACCTGAAAAGCAGGGTCCATGTTTCTGCTCGGAGCGAGGATATCCTCGATTAATCTTGCCACTCCCCTGCTGGCGACGCCATCCAATTGAGGGCCAATCAAAGCTCCTTCACCTGCAATCTGGTGACATTGTGAACAGGCTAACTCAAACAACGCACGTCCATTAGTCAAATTGGCGTTCTGGAAATCAAACCCCTCTGAGCGTCGCTCGATCAGGTCCTGCAACAAATGATTCGGAGCTGGAAGGCTGTCTTTCCATTCTTTCAGTAAAATTTTCACATCCCCGCTTACGACGGATTCCATTTTACTGTATGCAACCTGGTTGCGAAGGGTGAGTGGAGAAAGGCGACCTTCTTTGATTTGCGTCACTAGCCAGCCCGTGGATGTGGCATGGTTGCTCAATAAGTTCATGACCTCCTGCTGATACCTCAGAGGAAGCATCCCAACCATTTCACTGAGCAATGCTCTCTGAGTAGTGTGAGTCTCTGCAATCATGGCTTTTCGTAAAGCGGTAATCGCTGTGCCCAATTTTCCCGAGTGTTGCAGCAAGTCGGATAGGCGGGCGGGCAGATTTGCTTCGTCCAATCTTGATAAGGCCTTGGCTGCGGCAATTGAAACGGAGGCATCGGGAACTGGCCCAACGATCCATTCCTTGAGATTGGGTATGTATTGGTTCAATCGAAGCTCTCCAGCGAGTTGTGCAGCGGATACAAGGCGCTTGCCTTCTTCATTTGGCGACAGTTCAGGAAAGGGAATCACTTCTGGCTTTAACCGGCCTAACGCAAGCCATGCATAAGCGGCCCCTTCGTCGGCATCAATGATTTCCAGGAAAACATTCCTGCCAGTGAATTCGAGCAAGTTCCATGTGTAGGGTTGAGCGGTGTCATTCCTGGGCGCATATGCTTCCTGCAATACCTGTCCTGATATTGAATCAACAAGCCTGAGTCCATTCTTCTTTTGACGCGGNTTGTCAGGATAACCATCGTGTCCAGCAAGGTGAAAACTCATTTGTTCAGGACACTTGAAGATGGGGGATCTGAGTATGCCTGTATAGGATTCGCCTCCAGCTGGAAGACTGCAGATAAAGGTCGAATCGCGATCCCCGTCAGCTGATGACCTTACTTGCAAAAACCAGGGGTTGGGAGTGTTTTTCACTCCATCAATGGTATGATAGGACCAAGTTTCTCCACTTGTAATGTTTTTTTGCATTATCTGCCTCACCATTTGGCTTCCCCAATTCAGAATAGAAGGTGACATCCCTTCACCTCGCTCGAGCAACCCCTGTCTAACTGATTGAAAAAGTTCCAGTTGTAATTCCGATTTATTCGGAAATTTACGAGGTACCAAATGCGCCAGATTGTTCAATTGCTCTCTGGAAGCATACCGAGCCGCGTGTCTGAAAAATTGTAAGAGGGAATCTTCTTTTACTTCATGTTTCGAAGCCATCCAAACCAGAAAGTCACCGGCACTTTCTGAGGGGATAGCCATAGCAACATCTGCTATGCGCTCTGCGTCTATTTCACTGAAATCGTATCCCATGAGGCTGTGCCAGGAATCCTCATCGCGCAGTTGATTACGTAAGGCCAATCGCATCCCATACAGCCATTGAGGGTCATTGTCTGGTGTCGTTTCTCTGACTTGGATCAATGGGCGTATGTGGTTTTCATTCGGGTGAAGGCTCAGAGCGTTTGCTGCCGCTCGCTGCACATTAGGATGATCATCATGCAGTGCAAGGAGAACCCAGTTTTGCTGAGTCTTGTTCCAATCTTTGCGTTCCGCAAGCAGATGCATGGCATGGGTTCGAACCTCCATGGCTTCATCATGCACCACGTCCCCAAGGATAGCATCGTTCAATACACCTGAGCGCTCCGTAACCCATAATGCATGCACCCGCTGTTTCCAGTTTTCAAGGTCACCTCGGTTCAGTAGTCGTCGTATGTGCCTGACCAACTGTTCGTCTTCCGAATCCACCGCATAGTGTGTAGCCAACATTCTTCGGGTGATGTTGGCGTGTCCTAACTCGGTAATAATATGAGCATGATCCATTTGACTGAAGTCCGGTAATCCATGCCCTCTGCTTGACCTGCCAGTCCCTCCTTTGTAAGTGAGTTTCCAAATGCGACCGCGCTCGCGATCTCTTCCCGGATGTTTCAGCGGAACTTCATAATGCCCAATGATACGATTGTAAAAGTCAGCAATATAAAGGGCTCCATCCGGCCCTAACTGCAAATCCACAGGACGAAACCATGGGTCTCTGGTTTTCAGAAGATCAGGCATCTCAATGGCCTTGCGGGATGAACCTGCAGCGAGAAGCGCGTCTCGGTTCAACTTGCTGGTCATGACATTGCCAATGAAAATATTCTCACGATATTCAAGAGGCCATTGATCATCATCATAAAAAACGATACCACAAATGGCCGTAGAGCCATGAGCATGAGACATCAAGGCAGGGGCAAATCCCAATCCATCATGAGGTTTGCCAAAGCTTGGATAATAACCCCCTCGCAGGAGCTGATAAACAGGAGCGCTGTGGCAGTCTGCCGTATAAAAATTCCCCAACGGATCCAGGCACATGCCGAACGGATTGACCTGACCAAAAGTGTGCTGTTCCACACGACTTCCATCCAGACGAACACGATACGTATTACCAGAATTCATGACCACTCTGGAACCGTCGGTTCCTGTGATCGTTGTGTCATTGTTGAATCCATGCGTAGCATACAACCAACCGTCGAACCCTCTGGTGAAAGAGGCATTCATACCGTGCGTGTCTCGTTCCCATCCTAATGGACCATAACGTTTTTCTCGTCTCTCAGCCATTCCATCGCCGTCCGTGTCTTCATACCACCAGAGGTTCGGGATGCTCCAGACCAACACTCCATTTTTGTATGGGTAAAGACCAATCGGAATATTTAATCCATCAGCAAAGGTGGTGATCTTGTCGTATGCCCCATCTTTATCCGTATCAGAAAACACTTTAATGCTGTCCCTGCCCTTCTGATTTGAGGGAGCGGGAAAAGGGTATTCCAAAGTATCTGTTACCCACAGTTGTCCTTTTGCGTCAAAGGCCATGTTCATGGGTTTGGAAATATCCGGCTCGGATGCCACCAGCTCGATTTCAAAGCCTGGTGGCAGCTCGAAAGCCTGTCTCTCCTGAGCCGGGCTCAATGGTTCGGTGTTCCTTACCCCTGCGGCAAATGGATTTTGTGGCGGGTTCCCCTGCCCCAGTAAACTAAAAATCCAGCTGCCCTGTGTCCACGGGAACACACATACAAAGATAATGATTGCAGATCGATGAAGCTGGTTATTCATAAGCATTGCGATTGTTTAATCGGGAGAATCAATTATTTCCACGGGTTATTTGGTTTGTTACTGACGCTGTCATCGCCTGAGAGCGCTCCAGTTTTTCCTGTCGCATTTCCTCTCGAATGCCGGGCAATTCATTGCGTTTTTTGTCAACGATTATTCCCATGATAATCGCAGCCAATACAGTCAGCCCAATTAATGGCCAGTTAGACTTGATAAATGGGGTCATAAATTTGTGAGAAACAATAGCCGGTTGGCCTCTGTCCTGACAAGAGCTTGTCCAGCCTAATACGGTTTTGGCGAATGGCAAACCTTACCATTTTATTTCCATGTTCAATTTTCTAAGGCCGGCTCACGGTGATCGTTTCCCTGATCATCAGGTTGCCCACTCCGCAAGGAAGAGAGATAGAAGGGGCATTTCTTAACCTGAAATGGAATATTTTTTCCAGTTATGTTTCATGGCATGTCCCTAAGGACGATTCATTCCTGCACGAATGTTGTCGAATCCTGAAAGAGTCATTTGGAAGGTTCTCATTCGGACATATCATTTGTTGGAGCAATGAAAAACAATCTCTGATCAAAATAAACGCCACTTACAAGCGCCCCGCCCCGTCGGAAATAAATTTGGAATTGATCCCGTCAGTCTAACTGGTATTTTAACCAAATACTTACCCAGCAATCAAACCAGCATCGTGGATGGTTGTTGGAGACCTTGGAGCACTGATCTGCCTGAGGATAATCATTTTTGGTAGCATAAAAATAATCCTAAAAACTAGAAAGAAATTGCATGAGTAACACGAGTCCAAAATTGCACAATGCCATGTGGCCCGGCCTGGTCGGCAAAGGAACCGATGAAGGGCAGGAACCACCTATCAGCCTCGAGAAAATGCTGGACCTTACCGCTGCTGCGGAGGTCAACGGTCAAAAGTTCGAAGGGATTGATTACTTTCTTTTCCTCCCTCATACAAATCCCGAGGCGACGGATGACGAATTGAAAAAAATCGCTGACCTGATTGCAGGCAAGGGCTTTGACGTAGGTTCACTCGTCGCACCTGTTTGGCCTGGAACCATTGGAGACTCTGCCATGGGGAGTGATGAGCAGCAGGGTAAATTTCTGAGTGCTGTCAAAATGGCCTGCCGTGTTGCACGGATTTTCAATGAACATGGTGTGCGCAAATATGGTTGTATTCGCATTGATTCTGCGGAGTTCGGTGTGGCCAAATGGAAAGAAGATCCAACAAGCAACACGGCTAGAATTGTCGAAACATTCAAAGAGGCAGCCAGAATTGCTGCCGACAATGGTGAACGGCTCGCCGCTGAGGGGGAAATTTGCTGGGCAGGCATGCACAGCTGGAAAGACATGCTGGACCTGCTCGAAGGTGTAGGTATGCCTGATTCGCTTGGTTTCCAGGCAGATCTGGCGCACACTTATCTATACACACTGGGTTATAACGCACCTGAGCATGCATTGTTAAAGGAAGGGCACGGTGAGGAAGAATTCTGGGCTGCGTATGAGCAAATGACCGATAAATTGCGTCCCTGGACCATTGATTTTCACGTGGCGCAGAATGACGGAGAAGTGCACGGTGCAGGATCCCATGATAAGACAGGCAAACATTGTCCAGCAGATGATCCAAACGGAAAACTCGACATCACTCGCTGCTCGAGCTATTGGCTGAAAGACTTCCAGGATCGGGGAATCAAGCATATCTGTTGGGACGGTTGTATGTTCCCGAATGCAACGTTGGAAAACCCTGCCACCTGGAACACCATCCTTGACGCGATGGTCAAAGTACGTGACGCACACGGCTGCTGATCGGAAAGCGGAAATACAAAAAAATAAATCTTTAGAATCAAGAGACAATGAGTGACAAAAAACCATTAAATATTGGGCTTGTGGGCTACGGCTTCATGGGGCGAACCCACTCCAACGGCTACAAACGGGTCAACGATTTTTTCGGGGATGTACAGCATCGCCCCGTTCTGAAAGCTATTTGTGGTCGCACGGAAGCCAAGGCGCAGGAGTTTGCCGATCAATGGGGATATGAATCTGTGGAAACGGATTGGAAAGCCTTGATAGCCAGAGATGACATTGATGCCATCGATATCTGCACCCCAAACGACACGCACGCCGAGATAGCAATTGCTGCGGCAGAAGCTGGCAAGATGATTCTCTGCGAAAAGCCTCTGGCTCGCACAGCGGCAGAATCCCTTCCCATGGTTGAAGCCGTTGAAAAAGCCGGTGTAGCCAATACGGTCTGGTACAATTATCGCCGGGTCCCAGCG
Organism: Pedosphaera sp.; assembly: GCA_002690655.1. Lineage (GTDB taxonomy): Bacteria > Verrucomicrobiota > Verrucomicrobiia > Limisphaerales > AAA164-E04 > AAA164-E04. The sequence continues at coordinate 272,837 of NZFL01000011.1, forward strand.
GTTACGCTTGCCAAGCAAATCATCGATTCTGGCAAACTTGGAAAGATATTCCACTACCGTGCCAACTTTCTTCAGGACTGGACCATCAATGCAGACCTACCGCAAGGAGGTGCCGCACTATGGCGACTTGACGCACAGGCAGCCGGCTCAGGTGTGACGGGGGACCTTCTTGCACATTGTATTGACACTGCTGTCTGGTTGAATGGCGGAATCAAAGATGTATCCGCCATGACAGAGACCTTCATCAAGGAGCGGGTTCATCAAGACACAGGTGAAAAAATGCCAGTCACCATCGATGACGCCTGTGTCTTCCATTGCCATTTCAACAACGGTTCACTTGGGCTCTTTGAATCCACACGCTATGCGCGCGGTCACAAAGCTCTTTATACCCTCGAAATCAATGGTGAAAATGCATCCATACGTTGGGATCTGCATGATTTAAATCGCTTGGAGTTTTTTGATTATTCGGACGAAGGCATAGTTCGCGGGTGGCGCAGTATCCATATTTCCGATGGAGATCAGCCCTACATGGGCAATTGGTGGGTTCCTGGGCTTTGTATCGGCTATGAACATACCTTTGTGCATCAAGTGGCAGACTTCCTGCGCAGTCTGGACAAAGGCGAAGTTTGTTCCCCGACCTTCCGTGAAGCATTGGAAACTGCGAAAATTTGCGACGCAGTTCTGGATTCGGCCAAAGACCGTCGATGGGTGGATGTCTCCTAATATTTGAATCAGAAGTTTTGAATAAGTCACTTACTGAATCGTCAAAACAAGTCAGATTGATATGATAAAAAAGATATTAAGCACAACGGCGGTCGCTATGTTGGTATGCGGCCTGAATTTGAACGGTGCAGAGGAGGTTGATACCAGCAAACTTCCTGCGCCTTCCGACAAGAAAGTAGATTTTGTCAAAGATATCAAACCGCTCTTTGAAAAATCGTGTTTCAACTGCCACGGCGTCAAGCCGAGGGCCAAAGGCAAGTATTTCATGAATAATCGTGAAAAAGCCATTGCGGGAGGCAGTAGTGATGAAAAGGCAATCATTGCTGGAAAAAGCGCCAAAAGCCCTTTGGTGCACATGGTCACAGACCTTGTTGAAGAAATGGAAATGCCCCCCATCGACAAACGTGAAAAATATAAAGCCCTCACTAAAAAACAGATTGGTCTGGTGAGAGCATGGATTGATCAGGGCGCCAAATGGCCTGCTGGCGTTGAGTTGCAAAAAGCAGCTCAATAGATCTTACATTCATTTACAATTCATCATCCAGCCACCTTCTTCTGAAGGTGGCTTTTTTAATACTCCGGGCCCACGGAACCTCATTGACCCAATGAGTGTTTCAATTCGAAGAATAGTAAAAATGAAAACAACAGAAAAAGAAGCAAAGGAGACGCTTGCAAAGGTGAATCCTCTAATGCTAGTTTTAATCCGGTTGCGCGAGTGGCGGAATTGGCAGACGCGCCAGATTTAGGATCTGGTGCCCTAGGGCGTGGAGGTTCAAGTCCTCTCTCGCGTACCACCTTCTTTTTAAGTGTTTTACACACTTACCAAATATACCTGACAGGAGCATTGATTGTTTTTGTGGCCACTTTGAGGCCACTCGGTGATGCTTTAAGTTTAGTTTCCGTTAGGATACCACACAATGAATTTGACCATCGACGATGGGTTCCTTTGCTAATTTACTTCCAACCTCGCTAAATTCAGGCGTTTGCCATGTGACACTCCCTTTTGAAAATGTTCAATGATTTTGGCTCTCCAAGTGTGGTAAACGTAATATCCTTCAGAGTTCATGCAATCACTCACTAGAAAGCCTGATGCATTATGAATAGCAAACGTTTCCCTCTTCAGAACCTGAAAAGGCTCTTGATGTGGGGCACCGTTGGCTCTGATCAAGTCTGAAATGGATTAAGACTTTAAGAGGGATTGCTTTTGTCCTGAACTACCTGCGCTTGTTGGCGACCGTAATCTTCCATTAGGCTGTTCACCGGGGATGTTTCCATATGTTCGTTTGCTACCAGGTAGTCCAACACAGCCGTTGCCGTGGTGGGGTTCGTTGCGAGAGGTACCTGGTAGACATCACAAAGTCTGCCCAAAGCTTCTATGTCGGCATGATGAGGATGTGCTGACAGTGGATCACGAAAGAAAATAATACCTATGATATTGTCTGTGGAAATCATCTGGCCGATTGCCTGGTCTCCGCCCAGTGGGCCTGACTTTACTTTTTTGGACAAGATAACTTGCGCCTCTTTATATAATAATTTACCAGTGGTGCCAGTAGCTACGAGTGGGAATTTATTTATTTTATCCAGGTTGGACTTAACAAACTCGACCAAAGATTCCTTCATCTCATTGTGCGCTACCAACCCTAGATATTTAACGTTATCTGGAGTAAAAAATATTTCATTAGCTGTAGCATTCTTTTTATATATATCTTCGAAGATATGCTTACACTTGAGGGCGACCTTTGAGTCCTGTCGCAGGAGTGTTTCATATCCGGCAAGGTCAAATTCCAAAACCTCTGTGGGTTCCATGGCCACAGCGTCGGCGGTCCTCTTTCCCTGATCCGAAAACATAGCTTCGCCAAATATCTCTCCTGCAGACAAATTTGCTATCAAATGATTATCAAGATGAATATTCACTCTTCCACTGATGAGAAACATCAGGGAAGTAGCAGGTTCCCCCCCTTTGAGGATAGTCNCTTTTTCACCATACGCACGGACAGTCGATACGCCGATTAGCTGAACAATTTCATAATCCGCCAATCGGCCAGCTAATGGAGAATTTTTTGAGAGAATATCAATTAAATCTTTACTCGTTTTGCTCATTATAATTCTTTCGAGGTTTGGTCATACTTGTTGAAGCATTCAAAATGCTTCACGTCCGTAGATCAAGTAACATTATACTTTCTTTGAATCCATAGCGATGAATGAATATTTTCGCTCCATCACCAAACTGCGTCGACAACAGCCGAACGTTGTGAGGGCCAAGTAGGAAATACTTGAATAAGAGAAAAAATCCTTTGCTTCCCCGCTCCCCCTTTGACAGCCCTCAAGTCCAAGTATTTTGATTACTAAACACTGAAAATAAGTGGTATTCATGCATACTTTACTTTCAATCTTTTTTCCCAGACGCTGGAGTTGCCCCAACCGGGATTCATGCCAATTCTCAACAGAATGCCTGTTCAAGTCTGGCGGGAGGTTTTCTGTTGCTGGTAATTAACATTATGGGGCATGATTTCTGTTCAAAGATGAAAAGGTGTTGTCTATATTTTGTCATCGGCTTTCTGTTAGTGGGATATAGCGTTTTCGCTGAAGCTGCCTTGATTAATTTTAACCGCGACATAAGACCTATTTTTTCGGAGAACTGTTTTTCATGTCACGGTTTCGATTCAAAAAAACGCAAAGCGAAACTTCGTCTTGATATTCCCGGAGCNAAGGCAGTTGTTCCTGGCGATGTGTTGAACAGCGAGGTCTGGCAACGTATTGTTAGTGAGGATGCAGATCACGTCATGCCGCCTCCGGAAAGCCACAAGCACCTCAGCGGCGAGGATAAAAAATTGATTCAACTCTGGATAGAAACAGGCGCTGAGTATCAACCGCACTGGTCGTTCATTCCTCCAAAAAAAACTGGCTTACCAAAAATCAAAAACCATGATTGGCCGCGTAATCCGATTGATTATTTTATCTTGTCGCGATTAAACGACGAATCGCTAGAGCCTTCTCCGGAAGCAGAGCGAAACATACTCATACGCAGAGCAACTCTGGATCTTACNGGCCTGCCGCCAACACCCGAAGAGGTCGAAGCCTTTCTCAGTGAAAAGAACGAGGGATCCTGGGAGCGACTTATTGATCGTTTGATGGACAAGCGTGACTACGCCGAACGTCGTGCGCAGGATTGGCTTGATCTTGCCCGCTATGCCGATACCCGAGGCTTTGCCGATGACAAAAGACGCGAGATATGGCCCTACCGTGACTGGGTGGTTCGTGCTCTGGAAAGCAACATGCCTTTTGACCAGTTTACCATTGAGCAGCTGGCCGGTGACATGCTGCCCGAAGCCAGCGCTGAACAACTACTTGCAACTGCCTTCCACCGCAATGCACCGCAGGCCAGAGGCGTTACGTACCCGCCAGAGGAATATCGCCTCAAGGGTGTTACGGATCGGGTCAATACTACCGCAAAAGTCTGGCTCGGACTGACCGTTGAATGTGCGGAGTGCCACGATCATAAATTCGACCCGATCAGCCATAAGGATTACTACTCTCTTTTTGCAATTTTCAACAACACGGAACACTCAGGCATTAATCACGATCAGGGTGGGCCGACTGTCAACTATCGCTACCAGCCTGATGAAACACAGACTGAGCCCGCCGCGAGAAAAGCTGGAGTGTCGAAACCCGCTCCCGGCCTTTTGGACAGTTGGGAGGGTCCAGATCTTGCAGAGAAAGCATCCAGATACAATGTCACCCGTGATTTGACAATCACTGCAAGAATAAGGACCCGACAAACAGTCGCCGAAATCGCCTCCAAATATGATTGGCATGGGAAACAGCGTAGTTTTGTTTTCGGCATTGGGGGTCAGTCTGACAAAGGCTCCGTTCCGGGACATCTCTATTTCTGGGCTTCGTCCCAGCCTGACCCTTTCGAGGGAATCACGGTATGCGGCAGCCGACCGGTAAACGACGGACTGGACCATGATGTTGCAGTTGTCTTCCAAGCGGGGAAAACGGTTCGCCTCTTTGTGGACGGAACTGAGGACAAAGGTGCGACCATCACCGGCAAAGCACCGGAATCAATTGCTATCTCTGATCGTCGCCTCGCGATTGGAATGGGCTATGACAATTCTGCCGAACCCAACGCGTTTCGTTTTGAAGGCGATTTGAAGGCCGTGAGGCTTTATGGGCGTGCGTTGTTCAATGAGGAACTCGGACTGCTCAGTGAGGAGTTTGCCAACGTTTCAAAACTTCCTGTCATGCGGGAAACGGCTCACCCTCGCGACACTTTTATTCACCTGCGAGGCAGTTTCCTCAATCCAGGAGATAGAGTAGAACCGGCTGCGCCATCCTTGTTTGGACTTAAGGAAGAACATCAACCGCGAAACAGGCTCCAGTTGGCAAAGTGGCTTGTCAACGGGGAAAACCCGCTGGTTTCCAGGGTCGTGGTAAACCGTTTCTGGCAGGCATATTTTGGCAATGGNCTTGTCATTACGCCGGATGATTTCGGGGCTCAGGGATCACTCCCCACCCATCCGGAACTGCTCGATTGGCTTGCGGCTGAATTTGTTGAAAGCGGTTGGGATATGAAACATATTCACCGCCTTATTGTGACTTCAGCGACCTACCTGCAATCGACGCATCTGCGTCCCTCACTGTCTCAGCAAGATCCCAATAACCGCTTGCTTGCCAGGATGCCGCGATTACGACTTCCAGCTGAACAAATCCGGGATCAGGCTCTCGCGGTCAGCGGACTGCTGGAGCCATTCGAAGGCGGACAAAGTGTTTTTCCTCTACAGCCGATCAACTATTGGGAAGAGCGCGATCTCCCTGGGAAATGGATCAACAGTCGAGGTCAGAATCTTCATCGAAAAAGCATGTACACCTATTGGCGACGCATGGCTCTGCACCCGACGATGGAATTACTCGACGCACCATCCCGGGCGGTGTGTGTCATCAAGCGAAATGCTGCGAACCTTCCTACTCAGGCATTGGTAACATTGAACGATCCGATTTTTGTGGAAACGTCGCGTAAACTTGCAGAGCGCATCATCGGTAGCCGACATGATGCAGATGATCGACTGAACCTTGCTTTCCAACTCTGCCTCGGTCGACTTCCTGATCAAGGTGAACGCGAGCAGTTTCTCGCTTTTATCAAGGAACGGAAAATCCGTTATCATGGAGACCTTCTTGCCTCATGGAGAAGCGTTGCTATCACCTTGCTCAACCTCGATGAAACCATTACAAGACCCTAGCATGAACGCATCCATTTCAGCCGGCATGACCCGGCGCACATTTCTTGGTCGTTCGGCGGCAGGGATTGGTTCCATTGCCCTTGGGTCGTTGCTGCAAAATGATCTCGTTGCTGGATCAGTGGGGGCCTTGAGCAGCCTTCACCACCCGGCGAAAGCGAAGCGGGTCATTTTCCTGTTCATGGCTGGCGGGCCATCGCACATCGACCTTTTCGACCCCAAACCGAAGCTCAATGAACTCGATGGCAAACCCATCCCCGACGAACTACTTAAAGATCACCAACAATTTGCGTTGATTCGTGGCACGCCTAATTTCAGAAGNTCGCCCTACGCATTCAAGCCACGCGGTCAATCGGGCACTGTGATATCCGAACTCCTGCCGCATCTCGCAAAAGTCGCCGACGAGTTGACTGTGATTCGTTCGATGCATACCGACACCAACGTGCACGACCCTGGAGTCAATTTCATGAACAGCGGAACGCTCCTGAACGATCGCCCCACGATGGGTGCTTGGCTTTCCTACGGTCTCGGTTCCGAAAACGCAGATCTTCCTGCCTACATTGTGCTGACCTCGGGTGTCAGCGACGGTCAGCCACTTTTGCAGAGTTTCTGGGGTAATGGATTTCTGGGATCTCAACACGCCGGAGTGCCTTTCCGTAACACCGGTGCTCCCGTGCTGCATCTAGGCAACCCTCCTGGTGTCCAAACTGCTGATCGGCGTCGTGAATTGGACCTGATTCAATGGATGAATCAACGTCAGCATGCTGCGATTGGAGATCCCGAGATCGCCTCGCGAATTGCATCCTACGAACTCGCTTTTCGTATGCAGGCCAGCGTACCAGGGTTGGCTGATCTCAGCACCGAGCCTCAACGCGCGCTTGATTTTTACGGAGCCGATCCTTCCAGGCCATCGCTTGCCCGCAACTGCCTGCTTGCCCGACGTCTGGTTGAGGATGGCGTCCGCTTTATCCAGCTGTACGATCGTGGCTGGGACTCCCACACCGATATTCATCGGGAGCATAAGCGTCAATGCGCTGCTGCCGATCGACCCATTGCAGCTCTGATCACTGATTTGAAACAGCGGGGTCTGCTCGAAGATACTTTGGTCATCTGGGGCGGTGAATTTGGACGCACTCCTGTTGCTCAGGTACAAGGCAAAACGTGGGGGCGNGATCATCATCCGCATGGTTTTACCATGTGGATGGCTGGAGGGGGCGTGCATCGTGGTCATACTTATGGCAAGACCGATGAATTTGGTTATCACGCCGTTGAAAATCCCGTTCACGTTCACGATTTACATGCTACCGTATTACATCAATTAGGCATTGATCACCGCAGATTAACCTATCGGAGCCAGGGAAGAGATTTCAGACTCACTGACGTGTATGGTCATGTGATAAGGGATTTGATCGGCTAGATCTGATTTTCTGGGCTTATTTGTCTCTTTAAGTATTTCGCCTTATCTGGGCACATCCTTGAGACTTTATTTTTCGCTGTATGCAGGGGGCACCTGTTCATGTTTAAATCAAACGCTCCATTTGGCTCGTGCTTGTGAGGATGTTTTTCAAATTATTCAATGTCTGCGGCTGNTAAACATTCATGATGGCTCTCGCTGAGGAAAATTTATGGGAAGCTACTGGACGCAGGCGCCCGTCCTAAATTAGGTTTCCTTGATGCGATACTTTCAGATATGGTGGTCGGTGGCATTGTTTTCATTTGCCTTAACAGATCTTGTCGAAGCCAGAAAATCGCAGCCAAACGTCGTGCTGATCATGGCAGACGATCTTGGATATCATGATTTGGGTTGTTATGGGCACCCAAAGATCAAAACTCCTGTTCTCGATCAATTGGCAGCCAGTGGCATGCGGTTGACTCATTTTTACAGCGGAGCCACCGTGTGCACCCCATCTCGCATCGCTCTGCTGACGGGAGCTTACCCACCACGTCTTGGGTGGTCGAAAGGAGTCGTCGGATACATGATTCCAACCAATCAGGGCCTTTCACCAAAAGCATTGACCATGGCTGAGGTATTCAAGGCATCGGGATATGCGACCGGTATGTTTGGTAAATGGCATCTTGGAGATCGACCTTCATTCCGCCCTCACCGCCAGGGCTTCGATCAGAACTATTACGTCAATAAGAGTAACAATCAGACAACACAAATCTGGAACAACGATGAGGTAGTCGAAGATCCATTTGACAACCGCTTACTCACCGAACAATTCACCCGTGAAGCCAGGGGATTCATTCAAAAAAACAAGGAACAACCCTTCCTGTTATATGTCCCATATACAGCCCCGCACTTCCCGGTCGAAGCACATCCTGACTTCAAGGATACATCTCATTTTGGTGCATATGGTGATGTCGTTGAAGAGTTGGATTTCAGAATCGGCGAACTATTGAAAACACTTNAACAAACAAAAATTGCCGACAACACCATTGTCGTTTTCCTTTCCGACAATGGTCCGCAGCCAGGGGAACAGGCACTGGCAAAACCTTTCCGCGGAATGAAATGGGATGCACTTGAGGGAGGAACCAGAGTTCCATGCATTGTATCATGGCCTGAAGCCATACCTGCTTCCAGTGTGAGCAGTGCACTCATTGCTGCCATTGATCTCTTACCCACTTTGGCGTCTGCCTGTGGCATCGATCTGGAGTCTCTGAAAACTGGACATCCAAAAATCGATGGAGTGAATGTAATGGACACTTTGACTGTAAAACCGGGAGGAATTCACCCGCGCAAGGAGCTGTTGTACTGGCATGGATCGGAAGGATTTCAGGCGATACGCGCAGGTAGATGGAAACTTTTTCCGATAGCTGAAGATGCAGGGTTAACGGATGGGAANCAAGGCGTGGCTTTATTTGATTTGTTCAATGACCCTGGAGAAAAAAACAATATCAGTCATCAGCACCCTGAACGTGTCCGTATCATGCAGGCATTGGCCAACGAACGACTGAAGGATATTGCTGATAACTCCATTGATCTGGAGGCGGAATAAAACGAAAAAATCTTTTACTTAAGTCTGCGCACTTCAAGATTTCCGGACATTGGGTTGCGGCTGTGATAGGGGCCTTTGCATTTGCGATTTGTCTCATATACAGGTCATCTATCCAGAATTCATTGAAGAACACTTGATTTTGAGGTTTGTCACAGCAAGGGTAAAAAGTGTAATGTACCGAATAATGTTCCGTCATATTATCATTTTCATCATACTCACATTATATCCTTTGTTGAGCCAAGGAGAGTCTGTTGAGCATGATCTATTAAAAGTCATTGACTCGCATTGCGTCAAATGTCACGGCCGGGATGGGAAGATCAAGGGTAAGACGGATTTATTTACAATAAAGGACCTTGATGGNTTGACAAAGAACCCCGAACTCATTCAAACACTGATCGAGGTCATCGACTTCAATGAAATGCCTCCCGAAGAAGAGGTCCCACTGAACTCAAAGCAAAAGGACGCATCACTGGCAGCGCTCAAGCAGCTTCAGCAAACCAGCTCAGAAAACCTGCAAACCATCGCGCATGCTCCTGTAAGGCGGATGAATCGTTTTCAGTATGACAATGCTGTCGTCGATTTATTCAAACTGAAAGGGGTTGTATTTTCTTTGCCCGAGCGAATGATGCGCGAACACAGAAACTATTTCCAACCAGAGACAGGCAAAATGGCCGAAAATGTCACTGTGGGCAGTCGCCCCCTGGGTAAATCTCAATTGATAGAGAAACGGTTGGGCGGAGTGGCTCCATTCCCACAGGACCTTCGGGCTGAACATGGTTTTGACAATCGTGGTGATCATTTGTCGCTCTCACCCCTTTTGCTCGAATCTTTTTTCAAGTTAGCACAGTCCATCGTCACAAGTAATGATTTCACCCCGGAAAATGTTGGTGTCTGGGATTGGTTGTTCAAGGAAATCAGGGATGATCAAGATGTTGTTCTCGAGATACAAAATCGTCTCGAGCGGTTTTTATACCTGGCATTCAGACGCACACCCGATTCCGCCCTGCTTGATAGATATACAAATTTCACATTAGCCCGACTGGAGGAGACACAATCTTTGCCCAATGCAATGAAGGCNGTGGCAGCCGCTGCGATATCATCTCCGCGCTTCCTTTATTTGTACGAGGAATTGAAAGCAGAACCCGCCATTGAAAATGTAAAGGAGTTCAATCTGGCTTCACGTCTTTCCTTTTTTCTATGGGGTAGCATCCCCGACGAGCGATTACTGAACCTGGCTAGTGAAGGCAGATTGAGTCAGTCAGAAATACTGGGATNGGAATTTGAACGCATGTTGAAAGATCAGAAGCTTAAACGGTTTTGCGACAGCTTCCCCACCCAATGGCTTCAATTGGAGCGCATCATATCGGCAGTTCCCAATGAAGAAAAATTTCCCGGCTTTTACTTCCTTAAATACAGGGACAGCATGCACATGATGATGGAACCCTTGTTACTGTTTGAAACGGTGTTGATCGAAAACCTGCCGATCACTCAGTTCATTGATTCTGATTTCACTTACAGATCCTCACTCCTGCAGGAAGCCTATGGGGATTTGGCTTTGGGCGAGGAGCCTGATAAACCAAAAAGCGAGGTCACCGTACTTAATTTCAAACGAATACCCGTTGATGACCGACGCAGCGGCGGTTTGATTACCAATGCGGCAGTGATGACGATGAATTCAGGGCCTGAGCGTACCAAACCTATCACTCGTGGAGCATGGATTGCGAGCGTCATATTCAATAACCCACCTGAACCACCCCCNGCTGACGTTCCTCCCCTGGGCGAGGAACCGGCCGAAGAGGAAGCGCACCTTACTTTGAGAGAGCGCCTTGCACAACACAGGGAACGTGCTGATTGTCGGGGTTGTCACGAAAAAATCGATCCACTAGGGTTTGCCCTGGAAAACTATGGACCTATCGGAGATTGGCGCACCCAATACTCGAATGGAAGAAAAGTGGATATGTCCGGGACTTTGTTTCGAGAGCACTCATTTACAGATATCATTGAATTCAAAGATGCGTTATTGGAACAAAAGCAACGGTTCGCACGCGCACTTGCTGGGCACCTTCTCAGCTTCGCGCTTGCCCGTGAGCTAAAACCGGAGGATGCGCTTGTTTTGGATCAAGTTGCTGCCAGAACAATAAAAAATGATTATAAAATACAAACCTTGTTGAAGGGGATTATTTTTAGTAACGCATTTCTTCAACCTACAGTTTCAGAGTAAATTCATCGCACATTATGAAATATTCAAGACGTCTATTCATTCGAGGCATTGGGGGTGCTACACTCACGCTGCCATGGCTGGAAAGCCTGAACGGTGCATCCGCATTCAAGCCCATGCCAAGAAGAATGGCGCACTTCTACGTACCGATCGGTGTGGTACGACGTGGTTTCTTTCCCGGTGAATCAGACCATGTCATCCCCAAGGGGAACCTTGGTAATGTCATGGCTTCATTGGGGAAACAAGATCCACATTTCAGCGTAAAGCCCCTTGACGAACTGACGCCCACAATGCGCCCGCTCGATTCCGTTAAGAATAAGATAAATCTCATCACGGGGCTTGATCGCACCTTTCAAATAGGAACGGATGTTCATGCTCAATGCGCCTCTTGTTATCTGAGTAGTGCCATGCCCTATTCCATCAAAAAATCAGCATGGCCTCTTGACCGGACCCTTGACCACATTGTAGCAGACTCGATTGGAACGGAGACCCCCTTCCCTACCCTGGAGTTCAGCTGCAACACACATAGGGATAATAAGGAATCCATATATTTTGATAATATTTCCTGGTACGGTACGGGCCATCTGGCACCATCGATAAGGTCTCCTCAAAAGATGTATCAACGATTATTTTCCAACAGCGAGACCAATCGTTTCCGAGAGGTCACAGATCTTGTTCTCGAAGACGCCCAATCACTCAGTAAAAAACTGGCTTACGCGGATCAGCAGAAATTCCAGGAATTTTTCGACTCTATCCGGACCATAGAAAAACAGATGGGGCGTCTCCAGAAAATGCAGTCGGAACTGGCACAAGTCGAAATGGAAAAACCCACAGAAGCATATTTACCCAGAGGTGAGTTTATCCGNCTCATGGGTGATTTAATGGTNGTGGCACTTCAGACTGGTCTGACCCGTGTAGCAACGTTCATGGTGGGTCCTGAGAGGTGGGATACTCCTTACATGTTTGACGGCCTGTTTGATAAACCCAGAAGTCATCATGGCATGTCTCACAATCAGACAAAAATGATCGATGACCTTCTAAGGGTCGATCAATTCCACATGGAACAGTTTGCCTATTTGATTCAGCGCATGGACAGTATTCAGGAATCGAATGGAACAAGCCTGCTCGACAATACACTGTTCACCTATGGCTCAGGGCTCGGGGATGGGTCTACGCATCAATACAACGATCTGCCTATCATTGTCGCTGGATCGGGGGGTGGAAAGTTCAAGACGGGGCAGCATGTCAACATGCCAGAAGGTACNCCACTGGCGAATTTATGGCTTACCCAAGCTCGGGGGATGGGGTTGAAGATGGATCGTTTTTCCGATAGNACCAATGAAGTTCGTTCGATTTTGATGTCGTAGAGAGTTCTGCCTAGGCCGTAACGAGTGCCTCCGCAAGCCTTACCTCAACGGCACATACCTTGTATTCGGCGGTTCCTGTGATCGCGTCTCCGGCGTCGTTGGTCAAATCATTGGCGCGTGCCTCTGCAAAGTGAAATGGCATCCAGACGCAACCCCGCCGCACGTCCCGGGTCAGAACTGCTTTTGCATTGATTGAACCACGCCTGGAGGCAACAACCACAGAATCATCATTTCCAATCCCTCGCCTCCTCGCGTCCTTCGGGTGAATTTGAATGAAAGCGCCGGGTTGTTTTTCATGAGGACCGGGCTCACGACGCGTTTGTGTTGCGGCATTGTAATGATAAAGAGTCCTTCCAGTCGAAAGAATCAACGTATAATCATCGTCTGGTAATTCGGCAGAAGGACGATAGGAAACAGGCTGGAAAAGCCCCTTACCCCTTAGAACACCTCCCTTGTGCAGGTAATCGGTTCCCGGATGATCGGTTGTAGGACATGGCCATTGTAATCCACCTTCCTGCTCAATGCGCTGATGGCTGATCCCACTGAACCGAGGAGCGTGTTTGACCAGCTCATCATAAACATCTGACGGATGCTCATAATCCCATTCTGCACCGCAGGCATTGGCTAAATCCTGTATGATGTTCCAATCAGCTTTCGCCTGCCCAGGCGGTTCAACCGCTTTTCTGACGCGTTGCACTCTTCTTTCAGAATTGGTGAAAACTCCCTCTTTTTCGGCAAAACATGCGGCTGGAAATATCACATCGGCATACCTGCAAGTTTCATTCATGAAGATATCCTGCATGACAAGGAAATCGATTTTATTCAGCCCTTCCTCAAGTTTTTGAGCGTTGGGTTCCGAGAGGACAATATCTTCCCCCATGACAAGCATACCTTTGATCTTGTTACCAACGGTTTTCATCATTTCGTTGAGATTCAGCCCAGGATCAGGAGAAAGCTGCATGCCCCAGGCCTTTTCATATTTGGCATGCACTTCCGGATCATCCACACGTTGATAGCCTGGATAAAAAATGGGAGTTGCTCCGCTGTCATTGGCTCCTTGAACATTGTTCTGGCCTCGCAAGGGGTTCATTCCACTGGAAGGTTTCCCTAGATGACCGGTCATCAAAACGAGGTTGGCCAGACAATAAACGTTGTCTGTGCCGTGAGTATGCTCCGTGATTCCCAGAGTATAATAGATACCCGCTTTTTCTGTGGTCGCATATTCGCGAGCAGTCGCTCGGATATCTTCCGCCGGCACGCCGGTAATGGTTTCTGCTTTTTCCGGAGTGTATTTCAAAGCCTCCTCTCGCATGGCTTCAAAATTCTCGGTGTGCTCCTCTATGAAAGCCTGATCCACCAAACCCTCTGTCAATATCACATGTGCCATGGCATTGAGTAACCATACATCCGTGCCGGGCTTTAATTTCAAGTGCCGATTGGAAAATCTTGTAAGATCGATATTGCGAGGATCAGCAACCACAAGTTTCGCTCCGCGATGAGCGGCCCGCTTCATCTCCATTGCAATGATTGGATGAGCTTCAGTTGTGTTGCTTCCTATGACGAACAAGAAATCAGCATCCCTGATTTCACCAGTTGAGTTCGTCATGGCTCCCGCACCAAAAGTAGTGACCAGACCGGCCACAGTAGGCGCGTGTCAAGTCGCCGCGCACTGATGTATATTATTGGTCTTGAAAACTGTTCGGGATAATTTTTGCATCAGGTAGTTCTCCTCCATCGTACACCTTGAAGAGGAAACAAATCCCAATGAATTACTACCGTGATCGGTCGATACCTTGATCAGCCCTTCTGCNGCTCGCCGGTAGGCTTCTTCCCATGTAGCTTCGTGCAATTGACCGTCTTTCCCACGAATGAGTGGTGTTGTCAGCCTTTCATTGTGATCAATGAAATCATAGGCGAAACGTCCCTTCACACACAGATTACCATCGTTGGTAGTCGTCCCGGGAGGCGGGCTGGTGACTTTTACCACTTTGCCCCGTCCCTCGTTTCCGGAAGGATCAACATTGAGGTCCATTTGACATCCCACGCCACAGTAATTGCATGTCGTGCGTACTTTTTTCAAATCGCCCCCCTTGCTGGACGTCATGCCAAGCGGTTTCTTTTCAGTCATGGCGCCCGTGGGACACGTATCGATACAACCTCCGCAAAGTTCACAAGTCGTGTCCATCAGGGAACGCCCATCGGCGGTAAAAACAGTAGTGCGACTCCCGCGCTCAGCCATGGTGATGGCCGAAACACTTTCCACCTCCTCGCAATAGCGTGTGCAGCGGGCGCATGAAATACATTTCTCGGGTTGAAATGCGACATATGGGTTTACGTCAGCAGGACGGCCTTGACGGATATTTTCCATGGAAGGCCAATCCAGTGGGGCTTCATATTCCCTTGCCATCTGCAGCAATTCATTACCATCCTTGCCGAATTCAGCTGATGAACCATTGGTTTCATGATCGGTTAAATAGAGGGCCAGCAGTGTCTGAATGTGACGGTTTACCCGATCACTCTCAGTAACTATTTCCATTCCTGGCAATAAAGCCGTCGCACAGGCAGGAGCAAGTTTGGGCCGATTCTTGATTTCCACCAAACAAGTACGACAAGCCCCAGCTGGTTTTAATCGTGGATCATGGCATAATGTTGGAATACGAACTCCGAGCCTATCGGCAGCCGAAAGTATCGTATCGCCTTCATTGAATGCCACTGATTGGCCGTTGATGATGACAGTTTGCTCGCTCATGGATCAATTGTTTCTAATGTTTGAAATCTTCTGGAAAATACTTGAGAGCACTGGTCAAGGGAAGTGCTGCGATTTGACCTAAACCACAGATGGATCCTTCGTTCATTTCCCAGGCCGCGTCTGCGATATGGTTAAGATGATTCATAGTGGTAGGTTTTTGATTTTTACTCTGCTTGAGATGATTCCCCAGACTCTCGCGCAAGAACCTGGTTCCTATCCTGCATGGAGCGCATTGCCCACAACTCTCCGATTCATAAAATACCAATTGTGCTTGAGCAGCCCATGCCATATTGACAGTGTCATTCAATACGGTCACTCCTGCAGAGCCCAGCATGGAGCCAGCTTCTGAGAGGGATTTGAAATCCAGAGGCCGCGTACGTTCTTCAGCGGGGAGGAAGCCTGCACTGGCCCCTCCCGGAGAGAAGGATTTCAAGGTCCCCACATACCCACCCGCTTNTTCCACCAATTCATCAAGTGTCACTCCAAGCGGCAGTTCGTAAGTTCCAGGGTTTTGAACATGGCCACTGATGCAATAAAGCTTAGTGCCGGCCCCGGTCCTGCCGAGTTCTTTGAACCATGCTCCACCTCGCTCGATGATGGAGGGGACGCAGGCAATGGTTTCGACATTATGAATGAGTGTAGGTTTACCCCACAAACCTTTCTCAGTGGGAAAGGGTGGTTTCAAACGAGGTAATCCGCGTTTTCCCTCCAGTGCTTCCAGTAGAGCGGTTTCCTCCCCACAAATGTAAGCACCCTGTCCGGCATGCATGTGAAAGCGTATACCCTCAAAAGTGCCGTTCGCTTCAACTTGATCAATCGCCTTTTGGAGCACCTGCCATGGAGCTTCGAATTCTCCGCGCAGATAACAAAAGACTTCAGTGGCAGCAACGGTACGAGCCGCAATGGCCAGACCTTCCAGAACTTTGTCCGGTCGGCGCAATAAGATTTCTCTGTCTTTAAAGGTGCCAGGTTCTCCCTCGTCTGCATTGAGGACCACATATCGTTTTGAATCTGATTGATTGCGTACGCTTTTCCATTTGAAAGCGGCAGGAAAGCCCGCACCACCACGGCCTTGAAGCCCGGATGCATCAATCACGGAGATGACTTCCTCTGCCCCCAGCTCCTGAGCTTTTTTAAATGCTCGGCCACTAAGATCCACGGAACCATGGAAATCTATGCATCTCTTATCAGGGAATGATCCATCTGGTCCTACGCAACCTTGAATGATTCCATGAGCAGAACCCAGCGAATCACTTAAGGAGGACCATTCACCCTCGCAGCGTTTGATATCTTCAGTGCCGAGTTTGTAAAGAACACGTCGGTCCTTGAGTACGGCTGGAGCCTGATCGCAGGCAGCCAAACAGGAACAGGCTTTGACTGGGAAACCTGCTTTCTCTGCTTCGGCGAGCACATCGTCGGCACCTGCCATTTTGCATGCCAGGCCCTGACATACCCTCACCTTGATGTCAGGCTCGGCTAGCAGATGGAAGAAAGAGCCCACACCGTAAACGTCTGCTTCCGGAGTGCCGGATTCCTTGCTTACGAAAGCTGATGCTCCTTTGGTCAAACCGCCTTGAGCATGCAATTTGTCAGGAACGGTCGCCCGCTGTAGTGGATTGTTCACATAGAGAGATGTAACAAACCATCTTCCAGAAAGCAATTACTGTCTCCAGCGATTGATAGGGAAGCAATGGGCCATTCCGATGAAATACTCAGTTAATNCTTCCAGCTGATGACTATTGAAAGTGATGACACAAATCCGATTGAAATCCATCAGGTTTCCTTCATATTTGGAAGTGCATGAATTCAAAGACACTATCTCGGTTATTGGTGCTCACCATTGGAATTAGTTTTTTTGCTCATTCCTTGACCGTTTCATTCGGGGAGAACTACCAAATGGAACAGGTTTACTGTTCAAAACACGCACATTTTCTGGCTCCCGTTGATGCTCCTGATCACCGTAAATATGCTCCAAGCCGAATCATAGATATTCTTCATGTTCAATTGAATGTGACCCCTGATTTCAAAAGGCGCACCGTTCATGGGAGCACCACGATCCGCTTCAAACCCATTGCTAAAGCAATTGATCAACTTCGTCTGGATGCCGTCGGACTGGATTTCTCGGGTATTACGAGTTCGGCTGAAATCGATTCATGGCACGTGAGTGAAGATGCGGTGATTATTGATTTCAAATCACCTCTGCCAGCCGAGTCAGAGCACACGGTCGTAATGAACCACGCTGCGGAACCAGAAAAAGGCATGTATTTCAGAACTCCAGAAATGGGTTATCAGGAAGGTGAATTACACCTTTTTACTCAAGGTGAACCTGTTGAAGCGCGGCACTGGTTTCCTTGTTTTGATGCTCCCAATGAAAAATTCACCTCCGAGATCACGTGTCACGTGCCATCGAGTATGGTCGTTCTTTCCAATGGTCGATTGGTATCGCAAGAGAATGATTCCGAGACAGGACTCACCTCGTTTACATGGCTTCAAGACACGCCTCATGTCAATTACCTCATTTCCCTCGTGGCTGGTCACTTTGTTAAAATTGAGGATCAGTATCGTGATATTCCCATGGCCTTCTGGACGCTTCCATCTGAAATCGACCAAGCGGAAAATTCTTTCAAGGATACCAAGGCAATGATGGGATTCTTCGAAGAGGAAATTGGCGTCACCTACCCTTGGGCGAAATATGACCAGGTCTGTGTGAATGATTTCGTAGCTGGAGGTATGGAAAACACAAGTCTGACGTCGCTTACTGACCGCACCTTGTTCACCTCGGATACGGAAAACCTGCGATCAAGCCAAGGCCTGGTCGCGCATGAGCTGGCCCATCAATGGTTCGGAGATCTTGTCACTTGCAAGGACTGGAGTCATTTATGGCTCAACGAGGGTTTTGCCACTTATTACGATGCGTTGTTTGAGGAACACAAACATGGCAAAGACGCTTTCCTTTATCAGATGTATCGCAACGCAAGAGGTTTCATCGGGAAGCACAGTGATCAAACTCCCATCGTAGATCGAACTTATAATGATCCCATGAACCAATTTGGCTATCGCGCCTATCCAAAAGGGAGTTGGATCCTTCATATGCTGCGCTCTCAACTGGGCAAGGATCTATATAGAAAATGCGTTCAGACCTACCTCGACAGACATGCCTACGGGGTTGTAGTTACTGAAAACTTGAATGCCGTCATCGAGGAGCTTTCAGGCCGTTCCTATGACCGTTTTTTTGATCAATACGTTTTTCACGGAGGTCATCCTGACCTTTCACTCAGTTATCAGTGGAATTCTAAGCTCAAGTTAGCCAAAATAACTGCCAAACAAAACCAGAAAATCAGCGACAAAGTAATGCTTTTTGAAATCCCGGCCACAATCCGTTTCAAAACCGGTGCGACCATTATAGATCACCCTGTGACGCTTCGGAAAAAGTCGGAGGATTTTTATATACCTTTGGACGCAGTTCCAGAGATTGTTCGCTTTGATCCGGACTTCACCATTCTTGCAAAAGTAAACTTTTCCAAGCCTACTCCTTTGCTGATGGCGCAACTCGAGGACCAGTCCGATGTGATTGGAAGGATTCTGGCAATCCAGGCGCTTTCTAAAAATAAATCGCAAAAAACAATCGACGCATTGAGGCAATGTTTAGCCAGCGATCCATTTCATGGAGTGAGAATGGAAGCAGCTGATGCATTGAAATCGATCCACACCATGGAAGCACTGGATGCACTTCTGGAGTCCAGTGAGCAATCAGATGCCCGTGTTCGCCTCCGAGTTCAATCCGCCATTGGTGGTTTCTATAATTCACGCGCTTTGGAATCAGCAATAAAAACCATCCGATCAGAATCAAATCCAACCATCATCAATACCGCGATGCGTTCATTGAGTGGATATGGCAGCTCCGAAATTAGCTCGATCCTCTTGCAGTATCTGAGGGAGCCCTCTTACCGTAACACCCATGCGGAATCAGCTATTGCTGCCATGGAAAAACAAGATGACCCTGTATTCATCATGCCCATTCTTGAGACATTAATGGAACGCAAAGGGCTGTTTTCCACCCGAGGTATGGTCAACGCGCTCTCATCCCTCGCTTATCTAGGCAGGCATCAGGATGATAAATCGATGCTGTTAAGTTTTATAGCAGGCAGGTTACAAGATCCTAAGTCTGCCGTTCGATCAGGGGCCATCAGGGCACTGGCAACATTGAAGGACCCCAAAGCAATTGCCATTCTCGAAAAATGGATGAGTGCCGATTCTGATTCTCCAGAACACAAAGCTGCACAGACTGCTATCAGCAATCTAAGGAAAATGGCTTTACCTGGAGAAGATCTCAAAGGCCTCAGAAACAAGATTCAAACCATGGAATCAGACCAGAGATCGATGCACACCGAACTCAATGATTTAAAAAAGAAAATGGAAGCTCTTTCCACCAAACCCGTTCAAAAAGAAACAAGCGCAGAAAAAGGTTCTGAATAAGATCAATAATTACGATTTACCTGTATGTCTCTCTTAGCTAACTACTCAAATTTCTAGAAGTTTATCAGCATGACGAATTCAAACGGATCATCAAACAAGACTCCTCTGGTAGGGATCATCATGGGCAGTGACTCTGATTGGCCGACCATGAAAGCAGCGGCAAACATCTGCGCTCAATTTAACATAACTCATGAAGCCAGAGTTATTTCGGCGCATCGTACTCCTCACGATATGGGGAAATATGGAGATGAAGCTCACACAAGAGGCATGAAGGTCATTATTGCCGGTGCAGGAGGTGCGGCCCATCTGCCAGGCATGATCGCCAGTTACACCCCTCTGCCTGTCATTGGGGTTCCCGTTCAGAGTAAATCCCTCAACGGACTTGATTCACTGTTGTCGATAGTTCAAATGCCTGGAGGAATCCCAGTTGCCACAGTGGCCATAGGAAATGCAAAAAATGCAGGACTCCTGGCCATTTCCATTCTTGCCACCAGCGATGAGTGCTTGAGGACTGAACTGCTGGCTTACAAAAAGAAAATGGCAGAAGAATCTCGCAAAAAAACTTCAAACCTCATTTAACGACCTGAAATCCTGATAAAAAGAGGATCTGCTGTGATCTTTCAATATCATTTGGGCAGAAGGTGTAGAATCACTCAATGATCGAATTAAAATTTGAATTTCTCTGCAATATTGATTAAGTTAAATGATTAAATCAGAATCAGGAAAGCTTCCTGCTCTGGCAGTAATAGCATGGAAAGACGTCATTTCTTAAGGAATTCAGCTTTGATTCTGGGCAGTTTTTGGAATCTGGATGCTTGGTCAGCACCTGGCTCGTACAAAGTCTTGCGTGGCGATACTCTTTCAGGGATTGCCCACCGTTTCAACACATCGGTGCAAACGCTGAAACGTTTGAACCACCTTTCCTCTGACCTTATCATGGCTGGTCAGACCTTGAATATCCAGGAAAAGGTGATTGCAGGTCTTCCTAACGAAACTGTCACCGCGATTAAAAAAGCTCCGATCAATCGTAACAAGTGGAAACACATTGTCATTCATCACAGCGCAACCCGCCAAGGAAACGCTAAGAGCTTTGACAGTGCACATCGCCGGAGAGGCATGAGCAACGGTCTTGCCTATCATTTTTTGATAGGCAATGGCAGGGGCTCAGGGGATGGCGTCTTGGAAATTGGTTCTCGATGGAGAGGCCAGTTGAATGGAGGACATGTCAAGAGTTCATGGTACAACGGCAATTCCATTGGAATCTGCCTGGTAGGAAATTTTCAAGAAAGAAAACCAACCCCAAAACAACTTGCAAGCCTTCAGCACCTCGTAAAATATCTCCAAACGAGTGGTTTGATGCAGCAAAAATTGCGTGTTTATGGCCATAAACAGATCAAGCGGGAACAAACCTTATGCCCCGGAAAATACATGGATGCAACAATAGCATCGATGGCTAAAAAACTGGGTTAGGATTCAGTAACCTGCGCCAACGTTTTGATTTGTGCTACCATGGAATTGAGCCCTGTGCTCCTTGTTGGACTCAGATGCCGATCCAAGCCCAGTCGCTGGAAGATTTTCTGCTCGTCGATTTCAAGTATAACGCGGGATGTCTTACCCGAAAACATCATTCGCAGCATGGAGACCAATCCTTTCACTATCTGTGAATTACTGTCAGCAACAAAGGTGATGAGCGGAGGATTCGACTCCTCGACGGTGGCTTTCAGCCAGACCGTGGCCTGACAACCTTGAACCCTATTAATCTCGGTTTTGTCGTTTTCTTCCATCGGAGGCATTTTTCTACCTAAATCCATTAAGTAGGCATACCTGTCCTCCCAATCGTCAAATAACTGAAAATTCTCAACAAGCTCGTCTATTGTCATGATTACATTTAAATCCTAAATTAATGTTGCTGCGTGTCGTCTTGCCCATTGATCCGATTCCAATATTTGAGTTAAATCTGGATGTGTAACCACTTGATGCTGATCCATCACATCAGACACCAGTTTGGTAATTCCCAGAAAGGAGAGTTTCCCTTCACAAAAGGCATCTACCGCCACCTCATTGGCTGCATTGAAGACTGCAGGCAACGTACCACAAACTTCCCCTGCCCTCCTTGCCAAATCCAGTGCGGGAAAGCGTTCGCTATCTGGCTCTTCAAACTGAAGTGTGCCAATGCTTGCCAAATTCGTTTGAACCCGCTGATTTGCCATTCGCTCTGGATGAGTAAGCGCATACTGAATGGGTAAGCACATATCCGGAGTAGACATTTGGGCAATCATGGATCCATCGACATATTCTACGAGTGAATGAACGACACTTTGCGGGTGAACGACCACCTTGACACAATTCATTTCTACACCAAATAACCAACGCGCTTCTATCATTTCAAGCCCCTTGTTGAACATCGTAGCAGAATCGATGGTAATTTTCCGCCCCATGACCCATGAAGGATGCTTCAAGGCTTGATCCAGCGTGATCTCAGCAAACTCTTCAGGCGGCGTTTCCCGAAATGGACCGCCAGAGGCAGTCAACCAAATAGACCGTATGGACTCAACCGGTTTACCATCCAAACATTGAAAAATTGCCGAATGCTCGGAATCGACTGCTAAGACTTTTACACCATATTCACGGGCTTCACGCATCACAATTTCACCCGCCATGACCAATATTTCCTTAGAGGCCACGGCAATATCCTTACCAGCGCGTATTGCCGCCAGAGCAGGCTTTAACCCGGCGGTTCCTACAATGGCAATTAATACGATATCTGCTTCAGGCAGGGTGGCCAGGCGAATCAAACCTTCATCACCAGAATAAATTTCGACTGTATCCGGAATGCATTTACTTAATTCTGGAAGCAATGTTTCGTCAGCAATGGAAATAGTTGATGGATGGTGGGCCTGGGTTTGCTCAGCGAGTAATCCCACGTTTCCACCAGCAGCAAGCCCAATCAATCTCACTTGATCAGGAAGATCCTCTGCTACTTTGACGGTGCTTGTTCCAATCGAGCCGGTGCTACCAAGTAAAACGACGTTTTTCATTCACTGATGATTTTCTAGGTTCTATTTTGAACAAAAAGATGTAGATACAAATACATCAGGGGCGCGTTAAATAAGAGGCTATCGATTAGATCAAGAGCCCCTCCGATACCTGGGATAAATTGACCGGAATCTTTGACTTGCGCTTCACGTTTCATCAAGGATTCTACTAGATCTCCCAAAACAGCAAAAGCTCCGAGTAATGCTCCAAGAATCAAAACATGGTAAGATGGAATGTATTCAAATGATTGAGGAAACAATTTCACCAAAAGAAAACCGAACAAAGCTGAGAATACAATGGCACCACAGAATCCCTCCCATGTTTTGCCCGGGCTCACTTTCGGTATCATTTTACGTTTACCTATTAACGACCCGGTCACATATGCCCCAAGGTCACTGAACTTGGTGAGGACGATAAAAAGAATCAGTAACCATGAACCGTTCAGCGGTTGAAAGGTGAAGATCTGAACCAGAAAACCAGCGAGAAAAAAAATGTAAAACCAACCGAAAACAAGTCGTGCAAGAACAGTAAGCCGCGTGGTTTCGCATCGATAATGAAAAAGAAGATAAACCATCCATACCCCGATCAATCCCAGCACTGCCATCGAACGGTCGATATCCGGAGAAACACTGCCATATAATTCAAGGCTAAGATAAGTGACACCTAACACCGCAAGTGAACGCTGACCAAATTTCATTGCCTCAGCATCGAACATTCGAACAAATTCACGATAGGCGGCAAGTGACAATCCACATATAACCAACCAGAAAGTGATCAATGAAATGAATCTTCCACCTGCAAAAAGTCCTCCAAGGATCAATCCCCATAGAATGACAGTGCTGAGGAGACGTTTGAAGAATACCTCTATTTTACTGGATTTTGATTCGGATGTCGGAATTGAACTCAAATCGGATTAGCTGAATGTTTAAACTTTCCCAAAGCGGCGATGTCTTTTGGCATAGGCTTCCAGAGCGTCATAAAGCTGAGGGGCGCGGAAATCTGGCCATAATGTGTCTGTGATCACCAGCTCAGCATATGAAATCTGCCATAAGAGAAAGTTGCTGATACGCATTTCACCGCTCGTGCGAACCAATAACTCCGGATCAGGAATCTCGCTGGTATAAAGGTGATTTGAAATCACTTCTTCATTGATTTGGCTAGGTGTTAACTCGCCTTTCCTTACTTTCTCTGCAATCGCTCGTGTTGCATCAATCATTTCCTGCCTCGCCCCATAACTCAAAGCCAATACCATGGTCATCCCATCATTGTTCGACAAAATTTCTTTGGTTTTCGTTAACTGACCCTGAACTTTTTGGGGCAATTGTTCTATTTGGCCGATTGCATCCAATTGAACATTGTAACTGTTGAATTCCGGGATTTCAGTGCGTAAAAACCGTCCAAGATACCTCATGATGGTATCTACTTCAGACTTCGGACGATTCCAGTTTTCTGCCGAAAAGGTGAATAGAGTCAGGTATTTAATACCAAGGCGACTGGCTGTTCGAACGACTGTTCGCAACGATTCCAAACCACGTCGATGACCTACTGTCCTCGGCAGTCGNCGCTGTTTAGCCCAACGACCGTTACCGTCCATAATGATGGCAACATGCTTGGGTAAAACTTGCTGTGCTTCCGGACTTAAGTTGGAAAGTAAATCATCGGGCATAGAAGTGTTCTCCGAAGCGATCAGTTTCGCGGTGCTGGAACCTACATTAACCGGATTGTTTGATTACGATCTGGACCAACAGAAACGGATGATATTTTGGTGCCTGCCATAGTTGAAATTGCTTTTACATACTGCCTTGCACGCAATGGTAACGAACTCCAGCTCTTACATTTTTCCGTCGAGCATTGCCATCCCTTGAAGGTTTCGTAAACAGGCTCGCAAGATTCCAGATCAATTGCGCTTGATGGCAAATGGTGGATTGTTTTGCCATTCAAGCGGTATGCTACGCATACTTTGATCGTCTCCATATTATCTAGACCATCAAGAATAGTGACAGATATATCATCAAATCCATTGACCATGCAGGCGTGTCGAATCATCACCATATCCAGCCATCCGCAGCGGCGAGCTCTTCCGGTAGTGGCACCAAACTCACGTCCCATTTCATGAAACATGCTCCCCATCTCTTCATCTTCGGTAGGAAAGGGCCCGCCGCCTACACGGGTTGTATACGCTTTCATAACGCCTACTACCCGATCTATTCGATTCGGCGGAATCCCTGCCCCTGTGCACGCTCCTCCAGATGTAGTTGAGGAAGAAGTCACATAAGGATAGGTTCCATGATCCAAGTCAAGAAAGGTTCCCTGAGCTCCCTCAAAAAGCAGGCGTTTCTTTTGAGTCATCGCTTCGTGCAGCATGATAAAGGTATTTGCAACAAAATCCCGCAAGCGCTCCCCAGCGATTAGATAATCTTCAAGAACTTTCTTGTAACTGATGCTTTTAGCCCCATTTTCCCTTAAAATGCGGTTGTTACTCTGGATTCTTTTTCTAAGCAGAGAAGAAAAGCGATCATTATCGAGCAGATCTCCCAAACGAATGCCTACTCTGGACACCTTGTCCTCGTAAGTCGGGCCAATGCCGCGCTTGGTGGTTCCTATTTTACCCTTGCCCTTGGAGACTTCACGCAGTTCATCCAAGGCTCGATGATATGGGAGCACGAGATGGGCGTTCTCACTGATAAAAAGCCGTCCTTTGACATTTATGTTGAGCTTTGCTAATCCGTCCAGTTCTTCAACAAGATGCACAGGATCCATGACAACACCGTTTCCAATAATGCATTTCTTTCTTGGTCGCAGGATACCGGATGGAATCAGGTGCAGCACATATTTCTTCTTGCCGACTAAAACTGTATGACCGGCATTATTACCGCCCTGCATGCGCACGACTATATCTGCCTCATCAGTCAAGACGTCGATTATTTTCCCTTTACCCTCATCACCCCATTGGGCTCCAATTAAAACGGTGTTCGGCATATCAATGTGGCTAAATTCAACAATAAAAAGCCCCGAACATTTTCGGGGCTTGAAACTTAAATAGTAATAGTGACCTCAGGAAAAGTCAATCGATGAACTGGTCTATTCAGGCCCCAGGTTTAATGGATTGGTCAATGTATCCAAATTGACCCCGGGAAGAGTCGGCAGCGCCTGCTCTTCATCAACCCCATCCTCAGTTTCCTCTTCAATGGCCTTGATATAATCTGAACGAGGCTTTGTGAGAGCATCCACAGTCCATTTGGAAACCATGAAAGTATGTCCCTGAAATTTTTGCTCTGCTTGAAGTTTATCCTGAAGAGCTTTGACTTGATCGGCATGTTCCTTGTCCAGTCTCTCTTTATCCTCTTCCTTTTCATCTTCAGCAGGCGCACGCTGTGCACTAATGGCTGCGGAAACCTGCAGACGAATGGGATATTCCTCATCCTCGTTGGCTTTCCCCATGTGGACTTCGTAATTAAACCCATCGAAGGTTGTCAACATGGCCTTGATAGGCGCATCCAAGCCCAGATCTTCATCACTGATATCACTTGAGGCGATGTCGTTGAAACTGGGTGAAGACAGGATATTTTTCAAACTATAGCTGCGGCTGGAATCCAGCTCCTCTTTCTCTCCCAAACCAGCTAAGATCATCTCACCTGTTTCGGATTCGCGATTCACAGCCCAGCTTTGGAGAGGGTCGGCGTGCGTCACTTCTACTGATTTCAATTTTTCGATTTTGAAGAACGTTTTATCCAACCAGGCTTTCGCCTCTATTTCAACGTTACTGAACGTCTCGGATACAAAAGCAATGCGCGATGAGTCTCCGTCGGGCAGCAGATACCGTCCATCGGGAAATTCTCCTCCCCCAAAACTGGAGGATTCCGATTTACGCATGGACTGTTTCCCCAGCAGAAGGGTACCTATTTCCTTGTCGCCTTCGCCCTTGAAGGTCAACAAAAGCCCGGCTTTGTCAGCGTTATCTGGCGTCAGCAATTCAAGGCGCCCCAGTTGACTTTCACCAACCTGCATCTTGCGAAGAATCTTAGTTTCGCCGACAGCAAGCAGCAATTCTCGAATTTTCGAAAAATCCGCCGCATAATTCGCCCTGTCTGAAACACGCCATGTTTCGTCCACTTTCACAAGTGTTGCTTCACCAATATTGCTTTTGACAGCAATTTGAGTGACATCATTCATCGGGAAGTCAGGCATGACCTTGCCCCCAATGGCCTGCTCTCCTTGAGACCAGGATTTGTTATTTTGAGTGACCAGTAAATATCCTACCACTCCGATACAAACAAAAATGATAACGAGTAATTTTAGTTGTTTTGAATTCATCGTGCTGCAGTTCGTTTACGTTTTACAAGTGCAATAAAAATACCACCTATTGTGATGAGGAATGGCATGCCAGCAATATTGACCCACTTAAGTGTGTTCTGTAATGAATCAATATCCTTTCGGAGATTGCGCCTCATATCCTTCAGATCTTCACTTACCTTTTTGTTGTTTTCCCGCAGTTTCTCAAGCTCTTCTTTCTGCTCAGGAGTCAGAACAAATCGTTGTCCTTGACCTGCGTCTTGTCGAGTGCGTTGAATGTCATTGATCTTCTGTTCTGCCTCTCGTTTCTTCTCCTCAAGCTCATTGATACGTGCTTGGTAGGCTTTGGCTGCTTCGACCTCCATGTCACGTATTTTTGTGAACGGGCGATTCATGGTTGCCCGGCTTCGTACTGAAATCAGACGACTGTCGCCCGCCATTTGTTCTACAACGTTTTGTGCCATAGGTAGGTTGCCATTCAGTAACTGGACCATTCGAGATCCCAAAAAGTTCTGCTGTTGNACGGAGAAGTTGTCATACATGAAGTCGGCATCAGCGAAGAGCACGACCGAGGCACCCTCTTCAGACTCCTTCAAGGAAGGAACTTCAGGCCCCGTCTCCTTGTCATCATTGTCCAAATCGTCTTCTTCTGATGTTTCGCCAGAGCCAGGTTTGCCATCAGGAAAAGCCGTTTTGAATTTTCCGTTCAAACGAATGGCGAGAGAGTATTTCTTTTCATCAGATTTGAATTCTTTCATGATGTTTTCTCCGGAGAGTCGAGCCATGAAAGCATCAACGAGTTGTGATTCTTCGGAGGTGTGAAGCAAGACAGTCTGTTCCAGGCCCTCCGCTGGCTCGCCTTTGAAAACACCGGCGAAAGGGATCAGAAGTTGATCAATCTGACTGGTGATGACATCGTCACCATTAATCCCTTTCGGATCCAAGAAGAGGATACCTGGCTGGATTTGTGGTGGCGCACCTCGCTGAAAGGAAATCTCTCTTGCAAAAAGACGGTCTGCAGCAATCTTCGAACTTTCAAACTCAATACCCCATGCGGATAATAGTTCAGGCAGGTTGGAAGTTGAAGGTGGAGGCCCAAGCATATTATTTCCATTTGG
The DNA here is from genome assembly GCA_002690655.1 of Pedosphaera sp. GTDB lineage: Bacteria > Verrucomicrobiota > Verrucomicrobiia > Limisphaerales > AAA164-E04 > AAA164-E04. The sequence continues at coordinate 301,053 of NZFL01000011.1, forward strand.
ACTAGGGGTTTGATCTACGATAGCCATGGCATCCAAAAAGGCAATGAGTTTACCNCCAGCCAGAAGATACTGATCTATCGCATATTGAGTTGAGCCAGTGATATCTTTTGGATGAATGACGACAAGCAAATCCAAATCGTCAGCAATACTTTCTGCTGTCAATGGCACCTCACGCACTTCAAAGTCCTGCTGAAGTTGATCAATCAGGAACCAGGCNGGCTGTTGAGGAGGCGCTTGCCCCATCTGAGCCATCATCGGATTTGGCTGTTGCCCAAAAACAGGCAAGGCACTCATTACACCAACAATTGGCTTGTCGTCCACAGTCACCTGCGTGATGGCTCGAGTGAGATCATATTCCAGTAATTTTTCGCGATTGGGGTCTAGAAACGGTAGCGAAACCGTTTTATCCAGCATGCTGATAGCTAATCCAAGGTAGATCCTGTCATCAAACGATAAAGCCTGACCAGTAACACCGTCACTTGTTGCCAAGTCGGCAGCATCTGAGTCGGGTTCAGGATTGTATTTTGTAATTTTTAAATGCCCCCCAGAATATTGGGAATATTCATCAAGAATATCTTCTATGTGACTAATATAATTCTTGAAGTTTGGCGGCATTACCTTTTCGTCTCTGGTTGCATAGAACCGAATTTCAACATCGGTATCCAGCTCACCCAGGATTTGTTTCGTGCCTTCAGAGAGAGTGTAAAGTTTTTCGGATGTCAGGTCGATGCGGGTCTTTAAATGACCTGCAATAACATTCACCAATACAACCATCACTAACATGATGACCACTCCTAATGAGGAGTAAAGAAATAGGTCGGTTTGCTTTTTGTTCATAATCGAAGGTTCCTTTCAATTAATTGGTTCGCAGATTGCGCAAGATAACACTTGTTGTGAAGAGGCAGAATCCTATCAGAGACAGAAAGAAGACAACGTCTCTGGAATCCAATACTCCTCTTTGAAAACTAAAAAAGTGGGTCATGACACTGAATGCTGAAATTGTATCCACCAGCCAACTTGGGGCCCATTGAATCAGCATGTCCGTCACAGGTGGGTAACCTGCGAGGATCAAAAACAGGCAGATGACCACCGATAGAATAAAACTAATGACCTGATTACGGGTTATTGCTGATGTCATGCTGCTTACGGCAAGGTAACCTCCAGCAAGAAACATGCTGCCCACGTATCCACAGAGGATGGGGCCAATGTCGGGAGACCCTAGATATTTGACCGTGAAAACTATCGGGAAAGTCAACACGAGAGCTATGATAAGAAATAACCATGAAGCCAAAAACTTACCAAGAATAGCCTGCCAGGGTGTCACCGGCATGGTGAGGAGCAGTTCCAAGGTTCCTTGACGCCTTTCCTCGGACCAAAGTCTCATACCTACAGCCGGCACAAGGAAAAGGTAAATCCATGGATGCCATGTAAAGAAAGCGGATAGAGATGCTTCCTGACGCTCAAAGAATTGTCCCAACTGGGCACTGAATGTAAAAAAGCCTATCAGCGTGAGAAAGATAACGATAAACACGTAAGCCACCGGTGATGCGAAATAACCAGTTAACTCGCGCTTGCATACTGATTGAATATTAGACCATGCATTGTTCATGATTGTTTTCCTCCTTTGCTGGTGTCAGGTAATGTGATGTTGCGGAAAACCTCATCAAGTTTCCCCTTTTGTGTGTAAAGCTCAATAATACGCCATTGCTCTTGATGAGCTAAATCGGCGATGTGAGAATTAAGCTCTCCGTTGACCTTTGCTTTGCCTTTAATCTCAAGCAAAGCAGCAGTCGCATCATCATTGATCAGGGTCACGCTTTCAACAGCAGGCAGGCCGGTCAGTTTTTCACGCGCCACAGAACCTGATAATCCGCCAAGTTTCAGGCGAACAGTTCCGGCTGAATGCGATCTGGCTTTCAGATCTGCAGGTGTTCCATTAGCCACGATCTTTCCTCTATCGATAATGATGGCTCTTGAACAGACCGCCTCTACTTCTTCGAGAATGTGTGTCGAAAAGATAATGGCTTTCTTCTCCCCCATACGCTTGATGATGCTTCGAACTTCGTGTTTCTGATTGGGATCAAGTCCGTCTGTTGGTTCGTCGAGTATTAAAATATCCGGATCATGAATGATCGACTGAGCAAAACAAGTCCGGTGACGATAACCTTTCGAGAGAGTATCAACACTTTGGTGAATGACTGATTCAAGGAAGCAGAGTTCAACTACCCTATCGATAGCTTTATTCCTTTCGGATCCGCGTAAACCCCGGATTTCGGCAGTGAAACTAAGGAATCCTTTCACTGTCATGTCAGGATACGCTGGAGCATTTTCCGGCAAGTATCCAATCAGACGTTTTGCTGGAATAGGGTTTTCAACGATGCTGTGCCCACCAACAGTGATAATACCGTCTGTAGGAGGGATGAAACCAGTGATCATCCGCATGGTAGTGGATTTTCCTGCCCCATTGGGCCCCAGGAANCCCAGCACTTCCCCTCGTTCGACTTCGAACGATATGCGGTTCACCGCGACTTTTGGACCAAAGGTCTTTACTAGATTATCTACTTTAATCATACCTATTTGCTCAAATGAGAATGAATGCTAATTTTCTGGCGCAATTGGGAATTCAAATCAAGTTACATTTATGCAATGTTTCAAAAATTCGCCAATTATTATAATCCTACGGTTTATCACGTGAGACATTATGGCTCTACTGTGACAAACAGTGAGGGATTTGAGGTCTCAGTGTCTCAACCTGAGCCTTGATATCAATAATGATATCGTTATCTAACAAAACCCATGCCATAATCATGGGGCAATGTGAACAAAATCGGAACCAACTGCATCTGCAAAACGAAGTCCTTTTTTTGTTAGCCGAAAGGATTCGCTGGTTAATTCGGCAAGACGCTTGCTTTGAGCCTTTTCCATAGCCTCTTTCCAATGTTTTTCAGCCCTGACTCCGAATCTTTTTTCGAATGAATTCAAATCAATACCAGCGTTCATTCTCAATGAAAACGCTGCAGATTCCCCCATTCTGGCTTCCGTGCTCAATGTTTCCTCAAATTCAATACCTCGGGCTCCTTTTTCAATTTGATCACAATAAAGTTGTGTATTTGACCAATGTTTCCGGCGTATTCCACTGACCCATTCCGTTGCAGCTGGTCCCACACCATAAAAATCTCCACCTTCCCAATAATTGATATTATGCAAAGCAGCAAAGGCTGGATAGCGGCTGGAAGAATCTCCAGGTTGAGATCTGGCAAAATTGGCGATTTCATATTGTAGAAAGCCACTCCTCTCCGTTTGCAATATCAGCGCTTCGTACATTTCTGCGGCAAGTTCCTCGTCGATATCGAATTCGCCTGCTTTGAGTTGCCGGTAAAGTGCGGTGTCTTCTTCGTATATCACCTCGTAGCATGATATATGGTCACTTTTCATTTCCGTGATCTCATCAAGCGTGCTTTGCCATTGCGTCATCGTTTGGGTAGGGATACCAAACATCAAATCAAGATTGATGTTTTCAAAGCCGACGGAGCGCAAGATATCGAATGAGCGAAAGACTTGTTCCCGGCTGTGAATTCGGCCAAGTCGGTCTAATAAATCAGGATCAAGCGATTGAACGCCCATGGAGATACGGTTGACGCCAGCCTGCTTCAGGAGCTCTGCTTTATCTTTGGAAACGGTCGCAGGATTGCACTCCACTGTCCACTCGCCAACAGGACCCCAGCTTTGATTTTGAAACGTGCCAAGGATTTTCTCTAACTGCTTGAGGGAAAGTAAAGAAGGAGTGCCTCCACCAAAAAAAACTGTTGCAGGCTTGACTCTATGAGCAATCATATTCAACTCCTCNCAAAGGGAATTGGTATAACGATCAACTGCCTTGGAGTTGAGTAGTTCCGAGTAAAAAGCGCAATAATCGCACTTGTGCGAGCAGAAAGGCACATGGACATACAGGGAGAGAACAGGAACTGTATCCCTGTCGTTGATGTTCATGCAGTATTATGTTGAAGAGAGGGTCTGACAGAAGTCTTGATCACATCATCAAACCGCGCTGCACATTTTGAGCTTTCAGTCCTTTGTCGCCCTGAATAAGTTCAAAGTTGACAACTTCCCCCTCGTTGAGAGTCTTGAAACCATCTCCACTGATAGCGCTGTGATGAACAAAAATATCTTCACCTGATGCGTCCTGCACGATAAATCCAAATCCTTTTTTATTATCAAACCACTTAACACGACCGCTCGCCATATGAAAATTCTCCTACTACTTAAAAATTTAAATCGAATGTTGAATACTGCTTACCTGAATTTGAAAAAATAGTATCTCTTCGCACGGTGCCTTGATAAGTCACCCGGAAATCGATAACTCCATGTTCAGGATTGAACGAAGATTAAAGGCTGGTAAACGACCGTCAAGAGATACTTTCCTTAAAAGTTTTACTGGAGGTCGATAATTCGAAAAATTGTATCAAAAAGAAATCCAGTCCCAATCCAGAAACGGACTAAAGGCTTGATTATGGAAGAACAACGAGGGAAACATGGCCTCATTCTATCCCAGAAAAATATAGAGAAATGAATATTTGCATCACTCCTTCTTCAGATATTTATACATCGCCACGACAGGGCTTGCTTTCGTTGCTAAGCTTATTGTGGAATGCTTCTTAGATATCATTTCAATGAAGCGGAGACTTCTCATTTTAGTTCGCAATTTTTTAGCAAGGAATTAAATTACATTTTNAAATTTGCCGAACTGTTGACCTGAAAACCTACCCATTAAAACTAAGTGAATTAAACGGCGGAGCTCCGATAATCCAACAGCGATAATTCGGTCTTGCTGCAAGCATGGTGAGGATTTTCAGATGGCGGATGGATGGTGGAATTCGAGTTCACTTGTAAAAAACAAAGGTAAAGCGGCCCCTTTTCGGTTTTTGTTTCCCGACAGAACTTCCATAAAAAGGGTGAAAAGCATTGCTTGAAAGCAGAAGGGATTCAATATGTCTCATTTTTATGAAAGCTCGAATACCTGACATGATGAACCTTGAAACCACACAAAAAAACTTTCATCAAAAAAGGCAATCGCCTGAAGTCACGTTTAAAAACTAAGCCATCGAACCAGGTTCCTAACCAAATGAACATATTTAAAAACCCGTCCACCCGAGTTAAGTAAGAACATTTCACTTAAAAACACCCGAACAACCGAATCCATTGGCTCATATCCATTTCATCCCATAGTTGGGATTAAAAACAACTCTACCCGTTCGGAGGATTTACCGATATCCCCTTTCCCTCGGTGAATATTTGCATGTCCCTCAAATGACTTTAATTACCACATCATTGTCTGCTCCTCCAGTGGAGCATCAAACACTGCCCTCTTTATGGCAATATCAGGCGCATGCTGATTTGAAATGGATTCTTGATTCTGCTCCTTTATTCGAAGGCCCCGATGGCCTCGGCGAATTGGCTAGTATTCATGGCAAGGTAAAGNGTGTTCCCATCACCTCATTGACTTCTCATTTTAAAACACCTCCCAGTAGACGTGTAGGTCTATATTTTGAATCCTTGCTTTCCCCTTGGCTCATTCAAGGACTGCACCTCGAACTGGAGGCTCACCACCTTCAAGTTTTTGAGAACGGGCGCACCGTGGGAGAAATTGATTTCAGCGTTCGAGATCCTCAAGGCATTCGCTGGCGATTGGAAAGCACTATCAAGTTTTATCTACATTACCCGAACTCCAATTCTGCCGACGGAAGTTCTTTCATAGGACCTGACCCCAGAGATTCGTTTGAACGCAAATATGCCCACTTGACAGAACGTCAATTAAGACTGCGGGTTCCGGAGCTGGGACATCCTGATCATGCCTTGCCTATTGCACGCGGTATACTTTTCTATCACCTTGCCGACCTGCATAACTCGCAACGTCCAGCCAAGGCAAACCCGAAGCATGTCCGAGGCCTTTGGATGAAAGCCTCGGAATGGGCTGACTTCTGTGGCTTGTCATCAGGTGTCGAACGGGTAATAAACTTGCCAAAACCATTCTGGATAAGTGGGATTTCCAATCCTGGACTCACCAGCAGGGAACTAACTTTGACTGAGGCAACGAATGCGTTAAAAGCTCATTTTAGTTGTTCCAGAACAGCTTTGATGCTTAGCTTACATCAATCAACTGACAAGGGTTATTGCGAGAAATGGAGATGCATCATAGTAGCTGACACATGGCCCAATTGTGATTTACAATCTTAGAAATATTCTGAATTCTGGATTTTACCCCCACTTCATGTCTCAGCGAAGCCATGAGTAACCGTCCTTTAATTGCCCCACAGTGTTAATTCTCGCAGTGGCGCAGGCAAAAAAACAAGTCAAACGGACGGAAGGGTAATATTCATGAGAGTGCGCTATGGACTTCATTTTGGATTTCCTCTCCAGACATACAATCCCAAAAGATTACCTGAACACATTTGCATTTGAACGTCATAGTTGAGGGATCATTGGAATAAAACCGAAACACTCCCGCTCCTCAATGTTCTCAGTGGCTTTTAATTGGCCTCAGGAGCACAGCAGCTAAACTATCCGAAGAATTAATTCACCTTCAAAACCCCATGATAAAACCCTTATTTCTATTCCAGATAACCATGATCATCTTGATGTCTGGATTCAAGTGCAACCTAGCTGCTGCGTCCAATCGGCCCAACATTCTTTGGCTGTCATGCGAGGACATCAGTCCAACCATAGCATGCTATGGAGATCCACACGCGATCACTCCTCATCTGGATCGATTAGCAAGCGAAGGAGTCCTTTACACTCATGCCTTCACCACCGCCGGGGTTTGTGCCCCGTGCCGCAGCGGTATCATCACAGGAATGTACCAATCTTCCATCGGAACGCACCACATGCGCAGCAATGCCAAGCTCCCTCCGCAGATAATGCCCTTTCCTGTTTATCTTCAGCGAAACGGTTATTACTGCACAAATAACGGCAAACAGGATTACCAGTTCAAGGCACCATCGGAGACATGGAGCGCTTCGGGTAAAAAAGCTCACTGGCGCAATCGCAGGAATGCCGAGCAACCGTTCTTCAGCGTCTTCAATTACAATGGGTGCCACGAATCCGGCATTGCAAACGATGACAAGTATCAAAGTGTAACGAAGGATCTACAGCCAGAGCAACGTCAAGAACCGGAGAATCTGACTACCCTCCCTCCTTACTATCCAGACAATGCCGTCACACGAGAAGATTGGAAACGGAACTACGAGGTCATCACCGCCATGGATGCCTGGGCGGGGAAGATCCTTGAAGAATTATACGATGATGGTCTTGAGGAAAATACGATTGTATTCTTCTGGTCCGATCATGGAGTTGGACTGCCTCGGGCCAAGCGCTGGCTTTACGATTCCGGTACGCACATACCGCTCATCCTCCGTATCCCCGAGGCATATCGAAAGCAGTATCAAATCAAACCTGGCACTCGCTCTGAACAGTTGATCAGTTCGGTTGATTTCTGCCCTACGGTCATGAATCTTGCAGGGATCCCGATACCTGGCCACATACAGGGGCAGCCCTTTCTAGGTAAACAAATACCAGCGCCTCGACAATTTGTTTTTGGGGCGCGGGATCGCATGGATGAACGTTACGATATTATCCGCATGGTGAGGGATAAACGTTATAAGTACATTCGTAATTATGAACCGCTAAAAACCTTCTATCAGTATATGAATACACCGGAGAAAGGAGCCACCATGAAGGAACTGCGCAGACTGCACCATACGGGAAATTTACTCCCATTTGCCAATGCCTATTTTTCTCCAACCAAACCCAATGAGGAGCTCTACGATTGCAATGCAGATCCACACGAACTCAATAACCTCGCAGATAACCCGGCGTTCAAACGAGAATTGATCAGACTGCGACGTGCGCAGCTTACATGGGTCCGGGAGACGAAGGACCTGGGTTTAATCCCTGAGGCAGTGATTGCTCGACTGGAGGGAAGCATAGGCAATCGGTATGCTATCCTTCGTCAGGAGGGTGGAGATACCCTCGCTTCTCGCATCGCTCAAACAGCAGTTCTTGCCTCTTCCGGAGTAGAAGCAATGGAGGGCCTTGCAACTGCCATACAAGCATCTCACCCTGCCATTCGGTATTGGGCCTTAACTGGTCTTGGAAACATAGGAGTCAAGGCGATATCCAAACTTGCTCTTGTCGAAAAGCATCTGACTGATGCATCTCCCGCGGTTGGCATTGCTGCAGCAAGGGCTCTATGCCGAATGGAAAAGCCACAGGAGGCTTTGCCGGTGTTACTGTACTGGCTGATGAATGGTGAACAATGGGAACAACTTCAAGCTGCCATTGTTCTTGATGAAATCAATGCTCAGGCAGCCCCGGTTCTCGATCAGATGAAATCCGCGCTCGACAGCAAGATTGCAAAAAACAAGTATGTCGTACGAGTTGTAAACCGGGCTTTAAACGAAGAGTTGGGGACCGCGAACATTGTTCCTTGATCTCGGATGACCTCATGAAATATTCCATTCTTTTTATTCTACAGACGCTCGCCCTCTTTTCTGCTCCAGGTGCGGAACCTGCAGCTCGTCCCAATATCCTCTACCTATTCGTTGATGATATGGGCTGGGGCTCAATTGGCCCAAATGGTCAAGCAGCAAGAAAAGACAAAGGCTTGCCCTACGTTCGCACACCGAACATCGATCGTCTTGCCGAGCAGGGCGTTAATTTCACCCGCGCATATGCATGCCACGTCTGTTCGCCGTCGCGTTCATCCCAGCAGTCCGGATTCCATCAGGGACACACTTTTGCCGATGCAAATGACCCCGACAATGCGAGGAAAGCGATGCGTGGCGAGGATATTCTCATGGGGGATGCCATGTTCGCTGCAGGATATACCACGGGTTATTGGGGGAAGTGGGGATACGGTGGTTCAAAGGATCAGTTCAAACCCAAGGTCGACAATATTCAGTCGCTGCCCACCTCTCACGGATACACCCACGTGCTGGCTGAGTTGCATCATGTCCGTGCGCATACATTTTTTCAACCATCCCTGTGGAGTGCTCCTGCAAAAATAGACGCTATTGGAGGCATCCATCTCATCCCCAATTCCATTGCCAAGTATGTTGGAAGTGATGCATATCCCGACTTACCCGCGTATCAGAATCATCATGACTACCCATCCATTGCTTATTGTGACGATGCTTACGCATTCGCTGCGCTCGATTTCGTGCGGAAAAATGCCCAGAACTACAATAAGACAGGCAAACCTTTTTTCGGACTGCTGGCAACACAGATACCACACGCACCCTTTAATGAAATCAGTCAGCTTCCCAATTGGGACCATGCTTACGAAGATGACACAGCATTTAAAAAACTCTCCCCTCAGGCTCAACAATGGGCTGCCATGGTAACGCGCATGGATGCGCATTTTGGTCATCTTTTATCTGCACTTGACGATCCCAATCAAGATGGAGATACCTCAGACTCGATCGCCGACAACACGCTGGTGATTTTCCAATCTGACAATGGCGGCCCTGGTGGTTCAAGCCACACCGTCTTCGATTCCAACGGCAGTCTTCGCGGAGGCAAAGGGAAAATTCAGGAAGGGGGTATCCGAGTGCCACTCGTGATGCGCTGGCCAAGTATGATCCATTCAAAATCAAAACTGAAATCGGGTAATCAATGTGCAAGGATTGTGGATATCACTGACCTTCTTCCAACCTTCTGCGAACTGGCTGGCACACCTTCTCCACTCAGCATCGACGGTGTTTCTATCGCTCCTTTACTGAGCGGCTGCGGTCATCAGCGCAATCGAGATTTTATCATTCATGAAGCCAGCAACGGGCAATCCATCATAAGAGGCAAACACAAACTTGTGAGAGCTCGAGTCAGGGGAAACAGGGATGCACCTCTCGAGTTGTATGACCTTGAGAGAGATCAAACCGAGAAGGAAAATATCGCTGCCTCTCACCCTGAACTCGTGAAGGAGCTCCATGCATTACTGCTTGGTGAACGCGTCGGCGAAGCAAAAGGTTTCGCCAATACCTACCATCATTGGATAGGTGATGAAGGTGCGTTGATGTCGCATCCTGAAAACTGGTCTGATTACGCTTACGCAAATGCTGGGGTCACCTACCTTAGCGACGATGGCGGCCCACAACTTTCGTGGACCGCTCTGATTGAAAATAAGGGCATCACCCACAGTCTTGTCTCCGCTGATACCGACCTCGAATTTCTCGGATTCGAGATAAGCGGAAGCTCGGTGGAGGCAACTCAAACCCTTCAAATCAACCAAGGTATCAAGCTTACCGGCCGTAATGAGATCCGCCTATCGAACAACGGTAACCTTGTCATCAATGGTGGCACCCTCACCTCTTTGCGTTGGGTTGACATTCAACCCGGAGGCATCCTGCAAGGTCATGGAAGAATTGAGGCCTCTCTTTACAATAATGGGATTGTTTCCGCATCGGGCAAAATACCGCTTGAGGTAAGTAAAGACTATTACGAAACCTTGGATGCCAGACTCAGCGTCTCAATCGAAGGCGATACCAGCACTGGACTCAAGGTGTATGGTAAGGCAATTCTAGCTGGGACTCTTGACATCGCCCTAAGCAATTTAAGTGTAAAAGCGAACACGCCTTACACTATCCTGACAGCGAGTCAGATCGAAGGCACCTTCAGGAACAAGAACCAACATGTTACTGACGGTAACGATCAACTTTTTTCCATTCACTATACCCATTCAGAGGTTTCCCTGGTGCCTGTGAAGTGAGCATGGGGCTCCTCTCATTGGAATGAGATCAGTCAGTCCATTTTTACCAATAGCTTTTTAATTCGTCGGGTAAACAGAATCAGCAGCACGGCGGCGCCAATGGCGGTCATTACAATCTGCAGGAAAAGATCTGGCATTTCGTTGATGGCTTCCGGATTGAAGCGGCCTGCCATGAGTCCCGCAATGAGGTTCCCCAGAGAGGTAGCCAAAAACCAGATCCCCATCATTTGGCCCACAAAGCGTTTGGGCGCCAGTTTAGTGACAGAACTCAGACCAACAGGGCTGACACAGAGTTCACCCATCGTATGAAGCAGATAAGTCAGAATCAACCAATAAGGAGCCGCTTGATTACCGGCAGTTACCCATTTTGCTGCACCGACCATGAGTAAGAAACCTAAGCCAAGCAATAGAAGACCGAGTGCAAATTTTGCTGGCATCGAAGGGTCCAGCTGCCGTTTTGCCAGACTAATCCAAAGTGATGCAAAGACAGGAGCGAACACAACAATATAGAAAGGATTGAGAGATTGAAACCAACCCGAAGGGATCTCAAAACCGAATGCCAGTCGGTTCGTATGCCGCTCAGCAAACAAATTCAGAGAGGAACCAGCTTGTTCGAACCCAGACCAGAAAATAGCAGAGGCGATGAACAAAACCACGATCACCAGGGTCTGCCTGAATTCAGTAGGGTTCAATTTACCAAAGGTGAAAATATAAACAAAAAATACAACAGCCAGACCGACAATCACGTAAGTCGTATTTTGAGCCAGCGTCAGCGCATTGACCTTCAGAATGCCAGAAAAAGCGAGCGCTACAACAATGGTTAGCACAACAAAAAAACCAATCACAGGATACCACGCTCGATCCATGCCTGCCCTTGATTCTTTCGAGGCAGGTGAATGCGCTGCCAGTAAACCCGTGTCACCCAAACGATGGCTAGTCATCCAATATTGAATGACACCAAGAAGCATGCCTATACCAGCTGCACCAAAACCGATGTGCCAGTTTACGTTCTCGCCAAGGTAACTGCATATCAGCGGGCCCAGGAATGCGCCCATGTTGATGCCCATGTAAAACAACGTGAATCCAGCATCACGACGTGCCCCTCCTTCCGGATATAGCTGTCCCACCATGGCGCTGACATTGGGCTTTAAAAATCCCGTCCCGATAATGACCAGAAGCAACCCGATAAAAAAAGCCGACTGACTGGGAACAGCGAGAGCGAAGTGTCCCGCGGCGATGATCAAGCCCCCCACCCACACAGCCTTACGAGCCCCCAGTAATCGATCAGCTATCCAACCTCCGGGCAGGCAGGCGAGGTAGACAAACGCGGTATACAACCCATAGATGGAGGTGGCCATCTCATCATTCATCCCCATCCCGCCGTCCTGCACTTTATCGACCATGAAAAGCACCAGTAGCGCTCGCATGCCATAATAGCTGAATCGCTCCCATAGCTCGGTAAAGAACAAAGTTGAAAGACTAACGGGATGCCCCAACCAGGTCTGATTTAATTTTGAATCACTCATCGATTTTGATGTCATTTTAAGTTCAAGTTCTAAGTTTGATCAATCTGACCAGCTCATTACCTGAGAGAAAATCATGAAATATTTTTCCTTCTTCCGGGTTGCCACTCTTAAAATTCTCCTACCCTACAAGTCTTTTTGAAGAAAATGATTTATCCGATTCATCCATGAATGTCATGGACGAATCACCCCGGTTATCGCTGTCCTTGCCTGGGAGCAGTTGTTTTAAAGTCAGAATAAATAAATCTAACGCCAAGATGACAAAGGACTCAACTTGTTTCCAATACGTTTTATGGTTTATGCCTTCACTAAGCATCTTGCACGGTGCACGAAATGCGCAACGAAACCACTTTTCTGATTATTCTGCCATTTCTGATATTACCTTGAGTCATCTGCACCACTTAGTACGAAGAAGAGCGCGTTGAAAAGCGCGCACATTGNATGTGTGCAATAAGACGACAGAGGATGAAATGCTTTTTGAGGCAACTTTTGTGCCACTGACGCTGGAATGTGAGGAGGTTCCCTTAACGGCAAAAAATCAAGTCTGAATGGGCTCAGGCTGTGTGTGGTAAACAGATGCATCGCCACATTGGGCGATGCTAAATATGGTTCCTTATTCTTTGATGCAGTAGAGACGATCAGCTCCCCGAAGCAGTAATCGGTCTCCGGCCACAGAAGGAGTCGACCAGAAAAGATCATCAATCTTGTTGACCGATACACACTCAAATGCTGCCCCTGTTTTTACGACAAATGTGCGGCCATCTTCGTCGAGCGCGTAAAGGTAATCACCGGCAATCAAAAGAGAAGCGGCCATACGTCCTGCACCGGGCAGTCTTTCCTCATAAAGACGTTTCCCAGTTGATCCCTGATAGCATTTGAGGACACTGCCGTTGATCACATAAAGAAGCCCATGATGCGCCACCGGTGATGTCAATCCAGGACCGGCGCCTGACTTAGACCAAATGACCCAGTCTTTGGCTTGATTACGGGTCATGGTCAACTCTCCGGAGGCGTCTCCCTTGACAGCAATCAAAGGGCCAGTGCTACGCGGGCCGCTGTTGCCAAAAAACAAGTANTCCCCATCCCAGGCTGGGGATCCGGAAAAGGAGCCACTGAATCCGTTCAGCTTCCAGAGGAGCTCTCCATCGGTAGGGTTGTAAGCAGTGACATGCCCCGCGCCTGCAAGAACCAGGTAAGATCCATATCCTGATTTCCAAAGCAAAGGTGTGCTCCAGCTGGTGCGCGTGTCACGGTCCTTTTTCCACCTTTCTTCGCCTGTGACTGTGTCCAGTGCAAGCACGTAGGATGAGTCATCATTGTCACACTGAACAAAAATCAAGTCGTCGGAAATGGCCAGACCGCTCCCGCTGCCGAAACCCTTTCCGAAACCATATTTTCCAGTCGCCGTTTTCCAGACCACCTTACCATCACGATCCAGGCAACTGACTTCACCTGCTGCGGCGAAATATACAAAGACATGCTCACCATCAGTGACCGGGGATTCCGTGGCATATGTGTTGGATGGATGTATGCCAAATGCAGGGATAGCTTTCGATGGGGTTGCGCTCCATAAAGTCTTTCCTGAATCCAAGTCCAGGCAAAGGACTCTGAACTCGGTCATTTTCAAATTATTGGCGTCCTTTCGGAAAGTTCCCATGGAACGAGCTCCCGCCTGAAAACCTAAGGGTCGTTTTTGACCTTCATGAACGGCAGTTGTAAGCCAAATTCTCCCATTGGAAACTACAGGAGAAGACCATCCAGCCCCGGGAATGCTGGAAGACCATTCCATGTTCTTGGAATCAGACCAAATCATGGCAAGGGACGACTGGGTTACGCCGCTACCCTCGGGGCCTCGAAACTGGGGCCATTCTTGTTGAGAATCTCCCTGAGCAAGAACGATGAATGAAAGCAAAAAAGTGGCGACTAATTTTCCGGACATCTGGTAAGATGTCACATGTCATTATCATGTCAACAGGGTTGAATACGCTTTTATCCACCCTCTCCATCCTTATTCCAGAATGAATGATCCAGTATGAAAGCAAAGGTTAATGGGATCCATTTAGCCTTATTGCATCTTTTCTTTATCTTGCTGCATCAATCGTTTTTTACGGGATGAAGCCAGGAGTATGGAACAGAATCATGCGAACCCTCACCTTCCCTGCCAAAGTTTGAATCAGACGAANTATTTGAACAGGAATTGCCGGCCCGAATGCACGAGTTCAGTGCAGGGCTGGTAACTCAATTACATTGGTGGAAAGCAGGAGAAAATGATTGGAGAAAGGAGGCTCACAGGTATTGAGAGTCATGAGCTTGGCTAGCCAATATTGCATTCTCTTAACACTTAAGATTCGTCTCAGTAGAATCAATGAGGGATTTCCCTGCGTCTTGGAAAGCTTCGTTTTTAAGGCTTCCAGGACAGGGTTATTTCTTTCTTTTGACCTAAAGGAGTAAGCGTCTCAGCACCTCCTGGCCAACGCACCCAAATACCTGTCGCCTTGAATGAGGAATGCAACACTGTGACTGGACTGTTCTGGGAAAACCATCCATTGCCAGCTTGTATCTCTCTTACCGGCCCCCATACATTGTTCGCCCCATGAAGTCTGAGTTGACACCCTATCCCTGCAGGATTGTGCGCTGGTCCATTAAGTCGAACTCGCAGCCCTGAATTTGAAGATTGGTTGAGATAGATCTTCAAAGGCCCCTTGTTAAGTGTCAAACCTAGATCCGTGCGCCCATCATTGTTGATATCTCCAAGGGCAGCACTTCGTAAATCACCGCTCACCAGTAGACCCGATTCCATGGAAGACAACACCCGCAGACCGCCCTTGCCGTCCCCCTGAAGCAGAAGCGCACCACCATTATCCTGCCTAGACCAACCAGGCCTTGTCCTGCTTTGGTTCTGGCAAAGAATTAAGTCTTCAAAACCATCTCCATTGAAATCGGCTGCTTGCACACCGTATACAGGCGCCCACTGGACTTCAGCAGGAAGTTCTTTTGCTCTGAAAACACCTCCCGGACCTTCATTGAAGAATACCATGCTGGCAAAGGTAGAGGCTTCGGAAATCCGTCCTAAGGGGAATCTTTTACCTGTCAACTTCTGAAGCGAGGCTTCGCTGTAATCCCTGTAGTGACGAATATTTTGATAAATGAACGGCAAGCTTAAACCAAGTTCGTCCAACATCCGCGATGGAGTCATTTCTAAATCGAACTGGTAATCGGTTTCGATCAAATCGGTCACAGCGGGATTTGAAAAAGTGCCATGGAAAAGTCGAAAAGGATGTGAGGTAGTTGCACGCCATGAGCTGTTGAGTCCCCAATTTCCTGCTATGATATCAGGATAACCATTGCCATCCAGGTCAGCCGTTGCGATCCCATTCCATAACCCCTTGAATCCAGCAAGCCCCCATGGCTCGGTTACATCAAACAATGAACCCGATCGGTTCTCGAAAACCCTGACAGGGCCCCATTCAGTTCCGACAATTAACTCGGGAAAACCATCATTGTTGAGATCACTCCAGACAACACCCTTCACCATACTCAAACCGCCCATCAGGGTGCTGTTTCTTTTATCAGTTGTGAAGAGACCATTACGCAAGGCCATCAAAGTGGAGGGGTGAACCGCCGGATAATGGCCTGGTTTGATTCCACCGGCCAGAAAGAGTGAAAGCTCTCCACGCCCATTAAGCGGTCCGAGTGCCATGGGGCCAGCACCTGGAATGGAAGCGTCTACTGATTCCCAATCCAATCCGTCACTTTTTCCAGTTACGAGTCCTGAAGGAGCCACTTGTTCATAACCTGCGAGACCAATAAGATTCAGTTCTGGTTTCCCTATCAGGTATCCCATCAAAAGCCCCATGGAATCATCGGGTAATGGAACAGGCCATTTCTCGAGTCTCGGGGAGTCCTCTCCATTGCCAAAGAAAGTTCGAAGTTGGCCTCCACGACCAGATCCAATCCAAATGTCATCCCAACCATCCTGATTCAGATCACCTATGGCAATACCTGGACCCCTGTGACTGAGTTGAAAGGGTAAAAGTGGTTGCCTTGAGAAGTCATTACTGTCTGCTTCATTGAATGTTAAGGCCAGGGATTCAGATATATCCTCAAAAAGGACTGCCATGGTCTCGATTGCTTCTGAACCTCTTTTTGAAATCGTTGTGTTATTTTCCGGTTCTTCCACAACATAGCCATGATTGGGCTGAATGTTATCCATTCGAGAGAAACCCCCTAACGGCCAGTGGATTTCGACAGCCAGGTCCTGTTGTTTTTCACCTGCGGCAAAAACAATTTCAGTATCGCTGCCGGATAAATAACGTCCTCCAGCAAACACTTCCGAGCACAAGTCCGGACCATTTTCCTGTTTGAGAAACACTTTGGCGCCGATCGCCTGCGTATTGGATGATTGTCCACGCAAGCGCAGTTTAATCCTTGGCCTTGAGGCATTGTTTTTTAAAAGCAGAGGAGCTGCATTCAGTGAATTGAGGATGAGATCCAGATCACCGTCACCATCCAGATCGGCAGTGGCAAATCCCTGATGGATACCGGGAATATCCGTACCCCATGATGCAGTGACATCTTCAAACTTTCCATTGCCTGAATTTCGATAAGCGACAACAGGAAGATCAAGATCGGGATACAGGCGATAATGCTCCATCAACTCCTTGGCAAAAGCCTCTCGCAATGCAGCAGGATCTTTAAACCTATCCCAGGAATGCTGTTTAGACTGTATCAACTGAATGGCATCCAAATCCTGAACATCATGAGGGTAGCCTGCAGAAATCAATAAGTCAGCATACCCGTCCAAATCAACATCCATGAAGACCGGCGACCAGGACCAGTCGGAAGCTTCCACGCCNGCGAAATAAGCTACGTCGGCAAATGAACCATCTGATTTCTGAAGGAGAAGTGTATTGTGCATCACCTGCTGACGATTGCCACTCAAAGATGGCTCCATGAATAATGGATTAAAAGCTGGTTGCTGACGTTTTCTTACCTGCAAATCTCTGCTGAGCATGTCCACGATGAACCCATCCAGATCACCATCCAGATCCACATCAGCAAAATCAACTCCCATGGAGCTGGCGGAAGTCTTCTTCAGAAGCTCCACAGACAATTCATCAAACGAACCCGAACCATCATTGATCCAGATCCTGTCGGGGGTCCAATAATCATTGCAAATGTAAATATCGGGTGAATGATCCCCATTGATATCTCTGAATGTGGCCGTCAAACCCCAGTCGCGTGGTGTTTCAGACAACGTTTTACCTGAGGTTCTAAATCGACCATCAGTCCAGGAAACCCGGGAGAATTTTCCAGAACCATCATTGATATAGAGGTTATCTGGTTCGCCATACTCATGAATCTGACCAGAGTGTATCAAGAGGCGATCCTTTAGTTCATCAGGGGGAATGATACGTCCATTGACTTGCCTCATGTTGACTCTACCGCGATCACGAATATCGTCAGAACGGTTATTGGCAACGTAAAGATCGATCGAGCCATTACCGTCAATATCTGCCAGAGCAATGGTGGATCCCCCACTATGACCTTCCAACCCGGCTTCAACTGTGTTTTCAAGGAAGCGACCTTTACCGTCATTAATGAACGAGCGAAGACCACCTCCGACTGTCGTCATTACCAAGTCGAGCGATTGATCACCATTCAAGTCAGCCAGCACGGCACCGCGAGTGGGAAAACCAGGCAACGCCATCGAATCAGGAATACGGCTGGGTGAAAACTTCCAGCTACCTGAATTGAGATACAATTGATTGGGAGTATCNAGCCCACAGAAAAACAAATCAGGGTGTCCATTCCCATCCACATCCCCTGCTGCAACCCCTGCCCCATTGAACAAAACCCGATTGGAAGCCCCCTTGAGTTCTCCCAATGTATTTGTGAAATCTATGCCGGCAGCCAAAGCCGATACCTGTTCAAATCCAGCTCCAGTGCTTTCTTTCACCACCAACTTAGTTTTAAGACTATTTGGTTCTGCTGCTTCTGCACTGAGGTGAACAACAAAAAACAAAACAACAATGAAAGCCCCGTTCATCATGAAAGCAGCAAGCCAGTGATATCGGTTAAAACAATTGTGCCTCGATGATAGTTCTGAGTTTTGCAACATGAGGTATAAAGATACACGGTCACAGAGGCTCGTTTACTTTTTGATGCCAGAACGCGGAGTCCCGAAACTCCGAATAACACCTTTTCTTTTTTTTGTTTCGGGTTCAGGTTTGGCCAGAAAGTGAACAAGAGTGGAAATCTGCGAACCCGAGAGAGGACCTTTTTCTGAGGCAGCAAATGCAGGCATAATGCCACCTTCTTTTCCGTGAGTAATCCATTGCCGCCAGTATGCTGCACTTTCAGACTTAATCTTGCCTTTGAGGTCAGGTACCATGCTTGCCCGATGTCTGGCTTCGTGACATATGCCACAGGCAGCCTCATAAAGCGACGGGCCGTATTTGTTTCTGGTTGGTTCAGCATGGCAAGTGCCGCATTCACCTGTGAAAATAGCCTGTCGATTCTTTTTGGATTGAAATAGATTTCTTTCTCTTTCAGCAGGACTCATTTCGCGGAGGACGGGATTGTCAATTTCCACCGTTGTGGTCAGTTCGTTTTTACCAAGGGATGATACGACAGTAAGGCTTTTTGTAAAAATACCCGTCTTGCCCTGCACATTAACAAAAACTTCCAATTCCTGCTGTGTTCCAGCTTCGATGAGCCAAGGAAGCACAGGTGGCTTTGCTTGGGTGCATCCGCATGAAGCTTCGATACTTTCAATACTGACCGTTTTGCTCGTTTTATTGGAGAAAGGGAAAATAAACCGCACAGATTTAACAGCATGACCTACCTTTTTTTTCAAGTGGTCGTTCTCCCAGCTCAAAGATGGGCTCGCGGCAGAGCAATAGACTGCTGAATAAACCAGTAAAAACGGCATGAAGTAAAAATAGTGCATCACGATACGAAGACTCNATATAGGGTATAAAAAAACGGCGCCGAGTCAACACTCGGCGCCGCGTGAAATTTGCTCAGATTGCGAATAAATTACTCAGCAATGATGAACTTGTTACCAGCCTCTATGGTGATGCTGGTTGAAGGCGGTGTAGCTCCACCGATTGGAGTAAATGGCCCTGTCACTGAATCCGATTCAAGTAACTGTGAACCAGTCCATTCAATGACAATGTTACCTTCGGAAACACTGATTCCAGCAATAGCTGCCACAGAGGGCTCGACACCTGGGGTATCATCCAAAACAGGACTTGCAGCACTGACAGCATTACCTGAACCACCTGCCTCGAAGATCGAGAACAGTTCCGGAGCACTCAGGCTACGATTCCAGATGGCAAGATCATCGATACTACCACCCCATGGGTAGGAGTCCTCCTGAACTTGAGGTTCACCTGCAAAATCAAGCGCATCATCATCACCGGTTGGTAGAACTACATCAGCACCAATTGCCAACCAAGGGAATGGAGGCTCATTGATGTTGTTCAGGTAGTCCAGGCTGGCAACAGCTTGACCATCCCAATACAGGGTCACTGCTCGTCCATTGGCAGACATCGCAATGTGATGCCATGATCCACGTTCCGAATCAGAAATACCAGTGGATGCAGTAGGTTCGTTAGGACCCACACCAATTCTGGCTCGAAGGCTTGGCTCAAATGCATCTAATGGGAAGGGCGCATCGAGGACGAACTGACCGAATCGGCCATCACCAGCTTCGTCAACCCAGTTACGAACGATCGGACCCCAATCAATCCCATCAGGCAGCACCCATGCTGAAACAGTCATGGNGTCTGTTGGTTTGGTGTAATCGGCAACATAAACCCAGTCATCCTGACCATCGAGCTCAAGTGCCTGTCCAATTTGGCCNGATCCGAATCCAGCACCATTGCGAGCTTCACCATCACTGCCACCGTCTACCGCATTATCGGCATTCCCATCAAATGGGAAGTAAGCAACGAGACCTTCTGAGATGTTATTGGAACTAACAACGTCAACCACAGCTGCCTGACTACTGATACTTCCACCCTCGTTACTTGCAGAAACGCTGTAGGCGCCAGCATCACCTGCCGTCAAGGATNCNATNCTGTAACTNGCACCNGTCGCNCCAGCAATGGCCTGACCGTCCTTGAGCCACTGAATCTGATCAGCACCCGATACATCGATGCTTAGNTCCAAGGCACTACCGNTGACNCCATTGGATGAGACGGGGTGCGNATTGATGGTTGGAGGCGGCACAAAGTCCTTGTCCAAAAGGATTTGCAGACCATTGATNCCAGGNCCNNGNNCNNNACCNTCNGGNGCNGCNAANCGAAGNGTNANTTCNCCATTTTGAGGGCTCAATCCCCTGAATATAGCCATGTTACCAACCGATCTTTCTGAAGACTCTTCAGAAGTAACCAATCGGAAATTTGGAGATGGTTTGTATTCGTCTGAGTTTTCAGGACGAAGATACCTGCGCTGAGTGCCATTGGAGTCTTCCACTTCAAGATCGAGGGTGTAGAATTCCAAAGGTACTTGAACGGTGTAAACAATCAAAGAATGAGTGCCAGCGGGCAACCCATATAATGTGATTTCAGACGGATCGTCATCCAGGGATGGTGCAGCTGTTCTGACCATACCATTCAGCATACGACCCGTTGCGTTCGACGTGCGTGTTCCAGCGCCCCATGTTCCAGAAGTTGTAAACTCGACACCCACTTCAGTTGCATCGTTGTTACTATCAGTAGGGATTCCGTCATCGGCACCCGAATCAAGGTTGTAGGTCGTCCCGTCTCCAGATCCGCCACTCAAGTTATTCCAGTAAGCTTGCGGCACAAAACCTGCAATATCGGTAGGCGACATTTCAGTTGGAGCGCCATTCGCACCACTGCCACGGAATGTGAATCCAANACTGACATCCGAAGAAGGCTCAAAAATATTGAGAACGACTTCCTGACTCAGTTGAGCCTCACAACCGGGTGTTGAAACCAATGCTTGATAGACGGTGCCGTCCATATCAGCTGAAACATCCTGGATACTCAACACAGGGCTGGTTGCTCCATCGATGGAAACCGCGGTTTCTTCTCCAACAAGCTTCCTGAGCCATTGAACATTCCAAGGACCAGATGGGGTCACCTGAATTTCTGCGGTTGAACCTACAAGTGCAGGTGTGTCTGATGGCTGTTGGGTAATCAAGCCAGAACTGACAAAACTGAAGTCTGTGCAGGCACCACCCGGTTTCGGGAAGAGCTCGATTTCAGCAATCTGCATACAGCAAGTGCTGCCGTCAACCGTCGGGAAGGTCAGACGATAAGTTTGATAAGAATTTGAATTTTCAAAGAAAATGTAATTAGTATGAAATCTTTCAGGAAAGTCCGCAACATCTCCTGACGCTATTTCCATGAAGGCCGAGCCATCATTGGAACCTTCGAGGAGGAAGGTCGTTGGATCACGATCCGGACCATCATTTGCCGATTTGAGGGACATACCGATGACCTCTGTCAATCCGACTGAAGGAGTAACGGTCAAACCAGTATCCGATATGTCGAAATTGAGATACTTGGTATCTGCGTTATCAATGGCATTGGTCACACCCTCTGATCCGGGGCTGTTGTCCGAACTAGCGATGATGGTATCACCAGGCTGCGTGACATCACCAGGTAGCTGAACACCCAGCAATTCGACCTCGGCAATCTGCATGCAGCAAGTACTGTCATCAACCGTAGGGAAAATCAAACGATAGGTTAAATACGCAGCCGAATTATCAAAGTACAAGTAGTTCTTGTGAAAACGGGTTGGGAAGTCAGCGACATCACCCGAGGCAATTTCAACAAAATTGACCCCGTCATAAGATCCCTCAAACATGAATGTGGTGGGATCACGGTCAGGGCCGTCATTCGCGGAAGTCAAAGAAAGACCGCTGACGATCGTCAAGCCTACTGACGGACTTACTGTGAAGCCTGTACTTACGATATCAAAGTTGAGGTACTTGGTGTCTGCATTGTCGATCGCATTGGTCACACCTTCAGAACCCGGGCTATTGTCAGAGGTCGCTGTTATGATGTCGCCAGGCTGAGTAACGTCTCCAGGAGCTTGCGATCCCAGCAACTCGACTTCAGCGATCTGCATACAGCAGGTACTGTCATCCACTGTAGGGAAAATCAAGCGATAGGAGAGATAGGGAGTCGCATTGTCGAAAAACAAGTAATTCGTATGAAAGCGAGTTGGGAAATCAGCCACATCACCAGAAGCGATTTCAGCGAAATTGACACCGTCATAGGATCCCTCGAATGAAAAGGTGGTGGGGTCACGATCTGGACCATCATTGGCCGATTTCAAAGAGAGGCCGCTGACGACAGTCATCCCTACGGATGGGGTCACCACAAATCCAGTATCAGAAATGTCAAAGTTCAAATACTTGGTGTCGGCATTGTCGATGGCGTTTGTCACACCTTCAGAGCCAGGACTGTTATCCGAAGAGGCAACAATAGCATCTCCAGGTTGAGTCACATCTCCCGGAGCCTGAACACCCAGGAACTCTATTTCAGCGATCTGCATACAACATGTACTGTCATCCACTGTAGGGAAAATCAGGCGATAGGTGGCATAAGGGATAGCATTGTCGAAAAATAGATGATTGGTGTAAAACCTGTCAGGGAAATCAGCAACGTCGCCAGAAGCTATTTCCACAAAGTTAGCGCCATCATAAGACCCTTCCAAAAGGAACGTTGTAGGATCTCGGTCAGGACCGTCATTAGCGGAGGTCAAGGCTAAACCACTTACAACGGTAAGCCCTACAGAAGGTGTTACTGTAAGTCCTGTGTCGCTGATATCGAAGTTGAGATACTTGGTATCCGCATTGTCGATCGCATTGGTTACCCCTTCAGATCCAGGGCTGTTGTCCGAGGTGGCTACAATTGTATCACCTGGCTGTGTAACATCACTCAATTGTGCTTGAGCAATACCACCCGTCAGGGCCAACAAAAGAGCAAGACAAGTCGTCTTCAGTCGTAGTTTTGTTAATCGATTCATAGTATTGTATTTACGCATTTCACAACTCGGAGGCATCTATGCTACAGAGCATCTCAACCAATAAACCAGATCTGATAACTGCATCACATCAACCCCACAATAGTGAACTTTCTTTATCAACTAATGCCTCTTGGAAGAAATGGTCAAGACAATTTAAATTTGTATTTTACAGGAATTATGCATTCTAGGCTTTAATGGGAATGAAGGAGGGCAACAAAAGAAATTCCCAATGACCCAGGCGCAACAACGCATGAATATTACTGCGCAAATTCCAGTTTATCATATCTAGTTATTACTATGCAGTGAGATAGAGAAATTATGCATGCGGATTCAAGGAAAGCCCTCGCAGGCTGGAAGGGGAATGTTTTTTTGAGTCCCTGTTATTTTTGGATAAATTAATTTTGGGATTAAAGGATTTAAAATAGCAGGAACGATCACCTATTATTGGGACACACTGTGGGATGGAATGCTGCGACACTGCAGAATGTAGATGATGATTGCGCATATTAACTAAAATTTAAAACTGAAACGACACACACTGAAGCAAGATGAAATACATCCTCGGACTTGGAATATTAATAGCCAACACGGCAATATCGGCTTGGACCGAGGGCCTTGATTTTAAGAAAGTAGAAATACCAACTGGAAGTGACAGCATGGCACCCAACCTCAGCTTGATGGGCAACCATTTTGCTCTTTCATGGATCAAGCGCAACGAGGGACAGGAATCTCAGTTTTTTTTCACTCGATGGACTGGATCGGGTTTTGAAAATAAAAACCTGATTGCAGCATCTCAAAAAATGTTTTCCAACTGGGCGGACATTCCTTCCATTGTTGAGGCAAAGAATGGTGATCTTTATGCACACTGGCTGGAGAGGATAAGTAGTAAACAATACGCTTATGGGGTCCAAATCGCCCTCTCGAAAGATCGCGGCAAAATGTGGGCCCCAATGGGGTGGCTACATGATGACGAAAGCGAGACAGAACATGGTTTTGTCTCGCTTATTCAAGATGATGCAAACGTGCGCGCCTTCTGGCTGGATGGACGCAAGATGACCAAAGCAAGTGGGAAAATGGCGCTGCACACGGCGATTCTTGATGGAAACGAAATTGAGGAAGAACGCACCCTGGATGCCAATGTATGCACCTGTTGTCCAACGTCTGCCATTCAACTTACAGACGGCCCAATGGTTGTTTACAGAGATCGTTCATCTGAGGAAATCCGGGATTTCAGCTTCGTTACCGACCTTGAGCAAGGTTGGTCTGAACCAGAGAAAATCGCAGATGACCATTGGCTGATGCCCGGATGCCCTGTCAATGGAGCCAGTATCGCCAGCAGCGGCGATCTGGTTGCAATCAGTCGATTCACGTTCATACAGGGTAAACCGCAGGTAATTCTGCAAATTTACAAACAAGGGCAATCAAATGTAAGGAAGAATCTCGTGCTCGACAAAAAAGCTCCAATAGGTCGCTGTTCAACCGTTTGCTCCAAGGACGCGATCTATACCATTTGGATTGGGAAGGAGAAAAAGCAGGCTGTTCTCCGCATGGCAGAGGTTACCCCGAATGGAAACGTCAGGCGCCAGGAAATCCTCTGCGCGCTCGATGCTGGTTTTACCAGCGGCATGCCTCGCAGTATTCTTAGTGGAGGCTATGTATGGGTAAGTTGGACGGACTCGAATTGTATTCACCTTGGCCGTTTCAAGGTCAATCAATAAAAGTTAAAGGCAATTTGCATCTGTCCAGAGTTGTCCCCTCTGTTTTTGTTTCCGAAAAGTATGATAAATCATATATGGAAGACAGCAGATATTGAATTATAGAGTGCTCCTCAATTAGAAATGCCAGTTTGTGCATGAAGTTGGATAATTTAGGTCATGAGGAAAAACGAATTTCACTATTTAATGATTCCGCAAACATCCTGTCATTTTCACTAAACCTGAAACCGGTTCACCGAGTCAGCCTTGCCGGTAGTTCCGGAGTGGTTAGGTAGATTTTTTGCTGGGCATGAACACGCTAAAAAACCCTCTCCTGATAGTGGGCAGTTAGAATAACAATATCAGGTAAAGCGCTGCAGGGAGTTTACCAAAACCAGGAAAGTGGCCTCTGACATTGAGAGTTTGCCTGACCATGAGACGTCAATCTGATATGTGCAATGAGTGAAATGGAATATGATTCCAACGCCCGTCAAAGTGTAATTCGTGAAGTTTTTTGTCTACACCCCAGTAAATATAATAGCGTTGATTCCCAGTCGGCAGAGTCATCCCAACCGGATCACTCATTGCTGCAGGTGCATTCGAAAGATGCGTTATATCCTGTATATGCCATTCGTCCGAGTTGTGGTCGTGACTTAAGTATGCTTCTTGCAAATGCCCTCTGGAATCACGGTAGGTGACGTAGTGTCTGTTTTGACGTGCGTTGCTGAGGACAATTGGGTTACCTGCGGCATGACCTGAGCGGGATGTAATCGGTTGCAAGTGGCAAAATCGATGACGCTGTTCTCGAGCTTCGATAAGCCCGACGCGAGAACCTTTGTAG
The DNA here is from genome assembly GCA_002690655.1 of Pedosphaera sp. Lineage (GTDB taxonomy): Bacteria > Verrucomicrobiota > Verrucomicrobiia > Limisphaerales > AAA164-E04 > AAA164-E04. The sequence goes on from NZFL01000011.1 coordinate 326,883, forward strand.
TCCTGATAACCTTTACCCTGGGGGCCATCCCAATGAAATACGTATGGTTGACGAAGGGGCCAGACCTTGGCTGGTCTAAAAATGACTCGCCATTTCCCATCAGCCATTAAGCCCGCTGGCGTTCCTGCTGCCGGAACTTGCAGCACCAGTTCATGCTGCCAGGAGCGTTTGCCCCCTCTCTGATCTTTCCTTGCGAGACGCTGAGTGCAAGGTGCTCCAAAAACTGTTCGATATGTAACGTAAATGCCACCAGCTGACGCTGTGGCAGTGATATCACCGCCAGGACGAGGCGCTACTGGTAATGGATGATGATGCCAGACACTATTCAACCAGAGTTCCTGGGGTTGGAGATTTTTATCTAGATAAAAAACATGAGGTGTGCCATCTGCGACAATAACGGTTGGATCGTTAACGGCAGGTGGAAGCGTTAAAGTTGAACTTAGATTTGAATATGACCACTGGCTGAGTCCCTGGTCTTGCATGTAGGCCGTGAGTTCATGCAGATCTCCATCTCTGCCACGATAAACTACAATCAGCTTTCCAGAAGCCAGAGAATAGGCAGCTGGATTTCCAACAATTGAAGGAGCCCCTTTGGGTAAGTAAACGGCAGTTTCCAGCCAAGACTTGCTCTTCATAGTGGAAGAAAAATGATATATTTGACCGTTGTCTCCACGATAAAAAACATACCTTTTACCATTTGCAGATTCAACTAGTGATAGGCGTCTGTTTTCGTTGAATTGAACCACTGGGTCAAAATACTCATCGGTATAGCGCTTGAAATATGTGGTGCACTTCTTGGTGAAAACCTCTATCTCATGAATTTGATCATGCCATCGTTTGATTCGAGTTCCTTTAGCCTCATACTCCTTCTTCATTTCAGTTTCAATCGCGTCTCGATGATACCGTATGAGACGCAGGATATTCTCGGTCGATAATGATTCTTTCAAATATCGTGTCACTTCTTGCTGATAATATTTTCGATAAGCTTCGTTGTTGAGCAGGGCCAGAAATAAAGTCCTGATCAATCCATGCCCGTATGCACCTCCACTATCCATGAAGGCATAAGGATCCAGGTCGATACCGATTGGGGCGTCCCCGGAATGCGGATGCCGGTAGCCCAGCCCCCATTCGGCATCCCAGCACATGAAGATCCACTTGCCGTCTGGTATACGCCGAGCAGCATACCAATTATTGTGCGGCCAATCAAAATTCTGCATGCACAGATTGAGGATCACGTAGGAAGTGAAATTTTCGACATCTACGCGTCTTTTGAGTTCTTCATAATTTGCAGCATCGGAGAATTGTGTTGTGCGTAAAAAATGGTTAAGATGATTCCAAGCTCCCTTGTTACCGTTGAGTAATGTCTCCCCTGTCTTGATAACGTCAAATTGACCTTCCCCCAGGTGTGAGGACAAAAAGATTTGATCCATCCGTTCTGTTATATTGTAAATCCCTCGATTCACACCATTGACATACAGCACACACCAGGAGCCGTGAGCGCCAACTCCACCCATTTCAAGGTGGAGGTCACGAATAACTTGATCTCGAATACTGGATCCGTGGGGTGCTCGATCGTTGGAACTGGCACGTAGCACGAGCTTGTCAAAAGCTTTTACTGAAGCATTGGGAATGATTTCCCCATTCAATCGACTTTGCCCATATGAGCTACGAAAGTAGGCACGGTAAGATTTTTTCGTATGTAAGCCTCCATTGCGTCCCGCTCCGCCATGGATTCGGAGCCCAAATCCAGTCGCTTCGATGCGTTTGCCTGATTTATTGAAGTATTCCCAATAAGCCTGCCGCTCACTTTTCCGGCCGCTCGCCTGACTGTTCATATGAACTTCCCTGAAATCAGCCGGGGGTAGAGTGATCGAAAGAGAGGGTAACTGAGGTTCTGGCTTAATCAAATAGCTGCCAGTAGCAATAGGGCTCACGCGTTCTTGCTCGATAAATGCAGCAACACGAATGGTCGCCGACTGGATGATCTTGATTGCGCGATCATACAGCAAGCTGCTTCCAGTTGGATGACTCCCATCGGTCGTGTAGCGCAACTCTACAGTTTCGATGGATTTGACGTTGAGATGAACTTCTATCTCGTCGTAGACAACACTCGGTAAAGGGAAAAAGGAGGGCTCTTTTACAAATTGCTTTAAAGGTCTGCCCTCGTTCGCTTTTCCGGGGGTTGGGATCAAATAAAAACCCCATTTTCTCGTCGGATCACTTGAGCGAGCAAATGAATGATCGGAGTATTGTTTGGGATAGTGAATTTCATCGATGGTGTCGCCAGCTGGATTAATGAGAAATAGGCTTCCTCCTTTTTTCTTTAACTTGAAATTTGTGTGCACTGACAAGGGAGAAGTCTTACCCAAAGGGTTCGAATCTAATAAGTCACTTTGATTGGAATCCTTGCCTGACATCCAGACCGAAAAGTATCCTCCAGGAGGAATATCCTGATCTGGTAAGGGCCATTTCCTGCGAACCCTCGCATTGTCTGTCAGAGAGTAGCCGGACAAATTTACAGTTTGAGATCTGATATTTTTTATCTCCAACCAATCACTGGTATCGCCGTCCTCATCTTTTAATCCAGTTAGATTTGAGGCTAGAATTTCATTGAATTGTATTCCATCCGTTCGGTTGAGCTCAGCCGTCAATACTTCTTCGTAAAGAAATGTGACGCCGGCACAACACATGGACAGGGGAAGCAGACGAATGCCAGTGATTAGATTATTTATCAAAATTTTAAGCATGACGGCATTCGTCTCCCTCTTTTTTATCTAGTCAGTGTGCATGACCGGTAGCAAGGTTGCTTACAATACTTGAGATCATAATGCAATTTGCTTTAATTACAAAGCAGGGTTGTAATATGTCAGCAAGCGCAAGGATGACTTAGGTGTTTCATCGTCAGAAAGATGAATCTCATTTCGCTTATTATTCAACATGCTGGAAATAAATAAGAAAACCCCAAAGAGGCTTTCACGTGCTTTTACGCTCATTGAGTTATTAGTAGTCATTGCGATTATTGCCATTCTGGCCGGAATGCTTCTACCGGGATTGTCGAAAGCCAAGGGAAAGCCCCGACGAGTCAAATGCAGCAGTGATTTGCGCCAGATTAATTTGGCTTTGAGCATGTATGCTGATGTTTTCGATAATAAAATTCCTCCACGGATTTCTGGAGGGCCCAATTGGATCAGTGCGCTGCTAACTTATCATGATAATCCAGAGATAGTGATCTGTCACTCCGATCGCTCAAAGGCAGAGGCAACCCAAAACAGGAAATACATCATCAACGGTTTCAATGTTTTTTATGCACTAACTTTATCCAAAAAAGAGTTTGAGGAATTCGATCAATGAGCACCAGCGCCTACTTCTATCTAAAATTAACGACAGAAGAGCTCCTCGAATATTATCAAGGATACAAAATATTTGTTCGGGTGCGTACATATCAAGGATTTACAATTAAATTCCGAGCGGAACATCTTCGTCAATGGGTCACACCTCTGGGAATTGACGGTGAGTTCGAGATTGTCTTTGATAAACATAATCAATTTGTCTCGCTTAGGAGGTTGCGTGCAAAGGGTGTTTGAGGACACGGCGAGGATAGACCACTTGGAGACTTTGTGGCTTCAATTTAGTCTCATGATAATGACCATCGCATAAAGTATGACGCAATGCGAGATGCTCGATATCAACCATGCACGCCAATGGTTTCATAGCAGGTCTTACAAAGAACAGGTGATAATTTTAATGGTTTTGCAGCCGCGAAATCTGTTACAACCCTAGTAAATCTGACTTGGTCGAGATTATGAGCACTGATTGATTAAGGTAACCCTTTTAGCGGCTGTTTTCACTTTTTGAACTTTTCGATGCAAATTCATTTTCTTCAGCGTATAATTCTTCCCCCGTCTTGCCGCCGTGCTTGCGGAGGAAGTCGGCGGTCTTGTTCATTTTGAGTTCGATGGCTAAATCTAGCGGTGTTCGGCCATCCTCCATCACCGCATTCACACCAGCGCCATTGGCGATTAACAGTTCTGAGATTTCCTTGTTTCCAAACACACTCGCCACATGTAAAGGGGTCACTAAACTACCAGCATCCGCATTCACATCCGATCCAGCAGCCAAGTGTTGCTTCACGGCATCGATGTTTCCTGTTTCGGCAGCTTGATGAATTGAGATGTCTGGAGCAGATTCCCCACACCCCACCAGCACCACGGCTGCGATTATTGTTAGCAGGAGGTGTTTCATTTCACTTCAGCATTCCTGATTAACAATTCTTTGTGCCTCGTGTTATCGAAATCATCTAATCTTCCATAGGCATCTACCTTACCATCTTTGAATCGGATAAAAGCTTCATAGACCATGAACCCATTAGGTTTCAAGAGTTCCTTATCAAAGCCCCTGTATATAAAATATTCCGAACCGTCCATGGCCGCGACCCTGAACGGTTCTCCATGCAAGGAAATAACAGCCTGTTTATCCATGCCGATAGAAAGGGTGGATAAATTATAGCTTTTAGTTAAGGCGCAACCCACCAGCAACACGGCTGCGATTATTGTGAGAAGGAGTTGTTTGATCATGTAAGCCTCATTACCCGCCAATGATTACTAATGTTGCATTTAAAAGACATGAATTATTATTTTATTTTTCTACACCTTCTCAACCAACCCAATGCATTGACGGGATAGGATCAAAGGCAGCTTCAGGAGAAGCACTTCGATTCAACCAGGGTGCAGAAGATTTTAAACAATTCATAAGCGAGTATGGGTATGGAAATGTGCCTTAAAAGTATGTAACGAATTGAGGGTTCAAGTTTGGTCTATGTGTTTACAATAGAAGGAATGGAACTCTTTCCAAAGATTACGCAATCATCAATTGCCGGTAAATCGAAACGAATAGAGTTTTCTAGACTACGGGACAATTTTAATGAAATACCATCTGCTCTGCGCTGTTTTGCAGGAGTGGCACACTCGGAAATCGCTCGAAACAGTTTTGCAACACAAACCCCTAGAGAAAATGGCTTTTTTGGAGAATTTTGAACACTGAAGCGCAAAATCAAGTAGATGAGGTATGCTTCGGTCTCCATATCGGAGAAATAGTTTTCAAGCGAAGGTCGGTCAACTTTAATCGCCCATCACCATGCAATTCTCTCAGAACCTTTACCTGGTCACGAAGATATTCGATTACACGTTGTTGATTCTCATTGATCCACCCTGCCAAACATACTCATATGAACCTCAATAAACCCATTTCTACAAACTTATCTAGACTCAAGTTTGCTTCCAACTCAAATTATCGCAACTCTTTCTAAGTAAAATAATAATCCTGTGGAGTTACGTTGGTAATCGAATTCCCGAACACTACACGGTGCAGAATTTCCTCGAAACCTATGCAGTAATGAACGTTGCCAAAGCCATCTGCACCCTAATAGACACTATGATATCTGGTTTCCCATTTGCGATGAGGCCGCTCGCAATGTTTGCAATAGAAGTATTTTCGGGAAATTGCCATTTGCTACATAAATCGCTTGAGGCGTAATTACGCCATTATAGATTCGGGTTGGTTTTGTATTCCTTCAAAGAAAAAGATACCTAGAACCTGTATTTCGGGTCACCGTAGCGAAATATCTACCACACGGTCTTTGTAACATTTGGTGCTACAATCATGGGCGACAGAACCGCAAGAACGGGGGCAATAAGGGGGATGATTTTGTTTTTCATTATTGTAACGAAGGACCCAGATGAGGAATTTCCTCTGGACCTGCAGGTTAGACTTCTTATTTTGATTCAGCCATCTTAGCTTGTATCATTTGTTGTAATTCAGCCATGTTTTTTTGTAATCGTTGTTGACCAATAGCAGCACCTTCAGCTGCTAGTGTAGGAACCAAAATAGCAGCCTTTTTTCCGATAGGGGTTTTGTAGAAAGTAATAAGTTTTTTTAGTTCATTATCGGTGAAATTGTTCATGTAAATTTTAGCCATATCTTCTTTCACACTTTTCCACCCCATATGCTTATTAAAGAATTCAAGCATAATATCTTTGAGCGGTTCAATACTTGGATTTTGTTTGACCTGCATCTCTAACATTTTTTCAATTGTTTGTTGATAACTTTTAGCCATATCCATCGTTTTAAATAATTCATATACAGCGACTGTGTCTCGTTTTTCATTTGCATTAACAGAGAAGATACTGAGCAGTAATAGAGAGAGTATGATTTTTTGTGTCATGTGTTTGTTCCTTTTTTTAGTTAATTTTATTTTAGCCTAACGTCGAAGGCATCCCACGGCCCTGACCGAGGGCATGGCCGTCCACCTGCCCAAGTGCGAAAACAAAAAACTTCAGTTCGTTTCAAGCTGCGCGATCTGGTCGGGGTTACGAGAATTGATCAGCAACATGTCGTCACTTGCAAAAAAACTAGCTTTGAAAACATGCTGTTTATTGATGAATTAGGAGGAGTTACGGGGTTTTATTGAATATCATGGGTTTTTGATTTAGGTAACTTCCATCTCTCAGCTCCTGGTAAAAAGCTCGGACTTCCTTGTCATTGTTGACTTCTCTCACATATCTTCGATCCAGATAATTTTGGATAAAAGTTTTGTCACCCTCAATTTGCCAATAGCCAGCGTGATTGAACTTGTTCTTATTGATAAACCACATCGACAACTTACCATTGGATGGATCTTTGACGCTTAGTTGATACCCCCCACCATTAAGCGATTCGGAATCTCCCTCGATTTGGTAAAAAGAGAATTTCTCAAGCATCGCTGCTCCCTTAACAATGGCAGTGAATGTTTCTATTTTTTTGGAATCCCTGGCCTCATTCGTACGATTCCACTTTCCAAGCAAGCGATTCAATCTTCCATCCATCCTATCCGGGTTAATCTGTCTTTCTTTACTCATTATTGCATCACCGTTTCTGAGAGGGTTATAAGAAATCTTCTTTCCAAACAATGTCTTGGTCTTTGTTTTAAAATCAGAGTTTTCATCAATCACATTGGACATAAATTGCTGAGCCTCGTTTTTTTCGGCATTCCAAGTTGTATGAATCACCGCAGATAATAGCCCATTGGAGGTCGAACCAACAACGGTTGCTATCATAGAGTTGCCCTCTACAACCTGTGTAGTCTTGCCGTAATCGCCATTATTGTTAACCCATAACCGATTGTGGACCTTTGGGTTCGCTGTAGGAACCTGAAAAACTCTTGTTATATGCCCAATTTCTTTAGACGAAGATTCAATATTCATATCCACCAAATTCTGAATACCAGTTTCTTTATCTACCCATGAAACCAGATACTTAACAATTTTCTCTCCTGCATCAGGTTTGGATTCAAACTTCCACCAGCCCTGCAGGGGAAAAGAACCCGCAAGAGCTTCCTCTTTTTGATCTTGAGATTTGTGGTGATCAGCAAAAAGAGGGTCGAAAGAAATTGCTGTTATTAGGATCGATAGAATTATGAATTTCATGGTATGATGTTTTGTTTTTTTGCGTGAATTTTTGTTCCTTGATGAAGGTATTTAACTTACTGACGTTGGAAAAATACAAAGCTTCCATAATATATGACGTCTTCAGTATAGGAAAAAGGCCATTAAAATTCAATTTAGATTTTGTAGTCACATCATGGCTAAACCCCCAATGAATTTGGAATATTCGTCCGTAAAATGAATCAATACCGGTTCGGACTTTAACTCAACCTGGCTGTAAAACCGGCCATGATCCTGATCGCTGAATCTGTAAGCAAAGGTGTATACTCACAAAACAAAATCTCCATGCAAAAAAAAGAGACTCCAACTAAGGAAGTCTCTTCTTGGATTGAATAAAAATTACTGGAATAGATTATTCAGATACTTTTTCCAAAATGATATCTGGCTCCTCGCCTTCTGGAACTCCATTGAGTGTTCGACCAATAATGCGGTGAGTAAGCTGCCCATCTTTGGAATAATCCATGAGACACTTTTCATAGAGTTGCCCTTGCGGCGTATCGCCACCTCTGTCCCAGAGGAAGCCATTGTTATACACGCCAATCAGTTCAGCTTCGATTTGGTTACCTGTTGAAGCATGATAATTCATGCGAATCGAACGTTCTCGTGGATTGTAACTGGCAATAAGCCGAACATCAAAACTTTCGTCATCATAAGCCCATTGACCAGTCATAACGGTTTTATCCGTGTTCCATTTGCAAATGAAGGTGATATTTTTCTTACCTTCGGTGATCCCATAACTTTCAGCATTCTTAAGATTAACGCTCCCTTTGAATGTTCCGATCATCGGTTGGAGAATCGAAAGCTTTTTAGCCGCTAAAGTCTGATAGTGATTTTCACCAGCCTTACTGACTCTGGTGTATGTGAAAAGCCCCTCTTTATTTTTTACGTCTCGAAACTCATACCAAAAAGCATCATCGATTTGAAAGGTATACCTTATATTTGCATCCTGCCACCCTGTCCATTTCCCTGTCCCCAGGTTTTTTGAATCCATCTTGAAACCATTGAAGACGAGTGTAGGACCATTAGCTCTGGTTACTTTGAATTTAAGTTTCCAATGACGATGAATAGAGCCGTCCGCTTTGGTCGTGGTTATAGTTTCGATAAATGTATTGGCTTCTTCAGTTGGGATAATTTCTTTTTTCCAAGTCATTACACCACCTCTAACCTGGGTTTGATCTCTTGCCCAAGTTCCCGGTATCAACGAAGACTCATTCAGTGATTCGCCTTCATGATGATCTGCGATTGCTACGACTAGGCTTAGGGCAAGTCCTAAAAGAATATTAAGTTTAAATGTCATGTTTTTGATGGTTTTCCAAGTTGGTTGATTATTTCGAATATGATTTTCAGCTACAATTTATTAGATGTATTCGATAGATCAATTTTGTGGAAAGGGCCATTATAAATTCAGGCTGTCTTTGTAGCCACACTATGCTGCTTACAATCCTCGCCTGAAGATCCAAAAGCTGAGAAAGGATCTGGGCGAAATGAAAGACACTAGAAAAAGAGCCAACCATGCCGGACTAATTCCGAGGCCCAGCACTTATTACGAAAACACAAGGATAACTTTCCAACCTATTGGGATTGGAGTGACCGAATTGAGCGTCAGGGGTTCGGAGAAGGCGGCGGTGGATGCGGTGGCAGCGGTTCATGATGCCGTGATGGTAGAGGGACCAATAGGTAAACGTGATGAGGCGCTTTATTCGGGTTTTCAGTTCTTGTATTCTCCTGTTAACGTGTATTTTAAGTATATTTTAAGATTTATCGCGAACTAATAATTGGTGTCACACCCTTGCGCCACCTCGTCTTTTCTGCACTACGTTAAGGGTTTGTTTTCAGGTTGTGCTGTATCAGCGAATTAAGCTTTTAACCTTCTAAATCACTACCGACCTTGTTCAAAGCCCAATATGTAGTATAATTCTTTGCAGGGGGTATTTTGAGAGGTGGTTTATGTTTTGAACCCGAATGACCATTATAAATTGAATCTTATAATTTGATGTTGATTTGCGACCAAGTCTTTCAACCCACTCCATTTTCTAAAATTTACTTGAACACTAATTGCATTATTCAACTGGGGGACTACCCGGAAGTTACGACCACAACAGGCAATGGAGGTGCGTCATAGCGCGGATGGCCATCGTTGGCACGGGCATTGCCGGCTTGGCATGTGCCAGGCTACTGCATGCCCGCCATGAAATCACCCTCCTGGATGCTAACGACCACGTGGGAGGCCACAGCCATACCCTGAGCGTCGATGAAGCAGGCCGGGAAATCCCCATCGACACCGGCTTCATGGTGTTCAACCAGGTCACCTATCCGGAATTGACACGGCTTTTCAAGGCCATCGATGCACCCGTCAAGCAGACCTCGATGTCCTTCAGTGTCCAGCATCGTCCCACGGGCCTGGAGTATTCAGGGTCCAGCATGAATCACCTCTTTGCACAACGACGCAACCTGCTGCGTCCCCGCTTCTGGAACCTGTTGAAGCAGATCAACCGCTTCAACAGGGAAGCCATACCCGCACTCCAGGATCCAAGAACACGCAGCCTGGCCTTGAGTGAGTATGTCGAGGAACGACAATACGGAAGCGATTTCCTGAACCTCTACCTGGTACCGATGAGCTCGGCCGTGTGGTCGACGCCCCCGAGCAAGATGCTTGGATTCCCGGCCTCCTCCCTGCTGGGTTTCTTCCACAACCACGGCTTCCTGGGTCTGCACACCCAGCACCAGTGGTGGACCGTGGATGGGGGCTCTCGTCGCTATGTAGAACGGCTCGTTGAACCGTTCCGGAAGCATATTCAACTGGGGGACGGCGTGCTGCGAATCACACCCCGGGAGGATGGCGTGTCCATCCAGACACAGGCAGGCCGACAACTGGAGTTCGACAAGGTGATCCTGGCTTGTCACGGCGACCAGGCCCTTGCCCTGCTGGACCAGCCCAGCAGGCTGCAACAAACCTTGCTAGGTCCATTCAGGTATCAACCGAATCTCGCCACCCTGCACACCGATGCCCGTGTCATGCCAAGGACGCGCCTGGCATGGTCTTCCTGGAATTATCGCATTGAGAGGGGAAGCAGCGGTGAGGAGACCCCCTCGACCATCTACTGGATGAATCGACTCCAGGATGTTTCCCGCCAGCAGGATTATTTTGTCTCCATCAATGGGGCCGAGCAGATCCGGGAGGAACACATCCTCAGGCAGGTCCCCTATGAACACCCTCTTTTTGACCTGGAAGCCGTGGCGGCACAGGAACGCCTGCCGGAACTGAACCGTCAATCGCCCGATCAGAGGGTTTATTTCTGTGGCAGCTATTTCAAGCACGGGTTTCATGAGGACGCGCTGGTGTCCGCGATCCATCTGAACCAGGTGATATCAGGAAGGGACTTTGATGGTGTCTGGAATTAAGTCACATCTCTACGAGTGCAGCATCATGCACCATCGACTGGCACCGAGACAGTATCGCTTCCGGCACCCGATCTTCCTGTTCTGCCTGGACCTGGATGATGTCCAGGCACTGTCCAAGCACCTGGCCCTGTTCAGCCACAATCGTTTCAACCTCTATAGTTTTCACGACAAGGATCATTTGGCCGGAAAGGGCGAGACGGTCAAGGACAACCTGATCCACTGGCTCCGTGACAAGGGGGTGGATGCCAGTGAAAAGGATCGCATCCTCCTGCTTACCTTCCCCAGGGTCCTGGGCTACACTTTCAACCCGGTTTCATTCTATTTCTGCCTGCGCCCCTCGGGGGAAGCACTGTGCGCGGTGGCGGAGGTCGGCAACACCTTTGGAGAGTTCAAGCGCTACCTGGTGCCGCGCATCGGGGACAGGGATTCCACACGGTTTGTCCTGGACACGCCCAAGGAGTTTTACGTGTCCCCCTTCATGCCGCTGGATGTACGGTTTGAATTCCGCCTTCAATTGCCAGGCGAACGCCTGGCGCTCCGTGTGCTGGATCATGCTGGCAAGGAATGCCTGCTGGCCACTTCGCTGAGCGGGCGTCAACGAAATTTCAACGCCTCCAACCTGGCCTGGTTCCTGGTCCGATACCCACTGATGACCTTGAGGGTCATCCTGCTGATCCACTGGCACGCCATGAAACTTTACCTTAGGAAAATCCCTTATATACAGAAAGCAGCTCAGCCCGAGCAGCAGGTGGATGTGATGCGTCCACATGCATCCTTGATTCGAGACACAAAATGAATTCGCCCCTTACCACGAAACCAGGAGGCTCCCAGGAACTGGAAGTGCCTGCCGTGAATTACCCTCAAGGCCCCGCACGGACCATGCTGGAACGCCTCTGTGAAACACTCGTCCTGAACGCCTTGCAGAAAATGTCATTCGGAAAGCTGCAACTTTCCCTCCCCGACGGCTCACGGCATGAGTTGGGGGACCCCTCCAGCGAGGTCTCGGCGACCCTGCAGGTTAAGCACACTGCATTCTTCAGGAAATGCATCCTGTATGGTGACATTGGCTTTGGGGAGGCCTATGTGGAGGGTGACTGGGAAACCGATGATATCCAGGCGCTCATCGCTTGGTTCATCCTCAATGTGGAAACCTCACCCGCGATGTCAGGCTCCTCCAGCGGCAAACCATGGATTAACTTCCTGGCCTCACTCAACCGACTCTATCACCTGCTCCGCCCCAACAGCCTGCAGACCAGTCGATCGAACATCCGGGAGCATTACGACCTGGGCAACAGCTTCTACGGCTTGTTCCTGGATCCATCCATGACCTATTCCGCCGGCCTGTTCCAGTCTCCTGAAACCACCCTGGAAGAAGCCCAGGAGATGAAATACGCCCGTCTCTGTGAACAACTGAGACTCCAGCCCGGGGACCGTGTCCTGGAAATCGGCTGTGGCTGGGGAGGGTTCTGTTGCTACGCGGCCAGGAGGTATGGATGCCACGTCACCGCGGCCACCATCTCCGAGGCCCAGCTGGAATACACCCGGGAACGCGTGGCACGCGAAGGCCTCCAGAACCAGGTGGAGGTGGTGCTCTGCGATTACCGCCACTTGAAGGGGCGTTTCGACAAGATTGCATCCATCGAGATGATGGAAGCGGTGGGGCATCAATATCTGGATACCTTTTGTGCACAGTGCGACCGTTTGCTCAAGAAGGACGGACTCCTCTGCCTGCAGATGATCACCACCCCTGACAGTCGTTACAAGGCCCTGAGGAAGGGTGTGGACTGGATTCAGAAACATATCTTTCCAGGTTCACTGCTGCTCTCCATGGGACGGGTGAATCACCTGCTCAACCGTAAGGGTAACTTTGACCTGAGTGACCTGAAGGACATGGGTCCCTCCTACGCTCGCACCCTGCACCTGTGGCGCGAGCGGTTCAATGCCCGTCATGGGGACTTGCATCGCCTGGGCTTTGATGCACGGTTCATACGCAAGTGGAACTACTATTTCAGCTACTGCGAAGCAGCCTTTGCCGGTCGCAACATCAGCGTGGTGCAGGCCCTTTACACGCGTCCCAACAACCGCTCACTGACATAGAAACCTGAGAATGAAATGATCATCACTTTGCTACGACTCTTCTTTATCGCCGTGCTTGTTTCCATGCTGGGGGTGACCACCTGGGCAAGCCAGCGCGTGGCACTCTGGGACATCATGCCCGGTATCGCGGAGCAACCCTGGTTCGTGGCGACCCTCTTTGATGCCTATTTCGGTTTCCTGACCTTTTATGCCTGGGTCCTCTACAAGGAAACTCGATGGGGCGCAAGGGGCTTGTGGCTGCTGGCCATTCTGCTGCTGGGCAACATCGCCATGGCCGTCTATATGTTGATCAAGCTCTTCCAGTTACCCACAAACGCCTCCATGGAAGAGCTCCTTTTGAGGCGGGGACCGGCCACGCCATGAGTAACGAACACCAGGTCATCAAGCAGACGGTGCCACCGGCACATCCGCCACAGCGTGAAGGTTTCTGGTCGCGTCGTGTCATGCGGCCCATCGTCAACCAACTGACGCAGGGGGTCTCACCCCACAAAATCACCCTGACACTCGCCCTGGGGGCCACCTTGGGTGTCTTTCCCATTTTTGGTATCACCAGCCTCCTGTGCCTGCTTCTCGGGGCTCCCCTCAAGCTCAATCAGGTCATCCTGCAGTCTGCCAACTGGATGGTCACATGTGTGCATCCCCTGCTCCTGATTTTCTTTGTCCGTCTTGGCGAAACCCTGATGGGCGCGGAACCCATGGTATTTGTACCCACCGAGCTGGTCGCGGCCTTCAATGCATCTCCAGAGGCCTTCATGAAGCGTTTTGGGATGACGGGCTTACACGGCATCCTGGGATGGTTCCTGGTCGCGCCACTTATTTTCGGGACCGCCTGGATCTTGATGAAATGCCTCCTGCAAAGAATCATCCATCGCACCCAAATGGAGGGGGGACCTCATGCTTGAAGGATGCCTGATGATGGGCGCAGCGCTCGGGACGGCCTGCATGATGATGGGTGGCGTGTATGGACTGGCCCGTCGCTGGGTCAACTACGGGGTGGTCGATGTGGCCTGGTCATGGGGGTTCACGTTGATGATACTGGTTTTTGCACTGATGGCAGAAGGAACCACCGGTCGCAAACTCCTCATCGCCTTACCGGTGTCTGCCTGGAGTTTCCGCCTTGGCTGGTATCTGTGCATGCGAGTCAAGAAGGAACATCCGCGTGAGGATGGCCGCTACTTGGCCTTGAGGAAAGAATGGGGCCCGGACACGGGACGCCGCATGTTCTGGTTCTACCAGCTTCAAGCCGGTTTGCTGGCATGCCTCTCCCTGCCTTTCCTGTTGATCATGCGCAACCCTGCCCCGGGAATCGCCCCCATCGAGTGGATGGGCGCAGGCGTGATTCTCCTGTCACTGCTGGGAGAAAGTCTGGCCGACAGGCAGCTCAAGCAGTTCAAGGCAAAGCCGGACAACCAGGGAAAGGTCTGCTCGGTGGGACTCTGGGCTTACTCACGCCATCCGAATTACTTTTTTGAATGGATGGTGTGGATCGGGTTCTGGATCTTCTGCCTGGGATCCCCCTACGGCTGGACCAGCCTTTACTGTCCACTCCTGATGCTGTGGTTCCTGCTGAAAGTCACAGGCATCCCCGCCACCGAGGAGCAGGCCCTGCGCAGCAAGGGAGAAGCCTATGCACGCTATCAACGCACGACGAGTCCCTTCATTCCATGGTTTAAATCAGATCATTCATGAGTTTTATTGACCAAAGTCTAGAGAAGAACATCCTGCCGGATTGGTTGATCCGCATCGGCATCCGTCGCTTGTTACGGGAACGGCTGGCATCAGAGCGTGAACCCGACGCGGAAGGCCAGTGCCGGAAACTCCAGTCCATGGTGGCCGGGCTCAGGGAGATGCCCATCGCCATTAACACGGCCGCCGCCAATACCCAGCATTACGAGGTCCCGACAGCCTTCTTCCAGCGCTGCCTGGGGAGCCACCTGAAATACAGCAGTGGCTTGTGGGATGATACTACCCGAAATCTTGATGACGCGGAGGCTTCCATGCTGAGCCTGACCTGTGAGAGGGCCCAGATCGAGGACGGCTGCCAGGTCCTTGAACTGGGTTGTGGCTGGGGATCCCTCACCCTGTGGATGGCACGCCACTATCCCAAGTCACACATCACGGCGGTTTCAAACTCCTCGGTCCAGCGAGCTCATATCGAGGGAACAGCCCGGGACCTGGGACTGAAGAACCTGAAGGTCATCACCTGTGACATGAACGCGTTTGACTCGGACGCGGTCTTTGACCGGGTGGTCTCCGTGGAGATGTTTGAGCATATGAAGAATTTCGAGCGCCTGATGGGGCGCATCTCCCGCTGGCTCAAGCCGGGGGGAACGCTTTTCGTCCACATCTTCACTCACCGGGACCTGGCCTACCATTTTGTCGACACCGATGCCAGTGACTGGATGTCTCGCTATTTTTTCACCGGCGGCATGATGCCTTCCGACGACCTGCTGCTTCATTTCCAAAGGGACCTGACCCTGGAAAGCCATTGGAGGGTCAATGGAACGCATTACCAGAAAACGGCGGAGGCCTGGCTGCGCAACATGGACGCTCATGCTCCGGAGATCCGTGAGATTTTTGCCAATGTCTACGGCAAGGACCAGACCACCCGGTGGTGGGTCTACTGGCGCGTCTTCTTCATGGCATGTGCCGAGCTCTGGGGATACAGGCAGGGCGAGGAATGGATGGTCTCCCATTATTTATTCCGCTCCATGTCCGATGCCAGTGGGCAAAGTGGAAACCAGTGAGGAGATCGCAGGCGTGTATTTCAACACACAGACCGTGACATTTGACCCGTAGCACCCCACGCAGACACCACCCTGGACGCAACTCAGCGCTGCACCCTTTGGGCTTCCTCGTTGGATAGTTTCGGGCCCTGTAGCCCTTCAATGTAATTTGAATAATTACAATAGGGATGCGCGACGACCTTGTCCCGTCCAAAAACTTGCTTGTTGAAATATGTGTTGGCTCCGAGATCGTGCCGTTTAAAGAAATCGCGGTCGTAGGCGGTCTTGAACCTCTCGATATCAATGCCGATGTCTTTCAAAAGATCCTGAACAATTTTGTGTGCGGCCTGCGGTTTGACCAATGTTTGTGAACGGCCATAGCCAATACGTCGCTGGTCGTTGATCGTGTGCTCGTTTCTCCTGGCGTGCCCATCGAAATCGTCGTGATTGTCCAGAATGAGGACCTTCTTATCTCGACCGTGCTTTTGCTGATAAAAATATGCAGCCGACAATCCGCTGAGTCCTGTTCTCGCGGGCGGATATTACGATGGATCCAAAGCATTTGGCTCCGGTTCTCCATGTGATCGGAAGGCAACACAGAAGCTCCCGTTGCCATCAAAGTTCCGTTGAGAAAGTCTCTTCTGGTTAATTTACTCATCGATCTGGAGGGTTTTGAAAAGCATGGCGAAGATCGTCAGGTAACACACGTCTTTTCACTCGACCTTGATTTCACGGAAAAGGTGGCTGCAGAGGGTCTGGTTCCAGACAATCGTCTCTGTGAAATGATTCATGGTTGGAAAAGATGATACCGCCATCCTTTGACCCGGATACAAGGGTCTGCTGGTCGTTCGTCGCGTTTCCGAAACCCGGCAGCAGCGAGGTTTATTTTCGAGTTAAGAAGGTTATGAAAGTTGATTTGAATGTGCGGCAACTCAACCAGATCGCTGGCAAATCAGCGCCATTTCGCCATCGTTGCCTACTCTCAAATGTGATCAGTTCATTGTCATAGA
>NZFL01000012.1 GCA_002690655.1 Pedosphaera sp.
GGACCTGGATGAAGTCCAGGCACTGTCCAAGCATCTGGCCCTGTTCAGCCACAATCGTTTCAACCTCTATAGTTTTCACGACAAGGATCATTTGGCCGGAAAGGGCGAGACGGTCAAGGACAACCTGATCCACTGGCTCCGTGACAAGGGGGTGGATGCCAGTGAGAAGGATCGCATCCTCCTGCTTACCTTCCCCAGGGTCCTGGGCTACACTTTCAACCCGGTTTCATTCTATTTCTGCCTGCGCCCCTCGGGGGAAGCACTGTGCGCGGTGGCGGAGGTCGGCAACACCTTTGGAGAGTTCAAGCGCTACCTGGTGCCGCGCATCGGGGACAGGGATTCCACACGGTTTGTCCTGGACACGCCCAAGGAGTTTTACGTGTCCCCCTTCATGCCGCTGGATGTACGGTTTGAATTCCGCCTTCAATTGCCAGGCGAACGCCTGGCGCTCCGTGTGCTGGATCATGCTGGCAAGGAATGCCTGCTGGCCACTTCGCTGAGCGGGCGTCAACGAAATTTCAACGCCTCCAACCTGGCCTGGTTCCTGGTCCGATACCCACTGATGACCTTGAGGGTCATCCTGCTGATCCACTGGCACGCCATGAAACTTTACCTTAGGAAAATCCCTTATATACAGAAAGCAGCTCAGCCCGAGCAGCAGGTGGATGTGATGCGTCCACATGCATCCTTGATTCGAGACACAAAATGAATTCGCCCCTTACCACGAAACCAGGAGGCTCCCAGGAACTGGAAGTGCCTGCCGTGAATTACCCTCAAGGCCCCGCACGGACCATGCTGGAACGCCTCTGTGAAACACTCGTCCTGAACGCCTTGCAGAAAATGTCATTCGGAAAGCTGCAACTTTCCCTCCCCGACGGCTCACGGCATGAGTTGGGGGACCCCTCCAGCGAGGTCTCGGCGACCCTGCAGGTTAAGCACACTGCATTCTTCAGGAAATGCATCCTGTATGGTGACATTGGCTTTGGGGAGGCCTATGTGGAGGGTGACTGGGAAACCGATGATATCCAGGCGCTCATCGCTTGGTTCATCCTCAATGTGGAAACCTCACCCGCGATGTCAGGCTCCTCCAGCGGCAAACCATGGATTAACTTCCTGGCCTCACTCAACCGACTCTATCACCTGCTCCGCCCCAACAGCCTGCAGACCAGTCGATCGAACATCCGGGAGCATTACGACCTGGGCAACAGCTTCTACGGCTTGTTCCTGGATCCATCCATGACCTATTCCGCCGGCCTGTTCCAGTCTCCTGAAACCACCCTGGAAGAGGCCCAGGAGATGAAATACGCCCGTCTCTGTGAACAACTGAGACTCCAGCCCGGGGACCGTGTCCTGGAAATCGGCTGTGGCTGGGGAGGGTTCTGTTGCTACGCGGCCAGGAGGTATGGATGCCACGTCACCGCGGCCACCATCTCCGAGGCCCAGCTGGAATACACCCGGGAACGCGTGGCACGCGAAGGCCTCCAGAACCAGGTGGAGGTGGTGCTCTGCGATTACCGCCACTTGAAGGGGCGTTTCGACAAGATTGCATCCATCGAGATGATGGAAGCGGTGGGGCATCAATATCTGGATACCTTTTGTGCACAGTGCGACCGTTTGCTCAAGAAGGACGGACTCCTCTGCCTGCAGATGATCACCACCCCTGACAGTCGTTACAAGGCCCTGAGGAAGGGTGTGGACTGGATTCAGAAACATATCTTTCCAGGTTCACTGCTGCTCTCCATGGGACGGGTGAATCACCTGCTCAACCGTAAGGGTAACTTTGACCTGAGTGACCTGAAGGACATGGGTCCCTCCTACGCTCGCACCCTGCACCTGTGGCGCGAGCGGTTCAATGCCCGTCATGGGGACTTGCATCGCCTGGGCTTTGATGCACGGTTCATACGCAAGTGGAACTACTATTTCAGCTACTGCGAAGCAGCCTTTGCCGGTCGCAACATCAGCGTGGTGCAGGCCCTTTACACGCGTCCCAACAACCGCTCACTGACATAGAAACCTGAGAATGAAATGATCATCACTTTGCTACGACTCTTCTTTATCGCCGTGCTTGTTTCCATGCTGGGGGTGACCACCTGGGCAAGCCAGCGCGTGGCACTCTGGGACATCATGCCCGGTATCGCGGAGCAACCCTGGTTCGTGGCGACCCTCTTTGATGCCTATTTCGGTTTCCTGACCTTTTATGCCTGGGTCCTCTACAAGGAAACTCGATGGGGCGCAAGGGGCTTGTGGCTGCTGGCCATTCTGCTGCTGGGCAACATCGCCATGGCCGTCTATATGTTGATCAAGCTCTTCCAGTTACCCACAAACGCCTCCATGGAAGAGCTCCTTTTGAGGCGGGGACCGGCCACGCCATGAGTAACGAACACCAGGTCATCAAGCAGACGGTGCCACCGGCACATCCGCCACAGCGTGAAGGTTTCTGGTCGCGTCGTGTCATGCGGCCCATCGTCAACCAACTGACGCAGGGGGTCTCACCCCACAAAATCACCCTGACACTCGCCCTGGGGGCCACCTTGGGTGTCTTTCCCATTTTTGGTATCACCAGCCTCCTGTGCCTGCTTCTCGGGGCTCCCCTCAAGCTCAATCAGGTCATCCTGCAGTCTGCCAACTGGATGGTCACATGTGTGCATCCCCTGCTCCTGATTTTCTTTGTCCGTCTTGGCGAAACCCTGATGGGCGCGGAGCCCATGGTATTTGTACCCACCGAGCTGGTCGCGGCCTTCAATGCATCTCCAGAGGCCTTCATGAAGCGTTTTGGGATGACGGGCTTACACGGCATCCTGGGATGGTTCCTGGTCGCGCCACTTATTTTTGGGACCGCCTGGATCTTGATGAAATGCCTCCTGCAAAGAATCATCCATCGCACCCAAATGGAGGGGGGACCTCATGCTTGAAGGATGCCTGATGATGGGCGCAGCGCTCGGGACGGCCTGCATGATGATGGGTGGCGTGTATGGACTGGCCCGTCGCTGGGTCAACTACGGGGTGGTCGATGTGGCCTGGTCATGGGGGTTCACTTTGATGATACTGGTTTTTGCACTGATGGCAGAAGGAACCCCCGGTCGCAAACTCCTCATCGCCTTACCGGTGTCTGCCTGGAGTTTCCGCCTTGGCTGGTATCTGTGCATGCGAGTCAAGAAGGAACATCCGCGTGAGGATGGCCGCTACTTGGCCTTGAGGAAAGAATGGGGCCCGGACACGGGACGCCGCATGTTCTGGTTCTACCAGCTTCAAGCCGGTTTGCTGGCATGCCTCTCCCTGCCTTTCCTGTTGATCATGCGCAACCCTGCCCCGGGAATCGCCCCCATCGAGTGGATGGGCGCAGGCGTGATTCTCCTGTCACTGCTGGGAGAAAGTCTGGCCGACAGGCAGCTCAAGCAGTTCAAGGCAAAGCCGGAAAACCAGGGAAAGGTCTGCTCGGTGGGACTCTGGGCTTACTCACGCCATCCGAATTACTTTTTTGAATGGATGGTGTGGATCGGGTTCTGGATCTTCTGCCTGGGATCCCCCTACGGCTGGACCAGCCTTTACTGTCCACTCCTGATGCTGTGGTTCCTGCTGAAGGTCACAGGCATCCCCGCCACCGAGGAGCAGGCCCTGCGCAGCAAGGGAGAAGCCTATGCACGCTATCAACGCACGACGAGTCCCTTCATTCCATGGTTTAAATCAGATCATTCATGAGTTTTATTGACCAAAGTCTAGAGAAGAACATCCTGCCGGATTGGTTGATCCGCATCGGCATCCGTCGCTTGTTACGGGAACGGCTGGCATCAGAGCGTGAACCCGACGCGGAAGGCCAGTGCCGGAAACTCCAGTCCATGGTGGCCGGGCTCAGGGAGATGCCCATCGCCATCAACACGGCCGCCGCCAATACCCAGCATTACGAGGTCCCGACAGCCTTCTTCCAGCGCTGCCTGGGGAGCCACCTGAAATACAGCAGTGGCTTGTGGGATGATACTACCCGAAATCTTGATGACGCGGAGGCTTCCATGCTGAGCCTGACCTGTGAGAGGGCCCAGATCGAGGACGGCTGCCAGGTCCTTGAACTGGGTTGTGGCTGGGGATCCCTCACCCTGTGGATGGCACGCCACTATCCCAAGTCACACATCACGGCGGTTTCAAACTCCTCGGTCCAGCGAGCTCATATCGAGGGAACAGCCCGGGACCTGGGACTGAAGAACCTGAAGGTCATCACCTGTGACATGAACGCGTTTGACTCGGACGCGGTCTTTGACCGGGTGGTCTCCGTGGAGATGTTTGAGCATATGAAGAATTTCGAGCGCCTGATGGGGCGCATCTCCCGCTGGCTCAAGCCGGGGGGAACGCTTTTCGTCCACATCTTCACTCACCGGGACCTGGCCTACCATTTTGTCGACACCGATGCCAGTGACTGGATGTCTCGCTATTTTTTCACCGGCGGCATGATGCCTTCCGACGACCTGCTGCTTCATTTCCAAAGGGACCTGACCCTGGAAAGCCATTGGAGGGTCAATGGAACGCATTACCAGAAAACGGCGGAGGCCTGGCTGCGCAACATGGACGCTCATGCTCCGGAGATCCGTGAGATTTTTGCCAATGTCTACGGCAAGGACCAGACCACCCGGTGGTGGGTCTACTGGCGCGTCTTCTTCATGGCATGTGCCGAGCTCTGGGGATACAGGCAGGGCGAGGAATGGATGGTCTCCCATTATTTATTCCGCTCCATGTCCGATGCCGGTGGGCAAAGTGGAAACCAGTGAGGAGATCGCAGGCGTGTATTTCAACACACAGACCGTGACATTTGACCCGTAGCACCCCACGCAGACACCACCCTGGACGCAACTCAGCGCTGCACCCTTTGGGCTTCCTCGTTGGATAGTTTCGGGCCCTGTAGCCCTTCAATGTAATTTGAATAATTACAATAGGGATGCGCGACGACCTTGTCCCGTCCAAAAACTTGCTTGTTGAAATATGCGTTGGCTCCGAGATCGTGCCGTTTAAAGAAATCGCGGTCGTAGGCGGTCTTGAACCTCTCGATATCAATGCCGATGTCTTTCAAAAGATCCTGAACAATTTTGTGTGCGGCCTGCGGTTTGACCAATGTTTGTGAACGGCCATAGCCAATACGTCGCTGGTCGTTGATCGTGTGCTCGTTTCTCCTGGCGTGCCCATCGAAATCGTCGTGATTGTCCAGAATGAGGACCTTCTTATCTCGACCGTGCTTTTGCTGATAAAAATATGCAGCCGACAATCCGCTGAGTCCTGTTCTCGCGGGCGGATATTACGATGGATCCAAAGCATTTGGCTCCGGTTCTCCATGTGATCGGAAGGCAACACAGAAGCTCCCGTTGCCATCAAAGTTCCGTTGAGAAAGTCTCTTCTGGTTAATTTACTCATCGATCTGGAGGGTTTTGAAAAGCATGGCGAAGATCGTCAGGTAACACACGTCTTTTCACTCGACCTTGATTTCACGGAAAAGGTGGCTGCAGAGGGTCTGGTTCCAGACAATCGTCTCTGTGAAATGATTCATGGTTGGAAAAGATGATACCGCCATCCTTTGACCCGGATACAAGGGTCTGCTGGTCGTTCGTCGCGTTTCCGAAACCCGGCAGCAGCGAGGTTTATTTTCGAGTTAAGAAGGTTATGAAAGTTGATTTGAATGTGCGGCAACTCAACCAGATCGCTGGCAAATCAGCGCCATTTCGCCATCGTTGCCTACTCTCAAATGTGATCAGTTCATTGTCATAGAAATGTAACTTGATGAAAGTGCCCTTCCCTAATAGATTTGGATTTTAATTGTTGAGAACCAATAATAGTGTCTCGTTAGGTATACGCTCAGCGCAAGATATCCTCCGGGACGATGAAAATCAGTCGCAGGTGCAATGACGAAAGAGATTAGAATCAAATCTAGGCAATAATAAAAGTGTTTTTGTTTAGATATGGTTGTATGTTTGGGCAACAGAAACTTCTTTGCTACACCCGACCAGTATCATTGATACGAGTATTACGAAGAAGGGTTTAAATTTCATGTGCTATTCGTTAAGGGCTAAAACTGTATATAGCTATTACAATTCTTAGCCGATTTTGCAGCTGTCTCCTATTTTAAACCTTGCACCATGGCTGGTCCGAGTAGTTCTGTTCCGAACTTGCGAAAACTGCCACTCAGCGTCAGAGATCAAACAAATCTCGAGGAACATCCTCCATTTCAGCTGCACAATAAGCCTCACAAAGGAACATCGAAAAATCGAAGGGAAGACTTGTTAGTCCATTACCTAAAATAATCTTCCCATTCATGCAGGCTATTTTAACGGCTTGTCATTGATAAACGCCATCAAACGCATCTGAACATATTCAAACGAGTTGTACTTTAAGTTGTAAAGCGCAGGTGAGGAGGCAGTGCAGTATTTTTAATTTGCTACACTGGAATGGTTTGGGAAAATGGCGGAGAGAGCGGGATTTGAACCCGCGGTACGAGTTATCCCCGTACGTCGGTTTAGCAAACCGGTGCTTTCGACCACTCAGCCATCTCTCCGCACTGAACGTCGTTGTCATAATGAACTCGGTTTTGAAGCCTTAAGCAAGGAAAATATCGTTCTTGGAGTGGCTTTCTTGCATTCAATCCTCCGGAAAGATTTTGATCGTTATTACTAGGATAAAACGAACCTGAGAAGACTCGCGAAATCGGGCATGAGTTCATCTCAACCTTAAGCATAGCTTTGATAGAGCTATTTTTTCGGCTTTGCTGGAATTCGGTGACTTAAAGCTGAATCAGTTTTCATTTCAACCTATCCACATGGATCTGAATTTCCTTCGATTCAGATTTTACGAGCCTGAATGAATCGCTCGACATATTTGCCAAGTAAATCAGTTTCAATATTGATCAGACTCCCAGGTTTTCTTGTGTGGAGATTGGTCACCTGATAGGTATGCGGTATGATCCAGACCTGGAAGCTTTGATCCAGCACTTTGGCCACGGTCAGACTGATGCCGTCCAGGGCAACGGACCCCTTGTGCACCAATAAATGCATGAGATTTTCTGGTGGCTCGATTTCAAGCAGCCAGTCCCCCCCGTGCTGCTCCCATTTCAGCACTTTACCGACACCATCGACATGGCCTGTCACGAAATGTCCATCAAGACTGCCGTTGAAACTCAAGGGACGCTCTAGGTTCAGCAAGCTACCGGGGGTAGCGGTATGTAGATTCGTCACATCCCATGTTTCCTTGAGCAGGTCCAAGGAGATTCGTCGTTGGTTTTTTGCATCAGGCTCGGAAATTTCAACAGCAGTGAGGCAACATCCATTTACGGCGATGCTGTCGCCCAATCGAAGTTCACTCGAGGTGTTCTCCGCTTGAATTTCAAGACGAATGCCCTTGCCGGTTTCATTCACCTGCAAGGTTAAACCTGTTTCCGCTACAATCCCCGTAAACATGATTAGAAAATCACCAATCCCGAGCTTGTCTGCAAGCAACGAATTTAATAATGAACAACTATTTCAGAACCAATATTCGGCAAGAAGTAGGCTTGCTCTCGAGCCATGCAGGAGCAGCGGCACATACCTTTTGGCTGGATCTCAATATCAATTCACAGGGACAACCATGAAGCGGGCACCCTTGCGAGTCCATACGTGCAGCAAGATGGAGTCGCCTTTGATCCCCCTGGCAATATCGATCACATCTTGAGCATCAGATACAGTTTTGTGCTCTATTTGCAGAATGACATGACCTGCTCGCAATCCTTCAGCATGTGCTTTCGAGTCGGCATCTACCTCGGTAATCAAAGCCCCATTCATGTTTTGCTTGATCCCGAATTGCTCTCGCAGTTGAGGTGTCAAATTGGAAACTGCTACTCCTTGAAGAACAGTGCCACCATCAGTTTCTTCTTCACCTCCCCAGTTTCTCATTAGAGCCATGTATCCGTCGGAGGGCAAAGCCCCGATTTCAACACTCAAGACGCGCGATTCTCCGCGGCGAAAAATGGTCATGTCCACCTCTACACCCGGTCTTGTTTCAACCACAAGAAGTTTAAGGTGCGTCAAACCGCGCACCTTGGTGTCATTGAATTTCAATATGACATCACCTGCCTCAATACCGGCTTTGTCAGCTGGACCTCCAATGCTGGCCTCACTTACCAGTACGCCTGTTGTTTCTTCAAGACCGAATTGAACCGCCATGGATTCAGTCAATTCCTGCATGCTGATACCCAGCAATCCGCGTTTAATATCGCCAAAGTTCACAATTTGCTCCATGACCCTTCGAGCCATGTTCACGGGAATCGCAAATCCGATTCCCTGGTTACCTCCAGATCGGCTTACAATCAATGTGTTGATTCCAACCAAACGACCTTGAGCATCCACCAGAGCGCCACCTGAATTCCCGGGATTGATGGATGCGTCGGTTTGGATGAAATTTTCGATATCCATCATCTGAAGTCCAGCGCGTCCAGTGGCGCTGACAATACCCATGGTAACAGATTGGGACAAACCAAAGGGGCTTCCCATCGCAAGGACCAGGTCTCCCACTTCCAGCTGATTACTATCTGAAAGAGTAATTGGATCCAGGTTGTCTGCTTTGATTTTGATGACGGCAAGGTCAGAGTGTTTGTCGCCACCGAGGACCTCCGCTTCATACTTGGTTTGATCATCACTCAGCAGGACAGTAATGGTTTCTGCTCCATCAATGACATGATTGTTGGTCAGGATGAACCCGTCCTCGGAAACAATCACGCCTGATCCACCGCCTTGCACACGCCTTTCAGGTGCTTGCTGGCTCCGGGGTTGACCAGGTGCATCCGGGGAGAAGAATCTACGAAAGGGGTCCATACCTGAGTCACCCCCAAAAGGAGATTGCGACATGGGTGTTTTTTGGATCACTTGAATGGATACCACACTGGGCGAAGCCTTTTTGACAACAGTCGCAAAACTGGTGGCGATCTTGATTTCTCGGGTCAGGGGAGCGGTGTCAATATCCAGCTCTGGGGATTGAATATCTTCGGCAACACTCGAAGTTGATCCCGAAAACAGCACCCAAGCGATAGCCCCAACAAGTAGGCCACTGCCAAATTTGATCATAGATGAATAGTTTTTCATGATGCGCTAAATGTGATGCAAGTTGTTAAGTAAAATTGACTCATCCTATTTCCAGCTGCAACAAAAAGTTGACCTGAATCCTGATTTCCCTCGAATGAAACAAACCAGCCGAGAAAATAGTCTCCCGGCTGGTGTGGGGCTTCCCGAATTCAAATCAGATAAATTGGTGCACTTTTACGCTACCTTCACTTCAATTTCCTTGGATTTAGCTTTTTCTGCTTTGTAGAGGCGCAGTTCCAACACGCCGGCTTTGAAATCCGCCTTTACCTTGTCTGGATCGACATCCTCTGGCAGAGTGAAGTTCCTAGTGAAATGACCATATGACCGTTCGACACGGTGATATTTTTTGCCTTTTCCCTCTTTTTGAAACTTCCGCTCGCCAGTAATCGAAAGAACACCCTTTTCCACTCTTACGGCGATATCGCTTTTATTGATCTCGGGTAATTCGACTTTAATGAGATACTCCTTATTATCCTCTGAAACATCGACTAACGGAGTCCAGAGTTCACTAGCTGCGGGCTCTTCCTGAGAATTTCTCGTCAATGAGCCTTTTCCTAAGTAATGATTCAGTCGGTTTTGCATCTCTTCCATTTCTTTGAATGGATTCCATTTTTGATTAAATACAGTGATTGCGTTCATATAATTGTTCCTTTCAGTTTGTTTATTTTTTCTGCTTGGTAGATGCCGCCCTTTACATGGCGAGGTTCACCGAGGCAAGATCTCCTCATTGCCGTAACTCTCTATTCGTTGTTATATCTATCACTTTTCATGCCTTTATTATTTAAATCTACACTTGTTGCCCACCAACGCCTTACAAATTTTTTAAAAATCTTATTAAGCCAATTTGACGCTTTTTAAATAACTGAAAGTGCCTTTATGTCTTTTTGTGTCCTTTTGACTCACTTAAAATCATAATCTTTAATGAATGGTTTTTAGATTTAAATCGCATGAAAGAAATATCCGGCAGGTAAAGAATACGATGATTAGGTTATTCATTTACGGGTCACTTACTCATCGACAGTGCTCCCACCATTAAGCATGATAGAGCTCTCTGACCATGGAAGGCATTGCATTGAAACAATATTTGAATCAAAACAAGCGGGCCTACGGAACCGCCATTTTGACCGCTTCCCCCCTTTGGCCCCCCATGGTAAAGAAAACGGGGGTGGACTTTGTATTTATCGATAGTGAACACATCGCCCTGGATCGCTCTCAGCTATCATGGATGTGCCGCACTTACAGCGCGCTCGGAATCCCCCCGCTTGTCCGAATTCCCAGCCCGGACCCATATCAGGCATGTCAGGTTCTGGACGGAGGAGCGGTTGGCTTGATAGCTCCATATATTGAGAGTCCTGAACAGGTTCGGGATTTAGTTGGTGCGGTTAAATTCCGCCCATTGAAAGGGCGTCGTCTTGATTCATTCCTCCAAGGAGATTCAGACCTTGAACCAGCATTACTGAAATACTTGGAATCCAAAAATCAGAAGCATATTCTTCTGATTAATATCGAGAGCCAGCCAGCCTTGGATCAACTGGAGGCCATTCTTTCAGTGCCCGGCCTGGATGGAGTTCTGATTGGGCCGCATGATTTATCATGCAGTCTGGGGATTCCTGAACAATATGATCACCCTGAATTTCAATCAGCCATCAAGACCATCATTCAAACAGCACGTTCCAAAGGATTAATTGCTGGCAACCATTTCTGCGAAGACGTCAATCTACACACCAAGTGGGCAAAGTTCGGTGAAAACTTGATCATTCGCAGCAACGATCTATATCTGTTCAGCCGAGCGCTGAAACAGGAATTAAACACCATGAAACACGATCTGGGAGACAGTCTTACCACAGACGACACCCATGAGGATTTAGTCATATAGCAAAGAGTTCAAATCATGAAGAACGCAAAGGAGCCCCTACTCAGCCATTCAGAGCTACTCCAACTCAAGCGATGGAACACCCCCACCATTTACAATGGATGGGAACAGGTCACGCGCCAAGATAGATCCAAAGACGGATTCAATCTTGAGGAAACGACAGATTACATGCCCGCAATGGGGCCCATGGTGGGTTACGCAGTCACAGTAGTGATTGAACCGTCAAAAGCGGATCATCCAGCGGCCAGACCCGATGCATGGCAAGAATATCGAGATTATATTGCTTCGCAACCAGGCCCAAAAATAGTTGTTGTGCAGGACTTGGACAAGCCAGGTGTCATTGGATCATTTTGGGGAGAGGTCAACGCAAACATTCACAAAGCACTTGGATGTGTAGGCACGATCACCGATGGAGCAATCCGGGATTTAGATGAAATGACTAACAGCGGATTCAAGGCACTGGCGAGGCGCATGTGCGTGGGNCACGCTCATTCATGGCCTGTCACCTGGGGATCCGAGGTGGAGGTTTTCGGTCAGATGATACAACCGGGGCAACTCGTACATGCGGATAAACATGGGTTTCTAGCAATCGCAAAAGAAGATGAAAGCCAAGTACTTGATGCCGCGCGATTCATGGACACCAACGAATGCAATACCGTCATTGAAGCAGCCAGATCTTGCTCTGGTTTATCAAAAGAGGAGATTCTTGATAATATCAACAATGCCTCTCAACGTTTCAGCCAAGCGGCACGCAATAAATTCTCAAGACAGGGAGAGTGGTAAAGAGAATCGATCGCGCTCTTGCGGCCATTCGGCCTAAGGTTTAGGGTTCAGTTTATGTTTCCGTTGATCCTTCATGCAAAGTCATTGTTTCGAAAGAGCTCCATCAAGCAGCTGACCTTGCAAAAATCGATGAATTTAATTACGCTGACCCTCCTTCCAATCCTTGCACTGGCAGGTTGTTCAACGGTTCAGAATCAAGCGCCACCCGTGTGGGCAAAGGGTGCAAAACCTCAGGAAATACTTACCAGCGGCGCAGGTGAGGGACCTGCGTGGCACCCCAAATTAGGCCTGCTATTCAGCGGCGATGGAAATGTGCAACGCTGGGCCCCGAAAGAAGACAAGCTCGACGTATTCCGCGAAAAAGCCGGGACAAATGGCTTACTTTTTGACTACAGCGGTCGATTACTGGCTTGCGAACCCAAACAAAGACGAGTCACTCGATTGGAAAAAGACGGCTCGATCACCGTTCTAAGCACACACTATCAGGGTAGCCGGTATAATACTCCCAATGATATCACCGTTGATGAAGATGGAAGAATTTACTTTTCCGACCCAAGATACGGTAATCGATCCAACATCGAAATGCTGGACGATCAGGGAACACCAATCGAAGGAGTATATCTCATCCGCCAAGACGGGACTGTAGTACGCGTCATTACGCATGAAGTTGATCGTCCCAATGGCGTTCTTGTCTCCTCCAACCAAAAGTATCTTTATGTTGCTGACAATAATAATGATACCGTTGGCGGGGCTCACAAATTGTGGCGATTCAAGCGGAAATCGGATGGAACCCTCAATCTGAGAAGCCAGCAACTTATCTTTGACTGGAAGACTTCAAGAGGCCCAGACGGAATGGTGCAGGATGCTTCTGGGCGTATTTATGTGGCGGCTGGTTTGAATACGGATAACTTGCCCTTTGAAACCAAACTACCTTACGAAGGCGGAGTGTTTGTTTTCACGCAGAACGGAATCCTTCTGGATCATCTCCCCATTCCAAATGATGAGGTTACCAACTGCGCTTTCGGTGGGGAGGAGTTGAAGACTTTGTTCATTACTGCTGGGGGACACCTTTGGAGTATGAAAACTTCAATTGCTGGTGATCTTCCATGGCCAAAAGGCAGATCAAGCAAAACGGAATAATACGTTCAGAGGCCGCTAAAGTCCCGGACGTGACATCCCTGTCAAGGAGCAAGAGTTTTTCCGATATGAACCCTTTTCTCAGATATCCAAAGCCACTGGGAATCGTTGCACTTTTATGCCTCTTTCCCCTACTCTTCCTGGCATCCAAGATCAAGTTCTCCTCTCAAGCGGATAAGCTGCTGGCTACAGACCAAGGCCAACAGGAAACTTTCGAAAAGTTGCGCGGTATCATCAATAATCAGGACGTGCTTGTCGTCAGCATCAAATGCCCTGAAGGCATCTTTTCCCCTTCTGGCTTGATCACTCTTCACGATGTCAGTGAAGCCCTTTTGACAATGGAGGGTGCGTCTGATGTCAAGAGCCTCACCCACTCTTACAAACCCGTGAGATCCGGCTTCAGTTTTGATATGGTTCCACTGGCCGCAACGAACCATCTGGATATTGTGTCCTTGAAGAGATTATCCGATTTTTCCCTAAGCAATCCGCTTATCAAAAACGTGATGGTTTCAAGTGATGGCATGGAGGCCTTGATCAATGTGACTTTCGCCACTCCTATTACAAGGGAACGTCAGTCAAGCCTTTCAGAGGAATTGGACGTAATCCTGAACCCATGGGTAACAAAAGGCTACCGTTTTCATTATCTGGGTTTACCCCTCGCTGAAAATGAAGTCAGGGAAGCTTTGAAATCGGATATCAGGTGGATGATACCGGTTCTTTCAGCAGGCATCGCTCTCATGCTGATCGGTTTCATACGATCCTTCCGTTTATTGTTTTTCCTTTTTATACAATCGGCATTCACACTTCTTTGCGGTATTGCATTACTATCCCTACTGAATATTGGTATCCCTTTGAGCGGCTGGTTGCTCATCCCCTTTTGGGCGACGATCCAATGGACTCTGCTGATACATTGCCTTTCGGCCTGCAGGCAAAGCAAAGAAGACCGCGCTGAGCATCCGGTAAAGGATGGTATTCAACGTATCTTCAAATCAGCTTCGCTGGCCATGTTGACCACAGCCATTGGCATGGGATCTCTCAGCGCAAGCGAATCTGCATTCATCCAGGAAATCGGTTTGATGGGAGCAGGCGGTGTGGTTCTCATCTTCTTGACCACCTTTGGCCCAGGAATGTCCTTTCTCAATATATTCTATCCTCGCTCAGCTGACCGAGGCTCGAACAAACGACATCGAGAACATTTACATGAAAGTTATGTTCAAGGCTATTTGAATTGGCTGCTTGGAAACCGGCGCTGGATTTTGAGTGCAGCCTTGTTCATCTTCCTGATCAGTGCCTTCGGTCTCAGGTATCTATCTGCAGACATTCGGATCAAATCATTTTTAAACAAGGACACAAGAACTCGACAAGGATTGGAGCATTTTGACCAGATCTACGGCGGGGCCAATATTTTCCAAATGGAAATCGATACGGGTAATCCAAATGGGATTCATCAAAGGCAGGTATTGAACTATCTCGAAAAACTCCAGGAGCAAGCAGAGCAAAAGCCTGAGATAACTGCTGTTTACTCATACGCACAGCTGCTGTCCATGATGAATCAAATATGGGAACAGTATACACCTGGGTCTTTTCAGTTACCCAAATCAGATTTGATTCTAGGAACGTTTGCCACGGTTTTAAAAACACAGAACTACCCCTTCATGCGAGCGTTATGTGATACAGATTATCAGAAATCCTGGCTCATTATTCGAACACCTGACATGCCAGGTAAAGCCTACGTGAATCTAATCAGTGAGATTGTGGACATTGCGGAACGCGAACTGCCCAACGGGTGCAAGCTCAATATTCAAGAAGGATTGTACAAGCTAATACAATCCGACCGGCAGATTGTTCAAAGCATGACCAGATCAGCTTTATCAACCACATGTATTATCNTGATTCTCCTTACCCTGCTCTGGCGATCCTTTAAATTGGGAATCATGGCTGTTGCAGTCAACTTGTTGGCTGTTGTATTTGTGGTCGGAAGCGCTGGATGGCTGAATATTCCCTTTAACACCTTCACTGTCATGATTGGAGCCATGGCCATGGGTATTGCAGTGGACGATGCCGTTCATTTCGTATCTTACTGGCGTTCGAGACAAATGATGGCAGAATCCGCAAATCAAGCTTTGATAGCTACAATGAAAGCGAAAGGACGCCCCATCGTGTTTACCAGTCTCATTCTTGTTTTTACATTTACTGTGTTTCTCGGATCTTCAATCCCCCCAGTTAGCCAATTCGGAGGCTTGTGTGCACTTGCGTTTGCCGCAGCACTTGTTTCAACATGTGCCGTATTGCCGTGTTTACTCGGAAATGACATTTGCAGAAATGACTGAGATTACTGTTTGTCATATCAAGGCTTCCAACTCAAGTAACCCTGTTCGTGAAACCAGGCGATTTCATCGGTCAAGGACTCGGCCAGAGGCCGAAATCGAACCCCAAGCTCCTCTATGGCGCGTGTATTGTCAAAAAGCATGGGAGAACCTGCGAGACGAACTCCAGTGATGGGAGCGACCGGCGGCTTTCCTGTCATGTTGGAGAGTCCTTCACTGAAATAACTGAAGCACAACGCAAGCCAGTAGGGCACCTGTCTGCTGGGCATGAGACGGCCGGTGATTTTTGAAAGCTCCTCAAGGAGTGTGCTTAATTTTAGATTGGTGCCTCCAAGTATGTAACGCTGCCCGGGTTCTCCTTTTTCGTCGGCAGCGAGGTGACCGGCTGCCACATCTCGGGCATCCACCATATTCATATGTGTCTCGAGAAAAGCACCATAACGTCCATTCAGATAACCAAGCAGCATTCTTGAAGGCGGCGTAAGGGTGGAGTCACCAGGACCAATGGGAACGGTTGGATTCACGATCACGACCGGAACACCTCTGTCAGCTGCAGTCATGGCTTCTTTTTCTGCGAGGAACTTTGCACGGCAGTAGTGCCCAGGCATATCCTGAAGAGTCAATTCTACGGATTCATTGGTAGTATTGAATTCTGGTTTTCGACGAAAGCTTTTCAGAATGGATTCAGTCGAACAATGAACAATACGATCGACTCCAGCTGACTCAGCTTCCTGAAAAACATATCGGGTTCCCATTTGATTCACGCGGTAGAAATCGGCATTACGGTGTGACCAGAGTCCCGCTTTGGCTGCCAGATGAAAGACTTTGTTCACTCCTTTCATGGCTTTCCGAACATCCGAGAAATTTGTGATATCCCCTGCGATATACTCCACCTCTTTCGCTTTCTTTTCAGGGCTCTGAATATCCAGCACTCGCACTGCATCCCCTCTCGACAGGCATTGATCAACCACATGTTTCCCGATGAAACCTTCCCCTCCTGTTACCAGAGTTAAGTGACTCATCAGGTTGCTCCCTCTTGTTTGCCTGGAACTGCATACCCCCAGTGATCCACGTAATTACCCCAATGCCGATTCACTTTTTCAATAGTTTCCGAGTCATGGGAGTAAGGGTTCTTTTGATATCGTTTCACTGAATCAAGATACTCAGTGAAGATATCTTCATCTTCCTCGAATGCCCCAAGCTCGAGCCTCTTGTAGATTTCCCGAAGAACAGACAAGGGGCGCTGATTCAATTCATCGTAGCCAAGTTCGATGAATTGATGAGATCGCATATGTTCTGTATCAGAAATCAGTCGATCCATGATACGGGGATAATGTTCTAGAACAATATCAGGTATCGAAAGGTGATCGTATTTTTGAAAAGCCAGTTCATGAAAAAGATTGCTGTAGAAATTCTTCATGGACTCAAAAACGCGGTATGGATTGCGATGGATGTGAATAAACTTTGCCTCAGGATACATGGACTGAAGCAAGGAAACTCTGGCTGTGTAAACCGGATTCTTGACTAGGATGGGGCGCCCAGACTGGAGGATGGACAATTTACGCATGAAGTATTGGAACGTTTGCTTCCAGTTTTCAACTTCAAGAGGAGCACAGCCCCTGAAATAAACACCTCGATTGAAATGTTCATCAAAGCGTGATGGGAAATACAAACCATGGTAAAAAGATGGTTTTGTCATGTTCGCAAGCGCAATCTCATCTTCCTGCGGTGAATCAGGCATCACTGGAACATTATCAATGAATCGCTCCGAAGGAAGTGTTTTAAGCAGCAACGGTTCAAGCCATCGCCCTAAAGTAAGCATATTCCATGGAATGCCAGTTGCGATTGGTGGGAGGTATCCAAACCTTGGTGCTTTTGATAATATGTTGTAAAGATGGGTTGTTCCGCTTCTCCAGTGACCAAGAATGAAAACGGGAGCTTTCCCTGCCATCCCATTGTTCAAGTGACGATCAAAAAGACGTCGCTCAAGGGCATTGAACGGAATTCGGACCGCAGCAGAAGATCCAATCATGAGCAAGTCCACAAAACGTTCCCGCTCAATCGCACCGTTTGAGAAAAACAAACGCAAAAGCGTCTTTAAATCAGCGCCACATAAAGGGTGCGTCGCTAACTTCCTGCGGCGCGCTTCAGTTGGTTGCGTTTTCTTCATTCGACTGCGGGAACCTCAGGTAAAGTTTCAGTGCCCTGCTCGATTAAAGTTTCCACGCGAACTTTGTCAACATGCGAAGCTAGTATTACCCCTCATAAAGAATCCAGCTCAAATATATCAAACCTCAGGGAGTATGACTGAGAGCCCCATCTNAAGCGCATGCATACCCAACTCAATTCATGTTCTTGAGCCTATTCAAAACACCCAGTTGCAGCCAACAAAGTCACATCCCGGCATGCTGTAATTGTGGCAACTTTCCTGTCAACTGACTTACAATGTTTGGCCATTGGAAACTTCTGAAGAATGTATGTTTCAACAAACCGTGCCAGGATCAGGAATGCAACAACTTGTGGGCCCGACGGCTATCCCCAGCATTCACGATTCATGCAATTGCCATGGAATACGACCAGGGATGCCCGAACTGTAAATTCAACAAGATTCACTCTTTTCAATGCCTGTATTTTCTTCTAATGTCCCACTTTCTTTCAGGAAACACTGATNATCTGGAAGCAACTGGAGAGGAAACAATCCAAATCCCCATTTTCTGTTACGTATTTTAAAAATGCCAAGTGTTTACATCAAAACCTACGGGTGCCAGATGAATGAACGCGACTCGGAAGCAGTCGCTGCACAACTTTGTGCCAAGGGCTACACCATGGCTCCATCTGAGAATCACGCAGACGTCGTGTTACTGAACACATGCAGTGTCAGGGATCAAGCGGAGCAAAAAGCACTGGGAAAAATGCAGAATCTGGCCGTGACACTCAAAAGAAACCGTCCCGACGTGGTTCTCGGCTTCATGGGTTGCATGGCACAAAGCCGAGGTAAGGCCTTGGTCGATCAGTTGCCCGATGTTGATCTTGTTCTTGGGACACAGAAATTTCATCACGCTCCAGAGTATATAGATGATCTGGTTCATGGTAGAAAACAACAAATTGTCGATACCGACGAGGAGCAAGGCAGCGAGGCCACGATCAAAGAACATTTACTCAAAGGAAATACGGAAAAATCATCCGTCACTGCTTTTGTCAGTATCATGCAAGGATGCAATCAATATTGCACCTTCTGCATTGTCCCTTATACGCGTGGCAAGGAACGCTGCCGGTCCATCGAGGAGATTGTTCTTGAATGCCAGCAATTGGTCGATCGAGGCGTCAGGGAAATCACACTGCTGGGACAGATTGTCAACAGTTACGGCAAAAGGGAGATCGGCATGAAGGATGGTAAATCAGCATTCGTTCAATTACTGGATGCGGTTCATCAAATAGAGGATCTAGAGCGCATTCGATTCACATCTCCACACCCGAAAGGCTATGGAGATGACTTAATCGAAGCTTACGGCCGTCTTCCCAAATTATGCCCAAGTGCCCACATTCCGGTTCAAAGCGGCAGCGACCGTCTTTTGAAACGCATGCACCGGGTTTACACTCGGGAGCGGTTCCTTGAAATCATCCATAAACTTCGAAAGGTTAATCCTCATATAGGATTAACTACCGATATCATCGTCGGATTCCCCGGGGAAACCGAAGAAGATTTTCAAGCCACCATGTCGCTTGCGGAGGAAGTAGGGTTTGATAACGCCTTTGTTTTCAAATATTCACAGCGCACCGGAACACCCGCAAGTGAAATGGACGGTCAGATCCCAAAGGAAATCATCGAATCCCGGCATGCCATCTTGTTGAAACGTATCACAGAGATCGGCCGAAAACGATACGAGCAGTTTTTGAACCGTGAAGTCGAGATTCTAGTAGAGGGCCCGAGTCGCAGGAATTCAGAGCGGCTTGAGGGACGCACAGGATGCAACAAGATTGTAGTCTTTGAAGGTAACAAACAACGCCACCAGGGACAGTTGTTGAAATTAAACATAGAGCGCACAGGATCGTTTACTCTTTACGGAGATCCAGCGATACTGAACGTCAACGATCCGCTACCCACCTGCTGAGCGCATTTTAAAATTATAATTTCTTATGTCACTGTCACTTTTATCTATTTTACTGGGAACCGGATTTGCAGCACCTGCGATTTATGGCCTCCTCAGGCCGGCTGAATTTCAAAATACCATGAAGGAGTTCTCCCGTTCTAATAACTGGGGCTACCTGCTGATGACGATCGCAACAGCCTGGTTCCTGTTTTTGGTCCAGCAGGAAGACATCTCTGATTTCGCGGCTTACAAAAATTTAATGATGATAGGCTTCGCTGCGATCGGGATAGGAACCGCCGTCTTCGTTCGAGATTTTTTAGCTGTCAGAGGAGCTGCATTGGTCATGCTGCTTCTGGCGAAGTTGATGGTGGAGACAGCACGTTGGGTTGATACTCAATGGCGTCTTGTGATTGTGATCTGGGCTTATGGGTTGGTGATATGTGGCATGTGGTTTACCATTTCACCGTGGCGCATGCGTGATTGCATTCAATGGGCAACCGGGGATCTGGGCAGATTAAAAATCCTCTGCCTCTCCCGAATCGCGTTTTGTGCATTGGTCATCTTGCTTGGAGTCACGATCTACCGAACTTCACCGTCATTGTGATCCAGAGCAAAGGCAAGGTTTTGGTCATCAGGGGAGGTGCCATTGGGGATTTCATTCTCACCATTCCTGTATTGCAGGCACTCAAGAAGAATTTTCCTGCGACACATATCGAAGTGCTGGGTTATCCGAAGGTGGCCAACCTCGCCGTCGAAGCTGGGTGGGCGCATTCGGCCAAATCTATAGAAGCTCCCGGACTTGCCCGTTTCTTCGCCCCTGTGGGGCAGGTGCCCCAAGAATGGCTGCAGTATTTCGCNCAGTTCAACATCATCATCACCTACCTCTTTGATCCAGACAGTCTTTTCCAAAATAACGTCTCACTTTCCGGAAAACACCATTACATCAAAGGACCGCATCGTCCCGATGAACGATTAAACCTGCACGCCGTTGATGTCTTCCTGAAGCCTCTTGAAAAGCTGGCTATTTACGAAACTGGNGTGTTACCCGACCTGAGCCGTATAGGAGCTTTAAAAGGGAAACAAACGGATTTGAAACGCCGTATAGCCTTGCACCCTGGAAGCGGCAGCACCAAAAAAAACTGGCCATTGAAAAACTGGATTCGCCTGACAGAAAAATTGCTGAATGATACCGATGTGGAAGTCCTCATCGTGGGTGGAGAAGCTGAAAGAGAAAGCGCAGAAAAACTGGATGGCCTATTCCCAAAAGATCGAACCAGGCTGTTCATGAACCGTTCATTGGAAGAAGTGGCGCGCGCCCTGTCCCAAAGTCAGGCATTTGTCGGACATGATTCTGGCATCAGCCACATAGCGGCGGGTCTGGGGACTCCTTCCGTCATTTTATGGGGCCCTACCAACATGAAAATATGGCGGCCATTGGGAAAACACGTGACCATTATTGAATCGGAAAAGGGACTCGAGGGAATCTCTCCTAAGCAGGTCATCAGGGAAATTATCAGGGTGATCGAAATGGGAACTTCTGCTCAACAATGATGAATCATACTGAAAATTTCACGTCATAATATTCGAGCGCCCATTCTTTCATGTATCGAACTTGATTTGGAATGATTCGATAAATAATCAACTGAGGATTATCTACTGACCCCAGATATTTCCGAAGAAGAGGGTTCGAATCCCAAATTTCAATCATTGTTCCACGATCATCAACAAGCTCTGCAATGCCAGTAATACGCACCTGATCATGATTCCCTGCCATGTAACAAAGCTCAACTTTGGGGTTGATGGCAATTTCCTCGGTCTTTTTATAGAATTTCAGGTTGGCTACGTAGACAGTAAAATGATCCAAACGTACTGGTGAGACGGGGCGCACCCGCGCTTGATCCCCATCAACGGAAGAAAGGAATGGAAATTTTGCGTCGTGCATTGTTGATTGTGCGAGTTCGATCAATTCCGCATCTTCCATGGGAGGTAATTCGGGCAAATCCATAAATTCTTTGTGTTAGAGATTAAAAAAACTCATCAAAACAAACTGCTTGGCAAACTCAAACCATGCTTGATTTTTCAGCGCACTTCAGCACTGGGAACGAGTTCGGCAGTTCGGTTCTCAAGGTTTTTGCCCACTCGATCTTTCAAGGTCCGGTAAACAGCCAGATTCACTTTATCAAGAGCCAATCTGGCCTCGGCTACCTGGTCAATCTGAAGATGGATACGTGCCAGATGAATGTAGACGCCTTGTCTTTCATGTTCACCCGGGGCTATCTTCAAAGCATAGGCCCATGCCTTCAGAGCTTCATCTGGCCGAGCCATTCGAGGAGGCACTGCTTTATTTCGAATGCCGTAGTAAGTCTGCGCGATGTCTTCCGCTAAATCAAAATTACCCGGTTCTTTTTCAAGAGCCTTTCGATAAAGCTTCAACGCCTTGTNAAACACCTCGGACTCGCTGATATCGAAATGTTTCATCGCATCCTTGCGAAATAAATAAACGGTAGTCCCGTAATTATGGAAATAAACCGCTGCATTAGGGTTCAGCTTGATAGCCTTTTCATAACATTCAAAAGCCTTTATCACTGGTCCCAGATGGCCGTAATGGTTGCCAAGATTATTCCATGCTGCCGGGTTTTCAGGGTTTAGCTCAGTTGCTTTCATCAAATGAGGCGCAGCCAAAACTTCATCACCTCGGTCCGTTAAAAAGCTGGCATAAGCCAATCGCACTCCCACATGCTTGGGATGCTTTTGAATGAATGCATCGTAGGCAGCGCGGACGGGTTTGAGCCGTTGTTCGATTCTAGCGGGAAGCGAGATCAAGGATGTATCATCCACACCATCATTAGTTGCATTCGATTCGCGAATCCAATCATCAACTTCCTGCAAGGCCATATCATCCAGTTCGAGCAATTCCCTGTATTCTGCGGCGATCAATGCTTCCTCTGAGGACTTCTCTTCACCTTGAGCACTTGCTTGAGATTCACCTTGTTGTGCACTCAATCTGGACGGATCCATGAGCAGCAGTTGCAAACCCAGCACAACTGCCCATGTTGTTATCGTCCTTTGAAAGGGAATAAAAAAATGAACCATGAAGGAGATAGAGGGCATGTGTCGCAAAGAAAATTTTTATTTTATGTTCATCAGTATCTGACGACATTCGTCTGCGTATTGCACTAATTGTTCTGTGGATCGTATCGGAGCGTATCTCGCTTGATTACAGGCCTGAAACAGTCGATGAAGCGTTTCAATATCCTCCTCTGAACAATCCAATTGTCCACGCTGGTCATCAATCACTGATTCGGTAATGGATACAGCCGGCAAATTCATGCATTGTCCTAAACGCTCCTGTATGAGTCGAAACATTAGTTCAAAGAAACCATCACTATCATTCTTTTGTGCCAGCGCATCCAGTAACGGAACTTGTTTTCGGATAAACGAGTCCACATGGCGTTTTCGCTTACCCCTGATATCCTTACCAGATCGCTCTCGAAATTGACTTACACCTAATGCTATCCCGAGAAAGATCAAGGGAATGANTTGAAGCCCATAAGCACTGCTTTGCATCATCCAAGGATTATCAAGTGCGACGACCTCACCCAGAAATGGTTTGATGGGCACTATATCTTTGGGTTTGGGCTGCGGGAATCCTTCTTCGCCATTCCTCAACAAAGTTTGAGAAGGCATCGTAGGTGCATTCGGGTTTGCTTTTACCTGAATCGCTATGGCGGGATGCTTGATCGAGCGGTATTTCTTAGCGTTTGTATCAAAAAAACTGAACTCTATGGGCGGGATAGCCTTCAAATCGCTGCTTTGCGGAATGACGACCTGTTCAAAACGACGTATTCCAACAAGTCCGGTCTTATCGCCCTGTTGGGTGGTTACGCTGCTTGGATACGTTTTGAATCCTTGCCAATGGTCAATCGGTGGCATTGGAACGGAATCCAGAGCTCCATTGCCCGAAATACTGATGATAATCGTCAGTGGATCTCCAGCTATAAGTTCCTTGGGAGAAGCTTCAATGTCCATGGAGTAAACGCCAATAGCACCGTTGAAGGATGCCGGTCGACCTTCACTGGGTAGTGGAAGGATTTTCAAAGTTTCCCCGGCAGCCTTCAAAACAATATTGCGGCGCTTTGCGTTCATATCATTGAAAAAAGAATCGAACACACTTCTTGAGCGGGATTGTTGACGAAACACCAAACCTGCAGGCCAATCGACAGGGCCGAGTTGCAACTCACCGTGCCGCACAGGTCGCGCAGTATAATCAAGGCTCCATACATTGTAGGATGCACCGCCAATCACTTTCTTGCTTTGCCGAAGATTGTCTGAAATGCGTTGAACCACAAACCCATCTGATATGAGGTCAGGGGCTTTCTCTACCCGGGCATTCTGTTCATACAAATCAACTGAAAAAGCAAATGGTTCCCCTTCATAAAACTCGCGCTTGGGGAGGCTTAGCTGAATGAAAGCATATTGGCTGTAATCAATTCCCTTGCTTACCGAAAGCCGGGCTGCCTGAGTTTTAAGGGTGTTACCTCCTACGTTGAATTCCAGGGGAGGAATCAGGTAAACACCTTCTTTCTCTGGCACAATTTTCCATTGGTAAATCAAAGAAACCACCCTCACCATTCTGCCTTGGGAAATGCGGGTATTGGAACTGGTTTGTTGACCTGCATAATTAATTTCCAGCCCATCAATAGCTGGAAATTCCGGAAGCTGGCTGGGTTTTCCGTTAATGACTTGCAATTGATATAACGCTGTTTCTCCTGCCGGCACTTTAGCAGGTGAAAGAGACACACCCGTACGCACTTGTTCGGCAGCTCTTGTGACGGGTATTACAAAAGAAAAAGAGAGGAGCGGAAGGATCAACAACCAACTCTGCCATCTCTTAAACAAGGGTTTCAATACTCTCGAAAACATGCGGAAGTCCAAATTCACCAATCTTTGAAACGTTGGTTGCGTTTATTTTCTCGAGGTTTGAAGATCAACGCCTTCGCCTCGTCCTTTGCGGATTCCAATAACTGCATGGCTTGCTGAGGCGTCATTGTGGTTGCTGCGGTTTCGGTTTCATTTCCTTTACCTTCTTCCGGCTGAGCTGCGGATGCTTCTTCTTCCTCTTGATTTTCATCTGATTTTGAAGATTGCTTTTGTTCCTGCTCTTCTGGCTTTTCAGGGTTCTCCTGATCCTGATCTCCCTTGTTCAGATCTTCCTGANCTTCCTGATCTTCCTCTGAGGATGGATCTTGATTCTTGCCTTCACTTGACTCTTCCTGGTTGTCCTGCTGTTGATCGTTCTGGTTGTCCTGCTGCTGCTTGTTCTGGTTGTCCTGCTGCTGCTTGTTCTGATCGTCCTGTTTGTCGTCTTCGTTTTGATCTTCGTTGGGTTGATTCTCCTGATCCTGCTCCTGCTCCTGCTGCTGAAGCTTCTCCAGTTGCGTTTTAACAAACTGAAGATTCTCGGTTGCAAGTTTATCCGTATCGTTCAATTTCACAGCATGATCGAACTGATCAAGAGCTTCTTTCCATAATTGTGTTTTCTTTTCAAATTCTGCTTCACTTTCACCGGCTTTGTAGAGTGCATTGCCGCGATTATAAAATGACTGTTGTTGCAAACCCAGATCAGACGATAAACTTGAAGCATCAAAATATTCCTGAGCTTCCTGGAATTTCTGAGCCTTGTAAGCAGCAACTCCGGCATTGTAGAGGTAGCGTGAATCATCAGGTTTCCTTGATGCAAGATCAGCATAAACTCTCATGGCATCGTCATACTGACCAAGTTTCATGTGCTCGGCCGCTTTGCGCGGTGAATCTGCACACAACACCATTGTCAGAAGAAGTCCAACCATGAGCCAGATCTGGATCTTCCAAGAGTTTAGACTGAGTGTTTTTTCTAGGTGCACGATTTTTATTGAAATATTACTGATACCTTCATCACTAAAGTGGCATAAATAATAAATATTTTCAATGCCTTCAGGGTTTTCTCACGAATGTTTCAATACATTGCCTGATTGAATTTGTTCAGTAGGTTTCGGCACTTTTCTCTGATCAGAAACAAACATTTCACACATCAGAATCAAAATTGCCAAACCAAGCGGCCATTGAAATCGTTCAATGTACTGTCTGACCAGACGTGAGGCCAATTCAGATTTCGGCAAAGGCGCCAGATTAGTGCTGTATAATGACGACAAAGTACCTGCATCGCGCATCAATATGTACGATCCATTACCCGCTTCAGCGATCTCTTTGAGTAACTGCTCGTTGAGTCTCGATTTAACAGCATTCCCTTCTTCATCTTTCAAAAAACTGCGCTGATTATTTTCTCCGAGAATTTGGATCAATTCACCCTCAGGAGTACCAAGGCCAACTGTGAAAACTTGACAGCCCTGGTCCAATGCCTCTCTTGCAG
This sequence comes from Pedosphaera sp., assembly GCA_002690655.1. Taxonomy (GTDB): domain Bacteria; phylum Verrucomicrobiota; class Verrucomicrobiia; order Limisphaerales; family AAA164-E04; genus AAA164-E04. The sequence continues at coordinate 25,704 of NZFL01000012.1, forward strand.
CCGCCACGGCACCGGCTTCATGATCCTCTCCGTCGGTAAGAATAATGATGGCTTTGTAATTGTTGTTTTCAGGATCAAAGGCCGTCAGAGCACTTCCGATGGCTTCCGATATCGAGGTTCCCCCTTGCGGGATAACGTTGGGACCTAAAATATCCACACTTTGCCGGAACGCCTGATTGTCCAATGTCAATGGACATTGCAGGAATGCACTACCGGAAAAAGCAACCAACCCCAATCGATCCTGTTGCGCAAGTTCCATCAAATCCAAGGCAGCCAATCTTGCCCTTTGGAGTCGATTCGGGGTTAAATCAGACGCCAGCATACTTTTGGATGTATCCACAGCCACCACAATATCCAACCCGCGTTGAGTCGCCTCTTGCCATGAAAACCCCCATTGCGGGCGAGCCAATGCAATGAAGAGTAAAATGACAGCGAAGGTCAACAGAGCGGATCTGATATTTTGTTTTTTCCAGGAAACTCCCAATGTCAATGAGGCCAATAACCTGGATTTCACAAATTCGGAAATCAAAGCCTTTTTCTTCATCCAGCTCCACCATAAAAACAAAATCAGGACTGATACAGTGATCGCCATCAGCCAGAGCATCCTTACTTCTTCAAATCGAAATGTATCATCCATGATTCTAAGGAAGTTTCCTCCATATGGTATTGTTTAAAATCATTTCTAAAATGAGCAGAATGAGCCCGGGAAGAAGAAACCACGCTGCCAAAACCTCGTGCTTTGTGTATTGTTGCATCTCGACTTCGGTTTTTTCAAGTGAATCAATCTCCTCGTAAATCTGACGAAAAGATTCGCTGTTGTCTGCACGGTAATATTTGCCGCCGGTTTTATCAGCAATACCCTTCAGGGTTTCTTCATCGATATTGACTTTCATCTGCACAAAGTTAGTGCGACCGAATGGACCTTTTTGAGGGTAAGGTGCCATGCCTTTGGTCCCAACACCTATAGTATAAATTTTAACACCCAGTGCCTCAGCAGCTTCAGCTGCAGTTAAAGGCGGCACCTTGCCTGAATTATTTTGTCCATCGGTCATCAGGATAACGATTCGACTTTTTGACTCCACATCCCTGAGACGATTGAGGGCGGCAGTCAAAGAGGAACCAATGGCTGTGCCATCCTCTACAATGCCAAGTTGCAGGCGATCCAGATTAAGCTGAAAGAAATCGTGATCCAGAGTCAATGGAGCAGCAATGTAGGCGCGTCCAGCAAAAGCAACCAAGCCAAGGCGATCATTGGTGCGTTTTTTCACAAAACTTTCCAGAACGTCTTTGGCAATGTCCAGACGATTGACGCGCTCGCCATCTTTCTCAAAGTCCATAGCTGCCATACTCATACTCAAGTCCAGAGCCACCACAATATCAATGCCACTTGCCTTGACGGAAGTCTTGCCCTCACTCAAGCGAGGGCGAGCCATGGCCAAAATACAGAGCACTAAAATCAACCACCGTAGTCGAATCAGGAACGCACGCGCACTGGATCGCTTAAGATTGGCCACTCCTCGTAACAAAGTGACAGAAGAATAAAGAAATGCAGCCTCCTTGATCTGTCGGGAACGTAACCACGCTAGAAAGGGAAGCAATAGCAGAAGAAGAAGAAAATAAGGATGAGCAAAATTGAAGTTCATGAATCATGACTCCTCTCTTTCTGCGATTCGGAAACCGTGGATTGAACCTCCTGGTTCAGCTTGGCTCCTGGCGCAGAGATAACTTCCGGTTCCGTTTCACTCACAAATTGCAATCCAATATCGTGGAGGGATTTAAGCTCTTTACCAAGCATATCCGCTCTGGCAAATTTGGCGAGATCGCATTGTTTCAGGAAGGAGTGGAGCGTTTCTTTCTGAGAGGCATTGAGCGAAGCTGAAGATTGTAACTCTTCCAGAAATTCTTCCGTCGTGCGCTCAGGTGCCCGCAACTCAAAGCGATCTTCCAGGTATTTGCGGATGGCGTCTGAAACCAACACGCAAAACAGACGGGTATCGTGCAGATGTTCGAGTGCTGCATCCAGTCGTTTTCTTGCCAAAATGTGAGACGGAGTTATGGGACGCGAGGCTTGCTCAGTCATTCGCTTTTTTCGATTCCTGAGAAAATATCGAGTCAGAAAGTAAGAAAGAACGAGAAACGCTATCAGGAACAGGGCCCATCCCGCATATTCCCATAGAGATACAATTTCGATTGCAGGCCGAATGTCATTCAGCTCGGAGGGCACGCCATTGGTAGAAGCCGCGAGTGGTTCCTCAATCAGAAGTGCTGGTCCGTTGGTTGTCATCCGCGCAGCCTCCTCTTTTCCCTCGTCTCAAAAAAACGAGCAAGTGCAATTTCATAATTTTCATCAGTGGTGAGCTGAATGGAATCAATGCCAACAGATCGAAACAATCTTCCCAGCTCGTGCTGTGCTTTTTTCTGTTTGCTGGCAAAAGCAGCACGCTTACGTGGATCTCCTGTATCAACCTCCATCACCTCTCCTGTCTCGGCGTCTTTGAGCAGCACTCTACCTATCGCAGGCAAGTGCATTTCAAATCGATCCATGACTTGAACTGCAACTACATCATGACGACGATTGGCTTGCCTGAGAGACGTCACAGAGGCGTATTTCAAGACGTCAGACAAAACGACTTCCCGCAGAAGATGGGCTGAAATTTCCCTGCGTGTTGGAGCGGTTTGGCCAATGAAATCTGAAATCACTACCGCGATTGCCTTGTGAGTAGTCACTCGACTGAGAAATTTCAGAGCACAATTAATATCAGTACCGCGCCGTGCAGGCTGATGAAACATAATTTCCCTGATAACGCGTAATACATGGAATCGCCCCTTCCGTGGAGGGATATATTTCTCAACTTCATCCGTGAATAGAATCAGGCCAACTTTGTCATTATTCCTGATGGCAGAGAAAGCAAGCACGGATGCAATTTCCGCTGCAAGTTCACGCTTAGATTGGTCACCTGAACCAAATAAACCCGAGCCACTCAGATCCACTACCAGCATTAAAGTCAACTCGCGTTCTTCCACGAATTTTTTGATGAACGGATGATTCATTCTTGCCGTTACATTCCAGTCGATAGTCCTGACATCATCGCCTGGCTGGTATTCCCTCACTTCATCAAAATGCATCCCCTGACCTTTGAAGACACTATGATAATGCCCAGCCATCGTCTCGCTTACCAGACGTTTGGTCCGTAATTCGATTTGGCGAATCTTCTTGAGGATTTCCTTGGGTATCATGGATTGTCGGAGGTCAGCCGTTCCCGATGATTACAGCACGTGCGGTGGACGGAGAGAATAATTGACATCAAGGGACGGGTAATTCATCAAAAATTGTCTGAATGATGGATTCACTCGTGCGTTCTTCGGCTTCGGCCTCAAAGGTCACAGCCACCCTGTGTCTCAATACGTCCATCCCGATGCTTTTGACATCCTGAGGTGTGACATAACCTCTACCACGCAGGAAAGCATAGGCTTTGGCCGCCAGAGTTAATGAAATCGTGGCCCTTGGAGAAGCCCCAAGTTGAATGAAATCACCGAGGTCAATATTGTATGTATCCGGTGCCCGCGTACAGCAAACCAGATCAACAATGTAATCTTTGACTTTATCGTCGATATAAATTTCGTTGATTACCTTGCGTGCTTTCAGGATCTGCTCACCTTGAACCACTGGTTGAGCTACTGGTGAACTTCCAGTGCGAGCCATCAAATCCAGAATTTGTCGTTCCTCATCACGCGTGGGGTAATCAATGCGCAGTTTAAGCATGAATCGATCAACCTGAGCCTCTGGCAGCGGGTAAGTGCCTTCCTGTTCGATTGGGTTTTGGGTAGCCAGCACCAGAAAAGGATCCGATAATGGGTAAGATTCGCTTCCGATGGTAACCTGCCCTTCCTGCATGGCTTCGAGCAGAGCACTCTGCACTTTTGCTGGCGCTCGATTGATTTCATCTGCCAGAACGATATTAGCGAAAACCGGCCCTCTGCGCGTGGTGAAATCTCCCGACTGAGGATTATAAATCTGAGTGCCAATGACGTCGGCAGGCAGCATGTCAGGCGTGAATTGAATACGGGAAAAGTCAACGTTCAACCCATTTGCAAGGGCTTTGACAGAAGTAGTTTTAGCCAAGCCTGGCACCCCTTCCAGTAAAACATGGCCATCAGCCAGCATGCCAACAACAAGTCTCTCAATGAGGTACTTTTGACCTACGACAACTTTGTTAATTTCAGTTAGAAGAGGCTGAAGAAAGCCGCTTGCATCCTTGACTTCATCATTGATGGCACTAATTCCCGCGTTCATAAAATATTTAAAAAATCTGTATGTATGTGAGATAAAAAATGAAGTTTAACCAAAACAGTCAAAGCATTTCAAATAAATCGGATAATTTGAAAGACCGGTTCAGAATTTCAACCTCTTAATTGATCAAGGTTGAGGCCTGAATCTGGACCTGGCCTCCGGGATCCACTTCTTCAGGTCTGCGATGCGCTTATCGTCCATTGGATGCGTCCTCATGAACCAGGGCGTGCCACCGTTTCCTTGTTTTGCGTTGTGAGTTTTGAACCGTTCCCAGAATGCAACAGAAGCCTCAGGAGGATACCCTGCCTGCGCCATTCTCAACAGACCGACATAGTCGGCTTCACTTTCCTGAGTTCGACTGTGTGGTAAAGAGACACCTAATTGAGTTGTCATGCCGTAAACGGTTGCAGCGGCGACTTGAGTCCTGGTTTCGTAGCCATAAGCAGACATTCCGGATTGAACCAGCGAACCACCCAACTGGGTCAGCAACGCTCTGGAAACACGTTCATTTCCATGACGTTTTTCAGCATGAGCGACTTCGTGCCCAATCACGGTAGCAAGCCCTGCTTCGTTCTTTGTAATGGGTAAAATCCCTGTATAAACGCCTACTTTGCCACCAGGCAGACAAAAGGCGTTCGCTTCAGGGCTATCAAACAGGACAAACTCCCATTCTGCTCCGGGCAAGTCTGCCACAGCAGCGATCCGTCCCCCTACTTTTTTAAGCAAGGCATTGCCGGCCGCATCCTTGCTGATCGGCACGCTTGTTTTCATGGTTTCAAAGTTGCTGAAACCCAATTGCATTTCCTGTTGAGCAGAAAGCAATATCAACTGTCTTCTCCCCGTTTCCGGAACGGTGCTGCATCCGGCTATCAGGAAAACCAACAGGACAGTCTCTATCCAGATGAAAGTTTTTTTCCTTTTCATTTCAATCTGAGAGGAGGATTTGTCAAAGAAATCGAAANTTTACAAGTTCAATTCCATGTCTCTTGTAAAATAGACAATCCTACCGCAATTTGAACAATTCACGATCTCGCTCTGAGCTTTACAGGAAACCTGAATTTGAGTGGGTAGTGCCATGTGGCAGCCGGCGCAGACGCCTCGATTGATTCCTACAACTACTTTGCTCTTTTTCTTTTTCAGCAATCGATCGTATCTGACCAGGACGCTTGGGTCTATTTTTGAAGCCAGTTGGGTTCTCTCCTCTTCAAAATTTTGCTTGTCTCTCTTCTGATTCGCTTCCCGAACTTTGAGTTCTCCTACTTGTTCGTCTGCTCGGTTTTGGGCTTCTTTNGCTGTTTTTTCAGCCTCTTTGATTGCGTCCAGTTTCAAATCATAGGACTCCATCAATTCGAGTTCCTGATCTTCCAGTTTCTCGATATCACTCTTACAGGTGTTAATTTCTTTGCTCAGTGCCTGGTATTCCTCATTTTTCTTGGTTTCAAGCTGTTGGGATGCGTAGCGATTAATCTGCTTCTTTTTGGATTCCACCTCCAGCTCCAGCTCTTTGCGGTTTGATTCCACCTGTTGAGCCTCTGTTTTAGCCTTTTTCAAGGCTTCTTTGGAGTTATCTGCCTTGGACAACAAGGCGTTGCGCTCGGGTTCAATACGAGACAGTTCTTCCTGCAGACGCATGATTTTCTGGTCTCGGTCCTGCAATACCAATAGTTGTTCAATGACATCCAACATGAATTTTCCTTAGTGGCTTCAACAATAGAAACACGAAAGGACAGAAGTCAATGCAGCGTGCCGATTTTTGAGGCAATATTGAGAAGAGTTCTTCACTTAAATGCATGGATCGCTCCTGTGATAAAGCGCTTTACGCCAGAAAAAACATGATATTTNAGGCATGATGATCTCGCTTAATCAAGCAAGTTGCTTCTGTGAAGCATCTTCATCCAATCTGGCTTTGAAAGCTACCGTAAAGACTGATCCGCGACCCAGCTGGCTCTTGACCTCTACATAACCCTCGTGCGCTTCAACAATNGCCTTCACCAGACTGAGCCCCAGTCCCAATCCACGCTGCGAGCGACTTTTATCAGCCCGAAAAAGCCGATCCCAGATCTTTTCCATGTCTTTCTCTGCAATACCTGATCCCGAGTCCTGCAGCTGCAGAACAATCAGATCATCCATTCTTTTTATGCTGCCAACTATCTTGCCCCTTTCGGGCGTATATTTCATTGCATTATCAACCAGATTGGCGAAAACGATACGAACCCGCTGTGGATCAGCGCTTGCGATCATGCCCGAGCTGGAATTCAATTGGACCGCAAGTGATTTATCTTCTGCCACATGCTCGTACAGGTCAAACGATTCGCGCAAAATCTGAGCCAGATCAGTGGGGGCCAACTTCAACTTCATGACACCCGCTTCGGCTTCTGCCACAGACATGAGTGTATCGATCATCGTCAATACTCTTTCGGATTCCTCCATGCAATCCGCCAAGGCCTCCGCGGCCGTCTTTTCACTTACATTATCTTCGCGCAATGCGGATTCAGCAGCGTTTCTCAGTCTTGTCAAAGGCGTACGCAAATCGTGCGCAACGTTATCGAGGGATTCACGCATCGAACCTATGAGCCGCTGATTATGCTCGAGCATGCGGTTGAACAATCTGGCAAGTTGCGTCAACTCATCTTCCGTGGGAGGTAAAGCAACTCTTTGATCTAGTTTTCCAGTATCAATGATGTTTTGAACCGCTGAGCTCATTTGCCTCACCGGCTTCATACTGCGCCAGGCAAGGAAAGCACCTCCAAAAAAGCCGAGCAATACCACCGGAATCATCGCGCCAACGAATACTCGTCGAAAAGGTTCGAGCCAGGTCTCCTGATTATCCATGCTCTTTCCCGCTACCAGGATATAACCATTTGATAATTGAGAAAAGGCAAGGAGGAGATCTTCTTCCTCAGGTTCGGGTATCCTCAAAAAGTCGCGACTCTTGAAGACAAGGGCACCCATCTGATAGGCGTCGAATTCCAGCCATTTTTCAGAAGCCTCCAGAAAAACCTCACGATCCGAAGGAGTCGTGATTCGGACAAAAAATGATTTAAGCTCCCCAGTCCGCTTGCGTTCCTTCAACCAGCGCCTCAATGCCGGCGCACCCCCATCTCGGTATATTCGCGAGTAATCTCGAATTTGATTCTGTAAAACTGCCAAATCCTTTTGAAGCACCGCGTTGGCAAGCATCCAGTAAAGGAAATAAAACATTGCAGCGCCACTGAGTGTAAAAATCCCAGCATACCACAGATTCAGCCGGAATCCGAAGGTGCGAAGGTATTGCTTAATGGGGTTTGAGGACATAACCGATACCTCGCATTGTATGTATACGTTGCTTTTCCGGGTCCACCTTGTTGCGTAATCGAGAAACCAATACGTCCACAACATTTGTTTGAGGATCGAAATGGTAATTCCATATGTGTTCAAGAATCATTGTCTTGGTCACAACACGGCCTTTCTGTCTTATTAAATATTCCAACAAGGAAAACTCCTTGGGCTGTAGCTCCACTTTGATCTCGCCGATGAAAACATCCCGTGTCAACAAGTCCATACTGAGATCTCCACAGTCCAGCCGCGTAGGCTCTGCTGTATGACTGGAACGACGAATCAAGGCCTGAACCCGCGCCAGTAGTTCCGTAAACGAGAAAGGCTTCGTCAGATAATCATCTCCACCGGACTGTAAGCCTTCGATCCGGTCATCCACTGAAGCCTTGGCGCTTAATATCAAAACCGGGGTCTGAATTCCTTCTTGCCGGATGACTCGAATAATCTCAAGCCCGTCCATGCCTGGTAACATTCGATCAAATACAGCTGCATCAAATGAAAATGAACGAGCCATCACAAGCCCTTCGTCCCCGTCGTGACACACATCAACGGCATAACCACTTTGCGTCAGTCCTTTCTCGAGGAATCCAGCAATTTTCTTGTCATCTTCAATTACAAGTATTCGCATAGTGCAATATGAGGGAACATAAAAGATGAAGAGGCACCATGCAATCTATCCTAAACCCTGTTTTATCAGTTCCTATTCCATTTGACCTGAGGGATTCGGATCCTGTTGAATGACGTGGTAGCATGAATATTCGAACTGTAATCCGTTTTACATGGATAGTTGTGTGTTGTGGGCTGCCTCTGTTCAAAGGGGAAAGTGAGGAACTGGCCTCGTCCACACACCTGCGACATCCATTACGTATGGCCTGGAGCAACCAGGGGCAGTCTCAAGTAGTCGTTGCAAACAGTAATTCAGGAAGCCTTTCTCTGGTGGATCTGAACACCCGTCGTGTGCTGTCGGAACAATCAATAGCCGAGAGCATCTCGGACATGTTGATTCCAGACAGTTTGGATCAGATATTGATTCTTGATAACAGTCAGCATGGGCTTCGAATGATTCACTTCGCTGACAACCAATTCGATGGAACCTCCTCCGAGTTCGTTCCATTGGCACAGCATCCAACTCGAATCGTGATACATCCTGATTCAAACCGAATTGCCATTGCCTCCAAGTGGTCAAGGCGGGTTTCCTTGATGTCGAAGGGCAGTTCGACAAATCAAAACTCATTGTGGCAAATTGAGCAAGTGATTGATCTAAGTTTTCCGCCAGGTGAGCTTACCTTCATACCGAATACAAATAATCTGCTTATCGCAGATGCTTTCAACGGCATGATTGTGATGATGAATCCGGAAACTCAGGAAACATACATGGCCTGCCACCTGCCTGTGAATAATATCGCAAATCTGACTTTTGCCTCCAAATCGGACACATCTACCGTATGGCTTTCCGGAGAATCATTGAATTCATATGCCACAACAATCAACCCCGAGGTTACTTGGGGCGTTTTGATGGACAACCAGGTAAGAAGCATTCCCTTGAAAGAACTACAGGACCCTCTAAGAACATCCATGCACCTGGGAAGTGTATATGGCATGGGAGACGAAACTGGCCCNGGAGGTGATCCCGGACGAGTCCTTGTTAAATCGGATGGTGCACTCATCACCGCCTTGCAAGGTGTCGATCGTGTTGCCATTCGCCCACAACTTCCCAGATCTTACACAGATAGAATACCGGTTGGGGATCGCCCCATCGACATGCTTTTGAACAGAGAAGAAACCATGCTCTATGTGCTCAATCAGTTTTCAGATTCCATCTCAGTCATTAACCTTCAACAATCCAAGGCCGTGCATGAAATCACTCTGGGGCCTCAGCCGGAACTGACAGACTCGGACAAGGGAGAAAGATTATTTTTCGACGCAACCCTCTCCCTTCGTGGCTGGTATAGTTGCCACAGCTGCCATACGGAAGGGCACACGACCGGGTTGTTGAATGACAACCTCGGGGACGATCATTTCGGATCCCCCAAACGTATCTTGACGTTATTGGGAGTGCATTCAACGAGTCCATTTTCATGGTTGGGAAAAATGAACAACCTTGAGGATCAAATTGCAAAATCGCTCCATAAAACCATGCTGCACCGTGGTTCAATCGATGACAAAGCAAAGTTGATTGCGACCTACCTCAAAACACTGAAAGCTCCTCCATCCATTCATCATGCAAGAGGCAATTTCAATTCAAACTTTTTTGAGGAAGGGAAAACAATTTTCCGCAGAGAGGGATGTCACAAATGTCACAGGCCACCGCATTACACTGTCCCTGATACGTTCAATGTGGGGCTCAGGGACGAAGCGGGCAATGTAGAATTCAATCCGCCATCCTTGCGAGGCATCAGTCAGAGAGACACTTATCTTCACAACAACGGAGCGTCCTCAATAGAGGAATTACTGTTCGAACAAAAACACCCGGACCCAACCCGGACTCCAATCAATGCAGCAGACCGCAGTGCACTGATTTATTTCCTGAACAGTCTTTGAAACAATTGTTCATTAAGATGTATCAAAGACCAGGTTAGGTTGCTGCATCCAACATGGCCTTTGCATGGCGAACAGCTGCCTCACCTCCACTGCCCAGCATCCTGGCGATTTCCGCGACCCGGTCTTTTTGATTTAATTCCTTGATTTCAGAGACAGTGCGATCTCCTTCCGAAATTTTCTCAACCATAAAATGATAAGGCGCAGTTGCAGCCACGGGTGCCAGATGAGTGATGCTGATCACCTGCCTGCGCTTGCCTATTTCCTGCATTTTCAAGCCCACTACTGTTCCAGTTTCCCCACCTACATTGGCGTCGACCTCATCAAAGACCAGAACTGGCACACGATCCTGATCAGCAAGCACAGATTTCAAGGCCAACATGACGCGAGCCATTTCACCTGAGGAGGCTATGCGCTTCAATGGGCGCATGGGTTCTCCCGGGTTTGGGCCGAACTGAAAATCAACCTTGTCCAGACCCGAGTTATGAAACTTTAATTCCCCACTGGTTGGGTTGACTTTGATGCTTGTCAAACTAACATCAAAGCGACTCTGTTTAAAGCCGAGATCTTTCAGTTCTTCCACGACCGCCTGATTCAATTCGGGAATAACCCTGGATCTTGCCTTGGTCAGCTTTCTACCGATACCAGAAAGTTCAGCAACTAACTTTTCAATATCGCTGTTCAAATGCGCAAGGGTCTCTTCCCTGGATTCCAGGTCACTCAGCTTGTGCCGAGCCTCTTGAGCGAAATCAATGACCTGCCGTAATGAAGGCCCGTATTTTCTCTTCAGGGATTGCACCACTGAAATACGCTCCTCCAGCTCATTGAGTAATCCAGCGTCGAGATCGAGACCGTCTACATAATGGGACAAAGCCTGCTCTAATTCAGAAACCATGCGCACTGTTTGCTGATGCAACTCGCTGATTTCATTGGAGTGTTGATCAATTGTCGAAAGTGAATCAACAGATCGCCCTATGGCCCCCAGGGTATCCCAAAGTGATCCATCCTGGGCATTCAATGCCGACAGCGCACTTTGGCCCAATTCCAATAGCTTTGAGGCGTTGAGAGTCCTTTCATAAGCTTCTTCCAGTTCATTCTCCGCGGCGGGGTCCAGATGAGCTGATTCGATTTCATGAACCTGATGCCTTAGCAACTCCAACTGTTGAGCGTGCGTTTGATCATCGACAATCAATGCGACTTTATGCTCTTCCATTTGTCGCAGTTTTTTCAGCAGGTCGGCGAATTCTTCTCGTAATGGATCCAGATGTCCATAGGCATCTAGAATTTCAAGCTGCCGAGAGGCGTCCAATAGTGACTGATGATCATGAGGACCATGAATATCCACTAAAAGCTCCCCTATCAACTCGAGGGCTTCAAGTGTGGTAGGAGAGCCGTTGACAAACTGACGATTGCCGCCGCTTGTTCTGAGTGATCTCTTCAGGATCAATATGCCATCATCGCATGATTCGAGCCCAAAATCATCCAGCAGTGGTGTCAGATCTTTCTCAATGCTTGCCGATTCAAAAACGGCTTCAATCACACATTGACTTGATCCATTACGGATTAGACTGCGGTCGGCACGCTGGCCAAGAATCAAATTCAATGCCCCGATCACAATGGATTTACCCGCACCGGTTTCGCCAGTGATTATATTGAATCCCGATCGTAACTCCAAAGTCAGATCGGTCACCAATGCAAGATTCTTAATGCGTAATGTCGTGAGCATCGAATAAAAGATGGTGACCAATTTGCCTTCCGTGCTAGGTTTTCGCCAAGCTTAAACGTCGAAGATGGTCAGAGAAATGACAGATAAACAATTGAAGGTCGTNTTTTTAGGGTCCGGCACTTCCCAAGGAGTGCCAATCATAGGCGCGGACTACCCTCCTGAATTCCTTGCCAATCCGAAAAATCATCGCACGCGTCCATCCATTTACGTTGAATCGAGTCAGGTACGCATTCTAGTTGATACAACTCCTGAAATGCGAATTCAGATGCTGAGAGAAAACATCAAACATGTCGATGCTGTCTTGATAACGCATGCTCATGCGGATCATATCATGGGCATGGATGACTGCCGGAGATTCTGTCAGCAAACCAAAGCTCCACTGCCTGTTTATGCAAACGCTGCAGCCATGGAAGGTATTAAACGTGTGTTTGAATACGCTTTCATTGGCAACCCAATCTCCAAAGGCTACTTTCAACCTGAGCCTCAAATCGTAGACGGGCCATTTTGTATAGGGAATGTGAATATTACTCCGGCACCTCTTCCTCATGGAAGAATCATTTCATGTGGTTATATTTTCTCATTGAACAACCAACCAGTGCTGGCATATTTGACTGATTGCAAAGAAGTACCTGATTCGATCATAGATCAAATCAAGGGAATACCGGTTGTGATACTCGATGCACTGCGATTTAACCCCCATCCAACCCACATGTGCTATGACGAAGCTCTGACTGCGGCTCGCCGCATTCAAGCCGGGCAAACCTGGTTCACCCACTTGACTCATGATTATGACCATGATGTGCATCAAGCAGAATTACCCGAGGGCGTTGGCTTGGCCTATGATGGCTTGAGACTTGAAATCGCTATTTGAGAATCAATTACATTCGCATGTCAGTAAAACTAACATTTCCCAAAATCAAAGACTGTCTGTTGGGTTCCATCGCATTCCTGATCGTTTCAGGAGCGCCTGGTATCAACGCTGAAGTAACCGGTCTGGGCAAGAGCGCCGTAGTTGTCTACAACAATAGTATGCCTGAATCGAAGGAAGTAGCATTACATTATGCCAAGCTTCGAAAGGTGCCTGAAGATCAGGTAATCGGTTTCCCTCTGGACAAGAAAGAAACTATTTCAAGGGATAAGTTTGAGTCTTCTCTTTACAAACCACTCTACCAGTTTTTCAAGGAGCAGGAATTATTTGAAACAGACTATGAGATAGTTCCAGCAACCCGCAAAAGCCCCGGCACGATTTACCAAAACCTCATCAAGTCTAAAATCCGATTCTTGATACTCTGTTATGGCGTGCCAGTCAGGATCCAGGAAGACGAGACTCTGGAAGAACTCGCGGAAAAGAACATGCGTGTGGAGTTACGCTACAATCGAGCAGCCGTTGACCACGAATTATCATGGCTGGGACGAGACCCTAAAAGAGTCACCTTGGCAGGCCCCATTCAGAACCCTTTGTTCGGGACCCAGAAAGCCATGGAAATCAAGCCCGAAAATGGAGTCATGATCGTTGCACGACTGGATGGCCCCTCAGCGGCGATTGCAAAGGGATTAGTCGACAAGGCCATGAAAGCTGAGGAAATGGGGATATGGGGTAGAGCTTATTTTGATGCTAGAGGATTAAAAACAGGTCCCTATCTTCAAGGCGACTCCTGGATACGAAACACAGCCCAACTCATGGCAAAGGCAGGTTTCGAAACCATACTCGATGATCAAGCGGCAACTTTTGCGGCTGGCGATCCCTTGAGTCACATTGCCTTTTACGCAGGCTGGTATGCAGAGCATGTTTCAGGTCCATTCCTGCGTGACAAGGTCGAATTTATGCCCGGCGCTATAGCCTATCACTTACATTCCTACAGCGCTTCGATCCTCCGGACATCCGAAAAGCATTGGGCCGGTCCACTGCTCAACAAGGGAGCAACAGCAACCATGGGATGTGTTTACGAGCCCTACCTTGGAGCTACACCTGACATTGGAATTTTCTTCGAACGCTTGCTCATGGGATTCAGCTTTGGAGAAGCTGCCTATGCTTGCCAGAAAGTGCTTTCATGGCAAACGACAGTGGTTGGAGATCCTCTTTATCATCCTCTCAGCAAGCCTGTTGAATTACTCCAAATGGAACTGACCGAGAAAAAAAGCCCTCTCCTGGCTTGGATTCGTATGATTGCGGCTAATCAAGCGCTTCAAAATGGAGCCGAAAAAACAGCGGTTGTTGAAGCGCTTGAAAAGGATATCCTATCCCAGACACACCCCGTCCTCTGTGAAAAACTAGGTGATCTATACTTCAGTCTCAATCGCCCCGAAGATGCCCAGGAATCCTATGAACGCACATTGTTGCTGGACCCGAGCCGAGATCAGCGCAACCGACTGCTAATGGCACTGGCAGCCCTTGAAAGTCAGGATGGCGAACCGAATAAAGCCCTGGACCGCATGGAGCAATTACTGGCGAAAGACCTGAACTACCCAGAAAAAGCCAAAATGCTTGCCACAATGAAATCTCTGGCTGAGCAAACAGGTTTAACGGATCGAGCGGAAGATCTTACCCGCCGGATTCTGCCCCTTGAAACAANTCCCTGAAAGCCAACCCTGCTGTAAATGCATACCCACTGAACATTCCATGATCTGTTAACTTCAGGNCTATTACCATGATGTCCGTTGCGTTAGAATTTTCTAAGCCCACGTTGTAAGTTTCCCTGAGTCGAACCTTGGATAAATCACGCTGAAGAAACATTCCAATTATAACTCTGAGAAATATCCTTTATACGGCAATTATCCGGCGCTAACTTATTGATGTATACTCCATGACAGAAATTTATTTTAAATACAGATTTGAGCCATCCGCATATCAACGTGTTGTGGGTAAGCTGCGCTTCTGCCTCGCTTGGTTCATCGTGTGTTCTTCCGCAGCGCTTGCAGCTGAGAAGGTCGATTTCAGCAGAGATATCAATCCTATTTTATCAGATCGATGCTTTGCCTGTCACGGCCCGGATAGTGAGGCAAGAAAAGCAGATTTGCGCTTCGATGTGGAATCGAATCTCTCAAGAACAGCGGACAGCGGATTTCCCATCATCAAACCGGGCGATGCTGATCACAGTGAATTGTTTCGTAGAATCATGTCAGCAGACGATGATGAGATGATGCCACCTCCAGATTTTCTAGTGCCGGTGACAGATTCCGAAAAAGCCCTTATCAAACGATGGATTGAAGAGGGTGCAGAATGGTCCAGTCACTGGGCATTCAAAAAAATCAAATCACCTTACATGCCTGAGGTCCATGGAGATGCCATCATCAGAAACCCCATCGACCGGTTTGTGGAGTCCAAAGCCCAGCAAAAAGGTTTATCTTCAACGATGGAGGCTTCCAGAGAACGACTTCTCAGGCGGGTCAGCCTCGATCTGACAGGATTGCCCCCTACCCCCGAGCTGAGTGACTCCTTTCTGAAGGACAAACACCCTCAAGCCTATGATAGACTCGTGGATCAGCTGCTTGCTTCTGAACGATTCGGCGAACGCATGGCAATGGACTGGTTGGATATAGCAAGATTTGCCGATACATATGGCTACCAATCTGACCGTTTCAACCATATGTGGCCCTGGCGCGATTGGGTGATCAATGCTTTCAACCGGAATCTTCCCTATGACCAATTCATCACCCAGCAAATGGCGGGGGACCTCATGGAGAATAAAGATCAGGAGACCGTTCTCGCAACTGCATTTCACCGAAACCATCGGCAAACAAATGAGGGCGGGAGTACGAACGAAGAGTTTCGCGTCGAATACAATGCGGACCGCTTGAAAACAACTGCATTGGCTTTTCTGGGGCTGACCATGGAATGCGCCCGCTGTCATGACCATAAATACGACCCCATATCTCAGGCCGACTATTACAGCATGTTTGCCTTTTTTAACAGTACCGACGAATCGGGCCTTTACTCTCACTTCACCGATGCCATCCCCTCACCTACCCATTTCCTGTATCGAGATGGGCAACAGGCAAAGCACTCGGACTTAAAAGGTGAAATCCAGAGGCTTGAATCAATGGAGGATACAATTCGTAAAAACGCGGAAGAAGCTTTCAATCGATGGTGGAAAGAAAATCCAGAGGCAGGCATTGATCCAGATATCAATTTGACAGGCTATTTTAATTTTGAGGACAAAACCAAAGAAGGTTACGTCAACCACGCCAAGGAGAATCACCATGCAAAAGTGAGTGACAATCCATCACAATTTGAAGGTCCCAAGGGCAAGGCACTGCAATTCGATGGAGAAAATTCTATCTCAATTGATCAAGTGGCTGATTTCAATCGAACCCAACCTTTCTCGATGTCTGCATGGATCCACATCCCGAGGGAGAGGGAGCGTATCATCGTGATGCATCATTCCAAGGCTGGCTCAGATGCCGGCAGTCGNGGATATGAACTATTGCTTGAAAATGGGCATGCCGCTTTTGCATTGATTCATTTCTGGCCAGGAAACGCCATTAAAGTACGTACGGTAAATAAATTACCGCTGCAAGAATGGCTCCATCTTGGTTGGACTTACGATGGATCCAGCAAAGCTGAAGGCATTCACTTTTTCATTAATGGTCGGTCGGTTGACACTGAAATCACAAGGAATTCGCTATACAAGGACATTGCTTACGGAAGTAAAGTGCCCCTTCAGTTGGGAGCAAGATTTCGAGGCAGAGGTTACAAGGATGGGAAGCTGGACGAGCTGCGTATCTTCGATCAGTCACTCTCAGAACCTCAAATGCTTGCTGTTTTCAATGAGGCCGAACTCCCAAAAACAGGCGAGCAACCCAACCTGACAGATGGATGGTTCGACTACTGGCTTACTCGTTATCACGAGCCTTACCAGGACTTGCAAAAGGACCTTCTTCAGGCCCGGTCAGATGAAAACAAGCTCATCAATGGGGTCACCGAAATCATGGCCATGGGAGATGTCAAAGGGGGCCGCAAAACTTATATTTTAAACCGTGGACAGTATGATTTGCCTGGGAAAGAGGTCCAGCCAGGCACTCCTGAAAAAATCTTCCCATTCGATACAACCTGGCCTCAAAATCGTTTGGGCCTGGCCAAATGGCTGACTAGCCGTGATAACCCCCTGACGTCCAGGGTAGTCGTCAATCGTTTCTGGCAGATGTTTTTTGGCAGGGGCATCGTCGAAACCGCTGAGGATTTCGGTAGCCAGGGATCTCAGCCAACTCACCCTGAGCTTTTGGATTGGATGGCTGCCTGGTATGTCGAAAATGAATGGGACACCAAAGCTCTTTGCCGTTTGATTGTCACCTCACACACTTATCGAAAGGAATCCATTCCTACCGAGGAAATGCTGACAATGGACCCTGAAAACAAATGGCTGGCGAGAGGCCCAAAACAACGACTCATGGCGGAAATGATTCGAGACCAGGCACTGAGTGCGGCTGACATCCTTTCCCCGAAACTTGGAGGTCCCAGTGTCAAACCTTACCAGCCACCTGGAGTCTGGAAAGAGGTGTCCGGGGCGACTTACCAGGCATCAAAAGGTGAAGGTTTACACCGACGCAGCCTCTACACCTTCTTGAAACGCACCGCGCCGCCCCCATCCATGCTGACATTCGATGCCACTTCCCGTGAGGATTGTATTTCAAGACGTGTACCAACGAATACTCCTCTTCAGGCGCTTGTGCTTCTCAATGACCCTCAATTCATCGAGGCCGCCCGCATGTTGGCTCAACGAATGCTTCTCGAAGGTGGCGATTCTCTTGAAGATCAAATCAGTTTTGGATTCCGTTTAGTTTTGACAAGAAAACCAAGCAACCGGGAGCTGACTGTGCTTAGTGCAATCTTTTCAGAAAGACTCAAGTCACTCACCGCCCCCACGGAAGTCAATATCGATAAAAAAGAGACTATCGAAACCGTGGGTGAGATAAAATGGAAGGAAGGTTTGGATCGTCGTCAACTTCAGAGTTTGACCGCCGTCTCACTGGCCATCCTGAATGTGGATGAAGCAATCGTTCGCAGATAATTGAAACCTTCGGATTAAAATCATGAATTCACAAAACAATACGGACTGCAATCAATTCGAAACTTATTCCAGTCGGCGCTCTTTTCTTTCGCGCTCAGGAATGGGGCTGGGAGCGATGGCGCTTGGAAAACTGATGGCGGACGACCTGCAGCCCTCCTCCTTTAAGGGCATCATGGATGCGCCTCATCACACCCCGAAGGCCAAGCGTGTGATTTATCTTTTCATGAGCGGTGGACCATCTCAGCTGGACCTGTTTGATCACAAACCCATGCTGAATAAAATGAACGGTGAGGATTTGCCTGATTCAGTGCGCATGGGGCAAAGGCTCACTGGTATGTCCGCGAATCAGGCCAAACTGCCCATGGCTGGTTCTGCATTCAAGTTTTCAAGGAATGGACAATCCGGGTCGGAAATAAGCGAAATTCTCCCTTACACTTCCAAGATTGCAGATGACATCAGCATCATCCGTTCTCTTCACACGGAAGCCATCAACCATGATCCTGCCATTACCTTCTTTCAAACAGGATCACAGCTGGCCGGACGTCCCTCGGTAGGTTCCTGGCTGAGTTACGGCTTGGGGTCGGAAAACGCAAATTTACCTGCTTTCTGCGTCTTGATTACTCGCAACAAAGGAGGCCAGCCGCTTTATGCGCGACTCTGGGGCAATGGATTCCTACCATCGGTGCATCAAGGCGTCCAGTTTCGAGCAGGCAAAGATCCTGTCCTTTATCTGGACAACCCAGCGGGTATCTCCCAAACGCAAAGGCGGTCCATGCTCGATCAGTTGAAACAATTGAATGAGATCCAGTTAGAGAATGAGCAAGACCCGGAAATAGCCACTCGTATTGCCCAGTACGAAATGGCCTACAGAATGCAATCCTCGGTTCCGGATGTCATGGATTTAAGCGACGAACCGGAATCTACTTTCAAGCTCTACGGAGAAGATGCTCGTAAACCAGGAACTTTTGCTGCCAACTGCCTGCTCGCAAGGCGTCTTGCCGAACGAGACGTCAGGTTTATTCAATTATTCCACCAGGGATGGGATCAGCACGGAGGCCTCCCGAAGGGGATTACCAATCAATGCAAAGAAACGGATCAAGCCTCTGCCGCGTTGGTCACAGATTTAAAACGCCGCGGTTTGCTAGATGATACTATCGTGATCTGGGGTGGTGAGTTTGGCCGAACAAATTACTCTCAGGGTAAACTCACCAAAACAGATTACGGACGTGACCACCACCCGCGCTGCTTTACTCAATGGGTAGCTGGAGGAGGTTTCAAAGGTGGAGAAACTTACGGCGCTACTGATGAATTCGGTTACAATGTCGTCAAGGATCCAGTCGAAGTACACGATTTACATGCAACGCTACTCCATCAACTCGGGATTCATCACGAGCGATTGAACTTCAAATATCAGGGAAGAAGATTTCGATTAACAGATATTAAAGGCCACGTTATTAAATCACTGCTGGCCTGATGATTTTCAATGAATATTTCTTGACCTAAATCAAATTTTAGGATTCAAATGAAATCCTCGTTGAACACGCGGGGTCAAAGTTTCTTTCTCAAGAAAGCATCGATAAGGGCGAGTTCAATACTTGAACGAACACTAGTAGTTCATGGTTATCCATGAATGACTGGTGTTTTTTTTTTGACTAGAACGATAACAGCCTTAAAAGGGCATCCCAAAAAAATCCTATGATAGCAACCGCTGAATACATTGAAAAACCAACATACGACGCCATTTCGTTGGACGCCTATTTTCTATGGGAAAAGAATGGCAGACCTCACGGAAGAGACGAAGAATTTTGGTTAAACGCAGAAAGAATGCTGGTCAATCAAATCGAGAGTTTGATTCAAAGAACGCAGAAAGAAGGCAAAACTGTTTCCCGTCAAAAGCGCAAGGGCACCTCGAAAGCCCGAGCGACAAATGCATCTGACAAAGCAAAACCAATAGCAAGGAAAGCAAAAGCAACTCAAAAAGCACGCAAACCTGCAACAGCGAAAGCCACAACAACCACCGAAACCAAGTCGAACGGAAAACGGGGAAAAAAGACACCGAGAGTTCAAGCCAAAAAAGCTATTTAGTCATTATTAAATTACATATCCTGCAGTTCGCTGCGAGCGACCCTGTTCCCACAATTGTGTGAAAGTGACCGTTCACAGGATTGTGTTTTAAAGAAAAAGCCGAAAGGATCCGTTCCTTCGGCTTTTACCGTTCATGCCCATCTTATAAATAAAAGGAATTAATTTATTGAAATAATTGACAAACAATCGGCAATCCAACGAGGGGGAACCAAAATCAGTAAAAACTACCAGTGATATATGGTAGTGGATTTGCTAAATGGGTATTGTACGTGGCTCCGCAAATAAATCAGAACTCTGGAAGCAGTCGTTTGTTGTCACCTTTCGAATTCCTGCCGATGCATTTCCATTACCCGGTTCAAATTGGTGGTGAGATGATTGAGTTGGAATTTTTAAATGGGCTCTTTCATCAACAAGGAAGCAACCCAAATCTTCAGATGATTCTGTTCCAATATCCTGAAATTAAATATCAGGATGATTTTTAAAACTTTGTGACCACACTAGTGAAGAGGATCCTTAGGTCGCGCATCATGATTTGATCCATTACGTTTCGCTTATTCACTGCCTTTATGGTACTTTAAAAATGATGCATCATTATGCATCCAAACTAAATACAAAGAGCAGCGATGAATACCTCAAATTTGTTTATCGTTTTCTTTGCTTTGGCGGTAAGAGGCGGTTAGTTTATCAATGAACAACCNAAATGATGAAGTTTAGTATTATTCTTTTGATAAGTATGTTGCCATGCATAGCCATGGCTCAGAGTGGTGACAAAGCCGGGGAAGCTCAAGCGCCTCTNCCTGAACATTTGCGTCTTCCAGCCTCTCCTCCATTGGCCCCGANAGATGCACTTGCCAGTTTTCAGCTACCCCCTGAATTCGAAATAGAACTCGTAGTTTCCGAACCCTTGATAGGCGATCCAGTTGCGATGGAATTCGATCCAGACGGTAGAATCTGGGTGGTAGAAATGCGGGGATACATGCCCAACATCCAGGGCACTGATGAAGATGCCCCTGTGGGCCGCATTGTAGTGCTTGAGGATGCCAACAATGATGGTCAAATGGACAAATCTACGGTTTTTCTGGACGACCTGGTCATGCCGAGAGCCATTGCACTTATTGACGGCGGACTGGTCGTAGCCGAACCCCCTCGCCTTTGGTTTTGCAAGGATCTCGATGGAGATTTGAAGTGTGATGAAAAGATCGAAATAGCTGGTGACTACGCAACTCAGAATGATCCAAAACACGGGCTTAGATCCAACCCAGAGCATGCCTCCAATGGTTTGATGTGGGCTCTTGATAATTGGATTTACAGTGCCAACCACACAACGCGATTCCGTTATTCGAAGGGGGCGTGGGACCGTGAACAAACACATTCCAGAGGTCAGTGGGGCATTAGCCAGGATGATTATGGTCGGGTGTTTTACAACTCAAACAGTGATCAGTTACGCGGAGATCTGATTCCTTCCGAATATTTGAAACGGAATTCAAATTACAGTGGAGCAAGGGGAGCAAGTGTCCGTCTGGCGAAGGATCAATCTGTCTGGCCTGCCCGCATCAATCCAGGTGTAAATCGCGGATACCGCAAGGGAACCTTGCGAGAGGACGGTAAGCTTGCCCGATACACGGGCGCGTGCGGCCCTGTGATTTACAGAGGAAACCAATTTCCATCCGAATATGTCGGTAACGCCTTCGTGTGCGAACCAACGGGTAATTTTGTTCGTCGAAATATTCTGAACGAGTCGCAGGGCGCAATCAATGCTGTCAACGCCTATGATCGCATGGAGTTCCTGACATCTACTGATGAAAGGTTTCGTCCTGTAAATGCATACAATGGCCCTGATGGTTCTTTGTATATTGTCGATTTTTACCGGGGTTTGATTCAGCACCGTATTTATCTTACTTCATTCCTAAGAAAACAGATTGAGGATCGTGGCCTCTACGAACCCATTGGCCTCGGGCGCATTTACCGTGTGACTTACAAGGGGAAGGATGCAAAGCAGCCACCACCCATGTCCTCAATGAGCAGTGCAAAACTTGCCAAACAACTGGGACACCTCAATGGATGGAACAGAAGTACGGCTCAAAGACTACTTGTTGAGAAAAACGACCCTAGCGTCCGACCGCTGATTGAGCAGATGGCTTCCAGCAACCGAAACCACCTGGCTCAACTCCATTCCCTCTGGACCCTGGATGGCATGGGTGGTGTCGATTGGAGCATCCTCAAAGAGGCTCTTAAGTCGACTCACCCAAAAGTCCGCTCGGCCGCGATACGCTTGTCTGAGCCTCAATTAAAGACATCATTAAGGCCGATCGTGCTGGAGCAATTGCTGAGCCATCAATATGATATACCAGAAGTTCAATTACAATTGGTATTAAGCCTGGGGCAAACCAGCAGTAGCAAAGCAATCAAGGCGGCAGCTTCCATACTGACTCAGAATCTGGAGCACCCTTACATGCGCAGTGCTGTTCTCTCTGGAATGAAAGGGAAAGAAGTTGATCTTCTGAGTGAAATCATCAACCGATCCAACTGGTGGGCAAAGAAAAGTGAAAAGGCCGCGAGCCAGATCTACACAGAAATCGCGAAGTGCATCATACGATCGAGAGACGCAGAAGCAATCGAGACAGCCATTCAATTGGCTGCCAAGGCAGAGGTCGGTACATCATTCGCTTTACTGACCGGATTTCGTGAATCAGCCTTCAAAAGATCTCAGGGAAAATGGATACTCGATGGCAAACAAATCGTCCTTAACAAAAAAGTGGAAGCGCTAAATGATCTGCTCGCTTCTCCCGATGAGGAACGAGCAGTGCTTGCAAAGGAGCTTTACAAGGCGTTCTCATGGCCTGGCAAGGCTGAGTTGAAAAAAGTGAGTCCTGAACTGGTCGCGCTCACCTCAGAACAGCAAGCTCGTTTCGATACTGGCCGTGACCTCTACGCGATCAGTTGCGGTGCATGCCACCAGCCACATGGACTTGGACAGGATGGACTAGCTCCTCCGTTGAAAGACTCCGATTGGTCAACGGGCTCGAAGGAGCGCATGATAAGGATAGTACTCCACGGACTGCAGGGCCCAATCGAGGTTCATGGTAAGAAGTGGGAACTTATCATGCCCGGATTGTCTGTTTTTGACGATGAGCAGATTGCCTCGATCATGACATATGTCAGGCGTGAATGGGGACACACGGCCAGCCCTGTGGATCCTTCAGAAGTGAAATCCATCCGCACTCAATATCCAGGACGTGAAGACATGTGGACTGTAAAAGATTTACTGAAGATCCAGTGACATGTTTCGACTTGACGATAAAATCACATTGGTGACAGGCGCAGGTTCCGGAATTGGCGAGTCAATCGCAAAACTCTTCGGTCAATCCGGAGCTTTTGTCGGTGTCATTGATCGGGATCAGTCATCAGCAGAAGCAACCTCAAAATCCATCCAGGAGTCAGGCGGCAAATCAGAAGCATTTCATTTAGACGTATGCAATGCAAAAGCCTGCAATGATCTTGCCGAGTCATTACAGGAGAGGTTTGGACGCATTGATATCCTGGTAAACAACGCAGGAATTGGCCATGTTGGCACTTTGCTCGATACCGAAGCTGAAGATCTTGATCGAATGTATGATGTCAATGTGAAAGGCATTTTCAACATGACCAAGGCCGTACTGTTGGACATGGTGGGTTGCGGTAAGGGAAACATCATCAACCTGGCATCCATCGGAGGTATCGTTGCCGTGCGGGACAGGCTAGCCTACTGCACTACTAAATTCGCTGTCGTTGGCTTCACAAAATGTATCGCCTTGGATCATGCAAGCGAGGGCATTCGCTGCAACTGCATTTGTCCTGGACGCGTGGAAACACCTTTTGTGAAATCCAGGCTTGCCGAGTATCCTGATCCGGAAAAAGCATATCAGGACATGGCATCCACTCAGGCGCTGGGTCGCATGGCTAAACCTGAGGAAATTGCTTCCGCGGCTCTATATNTGGCAAGTGATGAATCGTCGTTTGTTACAGGGACTCCATTTCTCATTGATGGTGGATGGAGTGCAGGAAAGTAATGCTCCGACCTACCTCTTGGCACTTTTCCCCTTCATATCCGAATAAACGAACATCCATCATAACTCCACTATTGGGAGTCTATCATTGATACCCCCTGAACCGTATAGGTATTTAAAGACTCCCTTTGTTATCCAAATGTGGAAGTGTGTCAGGAATCACGTAAACTCCTGTTGTCATCTTCAGTGGTACAGGAGATTTCGGGTGTTTGAATGTAAATTCGAGCATGAAAGCACGCCATCCTTTTTCAGGGCTATCCATTTGTATATTATAATTTAACCCAGAAGCATCCGTTGGCAGCACGTCTTGAGAAACCCAATTACGCCCAATTGTATCCACTCGGAAATCTCTGGCCTGAGGATTATCTGCATGCCATATCTTCACGGCTTTCGGGCTGGCACCTGTCACTTTGGCAGTTAAATGCCCAGGAGAAGCAGATTCCCACTCCAGTTCAGGAATGGCTAAATCATGAATGATTGAAAAATAGCCAGCCATTAATGTTTCCCAGGCATCGGTATCCCTCAGACTGTGTTCACCATTCGGCACGTAACGAATATTTTTAGGGCCTTCGAGCTGATCATAGTAAAAGCGCCAGGAATCAGGCAAAAAGAATTGATCGCCTGTTGCATTGATCATGAATTTGGGCATCGTCAAACGATCACGATACTCAAAAGGCTCAACAATTTTCATTAGTTTCTGGTATTCAGGTGAATCCTGCCAGTCCATGATACCCATTGCCTCGTAGTCCCCAACCGCAGGCGCGTAAAATCCATAGGCGTTGAAATGATGCTTGAAAGAGGGCACGACATTAAGCATATCAATCACGATTGGAAAAATAGCTCGCACCCGTTTATCCACTGCTGCTGTTGTCCATGTAGTCCATCCACGCTTGGAACCACCAGCAACCACAAAATCACGCACAGAAATTTGCCCCCCCTTGTCTGTAGAACAAAATTCAGTGACGGTATCCATGGCTCGAACCGCCGCTTTTGTCATGGGAAGACGGGCCGGCCACTTGTCATCGCCCGTCTTCAGGTATTTGTCCCAGGAATATGCGATCAAAGCATCCTCATAACGCTCTTCACCATCATCAGCAAAAACCAGAGGTTGATTCGGCACCATTTTCAATTCAGAGACAACCGAACCGCTCGCTGCCGCTATTGTTGCCAATTTTTCATCTGGTTCATCAATAGAGTCACTTTTATTGCTNCCCCCGCCGATGAATAACAGAGAGGTATCTGAAAGCACATTTTTAGGAACCACTATATTGAGCCAATGCTTCCATATGGGCCTGTCAACCTCATCGGCGGTGAGCCATTTCTGAGAAGTCAGCTCCAGAACATGCACATGCACTTTCCCTGCATCCATGGACCTCACCAGTCGATATTCAAAGTGAGCATCCGATTGATAAACATAACGATCGAGCGCAGTACCTTCGGGCACTCTTGCGTTAGGATGATGGGCTGCTGAGATTTTAATGATCATTAAAAATGAGCCAAGAACCAAGCCTCCGTATAAACGTTTTTGTAGGAATCTTCCAAGTTTCATGATTATAAAGAAAAAATTTGATAAGCGTTCTAATGCATTTCAACATCACAATGACCGACACCACCAATATAAAAATTAAATTGAACGTTTGGATGGCCTGCAAGCAGCGACATCGGGACGGCACTGTCCGCGATACCCTTGGCTATCATTAACGTTGTTAAACGCTGGCCAAATGGATTGTCGTGTGCACCGGCATGCCAGATGGAAACCTTATCAGCCATCCAGGTCTCCCTGGGCCCAACGGTTACGGCCTGGGTCGGCACCATCGAAATATTACCTCCTCCTGAAGTTCTGGCGTTCTGTGCTATGGTCAGTGGATGAAGCTCGACTACACGGGTGGAAAGTTTTCGATAGACATCAGCACTGGGAGGCTCTGATTTGTATTTGCCTTTTCTGCGAGGAGGGTCATTGAATGCCCAATGCTTAACATCACCCTGTCCGCCCTGCATGACCGCACATCGAATGCCATCCCATGACTTTTTATAACTTGTGGAATCAGCCTTGGGAAAGTGCAGGTTCTGATCGGGCAATCTCAAGGATTTCTGAATTCGGTTAAAACATAAATCCTTATCGGCACGCTCGAAACTCAAGGGATGAGTGATATCCACTTCCTTCCCATCCACACACCACTCATCCATTCCCCAAAAATGACCGGAACGGATATCGATTCCCAGATCATTCACAAGTCTGGCAACCAGGGGCAACTGCTCCGTTGGGCCGATAGGCCCACAAATGCCAACTGGATTGTCTATTGTGGATTGTTTCCAAGCATGTATGTATTCAAGTGCTTCAGCCAAATAGAATTCTTCNAGAGTATCATAAAAAACAATTTTGAAGCCCGGGCGTGACAATCCTTTTAGTTTTCGGGCCGTCAGAGACGCAGCATCCTTGATCAACGCATCATCCAGAGTGGTATAATCCCACCAATCCGGAGCAATTTGGCTCAGTTTACGTGACATGAGTGCCATTGTTCATTTACCCAGCAAATAGGTCAAGGTTCTGTTGATGAGATGATTGTGATCTACAGGAAGCTTCGTTCGCTTGGTTCAGATAAATCTCAATCTCTTTGAAATCAATATTTCCACACCAGTGGGGAGCTTTTGTTCCCCCTTCATTTCAGCGAAAAGGATATTTCAATCGCTTCGATTGCAATGGTGTACCCACCGTTCCCGTCTTTTTGCCTGACAAGCGATAAAGATTTTTAGATTTGAGGTATTCTACCACCAAATCGGGTCTGTCAGATTGAATGTAGTCTGCACCTGCCTCCACCGCTATTTCCATGCAGTGGGGCGTATCGGCCCGTCCAAGACAATTGACAAACGCCTGACAGCCGTGGGTGTGCGCCAGACGTATCGCCCGTTCACTGACACCATGCCAATCCATATTGATCAGCGAAGGTCTTAGTGTCCGGGCTAACTCGGGCACCTGTAGAGGGTAGTCGGCAGTAGGACGTATGCGCATTCGAGGTTCGAGCTGACTGATCGCACGGCAACGATCCCACGAACCGTNCATGGTCGATTGCTCAATCATTTCTGCATCCNTGACGAGTTGGATAAGCTTCGAAATATCACCTTCCTTGTAATCCAAGTCCGGATCAATCCTGCCTTTCATGGCGCCCAGGGCTTCTTTGAGTGTTGGAACACGAATTATTCCGATGCCTTCATGCTTGATTGCCAGTGCGCGAATTTCGTCCAAGGTCAGTCTGTCTACACGCCCGCTGCCGTTTGTCGTTCGATCGACTGTCTCATCATGCATCAGTACAAGATAGCCGTCACTCGTTTGTCGAATATCCACTTCGATCAAATCCGCACCTACTTCAATGGCTTTTTCAATCGCTGGCAATGTGTTCTCAGGCGGTCCCAGTAAAGCTCCCCCGCGGTGCGCGACGACTCGGACACCCGGCCATTGATACACAATATGTAAATTTGAGTCCCGTTCGTGATAAATACGCAATAAACGTCCATGCACGGCTTCAACCCAACCTACAAACAATTGATCCCCTGCTCGACCAGATACCTCGTAATATGTCCCTTGGTCAGAAGTCATCACATTACTGACCTTTTCAACAACCCCTCCAGTATGGATTTCAATAACGTGTATCGCTTCCAAGCGAGAGACTTGGGCGGACAATAAGGATGAGAACAGAAAATAAACAACACTACCAAAAAACAACAATCTCGATTGATTTCTTCTGCCTTGCATGGTCAGAACACTACTGCAAAAAATGGTTTTGGTCCATTTCCGTTTATTTGTATTGATATGAAAATGATTGTGTTGAAAGCAAAAGCTTCCTATGGATGTGAAGTGTGCAGCGGCAGCATTGAATGAGAGGTATTTGAGATGGATTTCAGTATGGAACATTTAGACAGGTAAAAAGGCCAGTGAAACTCACGGACTTAAGAGGCATTTTGCAGTATATCCCACGCTTCAGAGACAAGATTTTTGTGATCAGTCTTGATGGAGCGGTCGTGGCTGGGGAGAATTTTTCCAATCTTTTGTTGGATATCGCTCTCCTGCGCTCACTCAACATACGCCCTGTACTGGTCCATGGTGCGGCTCATCAAATTGAATCATGCTCCAAACAAACCCGTCACTCCCCGAGTAATACCGATGGAACGGGCATCACCGATGAAAGCACACTCCAAGTGGCGATACAGGCCTCTACAATGGTAACGCACCAGATACTTGAGAAGTTATCCATCTCTGATCTACGGGGAGCTTCAACGAACGCCATCGTTGCGCACCCAAAAGGTATTATCCAGGGAGTAGATCAGCAACACACCGGTAAGATAGAAAGGGTAGACGAACGCTTACTTGAGCTATTGATTGGGCGGGATATCATTCCAGTTATTTCGCCTCTGGGTTTTGATGGTGAAGGAAAAACTTTCAGGGTAAATTCAGATGCAGTTGCCCTTGCAGTAGCCAAGTCATTGAAGGCAGCAAAACTTATTTATATCACGACACAGGACGGGCTTGTTTTCAATGGGCAACTCATCCGACAAATGGCAGTCAATGAACTCGATGAAAGGCTGTCCAGCGAGGAGAGCCTTTTTTCACCTCAAAGCCTCTCCAAAGCTCAACATGCAGCAGAGGCCTGCCGCTGGCATGTGCCAAGAGCTCACATCATCAATGGTTGCGTAGCAGAGGGGCTTCTGGCGGAAGTTTTCTCCAATGAGGGCATTGGTACTTTGATTTACGCCAACAAATATCAGCAAATACGACCGGCCAAGAAACGAGACATTTCAATATTGCTGCAGATGACTCGTGGTTCGGTTGCCAATGATGAATTAATGAAGCGAACCCGCGCTGCCATTGAAAAGAATATTGACGACTATTTTATTTTTGAAATCGATCATCATCCCATTGGATGTGTGGCCTTGCATGCATATCCTGCACAGCAAAAAGGGGAACTTGCTTTCCTTTACGTGAATCCATCTCACGAGAATCAGGGTATCGGAGTCAAGCTGATCCAGTTTGTAGAGGATCAGGCACTGGCTGCGGGATTGAATTCCCTTTTCCTGCTCTCAACTCAGGCTTTTGCCTATTTTCACACGAAGGCAGCATATCAGGAAGGACGTCCAGAGGATCTTCCTGAAGAAAGACTCAAAAAATACATCAAAACCGGGAGGAACTCCCGGATCCTGACCAAATCTCTACGTTGAATCGACTACGTGCACTGTGCCTTGTGCCGTAGAGCGTGATCCATCAAAACCAGGGCAGTCATGGCTTCCACCATAGGAACAGCCCGCGGCAAAACGCATGGATCGTGGCGTCCACGCCCTTTCAAAGTGGTGTTCTTCGATGAGCTATCCACAGTATCCTGCTCATGCATCACGGTAGCCGTCGGTTTGAAAGCAACTCGGAAATAAACTGGTTGGCCGTTGGAAATACCGCCCTGGACACCCCCTGAACGATTGGAAGTCGTAAACACATTACCTTCATCATCAGCGCGGTAATGGTCATTGTGCTGGATTCCGGTGAAACGAATACCGTCAAACCCAGAACCAACGTCAAATCCCTTGGAAGCTGGTAAACTCAACATTGCTTTTGCCAAATCAGCCTCTAATCGGTCAAACACAGGACTCCCCCAACCCACTGGCACTCCGCGTGCAATGCCCTCTACAATACCTCCAACACTATC
The DNA here is from genome assembly GCA_002690655.1 of Pedosphaera sp. Classification (GTDB taxonomy): domain Bacteria; phylum Verrucomicrobiota; class Verrucomicrobiia; order Limisphaerales; family AAA164-E04; genus AAA164-E04. The sequence goes on from NZFL01000012.1 coordinate 55,403, forward strand.
TCCAGCTTTCCGTATCGATTCAATCCGATCGATCATTTTTTCGGCACAAGCACTATCGGGACAGCGAACCATGTTGGATTCAATTTGTTCAAGAGTGACCGAATCAAGGTTCACTTCGGATACAATGTCCTGAACCTGCTTCACATAAGCTAGCACCTCGACCCCATGACGTTCCTTCAATACTTTTTTTGCAACAGCACCCGCAGCAACTCGACCAATGGTTTCACGAGCGCTGCTTCGACCTCCGCCTTGCCAGTTACGAATACCGTATTTGGTTTGATAGGTGAAATCGGCATGAGATGGGCGAAATTTCTCTGCCATTTCAGAATAAGCTTCTGGTCTGGCATCTTTGTTCTTTACCCACATCATGATCGGAGTTCCCAGGGTTTTGCCCTCAAATACGCCCGAAAGGATTTCAACACGGTCTTTTTCGTCTCGAGGCGTCACTATTTTTGATTGTCCGGGACGACGCCGGTCCAAGTCAGGCTGTATATCCTCCTTTGATAATTCAATACAAGGAGGACAACCATCAAGCACTACGCCGACACCACCGCCATGCGATTCACCCCACGTTGTGATTCGAAACAATTGTCCGAAAGTATTTCCCATTCCTCAACAATGCTCAAAAAGTCAATCGAGGTCAAATACTGCGAAGACAAAGGTGGTTGGAAANATGATCAAACAACCGCAACTCTCATTTGAAAACCGATGCTTACTTGAGGCTTTGTCACGAGCATAAATAAACGTGAGATGTGCATGACATAGACCAGACACATCACGATAAAGTGGTCGCGCACGAAGGAATTGCGGCTTTACCTTACCTTGAAGGCTGAGTCGTTGAATATGCACATGACCTTATGAATCAACTGAATGACCTGTCTGCTTGANAAGAAAAACCAAGGTATATGGACAAGTAATCTCCCGATCAATCAATGATTTGAGGGATCATCTAGAGGACTCTTGGATTTTGATTAATCGTGTCTGACCTTCGTCTCGAAAGAATATGAACCCACATCCATGCAGGATTCATAAGATAAACTGCATTAAACAATAAATCCGTCTGCGTCTCGCCCTTGAACCTTGATACGATTTTTCCCGTGATCCTTGCTTTCGAAAAGGCATTGATCAGCTTGAGCAAGCAGAGAACGTTTATCTTCTGCGTCCTCGGGAAAAGTCGCTACCCCAAATGAAGCGGTCAAATGCAAGTCAATACCCTCTTTCTGTAGATAAGGCGTATTTGCAACCCTCTCTTTGATGCGCACTGTCTTACGAATGGCTTCGGCTTTGGATTGCCGAGGAAGAATAACGACAAATTCATCCCCTCCATATCGAACGATACGATCATGTGTATTCAGGCAGCTATGCACAGCCTCTGCTATTTCCTTGAGCGTTTTTGCCCCCAGCAAATGCCCATGAGAATCCACGACGGATTTAAAGTCATCGATATCGAAAAAAACCAGCGAATGTTCCCGCTTGTCTTTCGCGTTTTTGGCGAGAAGCCTATCAAGGTGGCGATGCAGGTAGCGGCTGTTATGAAAACCACTGACATCATCTGTGACAGAAAGCCGCGCAACCTGGTCATGCTTTTTCTTCAGGTCCTGAGACATTCTTCGGATTCGAAGCAAGTTTTTGACACGCGCATTAAGCTCATCTTTAACGAAGGGATGAATCANTACATCATCCACTGTTTTCCCTAGTAATTTATTTGGAATTCGTGAGGTTTTCAAAGGAAGTAAAAGCAGACTTGGCAGGAAGACAGGATGAGCATCTTCGCGCAGTTTTTGAATTTGCGTAGAGTGCTTTGTAAGGTGAATACGATCCAGCAGTAACAAATCAAACAGTTCCTCCTGGATATCGCAGTCACCCCAATTGGAATCCAAGTTACACTCGTCCTGCAGAAAACGTTTGATCATTCGATCGAAACGCGGATTCTCAATCAGCATGAGGACGCGACTTGGAGGCATGAGGACATCCTCCTCTACTCGGAATTACTTGGCAATCTCTATTCAGAACAATAGAGATGAAACAGTGTCACAACAACCCAGACACTTTCCCATCAGCGGACAATTAAACTCGAAGGTAAACCATCTGATCCGTATTTGATGGTAATTCCCGCACTGTCGTTGTCCAAACTCATTCTCCCAGCTTGGAGAATGGCGGTGACGAGGAAGGTATCGTGGATGGTCGCCAACTTCAAATTCCAATCACTCGCANGCGTCTCTCCTTTTTCCACCGAAATAGCTGCATCGATGAAGTCGGAGATGCTTCGATACCCATAGCATTGTTGGCCTGAAAAGTTTCCTTGAGCATCAGGGCCGTACTTCATAAATAGTGGGTTGGGAGATTGAAACCCTTTCTGATCATCGGCAACAGAATAACCGCGATGCGCTTGGTCCACGGTAACCTCACCGCGGTGACCCTGGTAAAAAAAACGTTGTTGCGAATGCACATCACTTTGTGGAGCAATCCACGAAGCCGTACATACGGCAGTGCCCAGAGATTTCGAGGTCATATTCTGCCATCTTGAAGTCAAGGTGATGCTGTCCTCTGTCTCTATCGATTTCATTTGGGCCACTCCATTGGACGCCATGGCCGTGACAAGCAAGGGTCTGGCTTTTCCGTGCAATGAGTTGCAAAGAAAATCAAGATGATGCGCATTTAAATAGTAACTAATATCGCTGGATTTCCCGGCCCAGGCCTTAAAACTATCAAGCTGAGATTTAGGCTGACTCATGTAGGCATGAAACAGACTGAAATCTCCTAAACTGCGTATCCGCTCACCCGCATCCGTGTATATGGGATCCCACCTCTTGTGGACTTCCATGCAAACCAGTAGATTGGTATTGGCTGCAATTTCAGCAAGTGATCGATGTTGATCCATTGTTTTGACCATTGGCTTTGCAATCAAAACATGCAAGCGCCGCTTGGTTGCCTGTATGGCTATTTCAAAATGCGTACTGTCCGGGGTGAAAACGATAACCGCATCACCTGGCTGCAGTTGATCCATGGCTTGAAGGTATGCAGAAGGATCGGAGGGCTCATTATCATCCGGATATGTCTCAATAGAGCTATCGAGCCCGTAACTATCCGTGATCTTTTCATGCAGATGCTTCCTTATTCCGGGGAACTTTGTTCCGTTCGTCCCGGCCATCAAAAGACGCCCGACTTTACCGGACGCCCTCAGGTCAAAAAGTGTTAAAGCCACGACACCAGCACTTTTATCGGATCTACTGGCAGCGCCGTGCACATATCCGGTTGTGTACTCGCCCGACCCTACTATCAACACGTTCGGCAAATGTTTCATGTCACTGAGCNGCAATCTGTTTCCCTGAATCGAACTAGGATTGCCCTTCACTCACAGTCCACCCTCCATCGACCGAAAGCACTTGTCCCGTGATAAAACGTGCGCCATCAGAGAGTAAAAGCGCAGCCGCATCGTCCAGATCCTGCGGCACCCCAATACGCCCACCGTCCAGAGGTTGTTTTGTCCGGATGAAGTCCATGATGGGTTGGTTTTTCTGGGCGCGTTCTGACATGGGGGTGGCTATCAATCCGGGACAAAGCAGATTCACTCGAATCCCTTCTTTGGCATAATAGGCAGCACTCGATTTTACCATGCCAACCATGGCCGCCTTGGAAGTGGCATAGGCATGTGTTGAGAAAAAATGAGGTGACGGAGAAAACCCCAGAACTGAACCACAATTGAGAATACTTCCGCCCTGCCCCTGCTCCAAAAAGACACGCAACGCCGCACGATTGCTGTAAAAAACGGAATCCAAATTCAAGCGTAAGGTATGAAGCCAACCTTCATCGGTGATTTCATGCATGGGACCATCGCCAAACCTGCGACCACTTCCACCTGCCACATGATACAGACCGTGCAAGTCCCCGAAACGTTCTCTTACTTCATTAAAGACTCGATCGACCTGGACCGGATCAGCCGCATCACTTTGAATCGCCACCCCGTCATCTCCCAACCATTGGGAAGCAGACTGAATTTTGGGTTCACTCCGCCCCGTGACTGCCACCTTGGCTCCATACTGCAGGAATTTCCTGGCAGCTGACTCACCCAATCCGCTGGTGCCACCGACGATCAGAATGACTTTATGATTGAGGTCCATGCTTGTGTTGGAGAATTCGAATTACCTCTATTTGATACCAAGTTTTTTAAACCGGGCTTTAATCTGTTTGTAATGAAAATCGGTAGAACAAAGTTTGTCCAGTTCGCCCTTCTTGAAATGCTCGGCCACTTCCGGGTCAGCCATTAATTGCTTCTTGAAATCCGCATCCACATCGCCTGCATGCTTGTTTTTCCAGGTNTGCATGGCATTTCTTTGAACCAATCCATAGGCATCCTCGCGTGTCAGCCCCTTCTGAATCAAGGCCAGCAGGACCGTCTGGGAATTCCACATACCCAATGAAAGCTTCATGTTTCGATCCATGTTTTCAGGGTAAACGATCAAGCCCTCGGTCAAATCACTGAGTTTATGAAGCATGTAATCCAACAAGGTGCAGGAATCCGGAAAGATGACGCGCTCGACAGAACTGTGACTGATATCGCGTTCGTGCCACAAGGCCACGTTCTCCATTGCAGCAACGGCATTGCCTCTCAGGACACGGGCCAACCCGGTCAATCGCTCGCCTGTGATCGGGTTGCGTTTATGAGGCATGGCGCTGGAGCCTTTCTGACCTTTGGCAAAGAACTCTTCAGCTTCCAGCACCTCGGTGCGCTGAAGGTGACGGAACTCAGTTGCCCAGCGTTCGATGCTTGCACCAATGAGAGCGATGGTTGAAATAAATTCAGCATGCACATCCCGCTGGATGACTTGTGTAGCAATGGGCGCAGGTTTCAGCCCAAGCTTGCGGCAAACAAAAGATTCAATTTTAGGAGAAAGGTGGGCATTGGTTCCAACGGCCCCAGACAGTTTACCAAATGCCACGTGTTTCCGAAGCTCCTTCAAACGTCTCTCGGCGCGGCCAAACTCATCAAACATAAGCGCCATCTTCAAGCCAAAGGTGGTTGGCTCAGCATGGATACCATGACTGCGGCCAATCATGGGCGTGAATTGATGTTTCTTGGCCTTGCGACCAATCACTTTCCGCAAAGCAACAACATCCTTGATGAGGATATCCACTGATTCCACCATCTGAACCCCGAATGCCGTATCAATCAAGTCACTGCTGGTGAGCCCGTAATGCAGCCAACGTGAGGCTCGATCATTGATGTTTTCGGCGACATTCGTTGTGAAGGCGATAACGTCATGGTTCAAGGTTTTTTCAAGTTCCCGGCAACGCTCGATCGTAAAGGACGAACGGGATTTCATTTTTTTGAAATCTTTTGCAGGAACTGTCCCTTGCTCAACTAAAGCTTCCGTGGCCAGTAACTCAATCTGAAGCCAGATTTCAAGTTTTCTCTGCTCGGTCCAAATGTCCCGCATGGCGGGGCGTGAATAACGCGATATCATATAGACCATGAAAAAAACCGATTTCAGTCCCAAACGAAAGCAAAAACGTCACTCAATCCAATAAAGATGAGTTCTTTTTTGTTTCATTCATCTTTTGCAACACTGGCACGCCCCGATTCGAAGCATGGGATCATACTGCAGTAATCAAAGCACCCAATCGATCGAAGTGATGGGCAATTTAACTGTGAAGACACTCTTTTTGAAACCGGACAGCAAACCAATCCAGCGGTTCATCAAATATCAGGCATGCTCCAATACGGACCAGTACATCGGGCCCCAGCCTGATTGTGAATCAGGAAGAATTTGCCAACCGAATTCGGTTGCCTCTCCATAGACAGGACTGAATTCGGTATGACATTGAAACCGATCACCTTTCTTTTTGATGAGCCGGCGAATCGTTTCATCATTTTCAAGCATGGACAGACTGCAGGTAGAATAAACAATCCGCCCACCTGGCTTGCAGGACATCAAAGCCGAACAAAGCAAGGCATATTGTCTATGAGCTAGCTGCTTGGACCGACTGGGTTTCCATTTCTTCAATTCGGCTGTTTGATGCAACACATGTCGTTCCGAAGAACAAGGCGCATCCAACAGAATTCGGTTGTATTGATCGGGNTCAAACAAACCCCATTTGGAGGCATCATGTCCGGTGACGCGGATGTTGCTGAAAGTCGTTTTCGGGATGTACGCTTTCAGGACACTCCGAAGCTTTTCCTTTCTTGCGCGGCTCCATTCATTCGTCGTTAAATGGCCGTTGTCACCCAATGCTTCTGCTAGAATCAATGCTTTCCCTCCAGGAGCTGAACACATGTCCAACACGCGATCTCCTTCTTTCACATCCAATGCCAAGGCAGGAATGACGGATGCTGGATCCATGCGATAATAATCCATCACTCCCGAAGGCTGAAGTGATGGTTCAAAATCATTTGAAGGATAAATACAGTGAGGCATTTCAGGAAGTTGCTCCTCTTCCCCACTGACCTCGCAACCGCTGAATCCATTCAGTCGCAGACACCTGACAGGCGCTTGCATCAGGGCATGCAACAGACCTTCCCAACGGATTCCATACTGNGCATGATAAAATGTCTGAAACGCATCTGGTATCATCCGCTCGTTTATCTCTTTTCCAATGTTATTTAACAAGAGAAGAGTAGGAAAAGCGATGAATATCCTTGAGTCCAGGCAAGGATTGAAAATAATTGAACTGTGAAATCCATTGTCACTTCTGTATGCATCAGCCTTTCCTTNATCATTGAGGCACAAGCCTTGTCTTGGAAAAAGCATCTCATCATGGAACAAGGGCATTGCAACACGGCCGTCGCCTTGGACATAAATGGTGACAGGGATCTGGACGTCATTGCCAGTTACAATGGAAAGGTAAGCCTCTTGCTGGCTCCCGACTGGAACATGGAAGTCGTGCTTCATCAATTTGAAGGAGGCCAGGGACAGTGTATTCACAGCGCTTTGATCGATGTTGATCAAGATGGAGACTTGGACTGGGCAGGCTCTTTGTCCAACGACCATCCATTCTGGTTGGAAAACCCCGGCCAATCAGAGATCCTCAAAGGGGCATGGACACCGCGTTTAATAGATCCAGTGATCACAGGTATCCATTGCTTGACCACAGCCGATATCAACAACGATGGAAAAGAAGATCTGGTTATTAATAACTTTGAACCGTCACGAGGACTCTCGGACTCTATGGCCTGGTTTTCTGTGCCCAGCAATCCACTCAGCGCCACACACTGGAACAGGCATGTTTTCGCAGCAGGAGATGCCAGAGGCGGCAGTCATTACATGGGCGTGGGGGATATTGATGGAGATGGGTGGATGGAAATAGCAGTGGGCGCCAAAGGTAGACCATTTGCGAATGGCAATTGGTTTGCTTTCTGGAAAAACCCGGGGGAAGAAAAAACAACGACTCCATGGAAAAAAACAATGCTTGCTGAAAACCAGCCTGGCGCAACCAACATTCTCCCAGCAGATGTCAATGGAGATGGGAAAACCGATTGGCTGGCATCAAGAGGACATGGAGTTGGCTTGATCTGGTTTAAAAACCCTGATTGGAAAATGCACGACATTGATAAGGAAATTTTATCACCCCACAGTTTGACCGTTGCCGATCATGATCAGGATGGCGATATCGATGCTTCAAGTTGCGGATATGAGAGCGAATGGTTGAGATGGTACGAGAATGATGGCAGCGGGAATTTCAAAATCCATACGATTGACGATGCCCAGCAAAGTTATGATCTCAAATCAATCGACATGGATGGCGATGGAGATTTGGATCTTCTCAACGCGGGTCGAGGCAGCCAGAATGTTGTCTGGTATGAAAACCTCCTGAGATGAAAAGAGGATGATCCATTCCAAGACGATTGTTTGCTCTATCAATCAAACACGGCGATAGGCTGTGAAACCAGATCGGCCGGATTAAGGACAACATGCTTCACTCGTTTCCGGTTCCAGGTATAGGTCATGTGAACGAGTCCGTCCCGGGTTTGAATCATGGACGGATAAGAAAACTCTCCCGTATCAGCTTGCTCCACGATAGCGGCTGCTTTCCACCTTTGACCATCTTCACTGATCGCCAGATGAAGGATATTCCGCTTCCCCCAACCTTCGCTGCGTCGCCCGCCTCCCATGTGATTATACAACAGCAAATGCCTGCCATCTTGAAGGGTCAATGCCTCAACACCTGAATTATTATTGGGAAGTTCCGTCCTTTCCAATGGACTCCATGTTTTGCCTTGATCCTTTGAAAATGTCTGAACAATCTTCTCATGCTTGGATCGGCAAAGGGCCTGAATTGTTCCATCGGCATGTTGCAGGAAAGAAGGCTGAATGACTTGAAATGACTGTTCATCCTGCTCGGTGCGGGTCCACGAATCTCCTGATTCAGGTTGATCAAAATTATTGAGCGTTTCAAAGTGAATACGCCAGTCATTTCCGTGTTCTGTCGAGGATGGACAAAGTAAATTCCCGCCGGATAACAGCAGGGGCTTGGACCGAACCGGACCATCGATACTCTCGGGCAATCTTCGACGATCCCGGAAGGATCTGCCTGCATCATAACTGACCATGACCTCTCCCCACCAATGACGCGGGTCGGGCCCTACTTTGAAAAAGAGCATCAGAGGGGAATCGCCCGGAGGCTGAAATAAGACCGGATTCCATGTCGGATAGCGAAGATTCGCATGCTGAACACCATCCGCCCATTCTTTGGGTGAGGACCACCCATCGCCATCATGGTAACTCGACCAAATACCCACATCTGGATTTTTCTCTTCAGTACCCCCAAACCATGATGCAACCAGACCTCTTTTTGTTTCAGTGATCGTAGATGCGTGACATTCAGGGAAAGGCACTTTTCCAAAAATAAAGGATTCGTTTACCAAACCGGAAAATCGCGGAGCAGCTGACAGCCGGGGTTCTCGCGCTTCCAGCTTCTCTGCCGGATACTTGATGCAGTCATCGTGTGCGATGTAGTAGATTCTTCCATTCTCAGCACCAATCAATAGATCAGGTTTACCATCCTTGTTAAAGTCACAAGTAGATGGACTTGAGGTATGCCCTGCAACATTGCGCTTGGCCAGATTGCCAATTTTCTTCAGCACGATCTTTCCTTCCCTTTCCTCGCAGTTGCGATACCAGGCTGCATTTTCAGAATTCACCAGTATGTCCAATCTGCCATCCTGATCCCAATCGACAACATCCAGTTTGTAACGACCACTGCTTCCTGCCGTCCTTGCGTTCAATCGAATGAGCTTGTTGTCCTCATCTATGAAGATGCGCGATTCAGTGGAGGAACGACTCTGGCAAGTCAGATAACCCTCCTGATCCAGAATTACCAGATCGAGTTGTCCATCTTGATCAAAGTCCACGGCAAAGGGCGTCGTGCGCCATTGTGTCTGCAGGTTTTCAGCTCTTGTCTGTCTCCAGTAGAATTCCGGAGGTTTCTCTTGGGTCCAGAAGGGAAGGGGTTGCCGAGTGAATCCAGATTCTGTATTTTTCAACAACATGAGCTCAGCCATGATTGAATTGACAATGAAGTCATCACGTCCATCGCCGTCCCAATCAGCAACGGAAAAAGTAGTGTAACCCCATTTGGCTTCGGCTGGACCTTGTATAGAGCCATTGCTACCAGCCATGATTCGAAAGGGTTCGCCATCAACTTGGAGCAGCTCGGGCCTGGACCATCTGGTCCCCTTGCCATCCATGTTCGTGATCACGCCTATCTGGCCAGCAGTATTACCGGAAAGAATATCTTCATCGCCATCCTTATCCCAATCATATGCAAACGGAGTGGCAAGTGCGCCAAATTTCAACGTATCGGCTTCTTGCTGGAAATACCTGGGTTGATGAAGACGGGGTAACAAATCGTGAGGCTGAGTCACGTTTTCAATCAACGCCACGCGCCCGTCCTCATCTCCTACGATTAAGTCGTCATCCCCATCGCCATCCCAATCCAGCGCGGTAGGAGTGATCATTTGAAGATCCATTTTGAGGGGTTCACCGTCGGTTCCAGTCAAACGTATTCCTGTCGCAAAATCAGGTTCANATCGGGTGCCTATATTTTGAAAGTAGGTAAAGCCATCCAAAAACTCACCGCACAACAAGTCGAAATCTCCATCACCATCAAAATCAGCCAGATTGGGACTTGGCCAGCCATAGACGTCCACAGTTGAACCGTTGGCTTTGATTTTCACAGGTCTCGTATTGTATTCACCTTGGATATTCTCAATGAGGTATACCCAACCATGCAACGGCCCATTGCGCCAGTTCCCCTTCGAATCATAGGCCTGATCCCACACATAATCTTCCCAGTCCCCCACTCCTACAATCAGATCCTGATCCCCGTCCCCTTCCCAATCAGCATATCGCCACATCCCGCCTCGCGATCGATTTGCCAGAAACTTTGACACGGGAAAGATCCTGGTCCCCTGGCTGAAGCCTTTGTGTTCAAAGTCCACAAACTCCACATTTTCAAGGAGCACCCTCGGTTTTCCATCGACGAAACTCACCTGCAAATTATGATTGCCTTGCCCTATCCGAATGCCGGGCTTGAATACCGGAAGCTTTTCCCCCTTTTCAGTTCCTGGATTTTCAAAGAAGTAAGTCCCATTGGAAGGTTTGTCAGGACAGGAAACCAATAAATCCATGTCTCCATCGCTATCATAATCCATGGGCAGAGGCCACGCCCACAGTCCTACCCCCAGGTCCACGGTAAGCCCGGGATTGTCATAGGCCAGTTCCTTAAGTTTCCAATCCTCGGCAATGGTCATTCCACCAGCGGTAAATAGAAAACAGACTGCGAACGATAATGACTTTTTCATTTGAATTAAAGTTATGGTGATCAGCCACATCTTGACGAAAGAATGCCTTCAATAGCAAGCCATCTCACAAAGGACATCTTTTTCTTCCTTTCATGTAATTTCAACTGCAAGACTGTTGACACATTTCTTTTTATCATTGAGGTTGAATTTATTCATGCACCGATTGTTGACCGACATCTCATCTTGTTTGGATAGTCTGCCCCATGTGCAGAAAAACTCTCTATCCATTTTAATTGCTGCCCTTTCAGGAATTTTTTCGGATGCAGCGGAACTATCAGCAGATAAGAAACGACCGAACGTACTATTTATTATCGTGGATGACCAATCACCCCTGGATCTTGGCATCTATAACCCCAGATCGATCTTGCAGACTCCCAATATAGATCGGATCGCAAGAGCAGGTATGATTCTGGACAATGCCCATCACATGGGCGCTTGGATCGGAGGTGTATGCACGCCTTCACGACACATGATCATGTCTGGCAGAACAGTCTGGCATATTCCAGGCCGAAAAACTAACAAGGCAAGCGCCAACCCGAACGAGTCTAATCCAAGACTCGTTCCCCGGGACCTGGCCACACATACAATGGGCGCAATCTTCAACCGCGCTGGATACGACACCATGCGGACCTGCAAACGGGGTAATAGTTACGCTGCTGCCAACAAACAGTTTACCGTCGTTCGCGATGCGACTAAACGAGGCGGCACTGCTGAATCGGGAAGTGAATGGCACGCAGATCAAGTGCTCGATTTTTTGACCAAACGTGAATCGAACAACGATCAAAACCCCTTCTTCATTTATTTTGGTTTCTCACACCCACACGACACCCGCAATGGCACCCCTGAACTTTTAAAAAAATATGGGGCCATCAATCACATGGACAAAAGCTCTCTGCCCCCTGCCAATCGAGCACAGCCACCGTTGCCATTGAACTACCTCCAACAACACCCTTTTCACCATGGGCATCCCAATCTACGTGATGAGGTCAACGTAAAAGGTGTCTGGGAAAAACGTGACGAACGCACCATACGCAACGAGTTGGGACGTGAATTTGCATGCAGCGAGAATATTGATATCCAGATTGGGCGAGTCCTGAGTCACCTTGAAAAAAACGGCGAACTGGAGAACACGTATGTGATCTACACAGCCGATCACGGCATGGCCATCGGACGACATGGACTTCAGGGGAAGCAAAACCTTTATGAACATACATGGAAAGTACCCTACATCGTGATGGGCCCCGGCATTCAGTCCGGCACACGCGCGAATGGGAACATTTACCTCCTGGACACTCTCAGCATGCTTTGTGACTTAACGGATGTGACCACTCCCTCAACAAATGAAGGTATCAGCTTTACGCCTGTTTTGTTCGGAGAAAAAGACATCATTCGTGACACTCTTTACGGCGTGTATTGCGGTGGCAGCAAACCCGGGATGCGATGCGTCAAAAAAGGTAATTGGAAGCTGATCAAGTATGACGTAATGGATGGCCAGGTCAGGGAGACTCAGCTTTTCAATCTGACCTTTAACCCACATGAGTATTTGCCCGAACACCAGAAGAACGCCCCCTTGATGACAAATCTTGCTGATATTCCTGAGTTCGCAGATAAACGGGCAGAAATGGAATCACTGCTTCACTCGGAAATGGTTCGATTGAACGATCCCTACCGACTTTGGGATCAGTAGAATTGACTATTCCCAGGTCACCAGGAACTCGACTAGGTCCCTTAATTCAAAAGGCGTGAGAATACCGAGCATGGGTGGCATGGAAGACGCCTTGACAACTGTCCTCGTCATTACATCCGATTTAACATACCGAACGGTTTCACCAGTTACCTTGATAAACGTCAGATCGGTTGAATTTTCAGCGACCACACGACCCGCATGTGAACCCCCTGCCTTCAAGCCGATCATGGTGAGAGCATACCCCTCAGCTAGCGTTGCCGATGGATTTAGAAGCGCCTCCAACAAATAGGTTCTGTCCCTGGTTTTCCCGATACCTTTCAGTTCTGGACCTACTTGTTTGTCTGCCCCTCCAGCGTCATGACAACGGATACACTGACCCGCTACATGATTATCAAAAATATTTCGACCTCTATCCGCATTGCCTCCTTGAAGCAACCCAGGTTGATTATTGATCCCTCGGCTATCAGTAAGAGTTTGACGATAGTTTTTGACCAAGGATTTCAAACCAGGATTCCCTTGCTTCTCAGACGCAGACAAAACGTCTAGCTCCAGTTTTGAATCCAATGTTCCTTGTTGCAACTCTACCATTATGTCACTCAATATTTCTGCACTGAGTTCCGTTTGCATTCCTCCTAACAATTCCAATCCAACCTGTTTTTCAGCCACAGACCATTTAGAACGGTTCATTTTAAAATGATTTCCAAATAGAGTTTCATCCGCTTCAGCCAACGAACGCATTGCCTGAATCCTCAGCTCTAGCTTATTTGAATATAAAACTCGGTTGATGATATTCAACAAATCTGGATAATTCGAATCCGTCAAACTCGACAAGGCCCTTACCCTTGTCACAGAATCCATTTCATCTGAAACTACCCATTCGGCTAGAATGAAATGATCCACTTCAATCCCGTGGCGTGCGGCCAGTTTTAATAAATCACTTCGAAACTCACCTTCAGCCCGATTCACAATGGATTGAAATTTCGCCTTCAACACCGTTTCAGCAGCTGATGGATTGCGCCCCTTTAACTCCCGAACTCTCCCCACGACACGATCGATAAATGGAAACGCATTCCAAGTCGCCAGCGATTCCAATGCTTCAAGTCTCATGGCAGAAGGAGCGGCACTTAATTCAGCAAAACGCAGCAATTGCTCTGCATGTTCTATCTGCCCCAATCGTAAATTGGCACTGATGGAACGGCGGACGACAGCTTCATCCTTTTGTAAAGAATCCGATAAATCCAACAGTAAGGCCGCTAGATCTGGTAAAGCCGATGGAATTGAAAAATCATCGTGAATCGCTCTTGCTGCTTCACGTATGACAAATGGATGTTTATCATTTAAAAACCGCCTCACTGTCGGATCCTTTAGGCGCCGTAAGGAAACCACAGCAGCCAGACGTACATCGAGATTTGCATGATCCAACAACTGGTTCAACGCACCGCTATCATTCATTCCAACCCACCCCATGACACTTGCGTGCCGAATATAAGGATCATTGCCTACATTTTTTTCAAGCAATTGAGTAACAGCATCGAAAGCTCGAAAATCTCCAATTTTTCCGAGAGCAATGCTTGCCATGAATCTTACTCGAGGGCTTTCGTCCTGAAGCAATTTGATAAGTGTTTGAATTTGTGAGGACGCTTTGAGAACACCTGCAATCTTAGCACTTTGAGCACGAATTTCACTATCTTCATCCGAAAACGGCAATCGGGACACAAGAGATACTGACACCAGATCCTCTAATTGCCCCAATCCCCATAAAGCGTGGATACGCGCCATCTGAGATTCCGACTTGTTTTCTGCTACATTAAGCAAGGTTTCCACTTTGCCACGTTTGACTAATTCAAATTGTGCTTTCAATCGAATACGCTGATCCGCGTGACCTAGCAAACGTTTCAATTTGGATTCAGGCGATGAGTGAAAGGGTTCAGCCAATAAAACTTTCACTTCCTTCCGAATATCAGATCCAGCAATATCTGGATCATCGATCTTGTAAATCGCACCTTTGTCATTCGGCTGCCACATGCCATCCCAATCGGCAATGTAGGCCGCTCCATCTGGGCCAAAATTGAGGGCACTCGCCATGAGGCCTTGATGAAAAATGTGTTCATCCGTCATCTCAAAGTAGGCACCTTTAGTCTTCACACGAAAGGCTGTGATTTTTTTGACAGGGAATTGAGCAAGAAAAAAGAAACCTTTGTAAGCTTCATTCAATGCTGTTCCCGGGTTGTATTTGAATCCACCTGGCCCCACGGAGTAATTGGAAAGTGGTGGCGTGATATGAGCGGGTTGCCCTGTATGATGAGGAACCCACATTTTCTCCTCAATCCATGGACTGTATATGGGCATCCCTGTATACGGGCTCCAACCCTTAGTTCTAAATTGCCAATTTAATCGCCATCCAGAATCTGAACCTTCAGTTATATAAACAAATCGCTCACGTTCTCCCCGAACGTCACCATCATTGTCCACTGAAAACAGATTTCCAAAATCATCAAATGCGATCTCTTGAACGTTACGTAGCCCCGTGGCAAAAAATTCAAGATCTGATCCGTCAGGATTCATCCGTAAAACTCCTCCTGTATTTGGATAGTGCAAATGCTTGCCCTCTTGAGTCACCACAGATGTCCCATTATCACCGACGGAAAAATAGATCTTGCCATCGGGCCCCACAGTCAATCCATGGATGTCGTGACCATCATAGGCTGCATGCACGCCAAATCCGCGAAACATACTGACGTTTCGATCAGAAACACCATCCCCATCGGTATCTTCTAATCGCCAAATGTCTGGATAAACTGTGTAATAAACGTGATCAGCAAATGGCATAACACCCGCTGCCGCACCATTATTTTCCCTATTAAAACCCTCCGCAAACACGCGACTCTTGTCAGCCAATCCATCGCCATCTATATCTTCAATCAAATGCACACGTTCCTTAACCGTCGTTAAATCACGCCAATCATGACTACCATCTCCATTTCTATCTTTGAGCCAAGGTCGATTTTTACGACTGTTCCCAGGCGACATCCATTTTCTGAACAGCTCTATTTGACGAGGAATTGAAACTGAACCGAGGTCCTCTTTCACCCACTCCTTGTGGGCACGAATGTCAATATCAACGGTTCCTCTGCGTGCTGTTTCCACTACATAAAGGCGCCCCTGATCATCAAAACTCAATGCAACGGGATTGATCAGCATGGGCTCTCTTGCCCACAGATCCATTTGTAATCCACGATCAATCAAAGGCTCGTATGGCGGAGAGACCACTTCATTGGATTGTCCGAGAACAGCAGGAATGATCGACAAAACAATGCAGCTGCGGATCCATGCTTCAGAGGCCGAGCAAGCATGCTTGATGAAAGATTTTTTTACGATTTTCATGGAGTAAGGATGGGGAAATCTGAATCAAGAAGAAAGCAAATGATACTTTTGATACGACTTAAATATGCAGGCCATCTGGTTGAGCAACCTTCTTGCGCTTATTCCCTCAATCGTATGGGAGTATCGTCCCGTTTATCCAGCAGGGCTTGAAGCTGTTCTGAATGAACTCTTCCAGAGTCATTCAGGAGCAACTGAGGGCTTTGTGCCTCAGGAAATGCATTTCCTTGCTTCTCCCAGATTACAACAGCACGCGATTGAGCTTCCTGCAGCTGCTTGTCGCTGGCCACATAATCATACCCAAATGATTCAAACCCGGAAAAACTCTTCAGGGCCTTGTAAGCGACATATCTGACGGCAGCATAAGGATCATCCAATAATTCTGCCAAAAAACGAGGTTGCCAATGATGACCAGAAACATCTTTGGAGGATGGCCACCCCAGATGCCAGGCGGCTAGCGCCCTTTGTCCGGCGTCTCCCTGCAAGAGATGTTTTAAAACAGATGATATTTCCTGATCTTCATTGGCCACTTCGGGAATGGGCTTTTCATACCACTCATTCAAAAACTCTGCCGTCCATTGGAGAGATTGATCCGCATGACAAAGATTACATGCGTTAGGCCGCCCTGTGGCCGCGCTGGCAGCCACGTCCGGGCTATCTACTTGATGGCTCCGAATGGCACTTAGCAGTGCGAAACTCGTATGCGGCATGTGGCAGTTGTAACACTGACTTCCCTGAGATTCTTCAGCATGATGTGTATGGGCTGAGAGATTCTTTTTATAGGAGGAATGACATTGAATGCAGGCCTGATTGGTTTCCATTTTCTTTGCCAGCATATCGTCAGGATCACTCTTATGCATCGAATGACATGACACACAGGACATGTCGCCGTCCTGGTGGCACGCAGTCTCCAGTAATCCGTTATATTCCCTTCCAGAAACACGCATCATGCCATCAGGCCAGAAAAAATCCCGGAGCAAACTTGGGTTTTTCTCAACGATTTGTTGTAACCAGGGTAACTCATCCATCTTCGTGGGTTGAATGATTGGCGTCGTCGCAGTGAGATCATCGCCGGGACGATAGTCAAAACCTGTTTGCCGCCATTCTTCCTTTTCATCCCACCACTTCATTCCATGGCATTGCCCACATACCTGTGTGGATCGCTCGGCACTCAAACTGTCGGGTTGAATGATAGGGTCCTTTCCTTCAGGAAGACCATTTTCGGACGCCTTGGCTTCCGCAACTTGATCATGCCACTGAACATGTCCCTCACCTGGTCCATGACAAGCTTCACATGAAATCCCGAGATCGGCAGCTGTAGAAAGGATTTGATCTGTATTTCGATCGTGTCCGGGGACGCCGGCTGTGACATGGCACCGAATGCATGATAAATTCCATATTTCCGGACTGGCAGCAGAGTGGGGGTCCCGAATAAATGTTGAATCTCTGGGAACCCACCGCTCATCTCTGATAAGCCAGGTAAACGGAAAGCCAATCTGCATATTTCCATGATAGGCAGGCAACCAGAAGACCTGCATGTGATGCGAACCCGTTACCATGCCCATACGGAGCTCGATACCTTGGGGACCACTGGAAGGAGTAAGCGCCGAAGGATCGGGCTGCCGGTCCGTGATCCGAACCCAATATTCCTTACCTTTTTTGAACAAGGTAAACATCTCTTCTCCCATCTCCAGCTCAACATCGTCAAAATCGGCTTGAACCGTCTCTGGAGTCATGAGCTGAGTCATTGAACGGTGATACGAGTGATGCCAACTGGCATGCTCACTTTCATGACAATTCATACAAGCATCGCTACCAAGATAACCTTGTGGGCCTTGCTTGAGTGGAAGTGTATTTCGATGTATCTCGACCGGGTCAATACTTGCATTCCCACTTTTTTGGCTGAATTCAATGGGGTTAACAATCTCAGGTAAATGATTAGAATCAGCCATATTCGATGGTGAAATCTCCGGCTCCTTACTGAACCAATTGTAAAGCAGAACAACAATCAGCAAGAGGAATAGAATGCTCCAGCGAATGAAATGTGAGCTTCTATTAAATTCACGATCAATTTTCAAAATGCTTCCTTGATGGACAAGATAAAGAAGTTCAGCTGAACAGAAAAAGGGCAGCCCTTAGGGGCTGCCCTTGAATTTGAATATTCAATGCATGTGCACTAATAAATTAGCGACCCGATCTTTGGCGCATGAGGCGCACTTGGTTCATGGTCTGATATGCTTTGGTAGCATTCGCATCCCCTGAAGCCATCGCATCTGTGACTTCATCAGTCACCATGCCGTATGCCACACGTTGATCAGCAGGATCCATTTGGGTTTTCAGGACAATGTCCACAGCAGCGGTGTAATTGCCAGCATCCAGAGCGGCTTCCACTTTTGCCAATGCTGATTTTACGGCAGGATTACTTCCCGCTTCTCCCGATCCTCCGCCAGTTGTACGACGGGCCGAGGTCTTTTTGGACTGTGTTTTTGCTTCTCCGACACTGACATCCGTGTTGACCTCTGGCACTTCTGAAGTGGCTGAGTCGTCACTTCCGCACGCAACAAGAAGTATGGACAGGGTTATGAGAACAAGAAGACTTGCGAACCTATGGATATTTCTCATGAGAAAAGGTCTATCAGGTGGTAAAAATCTCAGTATCCACCTCGTGGCTTACCTGGCACGCAGTACAAATCATTGGCTGGATCAATCCTCAATGGAACACTCAAGCCACTGCGAGGTCCTACCATTTCGTAAAACTTCTGGAAAGTTAAATTCTGGGCTGCCCCCATGATCAAGCCGACTGCCGACCTACCGCCTACATTGGTGCGGTTATCCTCCGAGCGACCACCGCCGTGGCGCTGAGAGATACCTTCATGGGGTTGATTGCCCGCATCGTTAAAGTAGAATGGATCGTTCTCATCTGTTTCCCACTGTAGAATGTTCGTAGGACGGAAATCCGTCACTTTGTAGGTTTTCCCATTGGGTAATTGTGAAGTCAAACCACTGATGGAGCCATTCCAGGTGTAGCTGGTTACCTTGATTGGTCGTGCAAGATACTTGGATTTCTTTGAACCACGTGACTCGACAGCATCTTTGGGGCAGATCAATACTTTTGCGGCGTTACCAAGGTAACTGGCCAACTGTCCATTTTGAAATGCTCGAGTCTGGCCGACCATTTGCTCATCCACGTTCGCCATGGTGGCCGTTCGTGCAAAGGTAGGCATGATGGAAGTGTCGTATGCCCAGTTTGCCGGACCGCCGCCATTACCACCCCAGCTTGGATGAGGCATATACTCTTCGTTGTCTCCAGTATACATCTGAGTAGCAAGCATGATTTGTTTGACGTTGTTAAAATCAAGTGTGTTTTGGGCCTTGTCTTTTGCTTTGCTGAGTGCAGGCAGCAACATACCGGCAAGGATTGCTATGATGGCTATAACCACCAACAACTCGATCAGTGTAAACGCTTTACTGAAAGCGCTTTTCAACTGACCCGCTTTGAATGAATGTGTCATACGGTTGTTCATAAATATTTTGATCGGGAAATGATCTGCTTATTTCATCAAAAAGTAGGATTTTCGTCAAATAAGTAATGGACTTTTCTTATTTGTTTCGAGAGATCTTGTTTTCTGGTTTTAATAAAAATAGCATCCAGTATCCAGCTCTCGAATTGGACCTGATAATTCATTTACCAAATTATCGCTTGATAAGGCGATAAAATGCGGACTTGCCAATGGTTACCTGAAGTGACTGACTTTCACCCTGAGTACCAGGAACATCTCGCCATTGTGCATCCTTCAGAGTCGCTTTGGCTTGCAAAACTAATCCGTCCTCCCCTGCCCATCTGAGAAGGATGCCACCGTCCTGAAAAGCGATGGAACTAATGAAAATGTCGGAAACGAGTTCTTCAGAGACCGTCAATATTGCAACATCACTTTCAGTCTTGGCTCCTGAATCATCAGTCACGATGACGCTGTAACTGCCCGCATCTGCCTCCTGCACATTGCTGATTGAAAATTGGGGTAATCTTGCTCCGGGAATGTTGAATCCATTCACTCTCCACTGATAAACCAAGGGAGGAAGGCCTCTGGCCTCTACTTCGAGTCGAATCGATTGACCAGCCACTGCAGCGATCGATTGTGGCTGAGATGTAAATACGGGAGCCTGACTTACGGTAATGACTGCAATCTCACTGGTGAGGCTCCCTTCCGAATTGGTAACTACAACTTTGTAATTACCCGAGTCCTCAGTTTGAGCATTGGGTATGATAAACTCCGTGCTGGAAGCTCCTGGAATGTTGAAATTGTTAAACTGCCAGCGATATGAGATGGGATCATCACCTGTCGCTTCCACTGACAAACGAAGCTCTGAACCGACAGCCAGCGTCTGAGAAAGAGGTTGTCGAGTGATTACAGGAGCCTCCGAATCCACTGGAGTCGAAGCATCAACAGTCACAACGCTCGATTCACTCACTACTGTGCCTCCCTGTGTTGTTGCGATTACTCGATATTGACCCGCATGAGTCAATTGCACAGTCTCAATTATCAATTCCTTCGAATTTTGATCACCGAGATCATTTTGATTGTATTGCCATTGGTATTGAATGGTGCCCGTCCCAGCCACTTCAACGTTTAGACTCAATGCATCTCCTACCTTGATATCTTGATTGGCTGGATGAGCAGTGATCACAGGTGGTGTATGAACAATCAATGCAGCTGCCTGACTCGTGACAACACCGCCCCTATTACCAACCAAGACGCGATAGCTGCCATCATTAGCCGGTTGTGCATCGTTGAATTCTAACCTCTGGCCCGTGGCTGCATCAATATCCTCTTCATTGAATTGCCATTGGTATTCGAAAGGTTCCTCACCTGTTGCAGCAATGCTGAAGACGGCCGGGTCGCCCTGTTTTACTTCTAGATCTGCAGGCTGTTGTTTAATAACGGGAGGATCAGGCAAAGGTGTCGAACCGGCAGGCGCCAGTGGTGCAAAGAAGTCAACCCATGCAAAGTAAAACTCGGTGTCCTCCAAGGGAAATGAGGTGTCATTTTCGTAATACCGCGATTCTACAATGAATTTTCCTTCTGCCGTTTCTTCGTAAGATAAAAACGATCGAGAGGCAGCGATGGTATCTCTATTATTAAACTGATAACGACCGGTGGCCTGCAGTAATACCATCCCATCTTTGCCGGTTTTGTTCGGAACAGTCAGTTCATATTGCCCAGTTCCCAAACGGTTCATGGTAAATCCGCCACGTCCATTGATGACAGCACCATCATTTCCGCGAATATGTCCCCCTATCAAACGATCGGCATCGTAGGGAACATAAAGGAAGGAAAAGTCCAGATTGGCTTCTTCTTGAAACAAACCATCTGCCTCTGTGTTGCGCCGCCCCCAAAGATCCCAGCCACTTCCATCTTCATTGGCAGCAACGGAAATCATCATCAACCCAACCTTGTCGGGTTCGACCGAAGTGGTAAAAAGCATCCCATCGCTCTTGGAATTTACTCCAGGCAATTTGAACCGACCAGGTACAAGCCAAGTGGCAAATTCTCGTGTCCACTCAAGTAATTCACCGCCGTCACCCGGAAGATTACTGCTATGAAATTCAGGATCGATCCATGAACCCAATTCAGAGTCAATATTTGCGGATGCCATGTAGCCTCCGGTCCAGCCCTGATCAAATGGAAACCAGGCCGCACTGAAATCAATGGAAGCAAACGAATTGAGCCCCGCCTTATCTGTCACAATATCCATGTCGCCCACGCCGAAACTCCCATCTACCATACTGTACCCCTCCCCTTCGGATTGACGGTAAGGTACTGACAGCACTCCATGAAAGCGTGGTGTTCCATCATTCCATTCTTGCCCGTTCTTGCGAATAGACCCGAGCATGACACCTTTGGATGGATGAGGTCTCCAGGCCGCCGCTGATGGAGCCCAGAAGGTCAAATCAAATTCCCACTCATACCTGAAGCCATTAAAAACAATATCAAAAGGTACCACCCCTAAATTACTGGTACTGGCTTCGTCGTTAATTGCCCCAATGCGAGGTGATACATAGGTTCTTCCATAACTGGGCAAAGTCCATGGAACAGGTCCTTGACCTTCAATGCCAAAAACAATGTCGTTCTGATCATTACCGTTGTGGAATTTCACTTTTGATGCATCCACAGTGTAACTCACCGCTGTCACACTGCCGTTGGGGTATGCCCCCGGGGCAAGGGCTTCGGGATCACTTGGGATTTGCGGTGTGGGCCCGGCTGGGACCTCTGCGGATCGGATCAGCTGTGTGAAACTAGTAATCAGTATCGAAATAGCTAACGTTTGAGGAAACATATTTTGCCTGAAAATATTCATAAGCTTGAATCGCTGTGTTGGTATTTGGATGGTTTCATTTTCAATGATTTCATCTATTGAGCAAGCATTTCTCTTGGTAGAAATGTAGTAAAACCATTTTCAATGACATTCTAAAGCTAACTGCAGCCAGATAAAGCCATGCGAACCAGTGAAAATCAATCTTCCTCCTTGGCTTCTCTGGATAAAAGATCCTCGACCGCTTGCCTCAAAGGTTTATCCTCATGCAACATGGCGTGTACCTCTCGAATGATAGGGGCGTCAACGCCTTTGTCTCTTGCAAGTTTCCAGGCGGACTTAGCTGTATGATAACCTTCGACCACGGACGCAGTTGATTCAAGTATGAAGGTAGCTTTCTCTCCCGATCCGATTTTTTCACCGAATGTTCTGTTTCGACTCAATTTTGAAAAGCAGGTCACGACTAGGTCTCCCAGCCCGCCCAAACCGCTGAAAGTCTCCGGCATCGCTCCACAAGCAACTCCAAGCCGCCTGATTTCAGCGATCGCGCGGGTTACCAAGGCGGCTTTCGAATTATCACCGAATCCAAGGCCTTGACAAATACCTGCGGCAATCGCAATCACGTTCTTCAGGGCCCCTCCCAATTCAACCCCAACCGGATCGTTTGAGCTGTAAACACGAAAATGAGGCAAATGAAAAAGCGTTTGAATTTGCTTGGCATCGCCGATTTGATCTGCAGCAGCCACGATAGCAGTCGGCATCCGCTGTGCAACTTCCGCAGCCAGCGTTGGCCCTGAGAGCGCTACCGCGCGGGCACGCGGCATGCACTCTTGAATCAATCCTGTCATTGTTTTACCTGATGAAAACTCAATCCCCTTGGTCACACTGACAGCACACCCTTCGAACTTGCTCAATTCTGTCACGACTCCACGGAATCCACCCGAGGGAACTGCTAGAATGACCACGGATGCTTTACTGACCGCTTCTTGTAGATTTGAGGTTAAGCACCAGGATGGCCCTAAGGATATTCCGGGAAGATATCGTTCGTTGTATCCTGTGTTTTGTATCTGCTTCAACAAGGAGGGATCTCTACCCCATAGGGTAATCGAATGTCCATTCTCGTCCAGCACCTTGGCCAGCGCGGTTCCCCAGGCCCCCGAACCTATCACACTTACCTGCACGTTTTTTCTCCCTCCCCTTTGGATTTTGCCCCCCCTATTCTGGGCTCCTGCCCAGCTATGATGCGTCCAATATTCGTTCGGTGTTTAATCACAGCCATGGTTCCCATTAAGATGCAGATGTATAAGATTGGTTTGGGTTCAGCCCTGCCCCACACGGCCACCGGTAAAACAATGCCTGCCATAATTGAACCAAGCGATACATAACGTGAGATGCTCGTCGCAATCAGAAAGGCTAGCAAGGCCATTAAAAACCCCCAAGGAGTCAAGGCAATCAATACACCCGCAGACGTAGCTATCCCTTTCCCGCCTTTAAAACGCAACCACGGAGTGTAATTATGCCCCAGGACACTGGCGAACCCGCCGGCGATCAAAAGCAAAACAGGATCGGCTGTACTTGTGTCCAGAAAGAATACGGCGCATCGACACCCCAGCCAGCCCTTGAAGGCATCCATCAAAAGAACAAAGGTTCCCGCTTTCCACCCAAGATTGCGAAATACATTAGTCGCTCCAATGTTCCCACTTCCCTTGGAGCGAATGTCCACTCCTCTTTGTCTTGCGACAAGAAAACCTGTGGGTATCGAACCCAATAAAAATCCAGTAAGGGCTGCCAGAAAATAAACCATCACGATGTTGTTTAAACTGAGGACCATGGTTGCCTGTATTTGAGGACAACATCAAGGGGCAATTACCGCAGCTTGTTCTCATATATCCTGGCGTGTGGCAGCTCCTGATGCGCGTCGCGGCAAATTTGTCGTAAATCCAGTGCTGACATTTCTGCAGTTCAAGTTATGATGTTGATTTATGAGTCATCAGAATCGATCAATTCCAAAAGAATCCGTCCCTGATGAAGGGATAACCAAGCTAAATTTAAATGACGCGAGTTCTTCCGGGCAACCCGATTCCACCACAGGATCTGCCCCACAGAAAAAATTGAGTAAGGAAGAACAAATGGCAAAATTTGAGGAAGCCATGAAAAATGAGGACTGGGGACACCAACCTTGTTGAGATGTCTGTTATCCCTGCGTCAAACTTTTAACCGACGCAATCTTGACTCGACCGCATGCGATTCCTACATTACACGGCTCATGTGGTGTATGTAAACCACAAGAAAACGTGGTGTTTTGAACCTTCCTGAGATTGAACAAAAACATCGCGTCATTGAATAGAAGGATTTGAATAGTGAATATATCGATAGAAAATTTGGCTCCATGTAAGCAATTGATCCGTGTAGACATACCGGAAGAAACGGTGAAGCAGAAAATGGATGTCATCACCGGGGAATTCAGAAAGCAAGCCAACTTGCCAGGCTTTCGAGCAGGCAAGGCCCCCAAGCATATGGTCATCAAATCTTACGGGGATCGCATCGAGCAAGAAGTGCGAAAGGATCTTGTTAATGAAGGTTACCGTAAAGCGATTAAAGACAATGACCTACACACAGTAGGAAACCCGGATGTCGAAGAAATTCAATTTGGTCAGGATCTTCCTTTTCAGTTTGCGGTAACCGTGGAAACGGCACCGACTTTTGAACTGCCTGACTACAAGGGAATCAAGATCCAAAAAGAGATCCGCAGTGTGACGGACGAAGACATCGACAAGGCAATGGGCGTACTCCAGGATCGCCAGGCTAAATTTGAAAATGTCGAACGCAGCATTCAGGAAAATGACTATGC
The DNA here is from genome assembly GCA_002690655.1 of Pedosphaera sp. Lineage (GTDB taxonomy): Bacteria > Verrucomicrobiota > Verrucomicrobiia > Limisphaerales > AAA164-E04 > AAA164-E04. The sequence continues at coordinate 80,435 of NZFL01000012.1, forward strand.
GGTCATTGATTATACTGGTCAGTGCGACGGAAAACCCATTACTGAAACGGCTCCAAAAGCCGAAAGCCTGGCTAAAAAAGATGCTTTTTGGATTCATGTCCATGCAGGCCATTTTATTGATGGTTTCCCTGAGCAATTGGTAGGCCTCGGCGTCGGAGATAAAAAAGATATTCCCCTTAAACTTGCAGAAGATTTCGTCATCAAGGAGTTGGCCTCCAAAGATGTCATCTTCTCAGTTGAGATCAAAGAGGTAAAGACAAAGCAATCACCCGAAATCGACGACGCGTTTGCGAAAGAGTTTGGGGCCGAGGATGTTGCAGGTTTACGTGAAGGCGTCGCCAATGATCTTGAGAATGAACTTAAGACAAACCATAAGCGCAGCACACGTGATCAGCTGGTAAAACATTTACTGACAAATGTGCATTGCGATCTCCCTGAATCCATCGTGGATCAGGAGACGAAAAATGTTGTCTATGATTTGGTTCGCGAAAATCAACAACGAGGCATAGCCAAGGAAACCATTGATGAGAAAAAAGATGAAATTTACACAGCAGCCACGAGCAGCGCAAAGGAGCGGGTGAAAGTCGCATTTATCATTGGGAAGATCGCTGCCAAAGAAGGAGTGAAGGTTACCAATGAAGAAATCAGTCAAAGAGTTGTTCAGATGGCACAATCATACAACATGCCACCCGAACAGCTTGCCAAGAAGCTCAAGGAACGCAATGGTGTCGCGGAGATACAGGAGCAAATATTGACATCCAAGGTCTTGGACTTACTTGAACTGCAGGCTGAAGTCGAAGAAGTGTTACCCAAGGTCGAAGAAGAGACCGAGCATACACATTAAGGTTCTTTCTTACATCGAAAGGCCCAAGCCGTTTGGTTTGGGCCTTTTTAAATGAAATAAGAGTTTCTTTTGAATTAAATTGGGGCTTGGAACAAATAAGGCTGTTTTTCTTATTCAGCAATAAGGCCCCGAGGATACCTGCGCTCACGGGGACGCCCTGCGCCAAACCATCCTGGAACATTACAGATGTCACGCCATCGCAGGCAAAAACAAGCGCTAAAAACAAGACCCTGTTGTCGCCGCTTTGCTTCCGGATGGAATGCTTTGCGATCAGCAGCCAGCAGATCCATCATTGCAACCGCATGCATGATAATTCTTAAAAATAGTATCCTTTTGCAGTTCGTCGTTGCAAATCGACTCCTTATCATTCACTTTTAGAAATATGGCAAACGTTCCAAACAACCGCCAAAAGGATACCAAAGCGATGTTGCTGGGCGTCGGACTAGATTCCGACGGACACAAGCGTATCACCAAAGGAGATAACTTCGCAATGGTAGGCGGAACAGAAGAAACGCACGACGGCATGGTTGAGAAAGCCGTTAAAATCAATGAGAAACTCGCCCGCAAAGGAAAAAACCTGAACAATGTGACACGGGAAGAGTTTGACGATGTTGCCCAATCGGTTGGGCTTGTGCGACCTGCCCCGGATCAAAACAATTAGTTTAAAACATCCCCGGAAAGAAACTCTGGAATCATTTAAGAGGAAACCAAGCATGGCTTACCACCCACTTTTGTTCATAGGAGTCTTCACTCTTTCGGCTCTAATGATGGGCTTGCTACCAGTTATGATTTCCTATCTCTGGACACACTGGAGCGGTACAGCACGCCCCGATTCCGTCAAAGAGTCGGTATACGAATGCGGACTTGAAACGCATGATCAAAAGTGGATTCCGCTGAAATCAGAGTATTATATTTTTGGCATCATATTCCTTGTTTTCGACGTGGAAATTCTTTTTCTACTTCCGATAGCCAGCGTTTACCGAGACCTTCCTCATGGAGCTATAGTTTCGTTATTGATTTTTGTTTTCCTTTTGATGGAAGGCCTCGCCTGGGCTTGGGCGAAGGGTCTTCTGAAATGGCAATTCTTCAAGCCTGCTTCCGCCAGATCAAACTAAAACCAAATCATCAAAAAAATGGACGAAGGGCTGAAAAGTGAATTACAGAAAGCGGGCATTTTTACCACGACTCTCGACGGCTTGTATAATTGGGGTCGCAAAAACTCACTGTGGCCTCTTCAATTTGGCCTTGCATGCTGTGCCATCGAAATGATTGCAACCTCCATGGCGAGATACGACCTGGCCCGTTTTGGGGCTGAAGTTTTTCGCCCATCGCCGCGTCAGGCGGATTTGATGATTGTTGCGGGCACCGTCACCAAGAAAATGGCACCTCAGGTTGTGAGGCTTTATCGCCAGATGCCTTCTCCGAAATACGTCATTGCCATGGGAGCCTGTGCCATCTCAGGAGGCCCATTCAAACAGGGATACAATGTCCTGAAAGGGATAGATCGCTTCATTCCTGTTGATGTACACATTCCAGGCTGCCCACCAAGACCCGAGGCACTGCTGCATTCTATCATGACCTTGCAGCGCAAAATCACTGAAGACAGCCTGGCCAAGAACAGAGCAAAGGAAGAAAAAGAACGCTTGAAAAGTGAACTACCCATCCCCGTGCATGGAGCACATGATCTAGAACCGGCGCAAAACCCTAAAATTTGGAAAGCGCCGGCGGCAAGAAAGGCGTAACGCCTGCTTTCATCCAGTAAACGCCTCACTAGAACTCAATGGAGAACGAAAAAGTCATATTGCCCGAAGTTCAGCAAATTGCAGATGCAATCAATGCTGCCGTGAAAAATGCGGGCGTCACTGTCTCCATCAACCCCTCCCCTGCCGAGCAACATTCACTGCTGCTCTTTCCGACGAAAGCCAGAGAGTGCGCGCAGTGGTTGAAAGATGAATCACCCTGGCAATTGGATTACCTTTCAAACGTGAGCGGCAACGATTGGCCCGAGGACGCAATTACCAAACAAACTCCCAAAAAACCCGTAAAGGATGACGGCGAGAAGACTATGCATCCATGCCTGGAAGCAGTCTATCACCTTTATTCCATCCGACAGTCGTTGGGCCCGGTTATCATACGCATGCGCACGGAAAACCGCAGCGACAAGGTGGAACTGCCATCACTTACCCCCATCTGGCGCAGCGCCGAATTGCAGGAGCGGGAAATATTCGATCTCTACGGCATACACTTTGAGGGCCACCCCGATCTTCGTCGATTACTCATGTGGGATGAATTTGAAGATCATCCCATGCGAAGAGATTACGTCGAACCCGATGACTATGACTACGAGCCAACGCCCCATGGCGACGTTTTAAAGAAGAGTCTGACACAGCAGGGAGGTGCTGAATGACCCCTTCACCAAGTCACCCATCGGAAACGATGCCTCAATTTGAAATGCACGCTAAAGGAGGAAAGGGGGCCACTGAAGGAACTGAGCGCATGGAGGTATCCATGGGCCCTCACCATCCTTCAACGCACGGGGTGTTCAGGATGGACGTCGAACTGGAGGGGGAAACCATCACCAAGTTAAAACCTGTTTTCGGCTACCTCCATCGCAACCATGAAAAAATTGCTGAAAGCACCAGCTATCTTGGTTCGATGCCCTATACAGATCGTCTGGATTATTTCAATTCAATGACAAACAACTGGGCCTATGCGTTGTCAGTCGAAAAACTGGCAGGTATTGAAGTTCCAGAAAGGGCTGAATACATCAGGGTCATCACAGCTGAATTAACCAGACTTCAGAATCATGTCAGTTTGATTGGTTTCCTAGTGCAGGACATGGGGGCCTTAGGGACGCCTTTGATGTATGCTTTTCGAGAACGTGAGCGGATACTCGATCTTTTTGAGTCATTGAGTGGCGCACGTATGATGTGTAATTACATGCGCTTTGGAGGTTGCCGATGCGATGTCTCGGCTGACTGGACCAAACAAGCACAATCTGTTGTCGAAGCCTTCCCTCAGTTCCTCGATGAGTTTGAAGCTCTCATCTCTGGAAATGAGGTCTTGATGGCTCGCTCTCAGCATATAGGGATTCTAAAACCCGAGCTTGCAATTGATGCAGGGGTCACGGGTCCTGTACTGAGAGCAACCGGCGTGAATTATGATCTCCGTAAAGTTGACGGATATGGCATTTACGATCGTTTTCAATTTCGAGTCCCATTGGGAGACCATGGAGATGTTTACGATCGCTACATGATTCGTGTGCTCGAAATGCGAGAATCCGTTAAAATACTCCAAAAGGCACTTGCAGAGATTCCAAATGGTGACTATGTGAACCCAAAGGCGAAGTTACGTGGCTTCAGACCCCCTCAGGGAGAGGCCTATGGTAGAATCGAAGCGCCCAAAGGCGAGCTCGGTTTTTATCTGATCAGTGATGGCTCGCCCAAGCCGTATCGATACCGCGTAAGGCCACCAAGTTTGATTAATCTGACCATTCTTGAGGATATGTGTCTGGGCCAAACCATTGCAGATGCCGTCATTATTCTTGGGAGCATTGATATAGTATTGGGAGAGGTAGACCGATGAAAAAAGAAAGAACGCAAATATGATCGGAAAAGGTATCCTCAAGGGCATGGTAGAAACTGCCCGCAATCTTACAGGTAGTTTTCACGATCCGGATAGACTGACAACGGTGGAGTATCCTGAGCAAAAGATTCCGGCCAAGGAAAGCGCAAGGAACTTTCCTTTCCTCATCTATGATGGAGATGATTGGGAAACTGGCCTGAGGTGTGTTTCTTGCCAGATCTGTGAAAAAGAATGCCCACCACAATGCATTTACATTGAAAAGGACAAAGAGAAAAAACCCGATTTTCTGGGCAAAATGCAAATGCAACCCAAGATATTCGATATCGATGTTTCGGTCTGCATGGGCTGCCAAATCTGTGTTGAGGTTTGCCCTTTTGAGTCCATCCGAATGGATAACGATTTTGAATACGCGGGCTCAGACCGTTTCAAGTCTTTGTTACTGACAAAAGATCAACTAGCCAAGTCAAACAATTACTATCACAGCATCCACCCTACCGAGGCGCAAGAAACAGATGAGATTCGGGTGCAAAAGCGAAAAGATCATTTGGCAAAAGAAAAAGCCAAAGCGGAAAAGTTAGCCAAGGCAAAAAAGGAAGCCGCCTCGAAAGCAGCTCTCTCAAAGGCTGAAAAAGCCAAAGAAGAATAGTCATGTGGTTTGAGGAACTTTTAATCACCATCAAATATTATTTGGTCCTGCAAATGCCAGGATCACTACAACCTGTCGGGTCAGCTTTTCTATCCTGTCTTCCTATCATGACCAGCTTTGGAGGATTGTTTGCGTTGGCAACATTGCTCGAGAGAAAAATGCTTGGCCGCATTCAAAATCGCTACGGCCCAAACCGAGTTGGACCAGGCGGTCTGTTACAACCTGTGGCAGACGGCATCAAGATGTTAACCAAAGAGGATATTGTCCCGAAAAATGCGGATCATTTGATTCATTTTCTGGCTCCACTGGGCTTGTTAGTTTCAGCCATGCTCGGACTTTCTGTCATTCCTTTCGGTCACCGTCTCATTGCGCTGGACATTGAAACAGGAATCCTGTTCTTTTTCGCGGTGGGTGCAGCCTCTGAATTGGCCATTTTTATGGCTGGATGGGGTAGCCGAAACAAATACGCGCTCCTCGGAGCATTGAGGGCTATTGCTCAAATGATTAGTTACGAGATACCGCTTATTCTTTCTGCCTTATCCGTCTTGATGGTGGTTGGGTCTCTTTCCCTGTCAGATGTGGCTCAAGCCCAGTCAGGGGGAATTCACACCTGGCACATCTTCACCCCATGGGGTTTCCTCGGATGTATCTTATTTCTTATTTCAACCCTCGCAGAAATTAATCGATCACCTTTTGACATACCGGAAGCAGAATCTGAATTGATCGCTGGTCACATGACCGAGTACTCGGGGTTTAAATATGCACTTTTTTTCATGGCTGAGGGTGTTGCGATGTTTGCCATGTGTGCTTTGACCGCCACTTTATTCCTTGGAGGTTACCACGCACCATTCCCTATCCTCAGCTTTATTCCCGGCCCTGTATGGTTATTTGGTAAACTTACGAGCCTGGTATTGCTGTTCATTTGGATTCGAGGCACCATGCCTCGCCTCCGTGCTGATCAACTCATGGAATTTGCATGGAAATTCATGTTACCCATGTCCGTTGTGAATTTAATTGCTGCCGGAGTCTGGGTGGCACTTGATGGAGGTGTTGCCGCATGGATCTTAAGTGGATTATTGAACTTCGTGGCCTATTTTGGATGGAGTCGAATCTTGAGTCAGGCTTCCAGATTCAATCCACGCACTTATCGATATGCTGAAGAAGCGGGGGTGAGCGAATGAGTTTATTTTTTATCATCACAGCATTAATCACCATGACCTCCGCCATTGCTGCTATGGCGTTGCGGAACCTGGTTCATTGTGTCTTGTGCCTGACTGTCACCTTTGCGGGCATCGCACTAGTGTTCCTTCAATTAGGCGCAGATTTCGTAGGGTTTTCGCAAATACTTGTATACATCGGCGCCGTCTCAATTCTTATGCTCTTTGCTCTTTTGATGACTCGAGGTGGCACTGAATTAACTCTGAGGCGCTGGGATCCTGTTCACTGGATAACCGGCACGCTCATTGGTATCGCAGGTTTCGGGATAATGTCATTCTCCATCTTCAATTCCTCACTGAGACAGTCAAAAATCCCCGAAGTGAAAGCAGATTCACTGCATGCACTCGGAAACAGCTTATTGTCACAATATGTATTACCGCTCGAGGTCATGGCTCTCCTTTTGACTGTGGCACTTATTGGAGCAGCATTGATTGCATTACCTGAAAAAAACGTATCCAGGAGAAATGCATCATTTTCAAGAAATCAGGAACCGGGCAATAAATGATCATGGATTCACTCACACCTTATTTATTATTGAGTGCTGGCCTTTTTTGCACCGGGCTCATGGGAGTGCTACTGCGTCGGAACATCATCATCATGCTGGCCGGGGTGGAATTGATGCTTAACGCGGCCAATATCAATTTTGTCGCCTTTTGGAGATTCCATCCAAGTTCTGAGGAAGTTTCAGGTCTGGCCATGGTTGTTTTTGCTATGGCAATTGCAGCGGCCGAAGCTGCTGTCGGACTAGCTCTGGCCATATCTATTTACCGCCACTACCGCTCTACAAACCCTGAAAATATGGGGGACCTCAAGGGATGAGTGATTGGATATCATACATCTGGCTGATACCTGGATTGCCTGTCTTATCGGCATTGATCTTGAGCTTTTTCCCTGCTACATCGCGTAAAGGTGCTGCTTATTTTGCATGCGGATCAATGGCTCTGAGCTTCATTGCTTCACTCATTTGCTTTTCAATTGCAAATGATTCCTCTGGCGAAGTTTCAGTAGAAAGACTGACCCACAACTTCACATGGTTTGACGTAGGGTCAACCACCGTAAGGATTGGTTGGCTTCTGGACCCACTGAACGCAGTCATGCTCGTTATGGTGACGTTTATCTCTTTGCTTGTCTTCATCTACAGTATCGGATACATGAAGAAAGATCCGCGCATTGTGAGATTCTACGCCTTCCTCTCCCTTTTTGCGGGTGCCATGCTGGGATTGTTGATATCCAACCATCTTCTGATTTTATTCATGTGCTGGGAAGTTGTTGGTCTCGCCTCATATTTACTGATAGGATTCTGGTATGAGAAGCCAGCAGCTGCTGCTGCTTCCAAAAAAGCATTTATCACAACTCGGATTGGTGATCTAGGGTTCTTTATAGGTATACTATGGCTATATCAAGAAGCAGGAACACTGCTTTTTTATGATGCTGGTCAAGGTTGTTTGGAAACTACAGCCCTGGGATGGATGACCAGTGCGGCCGGTTTTGCTGGCCTGACGGCTGCAACTTCAATTGGTAGCCTGATCTTCGTGGGTGCTATGGGTAAATCAGGACAGTTTCCATTGCACGTCTGGTTGCCTGATGCCATGGAGGGTCCCACCCCGGTCAGTGCATTAATCCATGCAGCCACGATGGTAGCTGCCGGTGTTTTCTTGATGGCAAGGGTATACCCCCTGCTCTCTATACCTGGAGCAGGAACTCAGGCTCTGACACTGATCACTTGGGTTGGCGCCATCACAGCTTTGGTAGGCGCTTTGGCCGCCTGCGCCCAGTCTGATCTCAAACGTATTCTGGCATTTTCAACCATTTCACAGTTGGGCTATATGATGCTCGGTCTGGGAACTGGTGGGGTCGCAGTTGCTATGTTCCATCTGATCACACATGCGTTTTTTAAAGCTTTGCTCTTCCTTGGTGCAGGTTCCGTCATCCATGGCTGTCATGGAGAACAGGACACCCGTTACATGGGTGGTCTGCGAAAAACAATGCCAGTAACCTTCGCAACATACGGAATCGGCATGCTGGCATTAGCAGGCTTTCCACTGGTCACCTCTGGGTTCTGGAGTAAGGATGAAATCCTTCATGCCAGCCTTTACTGGCATGGGAACTATATACCTTTCCTCATCGCACTTGCCGGTGCCTTTCTGACTGCTTTTTACATGTCTCGGCAGATGTGCATGGTCTTTTTTGGAACAAACCGATTGGCCCGCAAAAAACACCCGAACATGGACAAGCTTGAAGTTCCCCATGAAAGTGCTTCTTCCATGCTTATCCCTCTGCGTTTCCTCGCTTTTTTTGCCATATTTGCAGGATTCATGGGAACTCCAGTTTTCCCTTGGTTCAAATCTTTCCTCGAAGGAGGTATCGTAGAATGGGATCTAGGAGCACTATTGCATGGTTCAGCCCTAATCCTGGCATTCGGATCCTCGGTAATCGTGTTGTTGGGTATAGCCTGTGGTTGGTGGTATTACAGTAGTCTGGTTTTTGATCCATTACGAGATCCCGATCCATTGGAGGAACGGCTTCCTTCCGGCTGGTTCAGCGTATTGAATGGTAAATTTTTCCTCGACGAACTCTATGAGAAAACAATCATCCAATGGACACGTGACCTTGCAAATGCAAGCGCTTGGTTTGAAAAAAACTGCATATTCCCCATGATGGACGGTATTGTATTCATTAGTAAGATGACTTCATGGATCGGTCGCCTCTGGGATGAATGGATCATTAATGCCGGTTTTGACCGAATTTGCAAAAGCATCCGAAATCACTCTAATCGCGTTTCCAAAGCACACAACGGTAGTGTTCAATTCTATTTGCAGGTGCTCGCTCTGGGCTTCGTTTTGCTGACTATTTTCTGGATTTGGGGAGGTAAGCAATGACTCAATTACCCTGGCTTAGTCTGATCATATGGATCCCCCTGATTACAGGAATCCTGTTCTTGTTCATTAACTCGGCAAAAAGCAAGAGTACACGTCACTTCGGAATGCTTGTCAGTTCCCTTGTTTCTGTAATTTCTACCGTCCTGTGGGCAACAGCTACAACAGAGGATGCATTGGGCTCATATGCCGAGCGAGTGACATGGATTCCCACGCTGGGTGTGGACTATTCTCTCAGTATGGACGGGCTCAGCGGATTGATGGTATTACTAACTGGATTGATAATGCCCTTTGCTTATGGCGCTTCCATGGGATGTTGGAAAGCCTACAAAAACAAAAATGAAGCACGTTACTTCGGATGCCTTCTCATCATTCAAGGAAGCTTACTGGGAGTGTTCACTGCCACTAACTTTTTCCTTTGGTTTTGCTTCTATGAGATCAGTTTAGTGCCAGCGTTTTTCCTGGTCAAAATATGGGGGTCCGCTGGTAAGGACCGTTCATCAATGAGATTTTTTGTATACTCCATGGCTGGAAGTATTGCACTCCTTCTGGGTTTCCTGGCGCTTGCCGGCGCCACTGGTTCCTTTGAGTTTGATGAGATTGCTGCACAATCCAGCGCTGGTAACCTGGCGGATCTCATCGGCTCGAATTTGGGTTGGTTTGACATGCCTATCGGTTGGTTATGCGCCCTCATTTTCCTGCTTATTTTTGTTGGCCTAGCCGTCAAAGTGCCATGGGTTCCCTTGCATGGCTGGTTACCAGACACATATGATCACGCCCCCAGCCCCGTAACCATGGTCTTGACCGGGCTAATGTCCAAAATGGGACTCTATGGACTGATCAGGATGGGGCTCCCCATGATGCCCTACGCTTTACCCAAATTACTAACGTCACTTCTTGTGCTCACCGTTTTTGGTATTATTTATTCCGCTTTTGCCGCCATGGGACAGCGCAGTATCAAACGCATGTTTGCTTATTCGTCCATCAATCATCTAGGATATTGCATGCTGGGAATCCTTTCCCTTGGTGTAGTCACCAATGGGGACATGAGCCTTGAAATCCAGAAATCATCGGTACTGGGTGGTGTCATGCTGCAAATGTTCGCTCATGGAATCATTGCCTCAGTGCTCTTCTATTTTGTCAACGCCATGGAAAACAGGATTGGCAGGAAGATACTGATGGATGAGCATGGAGGTCTCCGTAAAGTTGCACCGCTGATGGCAGGGACCATGGGTTTGGCAGTGTTCGCATCCATAGGATTGCCTGGCTTGAACGGTTTCGTAGGCGAGTTCCTGATTTTCAAAGGAGTATTTGCGCTTGTTCCCTGGGCTGCTTGCATTGCGGTAGCAGGTCTTCTCATCACTGCTGTTTTTCTGCTCAGATTCCTTCAAGTCGTTTTTCACGGCCAGGTCGGAAAATCAGCGCCTAAATTCAAGGATTTATCCTTGATGGATACCATTCTCGTATCTCCTTTTATTGTCCTCATGGTCATTCTTGGATTTTTCCCTCATTTGCTGCTGAGCGGATTGAATCCAGTCATTAATAATATTATCAGAGCAATGCAATTCTAGTTATGCTGGGCTGGACCGTTTACATTTCATTTATAAGCGCACTGGGCTGTTTCCTGTGCCCGTCGAAGCGTCCTGACCTCAGCCGACATCTAGCGCTATTTGGTACAGTTGTTTCTGCCCTCGTTGCCCTTTTCTGCGCTGCGTCCTACACCCCTATCGATGGCAATCCAGTGGTGGATGTCACCAAATGGAATTGGATCCCCTCATTGGGAATATCCTATTATCTGGCTGCTGATGGAATCAGCATTGTCATGGTAGTTTTGACTGGAATTGCTTCGGTCGCCGCTGTCCTTTTCTCGTGGAATATAGAAGATAGAGCAAACGAGTTCTTTGGGTTTTTCCTTACACTGATTGGTGGAGTCTATGGAGTCTTTATCAGCTTCGATCTTTTTCTACTTTTTGTATTCTACGAGATAGCCATCATTCCGAAATACTTCCTGATCGCCATATGGGGATCCACAAAAAAGTCCTACGGAGCGATGAAGCTGGTGTTGTACAGCTTTGTAGGAAGTTCCCTGGCTCTGATAGGTATTATGGGAGCATTTATTGTTTCAGGTGGTGTTTCTTTTGATTTAAATCAATTGATCCTTCACCCCTATACCCCCGAGTTTCAGGAATGGGCTTTTCCGGTTACTTTTATTGGATTCGTCATCCTGGCTGGACTTTGGCCATTTCATACTTGGGCTCCCACCGGCCATGTTGCGGCGCCAACCGGTGCATCCATGTTGCTTGCAGGGGTCGTCATGAAACTTGGTGCATACGGAGCTTTGAGAGTTCCCATGACACTTTTCCCGATGGGTGCTGCCATGTGGCGCGAGGAATTGGCTTTGTTGGCTGCCATTGGTATTGTAGCTGGTGCTCTTGTAGCGCTGGTGCAGAATGACTTCAAGTTTATCATTGGATATTCCAGTGTCAGCCACATGGGGTTTGTGCTGCTGGGATTGTTAGCGACAACCGAAACGGGGCTAAATGGCGCAGTTTTACAGATGTTTTCCCATGGTATACTGGCAGGATTGCTGTTCGCAGTCGTCGGACGCATGATCTATTCTCGAACTCACACGAGGGATATCAACAAACTCGAAACGATGCAACTCGGCAGACAGTTTCCGTTTACCGCCACCGTCTTTCTCATCGCCTCACTTGCATCAGTGGGCTTGCCTGGTTTCAGCGGTTTTGTAGCAGAACTTCACATAATCACTGGTGCATGGGCCTCTTATTCTTACCTTGCGTTGATGGCAGGAACTGGCGTTGTTATTGGAGTTGCCTACTCAATGCGAGCGTTGATCCGTGTTTTCTGGAGCTCCGATTCGGACTCCAATACACCCTTGCAAACAACTCTCCCGGGATTAACAATCCAGGAAAAAGCTGGTGCAATCTTGTTAATCATTACAAGTCTCGTAGTTGGCATTTATCCAAGATTGTTGTTGGATATTATTGCACCAAGCCTGCAATCACCGCTTTTGAAACCCCTGCTGGATCAAGGAAACACGCTGTAATTAAATCATGGAATCATTGATTCATACGACGACCTATGGAGACATTCTCAGACTAACAGGTCCAGAGTGGATACTTGTCATGACGGCTCTGGTCGTGTTGGCGGCGTCATTCATTCGATCGAGTTCATCACCTGAGTCCTCTTCCACACGAACATTGACGTGGATTTCTTTAGCTGGAACCGTGCTTGCCGGCGGAGTTCTTCTTTTCAATCAACCTCTGGGTATGGTCAAAGGAGACGTTTTCTTCGTGAGCGAAGCTACTCGATGGGTGAAGCTGGGAATCCTGTTACTATCTGTACTTTCTTTATGGCTCCATTTGGGAACCGAGAAAAGATTGAACCATCAAGGCGAGTTTCATGCTCTGCTATTGTTTGCTGTGGTGGGTATGTTGCTGCTGGTTGGAGCGGATCATTTAATCCTGGTTTTTATTGCGCTCGAGTTAACTGCACTTTCTCTCTACGTCTTGACTGGTTTTGAAAAAAACAAATCTATCAGTTCACAGACGGCCTATAAATATTTCTTGATCGGGAGTGTTTCAGCTGCCCTCCTTCTTTATGGATTCAGCTTGATTTATGGCGTCTCAGGACACATGCACCTGACGGATATCCAATTGGCCATTGCATCGAAACCTGCCGACTCCTTGCTTGCTCTGGGGCTTGTTATGGCGTTGGCCGGGTTTGGTTTTAAGATTGCAGCAGCTCCTTTTCATATGTGGGCCCCGGATGTATACCAAACGGCACCTACCCCTGTTTCCAGTTTAATCGCCTCCGCATCGAAAGTAGCGGGGTTTTTCGTTCTTGGACGTTTTCTTTGGGGAGGGTTCGCTGGGCATGCAGGCTCTATCCATTGGACTAATTGGACTACGGGTTGGCTACCTCTGCTTGGATTACTCGCATGCCTTTCAATGTTGATAGGAAATTTATCCGCATTGAAGCAAATGAACTTGAGACGGTTGCTGGCATATTCTGCCGTGGCGCACTCAGGCTATGCATTGCTGGGAATCACCTCCCCTGAACCTTTGGGTCCCAGTTCCGTATCTTTTTACATGCTTACTTACGGTATCTCAATTGTTGGAATGTTCGGCCTTTTGCAGATCCTTGACCAGAATGGTGGAGCAGGTGATTTTAAGTCGCTGGAAGGTTTAAGGTTCAAATCAGGTTGGATGGCCGCATGTTTAATGATCCTGATTTTGTCCATGGCTGGCATTCCTCCCATGGTGGGTTTCCTGGCTAAGTTCAACTTATTCATCGCAGCACTCAAAGGATCAAGTCAACCAATGGGTTTGATCCTACTGGTTGTCCTGGCGCTGGGAGCCAGTGCAGTCTCGCTTTATTATTACCTCAAAATCCTCAAAGCAGCCTTCTGCACTGACCAAACAGAAGGCGATCATTCCATCCAAATCAATACTTATCAATTTACGCTCGTCAGCTTCACCGTGATAGGAGTGATTATCCTTGGCCTTTTCCCCGGGCCCATCCTGTCACGCCTGACGCATGCCATTGGTATCTAGCATTATGCCGTCCATGGCATAGATAAATGCTATCGAGAAATAAGGGGGAAGTCCTGATTGGAGCCTCTGACAAACAGGTTGGTTCTCGGATATTCTAAAGGAACAGCCTAGACTTGTCACATCGGCCACGCAATGCCCATACTTAACACAAACAGTCATGAAAAAGCTTTCCTCCCAGTTTTATTATCGGTTCAAAAACAATTGCATTTTCCCATTCATTCAATCGGTAATTTGCTTAGGTCTTCTTTTACCTTCGTTTTCCGCAGTCAGTTTAGAGGCCAGAAAACCGAATGTTATTCTCATATATACGGATGACCAAGGGAGCATTGATTTAAATTGCTACGGAGCAAAGGATTTGTATACACCTCACTTGGATCAGCTTGCCAAAAAAGGTATCAAGTTCTCGCAATTCTATTCAGCAGCTCCAGTTTGTTCTCCCTCAAGGGCCGCCGTTCTGACAGGTCGATTCCCCCAACATGCCGGTGTGCCTGGAAACGTCAGTTCAGCGCAGGGACACGCTGGAATGCCATCGAGTCAGACTACGATTGCGGAAATGATGAAATCTGCAGGGTATGCAACCGCGCATATTGGCAAGTGGCATCTTGGTTACACCCCGGACACCATGCCGAACGGACAAGGCTTTGACACTTCCTTCGGGCATATGGGCGGCTGTATCGACAACTGGTCGCACTTTTTTTATTGGAATGGACCCAATCGCCACGACTTGTGGAGAAACGGGGAAGAGATCTGGGAAGATGGACAATTCTTCCCGGACTTGATGGTGCGAGAAACGGACGAGTTCATCTCTCAAAACACGGAAAAACCATTTTTTATTTATTGGGCGATTAACGTGCCTCATTATCCATTGCAAGGGACGGATGGATGGAGGACATTTTACGACAACCTGCCCGAACCTCGGAAAATGTATGCTGCATTTGTTTCGACGATGGACGAAAAAATTGGTGAAGTTATCAAGTCTGTGGGGCGACATGGATTAACCAGGGACACCATCATCATATTCCAGTCAGATCACGGTCACTCGAACGAAGCCCGTACTTTTGGAGGTGGTGGCGATGCTGGGCCTTACAGAGGAGCGAAGTTCAGTTTATTCGAGGGAGGGATCCGCGTTCCAGCAATCATCAGTTGGCCCGGTCACGTAAAGGAAGATCTTACCCGCAATCAACTCGCAACCTCCATCGACTGGTTTCCTACTATTGCTGATCTTTGTGACATCCCACTTCCAGCCACCTCCATCGATGGAGCAAGTTTGACCCCTATTCTGGAATCCATGGATGCTCCGGGATCACATGCAACCTTTCATTGGCAAACCGGCAGCCGGAACAAGCCTCAGTGGGCAGTCAGAGAGGGAAACTGGAAGCTACTGGGCAATCCAAATGATACGAGCAACAAGGCCCTCATTCAAGATGGAGACAACAGGTATTTGGTAAATCTGCAAAAAGACGTTGCTGAAATGAATAACGTAGCATCTGATCACCCTGATATCGTAAGGAAACTTTCAAAACTACATCAGGACTGGGCGAGACAGTGGAAATAAACCCGCCCTGGCGAGCAGGTGGTAAAACAGCTCAACGGAAGTTTATGTGCGAAACCGGTTTTGCACCACAGCCCAAGCAAAGAAGCACATCCCTATGAGACACCCCATGGTGATTGCAGTGGGTGCATGCAACCATTTGGCTAGTGCACCAGATATGAAATTGCCAAATGGGCTCAATCCTATGAAACAGAAGGAGTAAATCCCCATAACCCGGCCACGCAATGAATCCGAGACATGGCTCTGTACGAGCGTGTTCGATGTTGCAAAGAAGATGATCATCCCCCAGCCGGCGAAGACAAGTATAGCGCTTGATAACAGTGCATTTCGACTCCAGGCAAAAAGTATCATGCAAACCAGAAAGACTCCTAATCCAATCAGGGATAAACGGCTGCGATTAACTTGATTCCCAGTAGCAGCAAGGGTGAATGATCCGACAAGCGCCCCAATGCCGTTGGCTGTCAACAACCATCCAAAGCCTTCAGGTCCAATATTAAGTATGTCCTTGGCAAAAACAGGCATAAGAGCAATGTAAGCCATACCAAACAGGCTCATCATGGATACAAGTATAAAGACAACCCTGACTTCACTATGCTTCCAGATCCACCGTAAAGCCTCGCCTGTAACCGTCCTTACATTGCGTTTATCCGCCTGATTGGCTTTCAGCGGCAGTCGCATCATCAAATACCCCAGGATAACAGCAGCATACGAAAAAGCGTTGATTAAAAAACAAGCTGCCACGCTGATTCGGCTCAATATGATACCTGCAATCGCTGGCCCGATGATACGCGCTGAATTGAAAACGGAAGAATTCAATGCAATGGCATTGGTCAAGTCCTTCTTCCCCACCATATCGACGACAAAGCTTTGACGCGCGGGAATGTCAAAGGCATTCGTTACCCCAAGTCCAAAAGCGATCATGCCCACCTGCCAGACACGAATGTCTCCTTGCGATGCCAAAAGGTAAAGAATCACTGATAGCAACAAAGCGAAGCATTGAGTCACCACAAGAATGCTGCGTTTTTCAAACCGATCTGCAAGAACACCTCCGTAGAACGTAAACATAGTAACTGGAATGGTGTGCAGAAACCGCATGATCCCCAAGGCAAGCGGCGAGCGAGTGATTTCGTAAATCAGCCACGCTTCGGCAACCATCTGCATCCAGGTACCTGTCAGTGAGATAATTTGCCCAAAGAAAAATATCCTGTAGTTTCTGTGCTGCAGTGAGGCCAGCATGGCCGCTCGTGAAACCGCGCCTGCAGGCATGCGCTTTGGTTGCTCCAATGCATCACCGGGAACGGAAGTGATTTCCGCTTTTCTTGGTGATTTGTGATCGGGCATTTCACGCATGTACGAGTTAACCAATCAAACCTGCAGCGAGGTAGCAATCCCTAAAGCATAATCAAGCTGAATTGTTTCTCATGGACTGTGGTCTGAAGACAGATAGGTTACATTTGAGAGATCGCCATATCATAAGATTGTGTGATAGGATTTACCATACATGGATCAAGTAATGCCCATTCCAAACGCGGTAATGAAACTGCTGGATTTACTTCCTGAAAATGCCACCCCCTACCTGGTCGGCGGTTGTGTGCGCGATTGGCTTCTTGGCATTGCCATCAAAGATTTCGATATCGAGGTATTTAATATTTCCATGGACAAGTTGATCCGAGTCCTTTCAAAGCACGGACGCACGGATACGGTTGGGCGTTCGTTTGGTGTGATTAAATGGACTCCTTGCAAAGGCGAAACATACGACATTGCCATACCTCGCAAGGAAACTAAAAATGGCGATGGTCACCAGGGATTTGATGTCGAAACAGATCCCCAGCTTGATCCCAGAATTGCTGCTTCTCGTCGTGATTATACGATTAATTCAATCATGTACGATCCCAGAAAACATGCGATTATAGATGCATTCGGAGGCCAGAGAGATTTAGAAAACAGACGATTGAAACATACATCGGATGCATTTTCGGAAGATCCATTGCGCGTCATGCGAGGAGTACAATTTGCAGGTAGGTTTGGAATGTACGGTGATCCAGCCACATTGGAACTCTGCAAATCCATACGCAACCAATTCAGCCAGCTACCACCAGAGCGCTTGTGGAATGAGTGGTATAAATGGGCGGGTCAAAGTCGATTCCCATCAAAAGGCCTGCAGTTTCTTGCAGACTCCGGATGGTTGGAAAACTTTCCTGAACTCGCAGCCTTGCGCCACACACCTCAGGACCCTGAGTGGCATCCAGAGGGAAATGTCTGGAATCACACAAATCATTGTTGCGATTCGCTTGTCGGAGAGCTCGACCGGATATCAGCGACTTCTCAAGAGGACCGGGCAGTATGGATGTTTGCCGTTCTTTTGCATGATATAGGCAAACCCGACACAACCGAAAGAACAATGAGGAAAGGACTGGAAAGGATTGTATCGCCGGGCCATGACAGAATCGGAGCAAAGATAGCCGATCTGTTCCTGGAAAGGCTTAAAGCTCCCAACTTATTGAGAACAAGGGTATACCCGCTCGTGTCGGAACATATGATCCATCTGCAAACGATCACGAATCGAGCAGTCCGCCGCCTCGCGAAACGATTGGAACCCGAATCCATTCCATCGCTATGCCTTATCATGGCTTCCGACGCAATGGGGCGCCCTCCCCTTGAACCCGATATCCCGAAATTCATCGAACAACTCCGCATTAAAGCGGCAGAACTGGAGGTTCTGACAAAAGCCCCCATTCCATTTCTCCGAGGAAATGACCTGATAGAGATGGGGCTTCCTTCCGGCAAGGAAATAGGCACCCTGCTCAATCAAGCCTATGAACTGCAAATCGAAGGAGAATTAGAAGACCGCTCACAAGCGCTCCAATGGGCACGCCAATGCATCAGCCCGCGATAAGCATCAATACCCAACTAATGAAACTTGATTTGATACAAATAGACGCGTTTGCGGAGAAAGTTTTCCAGGGTAATCCCGCAGCCGTTTGCCCACTATCAAACCGCCTGGAGGATTCTGTCATGCAATCCATCGCATCTGAAAACAATCTTTCGGAAACAGCATTCATCCTGAAATCAGGCGTGGATCAATATGAGATACGATGGTTTACACCTAACGGTGAGGTTGATCTTTGCGGACACGCGACACTGGCATCTGCACATTTCCTTTTTGAACGTGAACTTGTAGATGGCAGAACAGTTGTTTTCAACTCTAGAAGCGGCCATTTGCCTGTTTGCAGACACGCTGATGGCCTGTTGGAGATGGATTTCCCTGCCCAAACTTTTGCACCTTGCGAAGCACCGCCTCGATTGCTGAGTGGGTTAGGCGTGGGTATGAAGGAAACTTATCGGTCCATGGATTATCTGGTAATCCTGGAAAACCAGCAACAGGTCCTCAATTGCACTCCCGACATGAATCAGTTAATGACGCTCGATCTAAGAGGTGTTATCGTTTCTGCCAGAGGTCATTGCTCTGACTTTGTCAGTCGTTTTTTTGCTCCCAAATATGGTATCCATGAAGATCCAGTTACAGGGTCGGCTCATTGCATCTTGGCACCTTACTGGGCAAAGACATTGGACAAAGCAATACTGAAAGCAAGACAGCTTTCCAAACGAGGAGGGCAACTGATTTGCGAAATGAATGGCAAACGCGTTCTTTTAAAAGGGAGAGCCGTGACCTACATGACTGGAGAAATTACAATATGATTGTCGACACCATCAACAACGCTTCCGAATATTTCAGCCTGGGAAACCACATTAAAACCGCACTTCTCCACCTTTCGCAAACAGACTTCAGTTCAATCAAACCTGGCAGATACGAGATTGAAGGAGAGCAGGTGTTTGCCTTGGTGGAAAACTACCTCCCCAAGCCACCCAAGGAAGGCTTCTGGGAGGCTCACAAAAAGCATCTGGACGTTCAATATATCGTTTCAGGACAGGAAAGGATAGGATACGCACCGGTATCCACAATGGAACCTGGCCCTTACAATCCAAACAAAGATTTCTACAAACTAAAGGGTCAGGGGGACTTTGTTACTTTACATACTGGACAGTTTGCCATCTTGAAACCGCAGGATGCTCACATGCCAGGTATTGAGACAGCTGAACGACAACAAGTAAAAAAAGTAGTCATCAAACTACGAATATAAACCATCTTCACGCACAAAAGCCCTCTTCAATACGAAAAGGGCTTTTGTTGAACAAGATTAAGAGTAAGTGTCTATTTTTTCTCTTTTGCTCGCGCCTCAATGATCGCCTCAGAGATCGAAGAAGGGCATTCAGCGTAATGTGAGAATTCCATGGAGAATTGGCCACGACCAGAGGTCATGGAACGCAGGTCACCAATATATCCGAACATCTCACTCAAGGGAGCTTCAGCCTTGATGCGCACACCGGTTGGACCTGAATCCTGCCCCTGAATCATACCACGACGTCGGCTTAAATCACCAATGGTGTCGCCTACGTTGTCTTCAGGGGTAAACACATCTATTTTCATGATGGGTTCAAGCAACACTGGTTTGGCTTTTGGAATCGATTGTCGATAAGCCGATTTTGCAGCAATTTCAAAGGCGATTGCAGAGGAATCCACTGCATGAAATGCTCCATCATTAAGGATAAAACGAATGTCCTCCAATGGGTATTTAGCCAGAACACCTTCCACACAAGATCTTTTAAAACCCTTGTCTACAGCAGGCCAGTATTCTTTGGGAACGTTACCTCCAACGACTTTAGACTCGAAGAAATAACCCGTACCAACTTCGCCTGGTTCAATCGTGTAGTCAATGCGGCCGAATTGCCCTGATCCACCCGATTGCTTTTTGTGGGTATAGGTGTCTTGAATTATTTTCCGGATTGTCTCGCGGTAGGCCACTTGAGGTTTACCCACGTTTACCTCGACTCCATAGGTACGCTTAAGGATGTCCACTTTGATATCCAAGTGGAGTTCTCCCATTCCTTTCAAGATAGTTTCACCAGACTCCTCATCTGTTTCCACACGAAAAGAAGGGTCTTCCGCAACCATTTTACCGATAGCCGTACTTAATTTATCCACAAGACCTTTGTCTTTGGGGTCGATAGCGATTGAAATCACAGGATCCGGAAACACCATGGGTTCCAGAGTAGCTGGATTATCAGGGTCTGCCAGGGTATGACCGGTGTGAGTGTTCTTCATACCAAGCAATGCCACTATATCACCCGCTTGAGCAGAGTCCAATTCCTCACGGCTGTCAGCATGCATCCTGACTATACGGCTCACGCGCTCTTCTTTGCCCGTGTATGTATTGAGGATGTTTTGACCTTTTTTAATGCTTCCTGTGTAAATGCGCACGAATGTCAGTGCACCGTAGCGATCATCCATGATCTTAAAAGCCAATGACCGCAATGGTTTATTCGAGTCTACGATGGCAAATTCCCCGGTTTCAACACCTGCCAAATCAACTTCGGGTTGAGGCTTCACTTCGGTTGGGTTCGGGAGATAATCCACGACAGCGTCCAGGACAAGCTGCACACCTTTGTTCTTGAAGGCAGAACCACAATAGGCGGGGAAAAAGTCCAAATTGATAGTACCCTTGCGAATGCACTTCTTGAGTGTGTCGATATCTGGCTCATTACCCTCCAGATAAGATTCCATCACATCATCGTCCACTTCAACGGCGGTTTCGATCAACTCAGCTCGGTATTTTTCAACTTTATCAACCATGTCAGCTGGGACATCTTCGATCTTAAAGTCCATCGGATCTCCCGTATTAGCCCAAACCCATGCCTTACGAGTCAGCAGATCAACAACTCCAACGAAATTTTCCTGTTCGCCAATCGGAAGAACCATGACGAGAGGTTTGGCAGCCAAAATATTTTTAACCTGATCGATCACCCTATAGAAGTCAGCGCCCACCCGGTCCAATTTATTGACAAAAATGACACGAGCAACTTCCGATTCATTGGCATATCTCCAGTTGGTTTCAGATTGAGGCTCCACACCACCAGAACCACAAAAGACCCCTACACCACCATCTAGCACCTTCAGTGAACGATATACTTCAATAGTGAAGTCAACGTGTCCCGGAGTGTCGATGATATTGAGTGTGTGGTCATCCCAATCGCAAGATGTTGCGGCTGACTGGATCGTGATGCCACGTTCTTTCTCCTGGTCCATGAAGTCGGTGGTAGCGGCACCATCGTGCACTTCACCAAGTTTATGGATCTTGCCCGTCAATTTGAGGATACGCTCGGTCGTCGTGGTCTTTCCGGCATCCACATGTGCGAAAATACCGATATTTCTGTATCGGGAGAGGTCTGTCATTTTAATCTTTCTGTTTCCTAAGTCTGGCGATGGTATCAACGCAGATGGACCTTGGTATAGATTTATCAGGATTTGGCAATATTAGATTTTCTTTTTTTGAATATTTTTTACGCAAAACGAAGACGAAAACTACCTATGCAAGGAAGTTAAAACCACATATTACGAGGTTTTTAGGGCATTTTTTACGTTTTATTTCGATCTGGCGAAACATGACCTCGCAAATAGAAATCTAGAAAAAAAAACATTCATCGAATGGTGAAGAAGGAAAAAAGCCAGGAAGTGATTAACTCCCTGGCTCGAGATGTGTCATGTCTTGAAATGGAAACTGACAGCAATTGAATCGTTCAATTAGCTAATCTTTGTTTAGAAACGGTTGGCCTGCGTAAAGAGAGGAAGGATCACTTCACTGAAATCTCAGAAGCTGTGAATTCCAACTTGCCGTTCATATTAGCAATTGTTCCTTGAGCAACAACTGCAACAGTCGATTGACATACTTTGCTGTGGAATGAGCGACTGACTTTGTTTTGGTCCAGCGCATAGATCAAATCCTTGCCGTCCACTGAGACTCTGATGGCATTCTGGCATGTCCTTGCCTGTTTGAGCTCACATTTGAGGCACAAGGCCTCTCCTGTCAGGGTTTTTTTCTCCTGAAGTTTAAGACTGGTTGGGGTGAAGATGGATTGATCTCCCTCTTCAGCCAGAGTGCCAATGGCGACAATCTCCGCCTGAGCAGAGCAAAGATTCTTGTGAAAACCGTTACTGCATTCGTTTTTTGCAAAAACGTAAAGTTTTTCTTTGCCGTTAATGCTTGTAGTCAGTGCATTTTGACAGGTATCAGATTTTTTGAGTGCACATTTCAAGCAGCTGCCAGTGCCTTTGATGGTCAAACTCGCCGGGACTTTTTTCTTTCCCGTGTCGACTTTCGACTGCTTGCCAGAAGCCTCTTCTATTTTGGATGCCGTAATTTTCTTGACACCGCCAACTTCCGTGAGCTTACCGTAAACGACAGTGGGAGTTGATTTTTGACAAACTTTTTCATGATAAGCCTTGCTCACATCGTTGTGTTCGAGGAAGTGTAATTTGCCGTCGATGATGATACCGTTTTGACAAGCGCTGGTCAATTTACTGATGCACTTGGTGCAGACCCCTGTTCCTTTGAACGTTTGATCGCCTGATGCTTTCTTCTCAGCTACCTCTGATTTTGCTACATCCCCTGCAAGACTGATTTTGGTAGCCACAAGAACTTTCTTACCCTTGACGTCCTTGACAGAACCAACTGCAGTAATGTTGGCGGTTCCAGAACAAAGGTTTTTGTGAAATGCCTTACTAACGGCGTTATGCTCGAGCAAATAGAGGGTATCACCTGATTTCAGCGCATTCTGACATGCATCCGTTTGTTTCAATTTGCATTTGGCACAGCTACCAGTGCCGGAAAGAGTTACCTCAACGGGATCAGCAAAAACGCTGGATTGGTAGCCCATCACAAGAGCCATGGCACACGAGAGTGCAAGAAGTGTCTTTTTCATAATGTGTAATAATCTTTGGAGCAAGCCGCCTGTGAAAGAAACAGGCTATTTTAATCTATGGTTTTCCTTATGCCTCGTCGTGAGGGTATCTGTATCAAAAGATTGAGTGTAGGAATTGTATCATGGCATACCACTTTGGCAATCAATAAATTGCAAGCTGAGTCACCCGTTGATTTATATTGCTAAGACAAGCGTTGCCCTCATCGCGAATAAATTGGCCCATTGAAGAGCACGTTGGGAATCGGATCTTTGTTGATAATTTTGTAAGTAGTGATCCATTTAACCATTTCAGCACTGCCTCCAAAGGTCCCAACCACTGCACCACCGGGCAAATTGTCTATAGTGCTTTGACCATTTTTATTATCGAGTTCCCACCATGTAGCAAGACCTGCATGGCGAATGGAAACACCGTTACCCGTGTTGCCAGGAGGGGGTACGTTGGATGCATCGTTGAAATTCAATGGATCGAGCTCGTTCTGCTCCCACAGTTGCCAGTCAGTCGCGTTGTAATTGGTCAACTTATAGGTTTTCCCACTCGGTAGAGCGGGTTTTCCTATATTGTTATAACCACCAATAGTGCCATTCCAGCAATAGGATGTAATTTTGACCGGGCGAGCCAGCCATAAATCCTTGAGCTTACCTCGGCGACGGGATGAAACATCCTTGGGGCACCAAAGCACTTTCTGATCTGAAATGTACGATCCCAGTTGACTTATTTGAAAAAAGGCCAATTGATTTTCAAACGCTTGAGAGTCCACGTCCTTGCCTGCGGCAGACCCAGGTGCGTTCGGACGCCCCGGCAATCTGCCTTTGTTACTTGTTGCATAAAGCCAGTTTTCCGGACCGCTCAAATTCCCTCCCCATGACGGATGGGCAATATAATCCTCATTATCTCCAGCATACATATGGCTTGCTAGAAGCACTTGTTTGACGTTGTTCAAATCCAAAGTCAATTGAGCTTTGTCTTTCGCCCTCCCCAGTGCCGGCAATAGCATTCCTGCAAGAATGGCGATAATGGCGATGACGACTAGCAGCTCGATCAGAGTAAATGCTCTGATTGCAGCCTCCTCCTTGATCACGCATTTTTTAGCGGAATTAGCATTTTTCATATTAGCATTAATTAAGGGTTTTATATTAGGGAGAACATTGTATTTGAACAGTACATAATGATCGAGTGCCCGTGGGGGACATGAACTATTGAGCATGAGGCATGCCAAGCTGTTTTCACGGGAGGGTAAAAAGAATGCAATATATACGGGTACAACAGGTAGAGCCTATTGCATTTACTGGGTGATCACAAAGATACAAGGTTAACGTGATTAAGAATCAACAGTTGTTAAGATTTTACTCACTCTTCAAAAACAAACGGATTCAGTGTCTGTATTTAGTCTGATACTACGACGCCATGGGGTTCATGGGGCACCCTTTCATTGTGCCCCCGGTAACAGGAATGAAACATTCAGATTCCAAGGTTGAACTCATTTCAAAACTACGTAAGCCCGCCTGAAGCAGAAACTTCAGGGGCTCAGGATTTCCAGAAAAATAAGGAAGCTACCCTTTTAAGATGCTGCTCTCCTGATTTTCAAGCAAAAGTGGGGGGCGCAAAACCATCACGGTATTCACGACCGACGATTTCCTTGTTTGCCTCGTCATGATTTGTAAACAGGTGGGTTTTGGCATTCCAAAGCAGTTCCTGGCCGGGATAACGGGTTGCTTTCACTGCAAGAAGAGCAGGTTCAGTAATTCTGACTCCGACATTAAATGGAGCCCAGACGAAGCGGTCTTCTCCCAGACAGAGCTCGGCCCAGTCCTCCCAATGATGACGTGGCTCAACCTTTGGCAGCGGTTCGTTTTCCGCAACTTTACCATTACGAAATATTGTGATCCCCCCATTAGCTTCCAACAGCAACGTTCCTTCTTCACAAACAACCATTGTTCGATTGGCCCCTACTTTCATTGGCGGTAATCCAAGTGCCGAGAATGAAGGTAGCAAGCCAGAGTCGTTGTATTGCACTACGAATTTGTCGCGTGCGAATTGATCGCCGCCAGGGTAGGTAAGCGTACTCTGATTATGAGAAGAGTGTCCGGCATTTGAAGCTCGATGAGTGTGGGTAATCACCGATTCAGGTGAAGGCAGGTCATAGGCAAAGTAGAGCAGGTCTAAAAGATGGCAACCCCAGTCAGCCAACTGCCCACCGCCGGTGTCCCAGTATGCCCGCCAGCGACGAGGCGCCAGATCGTCACTGTACCCGATATCCTTGTTGATAGGGCCTCTCCATAAATCCCAATTCAAATTATCAGGCACAGGTTTCGCCGCAGGCAAATCACTGTAAGGGGCGGAGAAATAATGTCCTCTCTTGATTCCTCCAGTCCAGACGTAAGCTGCCACCGGTTTACCTAATTGATTGCGCCGTAGCATTTCAACGGATTGCATGCGCCCTGTACGACATGCCCGTTGATTCCCCATTTGAGTGACGAGTTCGGGACGAGCTGCCAACCCTTCACGGATCATTCGGAGTTCATCCAATTGCTGAACCAATGGCTTTTGACCGTAAATATGTTTACGGTGTTTCATCGCCGTCAGCATCATCGGGGCATGGTGAAAGTCAGGCGTGTCCACAATCACAGCATCGAACGTATCTGCGCGATTGGCAAAAGCTTCGCGATAATCAGAAACCGTCCAGGCACCGCCGTAATCAGCAGCGACCTTCTTCATGATGTTTCTATCGATATCACAAAAGCCAACAAATTTGGAACGTTTGTGTTTTTTTAAACCATTTCGCTGCATACCACCAATACCGCCCACACCAATTTGAAAAATCTGGAGATGACTGTTCTTGTTGGCCTGGAGGCGTGTTGTCAGTGAAGGAGCAGCCATGAGCGTAGTGGCGATCACGCCATTGCGAAGGAAGGTTCGCCGAGTCACAGTTCCAGCAGGTTTAGCAGTGTTTTTTGTTTTCATAGGGATTAACAAACTATGCACGCACTCCGTCAAATCTCAAGCCCTAGTATTGATCGTGGATATCAAGACAGGATCACTGCGGAAGCCAGAACACCGGTTGTTCAGTTTATTGTATTTTTCATGAAATCTAATCGGAAAGAACCTTTTAAAGTTGCCAGTCAGGGATTGAAACCCAGCCGGCAAATGCTTATGGTGACCTGATGATTTCACGTTTACTGAAACCATGGATAGGTTCCATGCATATTTTTCTGGGGATGCTTTTATGTTTCGCAACTCAAGGTGCCAATCTCAAATCTGACATAAAGAACTTATCTTCCCCTTACAATGACACTCCAAACATTATCGAAACCAAGGATGGATTACTCCTTGTCTGGGCAAGTGGCTCACGCCCCGGATATGCGGACGTCACTATTCAGCAATCCCGTTGGGACGGAAAAACATGGTCTCTCCCCACTATGGTAGCGTCTCACACTACAAAAAAAACAGGCGCTCAGCAAGCTTGCTGGAATCCGGTCTTAACCAAAGTTTCCAATGGTCAGTTGGCCCTGTTTTATCAGGTGGGACTTTCGCGTGAAACATGGTCGGGCCGCATGAAAATCTCATATGATGGAGGTCATTCGTGGACAAAGGAGAGAAAGTTGAGGAAAGGCATTCACGGCCCTATCAAAAACAAGGCCATCGAGCTTAAGGATGGGAGATTACTCTGCCCATCAGCAACAGCAAACGCGGGTTGGCGTGTCCACCTTGAATTTGTCACTCCTTTCAGAGAAAACTGGGGATTCATGAAAACAAAACCCTTGAATTTCCCCGGTGAGTATAGAGCTACGGAACCCTCAATATTGATGCATGATGATCAAAATATTCAGGTTTTGTGTCGAACCAAACAAGGTTACCTAACCGAATTCTGGAGCTACAACGGTGCCAAGAGCTGGCAACCCATGGAACGTTTAGCCATACCTGCGCCTAACAGTGGATTTGACGCCGTAAAATTGAACGACGGGAGATTTGCCATCGTTTACAACCATAGCCCGAAGTTAACCGACCGTATCAATCTGGCGATCAGTCCAAATGGAAAAGATTGGGAAGCTATTGAAGTCCTTGATCAGGGCCCATCCGAACATTTTCAAAACCCATCTATTATTCAAACAAAGAACAATCAAGTGCATATTGTTTATACGATCAACCAAAACCGATTCCAACACGTGCAAATGGATCCGACCCTTTTCAGGGGAAAACCGATTGCCAACGGAATCTGGCCCATCCTGTAACAGACTGAAATGACGAATCCGGAATCCAAAATAACAGAACTTAACCTCACACTGCCACCTGCCCCGGCCCCGGCCGGCGTTTACAAGCCGTTGGTCATCCATGGCAATCTTGCCTATGTGTCCGGGCATGGTCCGGTTACCCTTGATGGCTCCCTACTCACTGGACGAGTCGGAGCTGATGTGGATAAAGAGCAAGGTAAACTGGCAGCAAGGCAGGTGGGTTTAACAATGCTGGCCACGCTCAAGAGCCAACTTGGAAGTCTGGACAGAGTTGCACGCGTGATCAAGCTGCTGGGAATGGTGAATGCCAATCCCGATTTTGAAGAGCATCCCTATGTCATCAATGGCTGTAGTGAATTATTTGCTGAGGTTTTTGGTCCCGAATATGGAATCGGCTCAAGAAGCGCCATAGGCATGGGATCATTGCCCGGAAATATTACCGTAGAGATAGAGGCCATGTTCGAAATCACCGACTGATCCTTTGTGAGGTCCGTGCTGTTTATAATCAACATCCATGTCACCAGCAAATCAACCATGGTATCAAATCATGAATGTGGAAGAAATCCCTTCCCCAGCCTTGCTGTTGTTTCCTGACCGGGTTCAGAGCAATATCCAGGGCATGCTTGACATGGTTGATGGCGATACAGAACGTCTTTGCCCTCATGTAAAAACCATCAAGACGGAGGCAATCATCCGCATGATGGTTCGTTCAGGAATCAAGCAATTCAAATGCGCCACCATCGCTGAAGGTGAAACTGCAATCAAGGCTGGTGCCGCATCTGTGCTGCTCGCAATTCAACCCACCACATCCAATGCAAAACGATGGATCAACCTTGCAAAGGCACATCCCGATCGTGATTTTGGAACAATTGTTGACTGCAAGGAATCCATCGAGTCCTTGAGCGAATTAAGCAAACAAAACCGGATCTCCCTCAAGTTATGGATCGACCTTAACATTGGGATGAACCGAACGGGAATTCTTCCCGGTGAAGAGGCAGTGAAACTGGGAGAATGGATTCAGTCACATGGGAATGTAGAATTAGGAGGAATCCACGCTTACGATGGCCACCTGCACCAATCTTCGATTCAAGAAAGACAAGAGGCCTGCGAATGCTGGCATTCCAAATTGGGCGCATTCGTCAGTTTGTTGAAAAAAAACGGATTCGATCGCTTGCCCATTATTGCCGGTGGCACCCCTACGTTTTCAATGCAGGCAGCCAATCCGGAATTCATTTGCAGTCCGGGTACCACAGTTCTTTGGGATGCAGGTTACGCCTCGCAATATGCTGATCTGGACTTTTCTTGGGCATGCGTCGTTTTGGCAAGAGTAATATCAAAACCTGCACCCGACCTTCTCTGTCTTGATCTGGGACACAAGGCCGTTGCATCAGAAATGGCGCCTCCCAGAATGAATTGCCTCAACTTGAAGGTAGATGAATGGGTTTCACACAGCGAAGAGCACCTTGTCGTTCGCTCCTCTGATGCCAGTCTATTTTCAGTAGGAGACACTGTTTATGCCATTCCCTGGCACATCTGCCCAACGGTGGCCCTGCATCAACACTTCCATGTCGTCGAAAATAGCCTCGCAAAAGAAAAATGGATGATTGAATCCAGAAACCGTATGCTGACATTTTGATCTACCAACCTGGTCTTGTCACATGTGAACAGTATCAGGCTATTCATTCACTGTCTTTAAGAAGAACTTTGAATCTGCAAAGTTCAAGGTTCGGCGCAGGCATTATTCGACGATCACCGCTGTTAAGAGTGAATGCATTCTCCTTTGTTTTCCTGACTTCATGGATAACGAATGTTCAGCTGAGCGCTTCCAATGTTATTTTCTGTATTCAAGACCTTGATGAAACTCGACTGTTGGCAAAAGAGGAAAGAAAACCACTCCTGATCATTTTCCGTTGCGAGCCTTGAATTGATGATCAACTTTTGGTGGCCAGCTTGTCTGAGAAAATGAATAAAAACGGACAGGCCGCCACCTGTTCTATCACCGTAAAATGAACTCTGGGCAAGCACATCTAAAGCATGCATCACGAAGGCTCTGGTCGCCCAGCGAACATGATATTTCGCCGGCATGGGCCCACTTGATAAGTGCAACGACAAAACCATCCCTCCAATTATTGAATGGCGGTATTGAGCCGATGTGAATTCATGAGGGCACGGTATCATTCCCCCAAAAAACACAAATTACAGACCAGGATCATTTTATTATCCAGCTAGGCCGGTATGCAGATGTTTGAGATGAACTCTGTTGTTATGAATTAACATCAAGTATTTACAGCGATAGGAACACGCCGGACTTTTTCAAATATATGGGCAAGCCCCAACTTAGTAAAAGCAGTTGAAAATTTTGATGGCAGAAAAATATTAATCGGAACGAATCCTCCGCAGCTGAGGAGCCCTCCAGACAATCAAAGCCAATGCAGCCAAGGCCAGCAACATTCCAAATCCAAATATAGGTCTGAGGGAGTTGTCGGCATTTTCGGAAAGCCTGCCTGCCACAAAATTTGAAAGCATGGGTCCCATTCCAGAGCCAAAAACAACAAGTAAAGTCTGAGCTGTTGCCCTGACTGATTTCCCTGCAATCATGTTGACGAGGATACTGAGTCCGATATGGAAAAAGACGATCACCATCCCCGTCAACAAATAGCTCAAAGCAAGCACCCAGGGGTTAGTGAAATAATAATAGAGAAAGTGACGCAACACCAGACAAACACAACCGGTCACTAGCGAAGATACAAACCCCCACCGTCGTATATAGTAACGCAGGAAAGGAAAAAGCGCGACCTCCAATGCCACGCCTATGCATTGAATGGGCCCGATCCAGGCTTTGGGAACTCCATTTGACTGGAGATAAGGAGTGCCATAATAAACCACAAAAGAAAAAGAGCCTGACACCAGAAAAAAAGCACCTAGCAGGGTCATGTAATCCTTATTGCAGAACAGTTCCCTGACGCAGCGCCAGTAATCCAATTTATCCTGTTCGTTGACTTCATCTTCACTTTTTTGAATACGAGGCAACAGCAAAGTGCTACAGGAGGTGAGCAAAGAGGCCGCCATTCCCAGATAAAGCACAAACTGCATCGAACTCCCTTCATGGATAAACAGCCACCCGAAAATGATCACTGAAGGAACCATCCACCCAATGGACCCCCATGCTCTCAGAAAACCGAACTGCTCTTGAGGATCTTTCAGGTAATGAAAACTCAGCGCGTTGATCAAGGTGAAGGTTGGATGGTAAAAGGAGTAAAAAAGAACGAAGCTTAGAAGCAATCCACCAAAGGTAGTTTGAAACTGCATGAACAACAGGGACAAACAAGCCATGATGTTCAAAAAGGTAAATACCTTCTGGATCGGAACATACCGATCAGAGATCATTCCCCACACAAACGGAAACACGAGAAACGTGGAGGATGCGATTGAAAAAATAGTACCAATGGATGCAAAACTTAAGCCTTTTTCCTGCAACCAGATTGACATGAAAGGCAACACCGAGCCACCCACACAAAACTGAATGAGCATGACGATGAAGAGTGACGAAGGCACGTCCTTCCAGGGCGGAGCCTTCATAAGGTTTGGATTGGAGCATCAGGAATCGCATCAAGGAACCGTTGCCCATAGCGTTTGAGCAAAACCCGATTGTCCAGAACCGCAATAATGCCTTGATCGGTCTGAGTACGGATCAAACGTCCCACTCCTTGCCGGAATTTCAGGATAGCCTCAGGCAAGGAATACTCAAAGAACGCATCGCCTCCCCTGGCAGTAATCCGTTCCACCCGGGCTTCCGTCAGTGGATGATCCGGGACGGCGAATGGAAGCCGCGTAATGATCACGTTACGCAAGGCATCTCCGGGAACATCCACTCCCTGCCAGAAACTGTCAGCACCAAAAAGCACGGAAGAGGTGTCCTCTTTGAATCGCTCAAGCATGGTTGATCTCGGCAAACCAGTGCCTTGAACATACAGCGTCATATCCTTGGACTCGAAATAGGGCAGCATTTCTTCCGCAACATTTCTCATGAGCTTGAGATTCGTAAACAGAACGAAAGCACTCCCTTTTGTCATCGTGGTAAAGTGCTCGATCCAATGACATAGATCTTTCTGGTAATCAGCATGCCTGGGATCCACCATTTTGGAGACGACATACACTTTCATCTGACGATTAAAATCGTAAGGTGACCCCAATTGCAGGGTTTGAGCATCGTAACCCCCGATGCGGGCTACAAAGTAATCCATGCCTCGCATCGTACTCATCCTTTTATTTTTTCGCGAATGAGATAGTGATTCCTGATCGTTGGATTCTTTACCGGCCATGGACAAGGTGGCACTCGTCATGATAATCGAAGTACCACTGTCAAATAGTCGATGTCGTATAAATTCTGAAACGTCAATGGGAGCAGCATTGAGTGACAAATTCTTACCCGTCCTCCCCCCCCGTTCCACCCAGTAGACGTAAGGATCATATTCCTGGCTGAGGAACATCGCGATGGTCTCTTTCAATTCCGCTATTCTGCGGTTGCAATCCTGTAATTCCTGACCTACCTCACGATCATCTGATTGCTTGATCAACTCGTTCAGCGATACTCTCAATCGCTGCAGCGGCAGGGTCAGGCAGTCCTCTACAAGGTCCGGATTGCGAATGCGCAATTCCTTCCAGAACCGTGATGTTTTCCATGAACTTTTCTCTTCTTTTCCTGCTTGAGATCGCTCAAGGATTTCGTTGCATGCATCTTCAACTTCAGAAAAAAAAGTCTCAGCCGTTTGATGCACTTCACCGACTTGCTGAACTACTTTCCCCTTCTGTAAGACCGTAAGTAATCCCTTCTTGGTGGAAGGGTTCCAAAGTTTATTCAGGGCAAAATGGATCTGGCCCGTGGAAATACCCAGACCAATATGTCGGGATGCCACTTGTTCTACCGTATGGGCTTCATCGAATATGACGAAATCATTCCTGAACAGAACGCCCCCTTCTGCGGGTTCTTCCACCGAGTTTAACAAAGTGAAGAAAAGGGTATGATTCAGCACAACAACATCTGCAGACATGATGCGTTGCCTTGCTTTTTGAAAGAAACAGGCATGATTTGTCTGCGCAAAATCCGATTTGCAGCCACACATCTTGGGTGAGCAGAGCCCTCTTTCCGAGCAGACTTGAGACCATACCTTGGGATTGGGCTCCTCATCAAAATCAGACAAACTCCCGTCAACTGTTTCTTTGGACCATTCCAGGATACGCTGGAGTTCGGCACTTTCCGGAGTCGTAAAAAGTCCGTCTGCCATTTGCACGGCCTTGTGAAGTCGTTTGGTACAAAGATAATTATGTCTCCCCTTCAGCATGGTGAAGTTGAATGAGACAGGAAGAATTTCCTGCAACATCGGAAGGTCTTTCTCAACAAGTTGCTCCTGAAGGTTAATCGTATGCGTACTGATGATAGCCCGTTTACCCTCTGAAACCGCGTAAAGGATGGCAGGGATAAGATAACCCAGGCTTTTGCCAACGCCGGTGCCGGCCTCTACGATGAGGTGCTCCTGATCGTTCAGAGCTTCCGCCACCGCATGAGCCATTTGCTGTTGCTCGGGCCGGTATTCAAAATTGCTTGCCCTGGAGAGCAGGCCGCTTTCAGAAAAGATGGTCGACACGTGGTCGGCCAATTCAAGGCCGCCGTAACCACCAGGCTCCCCTTCAGAAACCCTGATCATATTTCAAGTTGCTTATCCACCATTAATATTTCCGTGGATGCCATATCGCGACATCCTGTTGCGCACGGTTTTTGACAATCATCTTATCGGGAAGAATGCCCCTCCAGCAGACATTCGGATAAATAATACCATGGCGCCCAATGAGACTACCAGGGTTGAGCACGGCATTACACCCTATCTCAGCGTAATCGCCGATGATGGCTCCCAGTTTCCTCAAACCAGTATCGACGGGCATTCCACGTTGGTCAATCTCATCAATATAAATGGAATCCTGCGTCAGCTTGAAGTTGGAAATTTTGACCCCTGCACCCAGATGGGAATGAAATCCAAGAATGGAATCACCCACATAGTTGAAATGCGGAGCAACAGCGTGGTCGAACAGGAGACTGTGCTTGACCTCGGTAGCATTTCCAATCACACAATGATCGCCAATAATAACGTAATCCCTGATGTAAGCATTGCTTCGGATCTGGCAATTTTTACCGATGATAGCCGGCCCTTTGATGACCGCGCCCGCCTCCACCACCGTGCCTTCACCTATGGAAACATTTTCACCGATAAAGGCAGGCTCTCCTATCGTCGTATGGCGCTGATCAGCACCTACGTTTTCGTCGATATAGCTTTTCAAGCATTTCAAAGCTTCCCACACCCGGGACTTTCCATCAAAAAGAACGGCATGATCGGTCTCCTGCAGATTCAAATAGTGATCTGGGCTCAGCATAACTTTATTTTAACTGACTAGATGGCATTGAAAAGTGAAATCAGAAAATATCGGGTTAATTATGAATCAATCCCTCAGTTGACTTATTATCTCAAATGAGAAAAAAAAAAGAAAGATGGCTTGCCTGAAACAAGCAATCCAAAATAGATTTCCATTTAACGTTTCCTGTTCTTCCTGTTTTACTTACAATATTTAACCATACTTAATCGACTGAACATTTATTTTCTCGTCCCACATTGGCAATGTAATTGCTGTTTTATGAACAGTTATTACTTTTGAACCAGGCTTAGAGGAAAGACACCATTGATCGCCTTTTTAAAAATTATGAAACCATTCGGTTTGCGAGTGCTGATAGATTTACGTTACCTGAAGGCATTGCTTTTACTTCCAGCGATGATTTCATGGCATCAGGCACAATCGCAATTATCAACATTTGTTTTACCTGCTCCACAGGAACTGCAGGTTGTTCCAGGAGATGGTAACATCCTGTTGACGTGGAAACCTCCCCTTACCCAAACTGGCCTCACGGGATATCTCGTCAAGCGCTTCAATGGCGCAGTCCTGGAAAATACTTGGAACCTTGGCCTGGATGATCCCCG
This sequence comes from Pedosphaera sp., assembly GCA_002690655.1. Classification (GTDB taxonomy): domain Bacteria; phylum Verrucomicrobiota; class Verrucomicrobiia; order Limisphaerales; family AAA164-E04; genus AAA164-E04. Next base: position 114,806 of record NZFL01000012.1, read on the forward strand.
TGAAATCAGGGATATCGATCTCATTAACGGGACTTTGTATCGTTATGCCATAAGCGCTCAGGTTTCACTTGTCGAAGGACTTGAATCAACGGCTCAGGCAACACCTCGAGCCACAGTTTCCTCTCTGGTTGCCCCTGTCCATTTGACCGCGATAATTGAAAATGGCGGCGTCAGCCTGTCCTGGACCTATCCGGACACAATCGAGCTGAATGGATTTGAGTTGAATAGAAATTTAAGTGATGGTCAAGAGAGCATCATCATGCTTCCTCCCGATGCAAATGGCTATTTTGACAATCAGATTACTGTTGGACAAACAGCGGCTTACCATCTCAGTGCCCTTACAGCAAACCAGAAAAGCCCCTCTGCCTCATTCGAAATCACCATCCCTCATTTGCAGCTAGATCCAGCTAAAATGCCCCGCATTGTCAGGCAAAGCAATTTCATCGAAGGAGTCGCCGGTGCCAATGTACAACTTTTCGCTGAAGTTGAGGGAAGCAATCCTCTTCAATACATCTGGTATTATAACGGACGAAAAATGCCCGGAGTTAATGAGCCGGGAATTCAGATATTCGATTTATCATCAGAACACGTGGGAACCTATTTTGTTGAAGTAAGCAACCCTTTTGGAAGCATCTTTTCAGGTCCCATTAAAGTTGAAATAAACCCAGCCAACCTCGGAGGTGTCGACATCGAATGGAATGCGCGTTTTGAAAGTAATGTCGGTTTTGAAAGCAGATCCGTTGGGGTCTATCACGAAGGTAATACCGGTGCGATTGTCGCAGGCCAATTCACTCCGGATGGCAGCAAGAACAGTGATCTGATGGTGGTTTCGTATGGTGACGCAGGAAATCAACTTTGGTCTACGAGAGCTTCCTTCAGTAAGACAAGTCAGGAGTTTGCGCATAAATCAATTCAGGATCATCAGGGAAATGTGATCATCGGTGGAACTTCGCGCGTGAACCCGGCTGAACTTGTCGATGATATCACTCCTGATCTTCCAAGAAATCCGGTTGATTTGCCATTCCTCGCCTCGATTGCGAGAGATGGCAGCATAAACTGGAAATCTACGCCCCCCACTATCTTCGACGGAAACCATTTTATTGAAGACATGCTGAGCGATGGCGACGGGACCGTCTACTTGCTTGGGAATATGGAATACAATGATTATAAAGGGATGGTTATTCAACCATTGTCTGCAGAGACCGGGAAGTCACTCGATCAGATTTTGACAAACGATGCCACACAATTTACTGCTGCGGCTTTCAATATCTCCAAGGACAAGCGCATTTATGTCGTAGGACAATCCAATGAGGCCAGAGACAGTGCATCTGGACTTCAAATAAGATGCTACGGCATCAACGGAAAACTCGACTGGAAAACTGATTTTGGGACAATAGGTGTCAATAACTTCTCCCCTGTATCCGTTCATTTGAGCGAAAAAGACAGTATTTATGTAGTAGGTTCTTCCTACAAAAGCGACCCTGCAGGAGACATTCATGTCGTATGCTTCGATACTCAAGGTAAAGGTAAATGGCAAAACACACTCGGACTGCCTGATGGAGACGAGGATATCCCCGTGAAGGCTGTCGTTGATCATGCGGGATCCATTATCATTGCAGGAGACACTACGCCTCTGATGGAAAGCACCCGCATTATTCTTGGTAAATTTTCAAATACCGGGAAAGCCGATTGGTCTACTTTGATACCTTCATCGATCCCTGGAATGAACGATCATATCACTGACATGGACATCGACAGAACAGGGAACATCTATCTAGCAGCTATTCGACATGCTCAAGGCACAGGACAGGATTTTGCCAGTCTGCGATTCAATACAAATGGCCTTCTCATCTGGGAAGCCAGCTTCAAACAACAGGGGCTTTTGGTAGAAGAGTCAACTTGCATCGATGCGGACGACCTGGGAAATGTAATCCTTAGCGGGATCAGCTACATCAACACCAAGCAGCAAATTGTATCCATAAGGCAAACATCTGTTGAGGCCATCGAAAACGTTTTACCGGAAATCAAATTTAATGACAAACCCTTCAAAAATCCAGTATACGCTCCCGGTCGATGGACTATTGAAGTGGAAGCTGAGGATCCAGATGGAGAGGTGACCAAAGTGGAATTTCTCGACGGAGCAAAAGTTAGAGGAATCGATACGGAAGCTCCCTTCACTTTTGAACTTGCATCAGACATACCGACTACAGCGCGCGTGTTTGCACGCGCTTATGACAACCTTGGAGGCGTTGCTATCTCTGAAGAATTAACAATAGTTATAGCTGAGAAGCCAGATGGAAGCCCTTCAGGAACCCTTTCACAGGAGGATTCATTTCTGCCGGAAGGATCTGATTTGACGTTGGATTTCAGGGTCACTGGCGCGGAACCAATCCGTTATCAATGGTTCCTGAATGGAGAAAGATTGAAAAGAGCAAATCAGCCCACCTTACCGATACTTCCAAATGTCACCCGAGTTAATGCTGGCAGCTACGTTTTACGAGCACAAAACAATGAAGGTAAGATTTTATCCGAACCTGTGGTCGTTTCGCTGGATTGGCAAGTTGTGGAGGGTGCTGACAATTTCGAGGAGGCTACTGTAATAAGAGGAAATACAGGATTCATCAGGGCCTCTAATACGGGAGCCACCATGGAAAACGCTGAACCCAGACATGGTAAAAAAAGGAGTGGTCATAGTGTCTGGTATCGCTGGCGACCAGACATATCGGGCTTGACAACTTTATCACTGCAAGGTTCCAGCTTCGATACCCTTCTGAGTGTTTATGCCGGGCCTTCATTAACACAGCTCAGCGAAATTGAATCGGATGACGATCGTGGGGGATTTTCAACCAGCAGACTTGAGTTCAATGCAGTCGCTGGTGTGGATTACATGATAGCCATTGCAGGCTTCAACGAAGCCAATGGTAACATTCTTTTCAGTTGGCAACTGGATCCCAATCAAGCCATCATTCTACCAAAAATCAGCATCTCGCCTGACAAAAACACAGTAAATATCGGTGAACCCTATCAACTGCAGACCTCTATCTCAGGAGATTTGCAAGGAACAATACTGCAGTGGTTTCGCAATGGGAAAGCCATACCGAACGCAAATGGAACTACTTTTGATATCGGATCGGCAAAACCAGAGGATGCGGGGATCTATTGGATCAGCATCAATGCAGGCAACGTCAATGCACGCACAAAACCAGCACATTTAACAGTCAACATCCCCAGAAGAGGAAAGATCATACGTGAACTTGTTCTTGAGGAAAAATTCGCAGATCTGTTTTTCTTTGTGCAGGATTTCAGTCCAGTTCCCCAGTTCCAGCCTCAAGCCTTTGCCTCGCCTTTCCAGGCAAAGGCGGCTTCCCTTGCCACAGGGTTTACTGGAGCACAAATTTTTAACACATTTGGTGCAACCAAGGAGGCCGGCGAGCCTGACCACTGTGGCGTTGCCGGAGGTGCATCCCAATGGTTCGCCTATCAGTCACCGACTAATGGTGAATTAAGCATTTCAACTGACGGTAGTGACTTTGATACCGTGTTGGCAGTTTATACTTCCACAGGCAGTAGCTTTGACGATCTTACTGAAGTCTCCTGTGATAATGACAGTGGCAACGATGGACAGGATAGCACGGTCAAATTCAATGCAACAGAAGGTACTATTTATTATATAGCAGTTGACGGTGTCGAAGCCGCTACAGGCACTGTCAACCTCGCTTATGAATTGGAAGTTGGGCTTACTGTTCAAGGGGTGACCATTGCTGACTTAGGCATGCAATTTGAAATAACAACGGTTCCAAACATTACCTTTGTCATTGAGGGCACTGAGGATTTTAACAATTGGGTAAAGCTCATTTCAACAAGTTCAGTCGATGGTAATTTTGTTTATATTGATAATGAGGCACTTACTGGTAAACAAAGATTCTACAGAATCTATGTAACAGAGTAGAGTTTAGAATGTCAGCCATTCGCATGAAGCGAAAACAAGCAGTAACAAGCATCATTCCGACGATCAATACCGGAATAGAAAACACCTTCAAAGCACTCACTCAAGCTGTAAACTCACTCTAAATCTGCACTTTTCCTATGCATTGCATGCCCATTGTTGGAAAAAATGAGAAATTGATAAGGACGCCATCACGGATAAACTTCACCGACTTTTTTCATGATTTCCATTTCAGCAGTGCCGCTCCCACAAGTAACACAAGGATGCAAATGAGTTTGGGAACGAAGTTCTTTTCCCTGAAGGCGAGCACTCCGCCAATGAAGGTGATTAAAACAGCGCAGCGTCTGAGTGGTGAAATGACTGATATCAATGAATCAGACTGGCTGAGAGCTTGGAAATAGAAAAAGTCAGCCACAAGCAAAAGTATTCCAATCATCGGGATACACCACCTCCATTCAAATTGAGACTGTCCAAAGCGTCTCAGTTTCCAAAACAGTAAAAGAGGAAACATGACCACAACGAGGTATATTGAAAACCAGCATTGAAGTGTTGCCACTTCAACGCACCTGATCTGCAGCAAATACTTGTCGTAAATCGCACTCAATGCCCCAAGCCATGTTGCTATCAACATGAACCCCACCCAGCGATTTCGTAGAAAGTGAATACCCTCCATTCGCCCCACCAGTGAGAGGGCATAAAATCCTACCATGATCACCCCTGCCCCCAGCCATTGCATCAATGCCGGCCGTTCCCCCATCAATCCGACAGCAATCAATATGGTCCAGAATGGCGCTGTTGCACGAACGGGGGCAGATACTGAGACGGGAAGATGTTTGACCGCAAAATAATTGAATATCCAGGAGCAGGATACAAGCAAAGCTTTACTCAAAACCAGTCCATGATCGCTCCAGGACATGGAGTGTACTTTTAAGGTTAACCAGGGATAAGATTCAGGAAACCATTTTGACCAGCATAAGAGCGGAAGCCAGACTGCAGCACCTGCCAACACACTGATGAATAATACCGGTGGAACGGCGTTATCGCGGACTCCAGCTTTTTTAAAAAGATCGTAAAACCCCAGAAACAAAGCCGACAATAGGGAGAGGACCACCCAAGTCATGGACTTCTTTCTAACAAGATTGCATCAGCCTCCCAGATATCGATATTGATTGATTGAAGTCGCAAGCAGCTAAGAATGAGCTTTTGCATTGGAATACATTCGATGGCGAAAAAGATCCACCACGGGAAAATGCTCAATCCGCCAGTCCGTTCGGGTTGAAGTCAAAGACAAAAAACATCCCAGCCAACCCATACCATGGTGTTCTCCTCCAGTATTGGGTTTTCACCCTCTTGGGCGCCGCAAGGAACGAATAAGTTGATTACTTGGATACTGTTTACGAACGGGAGCATTCCAAATATTTTCGTCCGTATCGCCATACATTTCTTTGGTTTTCCAAAAGCTGGCTTTCATCTCTTCGAGCTTCGAGGCATAAGCCGCATTCTGGGCAAGATTTCTCATTTCTTGAGGATCTGCCATGAGATCAAATAACTCCCAACGACTTGCCATTTCAGCGGGTGTACGTGGATGATCAAAATACAGCAATTTGTATTGCTCACTACGAATGGCGCTATGCTTGGCAACTCCATGACCACCGTCAATGTAGCGGTAATATAAGGTGTCCCTCCACTTTTCAGGCGAATGTCCTCCGTTCGTGAGGATGGGGAGAAAGCTGATACCGTGAACCTTCCAGTCGGGTTTCACCCCTGCAGCATCAAGGAAGGTAGGTGCATAATCGATATTCTGCACCATAGCCTTGGCTCGCGAGCCTGCTTGAATTTTACCAGGCCAGCGAATGATCAATGGCATTTTCATGGATTCTTCATAGGCCCAACGTTTGTCAAACCAACCATGCTCACCCAGATAAAATCCTTGATCGGCGCAGTAAATAACCATGGTATTTTCTGCCAGCCCCATTTCATCCAATCGATCCATTACTCGCCCAACATTGCGATCCACACCCGCAACGCAACGAAGATAGTTACGCATGTAACGCTGGTATTTCCAGCGCACAAGGTCTTTGCCCTTGGGAGGATTCGCCAGGAACGCCTTATTTTCTTCTTCAAAGGCTGCGATGTAAGCTTTGCGCTGGTCCGGAGTAAAGCGAGAAATCACATTTAAGTCTCTTTCGGTTTCAAAAAGCATCAAGTCACTGGCCATGCGCATGTGTCCGTCGATCCCCATCTTGTGATTCGCCGCCGAGACGCGCGTATCGTAATCGTCAAACAGGCTGGGTGGTTCAGGAAAGGTGATATCACGATAAATTTCGAGTTCCCTGAGACTGGGTTTCCAGTTCCGATGGGGCGCCTTGTGTTGAATCATGAGTGCGAAGGGCTTGGAATCATCGCGTTCTTTCAACCAATCCAGCGCTAGATCGGTAATCACATCGGTCGAATGCCCTTTGATTTCACGACTTCCTTCAGCATTATACATATGAGGGTTGTAGTAACTCCCCTGCCCGCTCAACACATCCCATGCATCAAACCCGACCGGTCTTGTTTTCATATGCCATTTGCCAAAAATAGCTGTAGTGTAACCATTTTTCTTCAATGCTTTGGGCCAGGTAGGTCGTTCAGGGTTCAAGGCACCACTGAGGTTCACAATCCCGTTCTTGTGACTGTGCAAGCCGGTCATAACCGTTCCACGCGAGGGCGTACAGATGCTGTTTCCGCAGAAACTGTTCTCAAAAAGCATTCCCTCATTGGCAATACGATCGATGTTAGGTGTAGGAGGAAGATCCATCCCGTAGCGATAAGATGAAATCGCTTGAGTGGTCAGATCATCGCTGAAAAAGAAGAGGATATTAGGTCGATCTTTTGACGGCCCGGCCCCCAGCGTCTGTAAACTGCTGAACAATCCCCAGACAACCAAAATACAGCTTCCTGCAGTAGTTAAGATTTTCATGGCAAGATTTAATGTAACCAAACCATGCCTTTAATAAAAGAAAAAGCGAATCCGCTCCACTTTAGTGAAACCCATTTCAGAACACCTCCAAGGAAAGTTTCGAACAAACATGCTGCGAATTGATATCACAAGATTTGGCAATCGCATGACTCGACGATTCATCGTTCCGTCCCTACCCAATAGGAAATTGTAACTTTGTTGCCAGATTCACTGTCAGTATTTATAAATAGCCGATAGCAATGCAAACTACAGCAACTCAATCTGATTGTGAACAAACTATAGGCACGGGGATTTTATATGTCTTGTGGGCTTCTTTGTTTTTCAACCTTATTCCATGCCAAGCAACGGCTGGGAACCTCAAAGCGGAGGATCTCTTCAGGCAGGATCATTTACTCGATGTTCAAATCAAGATGGCTCCTGAAGATTTTGAAAAACTTCGCAGCCAGAGCGATCGCAGCAATTCGGGAATGGCATTCCTGTTTGGAGGAGAGATACCGACCGAGCGCTTCAGTCAGTTCAAAGCGGATGTAAGCGTCGATGGAACAAAGATCAAAGAAGTTGGCATTCGAACCAAAGGATTTATCGGTTCGCTGAATCCAGATCGCCCTTCTTTGAAGATAAAATTCGACGAATATCGGAAACAATCGCCTGTGGAAGGCCTGGATCGAATAACACTCAACAACAACATACAGGATGAATCGCTGGCCAGTCAGTATCTGACCTACAAATTATTTAACAAAGCAGGCATCCCGGCTCCGCGCGTCAGTTTCGCCAAGGTAACCGTAAACGACGAATACCTGGGTGTGTATTCGCATGTGGAGTCGGTTCGGAGTCCATTTCTTAAACACCACTTTGGGGATGATTCGGGTGAATTCTATGAAGGAACGATTGCCGATTTTTATCCGAAGGCCGTAGACCGGATCGAAGCCAAAAACAAGCGAACAAGGAAAGACAGATCCCGGGCCAATAAATTGGCACAATCACTTGAAAATCAAGAGACTTTCAATCTCACTGAGGTTGAAAAACTTGTCAATATAGATCAATTCATTCGATTCTGGGCTATGGAAAACTTGATTGCCTTCTGGGATGGTTACTCCAACAATCAGAACAATTACTTTGCTTACACCAATCCCAAGGACAAAAACCGTTTTCACTTCATGCCATGGGGCGCTGATGGTGCATTTGTGGATATTTCAGGACCCTTTGGTAGAATGAGACGAGGAGAAGGGCCCAGAGCGATTTATTCACAGGGTATGTTGAATAATCGCCTTTACCAATCGAAGGGTGTTCCAGCACGTTACAAGGCCGTGATGGAGGATCTTCTGAAAAACGTTTGGAATGAATCTGAAATCATGGAAGACATTGCCCGCATTCAGAAATTAACCCGCGACCACCTTCACGAGAAACAGGATAGATTGGAAGACGGCACCGAAAAAGTCACAGAACTAGTTCGGTTACGACGATCTGATATTGAAAAGGAGCTGAAAGATTGGCCAATTGAAATCGGGGAAGCACGTGTTCCTCTCCATAATGTGCAAGTAGGAAAACTGAAAGGTTCCTTTTCAACCGACTGGAATAATGAACGAATGGAAAGTGTCCTGAACATGGGGGAAACCAACATTCAGTTGGTTTTGGAAGGTGAGACAATTGCATTGAAGAGCATCGGTATGGCAGCGCAGCCCGAGGAGCAAAGAAACTTTGGGCGCAGACGCCGCGGGGCCTCGGAAAATCAGCCAAGGGAACCCCGCCCCACACTCACATTTCAAGGAATTAGAGAAAGCGACGGTTACCTCATGAACATCACCTTTGTGGTTGCGAATGAAGACTTCGCCAAGAGCAATGACGAAGGAACACCTTTTCAAGGCATGCTCATGGCAATCAACCCAGAGAACAGCGGAAATCGTTTTGGAGGGTTTGGAATGATGCCAAAATCATTGATTGGAAAACTTACCTTGAAAGAAGCATCTCGCAGACAGAATGCGCCTGTCGTTGGTGAATTTGATGGGATCATTCAAGAATCAAGAGGTGGCATGTTTGGCGGGAAGCGCAACCGTGGTGGTAGAGGCCCTGGTCGCGGGCGGCCTCCGGAAAGATAATTGATCATGCATCTGTTGTTAAGAAGTAATGTAAAGACCTTCTCAAAACAGTTTTCCCACAGCTAATCGAAATCGGTCATCGCCCCCTGGATAATGCTTCACCTCTTTTGTTTAAAGGGGTGAAGCATTATCCAGAGAATCTTTTACGCTCAGGTCATACTGCAAACCCTTGTTCTTTCGAAGGATAAAGGAGGTAGTAATTATTAAAGCACTCTCCCAAGACATTGACTTTGAACCGAAGCTTGATCTAGGTTGTCAAATCTAAGTGAGATGTAACGGTCGTGCCGTCATCAAAACGATAGTTGATTGCAAGTTTATGTCAGAAAAAAAGGGTACAGAGGTCGATAAATCTTTGCGAGAGTTATATGCCAAAGGAAAATTAGCATACCAACGCAACAACTTGGATTATGCCGTCACCCTTTTTCAGTCGGTTCTTAGAAAAGAACCGGGGTTTTATGATTGCCGCGAAGCCTTGAGAGCCACGCAGTTCAAGAAGCATACGGGTGGCACCAGTTTTTTTCGAAAAGTTTTGGGATCAGCAGGAAGCTCCCCTCAATTAGCGAAAGCCCAGATAGCGCTTCGCAGCCAGCCAGCGGAGGCGCTGGATTTTGCAGAATCCGTATTGAATGGAGATCCTAACAGCGTCGCTGCTCATAAAGTATTGGCGAGTGCTGCCATGAAACTGGAAATGTTCCGGACTGCCGTGCTCTCTCTTGAAATAGCTTACAAGAATGCAACCAAGGACAAGGAGATAGGCATGAAATTTGGCGAAGCTCTCATTGAGGCTGAACAAACAGCAAAGGCCGAGAAAATCCTTAAAGACCTCGCAGCGGAGTACCCTCAGGATCAGGACCTGTATCAGGCCTACAAGAATGCGTCAGCCAAACATACCATGAGGGAAGGGCGTTATGATACGGCGGAATCCGCTGAAGGATCTTACCGGGACAGCCTCAGGAACAAGGACGAGGCGGTTCGCCTGGAACAGGAACAGCGCCAGGTTAAAACTGATGATGTCGCTGAGATGTTGATCCAGGATCAATTATCGCAATTAGAGGCGAATCCAGATCATATAAAAGTTTTGCAGAAGCTAGCTGAACTATACACACAGAAAAACGATTTGGAAAAAGCCGGAGTTTTTTACAAGCGTTTGCTGAGCTGCATCGAAGGCACCCCGGATGCGACTATCCAAAAGGCAGTGGATGACTTGAAACTCCGAGCCATTGACCAGCAGATCCATACATTGGACCCTGATGATGCAGATTATGAATCCTGCAGGGAATCACTTAATTCCCAGAAGCACTTCATTGCGTTTGAAAACTGCCTTACCCGCTGTGAGCGGTATCCAAACGATCTGGTTATCAAGTTTGAGTTGGGGGTCATGCACTACGAACGAGCTGAGTATAAGGAGGCGATCAAACTTTTCCAGAAATCGCAGGCAAACCCACATATCCGAATCAGGGCCTTGCATTATCTTGGGCGCTGCTTTCTGCAGCGTGGCATCTTTGATCTCGCCATTCGCCCCATTCAAAATGCCATTAATGAAAAGGAAGTATTCGATGAGCAGCGTAAGGATTTAGCTTACGACCTTGCGCTGATTTATGAAAAAATGAACAAGCCAGAGGAAGCAATCGAACAGTTCAAGCAGATCTACGAAGTAGACATCGATTACAAAGATGTCAGCGAGAAGGTGGACGACTATTATGCGAATCTGTGAAATCTCGGGATAGATCTTTTTTCGGATCGCATTTCACTCTCCCTGCAATTTTCTGCCGGCGGCTGACACATACGCTTTTTTTGCCATACTGAATTAAACCGATGAGTGGTCGAAGCGAATCCCTTACGATTCCATTATACTGATTGGGCGAGGAAAGCATTTCAAATCCTTCAATTTAATTGCATTCCACCAAGACCGGGCTATGGTCCAAGCAAACATCATGGGGACGTTTAATCTAAATCGGATACGCCTGACATCCGTGCTGCATGTCTGGGCTGCTGTAATTCCATTACTTTCGACGTCGTTCACCCCTACCCTTCACGCTGATGCCTACGCTGACGCGCTCAGCGAATCATTGAAAGGCGAATATACCGAAAGTCTGGAAGCTTGTGAAGAGCAGTTGGGGGACAATCAGGGATTCAATGAAAAATGGTATCTGCTGGGTATCGAAAATTGCATGCGTCTCGGGCATTACGAGCGGGCTTTCGAGATCCTGCAGGAGGGACTGGAAGATCGACGAGTCAGCGGCATCAAACTATATCCGGTTGGACATGAAGTAGCACTTTTCAACAACAAACCGGACCTTGCTCAGGAGTATCTGGACAAAAGCGCCCCCTATATCAATAGTGTTAAATGGTCCAATGTAAGCGCTGAAAACCGAGTTTACCTGGGACAAGCCGCATTGAAACTGGCAGTGGATCCGCGAGTAGTTCTGGAACTATTTTACGATGAGGGTATGAAGGCAAGCCCTCCCTTGCGGGAAGCCTTTATTGCCGCTGCCGAGCTTGCTCTCACTAAAGAAGACTTTGCTGTCGCCGAGTCAACTGTCAAACAGGGATTGCAACATTATCCAGAGGACGCAGATTTATTGTTTCAATGGGCTAGGGCCCTGGGTGGATCAGGAAATGACCAAATGGGCGATTTTCTGACCCGAACTCTGGAAGCCAATCCGAATCACGCTGGCGCCTTGCTGATGTTTATCGATAACTCCATCGATGCTGAAAACTATGATCAAGCCCGTGAGTTGCTTGATCAAGTCAAAGAGATCAATCCTGACCATCCCAAGGCATGGGCCTATGATGCTGTGATCGCTCACCTTCACAGCGATAGAGCAAGGGAACTGGAATCAAGAGAAAAAGCATTGACCTTCTGGTCGCAAAACCCCGAGGTAGATCATTTGATCGGCAAGAAACTCTCGCAGAAATACCGTTTTGCAGAAGGCTCAAAATACCAACAGACTTCACTTAATCTAAAGAATGATTACGCTCCGACCCGGCTGCAACTGGCGCAGGACTTTCTTCGCTTGGGTGACGAAGCGCAGGGTTGGGAACTCGCAGAAGAGATCCATGAAACCGATGGATACAATGTCACAGCCTACAATCTTATCCAGCTGCGTTCTGTGATCGATGGATTTGCCACGCTCAGGAACAACGATTTTATTCTCAGGATGAATACCACAGAGGCAGATATCTTTGGCGAGCAGGCCATGGAACTGTTGATGGAAGCCAAGCAAGTGATTTGTAAGAAATACGGGATCGCATTGGACCACCCCATCACGGTGGAAATTTTCCCAAACCAGAGCGATTTTGGTGTTCGTACGTTTGGCATGCCGCACAACCCAGGCTTTCTGGGTGTCTGCTTTGGAGATGTTATTACCGCCAACAGCCCTTCCTCCGCGATCGGCAAGGACTCCAACTGGAAGGCTGTTCTCTGGCATGAGTTCTGCCATGTGGTGACCTTGAACCTGACAAAGAACAAAATGCCACGGTGGCTGAGTGAAGGAATTTCGGTATATGAAGAAATCCAGAGAAACCCTTCCTGGGGACAACACATGTCCCCCGCTTACCGCCAGAGAATTTTGCGTAATGAGATGACCCCCATTGGTGAATTGAGCGGGGCCTTCATGAATGCCGAATCAGGTGAGGACATGCAGTTCGCTTACTATCAGTCGTCTCTTGTAGTGGCTTACATCGTCGAAAAATACGGGCAATCCTCACTACGTAACATACTGGTCGATCTTGCAACCGGGATTCCTATCAACCAAGCCATCGAAACCCACACTGCCAGTGTCGATAACATTGATGAAGCATTTATTGACTGGGCTCAGGCACATGCTTCGGAACTCGGGAAGTCACTGAATTGGGATGAACCTGACCCCAGTCTAATAGGACCGAACGATGTCACCGAGTTTCTCTCCACAAACCCGGACAATTACTATCTCCTGATCGCTTCGGCTCGACAGCATGTCAATCAGGAAAACTGGGAACAAGCCTCCGTGTTGCTTGACCAATTGATCGAAGCTTATCCGGACCAGCGAGGAACCGGGGGGGCGTTGTATCTGGCAGCCATCGTGGCAAAGCAACAGAAAGATACAGAGAAAGAAATGCGGTTGCTTGAACAACTGGCAGCCATCGATGGCGATGTCACAGACGCCTACCTCCGTCTCATGCAACTGACGCTGGAAAATGAGGACTGGAAAGCATTGAGAAAAAATGCCGAGAGATACATGGCAGTGAATCCGCTTGTCGCGCGTCCTTATGAAGCATTGGCGGTTGCCTGCTCGGCGCTTGGAGACACAGAAACAGCCATCAAAGCACGCCAAACGGTGCTTAAACTAAACCCAATTGACCCGGCACTCGCTCATTATCAACTGGCGAGACTACTCCATGATGAAGGAAGTCCGGATGCAAAACGTCACCTTCTTCAAGCACTCGAAGAAGCCCCTAGATACAGAGAAGCACAAAAATTATTATTGAGTCTGATCAAGAATCCATCCAGTTCGACGATTCCTGACACAATAGAAGCCTCGAATGATTCCACCGAAAAGCAAGTAGAGCTACCAGAACAACCATAGCAGTATGCCTCATGACCTTTTCATCCCCACTGTCTGTATGAGCCGTTTACGCTTAACGCAGTCACCTTTGGACAAACGGTGGCTGACCACATTATTGGCTCTCACCTTGCTCGCATCATCACTAGACCTGAACGCTCAATACGGACGACGATTTGGCAAACCCGAAGGTGAACGAGCGGGAGTGCCTGAATGGAATTTACAAGCCGCATTTCGCCCAGATGTCTTTACCTTTGTCAGAATTTTTTACGGTTCCTATTCAGACAGCTACGGAAGATGGGGAAAAAAATGCATGATTGATCACCCTGAAAGTGACCTCAATTTTTCTTATCGCCTCGAAGAATTAACCTCTCTCAAAGTGGACCCAGACGGGAAAGTCGTTTCTCTGACAGATCCAGATCTGTTCAACTACCCTTTTGTCTATTTGATTGAACCCGGGGAAATGGTCCTTCAAAAAGAGGAGCGCAATGCGTTGCGAAAGTATCTGCTGGGTGGAGGTTTCATGATGATCGATGATTTCTGGGGACCAAGCGAGTATGAGAATCTGAGGCTTGAGTTGAGCCGGGTGTTTCCTGATCGTGAACCGAAAGAAATTCCAATCGAGCATCCCATTTTCAATTTTGTATTTCCATTGGAAGAAAAACCACAGATCCCAAACGTGGGGCGTGGCACCGAAAGTCAGTTTGACGGCATCACATTCGAGCGATGGGATGCCCAGACGCCCTTTTACAAGGGGATGTGGGATGACAAGGAGCGGCTCATGATGGTGATCTGTCATAATACCGATCTTGGAGACGGCTGGGAATGGGAAGGCGCCAATCAGTATTATTTTAAAGAATTTTCGGAAAAAAAGGCATACCCTTTGGGCATCAACATCGTCATGTATGCCCTCACACATTAAATCAAAACAACGTATTGAACAGAGAGGATCATTGTGGAGGCAGAATCAGCACCGGCAAATCAAGAATGGCCTAACGAAGAGCACACCGTCGAGCAGTTGGCTCAGAGTCGTGCCCGTATCGAGAAGGAATTGAGTAAAGTCATCGTGGGTCAGAAGGGCCCCATTGAGGAGATCCTCATTGCACTTCTGGCTGGAGGCCACTGCTTGATTACAGGTGCACCTGGATTGGCCAAAACACTACTTGTCAAATCCGTTGCACAAATCTTTCATCTGAAATTTCAGCGTATTCAATTCACTCCTGACCTCATGCCAGCTGATATTACTGGAACGGAGATATTGCAGGAGACAGATGAAGGGCGACACTTGAATTTCGTGAAGGGCCCCATTTTTGCCAATATGGTTCTGGCAGATGAAATCAATCGTACTCCACCAAAAACTCAGGCCGCATTGCTGGAGGCCATGCAGGAGCATCAAATCACGGCTTCCGGTGTGCGTCACCCATTGGAAGAACCTTTTTTCGTCCTGGCCACGCAAAACCCCATTGAAATGGAGGGAACCTATCCCCTCCCCGAGGCGCAGCTCGACCGCTTCATGTTCAACGTTGTGATTGATTACTTGCCGGAAGATGAAGAAGTGGAGGTGGTCAAACAGACAACATCGAAAAAGCCTGAGCCCATCAAACCGATCTTCACAGGCGAAGATGTGCTGCGTTTCCATCAAACCGTCCGTGCCGTTCCCGTAGCAGATGAAATGGTGCGATATGCGGTTCGGCTGGCCGCTGCATCCAGGCCCAATCAAAAGGAAACACCCGATTTTGTGAATCAATGGATCAGCTGGGGTGCCGGTTTGCGCGCTGCACAGTTTTTAATCCTTGGAGCCAAGGTGCGAGCTGTCCTGCACGGTAGATCTCACGTGATCAACGAAGACATACAAAAGCTGGCCAACCCTACCCTGAGACACCGTATTCTGACGAATTACCGGGCAGAGGCAGAAGGTATCAGCGTCGAAGACATCATCCAGAAACTATTGGATCAGGTTAAATCAATTTGACCTGAAAACGATTGCCAGAGCTCAACAAGCAACGATCCACATGGCCGAACCGAGCATAGAAACAACCTCCAGTGAGGGATTGACACAGCACCGTTTCATTGACCCGCGGACTCTGATGTCAATCAAGCATCTTGAGTTGCGAGCCAAAGTCGTCGTCGAAGGTTTCTGGAATGGCCTGCACCGGAGCCCTTACCATGGATTCTCAGTTGAATTTACCGAATACAGACAATACACACCGGGTGACGATCCTCGGTATCTCGACTGGAAGCTCTATGCCCGCAGCGATCGTTACTACATCAAAAAATTTGAAGACGAGACCAACCTTCGCTGTTTCCTCCTGATGGATCGAAGCAGGTCGATGGAGTTCGGGTCTGAAGGTTTCAGCAAACAGGATTACGCGAACACGCTGGCCGCCACATTGGGCTATTTCCTGAGCAGGCAGGGTGATGCTGTGGGTCTCATGTCGTTTGATGAAGTGATTCAGGAATACATGCCTGCGCGTAATCGACCTGGACATCTGCGTCAACTCATGCAGACCTTGGAAAAACCATGCCAAGGAGAGAGTACGGACATCAAAAAACCGATCAAGCGCATCATGGACCTAATTAAATCCCGCGGTCTGATCGTTCTGATCTCTGATTTTCTGGCACCTCTGGACGAGCTGGAAGACAACCTTGCAACACTCACCGCCTATGGTCATGAGGTTCAGGTCTTCCATATTCTGGATCCGGCCGAACGCCATTTCACCTTTGAAGAAGCAATTCAATTTGAAGATCAGGAAACCGGGCAATTGATGTATGTCGATCCGGCAACAGCCAAAAGGGGCTATATGGAGCAGATGGAGAATCATCTGGAAAAACTCAAAAATGCCTGCGACAAGTCGGGCATCGGCTACACACTTCTCACGACAGATCAGCCATTGGAAAAGGGGTTATTCGATTTCCTGAAAGCAAGGATTCACCGAGGAAGGGCGGTCCAAAGGAAAGCACACGCAGGGTAACAACGTATGAGCTTTTTATATCCATTATTCCTGCTGGGAGGGGCGGCTATTGCTGGGCCTATCCTCTTTCACCTCATCAGGCGGGTTACCCGAGAAAAAAAATCTTTCAGTACGTTGATGTTTCTGAAAGCTTCACCGCCAAAACTAACCCGCAAAAGTCGCATTGAACATTGGTTCCTGATGTTACTTAGATGCCTGGTGTTCCTATTGCTGGCACTGGCTTTTTCAAGACCCTATCTATCCAGTGAACAAACCATACAATTGGAATCAGATGAGCGCGTCAGGCATTGTCTCTTGATCGACAAAAGTGCGAGCATGCGTCGGGATGGTCTTTGGGAGGAATCACTTTCTAAAGCTGAAAATTGGTTAACACAATGGAAGCAAGAGGCCTACGCTTCTGTTTACCTCTTTGATGAAAGTATCCATCAAGTTGTTTCTTTTGAGGACTGGAGTGGGTTAAACCCTGACATACGAACGTCTGAAATCCTCAATCGCATCAAAGCTCAACCGCCGAGCTGGAAGGCCACATCCATTGATGATGCACTTCTGGAATCACTCAACCGAATGGAAGAGGGCGCAAGAGAACAGGAAAAAGAAAACAACCAGCAAGCCTGGGAATTAGTCGTTATTTCCGACCTCCAATCCGGCAGTCGATACGAAGGTCTGCGCGGACAGGACTGGCCGAAGCATGCCTATGTCGTTTTCGACGGGACTGAGCCGAGAAATTCCAGCAATGCCGGATTGCAGGCACTTCAATCCGACTGGCAAATTGCTGAAGATGAGTCATTTATTGCCCCACGTGTCCGAGTATCTAATGCTCAAGATTCTGATCAGGAACAGTTTGAGATACAATGGAAAACGGAAGACAACAGTCTTGAAACCAACGGAAACCTTCCTATGTATGTGACTCCCGGACAAACGAGAATCACGACGGCTCCCAAGTGGCCAGAAGACCAGAGGGTGAATCAGTTGGTATTAACCGGAGATTCCGAGACGTTCGATAACACCATTTGGATCGCTCCCTTCAAACCAAGAACGAGCCGTATCGTATTACTCGCTCCAAAGGGTCAAAAACAAGATAGTGAACTTGAGTATTATATCGAGCGCGCTTTTCAGTCTATCCCTGAGCATCGTATTGAGTTAATACAATCCCAGACGGAAGCATGGGAACCGTTGGCTGCACTTAAAGGGATTGATCTTTGGATTGTGACCCGCCCACTGAACGATTCAGTGGCCGAAGGATTGCGTGAGCAGGTCAAAAAAGGAGGCATCATCCTCATGCCGATCACATCGGTTACAATGCAAAACACTCTCCAGGTCATATGGGAAGACCCTGTTCTTGAAATAGAAGAAGCAACAGTAACCGATTATTCCTTGATTGGTAAGATCGATTTCCAGCACCCTCTTTTCGCGCCTTTTGCCGATCCCAGGTTCAGCAACTTCAGTAAAATACATTTTTGGAAGCATCGTCGAATTTTAAACTTGGATCTTTCACAGGAAGAACTACGGATCGCCGCTTACCTCGATAATGATGAGCCTGCGATTATCACGCGTAGCCAGGGTTTAGGGCGGATCATATTGATTAGTTCTTCATGGACACCCAAAGACAGTCAATTGGCCTTATCCACCAAGTTTGTTCCATGGCTTTACACCGCCCTCAACTGGGGAAGGAATTATCAGGAACTCAGAACGCAGTATTCCATTGGGGAAGCCGTGGACTTGAGCAGCATACCCACTGAAGATAAATTAGCGATTCGAAATCCTAATGGAGAAGTGGAGAAAAAAAGCGCTGACAAACTTTACCGCAACACGAATCTTCCCGGTATTTATGAAATTGAGGCAGACAATGATTTTCGCTGGACTTTTGCAGTGAATCTACATCCTGATGAAAGCCGTACCTCTGTGCTGCCCCTGGAGACACTGGAAAGCTTGGGAGTGCCTACCCGTGATCCTGAGAATGCCGCTGAAGAAACTCCAGAATCACGTCAACAAAAGGCTGAGGACTCAAGACTGCTTCAATCTCAGGAGATTGAACAAGGTCAGAAGTATTGGCGTTGGATGCTTTTAGCGGTTTTGGCATTGGTCCTTCTCGAGAGCCTTGTTGCATCGAAAGCCAGTCCCAAGCAATTCGCCTGACTCTGGAACCGCTTCAGCGCAATGATCTGGATCCGTCCCTTTGCTGGAAAGTAGGGCGTTACAGTGAGACTGCCTTCCGAAAAGGGGTCAACCTAAAGCAAGCTTCAATACATCAAGACATCGCTGATTTTCTTTTGCTAAGCCCACGCTAATCCTGAGCCACTCAGGAAGTTGATAACCCGCCATAGGACGAGTGATAACTCCATTTTTCTGCAGGAAATCAAACACCTGCTTCCCATCCCCCACTTTTACCAGGACAAAATTCGCATGTGAGGGAACATGTTCCAAACCCATTTGTACGAAAGCTTTCTGGAAAAACTCGACTCCTTCCGCATTATTAAGACGAGTTCGATCCACATGCTCCTGATCATCAAGTGCAGCCAAAGCTCCAGCTTGCGCAATCGCATTCACATTGAATGGTTGCCTCACCTTCTCCATTCTCTGGATGAGTTCCGGCGAACCAACGCCGTATCCAATACGCAAACCTGATAAACCATATATTTTGGAAAAGGTGCGCATGAGCAGCAGGTTGGGTTTCTTTCCTGAGCGAATCAGCGGTAATAGGTCAGAAGGATCAGAAAGGTATTCAAAATAAGCTTCATCCATGACGATAAGTACATCGTCTGGAATTCGGGCCAGAAAATCTGTCACCGTGCCTTTACTGGCAAGTGTTCCAGTAGGATTATTTGGATTCGCAACAAAAACGACTCGAGTGCGCTGATCTACCGCCTCAGCCATTGCGTGTAGGTCATGTCCATAATGTTTTGCGGACACGGTCTTGGTTTGCGCACCAAACATGGCTGCGATAATGGGGTAAATTGCAAAACAGTATTGGGATACGACGATATTTGATTTCTCACTCAATAGTACATGCCCTATCCATTCAATCAATTCATTTGAACCATTGCCGAAAACAAGAGATTTTGGCGATACATCAAGATGATTCGCCATTTTATTTTTCAGATAAAACACATTCCCATCCGGATATAAGTGAACCGAAGGAAGGGCATCCTGCATTGCTTGAATTGCCTTGGGTGAAGGCCCAAGTGGGTTCTCATTGGATGCCAACTTGATGACCTCATTGAAAGGGATCTTTAATTCTCTGGCAACTTCCTCAATCGGACGACCAGGTTGGTATGTTGCTAAGGATTTTAAATGGTCAAGTATGGGCAATTTCATAATTTTTTAAGTAAAGGCGCAACATTCAACGAATAGTCTGGTCA
This sequence comes from Pedosphaera sp., assembly GCA_002690655.1. Taxonomy (GTDB): domain Bacteria; phylum Verrucomicrobiota; class Verrucomicrobiia; order Limisphaerales; family AAA164-E04; genus AAA164-E04. The sequence goes on from NZFL01000012.1 coordinate 134,685, forward strand.
ACAATAGAACTCACATGGACGTGTGTCTTTACCAAATCTCTTATCAATGCAATTTTGGCAGCATCTCCGGGACGAGTCTTTACAATCAAATCATGGACGGTTGAAGCGACTTGATAGCTGTCCTCAGGTGTCATGAGCACGGGGTAAGGCATGCTTTCTATTATTTTCATCACGCGATTGGAGGGCCTGATATCATCAGTCAAAACGACGCCTGACAATTTGGTTGGAGCGCCGGTTTCATTGGGAGCAGCAGCTGTCTCGATCAGGTCTTCGCGATCTGCGGGCATGATCATTAATGAGCCTGGACGAAAAAATTTCCTTGCATTGGGTGCACTCATTGCACCAACAACCACATTATCCACGATATTATGGATTTCCTTGGTTTGATTGAGAACCTTTGCTTGCAATGCATCGCGAATGAGCTCCATGGTCGGACTTGAAAGCATTCGTTGGTGAGGTATCACTCCCAGCAGGTTGAGTCCACGGCGCTCCAGTCCCTTGCGCGCAAACTCTGAGATATAATCCACTTTATCCTGTCGAACTTTATTGAGGATAACACCTATGATTTCAACTCCGTCCTTTTCAAACAAAGCCTGATTCAGTGCAACTTCATCAATCGGCCGCCCAATCCCGCCCTGAGTGACCAGAATGACTTTTGCATTTAAAATTTTTGCCACCCTCGCGTTGGATAAGTCGAAAACGGACCCCACACCCGCATGCCCCGTTCCTTCGCACAATACAAAATCCTTTTCCCATGCAACCCGGTCGAATGCCTGTTGTACGCGTTTCACCAGTTTGGGGTTGTTTGAGGATTTTAGATACTTGCGAGTAAAATCCGATGCAACCGCAATAGGACTCATTTCAGGCAAAGGACAATTCAGTCGAAAGACCTTATCCATCAGGAAAGAATCTTCATCAATCTTGTGATCCTCAACATCCACAAACCGTTGACCGACCGGCTTGATGTATCCAACTCTAGGATAGTAGCGCTTGATGGCTGACAACAATCCCAACGAAGTCGTTGTCTTGCCATCATTTTGCCGAGTGGCTGCGATAAAAACGCGGGGAGTGATAATGTTTTTCATCTTTTTCTCGTAGCTTGGACATTATTCACCTGGCAGATTCAGACCAGCATCAGGAAACGACATATTGTATTCAATGGATTGCAGTCCCACGATTGCCGCGACACCTAGAATATCATGGGCATTCGATCCTCTGGAGACATCAGCAGCAGGTCGGTCCAGACCTAGCAGAATTTGACCATAAGCATTGGCTCTTGCCATGTGTTTAAGCAACTTACTCGCGATGTTCCCTGAATTGAGATCTGGGAAAATCAATACATTTGCATGGCCTGCCACTCGAGAATCCAGTGATTTGACTCTGGCGACATCGGGAACCAGAGCAGCGTCCACCTGAATTTCACCGTCAAAATCTGCATCAAGATCCGTTTCGGCAGCTTTTGCTTTAGCCAAATGAGTGGCCGTTTGTATTTTCTCAATTCCCGGATGCCCCGCACTTCCTTTGGTCGAATACGAAAGCATGGCGACACGCGGCTTGATGCCCATCAGATGCTTGGCAAGATTTGCGGTTGAGACAGCAATATCCGCCAGTTGCTCTGAACTGGGGTCAGGAATCACTCCACAGTCCGCAAAGAAAAGCACTCCATCTTCACCAAAACGAGTATCATCCACCTCCATGATCATGCAACTTGAGGCCGTGGAGGTATTGGGGGCGACTTTAATGATCCGGAAAAGAGGGCGCAAAACACTTCCTGAAAACTCGGATGTCCCTGAAACCAGTCCATCTGCCTGATGCATGGCCACCATCATGGAGCCATAATAGTTTGGATCCTTCATGGCTTTGATCGCTTCCTCCTCACTCACACCTTTTGAACGTCTCATTTTCATGTAACGTTCCGCAAAGTGTCCCAAATCCTCGCTCGTATCGGGATTGATGATACGAATCCCGTCCAGCGATAAATTCAAGGCTGCGGCAGATTCTTTGATTCGCGTCCGATCGCCCAGCAGAATCGGCACCCCCAGTTTCAAAGCTCTATACTGCCGTGCTGTCTGCAATACTCTCGGCTCCTGCCCCTCCGGAAGCACTATCCGTTTGGGGTGACGCTGAAGCTTTTCAATGATGGTTCCGATAAACCGCATAGAAAAGAACTAACCAATCAGAATAAAATCTTCAACTGGGAAGGACACTAAAAGGCATTTTGTTTACCCATTGCCACCATTTTCCAACAAGCGAAGATAAAGCCTATGAATCGATTCCACCATGGTCTGAACAGTAAAGCGTTTCTTTACCAGATCTTTTCCTGCGTGGCCAAGGCGTTTTCGGAGGGTCGGATTTTCGAAAAGAGTCACCATCGCATTGATTAATGCGCGCTGATCACCTGGTTGAAGCAAAAACCCGGTTTTACCCGTGATGCAGACTTCCGGTGAACCGTCTAAGTCATATGCGACCACGGGTTTTCCCGCAGCCATAGCCTGCGGAAGGGCTCTTGGCAACCCTTCCCGTTGAGATAAATGGGTCAGCACATCCATGATACCGACCCATTGCGGCACCTCTTCAGGTTTGATCAAGCCAGAGAAAACAACCCTGTTCCTCAATCCCATTTGGTTCAATTGATTGATAAATAATTTCTTATGAGGCCCTCCGCCTATCAAAAGCAATTTAAGGTTCGGGATTTTTTGAATCAGACGAGGTAAAACAGAAAATAGTTCCTGATGCCCTTTGAGATCGAAGAGTCTTGCAATCTTACCAATAACAAAGTCTGTTTCAAGGATTCCAAGTTTGGCGCGCAGTGCGGCATTGGGATTGGTGGATAAGAATGCATTCAGGTCGAATCCGCTGTATATCGTCGAATAATTCGAGGGATTCCCTATACCTGCCTGTTGATACTGACGGCACATCGCATCCGCAACACCAATAAAGTGATGAGTGGCCCTGCCAGCCATCCGTTCCGCGTTAACAAAAAAAGCATTGGAGAGCGCGTTTTGATAGGAGCCAAAAGAAGGGCCATGAATTGTATGGATGATGCATTTTACTCCTGCAGCTTTAGCCGCTAATCTGCCGATAAAACCGGCTTTTCCGCTGTGAGTGTGAACAATATCAGGAAGCGTCTCCTGATACCTTCTTTTGAGAGAAATGTAGGCTCGAAAATCATGAAGCAGAGACACCGGCCGAATCAGATGAGGTTCAATATGGAAGCGATTCGGAATCTTGCTTAGTTTGAAGTCCAATGATCCTTCCGAAAGGGATGCGTCTGTGGGACCGGAAATTAACTCGACATCAACGTCGGAGCTCTCATGGAGCCCAAGAACAGTGGATATGGTATTTTCCTGAGCGCCACCTACGATGAGACGCGTGATGACATGAGATACAAACATTCCCATTCCCGATTCTCTGGGTCATTCAGCTTTGAGAGCTGCCAGCGTGGCCTTCACTTTTCCGAATTCACTGGTACCCTTGGGCGCTATTTCAAGGTAAGACTCGTAATGCTTAATCGCTTCAGCAGTATTATTTTTCTGACGGGCAATTTCAGCCAGGCCATAATGAACGGCATGACTGTTTTCGATGCGTTCAGAGAGCGTTTTATAGTCAAGGGCAGCTTCATCCAACTGCTCTAATTTAAAGTGACAAATCGCTTTGTTGAGCAGAGCAATATTGTTGTTTGGATTTTTTACAAGTGCTTCGGTCAAAGTCTTCACCGCACTTTCAAAATCACCAGCACGCATCTGTGAAACTGCTTTGGTTTGTCGCGCATTGACGGAACTTGAATTCAAGTTCAAGTGAGTATCACACATGGCTGCAGCTTCTTGATATCTCTCGGTAAACAAATACACTTGAGCCAAGGTTTCGATAATGGGCTCCGATTTAGGGAAATCCTCACGAGCTTTCAGTAGCAACCCCTCTGCAAGCTCAAATTCCTTGGCACCCAATGCGTCCTCCTTGTTTGCGTAATATTTATTACCCACACCATAATGCGCGAGAGCTGTCAATCGAGTCACTTCCGCTTTTTGGGATTCGTCCAGATCATTACCTGATTGCTCAAGCTGTTTCAAAGTTTCAAGTAGCTCGACAGGTGAACCTAGATTTAACAAAGCTTGTGAGTTTGCCAGCCAAAAATCTGTATTGGAAGGGTCCAATTCAATACCTCTCCTGAACCTCAGCGCCGCTTGACGAAAGTTACCTCCAGTGAAGAGTTGGATTCCCATTTCATTTTGAAAACGGACTACATCAATTTCACCGTTTGCTTTGAGGATCTGAGCTATCGACCTGAACTTGCCCTGCATCTTGTTCCATTCCTGATCATCGATGATCCCTACAACAGGCTGCTGATTGGAAAGCAGTTCATTTGCTTCGAGATTGAAATCCGCAGAGGAAATTTTGCTGGAGTATTGTTTGGCAGCAATAAATGCGGCCTTTGCGTCATCCAATCGCCCCATACGCTGCAACTTGACACCCCAGTTGTTTCTTTCCATGGCAACCATTCCACCTATGGCGACACACAGCGGCACATCCGATGCAATTCCGTCAAGGAGAACCTTGAATTCGGTATCGAACGATGCCCAATAAGATTGCATTCTATCAGCATCCTCCTCCGAAAGAGAGGGTGGATAGGGGCTTTTATCTTGCTCTGTGTAAGCCTGTAACTCCATGATCAGGCCATGATTCCTTGGAAATAAATATTCAAAGTAAATCCCAAAACTCGATTGCATGTAATAAACCGGAGACTGCTTGATGACGGCTGCAACCAGGTTCAGGACAGACCCTAAACTGATCCTAGGGGGAATATTTTCAGCCCCTAGTGTTTCTTGCCAATCGTTCTTGATATTTTCATGGGCAATTTTCTGATAAAAACCTGTCGATAATCCTGACGTATCGACGACGGTATAGTTGGATTTTTCATGATCAGGCGACGTTTCCAATGCAAATTTAATCATCATCGACCTGAACGGATCATCGACGATCAAAAGTGATTTTTCTTTGGGCAAAGGCTCAATCACCGTGCGAGCGTAGCTTGACAATACATCTCCGTTTGTCAGCTGAATCGAACTCCAGTTTTTCGCGAGCAAACCAGCAGGCACGCCAATAGCGGCCAACAAAACAAGCCCTTTACATGTCACATTGATAAAGTTTTCACTTCCTGAGGAACGCTGCTGTCTTGATTTTCTTCGCGAGGGAGCTCCGCTGAAGATAAGTAAAGCGTATCCTGAATAATATCCTACTGCTAATGCACCCAGGAAATAAAAGGAAAGGAAAGGTAAGCCCAGACCGCGTACTCGAGGACTGAATGGAGGGTCGAAAGCTACCCAGATGCAGACAGCCAAAAAGACCATGTGAATGAGCTTGAACATGAAATTAGTGAGCATGGCTCCCGCAGCGCTCGTATCACCAAAGGTCGAAGGCCACCGAACCCCAATGGCAACAACAGGAACAATGGACGTCAGAGAAAGTATCAGCACCACACTGCGCTTGAATCCTGTCAGAACTACTTTCTGATTCCCAAGTTGTAACTTTAAATAATCCCAGATACCTCCTGAGTCAGGATACTGACCTGAAAGCAATACTGGCAGCAGCAGGTACAAACCCAACCCAAGTAACCCAAGAAATGTTGACTTGAGTAAAAATCGCCCCTGAAAAAACGCAATTCCCTTTATCCATATCACTGCTCCCAGAAAAAGAGGAAAATAGGCAATCATCGCCCAATTATTGGTAATGGAAGCGCCATACAAAAACGCAAAGCGAGTCATCCACTTCTCATTTTCCCCAATACGGTATTCCAGCAAACAACGAATGAGGTAAGCAAACATCAGCAGATCAATCATTTCACCTGTCGCTGATGTAGCATGCTCCCAGAAACTGAGCTGCAAGCCGCATATTAACGCGGCAAATATGGGAGGTACCCACGCCAAAGGTGAGCTAAGCAGCGAAAAATCACTTTGCTCGCGAACACGTTGATCGCGTGTTCTGTCATGCGGTAGTAGAGAAACTGCTTTAGCCAGATTAAACAGGGTCAACGCAGCCAGAATAACGGTCAATACATTCATTGCACCGGGCTGCGAGCTGATGGAAAGAAAACTAATCGGCAAGGTCAACAAATAGAATACGGGTGCCTGAATACTTGGCGACCAATCCCAACCTGTTACTTTCCCTATGACAGGCAGGCTGGAGGTCGTCACGGATTGACTCATGGTTAACAGGAAAAATACCAATGCTACTCCCCCAATAATCCAAGGCAGTTTCCTTTGTACAAAATTCATCGGTGTTGATTCAGTCTGGTCCATAATGCTATTGATGTTAAGAAAAACCCATGTGGTTCATCTTGGCAAGGCTATCTTGAGTCTAAAAATATTGATTTTACTGACTTTTCAGTTGTAGGAATCTAGCGTCAATCATGGAATTAGAGATCCAGCAAGACCGCACATGTAAGCTTCAATAAGCTCTGCCAGAGCATCGCTATATCCTCCCTCAAGAACACTGAAAGCGGGTATGCCTGCATCCGAAATTTGCTTTCCTATCCATTCGAAGTCTTCCTTCTCCAATAGCTCTTGAGCAATGGGATCGTCAGCAAACGCATCAAATCCGGCAGACACGCCCAACAAATCTGGTTTGAATGCTTTGATATCCTCCAGGGCCTGCACAAGGCCTTTTCTGTATTCAAGAGGAGGAGTGAATGGTTTTTGCGGGTAATTGCGGCAATTCGGTGGGCGATGCTGTAATCCAGTACCTGGATAACAGGGTGATTGGTGAATAGAGGCAAAAAGAACATTTTCATTTCCGTGTAAAATATCTTCAGTGCCGTTGCCGTGATGCACATCAAAATCCAATACCGCCGTGCGCAGGCCGTAACTGTTCATTCCATTGAGGATCGCAATGGCCATTGAGCCCAAATAGCAAAAACCCATGGCTCTTTCCCTTGTCGCATGGTGTCCCGGCGGACGCATTAGACTGAAAGCATGCCGCCCCTTACGAGCTGATTCCATGGCGTCCAGAGCCGCACCTGCGGCTCTGAGTGCGTGTCTCTCTATGTCCTCATACCAAGGCGTATCTCGATCAAAATCATGATTCGATTCTCGCAAGTTTTTTAAGTGCACAGCTGAATGAGCCAAACGAATTGCAGCCTCAGGAGCTGCCGCAGGTAGACGCCATTCTAAAGACAAGCTTGACTGCTTCTTAAGTCTTTTGGCAGTCATGGTGACTCGATCAGGCCGCTCGGGGTGTCCAGGTGAGGCGTAGTCTGCACAACGCTCGTCATAAAACACGATCATTGATTCATCATTCATCAGGCAAATCATAGACTTGTTTCCGCTGCATGACGATCTCAGATGAAATCATACAATTTCCGAGCAATCACGATAACTAGGACATTTTCCTGCTGGATGTTGATGCTAATTCAAGATTAAATGCACTCAAAGATGTTCTATCCGGAGACAAAACAATTCATCGATCTTGCCGAAAAGGGAAATTTGATTCCTGTTACACGAACTGTGTTGGCCGATTTTGACACCCCTTGCTCTGCCTACCAGAAATTGAGAGGACAGGGTGAATCCTTTCTGTTTGAATCTGTTGAGGGAGGAGAACACCTGGGGCGATATTCCTTCGTAGGTTGCAATCCAAGAGCTGTCATCAAACAAAAAGGAGATCAAATTGAGGTCATTCAGAATGGCAAGGTTCTCAATCATTATCAAGTGGTGGGAGCACTGGCTTCCTCCCTCAAGGAAAATGAGGTTCGTGACGGACTTGAGGCAGTTGAGAAAACTCTCAAACAGTTTCGCTATGTTCCAACGACTGAATCAGATTTCCGTTTCTCAGGTGGAGCGATTGGTTTTCTGGGTTATGAATATATTCATGATATCGAACCTATCGTCCCCCGCCCTGCTCACAACGAGCTAAACACGCCAACAATGTATTTCTTGATTGCGGATCAACTACTGGTTTTCGATCGTGTCTCACAGACCATCACAGTCATCGTCAACGCTTACGTTAAAAACCCTCAGAATGCGCTGGATGAATATGAAAATGCCTGCGAGGAAATTAACAGGCTCCTTTCCCTTCTGGAGCAACCCTGTCAATACAAACCCGCCACCTTCCTGAAATCGCCTGAGCCTGCATCATTTGAGTCCAATATGGAGAAAGACCGTTTTCTTGATAACGTGGACCAAGCCAAAAAGTATATTACTGCGGGCGACATCATTCAGGTCGTCGGATCGCAAAGGTTTTCGGCCCCTCTCAACGCCTCACCTCTGGAAGTCTATCGTGCTGCAAGGTCCATTAATCCTTCCCCTTACATGTTTCTGCTTGAGTTGGATGAATTCTCGCTCGTAGGTGCCTCACCTGAGATACATGTGCGTTGTGAGGATAAGCGAGTTGAAATCCGCCCCATAGCAGGCACCCGCCCACGAGGAGCCACGCGACAACAGGATCTTGCTCATGAGAAAGATTTACTGGCCGATCCAAAGGAACGAGCCGAACACGTCATGCTCGTGGATTTAGCGAGAAACGATATTGGCCGAGTTTGTGATTTCAGTTCCGTCGAGGTCAAAGACCTGATGATCATAGAACGCTACAGCCACGTGATGCACATCGTGTCCCAGGTTGAGGGCTGCTTATCAGAGGGGAAAACACCTTATGACCTGATCCGAGCCACGTTCCCTGCCGGAACCTTGAGTGGTGCTCCCAAGATTCGTGCGATGCAAATCATTTCGGAAATGGAGCAAACAACCCGTGGACCATACGGAGGCTGTGTGGGTTATTTTTCTTTCAGCGGAAATCTTGACTGCTGTATCACGATTCGAACGGCATTGATCAAGGATGACCGGATATACGTTCAGGCAGGAGGCGGTTGGGTCAGCGATTCTGTCCCTGAAAGCGAGTATGAGGAAACCGTCAACAAGGCCAAAGCCATGCTGAAAGCCGTTGCACTTGCCGAATCTTTCACTGAGAAATGAGATCTCACTCCCAAAGGAATGGTTGGCAAGTCGCGCTGACGATGATCGTTCTTCTGATTGCAGCAGGCATTGCCTATCTCCTACTCGAATCCGGCCCGAAAGTACTGCCAGATGATGAAACTCCGGTTGCAAAAATGGTGAAGGTGCGGAAGATTTTGCCTGACCGCTATCCTATTTTTATTTCCGCATACGGTACGGTCATACCCGCGCGGAGATTGACCATAGAACCTGAAGTCACCGGACTTGTCACCCGCCAGCATCAAAGCCTGACCCCGGGCGGAAAGATCATGGAAGGAGAAGAGTTGTTCGCCATCGACCCCACCATGACGGAACTCGCTGTCAAGGAAAGCAACGCTGCACTGATGCGTGCCGAAGTGAACCTGAAAGAGGCTCAACGAAAATCCAAACAAGCACAGAACCTTGCGAGTAACGCTTTGATTCCAGATACAGAGCTAATTTCCCTCGAAGCCGAAGCACTCGTGCAGGAAGCTGAAGTAGCACGATTAAGCATTGCTAGAGAACGCAATATTGAATTACTCAAACGCCATTTGATCAAGTCACCATTCAATGCCGTTGTCCTCGAAGAAAACCTTGAGATCGGACAACGCATCAACCCCGGCTATTCAGCTGCCACTCTGATTGGCGCTGATGAATATTGGATTCAGGTTTCACTTCCGGTAGATCAGATCCGTCATATCCAACTGCCGAAAGATTCCAAACAAGGAGCCAGAGCCAGTATTTTCCTGACATCAGGTGGGGGGAAGCAATTTGCGGGAAACGGCAGGGTGATCGGTCTTAGAGGCGATTTAGAGCGCGAGGGAAGGATGGCACGGTTACTCATTTCATTCTCTCATAATGAGGCAGCCAGCGCATCCCGCAAAGTAGCCCCGCTACTCATCGGAAGTTACGTGCGTGTCGATATCGAAGCAGGCGAAATCAACGATTGCCTCGCAATTCGCCAGGCTTCCCTTAGATCCAACAATCGCATCTGGGTAGTGGACACTTCCAGTAAATTGCAAATCCGGGATGTTGAAATCCTGTGGAACATGGACGATATGGTCTACGTATCCAATGCGATGCAACCGGGTGAAACATTAATTGTCAGTCCACTTCGTTCTGCTGTACCGGGCACGATCATCAACGCGCAGCCTCTGAACGAATGATGAAACAGGAAAGGGAAGCGAACACATCCGAATCCGGCTTTCAAGGTTTGCTCACCTGGTTTGCCAAAAACCATGTCGCTGCCAATTTACTGATGTTAGCGGTGATTGTCATAGGGCTGATTGTTTCCCTCAATATCCGACAGGAGATCTACCCGACTTTTACTTTGGATGTGGTTGAGATTTCCATGGAGTACCGGGGGGCAAGTCCCGAGGAAGTCGAACAATCCATCATTCTTCCGATCGAATCAGAACTGCGTTCAATGGAGATCGTTCGGGAAATTACAGGCACTGCGAGCGAAGGGAATGCCCGCATTCTGGCTGAGCTGATTCCCGGTTCAGATCGCAATCGGGGCCTTCAGGAAATTACGGCCGCGGTCCAGCGCATCAACCTCTTTCCGGAGGATGCGGAACCTCCCGTCATTGCTCTGGATAACGGCCGACGTCGCGGTGTCATGTATCTTTCAATCTACGGAGATCTGGACGCCAAGGGATTGCTCGAATTTGCCAGGGAGATGGAGGACAAGTTACTCTCACTTCCCGAGATTTCCTTGATCGAATTAAGAGGGGTCCGTAGCCCTGAAGTCCATATTGAGGTCCCACAAGCCAGACTCAGATCCATGGGACTCAGGTTAAATGACATTGCTGAGGCGGTCGATGATGCGGCTTTGGACGTACCTGCGGGTTCCATCAGGACAGCCGGCGGTGATTACCTGCTGAAAACCAAGGAGCGCAAGGAATTGGCTCGAGAATTCGAATCCATTCCGATCATCAGCAGAGCAGATGGCACGAAAGTTCGATTGAAAGATATTGCCCTTGTTAAAGATGATTTTGAGGAATCAGAACGAGAATCCTATTTTAACGGCCGTCCTTCCATCTGGCTGGCTGTCTACAGTTCGGAAACTCAATCTCCACTCACAGTCGCTCGTGCCGTACGTCAATTCATTGAGAGTGAAAAAAATCAACTACCAGACTCGGTTGGCATCACCATTACCTTTGACCGGTCAGATGATTATGAGGAACGCATCAACATGCTTCTCACCAATGGAGCAATCGGCCTCCTCCTGGTGATCCTGGCATTGGGGTTATTCCTGGAGCTTCGGGTTGCTTTTTGGACAACCGCAGGCATTCCGGTTTCAATTCTGGGTTCATTGTTCCTGCTCCCTGCCATGGACGCCAGCATCAACATGATTTCTCTGTTTGGATTCATTGTGACACTCGGGATTGTGGTGGATGATGCCGTCGTTGTGGGAGAAGAGATCTTTCATAAAATGTCTCTGGGTAAGAGCCGCATGCAGGCAGCTGTAGAAGGAGTCCAACTGATGGCCAAACCTGTCTTATTTGCGGTGAGCACCAATATCATTGCGTTCCTTCCACTCCTCTTCGTGCCCGGGGAAACTGGGCGTTTCTTTTACGTACTGCCTGCGGTCGTGATTGCTGTGTTTACCGTTTCCTTGATAGAGTGTCTCCTCATACTGCCTGCCCACCTTGCGCAGAAAAATAAAAGATCCGTTTTCAAGCTTTATAATCAGTTTCATGCCTGGCAGACACGGCTGCGCGTTCGGATCGATGATCTGATCGACCGCTGGTACAACCCGGTGATACATTTGGTCATCAAGCAGAGATATCTGACCTGTGCCTTGTCCATCGGCGCGTTCCTTATCATCCTGGGATATACTTTCAGTGGCCGTATCGACTTCACCTTTCGCCCGTCAATTGAAACTCCCTTTGTGCAGGCGGAGATCGAAATGCCATCCGGCACTCCCACCGAGCGAACACGCGAGGTAGCGTTTCTAATAGAAGAAGCCGCACGCAAAACCATCGATAAACTGGGTGAAGAAGACATATTGATCGGCATCACCACTTCCGTTGCTGAACGAAGCTCAAATGGAGGGGAAGTCTCCGTCCGGCTGGTCCCACAAAGTGAAAGAAAGGTTACTCCTGGAGAGTTCGCCCAGTTGTGGCGAAAAGAGTTCCCAGCCTTACCGGATGTTGAATCGGTCTTTTTTGATTATTTGATCGGCCCTGGCGGTTCAGCTGAAATCGATATTCAAATTTCTCACCCAGAGGTGGAAGTTCTGCGTAAAGCTGCTGCAGAAGTTGCAAAAGCCATAGGGAAATACCCAGGAGTTGAAGACGTGCGAAAGGGCTTTGGCAGGGAAATGCCTCAATTCAATTTCGAAATCACCCCGGAAGGAAGGAGCCTCGGCATCACTGCACGCGAATTGGGGCAACAAATACGTCACGCTTTTTATGGTGCCGAGGCACTTCGCCAGCCGATGGATCGTGAAGAATTACGTGTCATGGTCAAATTCCCCGAATCAGAAAGACGCACACTGAGCGGGCTGGAAAATTTATTGATCCGCGTGCCTCGTGGAGGTGAGATCCCTTTGCGACAGGCAGCAAAAATTGAATTAACAGACGCGCCGGCTCGTATCACGCGTGTCGATGGAGGCAGGGTCATCAATGTCACCGCCAATGTCGTCCCCGGAATTACCACGGGCAATAAAGTGCTTGGTTCTTTTGAAAAAACTGAACTCCCACAAATCCTCAAGCGATATCCACAACTCCGTCACTCTTTCGAAGGGGAACAACGTGAACAACGTGAAGCGATGAACAATCTTTCATGGGGATTGCTGGCTTCCCTTTTTGCCATCTATGCGATCATGGCGTCTCTTCTCAGGAGTTATCTCCAAGCGATGGTCGTCCTGTTGATGCTTCCCTTGAGTCTGGCGGGAGCAGTGCTGGGTCATATTATCATGGGATTTGATCTCAGCGTATTCAGTGTCTTTGGCATGATTGCACTGTGCGGGATGGTGGTGAATGGTGCTTTTGTGCTGGAACTCACCCGGGATCAATATCTCAAACAAGGTAAATCTCCAATAGATGCCGTCATCCTGGCCGCTCAACGTCGATTTCGCCCGATTATGTTGACAGCGCTGACCACATTTCTAGGCTTGGGTCCAATGATTTTTGAAACGAGTATTCAGGCATTATTCCTGGTTCCTATGGCCATTGCGCTGGGAGTCGGGACACTCGTTTCGGCAGTGCTTGTTTTGACGTTTATTCCCGCAGTGATGACATTGATCGAGGATTGGAAATCATAGGTTTATTGAAGAACGGCTGTAAATTTTCAACCCTTTCCCGCATCGGTTACTTTGATCCATGCAGATTTCAAATATTGAGGAGATTGCAGACTTACAGGAAATTCGGGAGGCTGCTGAGCGAAGTAAACCGGATCACAAACAACTCCCCGCCTCATGAGGGTGTGATCAATCGTCTTTTGAAAGTCTCCAGGCATCCATCCAACGGTATTATTGCAAGCCAGAATCACACCCCCTGGCTCGATAATGTCTAATGCCAGATTCAAAAGATCAGGATAATCTCTCTCTGCTTGAAACATTTTTTTACTCTTGGGGGCTTTCGAAAAAGTAGGGGGATCCAGAATGATACCTGAAAAGATCCGTCCTCGGTTACGGAATCTGCGCATCCAGTCAAAAACATCGCCATAAATGAAATCGTGGGTCTCCGGATGTAGCTCATTCAATTGGAAATTCTTTTTCCCCCAATCCAGATATTTTCTGGACAGATCCAGACTCACCGCACGCAGCCCGCTTTTGGCAATACAGACTGAAAAAGGGCATGTGTAGGAAAAGGTATTCAGAATATCTCCAGATTTCAGGGCATCTATATTCAGAGCAAACCGAGAGTTCACTTTTTGCTGCAACCATCGTTGACGGTTTTCGCGCTGATCCAGAAAAATCCCCACTGAATACCCTTCATCAAAACGGATTTGATAATGGACGCCATTTTCAACGATCGTGGTCTCGCTCTGGCCAGCATTCCCCAACCAGATCTTTGGAGAAGAACACTCCTTGTTTGAGTGACGAACATGCTTTTGCAACTGTTTCAGATATACACCTCGGCTTTTCAGTCGAGACATCCACCCTCTCGCTATTTCTTCTTCAGCCAGATCAGGCTTTCCTTCTTTGGATGCCAGCAAATAATCACCAAGTCGATCCAGATGAAACCCCTTAAAACCGTCGCCTGCGCCGTGCACAAGTCGGTAGGCATTGGATTTTCCTGACTCGAGCAAGCGTCCTCGTTTTTTAATGATTCGACTAGGTATGTTTTGTTCCATTGAGCATTTGTCCTGAAATCTGATTTACCTCATATTTACTATCCAAAAGAGAGTTGATTGATCAAGAAGCCCTTATAAGTTTTTTCTGGGGAGAAGTTCAACTGGGCAAGACTGAGATTAACTTCATGGGACGCCTCTTGATTTTACGGATATCAACCCCGTAAAACGGGATCTTCGTGAGCCGCGATCAGTTGCCAGAATTGTCGCAAGTTACCGCTTGATTTCATCTGTTAATTGCGCACATTGTAACGAGATATTTCTTATTCTGCTTCAAGCAGCAAAAAAACATTGTTGAGGTGATACATAAAAAACTCAAGGTATTGATGAAAAACAGGAAAGCTTGGCTCACTGCATTTTGCTCCATGTTTGCACTATGCATCTCCAGTTGCAAACAAGGATCACAAGTTGAAATTTACACAGTCTCTAAAAATGAAGCATACAAGCTTCCGGCCAACTGGAAACAAACCCAGAACACAAGTGCCATGCGATTGGCTACTTTTGAGGTGACAGGGAAAAATGAGGAGACGGCGGAGGTAGCCATTCTTCCAATGCCTGACTTAAAGGTTGAAGACCATGAGATCGTGAATTTATGGAGAAGCCAGCTCAAACTCAGCCCCATTTCCAAGGAGGAGGCGAATGAGTCCTCCGAGCTGATAAAAATCGGTCAATTCGATGGGCGCATTTTTGATCTGACGGCCCCGGAGGAAACACCGGGGGAGATGGCGGGAATGAGAATCATTACGGCTTTCGTCAATTCTCCCGTGGGAACCTGGTTTTTCAAGATGACCGGCGCCGATCAGCATCTGGAAACAGAGAGACCAGCTTTCACTACCTTTCTGGGTTCCGTCGATCTCAACAAGATGCAGCAGGAAATCACCGCTGCACGCCAAGCCGCAGACCCTCATGCGGGAGTGAACATGGCGAACAAGGGAACAATGCCCACTGGCCCCGCAGGCGGGCCAAAATCCTCAAGCTCGAATAATTTACCTAAATGGCAGATTCCAGCAGGTTGGACATCCAGCGGCCCAAGCTCCATGATTCTCGCAAGTTTCAAAGCTTCTGGAGAGGGCGGCGAAGCAAAGATCACGGTTTCTTCCCTTGGAGGGGCCGCAGGCGGGCTACTGCCGAACATCAATCGTTGGCGCAGGCAGGTGGGGCTGGGACCCGCCGACCAAAGTGAATTGGAGTCCATCACGTCAGCCATCACCTCGAGCGGAGTCGAAGGAAAACTGGTGAGCATCCCCGGCGCCACTCAGGGAATCGATGCGGTCATCCTTCCTCACAATGGACAAACCTGGTTCTTCAAGGTCATGGGACCTGCTGTCGCTGTCCAGCGCGAATCAGAAAATTTCAAAACCTTCGTTCAGTCAATTCAATTCAACGAAAATGCTAGATAATATTGTAAAATTCTTCACCTCGCTCAGATTAACGGTGACATGTCTGACTTTGTTCATGCTCATTGTCTTCGTAGGCACTATTGCACAAGTGGATCAGGGGCTCTACATCGTACAGGAACGCTATTTCAAGAGTGTTTTCGTATACTGGGGTCCTGAGAACGCTGATTGGCAAATACCGGTAATGCCAGGAGGCTACCTGGTGGGTACTTTTTTGTTATTGAACCTTGTCGGTGCCTATATTGCTCGTTTCAAACTCACCAGAAAAAAACTGGGGATCTATATTTCTCATGCTGGACTGATTTTGTTGATACTGGGACAATTGTTCACTGATCTCCTATCAAGAGAAAGCGCCATGGAGATCAAAGAGGGTGAAACCGTTTCTCATTCTTCAGACTTCAGATTGAATGAATTGGCTTTAATTGACCATTCAAACACTGAAGAGGATAAAGTCTATGCGCTTTCGGAATCATTTCTGCAAAGCAAGTCAGGTGCAACAATACCCAGCGGACCTCTCCCCTTCAAAATCAATGTCAAAGATTACTGGCCCAATGTCAATCTAGTGGGCAAAGAGAAGGAGGGTTACACACGCATAGAGGCAAACAGCGGTTTCAATAATGTTTTCTTGAAAGCCATGCCACCGGAAACAGCAATGGACAAGCGGGACGTTGGAGCCGCTGTCCTGGAAATCATGGATGGTGATACCACTCTAGGTGAATGGTTGGTCGCAACTGTTCTGGACCCTCAGAAATTCAACTACCAGGGAAAAGAATTTTCCGTTGGAATGCGAGCCAAACGCTATTATGAAGACTTTTCACTCACACTCCTCAAGGCAACACACGAGAATTACACGGGTACTATGGAACCACGAAACTTTGCAAGCCGTGTGCGTCTGCAAAATGAGGGCACTGGCGAAGATCGAGAGGTGCTCGTCTACATGAATCATCCCTTGAGGTATCACGGACTGACCTTTTTCCAGCATCAGATGTCGGCAAATGAAATGGTTCGCCGTCAAGGTCTGACAGCAACGTCAACATTCCAAGTGGTTCAAAACCCCACCTGGCTTACCCCTTACCTTGCTTGCACCATGGTGGGAGTGGGGTTGACGGTTCAATTTATGGTTCATTTGATTGGATTCACACGTAAGAGAAGAAATTCAAGCCCTTCATCAATCAACACCCGAGCAACAACCCCTAAGACTGCCTGAATACTGATATGAAAAAGCTATTACCTTATTTGTTGCTTGGCTTATTCACCCTTTGGATCGTTTCTGCACTGCGCCCGCCAAAGGCAAAAGGTTACATGGATGATGTCTCCTTCGGTCAGCTGCCAGTATTGCGTGAAGGGAGGCTTCAGCCTCTTGATTCCGTAGGGATGAATGCCCTGATACAAATCCGAGGTACGCGGAAAGTACCACTGGAGGGAAACAACGAAAAAGGCGAGTGGGGAGCTTTCCTGAAGATTCGAGGAGAAGGGTCGGGCCAGTTATCAGAACGGCGATGGTATCAATTCGGCAAACGACCCAAAAAGCTCAACGCATCTGAATGGTTGATGGAGGTCATGATGCATCCTGAAATTGCTGATGAACGTTACATTTTTGCCATCAATCACCCCGACCTTCTGGACGAATTGGGTCTGGATGATCAAGGTGTCGAAAAATCTGGATTATTTTATTTTACGTTTCATGAAATCAGCGAGCATTTCCCGACCATTCGCAGGCATGCACAAAGTGCATTCAATCAGGAAGCAGCGCTGAGGAGTCCATTTGAAAAAGCAGTGATCAAGGTCTGGGTAGGTTTGAACACCTACATGGAATTCAAAAATACAATTGCACCTCAGGATTCACATGATTTCAACAATGACCTGGAAATTTATTTGTCATCGATTGCTCCGGGTCTCGAAGCGTGGCGCAGCCAGAATGCAGGCACTGAACACGATGAAGCTGCGCTGGGTTTGTTTTCTGGTTACATGGATCGGTTCCAGCATCTGAGTTCTGCAGGAACTTTATTAATCCCTCCAAGCAAAGATTCAGGAACAAGCGATCAGTGGAGCACGATGGGGACTAATCTCATACAGGCAATCCAAACCATGGGCGTAATAAGGCCTGAAGTTCGTTCTTACGCAAAAATGGCCAGCGCCTTCCACGGGGATAATTCGGGCAATTTCAACCAAGCAGCCAGTCAATACAAAGAATCCTTGAAACCAGATTTTGGGGCAGAACTCAAACGCACCTCCCTCGAATTTTCATATAACAAGTTTTCTCCTTTTTACAAAAGTACTGTGATGTACCTGATCGCGTTCCTTTTTGCCTGCAGCACCTGGTTCAGCGGCTCTGAATGGACACGTAAAACTGCTTTTTATCTTATTGTGCTGTCAGCTATCGTTCACACGGGAGGATTGATCACTCGAATGTACATCGAAGGGCGCCCCCCTGTCACAAACCTTTACAGCTCTGCTGTTTTTGTTGGGTGGGGAGCAGTGTTGCTAGGTCTGATCATCGAGCGTATTTACAAGGACGGTGTGGGAGCAGCGATCGCTTCCATAGTCGGTGTATTGTCACTCATCGTCGCCCACAATCTTGCGTTGAGTGGAGATACAATGGGCGTATTGCGTGCGGTTTTGGACACGAACTTCTGGCTGGCAACTCACGTAGTCATCATCACGCTAGGATACGCTTCTACCTTCTTTTCAGGATTCCTTGCGATCGTTTACATCATGAGGGGTTTCTTCACCAGATCCCTCGACAAGGATACTTCAAAATCACTGACACGTATGGTGTATGGGGTGGTCTGCTTCTCCACTTTGTTCAGTTTTGTTGGTACCATCCTCGGTGGGATATGGGCAGATCAATCCTGGGGACGATTCTGGGGGTGGGACCCCAAAGAAAACGGGGCTCTACTCATTGTGATTTGGAACGCCATCATTCTCCACGCTCGATGGGGCGGTATGATCCGGGAACGTGGGCTCATGAACCTCGCCGTTTTTGGTAATATTGTCACCGCCTTTTCATGGTTCGGTGTCAACATGCTCAATGTTGGACTCCACAGTTATGGATTCATGGATGCCGCATTCAAGTGGCTTATGATTTTCAATGCATCACAGATATTGATCATGGCAATCGGAATCATGCCACTGAGCACCTGGGCAAGTTTTCGATCTACTCCAACCAAAGCAGCGTGATTACAGAACGCTTTTGGGTATTTCGTTCAGTGTGTAATACGCGACTGGGTTCCAGAGCAGTTCTCCGGATTGAGTAATAATTTCCGAGAGCTTGAGTTCATGAACATGACCAACCTGCAATTGGTCAATTTTAAGCCTGACGGTAGTACCGTCTTCACTCACAGTTGCGGATTGAATGACAGGTGAGGATTGATCTACTTCAGGACTTCCATAGGCGCTCTGGTAGATATAGGTGTAAGTCTCCATGCTGTAAGATGAGGGATCCGAAGCAATCGTTACATTCAGTGGCTGGGTAAAATGTAAGTCGAATCCATCTGGCCTGATCTTCATAGTCTGAATCTCGAAAGGGGTTTTCCCTTTCCAACGAGTGCGTTGAAGTGCAAAAGGTTTTCCACCACGCGCCCCCCAGCCACGATCGGTCCCACCCACAAACAAAGTAGCATCGGTTGAAAACTCAATACTCAGGTTACCTGAATCATATCCTTTTAAAAACGGGAAACATGCACCTTGATACACTCCATTCACCTGCTCCAAATCAACACGCATCACCGTGCTGTGGGTCTGATCACAAACAAGCAACTGATCTTCGAAAGGACCAAATTTTCCATCGTTTTGATCACAGATGATCCCGCTGGCAGATTGTCCCATGGGGCCGTAAGGAAAGTAAACAGCTGTAGGAACCAATTCCGGTATTTTTCCAGCTTCAATATGCATACGACTCCCGCTTACAGGATCCAAGGGCCTGGGTCCTAAGGCCTTTGTTGATTCATACCATCTATTCCCAGTAGGGTTGCCCATGAAACCTCCCGGTTTCAAATGCTTCAGGCCACTTGTCCCGTTCCATACTCCTTGATTATCGGTGTAAAACATATCACCAAGTGCATTCATCCCAATGCCACCGGGAGATCTAATCCCGCTGGAGGTCGGAATCATTTGACCCTCGGGAGTGACGCGCAGACACCAGCCACGATAATCAATCTCACTGGTGAAAGAACCGGTGAGACACAATACAATCCAGATATTTCCATCACGATCAAACTTGGAACTGAAGGCGTACTCGTGATAATCACCCGTGATACCCCAATCGTCATTGACGGTTTCGAATACATCCGCACGACCATCATGATCCAGATCTTTCATGCGGGTTAATTCACAACGTTGAACACAATAGATCCAATCGTCTTTTTTCGCCAGACCAAGCACTTCGTGTAATCCACTGGCAAAGAGATGAAAAGTGGTATCAGCAGGGTTCTCGGCCAGAGCATTATCTACAATGTATATCTCACCTAACCGTGTTGATACAGCTATCTGGTTGTCTCCCAGCCATTGCAGAGCGCCCGCCTCAAGAACAATTCCCTCCGGAACAGGAATAGTATCCGTGCGGTAATAGTCGGATTGTTCGCCACCAAGGATCGCGATTCCCTGACTTAAAGCTACTGCCAGAACGAGTGCTGATAAAAGCCCTTTTATATTCCTGTAATACATTGAGCAATGAGCTATGATGTTAAGAACACTTTTCATAAAAAATTCCTTACCAAATGATTTCCTGAATAATTTTCGCTTTACCATGATCCAGTTCGATGGGGACAAGTAATTCCATGTTACCCTCAACACCGTTGAGAACAGGGCGCTCTTTGCCTGATGTTTCAAATCGCATTCGCAGCTTTTGATCTATCAAGAAGGCACCATCCTGTTCTTCAATAATATCCTGACCAATCGCTGCGCGCATCCAAAGATTAACATAATGGGCTCTTGAATCGAATGTGAGGTAGCGCCGCAGGGACGCATCCAATTCCCCAGGAACAGCAACGGTATAATCCTCAACATCCATGGCCATGAACTGGTATTTAAATTTCGGGCGACGCTTGGAGTCCAACCAATATCCCTTGAACTCATATCCTGCCGCTTTTCCAGCCAGTTTCGGCCATTGGGTATGTTCAGGGTCCACAGAAAATGCAAACGGCGGACCATTGGGAAATTGAACAAGATTATGACCTAATGGAGGTTCAAAACCAGCTCCCCTGCCTGAACTATGACGTGCACCATCCATAAAAGGCCCTTGCCAGATCATGGCCATGCGAACCTGATCCGCATCAAATGCCAGATTCGCCTTTTCAGCGTATCCGACACCAATGGCTCTTGGCCCCGCACCTTCAATGAAATTCCGGTACATCACGGCCTCGCTATTGGCAATAATTTCCTTCTTACCCTGAATCAAGCCGGTGGGTGGATTATTGTCGTCTGCAATGTTTAAATAAGACCAGATGGCATCAATTTGCCTTTGAGTATCACCATCAAAGACATCCCTGTTCACACTTTGACCATCCGGCCAAAAACTCGGCATCCGGGTTCCGGGTCTCAAAGAGGAAGGGTCCTTGAGATAACGAACAAACCAGTCTTTCTGGAGTCTATCTCCAGCCGTCGTCAGATCCAATGCAGGAATCCCCAGTGAACTAAATTTCCCGAATGTGTGACAGGTAATGCAAGCCATCCCACCAACACCGACGAGCTTTCGACCATATTTAGCATCTTCGAGTGAACTTTTTTCTGTAGACGAAACCGTCTCAGAACGCTTGTCTGCCTCGAAAATAAGATCCACCATTCCGTGCACATTATCCTTGCCAAAAACAGGCATGCGCGTGGCCATGTAGGGGCGGACTGAAGCCCCTTCATCTAGCACCTTTTTCATCCATTCCCGTTTCAATTTTCGCCCGACCCCTGTTAGGTTCGGTGGTATCCGTCCTTCATCCCCCAAATCTGCTTCACCCTGAGTAAGGAAAAACTGGTTCCGACCGCTACTGATGCCCCCCACTTCATCACGGGCATGACAGGCAAAACAATTCATCGAAATCATTTTCCTGAGCACTTGCTGACGGGCATCAAGCGGGTTCGACAAATTCTCTATTTGAGAAATTGAACTGGTTATCGCCTCTCGCTCGCTTGAGGTCAAATGATACAAGGGCGATGAAATGCCGGGCTCGTCTGATAAACAACCTTTACCAGAATCGATCCCAATGGAAATCAGGGGCTTGGCTTCGGACGCGGCAATGGAGGCAGCTCCTGATTCCAAAATGGTATGGCAGGAGGCACAACCTAATTTACGGAACCATGCCTGACCTTGCGATGCCTTGGTTTTATCGATGGAAAATGTTTCACTCCCCGTAGGAAGCATTGGCTGTCCAAGATGTGATAACCACTCTTCAGGAACAGCCTGTTTATCCATCCCCGGTCCTTCTACATACACGCTCAAACCGGCAGGTCCACCATGATTGAAATATGTCACCTTAAAAGCATGATCCCCTGCGCTCAATATTGCCTTGCCATTGCGTTCGGTCATACCGTGATCACCATCATTGTTCACTACCAATCCAGAACCCACGTAAAGCCGTGATCCATCATCTGAGCTTGTGTAAAACACATACTCGCCGTCCTCAGGTATCGAAATATATCCCGAAAACACTAATGCAATCTGTTCTTGTCTTTCTTTGATAGCATCAGAGATTTCATGAGTAATTCCACTCTTAACAAAATGGGCAGAAGCCGGGAGAGATGCAGGTGCGGTTCCCGGATAATGTTCAACAAAATCCTGAACCGCTCCATGAGGCTCGGCAGTTGGCGATCCTAATTCAAGGTAGGAGTATTTCAAACCACTTGTTTTTTGAAGTTTGGCATCCCCGTCAAACATTCCCCTGGCTTGGCCCCTCAATAAGTACATCGCTAATGAAGTCGCTTCACTGTCTGACAACTTGAAACTTGGCATTTTACCCGAGGGCCGGGTTTCAAGAGGGTTTTTCAAAAAGCGGGCCAATTCACTCACAGTCGTTTTCCCGTCCAGTTTCCCCATGATCACCGAATGTCCCAGGACGGATTCATGCTCACTGTCGAAAAGTGCATCAGGTGAAGGCAAGGTCGGTTGTTTGAGGGCTTCCGCATCTTGATGTGGTTCGTGACAGGCAACACAACCAATTTCATGAAACAATCGACGACCAGCCTGCATGCGAAAGGGATCCGCAGCTGCGGGGGTCTCAGTGATCTCGCCTTGTGCATCAATGAGAAAATGAGTAAGCGCATCCACGATAGCTGTCTTCTCGTCGTTTTCGTATCCGTGTAACATGTCAGGCATGGTGCGTGCTTGACCATTCAATGCGGGATGCATCAGCAACTCCTGAATGTATTGCGGAGTCAAATGAATCCCCTTGGCACCCAGAACGGGGCCTTGTTTTGATGCCAATCTCTTTTGAAGAGTTTCATCTGCCTGATGGCAGCCGATACAATTAAGTTCTCCAATCAGCAGCTCTCCCACGTCTACCCCGCCACGACCGGAGTAGACCTGCATAGTTTGCAACATATCTCCGTGAGGACTTTGAGCCTGCACCGTTGGGAACAAAAGCAAGCCAATTGCCGTGAGTATAGAGCGCGCACTCAGTAATGACTTGGCCATCTTCATCAAGAATAAGTAGAACATCTTCATCTCAGGTATAATTTGTAGCATGCGCAAAAACCCAGAGGTCAAGCAATCCTTAATGCAACCGAATCAAAATTTCTATTCATACGTTAAGGCAATGCTATTAGTAAGGAGTAGTTTCAGATCACCATGATTTCAAAAACAACAGTGTTACTCATGCTACCATTGACAGTCAACCTACTCCTGACGGCACCATGGTTTAAGGGCATGCATCAAAAAAGAACTTTGAAACCAATTTTGCTGATACCGAGATCTCAGCTTCCAGCAATAGATTTCCGCTAAATGCGCACTCTATGAATTCTTCCTCCTTGAAGGGGCCATCCGAGATTTCATAGAAGCGGACCTGGATAAGCAATATGGCTCCAAACTGAAGGGTTTGCCCCCGAAAAGAAACCGCTTAAGTATTTGGAAGACCACTTAAAATTGAATGTCGATATTGCAGCCTGACCAGGTAACGCTAGAACACAAAATATGCTGAAAAGCTTGTCATTCAATGATTATCAAACAAAACCGGATTGCCTGAGCTGCATGCCCCCGATCGATCAAAAGCTGAATTCCCTTTTTCAGCCAAAAAAGGCAGTAATCACTGAGGGCTACCAGCAATTTGGCATCAGTCATTATTTGATAATAATGAATGAAGCAAGAAGAGTAAGCAGACAAACGGTAAATTCTCTTCGGTGAATACAAGGTGGGACAGGATTATCATTTCCAAGGGCTAAAAAGTGTCCATGAAAGCTAAGTTGCTGATGGTAGCGCGCAGCCAAAGAACTCTTTACGTCGATGCAAGCAGCTGCTCGGGTGGCTTGCAATACGGCAGATGTGCATTAGTCCAGATAACGGAAGATATTAAACGAAAGTCAGGGGAAAACCGAATGCGCGCTGGTTGAGTCATCCGGCTAGAAAGGATTTCGGAAACACGGAGGGAAAAACCATGCTGCATGCTTGCACCAATAAGATTTGGGATACAAAGATGTAAAGATCATGGAAGAATTCATAGCGCAGCAAATGGCCTTTGAGGGGCGCGTTGACTGCCTAAAAGCGAAGTAGTGACAGATTAAAAGAATTTAATCTCTGGTCATATCCCAGGCAACCAGCCACTCCTCACGATTCCTCTGAAATCCTCTAAGCATCAAACGTTTGTCCATATCTGGCATATGACCCGCACCGTAGAATATTCCGATGCGTTTTTTACCCTGACGAATGACTTCATCCAAAACCTCAAATGCTTTTTCATTTCGCCCGCGAAGAATGACAGAACCTTTGCCGTCAACGCCCTGATCCATCCCCGCCATCATGGATTCCAACTCGTTCAACTGCTGGGCAAACATCCACTTCATTGTGTGTTCACGATCACCGCTCGCTAATGCCATCAACAAACCAATACCGTCAAAGCTTTGGAGCTGCCCACTGGCAATCATACGTTTTTCCTGAAAAAATGACTGTAATGCTAAAGTAAAGAAACTCTCCCCTTTCTCACCCTGTAACTTTGAAAACGTTGCTGGATCCAAGTCAGCGTGGACGAGATTTTTTACCGAGTAGTCAATGCCTTCAAGTTGGAATTCAAGGCCTAGCAGAGATTTCATTCCTAGCTGCATCTGGCTGATAGGATGTCCTCCCCCTGATAATTCAGAAGGATCCACCTCGGCATCTTTGATCATCTCATAGAGAACAGCATCATACGATGTAAAACGTTTATTGAGTGCAACATAATAACCCTTGTCGCCAATATGGACGGCGCCAATCAAGGCGACTTCGACGCCCGACGGGTGACGGTAGGTTTGAATCGCTGTGTCCACATGCCCCTCATCATTCGCGGTTTTGACAAACCGCATGAAAGAAATGTCTGATTCCGCACAAGTCGCACAAGTAATCCCAAAAATCATTACCAGACCTGCAAGGAGCGACAGAGCTAATCTGCCAAGCTTGGCTTCCATCCTTGAAACAGCAGCATACTCAATGCCATTCAATAGCGATTTGTGCTTCATGTGATGAAAATACTCCAATTACCAAGTTCTAGCAAATCGTAGAATCTTTGCGAGCGAAGGTTGAGTGATAGACAAGTTACTGGATCGTTTCGATGGATACAGACTTTCCGATCGGCACTTATCCAAAATCACCCGTCTCTGTGGAATTTAAAATGAATTCTCGAAGATCCGCGCGCGTCTCTGGATGGCGCTGTGAGTATCTGATATCTGTTTAAGCCAAACCTTTGCACGCGGAAGGAATTGGAGTAATGTGGCAAGTAGCTTTCAATGACAAATCAAAGCAAGAGAAACAAAAATATCTGGATGAGTGCGGGAGCAATCCTGGCAATGATATTCATCTACAGCCTTGTCCCTTCAACATCAAGTGGCGATGAGGCAACCTTCACTGCCATCAGGGGCACCATGTCCATTGACGTACTCGAAGGAGGAACCATCGAGGCTACTCAGGCTCAAATCATTAAATCCAAAGTGGAGGGCCGTGATGGTACAACCATTTTGAAAATTATTGATGAAGGATATCAGGTTACCGAGGAAGACGTAAAAAACGAGTTGATTCTGGTCGAGTTGGATTCGTCTGCCATCGTCGAGCGTATCAAATCCCAGGAAACAGAAGTTCAGGGGGCACTTGCCAACCTGATGGAATACGTCAAACAAAGAGAGATCCGCGAAAGCGCAAATCTCAGCAGTATCAAGGATGCAAGTGTAAAAGCCAAATTTGCCCTGATGGATTTCCAGAAATACCTGGGTGAGTCAGCCGCTCAAAAAATTCTGGATGACATAGGGATTTCAGCTGATTCAATTGAAGAGGAAGCCGGTGAACGTTCTGCCGCAGGTGCTTCCTTATTTGCGTCCAGTCTATTGGATGCAGCCAACGGCAATGATATCAAAGGTGATGGGGACGAAGTACTCATGGATGGGTTGAGCGACCCTGATCCATTATTGAACCAGTGGGGAGGCACTAATGAACAAGATCTACTGCCGGAAATTCGGGAATATGATGTCGATTTTGGAAAATTCGCTCAGGAAGGAAATGAGAAATTGCTGGGCGATGGCGATGCACGTCAGGAGTTGCGCAAACTCAAGGATGCTGTCCTGATTGCAGAAGCGGAATTCGCCCTTAAAAAGAAAACTTACGAGGGTGCAGTTCGCTTGGCGGACAAGGGATTTATCACTCCAAACGAACTCCAGAATAAGAAAATCGATTTTGATAAAAGCCAGAACTCACTGGCATCAAGCAAAGCCACTTTAAAACTATTCCAAACCTACAATATTCAGAAGGAAGCGGAGCAGTTCCTGCTCAACTATGAGCAGGCGCTCATGCGTTTGAGTCGTGCGAAAAAAGACGCCATCGCTGAAATGGCAGACAGTGTGGGTGATCTCAATCGTGCAGAACGATATTACAGGTGGGAGAAAAAGCAGTTGAATGATCTGCGAGAACAATACATCGCCTGCACTATCAAGGCTGAGCGTCCAGGTCTGGTCGTTTACGGTGACGGAAGTGATCGATGGGACCCGGATGAAATCATTCGAGAAGGCGCCAAGGTGAGGGAACGTCAGGCGATCATTACGATTCCTGATATGCGACACATGGCCGTCAAGGTTCGCATACACGAGTCTCAAGTCAAACGCGTACGCAAGGGAATGCCAGTAAAAATTTCAGTGGACGCAGAACCGGATAAAGCACTGACTGGAGAAGTAGACAATGTGGGAGTCTTGCCTGACTCAGAAAACCGTCGATTCAATCCGGATCAAAAAGTTTACAAGACGTCCATTAAAATTACCGGAATCCATGATTGGCTGAAACCTGGCATGGCCGCTGAGGGAAGGATCATCATTCGTATCATTCCTGATATCGTCATGATTCCCGTTCAAGCCGTTTTCAACCACAAAAACGTGACCTTCTGCTGCATTAAATCCGGATCCAACATCGAAACGAGAGTGATTCAAATCGATGATTACAATAATCGTTTTGCCGCAATAAAGAGCGGAGTGGAGGAAGGGGAAGTCATCTTGCTTCAGAAACCCGAAGAATTAGATCTCACCGGGATCAAAGCGCTGCGCCCAGCGGATAAGCCTAAAGCACAATCGATCGAATCATAGAAATCATGTTTTCTTTTTCGATTGCACGTACAAGCCATATTTTAAAGCTTGGACTTAAAAGCCTGCTTCTTCATCGCCTCAGATCCATTCTCACCACTTTGGGCATGGTGTTCGGTGTGGCCTCGGTGATCGCTATGCTGGCCATCGGAGAAGGTGCCAACTTCGAAGCACAACAACAGATCCAAGCATTGGGAAGTCAGAATATCATTCTGCGAACAATCAAGCCCCCAGAGGAAGCCAGTAAACAACAGCGCCAGGGTAGTTATATTCTTGACTACGGTTTAAAGTATGAAGACGTGCTGGGTATTCGTGAAACCATTTCGGGGATTACACTGGTGGTTGAGGATCGCAAGGAACGAAGAGAAGCTTACCACGGCAGACAAAATGCCAATATCGAAATGGTCGGCACTGTGCCCTGGTATGGTGACTTGAGACAAATGACTTTGACTCGAGGGCGTTTCCTGACACAGCGAGATCTTGAACAGAATGCTAAAGTATGCGTCATCGAAGACTCACTTGAAGAGACACTTTTCCCCATTCACCAGGTCTTGGGTAGCTCCATTCGGATTGGCAGTCAATATTTCGAGGTTATTGGCATATTAAAACCACCTGTTAACAAGACAAAATCTGCAAAAAAATCGGACTCAGAAGAAATCGAGGATGCTGACACCCCACCCCGCGTGTTTATCCCCATCACCACAGCCAAAAGATTTTTTGGTGAAACGAGCGTCAAGCGCATTGGAAAATACTTTCAGGCAGAGGCAGTAGAGCTGCATGAAGTCACTCTTCGCGTTGAAAAACTCGAGGAAGTAGAAAGCATCGCAAATGCCATCAAGGCCCGATTGTCGCAAACGCATGAGAAGAATGATTTTGAAGTAGTAGTCCCTCTGATGCTGATGCGTCAGGCGTTGCGAACAAAACGTATCTTTAACACGGTCCTGGGGTCTATTGCGGGTATTTCGCTGCTGGTCGGCGGGATAGGTATCATGAATATCATGTTGGCCAGTGTTTCGGAGCGCACCCGCGAGATCGGTATTCGTCGTGCACTGGGAGCTACCAGAAAAGATATCCTTTCTCAGTTCATGACCGAAACCACCTTACTGGCCAGTTCAGGCGGATTACTGGGTGTATCATTGGGTATCATGATTCCCTGGATTGTAGGTATGTTGACCAACATGGTCACCATCGTCACCTGGTGGTCTCCACTGCTGGCTTTTTCTGTATCGGCGGCCACAGGATTGATCTTTGGCATTTATCCCGCCAACAAAGCCGCTTGCCTGAGTCCGGTCGAGGCCGTTCGGCAGGAGTAAACAATTAGGATTTATTTTGGAAAGAATGAGAAAAATCTTGTCAACGATCAGACAATCAAAACCAGAAGTATCTCCTGTCCCTTCCTGGACCCGTATGATGGTCTACGTAATTATCTTGATGTTGGGAACATTTTTAAATGGGTGTTCCACGAAACATTATGAAAGGAGTGCCAACCGTGAGGCAGCTTCACTGATAGCTGAAAAGACGCCGCTTGTCGCCAACATGGACTCTGGATTCAAACTGGAAAAATCAGATCCCACGGACCTCATCGATTTACCCAAGCATGAAACAATTGAACCATTTCTCGGACCCACTGGGGAATCTGAGCTGGGAGCGCGCATCATATCACTGGAGAAAGCAGTCGAACTGGCCACTAAATACAACCGGAGATTTCTCTCCCAGAAAGAGGATTTGTATCTGCAAGCCCTTGACCTTTCTCTCGCAAGGTTCCAATACACGCCTATTTTCGGTGGAGGTGCTGACATTGCTTACACCGACCGCCAGCGTATAGCCGAAAACACAGCAACTGGAGTCGATAATATTACACGTGAAAAAACCGTCAACAGCAACGCTGGTCTGGGTTTTAACTGGTTACTGCGTACGGGGGGGCGAATCGCCACCGATTTCTCAACCGATTTTGTGAGATTCGTTTCAAACGATTCTGAATGGTTCACTTCTTCCGCTTTAGGGGCTACCTTTACACAACCTTTCTTGAGGGGCGCAGGCTATCGCATAGCGATTGAAAACCTCACACAGGCTGAACGAAACCTACTTTATGCTCTCCGAGATTTCACACGTTTCCGAAAGGAATTCACGGTGGATATTGTGGCAAATTATTATCAAATCCTGCAGAATCGAGACAGAGTACGTAATGCTTTCCAAGGTTACGAAAGTTTCAAAGTCAGCGTCGAAAGGGAACAGGCAAGGGCTGCCGAAGGAGAAACCCCTTTGTCCGAATTGAATCGTTTGAAGGAGTCTCTACTCTCAACGGAGCAGGGTTGGATCAGTGCCATCAGGAATTACCAGCTGTCCAGAGATCGATTCAAAATCGATTTGGGTTTATCCATGGATACGTCGCTCATTCTGGATGAAAGCGAACTAGATAACCTGGTTATTCACCACCCTTCGATCACGGCCAGCCAGGCGATTAAAGCATCAGTGGAAACACGATTGGATCTGGAAAATGTCCGTGACCGTTTACAGGATGTAGAACGTCGCATTCGCATCGCGGCCGATGGACTTCAAGCAGATCTCGATCTCACCGTTTCAGGAAATGTATCAAGTCGTCCAGGCAGTGGATTTCAGTTACCTGATCTGGACCAACGTTCATGGACGGCTTCACTTGGCATCGATCTTCCCATCAACAGGAAACGAGAACGTAATAATTATCGTTCCGCACTCATCGCCTTCGATCGTGCCCAGCGCCAATACGATCAATTTGTAGACCAGATGAAATTAGACATTCAGGATGGTTGGAGGAATCTGGAACAGCGTCGCCGTGAATTCGAAATCAGTGAAGTAAGGGTCGAATTAAGTCAAAACCGCAGAGAGGAAGAACTTCTCAAACGTGAACTTGGACTGGGTTTGGCATTGGATTTAGTAGATGCACAAAACGATCTGATCAACTCTCAGAACCAGCGCACCAGCGCATTGATCAGCCACACGATTGCAAGACTTGGGTTCTGGCGGGATATGGGAATTTTGTTCATCAAAGAAAACGGTCAATGGGAAGAGCTTGGTTACGAGACGCTCGAATAGGATAAGTGGATCGTCAATGCCTGGTACGACTTGTTCTCCCCTCTTCACATTGAGTATCCTCGTGCTTGCCTGAAGTCTTGAACCAAGCGGGTGTGAGACGAAGCCTGAGCGGGTTTTCACTCGCGTTTACCGGGCATGTGGTTCATGCTCCCTCACCTTGTGAACCTGTTTGAATTAATTAAAAAACACTTCCCCAACACAGCGGAAGCAACCAGTGAACGTTTATTGGAAGTATTCATGGATTATGTCATGGAGCTCAACCTTGAGCTCTACCCCGCTCAGGAAGAAGGCATCCTGGAACTCTTCGATGAAAACAATGTCATCCTGAATACTCCGACAGGGTCAGGCAAATCTCTCGTTGCAATGGCCCTTCACTTCAAGTCGCTGGCGCAAGGTCGTAAATCGGTTTACACCTCCCCTATCAAAGCACTGGTCAATGAAAAATTCCTGGACTTATGCAGTCGCTTCGGAGCCGATCAAGTGGGTTTGATGACAGGTGATGCAACGGTCAATCGCAAAGCCCCCATCCTTTGCTGCACAGCTGAAATCCTCGCCAATATAGCCCTCCATGAGGGAGAAACGGCCGAAGTGCACGATATCATCATCGATGAGTTTCACTATTACTCAGACCGAGATCGAGGCGGAGCCTGGCAAACACCCTTGTTAACTCTCTCTCAATCCCGTTTCCTCCTGATGTCCGCCACCATGGGTAACGTGGAGTTTTTTGTTAACGCACTGACAAATCTCACAGGGGTGACCACAAGCCTCGTGCAATCCTTCGATCGCCCGGTACCGCTTGAATTCAGCTATGAGGAAACCCCCATGGAACAGGTCGTAGAAAATCTGATTGAGGATAACAAAGCGCCTGTTTATATCGTCCATTTTACTCAGATGGAGGCAGCACAAAATGCCCAGAATTTTACCAGTATCAATGTTTGCACCAAGGAGGAAAAAAAGCAGATTGCCGAATTACTGAGAGAAGTTCGCTTCACGAGTCCCTATGGAAAAGATATTAAGAAGTATCTACGCCATGGGATAGGAATTCATCATGCTGGTTTATTGCCGAAATATCGCATCCTTGTGGAACGCATGGCTCAGAAGGGACTCTTAAAACTCATTTGTGGAACCGATACCTTGGGTGTTGGTGTGAATGTTCCCATTCGTACGGTACTTTTAACCAGATTATGCAAATACGATGGACAGAAGACAGGCATTTTGACTGTCCGCGATTTTCATCAAATTTGTGGCCGGGCCGGAAGGAAGGGATTTGATGATCAAGGTTGGGTCATATCAATGGCTCCGGATCATGTCATTGAGAACCTTAAAATGGAACGTAAGGCGGCGGACAATCCCAAAAAGAAAAAGAAATTCGTTAAAAAACAGCCACCTCAAAAAGGCTATGTGCCATGGGATAAGAAAACTTTTGAGCGCTTAATCCAGGCAACTCCCGAATCCCTCACTTCACGGTTCCAGATTTCACATGGAACTTTGCTGAACGTTCTCAGTCGCCCTGGAGATGGATGCGCCGTTCTAAGAAAACTAATTCGTGACTGCCATGAAACGGATGCTTCCAAAAGAGCACTTCGTCGCAGAGCTTGGCAATTATTTCGATCTCTGCTGGATCGAGGTATTATCGAGTGGATTGAACCTGAAGCCAATCAAGGAGCTCACGTTCGCGTCAATATGGATCTCCAAGAGGATTTTTCCCTGAACCAGATCCTTGCTCTTTACATGATCGATACGCTGCCAGCGCTCGACAAGGAAAGTCCGACTTATGTGCTGGATCTGATCACGTTGGCAGAATCTATTCTTGAAGATCCAATCCACGTTCTGCGAAAACAACTGGATAAGGTCAAGGATCGCAAAATTGCTGAATGGAAGGCTGAGGGCATGGAATATGATCAGCGCATGGAGGAACTGGAAAAGCTGGAGCATCCAAAACCAAACCGCGAATTCATTTACGAAACGTTCAACCAATTTGCCAAAACTCACCCCTGGATTGGCGAAGAAAACATACGCCCCAAATCCGTCGCACGCGAAATGGTGGAATCCTTTCTATCATTCGATGATTATATCCGAAATTACAGCCTGCAACGAGTCGAAGGTGTACTGCTGAGATACGTCACGGAGGTTTACAAAGTACTGACGCAAACGATCCCCGATGAATTTAATACTCCCGAAGTACGGGAAGCGGTTCTTTTTCTCGAACTGATGATTCGTCAAACAGATTCAAGCCTCCTCGATGAATGGGAGAAAATGCGGGATCCACAAGCCTTTGCCAAAAAGAAAGAAACGACTACCGATACCAAAGACAATTCGAGTTCAAATGCTGAGGAAGACTATTTGGATCCAGTCCGCAATAGAAAGGCCTTTGAGGTCGTTCTTCGAAATCAGATGTTTTCTATTGTCAGGCTTTTGGCATTGGATCAACTCGATGAGGCGGGCCAACGCTTAGCTGAATTTTCCAACCAGGAAAAGATCGAATGGCCCACTCCTCGTCTTGAGGATGCACTTGCCTCTTACTTTGAGGAATATGATCAAATTCGTTTGGACGCCGACGCTCGCAGTCTAAAATGGATACAAATAAGTACCATTTCGCAAGAAGTCTGGAAAGTGAGACAAACCCTTCTTGATCCAAATGATAACGCGGAATGGGCTCTTTGTTTTGAAGTCGACATTCCCAAATCAAAGAAAGAATCCCGCCCCATCATGCGATTGATCGAATTCCAACATAGTTGATTGACTCACGCCAGCCGACAGGGATTGGAACGGTTACAATTAAAAATTCAGGTCCAGATCTGCCGATCCAGTTCCCTGAACTGAATCGCTTCCATGACATGATCTGAATGGATGTGTTCTTGTTGAGCGAGATCGGCGATCGTTCTGGCGACTTTTAAAATGCGATCATAAGCGCGCGCGGAAAGACCTACGTGCGCCATGGCCTGCTTCATCAAATCAAGCGAGGCCTCGTCCAGTTGACAACAAACCTTCAATGCACGTGAGGACATATTGGCATTACTCATGATGGCTTTCGATTGGGCGAAACGTCGAAGCTGGATATTCCTTGCCGCAATCACTCGTTGTCTGATCTGTTCCGATGATTCGCCTGCCTCCATTCCAGAAATTTTATCGAAAGGAACCGTTGGAACTTCAATATGCAAATCGATACGATCCAACAAGGGCCCAGAAATACGTCCTAAATAATTTTGAATTTCTCGCGGACTACAGCGACTTTCATCAGGCATTTTACCGTCAGGAGTGGGATTCATTGCTGCCACCAACATGAAAGATGCCGGAAAGGTCATGGTGCCTGCCGCTCGAGAAATGGTGACCTTCCCCTCCTCCAATGGCTGTCGTAAGGTCTCCAATACACTTCGACGAAATTCAGGGAGTTCATCCAGAAACAAAATCCCGTTGTGAGCCAATGAAATTTCACCCGGAGAAGGATGGACGTTGCCCCCAAGCAACCCTGCGTCACTTGCTGTATGATGAGGTTTACGAAAAGGACGATGTGTTACCAGGGCCTGACCCGATTCCATCAAACCGACGGTGCTGTGGATCTTGGTCGTCTCCAAAGCTTCATCAAGCGTC
The DNA here is from genome assembly GCA_002690655.1 of Pedosphaera sp. Classification (GTDB taxonomy): domain Bacteria; phylum Verrucomicrobiota; class Verrucomicrobiia; order Limisphaerales; family AAA164-E04; genus AAA164-E04. The sequence continues at coordinate 168,730 of NZFL01000012.1, forward strand.
AATGGTGGTAAGATCCCTGGAAGCCGCTTGGCCAACATGGATTTCCCTGTTCCAGGAGGCCCAATCAACAGGACATTATGCCCCCCTGCCGCAGCGATTTCCAAAGCTCGCTTCACCGATTCCTGGCCCTTTACATCTGAAAAATCGAGATCCATGTCGGTCACATGACCTAAGAGATTCGCAAGATCGACTTTGCATGGAGGGATGCTTACCTGTTCTTCCAGAAAATTCGCTGCTTCTCTTAAATTTTGCACAGGAATCACATCGATCCCCCGCACAACCGCCGCCTCATGCGCATTAACCCGAGGCACGAGGATACCCCGTTTGCCTTCCTTTTGAGCGCGAAGTGCGATGGGCAGTATCCCCTTGACAGGGCGCACTGCACCGGTCAAAGCCAATTCTCCCACAATCATGTAATGTGGCAGCAGACTCGTTTCCATCTGTTCACTGGCCGCCAACATGCCCATCGCAATAGGCAGGTCAAAACTGGGCCCTTCCTTTTTAAGATCCGCAGGAGCCAGGTTGATGGTTGTTCGCCCCTTGGGAAATTTGAACCCGCTATTCTCCAAGGCCGAACCGACTCGATCACGCGATTCGCGCACGGCCGCATCAGGGAGTCCCACGATAACCACACAGGTATCGCTGTAACCCACGTGCACTTCCACTTCCACATTCAGCGCCTCAATTCCCTGCAAGGAAGCAGCATCAATTTTTGCCAGCATAGTATTTTTAGAACTTAGTCGTTTTTAATCGACCCAGTTCACCAGTTATCAGGCAAAGAATGGTGGTAGGCGGGGTGTGATCACAAGATGCCGAGCTTGGTCCCATACATCAATCTGAAAATTCAACGTTGTGCGGTGGATACCAACGCCCGTATAAAAACCTCTGTGTCATCGAATCAAAATAACAAGCTGAATGCTTCAACGTTATACGCAGCGGTATATGGGCATCCCATACGCCACTCAGCATCGCCAGCGATGCAAAATGCCGGCATTGCTGAACAGAGGTTGAATTGGCGATATCTTGCATTCGACGTGTTGCCGGAACAACTTGACGAAGCATTGAATGGAGCCAAGGCAATGCGCTATGTGGGACTTAACTTAACCGTTCCCCACAAACTGCTCGCTCTGAATTGGGTGGACATCGTTGATCCGGCAGCCAGGGAATGGGGTGCGGTCAACACCATTCGATTTGAAGGTCAGATGGAGGATGAGCAGTGGATACCTGTGGGGCAGGCAGACGATCCAACCCATTTCAAACAGATACGCAGCATAGGATTTAACACCGATGCAGACGCCATCTTGAAATCGATTGACGAAGATCTGGGCTTACCTCTCAAAGGACGCACCTGTATCCTTCTGGGAGCAGGCGGTGCTGGGCGCGTGGCCGCATTGAAACTGGCATCAACCGGCATCAAAAGGCTCCATTTGATCAACCGGACTCAATCAAAGGCGAAAGCCGTAGCCCGCGACATTCAGGATAAATTTCCTGAAGTTGAAACCTCATTGGAATATCCCCTGAAAGGAACACCCGTGGATCTGATACTGAATGCAACTTCACTTGGATTGAAAGCGGACGATCCCCTGCCCCTGAATCTCGAATCCATTGACCTGAAGAATGTGTCCCATGTTTATGACATGATCTATCAACCCTCTCAAACCCCATTTTTACGGAAAGCAGAACAAGCCGGATGCCGAACTGCCAATGGGTTAGGTATGCTTCTATACCAAGGCACGGCAGCCCTGGAAATCTGGACAGGACAAACCGCCCCAACCTCAACAATGCGGACCGCACTTCATGAACATGTGTACGGAAAAATTTCGAAGCATTGACATGTTTCCAATCATTGCAACATGACATCTCTTTTCGATCCAGACCACTGGCAAAGCGTGCCTTTCCATTTTTGGACCATCTGCTGGTTCATCCTCGGCAGCATGGTTGGGAGTTTTCTCAATGTCTGCGTTTACCGTATGCCGCGTGGTCTGAGCGTCGTACACCCTCCTTCTCACTGCCCAAACTGTGAATATCGCATTCCTTGGTATTTAAATATGCCTCTGATCACCTGGCTTGTCCTTGGAGGGAAATGTGCTAACTGTAAAATTCCTATCAGCTTTCGCTACTTTGCATTGGAATTGGTAACAGGACTTATCTTTTTGGCAACTTGGTTATCGATTGGCCCCGCTTCAACCGGATTAGCCATTGCCTACGCCACCATCCTCTCTGCTTTCTTGGTGGCAACGCTAATAGATTTTGAACATTTTATTATCCCTGACCAAATCACTCTTGGTGGCATTGGCGCTGGTTTAATCTTTTCGTTTGCTGTCCCAGCACTTCACCTTACCGAGGATCGAGCCACCTCAATGGAACGTAGCGCTACAGGTGCGATCGTCGGTTTGCTTCTAGTATATTCGATTGTCCGTTTGGGAAAACTGATGTTTGGTAAAATGCACATTAAACTGCCCGATTCAGCCAAACTCATTTTTACGGAAACAGAGTTGATCCTTCCTGATGAAGCGGTTCCTTATGAAGAATTATTTTATCGAAAATCTGATAGCATCAAATTCCAAGCAGAACGTCTAGAATTGGTTGATCGATGCTATGCTGGAGTTCAGGTTCAACTTTCCCCCAAGAAATTGATCGTGGATCAGGAATCATTCGATCCAGAAGCGGTGAAACATATGGAAGCCATCTGCCATTCGATCACATTGCCCCGGGAAGCAATGGGGCTTGGAGATGTTAAATTCATGGGCGCCATTGGCGCATTCCTGGGATGGCAATCTACGGTTTTCTCCCTGATGGTAAGCTCAATGATTGGTGCCGCAATCGGGGTTGGCTTAATCCTGATCGGACGTCGTGAATGGTCCAGTCGCCTTCCTTATGGTCCATACATCGCGCTTGCAGCCGTGATCTGGATGTTCATGCCTGACGTCTGGCAAGCTATCTGCCTTGATCATTTGAATTCATTAGTGGAAACCATGCGTCCTCAAGGAGTCCTTTAGGGGGCAGTTTCTTGAGTGACTGCGCAATCCAAAAAAGGTGTATTGCCTGGATCAAACACTCAAAGAGCGGGCAAATAGACATGGCTGAGCTCGACAAAAGGGATCATCTGGGAGATTGATTCCATATCTCGCTCTTCAATGGCCTGAATCTCGCATTCACATTCTAAGTTTATAGAATCAACTTCAGATTTTCAAAAAGTGTTCAAAAGACGCAGAAATCTTCAATTCGGACCATGAAAGACCGGTTTCAAAGTTACTTTTAGATTAAACAAAACCAATGAATGAAGAACATTCTTATGGCAACCAAATCGTAATATCCTTCCAATTCATTATATTTCGAGTCAAACATTCGATCAGGAAGCGCAGGAAGATTACCTTGCACTGAGGTTAGAACGACTGAAGAATAATGCCTAACAATGGTCAGGCCAAGATCGAGGATCGATCCGTTTGTAACATCTATGCAAATAAAACCAATGAATCGATCGAATTTAAATGCACTTCATATGATTCAGGATCCAAGGGTCATACGACTCATCTTTCTTCTGGAAGCGTGCCTCCTGATTCCATTCAAGTGTGACTCCGCAGCGGAGGAGATTGAACCATCCATTACTCAATCTGCCATGATCATTCTCAGAGACCAATGTCTGCCCTGTCACAGCGCTGAAAAATCCAAGGGCGGGTTGAACATGGAAAGTCGTGAGAGCCTTTTACTCGGATCTGACACTGGCACCGTTGTGGTGCCACTGAAACCAAAGGAAAGTTATCTGCTTGAGACATTGCCTGCGGATAGCGATTCCCACATGCCCCCAAAGGGGCAATTGTCAGCATCCCAGACAGCTACTCTCAGAGAATGGATTGCCATGGGCAGCCCTTGGGATATGGACACCTTGAATAAAACTCCTGAAGTCGAACCTGATAAATGGAATCTTCAGCCACTCCCTTCCGAATATGTCCCGGTCCTTGCCATTGCCATCAGTGAAGCAAATGAGGCAATTATCAGTTCTCAAGGCAGAGATTTAATCGTCACACGTCTGGAAAATGAAAAACCAAGCCAAACCAGGTTACCCACTCAGCACAAGGATGTGATTCGGTCTTTGACCATCACTCCAGATCACAAGCAATGGGTTTCAGGTGGTTTTGGAAATATCAATTTCTGGAACATCCAGTCAGGCCAGATAGAGCGATCTATTTCAAAACCTCTGAAGGGAAGAATTACAGCACTGACTTTCACCGTAGATGGATCAAAGTTATTGGTTGGGGAAAGCATTCCAGGTGTATTCGGGAAGATCCATATTTTCCGCGAAGGCAGTTCTGTTCCCGAAGAGAGCTGGCAAGCTCACGATGATGAATTGACTTCATTGCAAGAGTCTAGAAACGGGAGTTTCTGGATGTCTGCTTCCGCAGATCACACCGTCCGCATTTGGGAATCTGACACTTTGCTGGAGGTCGATTGGCTGGAGGGACACGTAGCCCCCATCATGGAATTAGCTCAGAACACCAATGGAACGCTCCTGATTTCAGCTGGAACAGATAACGCAATTAAAGTTTGGGATCAGCAATCCAGAGAAAGGATTTACGATTTGGGGCGTCATCAATTTGGTGTGATGGATTTACTCTGGAAAACGGAAAAATCGGAACTTTTTGCATTAAACCAAAGAGGCACCATCTATCGTTATCAGGACTTGAAAGTTCACACAGGAGCTCAATCCTCAAATACTGGCCGTGAAAAAATGATCAATCGCACAAAGCAACCAGGTTCCTGCCTCGGCTTTTGGGAACAGCATGATCTCCTGGTAATGGGAACATTTGAAGGCGAACTACACGCTTATTCCTCAGAGGGGAAATCGGCCTGGATCACAAAACCTGTCCAGGATGATCTCAAACCGATGGCATCCCAGTGATTCCGGAGTCGACATATTCTCTCATTTCGATTAGTCAATCCACATGCGCATATTATTTTTAAATGGACCCAACTTGAACATGCTTGGGCTGAGAGAGCCTGGTATCTATGGTTCAATAACGCTGGGAGACATTGGTGATGCGATCCAAACTCAGGCGAATAAAGCAGGAGTTGAAATTAATTTCCGGCAATCTAACCACGAGGGAGAACTCATTACCTGGATTCAGGAGTCCCGCGAACAATTCGATTTTATTGTATTGAATGCCGGGGCTTACACTCATACCAGTATTGCACTGCGTGATGCCATATCGGCTTCAGAAACCCCAACTCTGGAGATTCACTTATCCAACGTTCACGCAAGAGAAGGATTCAGGCACACTTCAATAATAGCGCCTGTTTGCGTTGGGCAAATCAGTGGGTTTGGAGAAGACTCATATTATTTGGCACTAGATGCATGCATTCGCCTGGGCAAAGCTGACTGACTAATTGAAGTATCACTTCATTTCATAATGGCAAAAACCGTCGCACGGATGACTCCATGCGACGGTTTTGTCATTTAATTATTAAAGAAAGAAATCTTACTTTCGGGATTTCTTTTTGACTGCTTTCTTGGCGGTTTTAGCCTTGGGCGCGGGTGCATCTTCCAAGGCAGCTTGAGCGGCAGCCAATCGAGCCACAGGAACACGGAATGGAGAACAACTTACATAGTTCAATCCCAGTTTGTGACAGAAGCCCACACTGGATGGATCACCTCCATGTTCTCCGCAGATTCCCAGTTTGATCTCTGGACGAGTGGAGCGACCTTTGGCTGTTGCAATTTCCATCAACTGGCCCACGCCGTCTTGATCCACGCTTGCGAATGGATTCGATTTCACAATTTCAACTTCCTGATAAGCAGGAAGAAAGGTTCCACTGTCATCACGACTCATTCCCAGAGTTGTTTGGGTCAGGTCATTCGTACCAAAACTGAAGAACTGAGCGTGTTTTGCAATTTCATCTGCAGTCAGCGCACCACGAGGCACTTCGATCATGGTTCCAACAAGATAATTGAACTTCACCTTCTTCTCCTTGGAAACTTCCGCTGCAACCCGATGTATCACTTCGATCTGAAGCTCCAGTTCGCGAGCGAAACCGACCAAAGGCACCATGATTTCAGGGCGGCATTTGATTTTCTTCTTCTTCTGAACATTCGCAGCAGCCTCAAAAATGGCACGTGCCTGCATTGCACTGATTTCAGGATAAACCACGCCAAGACGGCAGCCACGATGACCCAGCATAGGGTTGAACTCATGGAGTTCATGGACACGCTTACTGATCAGATCCATGCTTACACCCAAGGTGTCAGCAAGTTGAGACTGGGCAGCCTGATCATGAGGCAGGAATTCATGCAATGGTGGATCCAGCAAACGAATGGTTGCAGGCAATCCTTTAAGAGCTTTGAAGATACCTTCAAAATCCTCACGTTGATAAGGGAGCAACTTATCGAGAGCTTTTTGACGATCATCCATCTTGTCAGCAAGGATCATTTCACGCACAGCATCGATTCGGTTACCTTCAAAGAACATGTGTTCCGTGCGGGTCAAGCCAATACCAATGGCTCCAAAAGCGACGGCGTTCTCTGTCTGTTCCGGGGTATCAGCGTTGGTGCGAACACCCAGTTTGGTAACTTTTTTACACCATCCCATGAGCTGAGAAAAATCCCTGAAGGTTTTACTCTTTTTGGGATTCAGTGTCTTCTGGACCAGAACTTGAACGACCTCTGAAGGTGATGTGTCTACTTTACCTTCGTAGATATTACCTGAAGTTCCGTCGATGGATACAAACTGACCTTCCTTGAGGACCAACTTACCAACCGTCATGGTCTTGTCATGATAGTCAATTGAAAGCTCATCTGCACCGCAGACGCAAACTTTACCCATCTGACGAGCAACCAAGGCAGCATGTGAGCTGACGCCCCCGCGAGCGGTTAGGATGCCTTCGGATGCAATCATACCTCGTAGATCCTCAGGCGAGGTTTCAATCCGCACCAGCAATACTTTTTCGCCCTTGTCTGCAGCTTCAACAGCCCGGTCGGCATTGAAGTAGATTTGACCTGTGGCAGCACCAGGACCAGCCGGGAGACCATGAGCAATCTTGTTGGCCTTCTTGATCGCCTTGGAGTTAAAAATAGGTGCCAGCAATTGATCCAATTGGTCAGCTGGGACTCGCTGCACAGCGGTTTGCCAATCGATCAGTTTTTCACGCACCATGTCGCAAGCAATGTGAACCGCAGCAACGCCTGTGCGTTTACCATTACGGGTCTGGAGCATGTAAACTTCACCTTCTTCAATGGTGAATTCAAAGTCCTGCATGTCCGTGAAGTGAGATTCAAGCGTATGACGAATCGCATCCAATTCAGCATATGCCTTGGGCATGACTTTCTTTAAATCGGCAACAGGTTCCGGTGTACGAACACCGGCCACCACGTCTTCACCCTGAGCATTGATCAGGAATTCACCGTAGAAAACTTTTTCACCGTTGGCGGGGTCACGAGTGAATGCCACACCTGAACCAGAGTCGTCACCGGTGTTACCAAACACCATGGCCTGGACATTGACAGCTGTCCCCCATTCATGAGGGATACCGTATTTGCGGCGGTAAACATTAGCGCGATCATTATTCCATGAACCGAACACAGCACCTACAGCCCCTTGAAGTTGCTTCCAGGGATCCGAAGGGAATGATTTACGGGTGCGATCTTTGACCAATTTCTTGAATCGGCGCACCAATTCCTTCACCTGATCAGCATCCAAACGAGTATCTTCGGCATGAGGTTCGCCAGGAAACAGCTCTTCCTTGTATTCCTCGATAACGCTCTCGAATGGTTCATGGTCTTCACCTGGACGGCTTTGAACACCCATGACCACGTCACCATACATCTGAATGAAACGACGGTAGCAATCCCAAGCGAACCGCTCATTGCCACTTGCTTTGGCAAGCGCCTTCACGGTCTTGTCATTAAGACCGAGGTTGAGGATAGTATCCATCATTCCGGGCATCGAGTCCCGGGCTCCTGAGCGAACAGCTACCAGAAGCGGGCGATTTTCATCACCAAATTTTTTCTTAAGGATGCGCTCCATATTACGAACGCCATTCTCCATTTGTGCCTGAAGTTCCTTGGGATAGCTGCGTTTGTGGTCGTAGAAATAAGTGCAAACGTCGGTAGAAATGGTAAACCCCGGAGGTACCGGTAAACCGATACGGGTCATTTCCGCCAAGTTGGCTCCTTTGCCCCCTAGGAGCTCCTTCATTTTACCGTTACCATCGGCTTTTTTATTACCGAATTTGTAGACGTACTTTTGTTTTTTTGTTCCTGATGCTTTCTTAGCCATAATTTTCTTTATGCGTGGAATCTGAAAAAATAGATTGTCGGAGTCCGTCCGCGCCCGTTTCCCTTTGCGGCACAAAAAACGAGCGCGGAACTTATCAAAGAATGCCCACAAATGTCAATGTCCGAGTTCAGATCAGATACGAGCATGATTACCTTAACGACAGATTTTGGCACTACTGATTGGTTCGTAGCTGTCATGAAAGGTGTCATTACAGCTTTCAATCCAAAGGCACATTTTACAGATATATCACACCACATTTCCCCCGGAAACATTCGAGAAGCAGCCTTTGTCTTGAAACAGGCGCTTCCCTGGTTCCCTGAGAAAACCATTCACCTGGCAGTTGTTGATCCCGGGGTAGGCACTTCACGCAGGAGTTTGATCATCGAAACAGATTCACAGTATCTGGTCGGGCCTGATAATGGCATTTTCAGTTGGGCTCTTCTTGACATGGAAATAGTCCGTATCATTCGGTTAGATGCTACAAGATTCAGCAGCCCCGTCAGCAGCACTTTCCATGGCCGTGACTTGTTTGCGCCCGCTGCAGCAAGGCTTTCATCGGGAGAAAACCCCTTAAATCTAGGAGAACAGACACACTCGATGATTCAAATCGACTGGCCCCAGCACGAGGTAACAAAAGACGGCTTTCTGGGTCAGGTTCTTCACAAGGACAGATTTGGAAATTTAATCACCAATTTACCAAGCACATGTATTTCAACTGACGACATGAGGAAATTGTTTGAAGTTCGCAGCCACGGCAAGGTTTTACCAATAAAAATCCACTCAACTTATCACCTCGCTTCATCGAACAATCCTGCACTGATATCCGCATCCACTGGCTTTCTTGAGTTTGCCATAAAAGACGGAAGCGCTGCGCATCAAATGGGCTGGGAAGCAGGTCAATCCTTTGAATTGATTCGTTAACTTCACTGTCCCTGCAAGAAACACTGAATTCGGTCAACGATCTTGCCCAGCTTGAAACGAGGACCTTTGCCTGAGCTTTTCCCAAAGTTCCTTTTCTTCACTGGAAATACTTTTGGGAATATCCACCTTGAGCTGGACATGTAGATCTCCTTCACGTCCATCGCTTGAAGGAAGCCCCTTTCCTTTGAGCCTTAATTTCTGCCCGTTTTGACTTCCGGCAGGAATCCTGATTTGAACATGACCGTGCAAAGTAGGCACTTGTAATTGCCCTCCAAGCACGGCGTCCCATGGAGCCAAAGGCAAATCAAATAGCAGGTTCCCATTTTTCACTTTAAAATCAGGATGACGAGCATATCTGACAATAAGAAACAGATCACCCGCCGTGCTAGCTCCATGGCCCATTTCACCTTTTCCGGCCAATCGGAGTTTTTGCCCGTCAGCGACTCCCTTTGGAATTTTTACTTTGAATGGCTGAGGAGCCCCGGAACCACCTCGATCTTTTACGGTAATAGAGCGGAATGAACCGCTTGCCACTTCTTCTAATGTGACCATGAGATCTGCCTGAACATCATTTCCACGCGCTTGCCTTTGGCGTCCCCCACCAAAAGGTGAATGACCGCGCTCACCACTGAAAAACTGTTCGAAAAAATCACTGAAACCGGTTCCACCCAGGTCAAAGTCAGGGTGACTACGCCCAGCTCCCCTGCCCTGCCAGCCTGGAGGCGGCCTGAAACCTGCACCCTGTTGCCAGTTACTGCCCAGAGAATCGTATTTCTGGCGTTTATCTGGATCACCGATTACCTCGTAAGCCTCATTGATCTCTTTGAATTTATCCTCTGCACCAGGTTTATTACCTGAAACATCGGGATGGTATTCACGCGCAAGCTTACGAAAGGCCTTGCGAATATCATCCGCACTAGCCCTTTTGCTCACTCCCAAGGATTTGTAGTAGTCTTTGTATTCCACGTTGTTATGTTAATAGAAAATGCACCAATCAGATCGCTAAATCAACGCGATTCAGAATAATCACCAGAACTGCCAGGCACCTCGGGTGGCAACATGAATCCCAAGCAGAAAATTGGTAATGGCATGCGCGGTGATGGCATCTCCCAATCGGTTTTTACGAATGACCAAGCATTGGTAAAGCAATCCACACAATATACCCGACAACCATTCATTGTGAGCCAAACCGAATAATGCAGAAGTTCCCAGGAACGCACCCCAATGCATTTGACCTAGGGGTATTTTATCGAAATGAGGTTGAACAATGTATCGGTAAATAGTGGATCGATAGAACACTTCCTCAAGAGGAGGCACCACAACGGTCATCCCGAGTATCCGAACCACAATAAACAACCAGGCCAACGCAGTACCTTGACCGAAAAGGGCATGAGGATTCCAGACAAAGGCATCTTCTTTATCTCCTCCACCAAAATCGCTTAAGTGCGGAAAATAAGGATCCAACCCTACCCATAGCACGTAAACGAGAATCCCTACAGCAATGGCTTCCCAGCTAAAATGCCACCTCATCTCTTTCACTCGAGGCCACATCCAGGCTATCAATCCGATGCCCACGACAGATTTAATCAGATAGAGCCAAAAGGCGGAACTATCCCCAAACTGCCCCTGACCACTGGTCAGAATGAGAAAGAGGATGAAAGGTGCCATTCGCACCCCCATCGGAGAATTCACTAATTTTTGGTAAAGGGATGGTTGAGACATGTATAATAAAAGGGGCAATTAATTAAGGAAACTGTATCGCATCGCACGGAAACCCAACATCAATAATCAGCACCGATTGCACTAAGTTTGGTAGATTCTCTCCACGCCTGCAAAGCGGATTTAAGCTGTGCAAGCTTGTTCGGTCTTTTCTCCGCGAGGTTCACGGATTCAGAAATATCTTCATTCAAATCAAACAAATAATCCGTCTTCCCCTGATCAGGGCTGTAGTATTTCAAATTACCTCGCATCCAGGCCACTTGTCTGGCCGATTGAAATCCTATCTCCCGTTTCATGAGATCATCGACTCCCTGGTTCTTGTCTGGATATATCAGGCGCTTGAGACTTGTTCCATCGTAAGGACGATTAGGCAGATCAACACCTAACAGATCGGCAATGGTAGGGAGAAAGTCACTCGTCACAGCTGGCACATTGGAACGTTTGCCTTTTGAAACCGTCCCTTGCCACTCAAGAATAGCAGGCACGCGCACACCACCGTCATGCAGGCTGCGTTTACGCCCTCTCAAGGGCCAGGCTGATCCCGGCCCCTGAAAACTATTCCCTTCGGGCCCATTATCGGCGCAAAACCAAAGGACCGTATCATTGCTAAGTTCCCAGTCCTTGAGTGCTTTTCGCAATCGCCCTACCTGGTGATCTAAGGCGGAGATACAACCATAATAATGTTTATGGTAACCACCTAGAGTATCATATGGAGCTGTCCAACGTTTTCCTGAGACAACCGGCAAATGAGGGGCATGAAACCAAATAACCGTGAAAAAAGGTTGTTCACTATCCAAATTGTTTTCGATGAACTTCATCGCTTGATCCATGATGACTTTCGAATCATCCCCATCCAGCGGTTCCTTTACTTCTCCTTTGGGAGTCCAATAGGCAGTTCCATACGGGGCGCGCTTGTTAGCTGAAACAGGGTCCCACCATTTACCATTGTGTTTAGGTGGTGCCCATAATGGATCCCAGGTTGGTGTTTTGGCTTCTGTACTGAAAAAGGTATCAAATCCATGGTCCGTTGGTGGCGCAAAATGCTGCTGATTGCGATCTCCTCCCCTATTGGAATCGCGCCCGGTTTTGGCCAGTGTTCCCAGATGCCATTTGCCGAAATGACCGGTTTGGTATCCTTGGCTTTTCAACATTTCCGCCAAGGTCCATTCTTCTTTCAGAAGATGGCCAGCATTGGCAGTTAAAATACCATATCGGTAAGGATGCCTTCCCGTGAGGCATGAGCCTCGCGTAGGACTGCAGACGGGAGCCGCTGCGTAAAAACGATCAAAAACCAATCCATGGTCCGCCATCTCATCAAGTGCCGGAGTCTTTACCACTTCATTACCATTGAACCCTGTGTCACTCCAGCCCAAGTCATCCGCCATCAGCAGGATCACATTAGGAGGCTTGGCTTCGCTGGAAAACACCCACATAGCCAAACACAGCAGAAACGCCCTTACCACCCCTTTCAAGGCCACGTTTATTGCATTCCACACATGAGGTGACTGCAAAAAAAGCGTAGCGTGAGACGATAATTCCACTTGTCCATTGTTTGAATTTATCATACCTGTGAACTGCTGATGGCAATCTTGAAAGCAAGTTCATGATGAAAACAATACTAAAATACTCTATCTTACTTACACTGACAACTTTGTTGACTTTGACGACTCAAGCAGCGGATCTGGATCGTCTGGCTGGCAAGTGGGTCGTCGAAAAGACCAACGATGATGGTCAAAAACTCAAGCAAATCATTGAAATAACGGGCGATAAATTCAAATTTTGGATCCAAACACCGGAGGGTCAGACGATGATTTATGCCACTGGTGAAGCCAAGACGGAAAAAGCCGGAGATCTCCGCATATTAAAATTAACGGATATCAAAGCGGGTGAAAGCGAAAATAACATTGCAGATATCTACGACGATCGCACCATCGTTTATCGAACAGGATACCGAACACTGACTCTGGCGACGAATTTTGAAAGTTACCGGGACGAAGAACCCTCCTTGGATGTTTACAAGAAGCAAAACTGAAGAAGGCTGACTCCAATCATTTAAATAAGGCCTGACTGGATGATGCCGGTCGGGCTTTTTTTATTCAGGATATTAGAGGATGATTTTCTGTCTTTTATTTCAGACGATAAAATTTCCGGCTATTGGAGCCCCCGCTGTCATCCACCCAGTCAATGGATCCAGTGGCCCCCAAATCAATTTTATTTTGAGCCACCTGCCATTCACTGAGATCAGATGAAGATTCCAATTGGTAAATGGAATTAGGCTCCCCTTGAAGACGAATCACAAACCCTCCATTAGGTAAATGCCCCAGAGGCAAAAGCGTTGGAGGTGAGGGTGAATCCTCAATAACTTCAATGCGGTAATTATCAAAGACCATGAAGTTATCGCCAGGAGCTTCAGGCTTGAAGATGGCCCAGACCGCATCAATATCACTAAGGTCGCGTTTTAGATTTTGCGTACTCACAGGCAGACCTTCTACCAGAAGCACATCACTCGCCCATGCAGACCATTTGTTAGCATCGAAATCGATATCTATCCTCAAGTTGTAAAATGTTTCGTTATCAAATTCAAAACCCGAAGCTTGCAGTGGCTCAGCATCATCCAGTGCATAGGATATCGCCTTGGTTTCATTGTCAAAATCAAGAGAAAAGAGCCTGAATCCCTCAGTGTTATAAATACTCCACCTGAAATTATCGCGCTCCCCGTTGGTAGAGTCCAGAATCCCCATGGCAACCGTGAACCGAACAAGTTCACCTCCGCGCTCGGCAGGTTCAAAACCCAATGGCTGCAGCAAGCTCAGGAACTCAACACTGGTCTCCTGCTCAGGTTTGACAAATCCGATATAAGCCTGTTGCCCTTCGCTCTCCAGAAAATCGGCCAACAAACCGGATGATCCATCATTGGACATTTCCAGAAATACATCTCCGCCTGCAAACCCAATCCAGCCATTTTGACCTATCAGATCCGCTTCCGTTGAATACCCCTCTTCTTCCTCAAAGGACGTTTCGTAGAGCAATCGGGTAAGCTTACCGTCAGATTGTCCGTTCATGGTTGTAACCAAACAAATCAAAAGGGCTAACACTGACAATCGTGGTAAATCGTTCATGATGCTGCGTCCCGATTCAGATATTTACCGACCTGGCCGACTAGGCCTGCTTGAGGTAGATGATTTGTTTGAAGAAGATGAATTATCCGCAGAAGACGAACTGTTCGACGGCCGACTTCCTCTTGCAGGAACAGATGACCTGAAGGATGGAACAGAGCGGGAGGAAGTAGACGGCATCGACCTTTGACGCACGGATCCACTGGAAGATCTAGAACTCGAGGGAGCAGGCCTCGAAATGCTTCGCGATGGCTGAGCTTGTGACCTCGGCGCGATGCTGCGAGTGCTGGGAGCAGATCGAGACCTCATTGCAGGACGCCGAGACAGTTGAGGTGAAGGTCGATTGTAGATTCCTGGCTCGTTTCTGGTTCGGTTCGACTGAACCCTGATAGATGGTCGACTTGAATTTCTGTATGAAAGGGGGCTAGGGCGGGAGCTGACAGATTCAGAAGCAGATCCTGGTCGTGAATTAAAAGTATTGCGTCTTTGGTTTGTGCTACTTGACCGAGCAGTATTGCTTGGGCGAGGCTTTGCCGCTGGCTTGGCATAAACTGGACGCGCACTTTGATCTGTTTGAGAGGTGCGACTCGACACTGTATTTCTGCTTGGTTGCACTTTGCCGATGCGACTGCTGCGTGAAGAAATACTGCGTGAAGTCGCGGGCCTTGAGCTCGTTTTGAGCGAACTTGAACTTGATGGGCGTTTCAAGTGGGCTTCACTGGATCGATTGCCAGCATTCCGATTGATGCCGCCAACAGATGGACGTTTGCTCAATGATGAAGTTGAAAGCAAGGAATCGGAGGAACCGCGATTCAGCGTGATGCGTTCGGATTGCTTTTGAGGGCGAACCATTGCTACCCGGCTTGATTGCTTATTCAAGATTCGCTGTGGAACGTTACTGGATTGCTTTGGAAGCTTGGGACGGAACACCGGCAAAGACTTGACTTTGCGAGAATCCGTAGATGCCAGACGTGTGCTTTCAGCAGAGGAAACTTCCTTTAATGGAATCCGTTTAATTTCTTGAGTGTTGCCCGCTGAAATTCTCTCAGGCGTGATACCATTATTGATCACCGTATTGTTGTTCACAATATTGTAATTATTGACAACGGTAGTTCGATTATAAATGTTGCGAGACTGATCAGGGCCAAGACCGTGCCTTCCCAGGCGATGATGGGTGAAATGCCGCCGCGAAACGAAAGCATAATGAGTATATCCCAGACCGAAACCGAAGCCCAGGGAGACACGCGATCCTAGATAGGTGAATCCGACACCGCTGCGATAATAAGCAGCGGGAGGCAAGGGAGCCCAGCCACAATAGTCGTTTGAATAACGCCAAGTCACCCACGAGGGGCCCCACACCGTATCGGGAGCCCAGACCCAGCCGAAAGACGTATGACGGGTCCAGCGACCGTAGTGGAAAGGCGCCCAGCCCCAGGAATAGTTGGAATGCCAGTACCAGCCTTGATCACTATAAATCCATCGGCCATTGTCGTAATAAGGCCGCCAGTTCACGTTGGCAACCGCCACGGTAGGTCTCCAGCACCAACCATAATCGTCAACATGCACCCAGGCTCCGTATGGAGCCAACTGTTCATGGAAATATTCATTGGTCACGACACGTGTTTCGGACACTGTCGTCTGGGGTGCGGGTGATGAGGCTGGAGGATTTGTCGCATATACGGGGGGTTGACTGCTGGACACTGCCATCGTGTTTTCAGCAAGGGACGTTGCAGACTCAGCCAAAGGCACTTGTCGCGCATCGGGAGCGTCATTAACACTGACAGTAGACTCACCAGTCAGATATGCATCTCGTTGAATCATAGCACTCAACACCTCCTCGATAACTCCAATATCCTGCAGATATACGATTTGATCAGCAGTCAGATTGAAAGGATATTTGGAGTGATCCACAAAAGTGAGTATGACTGATTCATCCACCATGGATTCATGAAGCTTGACCAGTTCCCGTGCCGTTGGGCTCAGTTTCATTGGATCAGGCGTTTGGATGGTAACTGTCTTTTTTTCTGCACGCGGCTCCGGCATGGAGACAGCTTGCAGATCAGGGGCAGCTTTTGTGGTTGTCTTTGTTGTGGTCACTTCCCTCACCACATGAGGGCGGGGCCCATGGTGTACCACAGTGTGGCGTGAACGTGTCTGGCAACCAACCAAGCTGGGAATCAACAGTAAACTGAACAACGACTGCCAACGCATGGATTTGAGTAACAATTTCATATCTTGCCTCTTTAAAGATTATCGTATCATTGTGTAATAACCGTGCCCATGAGCAAATCATTTAAGATGCCTTTGTTCATCGGAGCCCTGCGACGGAATCCTCAGGCCGGATACTATACTAAGCGAGGGCACGCCTCGGAAGGGGACACATAAATTTATTTTTCTTCCTTATCCGCATTTCGCTTTAAAATCTAGTGAATCTTATCTGTCGAATTATTAAGTGTTGATTCATTATCACGGCATTTCGCCAAACTCTCAATGAAATTTAGGACCAATCGAGGATCACCCTACTCATTCAAATGCCCCCAAAGATCAGTGCTTGGGGCAATATCTCTAGTTTACCATTGACCACTTTAATGCCATGATGGTGACTGTTATGGATATCCAATACGAAGCCATGCCTGCAGTGCTGACAGATGAGGAGCTTGCAGACCTCAGAAGAGCTCGCTATCTATTGGAACGTCCAAGTTTTGCTTCTCGTTTGACCAGAACCCTCGGCAAACCCATCGAAGGGGTCTTCAATCAACTTCCACTTGGTTGGAACCGAGCCATACATCGTGCTTCGGGTTCCGCACTTTCCAAGGCAACACGGGTAGCCACATGGACCATGCTCAACCGCAAAGGGAAAGCTTCTACAGAAGGAGCCCATCAATGCGCAGTCATGATTTCAGGAGGGCTGGGAGGTTCTTTGGGATTGGCAACCTTGATGTGGGAATTACCTGTATCCACCACTTTAATGCTGAGATCCATCGCAGATATTGCAAGAAGCGAAGGACATTCGCTGAGGGATCAGGCTACAAGATTATCCTGCCTGGAAGTGTTTGCTTTTGAAGGGAGAAAGTCCAATGGTGATGATCCGGACAAACACTATTGGGCTGTTCGCCTTGCTCTGGCCAAGGCCGTTTCTGAAGCTGCAGCTTTTCAGTTCTCGAGTCGAGTGGCATCAAAATCAATACCTGTGATGACCAGGCTCATAAGCGCCGTGGCCTCAAGGTTCGGGATCATGGTTTCCGAGCAGGTCGCAGCCAAGGCCATTCCAATCATTGGTGCAGCAAGTGGCATGACGATCAATCTGATGTTCATGACTCATTTTCAAACGATCGCCAGAGGTCACTTCGTGATCAAAAGATTAGAAAAAAAATACGGTATTGAAAACGTGCAAAAACTCTATAATTCCATAGCCATGCCATATCAGGTGGAAAAATATTAGGCCTCCAATGACGTGGCCGTCCCCTGTAGCTTTTCCAGGCAAGGCAGCGTCATCCACACCCACAGTGTCCCCATCAGGCACATGCTGCCAAAAATCAACACCAACCAACTGACAGGGATGCCGTGTAACGTGGAGACCAACACTCCGATCAGAATCAGGAAAAACCCAATGATGCTGTTGCTGATGGAAACGTAGTCGGTTCGCTTGTTACCTGACCCTAGATTGATCAAAAAAGTTTTCCGCCCGACCCTTACCCCATCATGAGCAAAGATGAGGAGCATGTAGCAGGCAGGAAAAAGCCACATGGTCATTAAACTTCCGTGAGCCATTCTTATCATGAGCAGCAGAGATAAGCCGGAAAGCCCAGCAAGAAGCGACGCAAGCATGAGAACCCGACGACTTGAAATATCCGCCATTCCACCCCATATCCAACCGCTGATCATGGAAGCTGCAGCACCAGCGAAAACGAACCCGCCCAACTGCCCCATCTGGGGCCCACTGACAGATTGAGAATACAGAACAATGTATGGAGCAAGGAGCGCCGACCCCGTCATCAAGGCGCGTGCAATGACAAAGTTCCTGAAGTTCAGGTCTCGAGAAAGAAGTTTCACCGCATGCTTTAATTGATGGCGTCCACTCCTGGGAGATTCCGTTTCACCTGCTTTTTCCTCGATACTTGCATAAAGAAACCAAGCCAGGCCCCAGCAGAGAAAAGCCATGAAAAGAGGAAGCAAGAGCGAGCCGCTGCTTCTATCATCTCGTAAAAAAAAGAAACCTGCCGCACCAAAAAACAACATCAGCACCCCGGACCCGGATGTCGCAAGACCATTGACCCGCCCTCTTTGAGCCTTGGCAATCGTTTTACCAAGGACATCCTTGCCAGTAATGGAACAAAGTGCGCGGCCTAAAGAAAAAACAACCAAACTGAGCAGCAAGATTCCGCCACCCAACGCACCTGTAAATTTCCAACCGGCAAGAAGCATGGCAAGAACCCCCCCTCCCTGCACACTGGCCCCCAGCAACCAGACAGGCTTGCGATAGACTTTACTGCGGATCCAGCCGGCCATCAGAAATTGGGGCAGCATCGAGAGTGATTCACGAACCGGAACCAACCAGCCTATCAAAAATACCGGCGCTCCCATGGCCCCCATCAACCAGGTAAGCACAGTCTTGGGATTGGCCAATTGGTCCGCTGTTTTACTGAGAAGCATGGCGGTGAGTTGTTTCACCAAATTCCCTGACCATTCAAATCTCTTGGATGAATCGCTCATGTAATGACGCTTGCATGTTCTATCCATCGAACGAGGAAAAAGGAAATCCTTTTTTGAAGCCATGGGACTGGGCCCATGACATATGCTTGACAAGGTTTTTTCTTGACTAAGGCATTCACAACCCGGAAAAGGGTTGACATGTTCACCCCAGCATTCCGGTTTGCCGCCGCTTCAGGCATATACATAATCTTGTCAGCCACTGGATTCACTCAGGAAATCCTTCCACTCGAGGGAGCACCAGAAACGGGTAGCGGACTGGACGGCAGATACTGGCAAGCCGGCATCAAAACTATCGACAATCTCGATGACAAGGGTGGAGACAAAGATATTGGCTTGAAGATCATCCGAGCAGCGCATCCTAGTGGAACATTCACTGCGACCGGTTTGAGCTACCAGGGAGGCAATGATTTAACGACTATTCAGGAATGGCTTCAATCTGATGCAGAGTCGTATCTGGGAATTGATGGCAATATGGATGATGGATTACTCAGCTTCACTGGCTATCTTCGCATTGAATCTCCAGGTGAATTGGACATTCGTTCTGAATCCGATGATGGATCGATCATTTGGATCGCTGGCACACGCGTCGTGGATAATGACGGAAGCCACGGGGCACCCGGACCAGCCCCAGACGGAATTTATGATTTCGAAACAAGCGGGCTTTATCCTATCGAAGTCGCCTGGTTCAATGGTGATTGGACCAGTGATAGTGGCGACCATGGCGGAGCCAACCTCAACATATTGATAGATGGAGAACCCGTCATTGAAGAAAATCTATACAGCGCAGGAGACGTGGGAGCTGCTCCCATCGGAGTTTCCCCGATATCAGAGGAATCCTCAGACCCCGGATTGGCTGGCAAATACTGGACAACCGAGCCAAAGGGTTTTGAGTTTGGTGAAGGCTCTCAGGGACCTATTTTTCAGACAGTACCTGGGGACAATCACGGGATCTATATTCTTAACACAGAGCCTCAGGGAACGTTTATATCCAGCAACGTAAGCTATACTGGAAATGATCTCACGCCTATCTCTGAATGGCTTGGCGAAGATAGCAATTCGTTTGAAGGCACTGAGGGCAACCTCGATGATGGGATGGTTCAGCTGAGAGGGATGATTCAAATCAACAATGCAGGGACACACGATTTCAGAAGTTCTTCCGATGATGGATCTGTGATACGGATAGGCAATCAGGTTGTGGTTGATAATGATGGTGGTCATGGAGCTCCCGGCCCAAACCCCGATGGCAGTGCTTTTTTCACAAAACCGGGACTGTACCCGATCGAAGTCGCCTGGTTCAATGGAAATTGGACAAACGATTCCGGTGACCATGGCGGGGCAAACATTGATCTAACAATCAACGGTGAGCCACTGAAGGAATTGATTTTTCAGCCTGTGGAAGAACCCATCACACTGCCTAGTTTAATCAAGCCAGAGCCAATCATTCTCCCAACAATTCTCCTGGAGTCCTTTGAAGACGTAACGAACGAAAATGTCGGAGACGTTGCTCAGTTGTGGACCGGAGAACGCAGCGAATACGGGATTGGAGACTTAACCATCAATCCTGACCTCGTCTCAGTCACTGAGGGGGAAAAGGCCCTGGAAGTCAGCTTCAATAAACTCTCTGGCTGGGGGCAGGACTTTCAGATCTCACTCAGCACTGAAGCGTCCTCCATCTTTGAAGATGCCTGGAATGATCCATCACCGCACCGTTGGTGGTTGCTTTATGATATCACTGTAGGCAGTGGTGAAGGCAATTGGGCGAACAATATTATATGGGTTGGGCCTGATGCCAGTTACGGCGATCAAGTGGAAGTTCAAGGTAACTGGGATGAGCCGTTAACAGCGTTCCTTGAATTTGATTCAATGAAGAATGGCAGTGACCTTGTGACCACTGAGGACGGAAGAATCACCCTTGGTTTTGGCTTCAATGCCGACCTGAATGCAGCCAGTAAAGTCTGGGTGGATAATATCCGGCTGATGGACACCTATGCTCGGGGTTATGCACCGGAGGGAACGCTCATCGACGGACTGAATGATCAGGAAATCACGTTAATCACTGAATCAGGGTTCTCCGTGACGGATTACTCCAGCCAGGGTAATGATGACCCCAGGGTGACGGAAGGAGACGGTGCAGTCTGGATTGAGGTCGCTGAAAGTGGCTGGACCACTGGCGCTGTGATGAGTTTGTCTGAGAACACTGTATTGAACAATATCCTCGCATCCATTGCACCAGAAGATCGAGTGCATTACACCATCAGTTTCGACTATGTCGTCATTCCAGACCCTTCGACCCCGGTTGACTGGTTTCAGTTTCTGCCGGAAGCAACAGGATTACGATTGACTCATAACTACGCTGGAAGCGAGGTGAAGCGCACTCATTCCATTAATCTGGGTTCTGTTGCCTGGGGAGCCACAGCCCCCAACCTCAATCTTATCACGCAGGGAGGCTTTGATGGTTATGTGGACGTTTTTGTGGATAACGTGCGTCTATTCAATGCAAAGGGTATTAAAACAGCTGAACCCGAACCTGCATCCATCACTTCAGCACAGCTGAATGCAAATCTCTTTGAATTAACCTTCAGCAGCATTGATGGGAGTTCCTACAGCATTTTGGCAACAGACGACGTGAGCTCGGGCAACTGGTCAGAAGTCGTTTCAGGCATTCAGGCCACAGGAAATACGACAACCTGGCAGGACAGCAACCCTGTGGCTGGGCAAAAGTTTTACCGAATTCAGAGTGACAATTGATGCAGGCTTAAATTCATATGCATGGAAAGAAGGGGGCAAGGCCTCACTGAAAGATGCGTTTCATCCTTCCATCCGCTCGCACAGGAAACAATTGAATGATTCGCTGACTTGAAATGATTTGTCTGGAGCGGAGACTCCAGACAAATCATCAATATCAAGCAACATTGCAAGTCGACTCCGGTTTAAACACTCAGCTATCAATCTCATGCGTCGATTCTAAAAGTCTGGCATCACACTGCACCATTTACGTGGAAGTATTTGCGGGTTTTAATAAGCACCCACTGACATGCAATGAACAAGACTGCCATCATGTTCTAATTGAAATCTTCCGCTGCTGACGGCTCCATGTAGCAAAAGCTGCCAAAAATTAGACTTGCCCACCGGCTTTGAAGATTGAATGGTTGCGTTGTGAAATCCCGCTTGCATCATTCAAGTAGTCAGAATTTGAATAAACTTTTGCGGTTGTTCGGACTTTTCTCGATCATGGTCTGGTTGTCGCCCAGAACGGCAGCCTCATCGCCGTCAGCGGAGCAGCCCCTCAGCCTCTCGGAAAATTCTTCAGCTTATTTTGTAAAAGAAGTTCGCCCTATTCTTCAAAAACATTGTTTCGAATGCCATGGAACGGAAAAAGTGAAATCATCGCTGCGCCTCGACACCAGCGAAGGTATTTTACTCGGCGGTAATTCAGGTGAACCCTTGATTCAGCCCAATGCCCCATCAAAAAGTTATCTTATTCAAAAGATCACCCATGAGGATAGCGAAGAACGAATGCCTCCAAATGGTCCAGGAGTCTCCGAAACTGAACAGAAAATTTTACTACAATGGATCGCGCAGGGTGCCCAGCTTCCCGAATCAATAGAAGGTGACAACTCCTTTTATGAGACAGATCACTGGGCTTTCCAGAAGGTTCAACGCCCTGCCCCTCCGATCGCAGGAAAAACGAACACACGCATTGAGAACCCGATTGATGCATTCATTGACTACCGACTTGTCAAAGAAGGTCTGACCCTGTCACCCGAAGCTGACCGCGCTACTACATTGCGAAGGCTGTTTCTTGTAACCAAAGGTATTCCACCCACTCCCAAGGAACTTTTGAGTTTCCAGGAAGATTCGAACGAATCATCATACTCAATCCAAGTCGAAGCCGCGCTGGCAAGCCCGCGTTATGGAGAGCGCTGGGCACGCCATTGGCTGGACATCGCAAGGTATGCAGATTCCAACGGGTTCGAAACCAACCGCGAGCGAAAAACAGCATGGCATTATAGAGATTATGTGATCAGCGCACTGAACACCAACAAACCATACGATCAGTTCATTGAAGAACAATTGGCAGGTGATGTGCTCGGTGAGGATGCCGCAACAGGTTTCCTGGTAGCAGGCCCTTATGATATTGTGAAAAGCCCTGATATCACTTTAACACTGATGCAGCGACAAAATGAATTGGACGACATGATTCACACGACAAGCACGGCCTTCCTGGGGCTGACCGTCGGATGTGCAAGATGCCATACACATAAGTTCGATCCTATTCATCAAAAAGAATACTACAGCATGCAAGCCGTATTTGCGGGTGTACGACATGGAGAACGTCCCTTCGAAAAAAAATTACCCGAAGACACACAGAAAAGCATCGTCCATATCGAGTCCCGGTTGACATCCATTGGAATGGAACTGGGGAAATTAAAAAAAGCGGCAGAACTCAAACCAGACAAGACACAGCAAACCAAGCGTCCTCAGGTATCTTCTCGGTTGAATGAGGAGCTGTTTGATTCAGTGAAAGCGAAGACCATACGATTCACGGTGCTTGCCAGTTCTTCCGGCCAACCCTGCCTTGATGAATTGGAGGTCTTTGATGATGGCGGCAACAACGTTGCACTGGCAAGCAGTGGTGCAGTGGCTTCTGCTTCCGGTACGCTGCCTGGTTACGCTATCCATCAACTGAAACACATCAACGATGGCCGGACCGGTAATGCGTCCAGCTGGATATCCAACAGCAGTGGTAGCGGTTGGGTTGAAATTTCCCTTTTGAAAGAACACTCCATTCAGAAAATTGTCTGGAGTCGCGACAGGTCAGGTCAATTCCAAGATAGAATTCCAACGCGTTACATAATCGAGGCACGCACCCAAAAAGACGAGTGGATACGCATTGCAGACTCAAACAATCGGGCCACTTTTCAAAACAAGCCCGATCCCCTTGCCTTTCTCAATGTGCTGAACGATTCGGGGCGTTCAAAAGCAGAATCTCTCCTTAAGCAAAAAGAAAACCTCAGGGGCGAACTCAAAAGACTCAGCAAAAGAAATATGGTTTGGGCTGGTCAATTCAAACAACCGGGTCCCACGCATCGACTCTACAGGGGAGACCCAATGGAGAAAAGAGAGAAAACTCCTCCCGGAGCATTGCGAGTCATCAAACCATTGTTGATGGATGAGGATGAAGCGGAAGAGCAGCGCCGGCTTAAATTAGCTCAGTGGATCACGTCGAAAGACAATCCCCTCACAGCTCGTGTCATGGTCAACAGGATATGGCATTACGTCATGGGACAAGGGCTTGTAAGGACTCCCGGTGACTTCGGGGCCAATGGAGTAGCTCCCACACACCCCTTATTGCTTGATTGGCTTGCAGATGAATTCATGAGGAATGACTGGTCCATCAAACACATTCAGCGACTCATCCTGAACTCCAGGACCTTCAGGCAGTCCAGCAAACCTACCCCGATGGGTATGGACAAAGATGCAGGAGGCGCATGGCTTTGGCGTTACACACCGAGAAGGCTTTCTGCAGAGCCCATGAGGGATAGCATCTTATTCACCTCGGGTGCGCTGGATTTGAAAATGCAGGGCCCAGGGTTTTACTTGCTGGATGTACAGGTTGAAAATGTGATGCATTATTTCCCCAAAGAGCATTTCGGTCCCAACGAATTTCGTCGTATGGTGTACCAAACCCGCATACGTCAGGAGCAGGATGCCATCTTTGGCGCATTTGACTGCCCAGATGGCAATCAAGTCATATCAAATCGCTCCAGATCCAACACTCCCATACAAGCGCTGAACCTGTTCAACAGCAATTTCATATTGCAGCAATCAGAGATCCTTGCTTCCAGGCTGCAGAGAAACTTTCCGGATTCACTGAAACAACAAATAGAGCAAGCTTTTCTGGCATTGCATGGAAAACGGCCCGACGAACACGAAATGAAAATATCCAGGGCCTTGATTCAAAGTGACGGGCATGCATCGTTCTGCAGAGCACTTTACAATTCAAGTCGATTTATTTTCATTTTTTAAGAAAAGCATGAAACATCCATTTCGATTCAACCATCCGATGCTTGACCGAAGAAGTTTTCTTTCACAAAGCGGAACGGCTCTGGGGAGTATGGCGCTGGCTCATCTACTCGATCAGGATGGCCTGATGGCAAAGAATACAGAAGCGAATGCAACATCTGCCATTCCAATTCGACCTGACATTGATCCCGCAAACCCCAATGCGGCAAGGCAGAGTCACTTCCCCTCGCGCGCAAAACAGGTATTGATGATTTTTTGTTCGGGGGCGGTAAGCCAACTGGATACTTTCGATTACAAACCTGAATTATGGCGGCGACATGGTCAGCCCATGCCTGGAGGTGAGGACTTGATCACTTTTCAGGGAGAACAAGGCAACCTCACCAAAAGCCCTTTCGAATTTAGACCGCGAGGTCAATCCGGAAAATGGACCTCTGACCTCGTACCTCATCTTGGAAATTTAGTTGATGACTTTTGTTTCATCCATTCCCTCACCAGTGAGACGAACACTCATGGACCCGGGGAAAACTTCATGTGCACAGGATTTACTCTGGATGGATTTCCCAGTATGGGCGCATGGGCGACCTATGCCCTCGGGAGTGAAGTTGATTCACTTCCTGCCTATGTCGCCATTCCAGATCCACGAGGAACGCCTCAATCCAGCGTGAATTGCTGGGGTCCCGGTTTTTTACCGGCGGCATTTCAGGGTACCGATTTCAATGCCTCCCAACCAGTCCGTAATCTCAACCCGCCAAAAGGAACTTCTGGCGATACCGACCGGCGAACGCGTGCCTTTCTGAATAAATTAAATAGGCATCAGATGCAAGATTACCCGGGCGACAGCGAACTGGCAGCCCGCATCTCAAGTTACGAACTTGCTGCACGCATGCAGCTATCAGTGCCTGAAGTCAGCGACCTCTCCTCCGAACCGCCTCATATCATGAAGCTTTACGGAGCGGACCAAAAGGGCAACAGTACCAGTAAACTCAAAGCGTCTTATGCGAGGAACTGTATTCTGGCACGTCGACTGGTTGAAAAAGGGGTGCGTTTTGTGCAGCTTTTCAACGGAGCATACCAGACCGGAGGTGAGGGAGTGAGTAATTGGGATGGTCATAAAACACTCGCCGCGCAATACCCTGTGCATGGTGAAATCATGGATCAACCTACAGCAGCATTGATTACCGATTTAAAACAAAGAGGCCTTTTGGAGGACACCTTGGTGGTCTGGTGCACCGAATTCGGACGTATGCCAACCTTCCAGAAGGGAGCAAGTGGGCGTGACCATAATCCAAAAGGATTCACCGCATGGCTGGCAGGTGCGGGAGTCAAAAAAGCATTTTCATATGGAGCGACAGATCCGTTTGGCTACCGTGCGGTGGAAAATGTTGTGACTACGCACGATTTCCACGCCACCATACTCCATCTACTCGGGCTCGATCATGAGCGTTTGAGTTTTTATCACAATGGGATAGAAAGGCGCCTCACCAATGTGCACGGCAGCGTTATTCGTGACATCCTGATTTGAAAATGAACCATGCCATCAAGAATCAGTCATAAAAAAATTATTATCAAATTCAACATGGATCAGTGGACCCTGCTCATTGAGGTTTAGGTTGTGACAGGTACATGGATCAACGCACTGGCCATCTTGCTGGGAACCTCGATTGCGATCGTTTCCAGAAAAGATCTTTCGCAGATAGCTCAGCAAAGAATAAAACTCGTGCTGGCAGTTTTTGCTATGTATGTAGGTATCTCATTGCTCTGGGAATCGATGCATGGGGGCGTGATACAGCATTTCAAACAAATGTTACTGCTTTTTACAGCTCTTGTTGTGGGTAACATGGCAGGAATGCTATTGGGCATTCAAAAAAAACTGAATCGATTGGTCATGTTTGCCAAGGATCAGTTTGACAAACCATCCAAATCCCAGGGTTTCAAACTTACATCAGCCCTCTATTGCTTGACGCCATTTGCTGCAATCGGAGCATGCATGGAAGGTCTGACAGGGGATTATCGCACTCTCCTGATAAAGGCAGTAATGGACGGTATGGCAGCACATTCATTTTATCGATTATTCGGCGGATCCGTGGTACTAAGCGCCATTCCCCTCCTTGCATTCCAAGGAAATCTTACATTGATTGTGCATTGGATGAAGACACAGATACTGATTCCTGATATGGTTGAGGGAATGATGGGAATAGCAGGCCTCTTGGTTTTTACATCGGTCGTCCTCATCACTAATACAGGCAAACCAAGGCTTGCAGATTACTTGCCATCCTTGATCGTCATTGCTCCGCTTGCATACTGGTTTTGGTAGCGCATCAATCTATATCCCCCATATTTTTTTGAGGAAAAATCATCGGGCAGTTTGAATATTTCAAATAAAAGGGTATTGGAAACTTAGGTTATTTGCTTAGGAAGATTCAATTATGGAAGTCGAATTAGAAAACAAGCCCCCCATTCCCCCATCTTTTTGGCGCCGCTTTTCCGTTGGATCCAATCCGGTTCGAACTTGGTATCGACTTCTATGCTTGAGCATTTTGGCATATGTGATTCTGAAATACTTACTCCTCCCAATCAAGGTCACTGGTTACAGCATGTTTCCCACCTATCGGAATGGTCAGGTCAATTATGCCAATCGCCTTGCTTACAGGTGGGCAAAGCCTCAGCGCGGGGATATTGTGATCATCAAAACCACGGGAGAAAGGGTCACCATCCTGAAAAGGATTTTGGGCCTGCCTGGAGATCGAATTCGGATGCAGGATGGTAAGGTTTTCATCAACAACAAGGAATTGAATGAACCCTACATCAAGCAAAACGGAGGATGGAGGGAGCGTGAGCTCGAGTTGAAACCCGATGTTTACTGGGCGATTGGCGACAACCGTGCCATCAGTGAATTCGGCAAGGTTCACGCATCCATGTTGGTTGGGAAAATTCTATTTTGAAAATATTCAAGTGGATTATTATTTTGGCAGGTCTGGGATTCCTGGGGTGGAAAGCACTTGTGTTCCTTTTCCCAAGCGACGAAATACGTATACGCAAGAAACTGAACCGACTCGAATCGCTCGTTTCTTATACTCCCAATACATCTCCTTTAGTTCATCTTGCCGCCGCCGGAGGAATCCTCGAAATGTTCACGCAGAATGCTGAATTGAATATTCAAACCGATTCCAGCACCTGGAATATCCATGGGCGGAATGAAATCAAGACTTCAGTGCTTTCTTCTCGGCAGCAGGAGCGTTCAGGCATGCAGGTAAGCATTACTGATCCTGTGTTTGAATTCGAAAAGAGAGGTTCTATCAGCACGCTGGCTACCGTCACTGCAAAATGGGAGAGCAATCCTGATACCATGGTCAGGATTCTGGAATTTAAGTGGGTTAAAGGAGAAAGAAACCAGTGGTTGATTTCATCGATAGAGACTCGAAAAGACCTCGAATGGGGAAACAAAATGTGAACTGCCCGATTGCCGAGGTAGGACAATACACAAGCTGGAAGAACAATTATAACGCCGGCTGACCAGAGGCAGAAAGACTCCTGTTCTTGGTTCAACCGGATAAAATCCGCAAAGATATCGCGCTAAGATTTGGCTGGTGCTTTAGCCGATTCCTTTTTTCGTTTGTTGTAAGCTTTGCGACGTTTGCGTTTTTCCATTTTATTGTGTTGTTTTCCCATAGTGTTATTGGTTTTGATGTTCCAAACAGTTAAAAGGACTATGAACAGACTCCAAGCATCAATCAACATCATTTTCACCGCTGTGGTCCTTTTATCCACAGGATGCCAGACGAATGGCATCTCCAAAGACAAAAAATACAGCCTAATAAACTTCCATTTAGAGTCCACTCCTGACGGTTCAGGAAGAACGGGATACGTGCCAGTCTATAGAGCAAACCCCCAGCAAATAGGCATCAGGAACGAGGCTTTTCTGGATGTCGTTTATATCACCCAAGCGCGTGTGGTCGAAGCGATCGGCGGGTTCAGCATCCGTATTCAATTCGATGAAATCGGCACTAAGCGACTTCAGACAATCACCACTTACAACCGCGGCAAGCGCATTGCCATTCATTCGAACTTTGATGACTCACGTTGGCTGGCAGCCCCACAGATTATGAGAACCATCACTAATGGTGTCCTCATTTTCACTCCCGATGCCACCCGTGAAGAAGCAGAACGAATCGTTTTAGGAATCAACAACGCAGCCGAAGAATTGGGTAAAGCCTATGTATTCTAGTCTCACGGCTTATTGATCGCGTTATGCAAAAATACGTCTTATTTCTCTACCTGGTATGGATCAGTCTGGAATCAGTGGCTGAACCCGTATTTAGAATCCCGACAATCAATGAAGCTTTGTGGGATGATTCTACTCAAGGTTACCAAACCTTTTTTGCGCCTACAAACAGCGGCAAATGGGAAAGCGGTCGATTCGGATGTGTGCGCTCAGAGGGTTGGAAATTCCATGAGGGCATTGATATTCTATACACTCAACAGGATCAAAAAGGGGAACCTAAAGACCTTATTTTCGCTGCAGCAGAAGGAATCGTTTGTTATGTTAATCACAAATCCGGCCTTTCGAATTATGGTAAATACATAATCCTTGGACACAAAATTGAGGGGCTTGAGATTTACACCATCTACGCCCATTTAAGCCGGATTGAGGATCAGGTCACTCCCGGCAGAAGGGTTGAAGCAGGGGCTCGTATTGCCACCATGGGACGCACCACGAACTCGGGGAGTATCGCACGCGCGCGCGCACATTTACACTTCGAAATCACACTGGTCATCAATGAAAATTTCGATCAATGGTTTCAGAAAAGAAACCCAGGTAGCACAAATGATCATGGCGTATGGAATGGCCGTAATTTTCTGGGGCTCAATCCTGAATCCATTTACAAGGAACAAGTCCGATTGCAGAAAAACTTCAGTCTTCGCGGTTTCATAAGGAATCAGGAAGCTTTATATACCGTATTCGTAAACAAAGTTGATTTCCCATGGATGCGCAGATATGTACCACTTGTCCAAAAAGATTCTGACCTCTCCGCGGAACAAATAACCGGCTACGAAATCACATTCAATCCCTTCGGCGTCCCATACCGATTAAAACCCTCAAAACGTGAACCCATGAAAAGTAATTCCATCGAACTGCTGCATGTCGAGGAAATCGTATATTCAAAATATCGCTGCCGAGGACTGATCAAAAAGCAAGGCAAGGAGTTCAAGCTCTCAAAATCCGGATTGGATCTAATCAAACTGCTTACTTTTGTTGAGTAAACCCAATGAGCTCTATTGAAGCTCAAGCAAGGTCTATCAACTGATCCAGTATTTTCTCATAAACGCGCACGAGTCGAACCAGATCATAGATGATGATATGCTCATCCACATGGTGACTTGTATCCCCTACTAAACCAAACTCAACCAATTCGCGGCTATGAGGAGCAATGAAACGAGCGTCGGAAGTCCCTCCTCCTGTTGATAAATGTGGTTCCTGACTCGAGAACTCGCTGACAACTTCACGGCAGATCTGAGTCAGTATACCTTGTTTAGTTTTGAATGGCTTTGCATCTGAGACACATTTCAGCTCGTAACGAAGCCCTGCGCCATCAAGCGTTTGCCGAATCGACGCGTCTACCATTTCCAAGCTAAGCCCCGGACCATGCCTAAGGTTGAACTGAACATTGAACTTGCCGGGAATCACGTTGGCGGCTCCCGTACCGGCAGCGACATTGGTAATTTGGAATCCAGCCGCAGGAAAATGTTCATCTCCTTGATCCCATACTCGCTCAGTCAATGATTGCAGTGCCTTGAAGCTTTGATGCACAGGATTCATCGCCAGCTCGGGATAGGCGGAGTGCCCTTGCTTTCCGAGAAGTGTCAGGAACCCATTGATCGATCCCCGTCGCCCAACCTTGATGATGTCTCCAAATGTGGAAAGTGAGGTAGGCTCAGTCACCATGCAGTAATCAATGGTAACATCTTCTTTTTTCAAATAATCAAGCACATCCTGGGTACCGTGATTATTCACCGGTTCCTCATCTCCTGCGATGATGAAACCAATTCGAAGGGGCATCGCTTTCTTTTGTTTAATCAGGAATTGCTCTACTGCTATGACGGCAGCTGATAAAGGCCCTTTCATATCGGCAGCTCCCCTACCAAAAAGCTTCCCCTCTCTGATTTCTGGTTCAAAAGGGGGTGAAGTCCAATCATTCGCATCCCCTGAAGGTACGACATCCGCATGTACGGCAAAAACCATCAGCGGCCCCTCTGTGCCATAACATGCCCAGGTATTCAGCACGCCGTCCACATCAACGGCCGTGACATCAAAACCTTTGGTTTCCAGGCGCTTTCTTAGCAGCAATTGAGCGCCAGCATCATTGGGAGCTATGCTGGCACAGCGAATCAAATCCTTTGCCAACAAAGTGGCTGGATGCTTGGAAGGATCATTATTTTCAGAACTCATTTATCGTGATCACCATCATGCCGGTGCTCTCTTAAAAAAACGATGCAAAATTCTATTTTAAAGACTTGCCAAATCCCACTCTCCTGTCTCAAATACTTCTCCGCAACGAAATGCGCGGTTAGCTCAGTGGTAGAGCACCACACTGACACTGTGGGGGTCGCTGGTTCGAACCCAGCATCGCGCACCATT
>NZFL01000013.1 GCA_002690655.1 Pedosphaera sp.
ATGCTGAGGCATCGTACCAGAAACCAGATTCATGGCCTTTTGTTCGAATCGATCGAATCTCCTGTTGTTCAGCTCCTGCAGGGAGAAGGTTTTGTCAGTCCCGTTTCTTCTCGATGCGGTAAAGGCTTTTGTCACTTCGAAGAAAGAGTGCTTGACCATCCACTGCGGCGCTAGCCATCAATTGACCGTTCAATTGATTTTTGGAAACAACTTTAAATTCTTTCCCGGCTTCGATGACGGTGGTTTTGCCTTCTCGACTGTGAAAATAGACCCGCCCGTTGGACTGAAGAGGGGAAGCGGAATAATTGCCACCTATGCGTTCGCGCCAATGTTCTTTTCCTGTGTGAGCATCCAGGCAGGTCACCATGCCTGCGCTATCGCTGACAAAATAAATTTCATCTCCAACGAGGATCGCAGAGGGTTGGTTAGACACGCCGCGATTCCATTTCCATTTGATGGAGGGTTTGTTTGAGCTCAGGTAATCGATGGCCAACAATTGCGGGCGCATGAAACTTGTGATCACATAAATCAACCCATGACCAGCGACAGGGCGAGGCACGATGGAGAACCCAAGCATGCCGTAATTGAGTTTATTTAATTCCTTGCCCGTATTGGGATCGTAAGAGTAAAGCCAGTCTGCTGCTGGAGAATAAAGGATAGGTTGTCCGTTCGTATCAAGGATAAGGGGGGTGCCATAAGATTTTTTAAGCTGTGGATTGGGATTCATTTCTCCGGTCCGGTCCGTTCGCCACGCAACGCCTCCGTCCTTCTTGTTTAAGGCAACAACGTATTGCTGATCACTTCCGTCCATATGAAAAATCAGTTTATCATCCCAGATGATCGGTGTACTTCCCGGCCCGTTTTCGTGATGGACGTATAAGTCCTGATTGCGCCAGATGACCTTTGTCGTTCTGGTATCCACGCATGCTGTTCCGTAAGAACCAAAGTGGCAGTAAAGTTTTCCATCTTCGATGACCGGAGTGGGGGAGGCGTAGCTATTGAGTTTGTGCGTCCATTGTGGGTTCTTTTTGTGAATAATTTCGAAATCATGCAGTAATTCACCCGAGTCTTTATCAATACAAACGGCGTGAAGTTTAACAGAAGAAAGTACGACGACGGGTTGCCCTCCGGTATTGGATTTAAGGCGTTCTTCTTTCTCCTCTTCACTTGCCTTGATCTCATGTGCGGCGGTCAACCAAATCTGGTTGCCTTCGATGACTGGAGATGACCAGCCTTTGCCTGGAACGGGAGTCTTCCATGAGATGTTCTGAGTCTCACTCCATTCGGTAGGGATCTTTCCCTCCGCGTGACCTTGTCCTGTGGGGCCACGCCATTGCTTCCAGTCGGCTTGCATGTTCAATACGTAACATGTGGAAAAGACCGCTGCCCAAAGTGTCCTGTAATTCTTCATCATGAATGAACACAGAATGATACATTCACGACCTGGGTCAAGATGTTCTACATCGCGTTTTTACGTAAATTTTTTCAGGTCAATCACATCGTTTCTATCCGCCTTGCATCTTTAGAGAAGGCACTTGGATACGGAAATTGCAGCGGGCCCGAGTGGGGTGTCTGAACGCCATGAGGGCTTTCTGAGTTGTGCTTCCGCATAATATCTTTCTAGGGCTGTTTCCTCTGCAAGAAATACACGATCAACAAGCTGCGACCAGATCACAGCATGGACACGCTCCTGATTCCGCTGGATCAAGGACCCAGAGAAAATTTTATCCAGAGATTAAAATTTTCTTTGGCAATGCTAATTTTGATGTTTCGGAGCAAACACAATGGATGTTTCCATCCACGAGCCGCAGCTGCAACCTCCACCCCCTTCAGGTGAAAGCAACAAGCCCGCAGCGGGGATGGTGCTCAACCAGCAGTCAGGGCGTAGTCGATTCCAGCTCGTTGTTTTTCCTTGAGAGGGATCCCACATCGTGACATTGCCGGATCGGAAAAACAGGGCCTTTTCGGTGGCTGCATAAGTGCCGCAGCCTCCACCTGGCATTTTGATATCCAGTATTTTTCCATCAGCAAGAGATAACGCACTGGGTCGAACATAGACTTTATTCCCGACGATGGCTGGTCGAGCCATGTGACCTCCATGATGATCTTGAGGCCATTTAATATCTACGTTCCAATCCACTTCTCCGTTTGCGTCATCGAAAGCATAAGTGTGATAAGATCCACTACCCGATGAAACCAATACTAGTTTTCCTCCTCCGTGAGCCATGTAGAGGGCGACTTCTCCGGGAACGATGTTGAGCGCAGAAGACCACAAGGTCTGTCCTGATTCAAGATCAAGACAGACAAGGTATTGATCTTTCCAAAAGAGACTGCCTCCCAGTTGGCGAGTTTTGGCTGCCATGATGTCCGGGTTGCGTGCTTCTACGAACCAGGCTTTGCCGTCCGCCATCGTGATAGAACTATTTACGATGAGCCCCCCTTGGTAAAGCCATTGAAGTTTTCCACTGTATGAATCAAGAGCGAACAAGTTTTCGCTGCAAACCTTCTGAGTTACCTCACCGCTTTTGGCGTCATACCAGCCTGCACCTCCACCGCCCCAGAAGTTGGTGAAAGCCGATCCTTGAATGACCGAACTGCCAATGATGCGCTTGCGGTGGGGCGAGAGGTAAGACCAGTCCAAAGGCTCATCAGGGTTGGCCTGCGGTGGTACGGGAAAGCGATTGACGAGATGCCCTGTCTGGGCATCCCATTTCCAACACTCGCCATCCATCGCGGTAAACAAAAAATCCCGGTTGGCCGACCAATTACTGCTGTCACGTGGCATGTTGAATCTTTGAATACGCGGCAGCTCTTTGGCCCAGAGGACATAGCCATTGTAGGCGTCCAAAGCAATGATTCGATTCAGTCCCTGCACAAATAATCTTCCACCTGTGGATAATGGAGCAGGCTTGCGTCCGTTGCGGTCGGGTTGAGCCCGGGGGCCGGGGCGACCAATCCATTGAACCTCGAGATCTTCTGTCTTGGAGACACCTGATAATTTTTCACCGCCAAACGCCGCATTGGAAGCATTGCCATATTGATGAGACCATTCCCCTGAACCTTCCAATGGTCCGCGAGTCATCATCATACCCTCTGTACCTGATTTGAGTTCCAGTTGATGCTTTACTGCCATCTTTTTCAGGGCGGCGAACCAAGGTGAAAGATGAGCTTTCTCCTGTTCGATTCCTTTTGGCGTAGGAATATAGGCCACTCCTCCATCAGGACGCAGCCACTGGGCAACATTTTTAAATAAAGGAGGTAGGAGGGCTGGTTCTGAGCTTGACGCGGGATGGATGACAATCAAGTTGGCAAACATGGGAGTGATCGGCAATGGCAGCGAGGCAGTTGACTTGTGAATGGCGATACGCGATCCATAACTTCCGAGCGATGTTAACATGTCCCTTGATGACGCAATTTTTTGCGGATCTTTCTCGAGACCGATAATACGTAGTTGACTCTGCTTCGCCAGGCTGTGCGCCAAGCGACCATCATCGCTCCCAATCAAGAGTCCGATACCTTGTCGAATACCCGTGTCCTCAATCAAAGTGGCAGCCAATCGTGATGCTTCAAGGTTTGATGTGGTGTGAGGTAAGGCCGTAATTCTGGGCATTGAAAAGTTAAAGAGGTTGTCACATTCGAACTCCTCCGTGGCTTTAAGGCTACCATCATTACCAATTGCCTCGACAGTGAATGAGTAGACTCGATTATGCTGCAGCGATGAGAGAACCATGCGATGCTCTGTTTTCAACTGGTTTTCCAGGAAGACAACGGGTTCCTTGTTTTTACCGGTTAAAATGAGTTTAGTCGGGCTCGGCTGGACGGTTTCGTACGAGATTTCTGCTTCCGATTTCGAGATGAATTGCAGGATAGGGCCGGATGCCAATTCAAGGACAGGTGCAGGAGGCTCGGGCAATGGGAAATCAACTTCTCGTGTATGATTGCCGATTTCTTCCACACTGAGGACTCGATGGTAAACTCGGACTTCATGCACCATGCCTTTGCTGAAATAATGTTCATCCTTGTCGTGATAAGCTCCTATTTCATAAAAGGCACTGGGCGGATATTGAATCGCACCGCTCTGTTGTGTTGAGGTGGCAGCTATTGCTCCATTGACGTGCAGTGACATTGTGGCTCCATCATAGGTAGCCGCGAGATGATACCACTGCCCCGTGAGGAAATCCTCGTCAGCTTTCATGTAGTTGAGTTTGTCAGGCCCATTTTGACCATTCAGCGCAAAGCTGAACTTTTGATCCACAAATCCAAGTAACCAACCTTTTTCATAGGTGCCGTTATCCTGGATGGCACCCACAATGCCGCCCCACGAAAGTGGTTCGTCAATACGCACCCAGGCTTCTACCGAGAATTGTTTTTTCGGGATTTCAGAATCAGATAAATCTCCCTTAATAAGCGCACTGGTCGATCCATCCAGTGTCAAAGCTTGCTTCTCATCGATCCTGGCCAGTTTGGCAGATCCGACTAAACTGGCTGGAAGTTTGCCCGCCAGGTTGCGTATGACTTTTCCTTCTGTCGCATCCTGATGGAATACCCAACGACTTATCAATGAATCATCCTTTACCGTTTGAATCGGCTTCAGTGGAGGTAAACTTTCAGATTCGTTTTCAACCGTCTGGCTGAGCGCAAGTGGAGAACTTGCCGTGGGGCGAAAGGATTGAATGATACCCTGATCCGTGCTCGCGTAGAGCGCTCCGTTTGCCACTGCCAGGCCGTAAACGCGACCAGGTATGGATGATTGCCAGATCATCTTGCCACTCAATGCCTCAAAAGCTGCGAGTGTGTCCGTACCTCCGGCAAAAAGGGTTTCTCCAGCCTTGATCAGACTATGAGAAAATGTGTTTTCCTGGCCCCACAGAGGATTCTTGTTTTTCCGATCCATCGCAGCCAGGGATTTGTTTGTGAGAAAAAATGCTTTTCCTCCATCCACGACCATGGCGTTGGCGTTGGGGTAAGTGGCATATGTCGTTCGATTACTGCGGTTGCTGTCGGTGATCCATCCGGTTTTGTTACCCGGGCCATGCAGAATACCCGCATCGGGTGTCAACATGACAAAACATCCGCCTCCCCCTTTGAGCCCTCCTAACAATTTTCCATTGGCTCGGTTGTAGATGAGTGGGGATACCCTTCCTTGCGGAGCTACCAAATGTTCATCGGAGGCAAGCAATGCACCTTCAAACGTGGCGTTGTCGATTCGCTTGACGAAATGTTTGTCCGCAGAGAGTTTTCCTGTCGCGGCATCGATGGCGCATAGATAGGATTCCTTCCAGGGTAAAAGGCTTGCGGCGAAATAAGCCGTATCATTCCGAATGAGAACTCCAGTGCGTATGGGCCAAAAAGGGATCAACTTGCCATTGTTCAAGATTAGTTTTTCGAGAGGTTTAGGGCGAAAAGACCAGATTAAAAGGCCATTCTCCGCATCAAGACATCGAACCATGCCATCATCCGACCCGAAAAAGATCCTTCCATCATGATACGATGGCGCAATCCTGATGGGGCCGTCTGTGTGATAAATCCAACGTTCATTGCCCGTTTCCGCATCCAGGCAGCGCACGGAGTCATCCACACTGGATCCGAAATACACATTATTGCCTGCGGCAATGACATGGAAAACCGGGTCGTAATTCCTCATGGACTTCAGTCCGCGAATGCCTGCGTAGGCATCCCACTTGGCGGGACCTGACCATGCAGGATGAGGAGGGTGTGCAGATTTCCACGTCCAAGATGTTTCCAGCGAGCTGGCGGGCAGTTGCTCCGTTGTCTTGGCGCTCCTGTAATTATCGTGCTGGTAAACGGGCCAATCTTCTCCGACAGCCTCAAACGTCAAAAAAGCAGCGATGACACAAAAGGTTGATTGAATGTTTTTCCAGTGAAACATGAAGTGATGAAGTGAGGGCAGGTTCAATTGAAAACGCATGACATATTGAAATTTAAATATCGCAATGGGCTGTTCTGTTCGATTCAAATTCGAATTGACGGTCCTTAAGCTGAACTATGTTGACGGATACCCTTCAAGTCAATCGATCATCCGCTCTAATATGCCTTGTGGAGTCCCTGAAATTAAAACACGATGAAGTCATATTTTCTTGAAAACAAAGGACTCCATTTTATGAAACTTCGCTACTCTTTATCGATTCTTTGGATACTCGGTTTCAATTACTGCCTTCATTCCGAAGATTGGAAAGTCATGGTTCCTCCAAGCGAATTAAAGCTTGCTGGTTTTTACGAGAAATATGTCAGTGTGGATGGTTACCCTGTGGTGAGTTCAGGGAAAGTGAATGACTTTGCCCTCAAAGAAGCGGCTTACCTGATCGACATGATGCTGGCGCAGCGGCCCGACGTCCGAGATGCCATGATCAAAAGCGGATCCAGGATGATCGTGATGGCTCATGATGAATACACGACTGACGTACCGGAACATGCTCATCTGAAGCCCAAAGAATACTGGGATGCCAGAGCTCGTGGGCTGGGTGGCTCGCGCACGGATCCGGTCTGTTCATGTGGGCAAGAAAACCTGCTTGGCTTTGAGGGGGATCCGTATGCAACAGAGAATATTTTGATCCACGAATTTGCCCATAATATTCACTATCGGGGACTGGATCGATTGGATGACACGTTTGATGATCGATTGAAGAAATCCTATGATGCCGCGATGGAAACTGGGCTTTGGAAAGGTAAGTATGCTTCGGTGAATCATGCCGAATACTTTGCGGAAGGTGTTCAATCCTGGTTCAACAATAACCGTCCACCGGATCATGACCATAACCATGTCGACACAAGAGCTGAACTCCTTGAATATGACCCCGGATTAGCGGCTTTATGTGCCGAGGTTTTTGGTGAAACCAAGCTGGTATACACCAAGCCAATCCAACGCTTGAGAGACCATTTAGAGGGATATGATCCAAGAGGGGCACCCAGTTTCGCCTGGCCTGAGAGCTTTAAAAAGGTTCAACGTGAAATCCGCGAGAAAGCCAGCTCTCGCTAGGGTAATCAGGAGTCACTCGCCACTCTGATCTATGGGTGAATCACTCACTCGCTCTATTTTGTGAATTGGTAGAGGTCGGTCTCGCTGCGGATGTAAATGCTGTTTCCCACAATGGCAGGTGATGCATGGAACCTACCCTTCAGTTCATTGATCGCAAGTAAGGCGGGTTCTTTACCGCGTTTCAAAACCAGTGTTCTTCCTGACTCACTGAGCAGGTAAATGCGATTCGATGCGCCTACCGGGGAAGCGCTGAAATTGGGGTTATCGGGAAGGCGATGTTTAAAGTAATATCGATGTCCATCATTAGCGCGTACACAGGAAAAAAAGCTGCTGTCTTCCAGCAGGTAAAGTTCATCCCCCCAGAGCATGGGGCAGGGGACATAGGGTGCGCCCCTATCGAGCGACCATGCAATACTTTTGGAGTCTGTAAGGTCACCTATTTGTCCAAGACGGATTGCATGCACTGTATCTTTTCTCCAACCGCTGGCGGCAAACGCCAGGCCATGGCCTACAGCAGGCATCGGAATCGCACTCAGACTTTGACCTCCACATTTCCACAAAAATCTTCCGGTGTTCAAATCGTAAGCACAAACCGAAGAGCCGTTGATGACGATTCGATCTTGGCCTTCATATCTATAGACGCGAGGAGTGGTCCAGTTGGAAACTTCATCACGACGGGTCTTCCATATTTCTTTTCCTGTATGCTTATCGATGGCTACTACGAATGATTGGAGTTCATGGTCGACAACAATGATTAACTTGTCGCCATGCAGCACGGGTGATGTTCCTTCCCCCAAAGCATCCTCCATGGCCTGTGCTTGAAAATCTTTTTTCCACACAAGTCGCCCATCGTAGTCGTGGCAAAACAATCCAAAGGAGCCGAAATACGAGTAGACGTGTTTTCCATCAGTTACGGGAGATTCGGAGGCGAATCCGCCTTTCCTGTGGTGGCCTTGATGCGGCATTCCCTCAAACACAGTTTTGTTCCAGAGCGTCTTGCCTTTGATGCCGTCCAGGCAAATCACCGCGAGCCGCTGAGCTTTCCATGAACTTGCGACCGCTGGATGTTTTCGAATGTTTGGAGTGCCTGAAGGAATCACATCAGGGACGGGCAGTTTTTCACTCAACGGGATGGCTGTATGAATGAAAATACGATCCCCCCAGATGATTGGCGTACTCCATCCACTGCCTGGTATCGGTGTTTTCCAAGCTAGATTTTCTGTCTCACTCCACGTAACCGGCGGATCTCCCTCGGGTGAAACACCATTCCAGGTAGGCCCCCTCCATTGAGGCCAATGGTGATTGGCCTCGCTCGCAAGGGCTAGAGCGCTGGTGAACAAAAAGAGGGTGTTCAGGAACGTCCGCATGGATCCAAGGCTAGTGGCTGGATTTTGGAAATCAAACCGAATGTGGATGACAATATCCCAATGGCGCACTCAGGACATTGCCTGTCTTCTTCCCTGAACTCTTTTCAATCGTCGAAATGCTACGAGTTTGTTTACTGACCGATAAGGCATCCATAAACAAGCGAAAAGAAAGGTGCTCAAGCCTCGTGACGATCAAAGAAAGCTTTTCATCTAGTCGGAAGGTCGTCAGGGAAGACGATTCATTGCAGGGTTGTGTCGAAGTGGGGGTATCTGTCAGTATTGGACTCGAGATTTATGACGCAGAAAACATCAAAGAAATCCTTGAGCCGTAGCCAGCTTTTTACCTTCAGGTTGTTGGCGCTTACAGTGGTGCCTCTGGTTTTGCTGGTAGGTATCGAATTGTGCCTGCGCCTTTTTGGTTTTGGTTATTCGACCGATTTTTTCGTTCAGACTGAATTAGATGGCAAACCATACTGGCGTGAAAACCCAAAGGCTCTTTGGCGCTTCATGCCACCCTCCATGGCGAGACAGCCAAGGCCGCAGATGATTCCAGTGGAAAAAGCCGATGGTGTAACTCGTATTTTTGTTCTTGGCGAGTCTGCTGCTCTTGGAGATCCGGAGCCTTCTTACAGCATGGGGCGCATTTTGAAAATACTCCTGCAGTATCATTTTCCAGATCAACAGTTTGAGGTCATCAATACGGCGATCACTGCCATTAATTCACATGTCATTTTACCAATGGCCCGGGAGTTAACCGAAATGAAGGGAGATTATTGGCTGGTCTACATGGGAAACAATGAAGTGCTGGGCCCTTTTGGTCCAGGTACGGTGCTGGGTGATCAGATGCCCCCACAATGGCTGCTGAACCTTTCATTGAAAGCCAAAACGACTCGATTTGGGCAATTATTATCCGGGCTGGAGAGTGGTTCTGGGACTAGTTCCGGCAAAGAATGGACGGGGCTGCGCATGTTCATGGAACAAACACTAAAGGATTCCGATCCGCGAATGGAGTCCGTGCAGCGTGTTTTTCAGCGCAATCTCAACGCCTTGCTCGAAGAAGCGAAACAGTCAGGAGTGCGTGTTGCTTTGTCAACGGTCCCAGTCAATCAGGCGGATCATGCTCCCTTTGCATCCTCAGATCCTGATGGTTTGACCTCAGAGGAGGCTCAGCTCTGGGAAAAGTCCATGATGCAAGCAAAGCAGCTTCTGGATTCGAATCTTTTCGTGGAAGCTTTGAACGCGCTTCAACAAATCGAAAAGCTTGGTGAATCTCATGCCGAACTGCAGTGGTTGATCGGTCATTGCTTATCCAGTCTGGAGCAAAAGGAAGCATCCTTG
Organism: Pedosphaera sp.; assembly: GCA_002690655.1. Classification (GTDB taxonomy): domain Bacteria; phylum Verrucomicrobiota; class Verrucomicrobiia; order Limisphaerales; family AAA164-E04; genus AAA164-E04. The sequence goes on from NZFL01000013.1 coordinate 9,703, forward strand.
CCATATTTTAAAAAAGCGCTTGAGTTGGATACGCTGCGTTTCAGGGCCGATCAACGAATTAATCATGCTATTCACGAATCTGCGGACTTGTATCAGGGAGACTGGATTCATCTTGTGGATGCGGAGGCTGCCCTTGCTTCAAAGGCAAAAAAGGGTCTGCCAGGCGATGATTTTTTCTGGGATCATGTCCATATGAAGTTCCAGGGTAATTATCTGGTCGCCTTGCTGACCGCCGACTGGATTGCCAAGGATTTGCGGGCTCGATTCAATCTAGAGGTCAAGGAATCTTCACAATGGCTCTCAGTAAGGGACGTTGCCAAATTCCTTGGATTGTCGCTATGGAGTGATTACCAAATGACCACTCAGATGCTGCAACGCATGAACCAGGCACCTTTCACTCAAATGGTGAATCACGCCCAGCGAATGGAGCGACTGAAGGTGCAGCTGGATCAACAATCCAGGGGTGCGCAAGCGGAATCTTTTGAACCCCAGGCAGCCGTTTATCTGGGTTTGGTCCGCATGAAACGTGATGATTGGGTTTATCAGGATCAATTTGCAAAGTTTCTTGAATCCTTTGGGCACAAAAAGAAAGCGATTACAACATGGCGTGAGGTTTTGAAAATTATGCCTCATTACCTCATCGGAAGATATCAGCTGGCCATGCTTCTGGGGGAAGATGCTTCCACCGCCCAAGAGGCTGAGATCCTTGCACGCGCTTTGATTCAGGAACGACCAGAAGCACCTGAATTCATTCGGGCATTGGGGCGATCACTCTACGCTCAATCCAGAGATCCTGAAGCGGTAGCTGCGTTTCAAAAAGCCTATGAGCTTCGTGAAGATGATCTTGAGTCGGTCATGATGCTGGGTGCCGCCTTGGACAAAGCTGGGCAAGTTCAAGAGGCCATAGCGATTTTTGAGAAAGCACTTGCCTTGAATTCAGAATTAAAGGCGGCCCATCAGTCCATTGCGGCTATTTATCGAAGATTGGGGAACGAACCCAAGGCACTTGAGCATGAGAAGCAGGTAAGCACAGCGGAACTCGAGGGAGATGAAGAGATCGTTGAATTGTTTTAGCATCTGCAGAAAAACCTCATTTCAGACACATTCCTTTGAGAGAGCGGCCTATTTTCCCTCCGTGTTGCACGCTCCAGCAATCAAGGTGTGCAGTTCGTTGACACCTACTGGGAGGATTGTTACCTTGGTCGCTTTGGAAAATTCCAGATAATGAACTATAAAGACACACTGAATCTTCCGCAAACCGGCTTTCCGATGAAGGCCGATCTGGTAAAACGCGAACCTCAACGCCTGCAGGCCTGGGAGCAGGCAGGCTTGTATGATCGCATTATTGAATCGCGTCGTGATAGAGAGGTGTTTCTGCTCCACGACGGCCCCCCCTTTGCCAATGGGGATGTCCACATCGGCACGGCTGGCAATAAGATCCTCAAGGACTTTATCCTGAAATTTCAAACCTTGAAAGGAACCCATGCGCCTTACGTACCTGGTTGGGATTGCCATGGATTACCGATTGAATTTAAAGTTGTTCAGGAACTGAGGAAAAAGGGTGCGGACATGAGTGATGTCGCTGGGATCCGTACCGCCTGTGATGCCTACGCACGTAAATACATAGATCTTCAACGAGAACAGTTCAAGCGACTCGGTGTCCTGGGGTGCTGGGACAAACCTTACCTTACCCTCAATAAAGAATATGAAGCCGCTGAGTTGAGGATGTTTGCAGACTTGATTGATCAGGGCTATGTGTATCGAGGCAAGAAGCCTGTCTACTGGAGTATTCCCTGCCACACCGCTCTGGCGGAGGCCGAGGTCGAGTATCAAGATCATGTCAGCCCGAGTGTGTTTGTTAAATTCAAGGTCATGGGAGAGCCCAACACCTTTGTGTTGATCTGGACGACGACACCATGGACGCTGCCTGCGAATCTGGCTGTTGCCTTTAATTCAAAACTCCAATACTCAGAAATCCAGGTTGAAGACGAGTCTTACATTCTTTCCAATGGTCTTCTGGATGCACTGGTTGAAAAGATGGGGTGGGACAATTTTCAAATTACCAGAAGCCTTGATTCAGACCAGCTCGAGCAGATTGAATATGAACACCCGTTCTGTGATCGTAGCGGTAAGCTTCACGATGCTGATTTTGTGGATGATAGCACGGGCACCGGATTTGTTCATATCGCCCCCGGCCACGGGCTTGAGGATTATGGCTTGGGAATGCGAGTTGGTTTGCCAATCTACTCCCCGGTTGATGACCGTGGTTGTTTGACTCACACCTCAGACTTGCCTGCTGAGGCTCAGATGCCTGAAGAAATGATAGGCAAATCTATATTGGAAAAGAAGCATCAAAGCGAAGCAAACGAAGCGGTTATTGAAAGACTCAAGGCATCAGGGCACCTGCTATTTAATCAAAAATACACTCACAGTTACCCCCATTGCTGGCGTAGTAAGACCCCTGTTATTTTCAGAGCAATGGATCAATGGTTCATCAATGTGGATCACAATGATTTTCGGGAGAAGGCACTTAACGAGATCGCTCATGTGAAATGGGTTCCCGAGTGGGGTCGGAATCGTATTGAAGGGGCTGTTAAATCACGCCCTGATTGGTGCATCTCAAGACAACGCACCTGGGGAGTTCCGATTCCAGCCTTTCATGATGCAGATGGAAATCCCTTACTTGATGGCAGAATCGTGCGCAAAGCATCTGATCTGATTGAAAAGCATGGATCCAACATCTGGTTTTCTGAATCTACGGAATCTCTCTGGAGACAATGCCGGCCGGAAGATTGGGATGGGGCCGAGGCTACTGCAAAATCATCGGACACACTCGACGTCTGGATCGATTCCGGAAGTTCTTCACGCAGTGTTATCATGCAGCGTGAGGAGCTGCGCAGGAATGCTGGACCACAGGGTGATCCCATCGCACCAGTCTGGCAGGCGGACCTCTACCTGGAAGGCAGTGATCAGCATCGCGGTTGGTTTCAGTCCTCACTGTTGTTGTCCCTTTCAGCGAATGGCTCTGCGCCCTATAAAACCGTCTTGACACACGGGTTCATGGTCGATGCCGACAAGGAAAAAATTTCCAAGAGTAAGCAGGGGCAAGGTGCTTATACCAAGCCCCAGACTTCGGAAGCTTATATCGGGACCTATGGTGCCGATATCGTACGTCTGTGGGTTGCTTCTCAGGATTTTCGGAATGATATTGTCGTGAGTGAGGAACGTGTCAAAAAAGTTGCTGAAACGTACCGACTGCTGCGCAATTCGCTGAGGTTTCAATTATCCAACTTGTATGATTTTGAACCTGAAAAAAACGCTGTGCCTCATGATCAATTGACACCGTTGGATCGCTGGATGCTGGACGCTTGGTCTCGACTGGAGCAGGAGGTTTATGATGCATTCGGCCGTTTTGAGTTTCATATCGTGTATCAGAAAGTGAGCCAGTTCACAGCGGTTGAGATTTCTTCTGTTTACCATGATCTTGTCAAAGATCGCCTCTATTCAAACGCTGCCGAATCGCATGCACGCCGCTCCACCCAAACGGTCCTGCATCATATGGTGCGTCAACTTTGCCAAACACTTTCGCCCATGCTTGTGTTTACAAGTGATGAGGCGTGGGAGTTCATTCCAGGAGTCAAAGATGGAGATTCGGTGCACCTGCAGGAATGGGAACCTTCAAACTTCAGGTTAAGCGAGCAGGAACATGCTGATTGGGTGCGATGGATGGCATTGCGCGATCAAGTGTTGGCCAAGCTTGAGGATGCTCGACGGGAGAAGGTTATTGGTAAGTCACTGGAAGCAAAAGTCACCATCCAACTTCCATTTGATGAAGTGAATAGGCTGAAAAACAACCATACTGTGATCAGGGAGATATTGAATATTTCTCAACTTGAGTGGATTGAAGGCGAGTCATTGGAAATCCACGTAACCAAAGCTGAGGGAAGCAAGTGCAAGCGATGCTGGCATTGGGAACTGGACGTTGGTAATCATGAAGAACACCCTGAAATATGCAAACGCTGCGTGGACGCAGTTGAATCTCAGAAGGTCACTGACTAGCTTCAGTATTCAAGCGCATGAATCAAATCGATCTTAAAGACAGAGTAGCTGTGGTAACGGGCGGGGCTCGTGGAATCGGTCAATCCATTATTAAACGGTTTCTTGCATCAGGTGCAAAATGTGCCTTATGGGATCGTGATGTCGACCTAGCCAAATCATGGGTGTCGAAACTGGAGGATCCTTCCAGAGTTGAAATCATGGCGGTTGAGTTGACAGAACCAGAGTCCGTGGCTTCAGCAGCGAAAGATACGAAAGAGCATTTTGGTAAAATAGATATTGCCGTGAACAATGCAGGTATCGCAGGGGTTAGTAAAAAGCTATGGGAATGCGAATGGAATGAATGGCGTGAGGTTATCGAATTAGACCTGATGGCGGTCTTTCATGTATGTCATGCAATTGTCCCGGTGATGCTGGGTTCTGGATACGGTCGCATAGTGAATATCTCCTCCATTGCAGGCAAAGATGGTAATCCAAACGCTTCTCATTACAGCGCTGCGAAATCCGGGGTGATTGGACTCACGAAATCGCTTGGTAAAGAGCTTGCCGAAAGCGGTGTCCACGTAAACTGCGTGGCCCCTGCCGTTATTGAAACCGATATTTTGAAGCAAGTGAGTCAGGAACATATTGACTACATGGTCTCAAAAATTCCAATGAAACGCGTCGGTCAGCCGGATGAGGTAGCTGCATTAGTCGCATGGTTGGCTTCGGAAGACTGTTCCTTTTCCACCGGAGCAGTTTATGATATATCAGGTGGTCGAGCGACTTATTAATCATTCAGGAGAGTGGTGACTAAAAACAAAGGCGGGTCCGGCAAAGGGCGTTCAAGAGACTATGGGGCAAAGAAGCGAAGCACCTTCGAAATAGTCCGTCGTGTTTCCGTCTTTTTGATGCCCTACAAATGGATGGCTCTGGGCACCATTGGATGCGCGGTTGTTTCCCTTGGTTTCGCTTTTGTTTATCCTCAATTAACTTCATATATTATCGATGAAGTAATCACCAATCAGAGGATGGAAGAGCTTCCGTGGGTGGTTGGGGGATTGATTGGCGCATTTTTCTTCAGAGAACTTTTCAACAGTTTCCGCATCATCATCAATAATCACTTCGAACAAAATGTGATTTTTGACATGCGCCAGCAAGTTTACAACCGTCTTCAGAACCTTCCTGTCAATTACTTTGACCAACGGGCATCGGGGGACCTGATGACACGTGTCATCGAAGATGTAAATAACGTAGAACGTGTCCTTATTGATGGTACTGAACAGGGGACAGTCGCTATTTTAAGTGTATTTGGAGTTCTGGTATTTCTGTTTACCATGAATCCAGTCTTGGCTTGGGTTGCATTGATTCCCATGCCTATTCTGATTGGTGGTGCGTTGGCTTACACGTTGACCGCCCACAAAAGATATAGACGTCAACGCGTTGCCTCCAGTGCCATGAACGCTTTGTTGATGGATAACCTCCAAGGCATTCGGCAGATCAAGGCTTTTTGCCGTCAACGGCATGAGGATCAGAGGTTTTCTGATCGATCAAACGAGTTGCGAGAAGGTTCTTTGGGAATCATGAAGGCCTGGGCCATTTATTCTCCAACGATGGCGTTTGCGACTTCGCTTGGCACGGGGCTTGTGCTTTGGGTCGGAGGCCGGATGGTGATTCAAGGGGGGATGTCCATCGGGGATCTTGTTGGGTTCGTGCTGTTTTTAGGTCTTTTCTACGAACCTATCGGGCGTCTTCATGGTTTGAACCAAATGATGCAGGGAGCCCGTGCCGCTGGCGAACGTGTGTTTGATATTCTGGACGCCGAACCTGAGAGACCCGCTCGAGATCAACCTTTGGAAACTCCGGTCACTGGGGAAGTTGTTTATGAAGGGGTGACTTTTCAATATGACAATGATCGAACTGTTCTCAATGATATTTGCTTGCACGCACAACCGGGGCAAATGATTGCTCTGGTTGGGCCGACCGGCGCAGGAAAGTCATCTGTTGTCAACTTGCTGCCTGCTTTTTATGAGCATAATAGCGGCAGGATTCTTATTGATGGGCAGGATATTACCCATCTCGATCTGGAATCCCTGAGAACTCAGATCAGCGTTGTATCTCAAGAACCCTTTTTATTCAATGGCACCGTTCGTGAAAATATCCTCTATGGGAAATTGAAAGCGCCAGATGAGGAATTAACGCAAGCTGCTAAAGCTGCCAATTGCCACGATTTCATTCAAGCGCTGCCCGATGGGTATGATTCCCATGTAGGAGAGCGCGGTGTGAAGCTCAGTGTGGGGGAAAAACAGAGGATCAGCATTGCGCGTGCGTTGCTTAAGGACGCTCCCATACTTATTCTTGATGAGGCGACTGCCAGCGTGGACACCGCTACGGAGCGATTAATTCAGGAAGCTCTGGAGCGACTCATGCATGGAAGGACCAGTTTTGTGATTGCACATCGATTGAGTACGATTCGCAATGCGGATCAAATCCTTGTCATGCGGGATGGCTGTATCATCGAAAAAGGCACGCACGAAGAATTGATTCGGGTAGAGGGCATTTATGCCCAGTTGACGCGCATTCAGAATACGACTTTTATTGAAGAGGGTTTCGAAAAGATCCCAGAGGATTGCTGATGCAAAAAGAGTGCCCCGATGGAGCACTCTTTTCGATTGATTTACTTCCTTCAGTCAAATTCAATTACCCAGCCATGCGGGGAACTTCTTCGTGCGCTCAAATCCATGCCTTTGGTATGACCGGTGCCATTTCAGTGTCCACATCTGCTTGATGGAACGAGTACTTCTCACGGAATGATCGAAGTAAAGGACGTTGCTGCCATTACCATGGCGTCCAATTGAAAAGTGCATGGTTTCCTGACCATAGCCAGCCCATTGACCATTGAATGCTGGAGCCTGATCCTTCACGCCGTTTCGATGATCCGGACCTCCTCCGCGCCACATTGCATCAAGGAAAAGTGGGATTTCCGAGACAGAATCGGTCACGTCAAAGGAACCCCAGTGATCTTTCTTGGATCTTCCTTGAATATCTACCTTGGCGTTGTAAATCCAGTTGTTACCGCCGTAGCTGCTGACGAGGAATTTTGAACCAGCTTCACCGTCATTGGCGAAATTAGGGAAATTATATGCGGTTTTGGCTCCCCCCCAATCGACCAGCTGGCTTTCAGGACTATCGAGGGGTTTTTTGGTTTCGGTGGTAGCGCCGCCCGTTCCGCGACGGCTTGTCGCATCAGGGCACAGCAGTAGTGCAGGTTTTTCTCGATAGTGTTCGGCAAGGGCCACAACCCATTCACCGCGGGCCCAGCCAATGTCTCCATCACTGAACTTGCCTTCATTGTCATCCGCATAGAGCTGCCAGACAATGCCCCATTGCTTTAAATTGGACACACAATGAATGGCTTTAGCTTTTGACTTTGCCTTGGATAAGGCAGGCAACAACATCCCTGCCAATATGGCTATAATCGCGATGACAACCAAGAGTTCAATTAATGTGAACCCTCCTCTCAATGAGGGATAACTTTTTTTCATGGTGTTAAATTCTACTTTAAAGGGGTTGTTGGAATCTTAAGGGCAGAAATTCGCTTGAGAAGTAAAAATTGAGAAATGTGCTGTCTCAGACGGCCTGCGCCATCAATCAGAACGCTTACGACTGCAAGAAGTCATTCTATCTCTGGAGGGAATTCAATTTCCAAGCCAAGCCGAAAAGCGTTTGGTGCGCTCAAATCCGTGGCGCTGGTAACTTCGATGCCATTTCATGCTCCATATTTGTTTTGGAGATCTTGTAGACCTGACGGAATGATCAAAGTAGGCAACATTGATACCTTTCCCATGTCTGGCAATTGCGAAATGCATGGATTCTTTACCCGCACCAGACCATTGTCCGTTGAAACTTGGCGCTTCGTCTTTACCGGGATTCCGGTGGTCTGGTCCTCCACCTCGCCACATGGAATCAAGAAATAAGGGTATTTCTGAAACAGAATCGGTCACATCAAAGGAACCCCAATGGTCCTTTTTCGCTCTTCCCTGAATGTCATTTTTTGCATTGTAGATCCAGTTATTGCCGCCATAGCTGCTGATCAGGAATTTGGCGCCTGCCTCTCCATCTTGATCGAAATTGGGGAAATTATAGGATGTTTTCGCACCGCCATAATTAACCAGCTGGCTCTCAGGAGTGCCAATGGGCTTTTTGTTTTCTTGTGCTGCCGAACCTGAGCCTCGTCGGTTGATGGCATCAGGACAAAGCAGAAGCGCGGGTTTTTCACGGTAATGCTCAGCCAAGGCAACCACCCATTCTCCCCGAGCCCAACCTACGTCGCCATCACTGAATTTGCCCTCGTTGTCATCGGCATATAACTGCCAGACGATTCCCCATTGTTTCAGGTTAGACACACAATGGATCGCTTTTGCTTTCGATTTAGCCTTTGAGAGCGCTGGTAGCAGCATGCCTGCAAGAATGGCAATAATGGCAATCACCACAAGAAGTTCAATGAGTGTAAATCCGGCCATTTTAAATTTGTGAACATTTTTATGCATGATTCTGGGCAAAATTTTGAATTGAGAGGTACAATACATATAGTAGCCCCATTTCTTTTTAAAAGGAAAAAGGGCGATTTTCTGGGGGGCGCAGTCAAAAGGGGAGAACTAAATAATCCAATGAATTCCTGTTGATGGGCAATGAATCTGGTGATAACCTGCACTCACCATTAGGTAATCCACCTGTCCAAATGAGACAAAAAACAAAACAAACTCCCAAAAATACTGATCTGGTAAAAAACTTGTCACTCTACAAAGAGTTTCAGGCCGAGCGGGAGGAGATCCTCAAGCACAAGTGGATTGAGTCTGAAAAAGCTGGATACGACGTAGGGTTTGACCAGGCCCTAGTCGATTGGATTGTCAATCATCGTCCCTCGTGGCGGAAATCCCGCCAGATCGTCGAATCATAATTTTCCTTTCTACTTTTTCATTAAGCCAGATATTTCTTTTTTGCCTGACACTGTAGTCAGGCTCCCATTTCTTTTTACTATGAATGCCCAAGTCGAAAAGACCTCAGACCTGCTGATGGATTCAAATCAGACCGGAATGATGATTCAAGCAATGGCTAATTCCGTTATTGAACAGCATCCTGAACCTAAAAAACTTGCAATCATTGGAATACAACAAAAGGGAGTGCTGATCGCAGAAGCGATCAAATCCAAATTAAAAGCACATTGGCCTCATATTGAATTGGCATCGGGGGTGCTTGACATAGGCATGTATCGTGACGACCTAGGAATAAACTCTGCCCCTACCTTACAGCCAACCTTCATACCTGAGTGCCTTGAAGAGTTGGATGTTATTCTTGTGGATGATGTTTTGCAAAGTGGTCGTACCATTCGGGCTGCCTTGGACGCACTTCGAGATTTCGGTCGACCAAGCCGTATTCAGCTCGCTGTATTGTTCGACCGGGGTCAGCGTCAGTTGCCGATCCAACCAGATTACGTAGGCAAAGAGATCCAATTGAGGAATGAACAATTTATTGTTGTGAAATCTCTGGAAGAAGCAGGTGAGCTTGAGGTATGTTTAACTCTCAAATGACCTGGAAACGAAAGCATCTCCTTGACATATACAACCTTTCGAAAGAGGAAATCCTTGCTGTTCTCGACACGGCAAAGGGTTTCAAGCAATTAGGGCGTCGATCCATCAAGAAAATTCCTGCACTGCGCGGAAAAACCGTCGTTAACTTGTTTGTAGAGCCGTCCACTCGTACGCGAATAAGTTTTGAACTGGCGGCACAGCGACTGGCTGCTGACATCGTTAATTTCACAGCAGAAGCCTCATCCTTCAAAAAAGGGGAAACCCTCAAAGATACCGCCAAGATTCTGGAAGCCCTTTCGGCAGACATCGTCATCATTCGCCATCGCTCTGCAGGAGCACCCCATTTTTTATCACGCGTAGTAAATACTTCGCTGGTTAACGCGGGCGACGGTGCTCATGCGCACCCTACCCAGGCGCTTCTGGACTTGTTTACCATGCGCGAAAAAGTAGGTGATATTGCTGGAAAGAAAGTGACCATACTTGGCGATATTTTATTCAGTCGAGTAGCCCGCAGCAACATATGGGGATTATTAAAACTTGGAGCTCAAGTAACTTTGTGTGGTCCTCCGACCTTGGTCCCCAAATCCTTAGAATCCATGGGTTGCAAAGTTACCTATAATTTAAAAGAAGCCATTTCCACAGCTGATTTCATCAATTTACTTAGGATTCAACATGAGCGTCAACGCCACAGTATGTTTCCAAGCCTGGGGGAATATTCCAAGCTTTTTGGATTGAACAAAGAGCGACTCGCCTGGACCCGACCTAATGCAGTGATCATGCACCCTGGTCCCGTGAATCGGGGTGTTGAACTGGACAGTGAAATTGCAGATTCGGATCGCAGCGTCATACTCGATCAGGTAACCAATGGTTTGGCGGTGAGAATGGCGGTTCTTTTTCTGATAAGTGGAGGAGATCCATCCAAAGAGACTGGTGACAAACCTTCCACCTGAGTAAACCAATTCATTCAATCTTCATATGCACACCAAATCGATGACTTCTCTTGGTTATTTGGTAATCCTGAGCACTAGTTTGTTCAGCGGATGCCACACATCCAAAGTAACAGAACCTTCACGCACTGCAGCGGAGCTGTTGATGCTAAGCCATTCGGCGGACCACGCCATCAGGGAAATGGATTTTTCGACACTCGATGGTAAAAAATTATTTTTGGATGTCAGTTATTTCGAGAGCGTTGACAAGCCCTACGTGCTTGGTGCACTAAGAGAAAAACTTGGGGAAGACGGGTTGATTTTATTATCCTCTTCAGACGAGGCCGAATACATACTTGAACTTCGTAGCCGCGGTTTGGGTTTGGACACAAGAACCTCCCTGTTTGGTTTGCCTTCCATGGATATTCCCATTCCCCTGGCCGGGCGTATTACTTCACCAGAACTTGCCTTTTACAAGGCTCAAAAAGCCGACAGCATTGCGAGTTTTGCTCTGGCAGTATACCGTAAAACTGATGGTCTGGACCTTGAGCTCACGTCGAGTGGGGCAGCAGAATCTACATTCAACCAATATCAAATACTTGGGTTCATCAAGTGGAGGTCGACTGACATTCCTGAGCTTAAACCAACCTCGTTTGGAATCAGGAATCAGATTCGCAAGCCAGAACATGATACTCGCTGAAAACCGGGCTAGATAAACAGCGGCGTATCATTAAATATTATTAAAATATATGACAGAAAACATTAACTATCGAATCGAAAAAGACACCATGGGGGAGGTGCAAGTCCCCGCAGATGCATACTGGGGTGCACAGACTCAAAGATCTCTTCAGAACTTCAAGATTGGGGAACAAAAAATGCCACGAGAAATCATACTTGGTTTTGCTTATTTGAAAAAAGCGGCCGCGTTGACAAATCGTGATTGTGAGGTGTTGTCTGCTGAAAAAGCACAGCTTATTTCGAGAGCATGCGATGAGATCCTGAGTGGAGACCTTGACGATCAATTTCCGCTGGTTGTCTGGCAAACAGGCAGTGGCACGCAGAGTAACATGAACGTTAATGAAGTGGTTGCTCATCGGGGACATGTCCTTCAGGGCGGAGAACTGGCAGATTCAAGCAAAGTGTTGCACCCGAATGATGACGTCAACAAGTCACAGTCCTCCAATGATACTTTCCCAACTGCGATGCACATAGCAGCATACTCAATGCTTGTAGAGGTGACTGTGCCAAAAATCCGCAAATTGAGAGACACCCTCGCAGACAAGGCAAGGGCGTTTATGGGGGTTGTCAAAATTGGTCGTACGCATTTTATGGATGCCACGCCTCTGACCCTGGGGCAGGAACTTTCAGGTTACGTGAGCCAGTTGGATCATGGCCTCAATGCCCTGGAACGTTCTCTGGATCACTTATCCGAACTAGCACTCGGTGGTACTGCAGTAGGAACCGGATTGAACACTCCCCCTGGATTTGATGTCAAGGTTGCTGCAAAAATTGCGGAGTTAACCCAGTATCCGTTCCGTACTGCCGAGAATAAGTTCGAAGCTCTGGGAGCTCACGATGCTGTGGTCGAATCAAGCGGTGCGCTGAAGACGCTTGCTGTCAGCTTGATGAAGATTGGTAACGATATCCGCATGCTGACCTCGGGGCCGCGTTGCGGTATTGGGGAAATCGTGATCCCTGCCAACGAACCCGGATCCTCGATCATGCCCGGTAAGGTAAATCCGACACAGTGCGAAGCTTTGACCATGGTATGTGCCCAAGTAATTGGTAATGATGCGGCGATTTCAGTGGGTGGTATGAATGGTCATTTTGAACTCAATGTTTTTAAGCCTGTCATGATTTTTAATTTCCTTATGGCTGCTCGAAACCTTGGAGAAGCTTGTGAATCTTTCAATGATCATTGCATCGTTGGCCTGCAACCCAATCATACGAACATCAAAAAGAATCTTGAAGATTCACTGATGCTTGTTACCGCGCTCAATCCGAAGATCGGATATGAAAACGCAGCGAAAATTGCCAAGAAAGCACATGCTGAAAACTCAACTCTCAGACAAGCTGCTCTTGATTTGCAACTACTGACGGATGCTGAATTCACTGAGTGGGTTGATCCCTCCAAGATGATCGGTAAAACCCCAGCCATTCCCTGAATTAATTATGACCATTTTAAATCAAGCTCAACGCATATCAAAAGTACCCTTTATTATCGGAGATTTGCTCCTTCTCGCAATAGGAGCTTGGATCATCTGGGACACAGGGGGATTGCCTGATGGTTATCTGCTGAAGACCGTTGTCGGCTGCGTGGTGGTGGGGATATTCTTTAGTGTGCTTCCTTTCCTGCTGGATTATCGAGCGGAGCTCAAGCGTGAGGAAATCAATGAGTTCCAAAACGTCGCTGAGCAGCTGAAGTCGTTGACGCAACTTGAAGAGTATATTCGGCACGCAACTTCGCAATGGCAATCCATTCAGGACCATTGTCTCAAGACCGTTGAAGATGCCGGTCAGATTGGTCAAACAATGTCCGAAGAGTCACAGCGCTTTGCGGAGGTGATGCAGAGCATGAATGTATCCGAAAAGGAACATCTTCGAGTTGAGATTGAAAAGTTAAGACGCAGCGAGCGCGATTGGCTGCAGGCAATTGTTCGAGTTCTGGACCATGTCTTCTCCTTGCACAAGGCCGCGCTTCAATCGGGGCAGCAAAAGCTGATCCACCAGATTTCAAACTTTCAGCACGCGGTCACGGATGTGGTCCGTAGAATGGGATTGGTCCAGCAGAATGCCGAATCTGGAGTTCTCTATAACAGTGAACTACATCAGGTTTTAAATAAAGAGAACGAACAGTTTCGGGAAGCTTCCGTTGCTGAAACCTTGGCTCCTGGCTTTACCTTTCAGGGACGCTTGGTGAGATTGCCTTTGGTAAGGCTGGTAGAAAAATCATCGTTACCATCCTCGGGAGAAAAAACAGATTCAGCAGGTCGTCAGGTTGAAAGTTCTGGTGTTGTAAAAGGTCCAACGAGCTCTGCGACAAATGCACCTATCAAGAAGGACTCAGGATCCTTGCGGTCAGTAACTGACGCAAAACCGCAGCATGTTGATGACGAAGCGACCCCGCTGCCTTCTATCGAGAATGAATCCAAAATAACGGATTCTTCAAATAATCCAGGAAAGAGTGAAGATCCTGGATTATTTGATCAGGATCAATGATCATCATCTGGTGATCGGAGTTCAAATTCGGTTACGGCATGCGCAAGGCCCTTGCCTGTATGCTGGATTGCTTCGGTCGTTACCTGAACCTTCAAAGATTCCAGAGTTTTGGAAGTTTCAGGTCCAATGCTGGCTACTTTTAATTCCGGGTATGTCTCCAGCAAATCAGGGAGATCAAATCGATCATGAAAATGTTGTACTGCTGAACTGCTCGTAAACGTCAACCAGTCAGCACCTTCATTTTGAAGTTTTTCTCCAGTTTCCTGTGGATCGTTTGTTTCTGAGACAGTTCGGTAACACGCAACGTCATCCACCATGGCGCCTTCTTTTTCCAATAATTGGGGAAGCTCGGGGTTGGCAACCTCAGCTCGCGCCAGAAGGATACGGATATTTTCTACGCTTTCATGGCTGTGGATGGCATCTTTGATTTGATCCGCACGATAAGCCGCAGGTATGGCGTCTACTGTCAGGTGAAGTGCCTCAATTCGTTTGGCTGTAGCTGGCCCCACCGCTGCAATACGCACATTTCCAATGGAGCGAATATCATTGTAAGCTTTGAAGAAGGCTTCAAAAAAAGCGTCAACTCCTCGAGCGCTAGTGAAAATGACCCAATCGTATTCGCCGATGCCCAGGATACATTCGACAAGTTCACGAGATCGAGTAGTTACATCAGAGCGCAACACGGGCACAGGAAGAATATCGGCCCCCAGATCATTGAGACGCTGTGTCAGGGAATCTTCTTTGGACGGCGCACGAGTGACGACAACTTTCTTCCCGAATAATGGTTTTCTTTCAAACCAATTCAACGTTTTTCGCAGTGTAACGACCTGGCCGATGACGACAATAGATGGTGAAGTGATTCCTTTATCAACGGCGATATCCGGTAAATTGCCAAGTGTTCCTGAGACTGATTTTTGCTTGCCGTAAGTACCCCAGCTGATCATTGCTGCGGGTGTGGATGCAGGGAGTTCATGCTTAATTAACTCATCTGCTACGTCCTTAAAGCGCTCGACACACATGAGCAATACCTTGGTGCCTGGTGTGCGGGCAATCGTATCCCACGGATAATCCGGCACTTTTTGATTTGGGTTGGATCTGCCAGTGAAAACGCTGTAACTAGACGAAATTTCTCGGTGGGTCAATGGAATCCCTGCATATGCCGGTACCGCGTTTACAGAAGAAATTCCCGGTATGACCTCAAAAATGATACCTGCCTCATGAAGGGTAGTTGCTTCTTCTCCTCCACGGCCGAAAATAAAAGGATCTCCTCCTTTCAAGCGAACGACCATTTTACCTTCTTTTGCCTTCTGGACCAGAAGCTGGTTGATAGCTTCCTGTGACATGGTATGGGATCGTGGTTTTTTTCCTCCAAAAATTATTTCTGCTTCAGGCTTGGCATGCTCCAGCAGGGCAGGGTTGACCAGAGCATCATGTATAATGCAATCCGCTTTGGATAGGAGTTTGGCGCCCTTCAGTGATATAAGCTCTTTATCACCGGGGCCTGCTCCTACAAGAAATACTTTGCCAATGTGCGTCGACATCCATGCAATCTATCTGGCACTCGACCAAAATTGCAACGCATGGTTGAAGAATTTAGTGAAGAGACTGTCGATCGGAAGCTGCTTGCAAGAATGCCTGGTTCATCTTCAACTGGCACGCCCCGCCTTTGAATCATCAGAGGGTAGATGCTTGGGGTAACAAGATCGCCCCAGCTATGTGTGTTGCATAGGCTCCGGCATGCACTGAAAGTGCCTTGCGATAAAACCTCAGTCACACCTTGCGGCTCCATCACTGCCTGAAATCCAAGCCCAGAGCTCATG
This sequence comes from Pedosphaera sp., assembly GCA_002690655.1. GTDB lineage: Bacteria > Verrucomicrobiota > Verrucomicrobiia > Limisphaerales > AAA164-E04 > AAA164-E04. Next base: position 25,294 of record NZFL01000013.1, read on the forward strand.
CAAACTGTAAAGCCTGTTCTAATACCGCCAGTTTTAGTTCCAGTCAGCTGATGGTTCGTTCCTTCTGACTGGATACGTTTGCCGCGATACGCTCTTTGGCTGAGGATATCACAAGATCTCATGGTCATGAAAGCGAGTGGTTGGCAAGGGCCGGTCGTATGCTCGGGTATGGTTGTGCGCAGGTTATAAGCGGGGCGGTGGAAGTCCATGGTTTTTCATGGACAGGGAGGCGCAGTCTTGTTCCTTGTTTCACTCTTTTAGGTTGGAGTAATCTCTTTGCTGCAGTATGGGTAGGTGACAGATCTTTCGGAATCTAATAAAAGTGTTCTAACTGCCGTTTGTCTTTTAGTGCCCCCCAATTGCCATCATGCCACTTAAGTCGACCTCAATGAAATTTCTCTCTTTGGAGGGCGAGAAACAATCGGTGATCATTAATGGTCGATGGCCTGAAGTTTTCCCTGAGAGGCCGCTGTCCAGCAACATAGCTTGTAGAGGATACGCGCGCCTACGTTGGCGTCCCATTCTGTTTCTCCAGGAGAAACCTCGCACAAGTCGAATCCTGCGATCCTTCTGCCGCTTTTAACGAGTGCCTTGAAGAGGCTCAGTACTTCCCCAAAGTCGAGACCGCCGGGAACCGGAGTACCTGTATTTGGGCATAATTTTGGATCCAATCCGTCAATGTCGAAACTTACATAAACGTATTGTGGAAGTGTATCAATTATCTCTTGAATGGACTGTCCCCATGCCACTCCTTGATGAGCAGCTTCTTTCAAGTCCGCATCGAAAAATGTATGAATGCGGTTTGGGTTTTCATGAATCAATTCCAGTTCCTGCTGGCAAAGATCACGGATGCCCACTTGGGTTAATGTTTTGAGGGTAGTCATCTTGAGCGCGTTCCACATGATGCTGGCATGCGAGTATTGAAAGCCTTCATAGGCAGGTCTCAAATCGGCATGTGCATCGATTTGGAGAATTCCGAAATCTCCGTAATGCTCCGCTATCGCCTCCATTAATCCAAGAGGGCAGCTATGATCTCCTCCCAATAATGCTGGGATCTTTTGATTCTGCAATAACTCCAAAGCCTGAATTTTAATAGATTCCTTCAAACAAAATCCGGCCTGATTCGCTTCTTGAACAACAGGGAAATTCGGATTGGGGGGCATGCCCTCTTCCAGTGACTCAATGTAAGAAACTGTTTTTGTTCTCAGCTGCTTGCTCTTCCTCTGAATGTCTGGATCAAGCAATTTCAGACAATAACCAGGCTGCCATGCCTCATGAAAATTTGGATCAGCCAGGTCTAGCTGGGCGGATGCTTTCAGAATAGCTGCGGGGCCATTTGAAGTGCCGGATCCGTATGAAACAGTCACCTCCCATGGCACAGAAAGAATGATCACGGCAGCTTGGCTTTCATCTGCGGGAAGACCAAAAAGGGTGCCTTTAATTCCCACTCCATTGGGATCAAAATCATTGGAAATCATTTCGAAAGTTTGATGGAAACTGTTTTCAGAGTTGCTTCACAGACGTTTGAATTCGATGGCAGGCTTGGTGACTGGAATCGCTGGTCGTTGCCTAACGCAATACACAGAGAATGCCAGGCTTGCCAGATACATGATTGATTGATGCCATCTTGGACTGAAGAAATCCCTGGCGCTTGAATATGGGTATATTTGCCCTTCATGAAGCTTATCGTGTCTTGGTGTGGAGACTGAATCAAGCCTTGTTAACTTAGCCTTTTCTGGACGATTGATTTATCTTGATGTCGTATCAATAACCGACCGCGCATCCATCTTTTCTTGGGTCCGATCCCCCCAAATATCTTAATGGGTCATTGATACGCCAGATTGCTTGATAACCTCCGTAGGCTCCGGTTGATTGGCGGACTCGGTGCCCTTTGTCGATCAGCGCCTGCCTGACTTCAGGGTTAATATGTTCTTCTAATCCTACTAACCCTGGGCCGGTGGAACGGGTTCCTTTGGGGGTTGAACTTTCAAAATGCGCGACACGAGGTTGTTCGCCTGCTTGTTGGGGAGACATTCCAAAGTCGATCATATTCATCAACACTTGAGCATGTCCCTGAGGTTGAAAATCTCCACCCATGACGCCAAATGAAAGCAAAGGTATTTTATTCTTTGTGACGAATGCGGGAATGATTGTATGGAAAGGGCGTTTTCCTGGTTCCAATTTATTGAGATCCTTGGGATTCAGGGAGAAAAGTTCACCTCGGTTCTGCAAAGCGAAACCAAGTCCATCAGGTACCCATTTCGAACCCCACCCATGATATATGCTTTGAATTAAGGAAATCATATTACCGTGCTGATCGGCTGCTGTGAGATAGATGGTATCACTGGAACTCTTCAGGCGGCCAGGTGCCACTTTTTGAGCCGCACGATCAGGATCAATCAACTTTACTCTTTCAGCAGCATAGGACTTTGAAATCAATTCCTTCAAAGGTACGTCTGCAAAATCCATGTCCGCGTAGTAAACTGCACGATCTTCAAAAGCCAATTTCTTTGCTTCCAAAAATAAATGCAATTGTTGAGCGGAATTCGGTTCCATGGACTCAATATCGAAGTGCTCCAACAAGTTCAAGATTTGTAGCGCAGCGATGCCCTGACCATTTGGGGGAAGTTGCCATACGTCATATCCTCGGTAAGTTGATGAAACGGGCTCAATCCAATCGCAGTTGTGGTTTTCAAAATCCGACATTGAAAACCTTCCTCCTACTTTTTCAGAATAGCGTATTATTTTCTCAGCGATCTCACCTTTGTAAAATGCACCCGGTCCCTGATCGGCCAGTATTTTAAAAAAAGTTGCAAGGTCTTTATTCCTGATCCAATCACCAAACCTGGGTCGTGCTCCTTTTGGGCAAAATGTTCGGTAAAGATTGCTATATTGACTGGACTCGCGGCCAATCCACCCATCAGCAATTACAGGGCTCAGGGGAAAACCCTCCTCTGCATAATGAATGGCTGAAGTCATTAGGTCTGAGAATTTGAGCTGGCCGAATCGAGATGCCAGAGCTTCCCAGCCACTGACACATCCAGGAACGCTCCATGAAAGAGGGCTGTAAGGATCGATTTGATCCAGACCTAAATCCTTGGCTGCATTTAAATTCCAATTGCCAGGTGAGCGACCGCTTGCGTTCAGGCCGTATAATTTTTTATCTTTTTGATGCCAGTAAATTGCAAAGAGATCTCCGCCGGGCCCATTGCTCATGGGTTCAACAACGCTGAGGACAGCGTTGGCTGCGATTGCTGCATCAACGGCATTGCCTCCAGTCTTCAGGATGTCCAATCCTGATTGAGCTGCCAGTGGTTGACTGGTCGCAACCATTCCTTGTGAACAGATCAATGTGGAACGGTTTTGATTGCGGTTCCTGACATTTAATTTAGTGAAAGGCACTTCAGTCCTGGCGTTCAGGTTCGTGGCTCCATGGGCCACGGCGCTCGCAGAAAGCGTGGAACCCAGTTGAAGGAATTTCCGGCGATCAAGCATGAAAACATTAAACTCCTATATTTGCTCGAAAGGCAAGTTTGTAAAATCGAATATACCTGTCTCCTCATGCAAATAAAAAAGCGGATCTAGCTTGGAGATCCGCTATTTGATCATATACGACCACTTTTGTTGGGCTCAAGCCTCAGCTCTTTTTATGACTGACTTTTTTCGTTTTTTTATTAGCGCCCTTAAGGGAGAAAAGTTGTCCGTCTTTCACGAACTGCTTGTTCGTGTAGAGAGCAGCAGACAGTGAATTTAATGGGTTGCTTGTCGAGAACCTGTAACCCATTCCCTGAACAGCTTCCAAAATCATGTTGCGATTTTTCGGTCCATCAGCAAGAGCTTTACCGATGGCTTCCCTAAGTTTGAGCTCGTTTTTCGGGCGTTTGGTCCGTTGTCCAAATTTTGAGGTTGTTGAGTTTCCTCCGTTACCAAGCAAATGGTCAATTTCCCTAATTTTTTCGAGAATTCTGGCTCTTGTTTGTAAGAGACTATCTCTTTTCTCCAAAAACATTTTTAGTTTTTCTCTCATAGTATGATTTCTTGTTGGTTTATAAACCTGTTAGGATATCGAATCTTTATGAGTATGTGTCTACATTGCAATAATAAAAATTTTGTAAATATTATTCGAATTCATTGTTTGGGGGAAATGTTAATTATAGTCAATAAATCTTAAAATATACAAAAAAGAACCTTTTGAAGGTGTGCCAAAGGTTCTTAGAGACAGATGCGGAATAACTTAGAAATAAAGTTAAAGGGGGTGGGGGTTCAGAAATGATAAACAAGTGGTATTTATATAACTGTTTATTTTATTGCTTCCAACTCAAGAATGGACTGCTTTTCACTTGAATTTTGATTGGGAAGATCAATTGCAAACAATATTTTTCGAACAACTTGTTCAAGCTCAGAGTGGTGAAAGGTTGCATTGGGCCCAATGTATTTGCCCTCTAATGCTTGAAAACATACTTGCTTTGCTTTCTCCAACTGTCCTTTTCTCCACCAATGTTCGCTCATCAACGCCAGAGTTCTGTAGGGTGCCATTGGTTCGGCACTGAAATTCAAGGGTCCAAAGCTTTCCGTCTCAGGGTTAAATGCATCTTCGCTTAATTTGAGAAATTGTTCCGTCTTCCCTTGATCCCAGGCCAGTTCACCAAGGTTCATGCGATAAACGCGTTGGTTTTGTGGGTCCTTTTGAATCATATGATCCAGCATGGCTTCGAGAAATGATGTATCTGGGCGATAGATGAAAGTTCGTTGATCTCGATAAGCTTTCAACGAGTGATATGCCGCCTGCTTGACCAACTCCAGAGGTGGTTCCGTGTCTGCTGAAAACGAGGCTATTAACGTGGTCAATCGTTCAGACTCGTAAGTCCATGGGCTTTCATTCTTCGCTGTCGATGCAGATAGTATTTGAAGGGGTGTTTCGTCGGGGGAAAGGTTCAACCATCGTTTGACAACCGAGCGGAATACCTTCGGGTCATAAAACTGATGATCAATCTGTAAGATACTAAACGCTCGTAATTGTTCATTCTTCCATGATTCCCTCTGGGCAAAACCTCCTATCATCAGCGAAGATTGGGTATTGAAATGTCTGTTGTTTTTTTCGAACAAAGTCAAAGGCGCAGGTGAAGTGTAGGCATTGTTACCAAGCATTCGCAGCGCTGGATAAGTTTCGGAATGCATAAGAGACTCATCCGGAACTAAATGGAAGCCTTCCTCAAATCCTGATATTTGACTTGTCAGCAGCATGGGCCAGACGTCGAGATCCTGTGATTTTAAAATCGATTGCACCTCCTCTCTTTCAATTCGTTCTTTCAACAGATCCAGAGACCACTCGCGAGGTGTACTTGTGCCTATCAGCATCCATTCACCATACCCCAGTTTCCAGATGGAAGTTTGATTGAAAACAGATCCAAAAGTTGCGATGACGCTTTCCAGTGTAGGGTCATCCACATGATTTGCCTGAATGTTCTGAATCATGAGTCCTTCACGACTTAATCGTCTCTCGCAATCCCGGTAAAACTCCAAGGAAAACCATCCGGTATCTGATGCTTTCCATGGGCGAGCATATTGATTGATGATAATCTCTAATTCCTCTTCGCTTTGACGGAGAAATTTTGATGGTGTTGTATGGTGGAATTGAAACGAATCTCGTTGCAGCAGTTCCCCGTTGGAGTTGGAAAACTGCTCGATAATACTCAATAAATCAAAATTTACCTCTACTCCATGAAGTTGTTTCACAGAAGGAAGTGAAGCCAGTATACCCGCCGCTGATCCCGATCTGAGACCAAAAATGGCTACACGCTCGGGATTTTCGTGCAGTATATAGGGCACCATAGTATTAATGACGGGTTTCAACTGATGCGCAAATCCGCGTTCGATGACTTCGCCGTTTATGCGAAGTTCTAATTGTGAGTTGCGCGGATAGTCGTAAGAATGTACTGCCAGACTTCCATATGCGGATTCCTTGTAAACGATTTGATCCGAGCGATAGGCCCATTGAATGACTTCATCTCGCGTGCTGAAAAATCCGGTGGTCAAATCATCCGATTGGCTGAAAATTCGCTTCCAATGTTTATCAAATTGGGATCCTGTAAATGAAATGATCAACAGTCCACAAATCGCTGCAGCGATTTTGCTCAAACCTCTCCATTTATCATGACCTTGAAGTGCGAGAAAAACAGCCAGGGAGATCATGCCAGCAATGCCTACTCCGGCTTGTCGTGCGAGTCCAAGCAATGGCATGGCCAAGTGCTGAAAGAGTGGCCAGAACAAAGCTGTTGAAAGAATCACTTGGAAACCTGTAGGAAACTTGGTTTTTGAAGTTTGGACTTGAGAAGCGTGATAGCCAAGACAACCGATGGCATAGGATGGTATCAGTATAAACCCTCCCACGATAGCGGTGTAAGTCAGGACATGTATTGGAAATGAGACCGTTGTTTCTCCTAACTGGTTTCTCAGGTTCCGGAGCCAAAATGGCAGGTCGTCAAACCCGTAAAGAAAACTAAAGGAGAGTATTCCCGAAAAGGCCAATCCCCAGGTCAAATTGCGTCTGCTTGATTTAGCTTTTCCGATCGGTGTCAAAAAACCGAGTCCGATTCCAATCAAAGCCAAACAAGGCCAATAATAGTTCCAGAAAAAAGTGTCACCGAACACCCAATCGGAGATTCGCATCCAGACCGTCAAAGTGGATGCGGCTGTCAGCCCGAGATAAATCCCCATTCGCCGGGTTTGAACCGTCTGCAGTTCTTCCGGGGTTTGAGCCATCGTTTTTTCAAATGTCGATGGTTGAAATTGAATTTGACCGCCTGCTTTTGCAATCAGACCCCCGCCACCAATCAGGAGCCATACCAGTGCGGTCATTGGATTTGAAAATTCAAGACCGAATTTCTGGATCAAAAAAAGTTCTGTCAGAAATAAACCCAAGCTGCCCGTGAGGAGAGCCCAACCGGTGGCCTTGTCTGTGTTGAGCTGATTGACGCCAGTAGATACATGGCATGTCGCTCCAATGGACAATCCGGCAAACAATCCTGGTATCAGCCCTAAACAAATGGAAGTGAGCAGGGTGGGCCCCGGAAGGAAACCGTCAGGTGTTCCGGGGGACATCCAGAATGAGATTAATTTCTGGCTGACTACAGGCATGAGCCATGAGACGATACCCGTTATTAACCCAGCCCATCCAACCAAACCCCAGCGTTGTATGCACGAGGTCGCGATAAATTGAATCGCACCAAAGTATCCCAGGCCTACTCCTGCGGCCATAAGAAGTAAAATCCAGGATTGCAGGTAAGGTGTTGCTCCCGAACTTATGCTGGCAAAATGAAACGCGTGACTGAACAGCATGCCTAGACCTAGCCCATTTGCCATGATCGCACAGACAGGTATTGGGTGATGAGTGCGCACGACCTCTTTGTTTGGTTGCGCATTGTTTGATGTCCAGCTCATTTGATTATGGATAGTTCTACTAAAAATTCCGTGAACTTATTGCACCATTCCCTCCACGAAAATGACTTCTGAGCAAGTAAATCTTCAATGAACTCATCCGTAAAGAAAATCAGCAGGATCAGGATCCTTAAGGGGGTGACTTCTTCTTCTCAACTTAGAGTGGGAACAAGCTTTTGTGAACTCGGATTCAAATGGTATAAATGGTTTCTGTTTTCCGCACGAAACGCTCCTTGTGAATCCGCAGTAAAGCTCTTTCAGCGAGTTTTTAGCAACCCTGACATAGGTTTCTAGCCCTGAATGTGATTAAGAATAGGAGCTTGAAGGGCAAAAGTATAGAATGGAACAGATGCAAGCAGGAGCTCAGATTATCAATGAAGATCAAGTTTTCAAACCAAGGTTTTTTTGTGATAAATTCTAAGTTTGACGGCCAATGAGATTGAATATCCCAGACACCTTTTCGAATCTTAACTATGATAAAGTGTCCTCAAGAGGAACATGTTTTCGGTTTCCTAGTCTTTTGCTGACAGATCGACACAGATAATTTCCCGATCATTTCTGGCATAAACGCGTTGGTTGGCAAAAGCTGGATGCGACCAGACCAACTGACGTCCTCCTGCAGTGTGAGTGGGCTCAATGAGTTTGGCACGCGAGATTTCTTTGTAACCTTGCGGAGAAAGGTTCGCCATGATGAGTTCTCCATGATCGTTTGCAAGAAAGAAGGTTCCACTTGGTTTATGCTTGATCGTGAAAACGTTCGGCCAGCCGCCAGCGCGCTCTCCAGTCGATCGGTTTGTCGGTTGTTTGTTTTCCCATTGGCGTTTGCCTGTCAGTATGTCGATGCACGTGTAGTAACCTCGATGACCTGTCCCATACGCGTATCCTTTCTCCAGCCAAGCAGTGTCCATTACACCTCCAATGCCTGTTTTTGGAGTGGATTTCCAAACCAATTTTGCGCTCAGGCCATCTTCTGCAATTTTAATCATCGCGGAAAGCCGGTTGAACGACATGACAAAAAGTTTTCTGTCCTCGATGCGCGGCATGCCAATGGACATTTCGTAGGTCGGGGGGAGAGCTACCTGCCAAAGGTAGTCGCCGGTCTCTGGGTTTAGGCCGCAGACAGTCTCTGCATCCCAGACAATCAATTGCCTCATCCCTGCAATCTGATGAATCCCTGGAGCGCAATATCCCGGCCCTTTGGCGGAACCGGTTTTCCAGATTACCTGTCCTGTCATTTTATTGAAGGCGACCACTGTGGAACCTTTTCCCCCAACCATGCAGATCAACCTCTCGTTGTCGATAAGGGGGTGAGCGGCGAAACCCCAGTCAGGAGTCTTTGCGCTGAATGTATCTTCGAATTTCAATGTCCATACAATGTCACCTTTCTTCGTATTCAGACACAACAAGTCACCTTCCGCACCCAGAGTGTACACGCGGTCATTATCCACAGTTGGTGTGCATCGGGGCCCGATGGCATAGGGGTACACACTGGTATACGTGCAGTCATATTCCTGCTGCCAAAGAAGCTTACCGGTTTTTTCATCCAAACACAGAATACGCTCGGTTCCGGGGATGTGCGCCTTGATAAAATTGATGTTGCCTTTTTCGTTGGACTTTGGCTTGAAGGGGGCTGCCTTTCTGTCCATGACAAACACTCTGCCATTTGAGATCGCCGGGCCGGAGTAACCTCCACCAATCTCACTCCGCCAAACCGGCTCGAGTTCAGAGGAGGTAAATGCCTCTAAGATGCCTTCTTCTTCCCATACCGCGTTTCGATCTGGTCCAAGCCATTGAGGCCAATCGGCACCTTGAACCATCAGGATTTGTCGCAATACTGCAATTAGCAGGATGCATGACATGATGCGGGGAGGTTTCAAACGCGCGGGAGACTGAATGCATGCTTTTTTCAATGGGATACCTTTTTTCAGATTTAAGGAGTCAGTTTTCATATAGGCGATCAACCGAGATTCAAGCCTCTCAAGGTGCCAGTCGAAGACGCAAATAGATCCGTTTTAATTTCCATGCTCTGCAACATGGTGACAAATAAGTTGGGTAATGGGTAATTGCGTTTCCTGTCGAAGGCCAGGTGTTGTCCGTGTTCCAAGTTCCCTCCGGCAACGAGTATCGGCATGTTGTCTGTCGTATGTTTGTTGGCATCGCCAAAGTTACTTCCAAACAAGATGAGTGAATGATCCAAGAGGGTGCCCTCCTGATCCTGTATTCCTTTTAAATCATCCAGCATGCCATTCAATAGTTTCATGTGCGCCCGGTCAATAGCATCCAGTTGCTGAAGTTTACTTTCGCCTTTACCATGATGGGACAGGTTGTGGTAGCCATCAGAAATAGTGGCTCCATTCACATGTATGGTCGGGGAATTGTTGCTATCCAGTAAGAGCGAAATACTACGAGTCGAATCTGTCTGGAAAGCCAGCAATGCCATCTTATACATCAACCTTGTTTTTTCCATGTATTTACTTCTGGCGGAGGGCTCGTCAGGCAACGGAAAAGGAGCTTTGGGCTTGGGACGTTTTATCCATTCACGCGACTTGAGCATGCGCCGCTCCACTTCTCGAATGGCAGTCAGGTATTGATCCAGTCTTCCACGATCGGAAGCATCCAAGCGACGGGCGAGTGATTTTGAATCAGCAGCGACTGTGTCCATGATGCTTTGCCCCAGCTGAAGCCTGCGCATTTGATCATTTACCTCTTTTTTAGATCCCTGAAGGAACAATTGCTTGTAAACCTCCGTGATTTTGTTTTCGCAGGGAATCAACACACCTGCATCGGTCCAGGAAAGACTGCGCCTGCCCTCCTTGGCATTCACACCAAGGGTCAAGGACGGGAACCGGGTCTGGTGACCAATTTTACCTGCAATGTATTGATCGAGTGAGATAGAGTTCCTGAAACCTCCACTGGCGGGGTGGGGGGCAGCTGTCAAAAATGAAACATCTGAGGAATGGCTCCCGTCAACTCCCGGATGTGAAAGACCACTGAACACGGTCAAATCGTTCCGATGCGCTTTCAATTCCTTCAGGTATGGCGAGAGCTTGAAGTTCCTGCCTGTTTCTTTCGGGAAAAACCTTCCAGGCAGAACGCCCAGATTATTGCAAATTCCCAGAAATCGTCTGGGAGCTTTCGAGCTGGAATCCGCCCGCATCTTTGGATGGAATGCAGGTTCCATTGCACCAAGAAATGGAAGCATGAGAGCAACGCCGCTTCCGCGCAGGAATCCCCGGCGGCTGAGGGGGGATTTTTTTGCAATGTAAGGTGCCTTCATGAATTGAAAATCATAATACAAAGAATCGCAGCTATCAACGATTGATGTGTTGAGTTTTCAGTGATGGAATGATAATGCGTATTCCATGCACAAACCACTGTTTACCTTCTTTTCCGTTGTGATATGTTATCTTTGCTTTCAGGTTCATGGATCAGAAGAACGTCCCAGGCACATCCTGCTGATCATGGCCGATGACATTGGGATAGAGGGATTCGGATGTTACGGCGGTGAGGATTACAATACACCGAATATAGATCAATTGGCATCTACAGGACTTCGTTTCACGCATGCATATGCTCAGCCCTTGTGCACCCCCACGCGACTGGAAATAATGACGGGTCGCGAAAATCATCGGAACTGGAAATATTTTGGCGTCCTTCCGCCAGAGGAAAAAACCTTTGGGCATATGATGCAGGGATTTGGTTACAAGACATGTATTGCCGGCAAGTGGCAACTTCAATCATACGACCCCCCGGAATTCCCCAATGCGGAGCAAAGACGTGGTTCAGGCATGCACCCGAGGGATGCTGGTTTCGATGAGTATTCGTTATTTCACTCACTTCATACCGAAGACAAGGGTTCGCGCTATGCAAATCCGACTTTCCTGAGAAACGGCCAATTATACGAATCGCTTGATGGGCAATATGGAGAAGATCTTTCGGTTCAATTTATTCTGGATTTCATGAAACGACATCAGGAAGCCTCCACATTTGTATATTATCCGATGGCTTTACCACATTGGCCCATGGTTCCAACTCCTGCATCCGATACCTGGAAAACGCCTTCGAAAAGGTTGGAAGAAAATACGCGTTATTTTCCTGACATGGTTGAGTATATGGATCAGCTGATCGGTCGTTTGCTAGCCGGTATGGATCAGCTTGGGATTAGGGATGAGACACTCATTCTATTCTACTCAGATAACGGCACGGATCGGCGCATTCAGTCAAATTTCCGAGGACAACGCATTAACGGAGGTAAGAATACCACGGCTCAGACCGGCATACGTGTGCCGCTCATTGCTCACTGGAAAGGGGGAATTCGACCTGGACTTCAGTCGGAACTGGTAGAAGCCTCAGATTTTCTTCCGACCCTGGCTTCGTTGGCAGGGAAACCTGTGCCTGAAGGTTGGCAAATTGACGGAGTCAGTTTTGCTCATCAACTGATGGGGCAAAAAGGAACCTCTCGAGAATGGGCTTTTTTTTGGTATGACCCTCGTCCGGGCTGGGACAAGGATCAATTTAAGCGCTCCATTTTTGCCTTGGATCATCAACATAAATTATTTTCAGATGGACGCATGTATGATATCCGAGGGGAAGGTCTATGTGAAAGGTTAATGGATTTGCATCAGCTTACCAGTGAGCAACGAAGAGCTCGTTGCAAATTATCGGCGGTCATAACACACATGATGCGTGAACCTATGTCACAGGTGGCAAAGTTTGAAGTGAATGCCTTTGGCGTTCCTTTCAACTGATTTATCGCAGATTAAATTGAGTGATAGACAACAGGATCTTGGCCATAGAAGGTTTTTAATTCACCGTAGAGCTCTGGCCGGTGGCGCTTCAACTGACGCGGCTTTTCAAAAAAACACTCGGAAGCGACCGCGAAAAATTCCGCTGGATTCGTCGCTCCGTAAGCGTCCATGATCGTTTTTTTACCTTTTTCAACCCGGTTCTGGAGCCGGCTATACTCTTTTCCAAGAACAGATTTCCACGCTTCGTATCGGCAACTGGACCTGAGCACAGGTAGGCCATTTGCATGGCCGTCCTCCTGGTCCAGTTGATGGGCAAATTCATGAATCACAACATTGCGACCGTCTTTCATGTTTGCGGCACCACGCTTCGTCGATTCCCAGGACAGTGAAACTAAGCCTTGCTCCCATGATTGCCCTAAAACGGTCTGCTCCGATACGGTAACGATACCATGTTCGGATATTTGCTCAGACTTGGAATAGTAATGCTTCGGGTAGATGAGAATGGACTTCAGTTTGGAGAATTCACGCTGCTTGTTCCCAATAAGGAGAGTGCAGGCTTGAGCAGCCACCAATACGCGTATTTCATCCGATATTTCAAAGCCTTTGCAACCTTCAAACTGTTTTTCTGCCAGAAAGACCTGAATCAAATCCTCCAGGACTTTTTGCTGCTCGGAGGGTAACTTCAAAAACAATGGAAATTCGTTTTGTAATATTACCTTGTACAATGTCGGAAACGGCTGGGACAGTATCTTCTTTCTCCGTCGTCTTTTCAGGAAGGTAAATATCATCGTCAATTCGTCTTTGGTTCAGTTTCTTCAGAGCATGCCAAGTTTTGTATGTTTCTTAAAGCCTCTTTGGAGACTTGTGAATTAGGTACAAGACCACAGGGATTGTTCATGGACATTATTTGCTTTCTGCTTTATCCAAGATCTCATCCAATGACTTCCAATGTGCATGATTCATCCGAAGTGGCCGTTCGCGCGAGGCGTAAGGCTTATCGAAATATTATTCTACCCTTGTTCATCACATCGGTCATTGCCTATCTGGATCGAATCAACTTGAGTTATGCCGCCCTGACCATGAATGAAGATCTCGGCTTTTCCGATGCGGTATTTGGGTTAGGCGCAGGTATTTTCTTTGCAGGATACGTTTTTTTTGAGATTCCAGGAGCATTGATTGCTGAGAAATTCAGTCCGAAATGGTGGCTGGCCCGTATCATGATCTCCTGGGGTATTGTGTCCGGCTTAATGGCTTTTATGACTCAGGTTTGGGAATTTTATTTACTGAGATTCTTATTAGGCGCGGCGGAAGCCAGTCTCTATCCCGTACTTTATGCATCCTGCATTCCAAGATGGTTTGTTGCTCGTGACCGGCCCCGGGCGATTGCACTCATGCTGACTTCTTTACAAATCTCCAGCATTATCGGGGCACCTCTTGCAGGATGGGTATTGGGGGTGAAATTTTTTGGGATGAAAGGATGGCAAGGATTGTTCATCATTGAAGCAATACCGGCCATTATTTTTGCTTTCATTCTTGTTCGCTGGATGGCGGATTCTCCCAAAGAAGCCCAATGGCTTGAGGAGGATGAAAGGCAATGGCTGATCACTCAATTTGAAGAAGAAAATGCCCGCAAGAAATCGACGAAAGATTATACCATTTGGCAGGCCCTCTCGGACAAGGAAGTGATCAAGCTGTGCTTGACCTATTTTCTCTGGATTACAGGATTCTGGGGTTTTGGTTACTGGATGCCGACTGTGCTTAAATCCACATCTAATTGGTCGAATCTCGCAGTTGGTTGGATGATTGTCATACCGATGATGCTGTCCTTGTTTTTCATGCTTTGGATTGGTCACCGGTCTTCGGTGACAGGTGAAAAACGATGGCATGGTGCCATCGGGACCTTCATCGCAGCTGTCGGTCTTCTTTGTGGTACCATGTCAAACCACCCGATATGGGCGTTTTTCTTCCTGTGCGTCACAGCCATTGGTATTTATGCTCCTTTTGGCGTCTGGTGGTCTTATCCTACGAATTTTCTTTCCGGGCCTGCCGCCGCTGGGGCAATAGGCATGATCAACTCATTCGGCAATATAGGAGGTTTCGTGGGGCCCTATATTACGGGTTACCTGAAAAATTTAACAGGTAGCTTCACGCTGGGGTGGATATATCTTGCGGGTTCTCTGATCGTCTCCGGACTGCTCATGTTGACCATGCGGAGAGATGTCGACTTGGAAAGGTCCTGATCTTGATTCTCTTACGCTGGGTTTTTGTCGGGATGCTTACATGCAGCAAACACAGATTGTCTAACCATTATCTGGTGGCATGGATTGATGCCAGGAGATAAGGGCTCGTGTTAAACTTTTCACGGTCTGGGGGTGATTGCTTGCGACATTGATCGTCTCTCCGCGGTCCGTTTGCATGTCGTAGAGTTCGGGGTGGCTTCCGTCATATTCACATAACAGTTTCCATTTTCCATGTCGCACTGCCAAGTCGGGCAGGTCTTTGATTCCATAAAACGAATCTCTGTCAGGAGGGCGCCTGAAAAAAATGGGTTTCTTTCTGGATGCGGTCGATGCTGCAGTCAAAACGTCTGGCAAGGATTCCCCATCAAACCGGACACCTTGAGGATGCTCTGCGCCTGCGAGGTCGAGCAGTGTAGGGACCAGATCGATCGCCGAAAAAACAGATTCACGATTGACTGTATTTTTTTTTGTAATGATTTCAGGTCCCCATGCGACAAGTGATGACCTTATCCCACCTTCATAAAGATGGGTCTTAAATCCTTTGAAAGGACCTGCAACCCCGGCTCCTTTTTCAGGCCCATTGTCCGAGCAAACGAGAATCAATGTGTTTTTTTTCAACTTCGGATCCTCTCTGACAAAATTAAAAAGTCTGCCGAGTTGTTGATCCATTTCTTGAAGGACAGACAAATAGAGTTCCCGCTTACCATTCCCCCATTTTTCCACAGGAGGCCAGAAAGGTGAATGCACATCATCGGGCCAAAGATTGACGTAAAAAGGTTGATTGTTTTCAGAAGCCCGCTTCATGAATGGAATGGCTTCGTCAATGAATCCGCTTGTGATTTCGGAGCGCAGCATCCATTTGAACCCTTTACCCAATACTTCCGCCTTATCCCAGATGCGCCCTGGCTTTTGTTGTCTGGGTTTCAGTGTTAGAGGCAGAAGTTTAGGGCCCATGCCTTCAAAATTGGTCAGTGAGCTATCAAATCCATACTCCGTGATGTAGGGCGCCTCATTCACATCGCGCTGTCCTCCCATGTGCCATTTGCCAAAATGACCCGTAGCATAACCTGCTTGCTGGAGAGACCGAGCAAGCATCGGTGCCTTTGGATCAAGCCACTGAGCCATTCCACGTTCATCATTCAATTTGCGATGAGCAAGGTAAGAGGTGATTTTCCATCTTTGTGGATACTGGCCTGTTGAGATAGCCGTTCTGGAAGGGGAACAGATGGGTGAATTCACGTAGAACTGCTCAAAACGAATACCCTCTTTTGCCAGTCCATCCACATGGGGTGTTGATGCTGCTTGGTTTCCGAAGCAGGAAAAATCCCCCCAGCCCATGTCGTCGATGAAGACCAGAATGATGTTTGGTTTGTCAGCTTGCAGGTTGATTGCCAACGTTAAAAGCACGGTAGCGATAAACAGTGGTTTTTTCATTGAATAACTTGAGTTGTCATTTTGTTTCAAAGCATCACTTTGTCGCATTCAATTGCTTCAGGTAAGCTTTGTAAATGGTTTGTTCCAATGGATGTAAATCAAACCTCTGGCCCTGAATGCTGTCGATGTGAATCATTCCAAATGTTGTTAATGTCGCAAAGACGGATCTTGCGTGATGAAGGGTTTCCATATCGCAAGCCGCCTCCTTACAATCAACACCCGCCTGCGCTGCAATATCCAGAATCAGGGCACGTGTGGTGCCGGGTAAAATCCCGCTGCCCAAAGGCGGGGTAAGTAAAAAGTCACTCATCACAAAGAACAAGTTAGCACAACTTAGTTCGGTGATATGGCCGGATTCATTCAAGATGATGGCATCATCCGCGTGAGCCTCTTTTGCCTCCTGTTTGACGAAAGTCTGGAACAATTTATTGCTTGTTTTCCACTCTGCACATTCCCAATGCGAGGGCATTCTCATTCTGGATAGAATGACCCTCCATGACTGAGGTTGTTTGAGGGGAAGTTCGGGTGCTGAATGTAATGTAATGACCCATGTTGCCTGCGCGTTTTCAGGTGGGAGGTAGCCTCTTGGTCCGGGGCCTCGAGAGATTTGGATGCGGGCCATACACTCATTGAGTTGATTCTTTTGAACCAAGTCCAGGATATTTGTTTTCAACGCTTCCTCTGCAATGTCCAATCGAATGGTTAAACCTTCACAACCAGATTTTAATCGTTCCCAATGCCTTTGCCATTCGAACAGCTTGCCCCCGTGAATGCGGATCGTTTCGAATAAACCATCCCCATATAAATATCCACGATCAAAAACCGAAACGGATGCGTTGGCCGATTCGATGAATGAACCATTCAGCCAGCACCATTTGTAAGCGTCTGGTTGGAGGTGCTTGTTTGACGATAATAGTGCCTCCGGATTTTTGAGAGATGTCATCGATCGTATAGGTATTATTTCCCGCTCCATCAGAGCGATTGCGGTTTGGATGGAGAGAGTTGATTGGAGGTCTTGAAAGCTGCCAGAAATCCCGCCGCTTTGTCCTCTGTTTCCTGAAATTCAGCTTCAGGAACAGAATCAGCGACGATTCCCGCTCCAACGTGCAATGATAAGTGATTTTTCTGTTTTACGGCGGTTCTAATGATGATGTTAAGTCTGCTGGTTTTGTTGAAGCCAAGATATCCCATGCTGCCCGTATAAGGTCCGCGTGTCATGGGTTCGAGTTCCTCTATAATTTGCATGGCACGGAATTTGGGAGCTCCCGTGATGCTTCCACCTGGGAAACAGCGGGACAATGCCTGCAGGTGTGAGCAGTCTCTGGCAAGTGTTCCCTCAATCGTGGATACCAAATGATGAACCTGTGGGTAGCGTTCCAATTGCATGAGATCGGGCACAGTGACGCTTCCATATTCACAGACACGCCCCAGATCGTTGCGTAGTAGATCGGTGATCATGAGCAGCTCGGCTCGTTCTTTCTCACAGGACTGTAGTTCATAGGCCAGTTGTGCATCGGCCTGTGGATTCAGCCCACGTGGACGTGTTCCTTTGATGGGGCGAGTTTGTATATGATTCCCGTCCAGTTTCAGGAAAGACTCTGGCGAAGCACTCAGGATTTGAAATCCTCCTTCATTAATGAATCCTGAAAAAGGAGCAGGGGACATGTTTTGCAGCTGTCTGTAGGCGGTTAAAGCGGAACTCTCGACACGCGTGCTCAGTTCTCTAGCAAGATTGACCTGATAAATGTCCCCTTGACCAATGAGTTTCTGTGCTCGTTGTACCGATCGAACATAAGCATTCCGATCTGGATAGCTGGGCCATGAAAGGTTGGGGTTTCCGCTCGGGTGAGGCAAATCGGGGAGTTTGATGTTGCTGCTCGATTCCAAGAGCTGTTTCCACTGATCGACCTGTCTGGTCGCCTCGGTATGGGACCATGTGCCATCCGGATGAAAACCGGTGGCCACAATCCACGTTTTGTTATCCCAATGGTCAACGGCTACCAGACTCGCAAAGAGGCCCACATAGGCATCGGGTAATACGCTTGACCTGACTGCTCTTCTTTCAAGGCTGGGCTCAACAAAATGTTTCAAGTCATAACCCCAATAACCAAAACAGCCACCCAGCGGAAAAGGAGAGTCAAGTTCCTCCATCACTTCAAATGGGTGCATGAGCTGATCCATCACGGACCAGGGGTTTCCGTAAACTGTGTGGCTCTTTTGAACCGTCGGATAATGTAGATGGCAATCCGCCCCAAATGCTCGAAGGGTGACCATGGGAAAAGCCGTGAGGAATGAAAACCGGGCATCGGGGTGCCCCTGAAGTGACGAATGCAACAGCATGACGTCGGGTTGATCTCCCACTGTCGCGAGCAAGTTTTCAATTTGAACCTTTCCTGCAATGAGTTCGATTCGGCTTCTCATGGATGGATCGGTTTTCTAAGCCAGGATTTCCTTGATGACATGGCCGAAATCTTCTTCGAGACGCTTATGTCCGGGCACTTCCATTCGATGTGCATCCAGGCCCAGTTGATGGAGAAGGGTGGCATGCACATCGGTTACATAATGAGGATGTTCGATTGCATGAAAACCCAATTCATCGGTCGCGCCATGAGTGAGTCCTCCCTGTATGCCTCCACCTGCCATCCATACTGAAAATCCGTAAGGATGATGATCGCGACCGTCATTGCTCTGCGAACCGGGCGTGCGTCCGAACTCGGTTGCAAAAACAACGATAGTTTCGTTCAGAAGGCCGCGCTGTTTGAGGTCTTTCAAGAGTCCGGCAATCGGTTTGTCGACCTGAGCTGAAAGCTTTTCATGATTCTTCTTGAGTCCGCTGTGAGCATCCCAGGCTCCGGCTGCGCCATCTCCATGCATGATCTGGATGAAGCGAACTCCCTTTTCCACCATGCGCCTCGCTGCCAGTAATTGTTTTCCAAAGGGACTAGTCACGTCTTGATCCATGCCATACATGTTTCTGACATGGTCAGGCTCCTGATCAAGATCCAAAAGATTCGGAACGGATGACTGCATTCGGTAAGCAAGTTCATAGGATTGAATGCGGGCCTCCAGTTTGTCATCGTTTGGGAACACCTTGGAACGCATCTGATTTAATTTGTTTACCAAATCAAATACCGATTTTTGCCTTTCCATACTGATGGGACGTTGTGGTTTTGCAAAATCCAGAGGGGCTTTGGGATCGATCTTGAGTGGCACCGCATCGTAGGCTGGCCCCAAGTAGTGACCGTCTCTTTTATCAAAAAAACGGGGCCCGATAGTGACAAACTGGGGCAGGTTTTCGTTGAGAGACCCCAGTCCGTAAGTGACCCACGCCCCGATGGTTGGAAAACGGCCATCAAGCATATGACGTCCCGAGTGAAACTGAACCTGAGCGCCATGATTGTCATCGGTGGTCCACATGGATCGTAACACGGCGATGTCATCCGCGCATGATCCGATATGAGGGAACCAATCACTTACCTGCATGCCGCTTTGTCCGTATGGTTTGAAAGAGGTCTGCAGTGGGTAGATCTTGTTCCTTTGTTGTCCGTTGGCATCATTGATCACCACGACACGCACCTTCTTGAGCAGCTCGGGAGATTGAACCCGGCTGTAGGGTGTTTCTCCAATGCTCTTGCCCTGATACTGGTTGAGAGCGGGTTTGGGGTCAAAACTCTCCATGTGACTGACTCCTCCGCGCATGAACAGCCAAATCACATTTTTGGCTTTTGCTGGACGATGATGTTGTCCAAATCCCGGACCAGGAACCGCCATGGCCTCTTGGTGAAGGAGTGATTGCAACGCGATACTCCCGAATCCCAAGGCGCTTCGGGTCAGAAAGGAGCGACGGTTCATCGCGAGTTGATTATCGTTGTGCACATGCCAAGGGCCGGGGCTGTTCATGATTAACGAATGGTGGCGAAATCATTGTGGTTGAGCAGAACATGAATCAGACTTGCACGAGGTGATTGCGTGTCGGGATTTGAGTTCGATTCGTTTTCCTGTTGCCAGTTTGTGATACTGTTCAGGCATGCATTCATTTCTTCCGGCGTAGGTGTCCATCCCAATATGGTTTCAAACGCTAGCTCGACAAAAGCTTCGTGACTGTCCTCGTCAATGTCGGTTTTTAAAGTCAATGCCTCTGTAATTCGAGTGGATGCATCCATGGAAAGACTGCTGTTGGCGAGCGCTAGAGCTTGTTGTGGGATGACGCTTTCGGAGCGTCGATAACATGCTAAAATAGATGCATCATCAAACAGCGTCAGAAAGCGATGTTGATCGTCCCGCGAGTGCTTGAAATAGAGGCTTCGGCGATGCATGTTGGGATTCCCTTCCGGGTCAATCGTCGGTCCGCCTAGTTGTGTGTGGAGCTGATTTGACAATTGAAGGATGCTGTCTCTGAGAATCTGTGACTCCATACGAATTGAGTTCTGTCTCCACACGAGTTCGTTATGCGGATCAATCATAAGATTCTCAGCCAAGGTATTCGATTCTGAGCTGGATCTTTTGTAGGCCCGACTCGTTACGATCAGCCTGTGAATTGGCTTCATCTTCCAATCATTCTCAATGAGGGTGATGGCAAGGAAATCCAGCAACTCCTGGAGTTTTGGCGGGCTGGTTTGTCGTCCGAAATCCGTGACGGGGTCTACCAACGGTGCCCCGAAATGTCGCATCCAAATGTGATTCACTGCGACACGAGCTGTGAGTGGGTGGTCAGGATGCGTGATCCACATTGCCAGAGCAGTCCGCCTTCCCGTACTTGTTTTTGGGTAGGGCAAGAAACGTTCCTTTTCGGTTTCCGCCGGAGATTCCAAAGCCTTGATAGATGCGCGCAGGGGGGTGTATTGAAGTGGGTTTTCCAGATGGCTCTGAATGTGTTGAATTCGCTTTTCCTGAATCTGATCGAGTGTCTGTTTCAGAGCTTCTTTGCTGCTTTCATTTCCTGCTTCAATGGCTTGCCTGGCTTTGCTGATTTTCCAATCGAATCGGGTCAGCTCATATTCGTATTCGGTCTTTGCTGCTTTTTCGTCCAATGCTTGCTGTTGGAGGGAGTCCGGCACCATTGCCTTATTCCGGATCGCCTCAAATTTAGCGGTGATCATGGCTGGGCGCAGTTTGGCGGCCGTCCATTCATGCTCTTGTGTATCTGCGCTCTTACTGTTGGAGTGGTATGCGTCACCATCGCTTGAGCCTTTTCTCAATCCTGCTTCCAGGACATCGATGTGGGTCTGGGCTTCTTTCAACAGCGTGTCTTTGACATGAGTCTGGATTTCCGGTCGGTATGCTGTTGGCGGCAAGATGACAGGGGTGATTTTAAAAGGAACATGCCTTAAAAAAGCAGGAGGAGCGGGGTGCATCTTTTCTGAAATGTCCCGTTGCTTTTCATTTCCTCTTACGTGCACATAAGTCGGGGCGTCTGGATGCATGTCAAAGACTCTTGGTAATCCGTTTTTGTTCAAATCGGATTCTCCCGGAAGGGCGTCTGTCCGGATTTGATGAGGCTCCAGGATGGCTCTGAATTGATAGTAATCTCTGGCGGAAATAGGATCGTATTTGTGGTCGTGACATTTGCTGCACTGCATGGTCAATCCAAGGAATGCCTTTGAGGTATGCTCAATGGTCTTGTCCAACCACGTTGTTCTGTTGAAAAGGAAATAATTGCGCGCCAGAAACCCAGTCGCACGAAGCTTGTTCTGGTCTGTGGGATATAACTCATCCGCAGCCAGCATTTCCAAAATCATCTGATCATAACCCTTGTCTTCGTTGAGTGATTCCAGAATCCAGTCACGCCAATGCCAGATGTGTTTCTGGCTATACCTCAATTGTGTCCCAAGGCCAAACCAGTCACTGTATCTCCAGACATCCATCCAGTGCCTTCCCCATCTTTCGGCATGGTGTGGAGAGGCAAGAAGTTGATCCACCATTCGGCTGTATTCGGGTGCCTCGGGTGCATTGAGAAAATCTTCAATCTCTTCAGGCTCTGGAGGAAGTCCAACCAAATCGAGGAATAATCGCCGCATCAACAATCGTGGTTCTGCGGCTGGTTGTGGATTCAGGTTGTTTTCCTCATGATGTTGGGCGAGTAAGGCGTCGATGGGATTTCTTGCAGGATGGTTCAGCTCTGGTTTCTCAGGGGGTAGAAAGGCCCAGTGGTTGAGTGGGTCGTCTTCAGGCTTTTCATCGCTCGGAGCAGGATGGCCAGCTTTGATCCACATCCGCAGGGCTTGAATGGTTTTCGTTTCTATGGGCTTGCCTTCAGGCGGCATCCGTTCCTCAGGGTCCGTTGAGATCAGGCGCTGAAAAAGAGGGGGCAGATCCTTGCCCTCCACATCAAGGATATTGCTGTTGTTGCTGCCCCTTTCCATGAGCGTAACCGAGTCAAGCCGCAGTCCGGCTTTTTGTTTCAAAGCTCCGTGGCAAGCATAGCATCGCTCTTTAAATACAGGTTTGATTTGCTCAAGGTACAGTTGAAGGCTGTCGGCTCGACAGGAGAGATCCAACATCCATACAAGAAGCAATCCAATGTGACGCACGCGATACATATTGTGACTTCCATTGAACACTGAGAGCTGAAAGCCTGCCAGTATAAATTTGCGGCTTTCAAGGGTGAAATTGCATCCCTAGCCTGCAATCCCTGAGGGATGCAGCGCGTAGTATCCCTCTGGCATTTTTCATGCAGAATCGACTGTTTTTACGTGGTCATGTTTAAGGTCTTTCTGTATGTTTCAACCCTTATGCGACCTCTAACAGCTATTCTATGGATGCTTTCTTTTTCAGTCCTGCCGGAACTCCTGCACGCTCATGTTGGGGGACACCCATCTGTTCATGACACGGTGGCAGCGATTACGCTGAGGATGAAATCTGCATTTACTGAAACCGAACTCAAGACCTTGACTCCATATCAGGTGGAGGAGTTTCTGAATGAAGAGGAAAAGAAGATACTGAGCACTGAGCATGTCCATTTCAGAGTCAATGTACCTGTTGTCGTCAGCATTATTCGTGATCGGTCGCTCAAATCACAACCTTTCTGGATTCGCGGAAACGGTTGGAATTTAACGGGTATCGTGATCAAAATCAAAGATGTGGAAGTGGATGTCTGGCAGAAATCCTTCCCTGCGGGTGATGTGGGACTGGGCGTGAACTCACTTGGGTCTGGGGGGGCGCATTATATCCCGATCCTGAAACCTCAGAATGAAGGTGATGTGATCGAGGTCAGCGACATCTATCCAGGCCAGGTCCAGGCTGCTATCTTGAAGGCCGGCGTCAAGCTCTATACCGATCAAGAAGAGACCTTGGCAAGCGTGCCAGAGCTGTTCAATGAGAGCGTGATCATTCAGACCAAATATAACAGTCGACAAGATGCTTCTCTTGTGAACTATTTCAAATGGACTCAGTACCCCAGCACGCCTCAACCCGATCAGGTTGTGCTGACCTGGAGTGACGACCCTCAAACCACTCAAACCCTCCAGTGGCGCACCGATACCAGTGTCAAGGAAGGGCATGTGCTTTTTCAAAATAAAGCTTCATTCAACCGTTTCAATCCAAAACCTCTTGAAAAGATCTTGGCAAGATTCGAGGTTTTGGAAACGCCCAACATCATCAATGATCCTATTTCGCATCGCTTTTTTGCGACGCTGACCGGATTGCAGCCTGACGCAACCTATGTTTATTCTGTGGGCGATGGCAGCGAGGATGGGTGGACGGAGTTATCCGAATTCACGACCGCACCTTCCAGCATAGAACCGTTCTCTTTTATCTACATGGGAGATGCTCAGAATGGACTCGATCGCTGGGGAAGTCTGGTTCACAACGCCTTTCGAGAACGACCCGATGCTGCTTTTTACATCATGGCCGGTGATTTGGTGAACCGAGGCAATGATCGAGACGATTGGGATAGTTTTTTCTACAATGCGGATGATATTTACGATCGGCGTCAACTCGTTCCAGTGATCGGTAATCATGAGAATCAGGGAGGGCATCCAACACTCTACCTTCGTAATTTCGACCTTTTCAAGAACGGGCCTAAAGGCGTTGAAAAAGAGCGTGCCTATGCCTTTGAATACAGTAATGCCCAGTTTGTCGTGCTTGATTCAAACATCAAACCAGAAACACAAACGGCGTGGTTGGAAAAAGTGCTTTCCGAAACCAAGGCGACGTGGAAATTTGTCACATATCACCACCCTGCCTACTCATCTGCTCCGAGCCGTGACAATGCTTCCATTCGCAAGGAATGGTTGCCTTTGTTCGACAAATATCATGTCGACCTTGCCTTACAGGGGCATGACCATGCATATCTCAGAACCTTTCCGATGAAAGGGGAGAAAAAGGTTGCCTCACCGAAGGAAGGAACCGTTTATATCGTTTCAGTCAGCGGAACAAAAATGTATGAGCAAGATCCCCGGAACTACACAGAATTTGGAATGACCAATACCGCGACATATCAGGTTCTGGACATTCAGATTTCCGGAGATCGTTTGGTTTACCGTGCGTATGATATTGACGGCAAACTTAAAGATGAGCTGGTCATTCAAAAATAATCACTGAGATGGCAAAGAACTATGAGCGAAACCATTCTAGGGATCGAGGCGGGTGGCACGCGGACTACGCTGATTCTTTCCAACACGCAGGGTGAACTGATTCACCAGCGCGTTTTTGGACCGGGTAATTTTCGGGTTATTGGAAAACAGGGCCTCCTTGATCTGCTGAAAAGCTGCGCCAATGATGAACAAGACCCAGCATGCGTGTGTCTAGGCCTGGCTGGTGTGCGTGATGATCGAGACCGCGGATGGATCATCGAAGCTGCGCGTGAAATATGGCCCAATGCTCTTATCTGGGTTGACCATGATCTAGCCTCGGCGCTCATAGTAGCCCAGCGAAATTTTAAAAAAGCTGATTCGCACGTTTTAGTCCTATCTGGAACAGGCAGCTGTTGCTTTGGCAGAGACAAAGAAGGAAAGGAAGCTAAATGTGGTGGATGGGGACACCACTTAGGTGATCGTGGAAGCTCTTATGATATAGCTCATTCTGCAATTAGGGCAGTGATTCAACATTTCGATCAAACTGGCAGCTGGCCCAAACTGGGGGAAAAACTACTTCAGGCGTCCATGCACAATGATCCAAACGATTGGATTCCCTGGTTTCAACAAGCCTCAAAAACTGAAATTGCTGCTTTGGCTGTGGCTGTTTTTGAGGCATTCAAGAAACGTGACCCTCTAGCTAGAGGAGTCATATATCAAGCTGCACTTGCCTTGGTCACGGATGCCATCGCATGCTGGAAACGCTTGGAATCCAAAACCTGCTATTTTGTTCTGGCTGGTGGTGTTTTTCTAAAACAGCCTGCATTTACGCGTTTATTTAAACGGTTATTGCGTGAGATTAAGGAGGATGCGCAGATCGCCATCATTCCTGTAGAGAGTGCCTGGGGGACCATTTACGCAGGCCTTGATCTACATGCTTCGTCCAAGGTAAGAAGGTCACGGAATTCACAGTCAGCCGCCAGGCACACTCGCACTCCCTTGCGAGATCAAGTGCTACCTGTTGCAACTCAGATTTCTCCTACGGAAATACGTTTGCCACTTTCTCGGAAACTGGATGTGATGAGTCGAGGCAAGGCGATGGACCTTTTTTTGGCTGAAGATGAAAGCATTCCTTCGGCAATCAGAGAAGAGAAGAAAAAAATCCTCAAATGGATCAGCTGGGTGACTGAAGGGCTTAAAAAAGGAGGCAGGCTTTTCTACGTGGGAGCTGGCACGAGTGGGCGTCTGGGTATTCTGGACGCAAGCGAATGTCCTCCGACTTTTGGTGTGCCTGCATCCATGATTCAAGGTGTGATCGCCGGGGGACGTACGGCAATATGGGAATCGATGGAGGGGGCGGAAGACGATTTCAAGGCTGGATTTCAAACCCTGCAACGGCGTGGATTTGATCGCAGGGATATGGTGTTGGGCATTGCGGCAAGCGGCAGAACCCCTTTCGTTCATGGGGCATTGAGTTATGCAAGGTCTCTGGGGGCAAGACAGGGTATGTTATGTTTTAACCCTCACCTTGAATGGCCTCGAGACCACCACCCAGATGTCGTGATTTGTCCCGAAGTGGGTCCGGAAATCCTTACCGGTTCAACGAGGTTGAAAGCGGGCACCGCGACCAAACTTGTACTCAACATGATTACCACCTTGTCAATGGTAGGCATTGGTAAGGTGAAGAGCAATCTGATGATCGACGTCCGGGCTTCCAATGAAAAACTACGCGATCGGGCTATTCGAATGGTCGTAACCCTTACCGATGTCAACTACGACCTGGCTCACTCTACATTG
This sequence comes from Pedosphaera sp., assembly GCA_002690655.1. Classification (GTDB taxonomy): domain Bacteria; phylum Verrucomicrobiota; class Verrucomicrobiia; order Limisphaerales; family AAA164-E04; genus AAA164-E04. The sequence continues at coordinate 51,463 of NZFL01000013.1, forward strand.
CTTGCTGCGGGGTGGGATATTCAACAGGCCTGCCTTATCCTGGAAGGAAAAGGTGACCGACCCAAGGCCTGATATTGAACTTTTCGTAGGCAAGGCCCAGTGCCAGAAAATGGCACAATCCACTGATGGAAATCAGTGTCATCGATGAAATAAGGTACAACCCAAACCCCACACTGGTATTGGGTTGAATAATCAATGCGACGCCATGATAGAGTGCAACCAAGGTCCCGAGAGCTCCCATTCCCCAGCAAAGCCAGGAAGGGATTTGAGGCACCCCATCTAGGAAACGCAGCCAGAAAAGAGGGCTCAAAGCGTAGGCTGTCAGAGTGAAAGCTTGTTTGTAAGTCGTTTCGGTGTGGAAACCCTGGCACGACCACTGAATAAACTTGGCTCCAAAAAACATGAGAAACAACCCCAATCCTATCTGGATGATTTCGAATGTAATGATTTGATTGCTTTCCAGACGAGTGATTCGTCCTAACCCGCCTTTTTCAGCTCCAAACTGAATCATCGCCCACCCTTCAAAAGCACAACTTGCGACCATCAGGGGGGCAACAGACAAGAAGACCAGTAATACATTCCATGACTGGTCGGCTATCTTCTCCCAAGCCTTGAGCGGAACAAACAAAATGAGCAGTGAACGAATCATCTGGCAGGAATGTAAGCAAGTCCGAGGTATGACACAAAGCGAAATCCAATGTTTTTAATTTGTGATTCTTGCTCATGGGAAGTCTACCGCAAAAAATATCGGATCTTAAAGGACTTACAGAGGCGGGATGGCGTGAGTTTATGGAGAGAGAAGGTCGTGTTAAAGAGCCTGTTGTTGTATTTTGAACAAAGTCGAATTTTGATTCCCGGAGATTGCACTTATCAACTTACTTTGCCAATATGTCGTTGTTCCAATTATGAATCACAATGAACGATTTTCGTTAGAAGGAAAGGTGGCATGGGTCACTGGTAGCACCAAGGGCTTAGGGCGCTCAATGGCCCTTGCTTTGGGCGAAGCTGGAGCTCGCGTTGCCATTAATTATCACCATGATGAAACCAAGGCTCAAGCCACTCTGGAAGCATTCAAAGAAGCTGGATGCGAGGGATTGCTGGTAAAAGGAGACGTGACCGACGAAGCTCAAGTCAACGCCATGGTTGAGACCATCAATCAAGAGTTAGGTCCAGTTGATATTGCCGTCTTGAACGCAACATGTGATCAACCGCATCATCCGATTGAGGAATATTCGTGGGATTTTTATCAATCCATGCTCGATTTCTTCATCAAAAGCCCATTTCTCATCAGCCGTGCAATATTACCTGGAATGAAAAAGAAGCATTGGGGGCGCATCATAAACATTGGTTCAGAGGTGCTGCACTTGGGGGTTCCCAACTTCAGCGCTTATGTAGCGGCCAAGGGAGGGCAAAATGGTTGGTCTCGCAGTATGGCTCGCGAGCTTGCGCCTTTTGGGATCACGGTCAATATGATTTCGCCGGGTTGGATTCCCGTTGAACGCCACGATAAGGAGCCACAGGAATGGAAAGACGCCTACCTTCCCACCGTGCCGGTTGGACGCTGGGGGGTACCTCAGGATTTGGCTGGAGCCGTCACGTTTTTGGCCAGCGAATCCTCAAGTTTTGTGACTGGACAAAACTTGCATGTCAACGGGGGGTTGACTTTGCATTGATGCGCAGCGCCAGACTGAACGATCGGTTTGCAAGCCGAAAGTGATCCCGATCACGACCATGTGGTTTTTCGAATGATGTCTCTCATACGACCTTAGCTTGACCTTTAGTGAATTATTTGAGATCAAAGCTTCATCACTTTCACGAATCATCCAGGGCAGGAGCGCCTACCCTGAATGGCGAGAATTATCCTTAAATGCGTGTTTAACCTTAATGTTGGGTAACAAAAAAAGATCATGAGAAAACTTATCATATTAAGCGCCGCCCTTGCTGTTGTCTTGGGGGGTATCACTGCGTGCGGGCCACGAGAACAAGGCAAAAGTGGTAAGCCCCGCTTCGCCTTCGTGACCAATATGCCAGCATCCTTCTGGGTCATAGCCAAAAAAGGCGTCGAAAAAGCCGGTAACGATTTTGGTGTGGAAACCTCCTATCACATGCCAACGGGTAATGCAGCCGGTCAGAAAAGCGTGCTCGAGAACTTATTGGCTCGTGGTGTCGATGGGATTGCTGTGAGTGTCAGTGATCCGGCGAATCAAACGGACATTCTGGACAAGATTGCCAAAAAAACAATCTTAGTCACTGTGGATGCTGATGCTCCAGATTCGGAGAGATTGGTTTATATTGGTGTCGATAACTACACCGCTGGTCGCCAGTGTGGGAAGCTTGTCAGAGAAGCATTGCCTGGTGGCGGTAAGGTAATGATATTTGTGGGTAGTGTTGATCAGGACAACGGTCGTCGTCGTCGTCAGGGTGTGATTGATGAACTGGTTGGACGCGATTCGGATCCTTCTAGATTCGATCCCATCGACAAGGGAGTCGTCGGAAATGGATATGAAATCCTCGGTACCCTTACTGATCAAGGAGATCCTGCTCGCGCCAAGGCAAATGCAGAAGATACCCTTTCCCGCCATCCTGACATTGGATGCATGGTTGGACTCTTTGCCTACAACCCACCAGCCATCATGGAGGCGCTTTCTCAGGCTAATAAGCTTAATAAGGTCAAGATCGTTGCCTTCGACGAAGATAACGACACCCTTCAGGGAATCATCGACGGCACTGTAAGTGGGACGATTGTTCAAAATCCTTATGAATATGGCTACAAATCCATTGAAGTATTGGTGGCACTGAACAAGGAAGACACCTCACTGATTCCTGAAAGTAAATTTATCGACATTCCCGCTCGAACCATTGTCAAAGACAATGTGGTTGCCTTTTGGGACGACTTGAAAATAAAGACGGGCGAAACTGAAGCTGGTGAGTGATTTGGACCAGCAGCAGGGGCTCAGAACCCCCAAGCAAAGCGCGGAGCCACCCGACTTGCTGCGGGTATGTGGCGTCACTAAGAGCTTTCCCGGGGTGAAAGCGCTCAAGGGAGTGGATCTTCACCTCAAAGCAGGAGAAGTACTGGCTGTCATCGGTGAAAACGGTGCAGGTAAAAGCACACTCATGAAAATCCTGGCAGGGGTTCAGGATTATGATGAAGGTGAGGTTCTGGTGGATGGATTGACGGTTCGATTCAAGGGAGTAGAGGATGCTTTTGACAAAGGAATCGCTCTGATCCATCAAGAATTAAACCTTGCCGGCAATCTTGATGTCGCTGCCAATATTTTTCTTGGACGTGAACCTCGCAAAGTAGGACTTCTTGACAAAGCCCGGATGCGCAGGGAATCCTCGATTTTTCTTGATCGAGTTGGTTTAAAGGTCAGCCCTGATCAGATTGTCAGTGATTTGACCATTGGACATCAACAGATGATCGAGATTGCAAAGGCTTTGTCCGTGGACGCGCGGGTGTTGATCATGGATGAGCCTACGTCCAGCTTGAGCCAGCACGAAACCGAGCAACTTTTCAAAGTCATCAAAGACCTTGCCTCGAAAAATGTGGCTATCGTCTACATTTCTCATCGTTTGAGTGAAGTGCGGGAGCTGGCGGACCGGGTCACCGTTCTCCGGGATGGAGACAATGCAGGTGAATTGTTCCGTCAAGAAGCGACCCACGATAACATGGTCAGACTGATGGTGGGGCGTGATATTTCTAAATATTATGCGCTTGAGCCGAGGTCTCACGGGGTCGTGGCCCTCAAAGTTGACAAGTTACGCACGATTCAGAATCCAAAGCACGCACTGAGCTTCGAGATTAAATCAGGCGAGATTGTAGGAGTGGCGGGTTTGGTTGGTGCCGGGCGGACCGAGATGCTGCAGACCTTGTTTGGTGTGATGCCTGCGCTTGATGGGTCGATGGAAGTTCAAGGCCACTCGGTGGCCATTCGTTCGCCCATTCAGGCTATTCAAAATGGTTTGGCTTTGGTGCCTGAAGATCGCAAGCAACAGGGCCTCGTGCTAGAAATGGCAGTCAGGGAAAACATGAGCCTGGCCAGTCTTGGCAGGGATCAGAATAAAGGCTTTCTGAATCACAGGCGTGAACAGGACATCAGCAGGGAAATGGTCGCTGAGATGAAAATTAAAACACCTTCAGATCTTCAGGAAGTCCAATATTTGTCTGGCGGCAATCAACAAAAGGTGGTTCTGGGCAAATGGCTCGCCATGAAACCAAAGGTGCTTTTTCTGGATGAACCCACTCGGGGCATCGATGTGGGAGCCAAACAGGATATTTACAAGCTGATGGAAAAGCTGGCTGAAGAAGGTGTTGCTATTTTATTTGTGTCCAGTGAAATGGAGGAAATTATCGGTATGTCAGATAGAGCGATCGTCATGCATGAGGGAAAACTGACGGGAACATTAATGCGCGATGAATTGACAGAAGAGTCGGTGATGCAACTCGCTACCGGCACCCAAACCAAGCCGATTTCGAACAACTGAACGGTATTATCTCGATGAAAAAGATCTATGGAATTTTAGGGGTTTTCACGGTGGTTTTCATATTAACCGCGATAATGAGTCCGAGTTTCTTGACGCCTTACAACATGGAGCGCTTGATCCTGCGCACATCCCTGTTTGGTATCATTAGTATCGGGGTCGCATTCGTTATCATCACCAGTGGGATAGATCTCTCCATTGGCTCCATTATCTGCTTGATTGGCTGTGGCCTTCCCTGGCTGCTGGTCAAAATGACAGTGCCACTTCCACTGGCCATTTTAATTGTAGTCACCTTGAGTCTTCTGATTGGCCTTGTTCATGGAGTGTTGATTACCAAATTGAAACTTCAACCGTTTGTGGTTACACTTTGCGGGCTCTTGATGTATCGAGGAATCACGCGCGGATTCACCGGAGATCAAACGCAGGGTTTTGGTAAATTTTTCAGTGAACTTCGCTGGATAGGTGTTGGCAAGATTGCTGTTCCTGGGGTTCCGATTGACACGTTCGGGATTCCTGTTCCTTTTTTCCTCTTGTTGATGGTTGCCATTCTCGCCTCTATTTTCCTGAATCGAACCATCTACGGCAGATACCTTCTTGCCCTTGGGTGTAACGAGCAGGCTGCGCGCTACAGCGGGATCAATACCGACCGCATGATCATTCTTGCCTATATCATTTGTGCTGCCATGGCTGGGTTGGGAGGTGTTCTTTTTATTCTGGATGGAAATTCTGCCCAGCCGGTAGTCCTTGGGAATTTTTACGAACTGTATGCCATCGCTGCGGCTGTCCTGGGGGGGTGCAGTTTGCGAGGGGGACAGGGGACCATCATTGGTGTAGTCATCGGTACCGCCTTGATGCAGGTACTGCGCAACATGATCACCTTGGTGGACTGGATACCCACGCACATTGAATACGCAGTGATTGGAGCCGTTATCCTGGCAGGTGTGGTTGCTGACGAGGTTGTGAAGCGTATTTCTGCTTCACGTAGAGCAGCGGCCAGTCGATTGTAGGTGAATTCAATACTCTCCGGAAGACGATCGCTTTTGCAGGTGATTGTATGAGTTGCTGTCTTTTTTTGATCCAGCCGGAGAGAGCCTCCTTATTTGCATTTCATGCCATGACTTGCTTGATGTCTCCTTCATGTGCACTGGTCAATCGCCGGTCGAGCCCATTGTGGTTTAAAGTGAGGCGCTCATGATAGAGACTTATTAAGTGCAGCATGCTCGCATTGAAATCATAAACCGTGATTGCTTCGACCGCCGATTTGAAACCAAACACAGCACTCAGCCTAAAGCTGTAACCTTCTCTTACGCTCGATCCGGTGAGAAAACTTTTGAAACTTTCATGGTTGTCCTCACGCCCGTTCCCTCTTCCTTGCAGTCCAGGCAAGCTTACGGTTCGATTCGCTTCATCCCATGACGTTCAGCTAATGCTTGCGCCCAGCGCTCACCCAATTGTGGGGACTTGATAAACTGCCCCTCCATGCCTACATATGCGGATTGTGAATTCCAGGTATGAACATCCTTAAATCCCTCAATCCCTCTAGGTGGGCGGTATTCTCCAGGAAGTCATGCACTCATTGGGGGGTCTGGATTAAATTAAGTCTAACAAATAACTCTTCAACGGGTTACCCGGAGAGATGCTTGAGACACCTGAACTGCCACCCTTTATCAAGACAGCTCGTCGATCGATTCGGAGGTCCGATTTCTGTTTGCTTGGTCCACGGTATTCGAGGCAAAGTGCATCAAAATCGGGTTTGATACCCCTCGCTTATTCGATAGCCGTAAGGTTGGCATTGGATACCCCACTGCACCTGATAAAAGACAGACCTGCCATCTCCAAACCTGCACAGGCCTTTAGAGGCTTAAGTGAAAGTTAAATACGTCACTTTACCTTGAATCGTGCTTGTTTATGCTTTTTCTGCTCATACTTATTTCCATTTCGAAGCATTATTGGCAACAAGCAATATTGCAATCAGCCAATGACCAAGTATGCTTGAACTCATAACAATTGATTATTAGCGCAGTGGAGACTTCAGACACAAAAAAAATCGAGGCAGGTAAAAAGATACCCAAATCAGGAGCCCTCGTTGATACACAAAACCAAAAAGACGAAAGGTGCATACCTATCGATAAGGTAGGGGTTCGTGGATTGCGATTTCCTATTCAGGTGCGTGATCGGGCCCGCCATCACCAGGATACCATTGCCTCAGTGGGTATGTATGTGGACCTGCCACATGAATTTAAAGGCACCCACATGAGTCGGTTTGTAGAGGTGCTCAGTTCACATGGAAATCTCGTCCATGTGGAGATCATACCCCAGATATTGCAGGAAATGCAGTCCAAATTACATGCCAAGAATGCTCATCTGGAAATGGAGTTTCCTTATTTTCTTGAGAAAACTGCACCCGTCACTCGAAAGAAAAGTCTGATGGATTACACCGTTTCGTTTGATGCATCAGCTGACGGAGATGATTTGGATTTCGTTTTAAAAGTAGTGGTTCCGGTCACAACACTATGCCCGTGTTCCAAGGCCATCAGTCGATACGGCGCGCACAATCAGCGTGGTGAGGTAACCGTGGCAGTTCGATTTAATGACATTGTCTGGATCGAGGATCTTATTGAACAGGTGGAATCTTCGGCCAGTAGTGAGTTGTACGCTCTCCTCAAAAGGCCCGATGAAAAAGCTGTTACTGAAGCTGCCTACGAGAACCCTGTTTTTGTCGAAGACCTGGTGCGCAATGTCGTGATGCGCCTCAAAGCGATGCCTCAAGTGACATGGTATCGTGTGGAAGCGGAAAATTTTGAAAGCATTCACAATCACAATGCATATGCCAGCATTGAAGCTCATTCGGATTCAATGGATTTTGTATAGACTGCGACTACCGAACGCTAAAATTGCGGTCCGTGGATTTTGAATAAACCCGTCGCTGAACATCATCAAAAACATCGACTTCAAAGGACTTACCGATGTTGTTTCCAGCTAAATCTTCAAGTATCATTTGGACACGAGCGGTGTAGTCGCCTTTCTTCCAATGGCTATCGGGTTTGAAATGCAATTCAGTTTCGTTTGATTCAAGTCGTTTTGATCCATTAATCCAATCGCCCTCCGAGGAGAAAATCTCTATCAGTCGTTGAGCAAGCGCAAAGTCCAGTGATTCTCCGAACTTGATCACCAGTGCATCGCAGGTGTCTGGTTTTGGTGCAATGATTTTCCATTTGATTGGATCAATTGCTTGTCTGTCTGGCTGTATCACATGAAAACTTTTTTCCATTGCGCGCTTAAGCGCTATTCCGGATGCATCTTTCCAATCCTCATCGATTACCAGTCGAAATCGTTCTCCATTGACTAACGAAGGCCCTATTTCCTCCAGTGGTTTAACGCCGCGCTTGATGCGTCCCGGATCAATGAAAAGAGTCAGCCTCATCATCGCGTCGTCCCACAATTCCTCTTCAAGTTCAAGAAAGGGAAGCTCCACCTCCTGATCCAACTCGTTATAAAGGTGGATATGGTCATAGACATACCCCCCGCTCATGGGATTCGAGAAAGTAAGATAGAATTTGAGTAAGTTTTCTGGAAGGTAATCTGCGGTTGGGTAAACTTGCGTGATCTCAGTGTTCGGGGCTTTTTTTTCCTGCCCGGGAATCCATGTTGAATGGATCTTCCTCTCATACAGATTATCAGACTCCGTATGAGATTCGGGGAGTTGAAATTCTGCACGATAAGTGACTCGGTTTGAAAAAGGGAACCTCGGGGTGAAAGTTATGGCTGCCCCGGACAGTTCACAGGAGCCAAGAACGGGTGGAGGCTTTTCATTGGATAGAAAGGCATCGGTGACCACATAGACCTTCAGGTAGGATTTCCACCCTTTTGCGAAGGTGGAACCTGGATGACTCAATCCATCAATCTCGCTTGCGATGACTCGAGCTGGGGCAGATGCTCCCTCTGGTTGGATCCATTGGATTTCTACAGCTGATAAAGTGTGAGTGCAGAATACCGTCAGCAGGGTCACGAAGGGTTTGTAATGCTTTGCGTTCATGTCATCAAAAAAACAACGGCGACCCCGCACAAGGCCGCCGTTGACTGGAACCTCTCCTAAGCCCTTATTTCTCAGGGGAGAGGGCGGGACACCAGGTCCAGAGACCCATTATCCGCACGCACCAACAAAATAGCATGTTGATCATCGAGCTGGTCTAGTTGCACGACTCCTTTCCAGGAATTGATTGTTTCATAAGGAAGCCCCGCAGATTGCCCCCCTTCAACCCGCTTTTCTATTTTGTCAAACGACTCAATACTTTGCGCGTTGATTTTCATGATGCCACGACTGCTGTTAGCCATGAGTAGAAAAACATTGTCCTCCTTGTTGTAAACAATCATATCCAGTGGTCGATTTCGATTGCCTAATTCTGCGATTGTCTTACCAATAATTTGAGCATCGGGTTCTATTGATTTCAATGGGATTTGAACCAGAGGCGTGCAGGTGTATGCGGCTAGTAAATGAGGTTCAGTTCCGATATTGATTGGAACAAAAGTCCTTACAGGTGATTTGGTTTCAAACCTTCCGTGGGCGCCGTGATAAATTTCAACTCTGGTGCCCTTCTCAACAGATTTGAAAGGGAAGGGGATCCCCCTCAATGTTGAAGCGAATTCCTCATTTGAAAGCCCGGCTATCAAAACACGGTCATCGAGAAAAGCAATGTCCGTGATGGATTCCAGTCTCTTATTGCTGCTCCTTCGCCCTTGCCCCACTAATTTGTCCTCCGGGGCATCAGGAAGGATTGCTGTGGAATTTTCGACATGATTGAAATCGAGCACGATCAATTTGTCCTTGTCTTCAACCCTGACAATGACAGGGATAGCAGATGGTCCCCGGCCTCTGCTGACGGAAAGATAGGTGTGCTTGCTAATCGGATTGACCGCAATATCCTTGATCAGGATCTCATCGGCTGTGGTCCCCAGCATTCCCGCAATCTTGGTATTGATGGCCTCCAGCTTTACCGGAGATGCCTTTGATGCCTCCGTATCACCGGTTGCGATTGCGTGAATGGATGCTGATTTTGCATCCGCAATGAAAAGGATGCCCTCAGGTCCAAATGAAATACTTCCAGCTGAACGAAGTGCTGGTTTGCCCTTAGTCATCCCGTCCCTCCATGAGGAACCCGTCATTTCACTGGAAGTCAGGCCCATGAGGAGGCCAAGTAAAAGTGCCAATACTTTTTGTGTATTCATGAACTTGTGACTGGTAATGATGTTTAACAGCTGTGGTGAGTCATTCAAAAAAAAAGCGGACCGAAGTCGTGTTTTTCTGTCCGCTTTTGAGATTATGAAATGTTTATTGCGAAATCCACATTAGGATTATCGAGCGTTTGGAAGTGGTTCATAATTTGAGTATTTGTATCGTGTATGAACCCATACAAAATCAGGATTGTCGGGATTACCACCATTCCAGAAAAAACTGCTTTCTCCATTTGAGGAGTTTGTAGCTGCTTTTACAGTGGCTGGATCTCTCCATGAACGAGTTTCGGAATGACCGTCGGCAAATCCTATGCTGCTGTTGTTACCATGAAATATAGCGAAGGGATCTACCCAGCCAAGTGAAGGTTGCACATTAATCACCCATGTGCCTCGATTAAAGTCGCGAGGGTCTGCTTCTTCGATGAACACCATCGCTTGGGTTGGTTGGTAAACAGAAGTCATCTTTTTGTAAGGCTTTTGTATACCTCCCTGCCATCCACTTCCGTTCATGCCATTTGCTTTCGAATAACTGTCCCATGCCCACCCACTTCCGGGCTTGTTGCGCTTAGTTCTGATATCACCTGGGCAATGATAAGATCCTGGGGCTGGCACATAACTGAACAGAGGGCCATTTCGAACACCATCTTCAACCCGTTCTTGGGCTTCAGTTTTGTTCATACTACCAGAAATACCCGTAAAAGTGAAACCTCCGTTCGCACTCAGTCGTCCAGGGCCAGGCCAGAACCCACCGGCAGGATTTCCATCGGTTGAAAGCATATTGTCCTCGTTGTCATCTGCATACATGATGAATCCAAGACCAAGCTGTTTCTGATTATTCAGACAATTTGCTCCAAGGGCCTTTAGTTTAGCCTTGCTTAACGCGGGCAAAAGCATGCCCGCCAGAATGGCAATAATGGCAATAACGACGAGTAGCTCAATCAGGGTAAATCCAGATCTACTCCTTTTGTTGGAATGGTATGTATTTAATTTCATCTTTTAAAAACAGTGCGTAAATTCTGAACGAAAAAATTTATCACTTCTTGCAAGTTTGTGAAGTAAAAAAGTTGCACGCTAACGTTAAAGGTCATCTGTTTATTACGGTCTGCTGCGCTTGTTTTCCTTGATTTGTGACAATAACCGCTCCATTTCTCGAGCCCTTTCAGGATATGCATTGGATAATTCACGTTTCTCCCCTAAATCATCACCAAGATAATAGAGTAAGCCTTTGGGGTCGTTTCCTAATTCCGTATTGGTGTTTTTATTGATTCTGGCACCCTTTGCAGGGCTGATCCACTTCCAATCACCAACCCTCAGGGATAGAGTCCTTGCCTGCTCAACGAGATGGTCGCGTCCACTTTTGCTATTTCCCAGCAGTGCATCCATTACGTTAAAACTGTCTGGTATGGCATCATGCGGGACCTCAACATTGGCGAGATGTGCAAAGCTGGAAGGTAAATCGACCTGCGATACCAATGCACTGCTCTTGCCTGGTTTTATTTTTCCAGGCCAACGCATGATCCACGGGACACGAGTGCCTGCCTCAAATGCGCTGTATTTCCCGCCACGTAGAGGGCCGGCCGGATTATGTCTGCCGAGTTTCTCAACAGCGTCGTCTTGATATCCATCATCAATGACAGGGCCGTTATCACTTGTGAAAAGAATGAGCGTCGAGCCAGCGATATTGAGATCATCGAGTTTTCCCATGATTTGGCCTACGCACCAATCTGTTTGGACGATTGCGTCACCTCTTGGCCCCATCGTTGTTTTGCCGACAAATCGTGGATGGGGTACTCGCGGAACATGGATGTCATGAAGTGAGAAAAAGAGAAAGAAAGGTTTTGTCGCGTTTCTGTCTATGAATTTCAATGCCTTGGATGTGATATCATCGGCCATATCCTCATCTTTCCAATGAGCTGTTTTACCACCCGTCATATATCCTATGCGGCTGATCCCATTGATGATGGTTCGATCGTGGCCATGGCTGGGGTGCATTTTCAGCAATTCCGGGTGCTCTTTTCCAATGGGTTCGCTGCCGACACGCTTCTTGAAATTGACCTGAATCGGGTCTTTTGGGTCCAAATTGACCACATGATGGTTTTCGACGTAAACGCATGGCACCCGATCGCCTGTGGCGGGAATCAGGAAGGCATAGTCAAAACCGACCTCCAATGGACCGGGTTTTATTCGTCCATTCCAGTTGGGTCCACCATTGGGGCCCAGCCCCAGGTGCCACTTGCCAACTACACCCGTTTGATATCCTGATTTTTTCATGAGGTCAGGCATGGTCATTGTTTCAGGATCAATGATCAGTGCGGCATCACCTCGCGCAATACCCGTGCCTTTCTGGCGCCATGCGTATTGACCTGTCAGCATGGCAAATCTCGACGGAGTACAGGTTGCAGCTGGTGCATGTCCATCTGTGAACATTAAGCCCTCATTGGCAAGGCGGTCGATGTTGGGCGTTTTCACCTGAGTGGCTCCGTAGCATCCCACATCTGCATACCCAAGGTCATCTGCATAAATGATGATGATATTAGGTTTACTATGAACAGGCTGTGCTTGAGCAAGTCTTACCAAAAAAAATACGACAACCAGCAGCAGCACGGTAGATTTGAATATTCTGGATTGGGATTTCATTTTTGAATTCGACACGCAATGGGACATAGACTGTTTTTCCGGAATTCCAGAGAAATATACAAGCCAATTGAGTGTAGATTCCAAGCATTGGATCATCAGGAACCATTTTCAACTATTCGTTTTCAAATGTTCCTGATAGTGCTAGGTTCGTCTTATCGAAATGGATTCGAAAAAATCACACAACACAGTCGCCCTGACCCAATGGTCTCATTGTGCAGGTTGAGCTGCTAAATTAGGTCCTGAAGACCTTGCTCAGGTTCTGGGCGATTTACCAGCCATCTCCGATCCGAACATACTCGTAGGAACGCATACTTCGGATGACGCTGCCGTGTACCGCGTCAGCGACGAGCTTGCAATCATTCAAACGATCGATTTCTTCACTCCTGTCGTGGACGATCCATATCTCTTCGGAGCGATAGCAGCCGCCAATGCGCTGAGTGATGTTTACGCTATGGGCGGTCGCCCCACCGTGGCCTTAAATGTCGTTGGCTTTCCCCGTAAAAATAAATCACTGCCTCTGTCAGTGCTCGCGGACATCTTGCGAGGGGGGGCAGACAAAGCAGCGGAAGCGGGTATTCAAATCGCAGGTGGTCACAGCATTGATGACAGCGAACCCAAGTATGGGCTGAGTGTCACTGGCTTTGTGCATCCCGATCAATACTGGACGAACATCGGTGCTAAACCTGGGGATAAACTCATTCTCACGAAACCCATAGGTGTCGGTGTTGTCACGACTGCATTGAGAGCGGGTCACAAGGATACTGAAATTGAGCGGTCAGCCATCGATTCAATGGCTGCGCTCAATCGAAAGGCATCGGAAATTGGACAGCAAATGCAAGTGCGTGCATGCACTGATGTGACCGGGTTTGGATTATTAGGGCATCTGCGTGAAATGCTTGATGGGGTGAGTGGCCGTGTTCAGTTATCGAAAGTTCCCTTCCTAAAAGGGGTGCGACAACTTGCTGAACTGGATTTTATTCCAGGGGGAACCCATCGGAATCTGGATGCGATCAAAGGGTCTGTATATTTTGATGCTGCAATCGACGAAATTGATCAACTCCTGCTCTGCGATGCCCAGACTTCCGGAGGATTACTTTTCGCCGTTGAGCCTGACAAAGCAGCATCTTTGCTCTATGAATTAACCTCAAACAATTTGCTTGCAGCAGAGATAGGCGAATTTACTTCCGACGCCTCCAACAAAATTGAGATCATTCCTTGATTTTGTGACCACCCTGACTCGTTTTACTTTCATTTCTCTCCGGAATTCGAATTCTTAAGGGTTGCTTTTTGGATCAGTAATGATACGTGTAGGTATTAATTTTCATGTTCATGAGAATGCTGTAATTTAGGATACCTGATGATAAACCCGCAAAGATGTTTTCAACCCAAAGCTTTTTGTTTTTTACTGGCTTCTTTTTTGCCGTTAAGCGGATTGCTGGCAGAAGAGCCGGAAACAGCCGACATCGCTGAAGGCATTGCCTCGGCGGAGTCATGGCCCATGTATCGAGGTAATCCTTCTCTTGATGGTTTGTCACCTGGTAAACTAGGGGCATCCCTCCAGGAAACCTGGGTATTTGAAGCCCAATCTTCCATAAGATCATCGGCGGCCATCGTCGATCGCCGTGTGTTCATCGGATCAGATGATGGTTTTGTTTATGCTTTGAATTTAAATGATGGATCGCTCATTTGGAAATTCGAAACTCAGGGAAACGTCGAAAGCTCCCCGCTCGTTCTTGATGACCATGTTTACGTAGGTTCGGGAGACGGATTCGTCTACAAACTAAGGGCTGCAGATGGAAAGCTAGTTTGGAAATATGAAACCGAAGATCAAGTTCTGGGGGCCCCAAATTGGATTCAATCGCCAGATGGAAAAAATACCTGGATACTGGCTGGGAGTTATGATTTTCGCCTTCATTGCATTCGAGCTGACGATGGCACGAAAGTTTGGGATTATGAAACTGGAAACTACATCAACGGCTCTCCTGCTGTTTCGAATGGTCAAACCGTATTCGGTGGCTGTGATGCGCTGCTGCATGTAATACAACTTTCTGATGGCAAAAAGGTCAAAGAGATAGAAGCAGGTGCTTATATTGCTGGATCCGTTGCCATGGCAGGTTCCAAGGTTTATGTGGGGCATTATGAAAGTGAATTCCTATGTTTCGACCTCGACCAGGGATCACTCAAATGGAAGTATCGTGACCGCAGTTTTCCCTACTATTCATCACCTGCAATCGTTGAAGACAAAGTCATGATAGGCGGCAGGGACAGGCAATTGCACTGTTTGAACCGTGAAACGGGGGAACGAATCTGGCGATTTTCCACTCGGGGCAAGGTGGATAGCTCACCTGTAGTGGTGGGCGGGGAAGTCGTTTTTGGCTCCGAAGACGGCAGGCTTTATCGCGTGGGACTCGAAGATGGTAAGGAAATCCAGTCCATTGACGTGGGGCAGCCGCTGACGAGTTCACCTGCAGTGATCAACGACTGGGTTGTGATCGGCAGTGAGGATGGAAGTGTCTATGGTTTTCATGCCAAATCGCAGCCCTGATCCACTTTGGGCAAGCGCAGTAAGAACCAGCAAAGAGGTAAATTACCTAAAATTATGAATGAAGTAGCGAACACAGATTCAGAGGCGCATAGGCAGATGGAGCCTGAAAAGAAGCCGACGACAGCGGGCAATTATTTTGTGTCCAATTACCCTCCTTATTCTTTTTGGAAGCCGGATCATGTGGGAGAGTTTCTCGAAGCTATCGAACGTCCTCCATCCCCTGATACAAAAATGGGACTTTACCTCCATATTCCATTTTGCCGGAAGCGCTGTCACTTTTGTTACTTCAAAGTTTATACAGACAAGAACGCGACCGCGATCAACGGATATCTGGAATCAGCCGTTAAAGAACTAGAAGCGTATGCCTCCAAGCCTTTCATAGGTGGACGAAAACCCAACTTTGTTTATTTTGGAGGAGGAACTCCCTCGTATCTATCAGTGCCCCAATTAACGTCATTGACTGATCGAATGAAGGCGGTTCTGCCTTGGGACGAGGCTGAGGAAGTTGCGTTTGAATGCGAACCAGGGACTCTAACAGATCAAAAGCTCAAAGCCATCAGGGACGTTGGGGTGACCAGACTCAGTCTGGGCGTAGAGCATTTCGATGACCACATTCTTGAAACCAACGGGCGCGCTCATCGATCCAAAGAGGTTTTTAGAGCTTATCAATATGCCCGTGAGATTGAATTTCCACAGGTGAACATTGATCTCATTGCTGGGATGTTGGAGGAGACTGAAGAAAAATGGAAAATGGCTGTTGAACGCACACTTGAGCTTGGGCCAGACAGCGTGACCATTTATCAAATGGAAGTGCCATTCAACACGGGGATTTACCGTCAGATGAAAGATTCCGGGCAGTTGACAGCTCCTGTGGCTGATTGGGCAACCAAGCGTCGGTGGGTCGATTATGCTTTTGGTGAGTTGGAGAAGGAAGGTTACACCGTGACTAGCGCCTACACAGCCGTTAAAGATAAAGCTCGAACCAAATTTATCTACCGCGACCGGCTATGGGAAGGCGCTGATCTTCTCTCCGTTGGTGTGGCTTCCTTTGGGCACATCGGTGGAACGCATTACCAGAACAATGCTGATTTCGAACCCTATGTGAATGCGATCCTGGATGGTAATTTGCCTGTATTCCGCGCACTTACTCCATCGAACGAAGAACGCTTGATACGGGAGTTCATACTGCAACTTAAACTTGGGCATACGCGCTGCAGTTATTTTGATCAAAAATTCGGAGTGAATGTGAAAAAGAAATTTGAGGCACCACTCAAGCAAATTGCCGATTGGGGGTTCCTGAAGATTGATGGAGATGAGATTAAGTTGAATCGTGAAGGTTTACTCCAAGTGGACCGATTGCTACATGAATTTTTTCTGCCACAGCATCTAACTCAAAGGCTTGTTTAAGCATGGCAAAAGAGAATAGTGAATCCTCACTGTCCCTTCTTGCTGAAACGTCTTCGTTTTGGTACCCGCTGGATTATTGTTATCAGCGGCAAAACATGGTTCTCCCAAAATTGGAACAAGTGGAACCGGATCAAATTCCTCAACCGTTTCAAAGTTTGGTCGTACATCAAAAGGACATGACGCCAACGCTCGAGGGATTTCACGGCGACCAGATTTACATAGAAGTCCTTCACAGAGATTACTCTGATCAGTATTACTTCCGTGAAGTGGTCCTGAAGCTGGAGAAAAATCACCAGCCAGTAGAATTTGGAGCGATCCGTATCTTTCTGGAAAGGCTGCCCAGAAATGCTCGTGAAGCTATCCTGAAAGAGCACATGCCCCTCGGACACATTCTTGAAAATCACCAAGTGGAACATGTCAGTTGTCCGATTGGTTATCTTAGAATGGAGCCCGATCAATTAATCAAGAAGACGCTTGGTGATTCCAAGGGGCAATGGCATTACGGGCGGAGGAACCGCCTGTCCAATCCATCAGGAGAATCACTGGCCGAAATTATTGAAATCCTGCCTGAAACTCAAATAGAGCTTGAAAGTTGAGGGAACTAAGCAAACTTAAAGGTAATGCACAAAGAATATGATGTCGTGATTATCGGTGCCGGTCCGTCCGGTTGTAGCGCAGCCAGCATCCTGGCAGAGGATGGTCATCGGGTTCTTATTCTGGAGCGTGAAAAATTCCCACGCTATCGGGTTGGCGAATCCATGATCCCCTTTACATACTTTCCACTGAAGCGTCTCGGCCTCATTGAGCGCATGCGGCAATCTCATTTTGTCAAAAAGCACAGTGTTCAATTTGTGACTCCCTCTGGAGAAACATCTCAGCCTTTCTACTTCTCCACACGTTATGATGAAAATGTGTCACAGACATGGCAGGTCGTTCGTTCCGAGTTTGATCAGATGATGCTGGATCATGCGGTTGAAAAAGGAGCCGACATCATTCAGGAAACAAACGTTAAGGACCTTTTGCGAGATGAACATCAATCCGTTACGGGCGTCAAATACCAGGACAGGGATGGTAATGTTTCTGAGGTGCGTGCTCGAATCACTCTGGACGGGTCAGGTAAGGAAGCTTTCTCCGTAGCCAAGAACAAATGGCGTGAGCGTGATCCCCATCTTAACAAAGTGGCCGTCTGGACTTATTATCAGGATGCCAAAAGAGATGAAGGCATTGATGCGGGGGCTACCACAGTGGCATTTGTACCTGAAAAAGGATGGTTCTGGTTCATTCCTCAGCACAATAACATAACTTCCGTAGGGATCGTGGCAGAGGCCAAGTATCTCACCCGCGATGGCGTCAAAAAACCTGAAGACATATTCAAACGGGAAATTACTGAGAATACATGGATCCGCCAATACCTGTCCGAAGGCAAACCCGTTGGACCTTATCGTGCGACGAGTGAATACACCTTTCGTTCGAGGTATTCTTCTGAAAAAGGTCTTTTGCTCATTGGCGATGCATTTGGTTTCCTTGATCCGGTCTTTTCCTCAGGTTTGCTCATCGCATTGAAGAGTGGAGTGCTTGCCGGTGAAACGGTGAGCCAATGCCTCAAGGATGATGATCTATCACCGGGCAGGTTTTCCGAGTACAGTCGGGTCATGTGCGAAGGCATTGAGAATATGCGCAAACTTGTTTACGCCTTCTATAATGAGAAATTCAGCTTCAAGGATCTGATTGACAAGTATCCTGAAGTTGGTGGAGACGTGACGGATTGTCTTTCTGGTGACGTGAATAAGGATTTTTCTGTCTTATGGGAGAAAATCAGGGATTTCGCTGAAATACCAGAAGAACTCCCCTACGGTATGCCCCTGACAAAACCTCAAACAGACATCTCGCCTGCATGAAGATCGTTCAGATCACTCCTGGCGCAGGGGGGATGTATTGCGGTGGGTGTTTTCGGGACAATACCCTTGTCAAATCCTTGAGGGATGAGGGTCATGAAGTTTTGATGGTCCCTTTGTATCTGCCCTTGACCCTTGAAGATGCTGATCAAAGCTCAGAAACGCCTATTTTTTTTGGAGGGATCAACGTGTTTCTTGATCAAACACTGGGATTTTTTCGGAAATTACCTGCAAGCTGGACTGCTTGGCTGAATCGGCGCTCCATCTTAAAAAGAATATCCAAACATGCTGCTCAAACGCGTCCCGAAGATGTTGGGGAATTAACAGTTTCCATGCTGATGGGAGAGGATGGCCATCAGCGAAAAGAGCTCGAACAACTCATTCACTGGCTGAAAGGTCAGGTTCAACCAGATGTCGTTTGTCTCTCAAATGCCCTGCTGATAGGGATGGCTGCCGAATTGAAATCCAGATTGAATTGTCCTGTGCTGTGCACGCTTCAAGGAGAAGATACCTTTTTGGATGCACTCCCTGAGCCGAATCGACAGGAGGCCTGGGGCGTCTTGAAAAAGCGCGCCATGGACATCGATGCCTTCATCGCTCCAAGTCGATATTTCGGAGAGCTCATGCAATCACGCTTGGGTTTTCGCGCGGATCGATTGTATGTTGTTCCCAACGGTATTCCTGTTGATGGATATCAGCGAAGTAAACTGCCAGATGATCCACCTGTATTGGGTTATTTCGCCAGAATGTGCGAAGCGAAAGGTCTTCCTTTACTGGTGGATGCCTATATCGAATTAAAAAAAAATCCCAACTATCAGGCCATGAGGTTGATGGTTGGGGGCGGAATGGGCCCCTCTGATGAGCCTGTCGTTGAAGCTCTGAAGACCAAGCTGAATCAAGCAGGTTGTCCGGACGACGTGACTTGGCATCCGAATCTGAATCGCCAGGAAAAACTAGAGTTCTTCTCGAAGCTCACTGTTTTCTCTGTCCCGGCACTCTACGGTGAAACCTATGGGCTTTACTTGCTTGAAGCCATGGCGGCAGGCGTTCCCGTGATACAGCCTCCCCATGCCGCTTTTCCTGAGATCATCGAAGCAACTGGTGGGGGAGTGATGACGGCAGGATTGAGTAAAGATGACCTGGCCGAAAGCATCGACAGTCTTCTCAAGGATAAAACCCGATTAAAACAGACCTCTGAGGCTGCCATTCAATCCGTGAATCAATCTCATCAATCCATTCACATGGCAAAACGTGTTCTGGAAGTTTACCAGTCTGTGCTTGATGTTTGACGAAAGCGGTTGCCGGTAAGGATCCAGTTAGTTTTCACTGCTGCTCTTCTGGCTGTATACAATCTTCTGGCTTTGTCCCAAAAGTTTGAACCGCTTTTGCCGGATAGGGTGATCTTGGCTACAAACTAATCCCATAACAATATTTTATAACGTGCTATCTCCCAGATTCGGAAAAACCTAGCTCATTGGTGAAGGATCTATCAGACACTTTTTATTTTTTCGCTCTCAGCGACCTGGAACCTCTTGAAATATTGAATGTGATCGGTGGATTCAACCGGATTGAGCTTTGCAAATTATCACCTCTTTGTTAGAAAAAAACATGCTCTCCAGTTTTTTGAAACGGTGTCTGATTGCCGGAAGTAGTGTGCTTGTCCTGAGTGTTTTGTTGGCCGAGGATCGCCCCAACATTTTATGGATTACAAGTGAGGACAATGGTCCACACATGGGTTGCTATGGTGATGAGTATGCCAGCACACCCAATCTGGACGCTTTGGCGGCCAAGGGTCTTATTTATCAAAATGCATGGTCAACGGCTCCCGTTTGTGCCCCGGCTCGAACAACCCTCATTTCAGGTGTTTATCCTCCATCAACCGGCGGCCAGCATATGCGCAGCATGACGCCCCTCCCATCTTTCATGAAGATGTATCCGCAATACCTCAGGTCCTTAGGGTATTATTGCACCAACAACAGCAAAAAGGATTATAATCTGGAAGAGAGGGGGAAGGTTTGGGACGAATCCTCAAGAAAAGCCCATTGGAAAAACCGCGAACCAGGGCAACCATTTTTTGCCATTTTCAATATCACCATCAGTCACGAAAGTCAGATCAGGAGGCGACCGCACAAAGCCGTCCACGATCCAGCGAAAGTGCGCATACCATCCTACCATCCTGATACGCCTGAGGTGAGACAGGATTGGGCTCAATACCATGACAAGATGTCTGAAATGGATGCTACAGCCGGTGAATATTTACATGAATTAAGAGAAGCCGGGGTTGAAGATGATACCGTCGTATTTTACTATGGAGACCATGGATCAGGGATGCCACGCAGCAAGCGTTGGCCTTACAATTCGGGGTTGCGTGTGCCCTTGATCGTGCACGTTCCCGAAAAATACAAACACCTGGCTCCCTCCGATTATCAAGCAGGTGGTGATACGGATCGATTGGTTGGATTCATTGATATGGCTCCAACCCTTTTGAGCATCGTGGGGATGACTCCGCCTGAGCACATGCAAGGCAATGCATTCATGGGCAGATACGAAGCGGACCCTGTTGATTATCAATTTGGATTCCGTGGACGTATGGATGAGCGATATGATCTCGTGCGCTCTGTGAGGGATAAGCGTTACATTTATATTCGTAACTACATGCCTCACCGGATCTATGGCCAGTATATTCAATACATGTTTCAGACTCCGACGACTCGTGTATGGAAGCAAATGTATGACGAAGGTAAGCTTAAAGCGCCTCAAACATATTTTTGGGAAGAAAAGCCCGCAGAAGAGTTATATGATTTGGAATACGATCCAGACGAAGTCAAGAATCTGGTCGAATCCCCCTCGCATCGATCGGTTCTCAAACGATTTCGGAAAGTGCATCAGCACTGGGTGCTCGAAACGCGTGATCTAGGTTTTCTTCCTGAAGGTGAAATCCACGCAAGGGGGGGGGATAAGACCCCATACGAAATGGGACAGGACAGGGCTAACTACAATCTGGAGGCCATTTTTGAAACTGCTCAAATGGCGGCTGGTCGTGATGAGGTTTCGATACCCGGTTTGCTGGATGCTCTCAAATCAGATGACAGCGCCATTCGATATTGGGGAGCACTTGGTTTCTTGATCCGAGGTGAATCTGCGGTGCAACAAAACAAATCACCACTGCTGCAAGCATTGAAAGATGAATCACCATACGTACGCGCGCTTGCAGGAGAAGCCTTGGGGCGTTTTACTGAGGGGCATCTGGATAATGTTCTGGAAACGTTGGTGGGTGCCTCCAACATGGCTGAAGATGGGGTGTTTCCGGCAATGTATAGCCTCAATGCACTCCAAATGCTTGGCGGAAAAGCTGTGTCTGTGCGTGATCAGATCAAAGCATTGCCACGCAAGAGTGCCAAGCAATTGGGGCGAATCGGTGGTTACGTGCCGCGGCTTCTGGAGAAACTGAATGAGGATTTAAGTCACTAGATTTTGTGACGACCTTTGAAATGTCCAGCTATTCCACGCTTCCAACGTTGAAGGATTTTTTTGATTCAAACTAAACATGAATCTGACCAATGGAACATAACGATGCTCATTTGAATCAGCACCTGCCAAAGGTAGGGGTTGTTGGTGTTGGTCTTCTCGGGAAAGCCATTGCCGAGCGTCTTGTTGATCAGGGATATTCCGTTGCTGGCTATGATCCGGTTGCCTGTCATGCAACAGAACTTCAATTCTGTGATTCACTCACCGAATTGATCCAGAAGGTTGAGATTGTTCTCCTTTGTCTACCCGATAGTGGCATTGCCGCAGAAGTGATTGAGGATGGATATGGTCTGTTTCTTGATCATCAAGTGGTGATTGACACGACCACAGGTAGTCCTGAGGAAATGATAGCAATGGGCCATAAACTGGCCCGGCGTAATGTATCTTATCTGGAGGCTAATGTTGCGGGGTCTAGTCAGCAAATGCTGGAAGGTGAGGCGACGCTTTTTGTTGGAGGTGACGCCAGGTTTGTCGAATTGAATGGCAGTCTGTTTGACGCGATCTCCACGCAATGGTTTCATCTAGGATCTCTTGGAGCCGGTTCGAGGTTCAAGCTAGTGCATAACATGGTGCTGGGATTGAATCGCCTTGTGCTTGCCGAGGGCTTGGAATTTGCAAGGTCCCTGGGGATGGATGGCGTCAAGACGCTGGAAATATTAAAGCGCACGCCCGCGTATTCCAATGTCATGAATAGCAAGGGGGATCGCATGGTCTGCCGGGATTTTGAAAACCCTCAGGCGCGATTGTCACAACACCTCAAGGATGTTTGCCTGATGATCGATCAGGCACAGGCCTCCGGTGGCAACATCCCTCTAACCATGCTGCATCAGCAATTATTGGAACGAGCCGAAGAGCTTGGTTTTGGAGCCTGTGATAACAGTGCCATCATTGAAGGATTGAAACCTGACTTATCCAAAAATGGACTGTCATGAATGGATTACCACTAGCTGACTTATTTGTTCTCTTTCTTTACCTGGCTGGGATTACCTGGCTGGGGGTGAGAATGGGAAAAGGAATCCAAAAACAATCTGATTTCTTCATGCCTCGGCGATTTGGTAAAAGCATGATGATGATGCATGCTTTCGGTACTGGAACCGCATCCGATCAGGCTGTGGTCGTTGCCTCGGGCACATTTCGTCATGGATTGTCAGGGATTTGGTATCAATGGCTCTGGTTGTTCAATACGCCATTCTATTGGTTGATTGCTCCCATCTTCAGACGGTTCCGTGCGACGACGACTGCGGATGTCTATGCACTCAGGTTTGGTTCCAGTGTGGCTGTGTTGTTTTCGATAGTTGGGATTATCGGATTGGCTGTTAAAATTGGTCTATTGTTGAAGGGGGCAGGGGCCTTGGTCGAGTCAGGGACGCAAGGAATGGTGAGTGCTTCATTTGCTGTGCCGGTGGTTGCGGTTTTGTTTGTTGCTTATGGAATGGCGGGGGGATTGGGAGCGGCGATTGTCACCGATTACATCCAGGGGATTTTAACCGTTCTCTTTTCAGTCATGCTATTGCCGTGGACACTTTCGGCGGTAGGCGGTCTTTCCGGGGTGCGGGAGACTTTGAACGATCCGTCGATGCTTTCCATGGTGGCACCCGAAGGAGTCACACCATTCTTCATAGCTACTTTTGCGGTGTTGTCATTAGTAGGTATTGTAGCCCAACCATTCATCATGGGGGTTTGTGGTGCTGGGCGGACTGAAATGGATGGCCGCTTTGGCTTCGTAGCTGGCAATTTGATCAAACGTATCTGTACAGCTGCATGGGCGGTGACAGGAATTGCAGCTCTGGCCTGGTATATGCAAGAAGGAGCAGATTTGACTTCCATTGATCCGGATCAGGTATACGGGCAGATGGCTGCCGAATTTTTACCAAGCGCTTTTCCGGGGCTTCTGGGACTTTTTCTTGCCTCGATTCTGGCAGGAGTGATGAGTTCCTGTGATTCAATGATGATTTCTGCTGCCGGATTGTTTACAGAGAATCTCTACAAACCGCTTGTTAAAAACCGTTCTTCTGATCACTACCTGCTGATTGGGAGGTGTATTTCCATATTGATTGTTTTGAGCGGTGTGTTTGTTGCCTTCTGGATGAGTGACGTCGTTAAAGGGCTCAAATTCTGGCTTAAGATTGCTCCCATGCTGGGCATAGCCTTCTGGATTGGTTTGTTTTGGAAGCGATATAATGCCGCTGGTGCCTGGATGAGTACTGCTTCGGGATTTATTGTATGGTGGCTGACCCTGCAGCCGGGTGTGGTGCATTGGATTCAATCCCTGCCATTTGCGAAGCCCTTGGGGATGATTGAAAATGCTTCTGATAAACCGATCCTTCATGAACCTTGGCAAATAGTGATTTACTTAATGGCGGCTGCCTTTGCTGGTATCATTGCAAGTCTATTGACCAAAAGCCCTAATGAGGCAAAGGTAAACCAATTTCATCAACTCATTCGGACGCCTGTGCAACCCGGTGAAGTTATCACAACAAGTTGTCAATTGCCTGCTGGAGTTCAACCTCTCCATAGAGCCACATGGTTCACGGGTAGTAATTTTGAAGTTCCTGTACCTTCTAAAACCTCCGTTGTTGGCTTTTTTGTCTCTTGTGCTGCGGTGGGCGCAATGATTGGCGGATTTATATGGTTGATGTGGGCCTAGGCAAGCGAGTAAATCATTGATTTAGCAAAGGGTAAGGGTGCGCCAAGACAACACGAAAGCCCACGTTTCCATATTCCAGATTGATGCCAAACCAGTGCCTTTCAGCAGCTCGGCCATTTTTTGGACGATCACTCCATGCGCCACCTCGCAAAACGTGATCCTTTCCGTGGGCACTGACGTAGTTCGTGACGTGCCCGCCAGGATAATAAACGTGCCAGCCTAAACACCATTCGTAAACACTGCCATGCAATCCATGCAATCCCCATGGATTGGGGAGCTTTTCATCCACTGGATGTGTTCTTCCTTCCGAGTTGCCCAAATGCCAGGCGTAGTCGTCAAAAAGTTCAAAATCAGAATCATTCCCGAAGGAATAGCGAGTGGTCGTGCCCGCGCGGCACGCATACTCCCATTCGGCTTCAGTGGGAAGCCGGTAAATGAAGTCCTCAGGTAATCGTCCAGCCTCTGCTTCACGCTGGGTCAAACGTTCGCAATAAAGCATTGCAATATCCCAGTTGGTGTTTTCAACGGGATAATCGAGTCCCAGCTTGAAGCGGGATGGGTTTTCTTCAAATAATTCCAGATATTCGCCTTGAGTAACTTCATATCTCCCCATCCAGAACCCTCTTGTGAGGGTAACAATGGTTAGCGGTTTTTCATCGGTGTCTCGGTTTTGCTCATCAGGTGGGCTTCCCAAAGTAAATGTTCCAGGAGCTATCCATGAAAACCTTCTTAAATCAGGAGCCTCGATTACCTTTCTGGCGCGATAAAATCTGACTGAGTTACCTGCACCTTCAAAATCCAGCGTGAAACTTGAGTGGTCGGTAAATTCTATTTCGGAGAGTTTTGACCATCGAGCTGATTTCCCAAGTTCAGATGTCGTTTCTATGATGTAGGTTTGTCCCTCAGGTCCCGATAAAGAAAGACCCGGAACTGTTTCTCCTTCAGCAAGGAAATTTTTAAATGCGGGTAACAAAATGGCCTGTAATATCTCACCAATGGGGCGTACATCGTATAATTGAACGGCCATTTTTAATTCTGTTTGGCCCGATAATGAATGTGTCACTATGCAGAAACAAAATGTTACGCAGGCAAAGACAGATCTTGCGTTGGAATAAAATGGGTTCACACCCGCAGATTTAGAGCGAGAGCGGAAGGTTGTCAAGAGAACCCGAAGTCTTCATTGGTGTTGATATCTCAACCTTGGTGTGATATCGAATCTTTGAACAGTTTCATTATGGAGCATCATAATCGCAATCAATTCTAGAATAACCCTTTATTCATGAACAATTCTCTACCGACTGCCAGAGATAAAGTGCTTTTCACACCCGGGCCTTTGACTACAAGCCTGACTGTCAAACAGGCAATGTTGCGAGATGCTGGATCCTGGCATTTCGAATTCAATGTCAAGGTCAAAGAGATTCGCCAACGCATATTAAAGCTGGCTGGAGTGACATCCGAGAAGGGCTATGAATGTATCTTGCTGCAGGGAAGCGGCACTTTTGGTGTTGAATCGGTTTTCTCCACCTCCGTGCCAGAGGGGGGGAAAGTCCTGGTCTTATCCAATGGGGCTTATGGTGAACGAATGGTGGCGATGTTGAAGTGTCTTCGCATTGAGAATACCGTTTATCGAACGGGTGAAAATGAACCTCCCGATCCAGCACACGTGGCCTCACTCCTGGAGAAGGATACCGACATCACGCATGTCGCTGTTGTGCATTGTGAAACCACGACAGGGATCGTGAATCCCATAGCATCTATTGGTAAAACGGTGAAAGCGGCTCAGCGTCATTACATCGTGGATGCCATGAGCAGTCTGGGAGGCATGCCGATTGATTTCGAGGATGCCTGCATCGATTTCCTTGTTTCATCCGCCAACAAATGCATCGAAGGGGTACCAGGTTTTTCCTTTGTCATTGCCAAGCGTGACCCCTTGTTTGCCAATGAATCCACAACCCGTTCTCTGAGCCTTGATCTTGCTGCGCAATTACGTGGGTTTGAAAAAAACGGTCAATTCAGATATTCCCCTCCAACGCATTCTTTACTGGCATTCGAGCAAGCTTTGAATGAGCTTGATACCGAAGGCGGTGTTGAGGGTCGGGCCGCTCGCTACAAACGAAACCATGAAGTACTGATGAATGGGATGGAATCTCTTGGTTTTAAATCCTATCTGGATGCCAAGTTTCAAAGCTACCTGATCACTAGCTTTCATTTTCCCGAAGATTCAAAATTCACCTTTGATGCATTCTATCGAAAATTGAGTGATCGAGGGATGATTATATATCCTGGAAAAATAAGTCAAGTGGACCTCTTTCGCATCGGGTCAATTGGTCGTATTTTCGAATGCGATGTGTTGGCACTCGTTGGTTCCATCCAGGGAGCCTTGACAGACATGGGCGTAAGCATGCGGTAGGGCCTCTGTATTGACATCCTTGAGTAAAAATCAGCTACCAGAATATATGATGACTTATGCTTCTTTATTTTTCCTTCGTGCTTTGTGTTTAGTCTTTGCTGTTACACTTCAATTGGCATGCATTGAGGCTGAGGTGAATCCTTTGCCTAATGCTCACGCGCACAACGACTATCACCACCCCAGACCCTTGCTTGATGCACTGGATGCTGGCTTTTGTAGTGTGGAAGCGGATGTTTTCGTCGTCGGAACTCAGCTTTTGGTTGCGCATGATCGAGTAGATGTAAAGCCCGGAAACACCCTCAAAGACCTTTATTTGGAGCCATTGCTCAAGAGGCATAAGATTAATTCAGGTTCAATATACCCAAAGGGTCCTGCCTTCTACCTGATGATAGATTTTAAATCGGAAGCAGAATCAACCTATGCTGCCCTGAGAAACCTCCTCAGTGATTATCGTGAAATGTTAACAGAATATGGTAGCAAAGGCATGCAGCACCGATCAGTGACGGTTGTCATATCTGGTAATAGACCGACTGAGACATTGGCCAGAGAAAAATTGAGATACGCGTTTGTTGACGGGAGGCTTAGTGACATGGACAAGAATGAACACCCAGTTTCTCTCATTCCGTGGATAAGTGAAAGTTGGCGTAGTCATTTTAATTGGAACGGGAGAGGCGAACTCACTTCTACTGAAAAAGTTAAATTAAACCAATGGATCAAAAAGGCGCATACTCAGGGACGTAAAGTTCGTTTCTGGGCAACTCCCGAAACGGTTAACTTTTGGAAAACGGCTTATGAAGTCAAACTGGATTTTATCAACACTGACAAATTGAAGCGGCTGCAGCAGGTTTTATCTGATCTGCAGAAGAATCCCTGAGCCATCAAGTCCACATGAACAAACAATCCTCCGCTTCCCTGGACCATCTGCGATCTGAAGGTGATATCAACTTGTCTCCGGCCCGGCAGGCTTGGGCAAAAGAAACACTGGATGATGCTACGCGAGAGAAATTAGAGGAAGATGCCTCCGTGTTTTTGCATCAATCTTTGTCTACACCCTGCCTCAATGTGCTCAAGGGGTGTGAAGGAGTTTATCTGGAAGATATTCAAGGGAACCGGATCATTGATTTTCATGGTAACAATGTGCACCAAGTGGGGTTCGGTCACCCCAAGGTTGTTGAAGCGGTCAACAAGCAGATGCTGGAGATGCCTTTCTGCACGCGGCGTTACACAAATGACGTATCCATACGGCTTGCCCAGAAACTGGTTTCTCTCGCATCTGGTGATTTAAACCGAGTACTTTTTGCGCCTGGTGGAACCTCAGCGATTGGGATGGCATTGAAGCTTGCGAGGGTCGCCACGGGACGTCATAAAACCATCTCCATGTGGGATTCATTCCATGGTGCTTCATTGGACGCCATTTCCATCGGTGGTGAATCGGTTTTCAGAAACGGAGTGGGACCACTCTTGTCGGGGTGTGAACATGTTCCCCCTCCCGACAATAAACATTGTCCTTTCAAATGCGGTCAATCATGCAACCTTTCCTGTGCTGATTACGTCGAATACGTCCTCGAAAAAGAGGGCGATGTGGCGGCGGTGGTCGCCGAAACAGTGAGATCGACACCGTTTATTCCTCCTGCCGATTACTGGCAACGCATACGCAAAGCCTGTGATAAGCATGGAGCCCTTCTCATTCTGGATGAAATTCCTCATTGTCTCGGACGCACGGGAAAGATGTTTACGTTTGAACATTATGGAATCGTGCCCGACATGGTGGTGATTGGAAAAGGACTGGGTGGAGGGATCTTCCCTCTGGCGGCCTTGATAGCCAGAGAGGGTTTGAACGATGCCATGCCAGACAAGGCTCTTGGTCATTACACCCACGAAAAAAACCCAGTCGCCTGTGCCGCCGCATTGGCAGCCATTGAAGTAATCGAATCGGACCATCTACTCGATAATGCCGTCAAGATGGGGAATCATGCGGTAGAACGGATGAAACGAATGGCAGATAGATTCTCCATGATTGGCGATGTACGCGGAAAAGGTCTCCTGATGGGGATGGAACTGCTCAAAGATCCGGTGACAGCTGAACGAGCCATTGAAGAAGCCGAAGGGGTTATGTATGCGGCTTTGACGAAAGGACTGAACTTCAAGATAACAATGGGCAACATCCTCACCTTGACGCCTCCTCTGACAATCAATGAAGCTGAAATGAATGCTGCTTTGGACATCCTTCAGGAAAGTTTGCATGAGGTCTTTGCTCGCTGATGTTTATAGTGGATTGATTTCAAAATCTCCTTGTTGAATCTGCCAATTCCAATTTTAAATGGCATCATGTCATACCGCAAAAGTTCAAAGCGAACTCAAGGCAGTTGCGTGCTTCAATGGTTTGCTTTGATCCTTCTTTTTGCTGAGTGTGTGTCATTACAGTCAGCAACGGATCTCAGTCCGAATAATCCTTTTTATGTAAATCAATCGTTTCCGAAGTTGACTACCCCTCAGTGGATTGGGGAAGAGGGTGTCGAAGCCGTGATCATTCTGGCTATTGACGACTTGAGAACGCCTGAAAAATTCGAGTTCTATCTCCGGCCTATTCTTGAACGACTGAAACAGATCGATGGCCGTACACCTGTCAGTATCTACTGTAATGCGCTTCAACCTGATCATCTGCAATTTCAAACTTGGCTGAACGAAGGTTTGTCTCTGGAAGTGCATACCCTGTCTCATCCATGCCCTCTGCTTGCCAAGGGAAATTTTCAAGGTGCGGTCAACACTGTCATGGGTGGCATCGACTTGCTGAATACCATTCCCGGTAATCGTGCGGTGGCTTACAGGATGCCATGCTGTGATTCCATTAATTCTCCTAGTCCGAGATTTTACAGCGAAATATTCCCTCAAACCTCCGCACAAGGGAATTTTATTGAAATCGATTCTAGTGTGATGTGTCTTTTTACAAGTGATGACAAGGAGTTGCCACGTGAGCTGGTTTTGGATGCAGAAGGCAAGGAACGGTTTACCAAATATGTGCCTTTTCCCTCCTTCAACACGACCATCAAAAATTACCCATACCCTTATATTATCAATAATGTCTGCTGGGAATTTCCAGCCTTGGCGCCGAGTGATTGGGAAGCTCAAAACCTGCATGGTGTGAATAATGAGATTACGGTGGAGGACTGGAAGCGTGCACTCGACATTGCAGTGATTAAGCAGGGGGTATTTACATGGATCTTCCACCCTCACGGATGGATTCGGAATGATCAGGTGAATGCGTTTATTGACTACGCTACTGGCACCTATGGGGGACGTATCAAATTCCTGACGTTCAAGGAAGCATCTGATCGTTTGAAAGATAATTTACTGGATGGACAATCACTTCGGAATGCAGGAGGAAATGATGCAGGTATCCGATTGCTGGATGCCAATGGTGATGGATATCTAGACGTGCTTCTGGGGAATGAAAATGAGCGGGCCATGCGCATCTGGCAACCATCCAAACAGGAATATCAAACGGTAGAGTCACCACTGAATGTTGTCACCAAATCGGGTGAAACAACGGGGCTGAAACACGGAGTATTCTGGGCTAACGGTCCTGTTGCTTTTTTATATCGAACTGAAAATTCCGAAGGGGCATGGGTGCGCTCTGAGAATGGGGTTGAAGAAAAGGGAAGTTTGATTTCAGAACTGCGCTGCGAAGGGAAACCGGTTCAAACAGTCCTCAAGGGGAGTGGGAATGGAGTGATCGTCTACGATGTGGATGGAGATAGTATCGATGAATTGATTGTCGCTTACCCTGATCAACATGGGGTTTTAAAATGGAATCAGAGTCGTCAAACTTGGGAGGAATTGAATTATTCCTGGCCTGAAGACCTGCACTTGATAGATGATGAAGGGCGGGATGCGGGTGTTCGTTTGGTTGATATCAATGGTGATGATCATGCGGATTTACTCAAGTCAGATGAGCAAGATTACGTAGCTTACATTTTTATTCCTGAATTAGTTCTTGGTTTTCAAAAAGGTTGGACCCGACTGGTCATGGAAGGTCAGCGAGGCGATGAAGACGCGATACCGGCTTTTATCCGCTCAGGTCCTCATCGCGATAATGGTGCCTGGTTTGCCGATGGGCATGTCTGGGTTCAAAATGAAGATACGGCGCATTTGCCTGATTTGGTTCAGCGCAAGTCTTTTGAGGCAATTCTGCTGGGAAATCGCCCCCAACCTAAAGATGTGGACGAAGCTCTGGCAGCGTTCGAATTGGACGATTCATTTGAGATCAGGTGCGTGGCCTCGGAGCCTTTGATAGAAGATCCAGTTGCTTTTGAATGGTCAGCTGATGGATTTCTGTGGGTAGCTGAAATGCGTGATTATCCGCTGGGTATTGATGCCACTGGCAAGCCCGGAGGAAGAATCAAAAGGTTAAAAGATGTGGATGGGGATGGGGTCTATGAGGAGGCCTCCGTTTTTCTGGATGGGATACCGTTTCCTTCAGGATTGTATCCATGGGAGAACGGTCTGTGGGTGAGCGCCGCACCGCATGTATTTTTTGCGGCTGATCTGGATGATGATGGTCAAGCAGACTTCCGGAGAAATATGTTTTCCGGGTTTGGTGAGGGTAATCAACAGCACCGCGTGAATGGGTTCACCTATGGGCTCGATCACTGGCTATATGGTGCGAATGGCGACAGTGGTGGTGAAATAAGCTCCTTATGGTCAAATCAAACTGTTAATTTGAGGTATAAAGATTTTCGGTTTCATCCTGGAACAGGGCAGTTTGAGGCCATAGAGGGTCAAACGCAATTTGGCCGAAGACGCGATGATTGGGGGAATTGGTTTGGTAATAATAATCCAAACTGGTTGTGGCATTATTATTTGCCTGACAGTTACTCTAAGCGGGCCGTTATTCTTGATCTAGGGTCGAATAAAATACAATTGGCAGCCGACCTTGCTTCCAAAAAAATCGACCAAATTGCTCCCAGTCTGCAAAGATTTAATGACGTCGGTATGCGAGGTCATGTTACATCGGCTTGCAGCCCTACTATCTATCGTGACAACGTGCTCTTTGATGATGACCAGCAACATGTTTTTGTCAGTGAACCCGTTCACAATTTGGTGCGCCATTTTCTCTTGAAGCGTGATGGAGTTACTTTCACCGCTGAGCGCCCTGACCATGAGCAAGCACGTGAGTTCCTTGCGAGTCGCGATCCCTGGTTTCGTCCCACGATGACAAAGACTGGTCCAGACGGTAGCTTGTTCGTTGCTGACATGTATCGATTGGTTATTGAACATACGGAATGGATACCAGATGACGTCGAACAATATCTGAATACACGAGCAGGTAGCAATCGAGGGCGCATTTACGCCATTGCGAAAAAAAACAAAACCCCAAATAAAATTCCCAATTTAGCGGATCTAAAGCCATCCGATCTCGTGTATTACCTCAATCATGAAAATAGTTGGGTGAGGGATACCACTCAGCGTCTCATCATTGAATCTGATCCGAGCGATATAGTTCCAGACCTCAAAGCATTGTTAGAAGAAACAAACAATGCCAAAGCACGCGTTCATGTTTTGTGGTTGCTGGGATTGCTGGGGCACATGGGTGATGAGGTTCTGGAAGCCAGTTTCAAGGATGATCACCCTGAAGTGCGTCGAAATGCAGTGGTCTTAAGTGAATTACATTCGAAATCCAACGTGAATCGCCGTGCGCAATCTGCAGAATCAGTGCTGGAACTGCTGCGTGATCCATCCCCTGCGGTCAGGTTTCAGGCCATGCTTTCCATCAGTTCTGCATATGAAAATTGGAAAATTGAAAGCATCACTTCTTTCATGCACGAGCATGCTCATCATCCAACCATGCGGCAAGCGCTCCTGATTGCCGCTTCTCAGTATCTCCGCCCCATGCTGAGTCACGTGATTTCCTGCTCTGAATGCCAGCAAAACAGGATGTTACAACCTTTGATCAAAGCTGGGATAAACATACACCCTGAATGGATGGAGTCGAAGATCATGCAATGGATGGAATCACGCGTGAACGTTGGGTTCTGGCAGAAACTCGCACCCAATGAAGGAGGAATACAGCTCTTATCTCCTCATGAAATCGCATTGTTTCAGAAAGAGCACAAGATGAATGAACTGGATCTTATAAATGGCACGCAGGCACTTTCCTTGGCTTCTCATTTTCTGAAGAACAGAGGGAAATCGAATTTGTTTGATTCAACTCCAGACATTCGGAATGCCATGCAAGGATTGGCGATGAGTGTGTTGGCCGGACCTGGAGATTTGAATGCTTCTGAGCCTTTCCATGCATTTCAGTTTTTGTGGATAACGCGAGGTGTCCGAGACTGGGCTCCCTGGATGGAATATATGTTTTCATTTGAAAATGAACTTCCACATGAAACACGGCATGAAATACTGAAAGTCATGGCTTCTGATATGGAGCCGTTCAAGAATAACTTTTCATGGTATGGTAAGGTGTGGAATCAATCCACACTTGAAGAGCGTCGTGTATTGTTGTCCATGGCATTGAAAAATCCCGAGACAGCACGGATGTTTCTGACATCTCTGAAGACCGGCGTTTTTGAAAAGACGCAACAAACATTTGACGATACCAGCATGACTCAGCAAATGGAACTTAGTCTGAAAAGATTACCTGACCCGGAACTGCACTCTCTGGCCATTGAGGCGATTGAACACAGAAGAACCAGACTTGGGCTATCCAGGACGAAAACAGATTCCATTTCCAAGCGTTTCGGGAACTTGGCCAGACTCACTCGAGATGCTTCAAGAGGACGCCAATTGTTTGAGCAAAATTGCCAGTTATGTCATCGATTTAAAGCGGTGGGTGCAGATGTAGGGCCCGATTTAGATTCCTTGAATGATCGTTCAGGTCTGGCGCTTTTAACGGCAATTTTGAATCCTAACGAGGCGATTGAACAAACTTATATTGCCCATGAATTGGAGCTCGAGGATGGAGCCGAATGGACGGTTTTGATCACTCATGAAACACCCGGCGATTTGCATGTGACCATGACATCAGGTGAAAGGAGGTTCATTGACAAGGCTCAGGTCCGATCAATCAAAACATCCTCACAATCACTCATGCCAGAGGGGTGGGGTGAGGCTATGAGTAATCAAGACCTGGCTGATTTGATCGGTTATTTGCAGACGAGGTAGAATGGATGAGTCTATGGATATTAATTCATAATCATCATAAATGGTCTGCGACGAGCCTTCATACCAATAAAATCAAGTTTTCCATGTGAAGATCAAGCACTGCTGTTTGTTGTTATGAGATTGCGATCATTCTTAAAAGGTTTTATTTACTCTCGTTTTATATCGGCTCGGCAATTTTTGAATTTTCCCCTGCACAAGGTTTACCGTAAGAAAATATCGCCTCAGTATTTCGACGCTGATTTCTTCGCGGTTATCTTTTACTGATTCAGGAGAAAGTAGCCAGAGTTTGGGTGTAAGGCATAAACAACTCTCCCCGACCTCGATCATGGCGAGACGGTGATAAGGATTTCTTTTTGTCCTTTCTGGATCTTCATTACCTGAATATCGCCTGTTGGCCATCTAACCTCCAGTGCTGCCGGTGACGCATCAAAACCGAAGACCTGACGGTTCGGTGTCTGGGACCAATAGCCGTCGCCAAGTCTCCACTCGCGTGTCGGTCCTTTGCTTCCGTTTTCATAAATCAGTCTCCCCTTTGCCCCAATGGCTTGTAAATTGCCGGCTGGCCCTTTCAACCGGACTGCCAAACCTACTTTTTGTTCCAGATTGCGGTAGAGCTTTGTGGGGCCGCTGTGTTGGGTTGCGATGAAATCAGCGCGGCCATCATGGTCAAAATCAGCGACAGCCAATCCTCTGCCTTCTCCGCGAATGGCAATCCCGCTTGATGCAGGCAGGGAAGCAGTAAAGGTTCCGTCCCCGTTTCCAAAAAGTAGCAACCCCATGCCAGCATCCTGTCGGCTATCGAGTGCGTTGACTCCAAAAAAGTTTTGCGAACCTACTAAATCTTCCATACCATCATTGTTGAAATCACCGATACCTATCCCAAACAAAGGAGAGATTTGTGCTTCGTCAGGTAAAGGGATTGCCTTCCATGTAGATTCCAGATTTAAAAAAACGATGGACTCAAAGCATCGGGCCTCCAGAAACTGAAACTCACCGGGTATTGTCTGCAATGCTTCCTCCATTGAGGCATGGGCAAAAGTCTGAAATGTTTTAAATGCTCGGTTCAGCCAGGGCAATGAGGCAGAAAGCGTCCCCCAATCTCTGGACGGCACAAATGCAGCTCGGTCCTGATCCCAATGAGATTC
Source organism: Pedosphaera sp. (assembly GCA_002690655.1). GTDB lineage: Bacteria > Verrucomicrobiota > Verrucomicrobiia > Limisphaerales > AAA164-E04 > AAA164-E04. The sequence goes on from NZFL01000013.1 coordinate 86,558, forward strand.
CACTGATGGGTAGCCTCCCTGTCCTGATGCCGCTCCATAATAGATCCGCAATGGTTGGAAGCTGGAATCTCCCCGCTCATGATTGCGCCCCCAATTGCCGGCTACCAAATCCAATCGGCCATCCTGATTGGCATCCATGGCCGTCAAACTCGTCCACCAGCCCCGCAATTTGTTCAAGGAATTAAAAGATATTTTCGATGCGAGGGAATCGCTCCAATGAACTTCTTTGTTTACTTCAACGAACTGTCCTCCCTGATTTTCAAATAAATACAGCGGACCCCAGTCGCAGGCCAGCATGAGATCTGGTAAAGGATCACCAGTGAGATCAGAAAAAATAGCAGCGCTGACCATTCCAACATTCTTGAATGGCTGACTCGATTCTAACGCAGGTACGAATTTGCCGTTATGATTTCGATAAAGTAATGATTTGGGGGCTTCAGGAAATCGCCCAGATTGAACCCGGCCACCGACAAATAAATCAAGATCTCCATCTCCGTCCCAGTCTGCCATGGTCATTGGCCCCGTGCTGGAACCTTCACTATTGGTGATTGTCTCCATTTTTCCGGTCACCATGGAAAAATGATTGAACACCGGTAATTCCGTTTGAAATGATTCATATGCCGACTGGCCCAACAGGAGGGCCATGTCTTTCGAATCAGGCCGCCAAGCGATGATGGAAGTTTGGTCTCTGGGAAGCTCAGCTTCAAATGCCTTTGCTCGCTGCCTAACAAAACGCAGACCTTGCTCATTGCGGTAGACCCCAAGTTTTCCTTTCTTTCCTCCGCCAATGAAGAGGTCTTCCCAGCCATCCTGATTGAAATCGAACCAAGCAAGCCCAGGCCCAAGACTGCTCAGCTTGCGGGGGAGCATGGGTTGCCTCATGAAATCATCATAGGGCTGATCTGAATGACGATGGTTTAATCGTTCCGAAACATCCTCAAACAAGGTTTTTATCCGGGGTTCAGGAGCTTTCGCGGCAATATGTGGATTCGCTTTCTTGCTCTCATGGAAAACGTAAAGCCGGTTTGCCGACATATTTTCATAAAGGTCGCGCCTTCCATTTCGCCAATTGATTTCAACGGTTACAGTATCGCTTTCCTTTTGAACCGCAAAGGAACGGACCGCCTGATCTCCCGAAAGGTATCTTCCTCCTGATATGATAGACTGAGTCTGTATCGGTAGCCCCGGTGCATTGACTTTGATCAATCCCCCAATACCGGCGGTGTTTTGTCTGTTGCCTTTCAACTGGACACGCACTCGCGGGTTACTTGAATCATTTCTGTAAAGCAGTGCCTGGGCATTCAGACAATTAATGGCAATATCAAGGTCACCATCATTATCCAGATCCGCCAGTACCATACCGTGAGATACCTGAGTGGAATTAAAGCCCCATGCAGCGCTGTTGTCTTCGAATTGAGCATTACCCATGTTTTTGAACGCGATATTAGGAGTGTTCAGCACAGGGAAACGGCTGCGCATTGCCAGTTTTTGAGCGTGTGTATAATTGCCTGCTTGGATCATTGCATCCAGATCTCGGGAGACATCCGCATTCTGTGCATCACGCCAATGGCCCGTTGTGATCAGTAGATCTTCATATCCATCCAGATCTACGTCCAGAAATACCGGGCACCATGACCAATCAGATGCTTCCACTCCACTGTAACGAGCTGTTTCACTGAAAGTTTGGTTGTTTCGTTGGATGAATAATGTGTTTCGAGGCGATTGTGGTCTTGCCAGCAAGGTATCGCGGTATTGTGCAAATGCCATGCCATCCATCACTTGAACCATTCTTCGCAAATGTGAACGGCTGAGCATATCCACTACAAATAAATCCGATAAACCATCACGATTGATATCGGAAAAATCCAGGCCCATTGAAAAGAGGCTCGTCTGCCGGATTCGATTATCATCCACGGCCTTGAATCGACCGTCTCCCAAGTTGATCCAAATGCGATCCGGCGATTGGAAATCATTGCAAACATAAAGATCTGGAGCCAAGTCTCCGTTGAAATCGTAAAACATGGCCGAAAGTCCCCAGTCGTAGGGCGTTTCGACAGGGTTTTCATTTGTATCCAGAAAGTGGCCTTCTTGCCAGTTGACGGGTTCGAACTGACCCCTTCCGGAGTTGAGAAACAATTGATCGGGTTCACCGTTTTCCAAAACACCTTGTGAGCGATTAAATGTAAACCTCCCTTTGATATCAGGACTATCGGCAGATTTTCCGTTGTAAGAAAGGAGTCGATATTCTCCGTTGACCAACCTCACGTCAAACTGTCCATTCGGCAAATCTCGCATGGTGTCGTTGCGGTAATTGACCACATAAAGATCCAGCCAACCATTCCCGTCCACATCAGCCAGCGTCATGGAAGCACTTCCTCTTGTGCTTGCCAGGCCCCACTGTTTTGTGGCTTCGATGAAAGAGCCTTTTCCCTCATTCAGGAAGAGGCGTACGCCTTTTTGATGGCCAGTCACCAGCAAATCCAGAGAACCGTCGCCATTCACATCTGCAAACACAGCGCCAGTAGAAGATTGATCTTTGCAGAGGATAGCATCAGCAATAGCAGATTCTTTAAATATCCAATTTCCGTGATTGAGAAAAAGCATATTGGGTCGATCCAGTCCGCAGAAGTATAAATCACAAAGGCCGTCTCCGTTGGCATCTCCAGCGGCAACGCCAGACCCATTCAGCAGAATTTGATTTCGAAGGCCTCGATCTGCCACTAATGAATTCGTGAAATCCAATCCAGTTCGCCCACTTTCAATCAGGCTGAATCCCTGAGAATCACCGGACACAGCACTTGCTGAAAGCGATCTGAAACCATCGCCTTCTTCCCAGGATTGTGAAGACAATTGAAAGGCAATGGAAACGCATCCAAGCATAAAAAGAATACTGCGCCGGGGTGTGTTAAACATGGGTGCATGTTAATCGAGAAAAAATACAACAAACCAGAAAAAACGGGAATCATGACATGGATTCCAAGCTAGACTTTTTTGATCCAATTTGCTTGGATTGTAACATGTTATACCACTCCCGATGGCTCCCCTGCTGGTCCCACAGAATCTCAATACAAAGAAAACTAAAAAACGCCAGATCACTTATTGGCTCAGCAGCAGCTTGTACAAGCATCTGCGCCGGCATGGCACTTTCAGCGCAGGACCAGTCTCCGGAACATGTTTATGCCATGGAAAGATTGATGGCCCGCAAGGATTACCAGTTGAAACAGGCAGAAACGATGTCGGTTTATCATGGATTTGAGTTCTCCGACGGCATCAGTGAGAGTGGAATTCGGTTCTCGCATCATATTGTCGATGACGCTGGAGTTTCCTACAAAGCGGCTCACTACGACCACGGCAACGCAGTGGCCATAGCAGATATCGATGGAGATAATCTGCCGGACATCTATTGGACGACTCAAATGGGGTATAACCACCTCTGGAGAAACTTGGGGAACGGTAAGTTCGAGGACATTACACGAAAAGCGGGAGTTGGTTTGGTAAATCGTGTTTCGGTTGGAGCCTCATTTGGGGATGTGGATAATGACGGCGATCAGGACTTATTTGTGACCACTGTCCGTCGTGGTAACCATTTATTTCAGAATGAGGGAGATGGAGTCTTCAAAGATGTTACGGAGGCCTCCGGATTGACATACGAGGGACATTCCTCAGGGGCCGTGTTCTGGGACTACAACAACGACGGAATCCTGGATCTGTTTTTGACCAATGTAGGGCAATATACCAAGGAAAGTCAGGGACGAGGCGGATACTACGAGGCCTATCCGGATGCGTTTGCCGGTCACCTTTTTCCCAAAAGAACAGAATACAGCATTCTTTATCGAGGGCTTGGTAATGGAGGATTCAAAGACGTTACTCAGGAAACAGGTCTCAGGGATGGCAGTTGGAGTGGAGATTGCTCCTTCGCCGATGTCAATCAGGATGGGTTCATGGATCTCTACATTGTCAACATGCAAGGTGATGATCATTTTTATGAAAATCAGCAAGGAAAAACCTTTGTTGAGAAAACAGATCAGTACTTCCCTAAAACATCATGGGGTGCCATGGGCGTTAAATTCTTTGATGCCAATCTTGATGGCCGACTTGATTTGTATATCACCGACATGCATTCAGACATGACTCAAGGGCAAACCATGCAAGCACTTCGTTTCGATCCGCGTTTGGAAAAAGCGAAAAGTGAAGCCTTTTGTTCGGTACAATGGACGGAGGAGTATCTTCAAGGTGCAGGCAACAATATCTTCGGCAATGCACTGTATCTAAGTCAAACAAATGGAGATTACAGGGAATCCTCGGATCGATTTCATGCGGAAACATATTGGCCATGGGGCTTCAGTGTCGGGGATTTAAATGCCGACGGATCTGAGGATGTATTTGTAAGCGGTGGTATGGGGTATCCTTTTCGTTATGGGATAAACAGTCTGTTGCTTAATCAGGACGGTAAACGCTTTTTTGACAGTGAATTCCTGCTCGGTGTTGAACCCCGCGGAGACGGTCGCACAGAGAAAGTCTGGTTTACGCTGGATTGTGATGGTAAGGATAAAAACCACTCGGAATGCAAGGATCATACGGGTCGCAAGAAGGTTCTGGGCACCTTAAGTACAAGATCCTCAGCTATTATTGATCTGGATAACGATGGTGACCTCGATATTGTTACTAACGAATTCTACGACCGTCCTCAATTGTTGCTCAGTGACCTGAGTGAGAAGAAAGCCATCAAGTTCCTTAAAATCAAGTTGACCGGTAAAAGCTCCAATCGCAATGGAATTGGAGCTTTAGTCACCGTATCGATCAAAGGTAAAAAATATCTCCAATTGAATGACGGTAAATCCGGTTATTTGGCCCAAAGTTCGATGCCGCTTTATTTCGGTCTGGGGGAGGCCGATTCAGCTGATTCCATCAAGGTGCTTTGGCCATCTGGATCGGAACAAGTCTTGAACTCCAATTTGGAAGCCAATCAAACGCTTCATATTACCGAGCCCCAATAAAAAAGGGCCGCCTCTAGAGGCGGCCCTTTGCGGTTTTAAGTAATCGATTTACTCAGCGATGAAGAATCGAGCTCCATCTTCAATAGGAATGCTGGAATTTGGCGGGACCGCTCCGGCAACAGGTGTAAACGGACCTGTTACAGAAGTTGCCTCCAATAGCTGGTTTCCTGTCCATTCAATAACAAGGTTTCCTTCCTGAATGGTGAATCCGGTTATATTACCTTGCTCAACGAATGGTACTGACCCGCCCGAGATAAGAGCGTTGTCAAAATTACCAGTGGTTTGGTTGCCCAGAGGTTCTCCCGTTTCTGGATCAGCAGGGCCGACTTCATCAGCATAAGAACCAAACCCTAAGGTAATTCCCTCCGAGTAAGGGAATTCGACTTCTATTCCAAAAACATCGTCCAGGAACAGTTTTGCCGTTGATCCGTTCAATACCAACTTCATGCGATGATCACCTCGATTGTCGAAGGATCCTCCATCAAAGGCTGGAATATTGATTCCGTTACCGATTTCTTCATTATCATCCGCACCAGGTCGGCGATTATAGCGCCAGCCGAAGTTGCGGGCATCATGTGTGGTATGATCGACGAAGAAGACATGATCACCATTCGCGTTCATTGCCCACATGCCCGTGCGACTTTCGGAGCCAACACCGGATGCCAGAACAAAATCGACCATCTTGCGGTCCAGTTCGAATGTCAGTGGCTCTGTTTGTGATGCTGAATAGGTATCAACCGTCAGAAGCGCCATACCTGGCCATGCTGGCGTTTCAGCCTCCACGTGAATGACTACTTCTCCGTTTTGAATCTCGATGAAAGATTGCGGAGCTGGTTTCAAGGTACCAGATTCGTTCAATGGAGTTTCATCGACGCGCCATTTTGCAGTATCCACACTATCGCCGGAAAAGTCATCCGTAAGGAAGACTTCAGGAATGGAAATGACTTCAACTGAGATGGAGCCAGCAACGCACACATCGGCATCCGTCGATACTGAAAACTCTGCGGCACCCAGTCCGGTTGGAATCGCCGTGAACGTCTGACTGTTTGAGCTTCCCGATGGGAAAGTCAGGGTAATGGATCCATTGCTTCCCCCGGCTGGAATGGCAACATCCGGATTGTTGCTTTTTATGGTGACCGAAATATCGGCAGCGTCATTTGCCAGGCGTGGAACAGTGACCGTTATTTCCTGACTCTCGGCCCGAGTTATGAGAACACTGGATGGACTTCCTTCCACGCAAGGTAATACATTTTCAATCGAAAGATTGTCAAACTCGCCTGAAACATCTTCGTCCATGAACTGAGCATAAGCCCCTAATTCCACAAAAATGCCTGCGCTGAGTTCGAATGGGAATGAACCACCGGAGACACCATCGAGGAAGACCTCGACGCTGCTTCCATTGGCAACCAGTTTCATGGTGTGCTTACCAAGATCTTCCATTGGGCCGAACCCTGTAATAACGGCACCTCCACCGCCAGGGGATCCAGGGTTCACGTTAACCCGCCAAAAGGCATCATCGTCCACCTCGACTTGTTGCGAGAAGAAGACGAAACGTGTCCGATCCGCATTGGTCAGGAACACTCCGGTTCGTCCAGCTTCTCCAAATTGATCCATGGCCACTCGGTCGACTTCGACCACGAGGTTGAGATCTTCGGTTGCCAGGTAGCTGTTCTTTGTCTTCAGAGAGGCTCCGGGCCAGGTATCTCCATCGGCAAATCCTGAAATTTCCAGTTGGCCGTTATTTTGCTCCACAGTGAAATCTCCCAGTCCGTTTCCGAATCCTTCTTCAGAAATTTCAAATAAAGAGCTATTGATGGAATTGCCTGCGAAGGCTTCAGTCAGCAAAACACCAGGATCTGAAATCACAGCGACATCCAGTTTGTTGCCTGCAGCAATATCGCTACTGGTAAGGCTGAATTGCGTTCCTCCCAGATCTTGTCCTACTATCTGGAAAGTGATCGTGTTAGGGCCACCTGCGGCAAACGTTAAGTTAAGGCTTCCATTACTGCCACCTTGAGGGATCGCGATAGATGGATCATCGCTGATCACTTTCACGCTGATGGATTTTTGAGAATTCAAGCCTTGAGGAATTCTTACCGTCACCGGTTGGCTTGTCTGTCCCTTGCGAACACCGATACCAGAAGGTGAGAAGGTGGCACCTCCCTCACTCTCAATGATCAGATTATCCCAAGTGGTATCAGCTGTATCATCATTGGCCCTTGCAAACGCTCCAAAGTGAAAAATAACAGGTGAAAACGGAAAGCTCACTTCAGCGCCTTCAATCCCATCGAGGATCAACTTCACTGTCGAACCATTTGCTTCCATTGTCATGGTATGCAAACCGCCGTCATCGAATGCCTCTCCATCAAACGCGGCCATGTTGTTACCTCCGCCTGTAGGCACGTCTCCATCCTGACCAATTTTTCGATTGTAACGCCAGCCGCCTTCACCACGAACATCTGCGAAAAGGACATAATTGGTCTCTGTTTCGTCATAGATCCAAACAGCACTCCTCGAGGCAGATCCCAGGCCGGCCTCTGCGACACGGTCAATGGATAGTGTGATTGTTTCTGAATCTGAAGGCTCAAAAGGTTGCGTAACCCGAAGTGTTCCACCTGACCACCACTGTTGAGTGGTGGTTCCTACAAATCGCATCACACCGTCGCCCGCTTCTCCATGAATATCACCCACGCCGCCCTCAAAGAATGGGGTGGCTTGCTCATAGCGCGCAGAGTCAATGGTATCCGAGGCAAAATCATCCGAGAATACCACATTGCTCTGTTGAGGAACTGCCTCAACTTTCAAGTTGTCCCACGCGGTGTCTGCCGTGTCGTCATTGGCTCGTGCGAAAGATCCAAAGTGAAAGACAACGGGCGAAAATGGGAAAGCTACCTCTGCTCCCACCACTCCATCAAGAAGCAATTGTACCGTTGAACCATTTGCTACCATCGACATGTTATGCAGGCCTCCATCATCAAATGCCTCCCCATCGAAAGAAGCCATATTGTTTCCGCCTCCTGTAGGCACATCTCCATCCTGACCTATTTTACGATTGTAACGCCAGCCGCCCTCGCCGCGAACATCGGCAAACAATACATAATTGCTCTCTGATTCATCGAAGATCCAGAGCGCGCTGCGTGAAGCGCTTCCTTGACCAGCTTCCTCGACACGATCAATGGATAAAGTCACAGGTGAGTCAGCTGTTGCGTTGAAACTATCCTTCAGGCGCAGTGTGCCGCCTGACCACCATTGCTGAGTGGTTTCTCCTACAAATCGCATCATGCCTCCGTCAGCTTCGGCATGGATGTTACCCTCACCACCCTCAAAGAATGGCTCTGCAGCTTCAAATTTTGCGGGGTCGATTGTATCCGATGAAAAATCGTCTTCAAATACCACGGCAGTGCTTAAGACCGTGGATATTTTCAGATTATCCCAAGTCGTATCCGCCGTATCGTCGTTGGCTCGCGCGTATGATCCAAATTGAAAGACCACATTGTTGAATGGAAAAGGCACTTCAGCGCCAACTTGGCCGTCCAGAATGAGCTGCACGGTCGAGCCATTTGCAACAATGCTCATTTCATGCAGACCACCATCATCGAATGCCTCCCCATCGAAAGAAGCCATGTTGTTTCCCCCTCCTGTGGGGACATCGCCATCTTGACCAATTTTGCGATTGTAACGCCAGCCACCTTCTCCTCGAACATCGGCAAAGAGAACGTAGTTGTTTTCCGTTTCGTCATGGATCCAGAGCGCACTTCGAGAAGCCGATCCCTGACCATTTTCTGCGACACGGTCGACGGTCAGTGTTACAGGTGCATCCTGAGATGCAGCATATGTCTCATTGACCTTCAAAGTTCCACCCGACCACCATTGTTGGGTGGTCTCTCCGACAAAGCGCATGACGCCCTCACCGGCCTCTGCGTGAATATCACCTTCGCCACCCTCAAAAAAAGGCGCATTAGATGTGTATTTTGATGGATCAATCGTATCCGATGAAAAGTCATCCTCGAAAACAACGCTTGATACCTGTGCATTGGCAATATTTATTGCCGCGAGCGAGACTGCTAAGAGAAAACAAAGATGAATCAATGCAGTCCAGTCTCGAACCCTTTTCAAACCATGAGGAGCATGGTGAATGGGATGGGTGTTCTTATTTTTCATACTATATCTGTGTTAGTTCAGCTATTGATGAGTACAGTTCGCCCCCGAATCTCGTAATGCATGAGCAATTTCAATTACCAATGCAGTTGCCACTACTACTGATGTAGTTGCAAAAATTTCAGGGGTTTGTGAACCTTATTAGTGACTAATGAAGAATGTCAAATTTTTTTAAGGGTTAAAAAGGGGGTAGGCATTCAATACGTGCACAATGACTTGTGACTGACGACGCACGATAGCATGTAATTTTATAGAGTAATACTACTTGCAGCTAGTGCCAAAGCGAAGGATGGGCTTGTCCTTATTCAGGGAAGTATCAGATTCGGGTTTACCTTGAAGTCGAGAATAATCCCATTGGTCTGGGATTGCTTGAAACTAGCAACATGAGCATCCATGAAAAGAGTCATTGCTCCGCCATTTGGATAACGTTCGCCGTGCCGGTAGCCAAGATTATTGGTAGAAAGGTTGATAATGGGGGGATGGTTGCGCACATAAGCAAGATCGGACACCAACAGAGTTTGGGTTGGTTGGCGCACACTCCCCAGCTTGGCAGTGTCGGCTGAAGGAAACTTGCCCCTTGCATTAGGGAAATTTTTGGACGTGTACTGATTCATTCCATAACTTATTTTCCACGGATTGCCTCCTTTGAGGGGCTCCTTGAGACGAATGGGGCATTGTGAAACACCGTTGGTAAAGTTTTGGCCCTGTTGCGCAGCATCGAACTTGGAGCGTCCATAATAGCTAAACAACAATGCTTCGAAATTATTGATATTTGCGTCGTGGATGTAAGAGTTTGGACCCTCACCCCATGCGTATGGTAGTTTGCCATCATTATCGTCCACATACATGAAGATGGCGAATCCCATTTGTTTCAGATTGCTTCTGCAAAGAGTTGAATTCGCTTTATCCTTCGCCTTGCTCAAGGCTGGTAGAAGCATGCCTGCAAGGATCGCTATAATGGCAATAACTACCAGTAGCTCGATCAGTGTAAACGCATAAGTCGATACCCTTTGCTTGGGAATGAAAAAAGTGGACATGTATCCGCTATAGCGATGGCAAAGCGGGGTGTAAAGTAGAAAATACCTCCATGAGGCCTTTAATTGCTCCTTTGTTTTTAAATGAAAAACGATGCAATGTCTGTTGAAGCATACTCTTCTTGCGGGGTATCCTGCCCCTTCTGCAGGCTTTTTTTCAGTCAAAGCAGGCCTTGGGGCAGGGGAGCATCAAACCCGAGGTAACAAGGAGAAAACCAGCTTTTACAAATGCTAAGTTTTGATAGGGTTCACAAGATTCATGCCAGTTAAGATCGCTTTACTTCCATTTAAGATCTTGTCACCTACTGCGTTCATGGTAGAGAAAAGAATCAGGAAAAGGGTGCGATCCGATCTTTTGTTAGCCTACAATGCCATCACGCCAAGAGCGGCACTCTTTTCATGAATAGAGGGAGATTCGGGGGAAAGAAAATCCAAATAAAAGCAAGGCTTTCTGTGCAAATTTTACCATTAAGATTGCAGGCCTATTGGCTCCTCAATAAAAAAACGCCTCCAGTGAACTGGAGGCGTTTTATTGAAATGCTGAAATTGCTAGCGATCTTACTCTGCGCCGCTCGTGATCCAAAGCTTGATCAAGTCAGTTTGTGCTTTTGATAGCAAATCTCCTTTAGGAGGCATGCGGTCATCGTGATCTGCTGGAAGGATGACGCGCGTATAGAGAGAACTTTCATCAGGTTTACCGCTGACAACGATAGCTTCTCCGTCTGCACCCTTAAGTGTCGCAGCCAGCGAATCCAGGCGCAGCTTGGCTTTCTGCTTGTCCTCCCCGTGACAGTCCGCACATCTTTCCTTTAAGATCGGTAGGATAAATTCTCCAAAAACACCGCTTTCCTTGGATGCCACTTTTGTTTCTTCCACAACTACAACCTCAGCTTCAGCTTTGGCTCCCTTGACGATCCAGTTACGAATTTGAGCGATTTCGTTTTCACTCAAAGGCCCGTTTTTTGGAGGCATCAGGTCATCATCATCTGCAGGCAAAGTAATTAATTGGAATAAACTACTGCCGATCAAATCCCCTGCTACAACAATTTTGTCATCGGGTGTGCCTTCCATGACTGCGGCATAGCTATCCAGACGCAGTTTGGATTTCTGTTTTTCCTCCCCATGACACTTGACACAATTTGCCTCGAGAATAGGCATGATGTGCGTGGCGAAGTCTGGGTCTTCGACGACCACCAATTCAGTCGGTTCTTCAGTTGCGCTGCTTTCAAGAGCTTCGCGTTGGGTTTTCAAAGCTGCCAGACGGGCTTTGCTCAAGAGTTCCTTCTCCCATCCCAGGTTAATCTCCAGAGCGTCATTGCCGGATTTCTCCATGGCTACTTGAAAAGATTTTGCCGCATCTTCGCTCACCTTTGTCTGCCATAAATAAAGGTTTTTCAGTTTTTTCAACGTTTTCAAAGCATCCATACCGCTCGCGCTTACCTCGGTACCATACAAGTTGAGATAGACGAGGTTGGACAGCCCTGTAAGATGCTTGAGGCCTGCGTCAGTGATTTTGGTTTTTTCAAGATGCAAACGTTCCAGACTTGAGAGATTGCTCAGATGGGCAACACCCGCATCCCCGATGCCTGCATTTTTGATATCTAATTCCATGATGCCCGGGATTTCTTTCAAGACTTCGAGATCAGCGTCTGTAAGAACGCGTCCCTCAAAAGTCTTGGGGGGAATCAATACACGCACGCCCTCGACGTCTTTGGCGATACCCAGCACCTGGCCTCCGTATGATTCAACTGTTGCGATGGCAGATTGTTCATCCGCTTGTAACCCGGCAATCCATCCTGTCGCAAGGCATCCGAGTAAAATGACAATTAATTTGTTCATATTCCTAATATTGTGGCTTGTAGTTTTTATCAAATCGGATTTTTCATTGTCGGTCAAGCCAAGGGTGCACGATCCTACAAGTTGTTTTCCTTAATCGCCAAAAAGGGGCTTTTTTTAGGTTTACAGTGCCGATTCTCTCATGTCATTGATCAGGAAAATGCTGAAAAGTAGTCTTGAGACCAGTTTTTATTGCGTTTTCTTTGGGTAAGGCTCTTAAATCAGGCCATCATAAAGCTGACAATTACGAAATAAACGAGTCATAGGATGGAAGATTTATCGAGAAAAGCCTCTCAGCACAATGCTGAGATATGGGACAAATTGGTTGCCATGAAGAGTGGGTTTACAGCTACTGTCTCTGCGCGTGCTCTCAATAATCCTTTGCCCTACATCAATATTTATCAATGGTTGCCAGAAGGAGTTCACGGACGTCGTGTGCTTTGCCTGGGGGCCGGAGGTGGTAAACATGCTCCTCTATATGCAGCTGCGGGAGCAGACGTGACTGTCGTGGATATTTCTGAAGCGATGCTGGAAAAGGATCGGATCATGGCCGAACGATATGATTTTCGCATACGGAGACTTCAGCGCTGCATGACGGATCTTCATGGTTTGATGGAAAAAGAGTTTGATCTGATCATGCAACCTGTGAGTAGTTGTTATATCCAGAACATCGAAGGCCTGCATCGTGAAGTTGCTAGGGTGCTCAAACCTGGAGGCTTATACATTGTCCAGCATAAGCAACCTTTCAGTCTGCAGACCACACCCAAACCGGAGTGTGGTAAGTATGCAGTGGAGGTTTCCGCAAGGTACCAGGGAAAGTTACCTCCCATCGATGGTAGTGAACACCGGGAATCCGGGGCCATGGAATTCCTTCACACGTTGGAAGCTCTTGTTGGTGGCTTGTGCAGGCATGGCTTCGTCATTGAAGATCTTCGTGAGCCCTGGCATGGGAATGCAGAAGCTTTGCCTGGAAGTTTTGCTCATCGCTGCGAATATGTGCCTCCTTACTTGGCTATGAAAGCTCGTAGACGCATCGATTCAGGCATTGCAATTTCACCGATCATCGCCGACAGTGTTTAACTGTTTGAATTAACCCTAATGCTGTTTCAGTTGCGTTGGCCCGTCAACGTGAGTATGAATCAATCTTTGTAATGCAAAAATGAATATTTTATCGAAATTTGCTGCCTGTTTTTTTCTGGTCGGTCTGACCCTTGCGAAGGCTCAGGATAATCAAGTTGAAGCCTTTCCTGTCATTGAATTTGAAACACCTGTCTACCAATTCGGTACAGTGCAGCAAGGCGAGGAAATTCGTTACGATTTCAAGTTCTTCAATAGAGGCAACCAAGTCCTCAAAATCAAGAGTGTAAGGCCCGGTTGTGGCTGTACCACTGCAGGAGAGTTCTCCAAGTCCATTGAGCCAGGGCGTTCTGGAATTATTCCGATCAAACTTAGTACAACCAGATTCAAGGGCCCCCTAAGTAAATCGGTTACCGTTACCAGCAATGATCCAAAACATCCAACCTCCTTCCTGCAGATCAAAGGTAAAGTCTGGATGCCAGTTGTCGTGGATCCGCAGGTTGCCGCATTCCCAGCGCTCAAGTCTCTCACGGGCGAGAAAACTTCAATCATCAAAGTGACCAACCAGGTCGAAACGCCGCTGCAAATCAAAAATCTCAGAGTCGAAGGTGAGCGGTTCAAGGCAGTCCTCAAAACGATCACTGAAGGCAAGGAATACCAGATCGAGATCACAACGATTCCCCCTTTGATCTACGGTTCGAATCGTGGGACAATCCGTTTTGAAACCAATATTCCAGATGCACGCAACCACCAGATCTCGGCTACTGCCTACGTCATGGCTCCCGTTCAAGTTGTTCCCAATCGGATTTTACTCAAGGAGGGAGTGCTCGCGAAGCCCATGAAAAAGTATCTGACAGTACTTTCCTACCAAGATACGCCTCTGGAATTATCTGATGTGAAAATGTCTGTTGAAGGTGTCAAGATCGACACGAATATTCTCAACAATGGAAAACATCATCGTATGACTCTGACATTTCCAGCGGGACTCAACGTGGACGAGCTGAAGGATGCGAAGCTCACACTCAAGACCAATCACGAAGAATTCAGTGATTTCGAGGTGCCCGTGGGTTCCTACCGGAAATTGAAAAAATAATGGGTGTTACAGCTCTTTTCGCAAGGTATATTTTTGGCTTCATCCAAGGATCTCAACAGTAGCTGGCCTGAATGGTTGTTTGTGCTTGGACTCGGAACTGCTTTGTCAGTAATCCTGAACCATCATTCGAGCAATGGTCTGGATGTGAGTCGTGATTACTTTCTCAGTGCCGAGACAATTTCATTTAACGATTCCAACTCGGGGAGGCAGCATTCTTCCGGTCACTCATTCGAAACGGAAGTTCAGCAATCGATTGAACGGCTTATGCAGAAAGGGTTTCAGCCCAAAAGTACTGCTGAAGTTGTCGCGCTGATGGAAGATCCACGTTTGGAATCTGGTGAAGTTGTTCTCATTGACGCTCGAAATGAAACCCTTTTTCAAGAGCGACACATTCCCGGCGCCTACCTACTGGATCATTATAAAATAGACCAATACATTGATCTGGTGCTGCCGATGTGTCAGATCGCTGAACAGGTGATCGTTTACTGCAGTGGTGGTCATTGTGAAGACAGCGAATTCACCGCAAGAGATCTCCAACAATTGGGCGTCCCACAGGATAAACTTTTTATCTATGCAGCAGGCATGCGTGGATGGAACGGGGGAGCCAATCCAATCGCCATGGGAGATCGGTTTGATGATTTTGAAGAACTGCATTCCATGCAGCAGACCCAAGAGACACCATGAAGGACATTGCTGCTTTTGTGACTCGCGTAATCATTGGAGGAATGTTCATCTATCTTGGCTGGACCAAGACGCTGGACCCAGTGACTTTTCTCAAGAGTATCCGCGAATTTGATATTCTTCAAACCCCCTGGCAAATGAACGTCGTCGCAGCTTGGTTGCCCTGGTTTGAAGTCTGGTGCGGTTTATTGCTGATGCTGGGCGTTGGAGTCAGGGCGAGCGCATTGAGTTTAGGAGCACTTCTGGTTGCGTTTACTAGCATGGTTTCATGGCGTGCTCTGGACTTATATTCAGCTGGCGGTATTGCGTTTTGTGATATCCAATTTGACTGTGGATGCGGTAATGGAGAGGTAATCGTCTGCCACAAACTCGTTCAAAATGTGGTGCTCATTTCCTTTTCTTTTTGGATAGCATGCATAAAAAACCACAAATTCGCTTTATTGCCAGCAATCCGGTTTTCGTTTCAATCAGGAAGGTAATGAATTGCTCATTTCTCCAATTTAGCCGTTTTTTTGTTCGTGCTCTTTCGTAAATCAGCAAGTGCTCGTTTGTGGCCCTTTTGGGCTGCCATAACGAGAAGTCTGTGACTCATGGCAGGTTGTGGTCTTAAAGGGTTTCCTTTCTCATAAATTTTTGCCAATGCATACATCGCCTGAGTTTGTCCACGACGGACCTGACCCCATAATCTCTCTATTCGGGATAGAATTTGATCTCTGGAAATTGCTTTGGAATCGCTTTGAGCCCACGGAGTGATTGCTTTTGGGCTTTGCTTTTGTTGAGCGAATGTTTGGGCTCCCCCTCCTTGCACTATTTGTGGCCGGGCAAGCACAGATCCAAAAAACACGCCTCGTGCAGGATGCATGATGGTTGGCCTCGAGACGGCGTAAAAGCCCTGAGCCAGTGAAATCTGTATTGAGCCCGATAAGCTAATTAAAACGAAAGTGACAAGTAATATTTTCATGTGTCATGTTTTAACTTATATTCACTTCTCCATATATCTTCAAGGGCGAACCATGTCTAATTCGATGCGTGTGATATTTTTTGAGCTCTTTGGAGTTCGGTTGCGGCGTGAGTGGAGGCCATACTCTTTGGCTCCCGAGGGGAAGGGCTCGACGTTATGGCGTGCAGCCATCGGTCTGATTTTTTGGCCTTAAACGCGCCTCTGTCTTGAAACGGACATCTCAATTAGCGCGAAATGTGTCAGGCGTTTTTGATTGCCTGAGCGCACCTCAACCCGTCCAAAGCAGCACTGACAATACCGCCTGCATAGCCTGCTCCTTCACCGCAAGGATATAATCCTTTGACCATGGGGTGTTCGAGAGAATCGGGATCCCTTGGGATTCTTACGGGTGAACTGGTTCGAGTTTCAAAACCGATAAGGATGGCCGAATCAGTAATGTAGCCTGGCATCTGGTTGCCAAAGAGTGTGAAGCCTTGCTTCAGTCTTCGAGTGATTTCGGCGGGTAATAATTCATTCAGGTCAACCGATTCAGTGCCAGGAAAATAGCTGGTCTTGGGTAATGTCGACGAAACTGCTCCTTTGAGGAAATCGGTGACTCGCTGAGCAGGTGCAACCTGGCCTCCTCCACCAGCTTGCTTGGCAGCGTGTTCGATTTTTTGTTGATAAATAATGCCAGCCAGCGGCCCGTGTTCTTTTTCGTAATGTGAGGTATCTTCTGGTTCGACTGTGACGACCATACCACTGTTGGCAAAAGCAGAATCTCTTCTGGATAAGCTCATGCCATTCACCACGATTTCGGAATTGGAAGTGGCTGCTGGAACAATGAAGCCGCCGGGGCACATGCAAAAGGAATGGACTCCGCGATGATCAATTTTTGTAGCCAATCGATAACTTGCAGCGGGGAGTGCATTTGGCCGTTTCTCTCCTGATTGCAGGTGATACTGATGAAGGTCGACGAAAGATTGGGAATGTTCGATGCGGACTCCTATCGCAAAAGGTTTTGATTCAAGAAGGATCTTTTTGTCATTTAGCAACTGATAAATATCGCGTGCCGAATGTCCCGTTGCGAGAATCACCGCGTTTGCTTCAAAGGATTGATTTTCATTGCATACAACTCCAGCGATACGGCCCTTCGAGAGGATCAAGTCCGTGACCTTAGTTTGAAAATGCACTTCGCCACCGGCAGCCATTACCGATTCACGCATCTTTCGGACTACATTGGGCAATAAATTTGAGCCAATGTGGGGATGTGATTCGATGAGAATGTTCTCCGGGGCCCCGTGCGCAACTAGAGTGCGGTAAATGTCCGCAACCGGCCCCCGCTTTTTGGCTCGTGTGTAAAGTTTTCCATCCGAAAAAGTTCCTGCACCACCCTCCCCGAAACAATAGTTCGATTCTTCGTTTACTACTCCTTCTCTTAACAGAGGGGCCAAGTCGAATCGACGGGAAGAAACGTCCTTTCCACGCTCCAATACAATGGGTTGCATTCCAAGCGAAATGACTTGCAGTGCGGCAAACAATCCGGCTGGACCACTGCCTACGATGATCACCTTACGGGCTTTTTCAGGGATTTTCAGGTAACTGTTTGCGGGAGATTCTAATTCTGGCAGCGACGTATCCAGCCCCACATCGAGTCGGAGTTGAACTTTGATTGTTCTCTGGCGTGCATCGATGGATCGTTTTCGCAGTCGAACTTCTTTTATCCGCTCCAAAGGCACACCCAAAGCATCGGCACATGCACGTTTCCACGCGTCTTTAGATTCACTTTCTTCGAGCGTTAGGAGGATGTTTACCTGTGGTGTGTCATGATCCATGAGTAAGCCATTTTGCTCCCTGATGAACCTGATTACAATGTTCTGTTTTTGAAAACGATTTAGTATTTTGAAATGGCCTGAATTTTGCTCTGCATTTGACCATGCGAAATAAATGGTTTCTCCAAGTGTGTGTGATCCTGTGCTTGACTTTCTCGTTTTCCGCCCAGTCGAAAGGTCAGGTAGTGATTTCCGAGTTCATGGCAAGCAATGGGCTCACTGCTCAAGATGAAGATGGAGGCAGTTCAGATTGGATTGAGCTCTACAATCCCTCCAATGTAAGCGTCGATTTAACAGGTTGGTTTCTGAGCAATGATGCGGACAATCTCACTGAATGGCAATTTCCGTCGACCATATTGGCCCCCAAAGAATTGTTGATAGTGTGGGCGTCGGGCAAGGACCGAAAAAATCCGGACAAACCGTTGCATACCAATTTCAAGCTTAACTCCGATGGAGAATTTCTGGCATTAATACATTCTGATGGAGTGAGTCTTGCAACAGCGTTCAATCCTTATCCAACGCAATACCGCGATGTGTCTTATGGGCAGGGGCAGGTTGTAAGTGAATCGGTTCTGTTGAATTCCGGGGCTGACTTGAAGTTTCGTATTGCGGATGGTCCTGCCGAATCAACGCAGTGGTATCAAAGCGGATTTTCTGATGCTCATTGGTCTACGGGAAAGGCTGGCATTGGGTATCAGGCCTTCACTCCGGGTTTTACCGTTCAAAAAATAGACGCTCGTTCGCCTGTTAGGCATATTAACACGGCGGAGTCAGTGATCAAAACTCCTTCTTTACAATTGGGTTCTGTCACCGAGGTGGCTCCTTTTCTCAACTTTTTTGATACAGGAGGTGCTGGCAATTATGGTGATGATGCACCTTTTCCTGGTGTGAGTATCGGGGTTAATCAAGATGATTTTGTGGTTCTGGCAATCGGAACCGTGATCATTCCCGAAGACGGTTACTGGTCTTTTGGTGTCAATAGCGATGACGGATTCAGTCTTGAGGTGGGAGACCAAAGTATGTCTTTTCCAAACCCCAGAGCGCCTGCTGACACTGTGGCTGTCATGCAATTTGCCAAAGCTGGGGCATATCCAGTGCGTCTTGTGTTCTATGAACGGGGAGGAGGAGCCGGTCTCGAGCTCTTTGCGGCACAGGGTCGATTTCGCCGCTTTGATGGAAGTAAATTTCGATTGGTTGGTGATGTAGCCAATGGCGGTCTGGAAGTTCAGACCACCGTTGGCGCAGGGGGAGGCAACTCTTCCCTTCAAACGGATATTATCGATCAGATGCACGAACAGCACTCTGCTTTCTACTCTCGAATTCCATTCAATGTTGCTGATCCTGAACAGTTGGAATCATTGACCTTGAAGCTGAAGTATGACGATGGTTTCGTTGCCTTTTTGAACGGAGTAGAAGTGGCGCGGGACAAGGCGCCGAGCAATGTTGCGTGGAACAGCAATGCGACAGGTATACACGGTGCTTTGCAATGGGAGAGTTTTGCCATCACTACCTTCATGTCGGAATTGAAGTCTGGTTCAAATTTGCTGGCTGTTCAGGTACTCAATGCTGGAGCCGATGATGCGGATGTTTTTCTGGATGCCTCTCTCTCGGAATACAAGGTAGAGGAAAAGGCCAATCACTATTTCGCTGAGGCAACACCGGGAGAACTTAATGCAGAAGGATCCTTGGCCTTTGTGGCGGATACGAAATTTGATCAGGATCGCGGGTTTTACACGAGTCCATTTGATCTGACCATCGAGACCTCAACGGAGTTCGCGCTGATCCGCTATACACTGGATGGTACGGAACCTTCCCCCACCAATGGCCGGACCTTTGGTGACCCTGTCACCATTAATCAAACAACAACCGTCCGGGCCAGGGCATTTCGCGAAGGATACGAGCCTTCCAATACAGACACCCAGACCTATATCTTTCTCGAGGATGTGATTCAACAGGCCTCCAATGGACGGGCTCCGGAAGGGTGGCCGGCACAATGGGGAAGTAATACGGTTGATTACGGAATGGATCCTGAGGTCGTCAATCATCCTGATTATCGTGACACCATCATCGAGGACATGCAGACGATTCCCTCCTATTCCATTGTAATGGATCTGGATGACATGTTTGGTTCTTCAAACGGAATCTATGCCAACCCCTCCCGAGATGGTCGTCAATGGGAGCGTCCTTGTTCGGTCGAGCTCATTTATCCCGACGGAGAGGATGGTTTTCAAATCAATGCCGGGATTCGAGTAAGAGGTGGTTTTAGTCGGAGCACGAACAATCCCAAACATGCCCTGCGTCTCTTTTTCCGAAATGAATACGGCGAACCCAAATTAAATTATCCAGTCTTTGGCGAAGATGCAGCTCAATCCTTTGATGGATTTGACCTCAGGACATTTCAAAACTACTCCTGGAGTTTTCAGGGAGACAGTCGTGGTATCTTTCTGAGGGATCAATACAATCGGGATCTTCAATTGGCCATGGGACACAACGCTGAGCGTGGCGAGTATGTGCATCTCTACATCAACGGCATGTACTGGGGCTTGTATAACACAGTGGAGCGCCCCGAGGCGTCATACGGAGAATCATATTATGGAGGCGATAAAGATGATTATGATGTCGTCAAGGTAGAAGCGGGTCCCTACACGATCAACGCAACGGATGGCAACCTCGAAGACTGGCGCACTCTTTTTGATGCGGCACGGGCAGGATTTTCAAGTGATGCCGCTTATCAGCGTGTCTTGGGGAATAATCCTGATGGGACGCGCAATCCTGAATATCCCGTGTTGGTGGATGTGCCCAACTTAATCGATTACATGCTGATCATCCTTTATGGCGGAAACCTGGACGCTCCAATCTCTAACTTCCTGGGCAACACCCGGCCAAATAATTTTTATTCGATACGCAATCGGCTGGGTGATTTTGGCTTCCAGCATTTTGTGCATGATGCGGAGCATACTTTATTGAATGTAAATCAGAATCGGACAGGCCCTTACAGTGCGGGAAGTAGTTTTCAATATTTTAATCCGCAATATTTATGGCAGAAACTGCAGGATAACGATGAGTTCCGTTTGAAGGTCGCCGACCATATTCACAAACACATGTTCAACGGTGGTGTCTTGACTCGCGAACAGGCAACTGAACTTTTCCTGAAACGCAAAGAGGAAATAGACCGGGCCGTGGTTGCAGAATCGGCACGCTGGGGGGATTCCAAAAGGTCGGATCCATTCACAAGAGACAATGCCTGGATCCGTACGATCAACAACGTGGTCAACAATTTTATACGGCGCAGAGCCGATATTGTTTTCAGTCAATTACAGCAAGATGAACTATACCCGGATGTTAACGCACCTGTCTTGAACCAGTTCGGCGGGATTGTGGGGGATGGTTTTCTATTGGAAGTGAATAAGGGGAATGCGAATCGAGTTTATTTCACACTGGATGGAAGTGATCCGAGATTAATGGGAGGCGGTTTTGCTCCAGGTGCACGGCTTTATCAAGGAGCCATTCCGATAACCGGTCAAGTGCAGTTTGCTGCACGAGGAATGAGTAATGGCGAGTGGAGTGCACTTGCCAAAACAGATTTTATTGTAGAACGGTCCTTTAATGAGCTGTTAGTGACTGAGATCATGTATCATCCCAACTCGGATGATCCTGCAGTCGATGAAGATGATTATGAGTTTATCGAACTTAAAAATACAGCGTCCACACCGCTTGATTTAAGCGGCGTGTTTTTTACGGATGGTATCAGTTTCACGTTTCCAAATGGCTTCACCATGGAACCGCGAGCCCATCTGGTTTTGGCAAGGAATGAAGCGATGTTTCGAAGTCGATATCCTACGGTCTCGTTGGCTGGCATTTATACGGGAAGTTTGAATAACGGGGGTGAGCGGCTTACTCTTAACCATGCTGCTGGAGGCATTATTTTTTCACTGGAATATGATGATGCTCAACCATGGCCTGTAACACCGGATGGGGATGGTTTTTCATTGGTTCCATTGCAAACCTCTCAATTGCACGATCAATCCCAGGTTTCTTCGTGGCGTGCGTCCAGTCAATTTTGGGGAAGCCCGGGTAGAGAGGATATGAATCATGGGATTCCCAGGATTCTTGTTACTGAAATTCTGCCTCACACTGATTTTCCTCAAGTGGACTCGGTCGAGCTGTTTAATCCGGGAGAGGAAGCAGCTGACATTGGGGGATGGTATTTAACCGATGATAAGAAAGTGCCGTCCAAATATGTTTTTCCACAGGGAACGCGGATTCCTTCCGGTGCTTATCTGGTGGTGACGGAGTCTGATTTCAATTCAATACCCGGTATCGATCCCAGTTTTACATTCAGCTCTATTGGAGAATCCGTTTTTCTATTTTCTGCTGACGCTCAAGGCGAACTCACGGGTTACAGTCATGGTTTTGACTTTGGTGCCTCTGCAAACGGTGTTTCCTTTGGGCAATATTACACCAGCGGCGGTCAGGTGCATTACCCTCCGCAAAGCCAATTGACCTTGGGTGCATCGAATGCTGAGCCATTGGTGGGGCCTGTGGTGATCAATGAAATCGGCTATGCTCCGGACGCAGGTAAACCAGAATTCCTGGAAATTAAAAATATTTCCAATCAACGCATCACTCTTTTTGATTCGGAGGCTCCATCCAATACATGGAAAGTGGAAGGCATCGGGTTTTCCTTTCCCATGGGCGTTTTGATGGATCCCGATGAAATCATGCTGATTGTGAATGTGAGTCCGGATCAGTTCCGTTCTGTCTTTGCCATTCCAGGAAATGTCAGGGTTTTTGGGCCCTTTGAGGGTAATCTGCAGGCCAACGGTGAACGCATACGATTGATGCGCCCAGATACACCAAATATTACAACCGATGGAGAAGTTGTTCCCATGATCGCTGTGGATGAGGTGAGGTATGATAACACACTGCCATGGCCTGACTTGAGCTTGAGTTCCGGAGCTTCCATTGAGCGTCTAGATTCCCGGTCCTACGGGGATGATCCCATCAATTGGCGGTCGAGCCAGGATCAACCTTCACCGGGGGTCGAAAATGATGGCAACAAAGCTCCTATTGCAATTGCTGGAACAGATCAGGCAATTACCGTGCTGAGCTTACCAGCTGTGTTCGAACTCAATGGGAAAGTTCAGGATGATGGATTGCCTGAATCTTCCGAAAACTTGAGCGTTCACTGGAAACAGATTTCTGGACCGGGTGTTTTGTATTTTGAAGACTCAGGTCTTGCGCAAACTCGAGTGTCTGCTCCAGGGGTGGGGGACTGGGTTGTTGAATTATCCGTATCCGATGGTGCCTTGATTTCAACCTCACAGCTGAAGCTCACCGTTGAAAGGCTGGTAGGTAATCAAACTCTGATCGCATCAGGCTCTGCCTGGAAATACATGGATGATGACATGGCTCAGCCTGATCAATGGGTTCATTTGGATTTCAGTGATGCGGAGTGGAAATCGGGAAGTGCTCAGTTTGGGTATGGAGACGGGGATGAGAGAACTGTGATATCATTCGGAGGAAACGCGTCCGATAAAGCGGTCACTTATTATTTCCGTAAAGCTATCCAGATAGCTCGGTCATCGAGTGTGCAGAGCGTGAAACTTGGCCTGATTCGCGATGATGGCGCGATCGTTTATTTGAATGGGCAGGAAATCCTCCGCCATAATCTGTCTGAAGCTGATGTGTCTCATCAGACATTTGCCCTGGCTGCAGTGGGTGGGGATGATGAAAATACCTTTTTTGAATCCTCGGTAGATCCCGATCTGCTTGTTGAAGGGCAGAATGTGATTGCCGTGGAAATACATCAAGCCAATGCCACTAGCAGTGACATTAGTTTTGATATGCAATTGAGCGCTGAATTGTTTCCTGATAATCGCGCTCCAGAAGTTGAATTGGTCGATGAGATTACCGCTGAACCAGGGATTTGGGTAGCCCTGGAAGGTGAATGGAGCGATGATGGCTTGCCATTGCAGCCCGGGCTTACTGAGGTTCAATGGGAACAAGTATCTGGTCCAGGTGAGGTTTCCTTCCAAAATGATTCCCTCATACCCACGATGGTCCGCTTTCCTTTTACCGGCGATTACTTGCTCCAGGTTCACGTGACCGATGGTGAGTTAACGACCACAAGACAACTGAACGTTGGGGTTCGAAAGGAAGGAAGCTCAGTCAGCTATGAAGACTGGTTGCTCAGTTTCTTTACCTTGAGCGAACGGGCAGACTCTGAGGTCAGTGGAGAAAACGCAGACCCTGACTCAGATGGTCATGTTAACCGTGATGAATTTGAAGCAGGGACAGATCCTCGCGAGTTCAATAGTGTGACAAAAATCACCTCGGTTACTCTTGATAACGCAATGAATTTGCAACTGGAATTAAGCTCAGTTCCGGGAAGAGCTTATATTTTACAATCCAAAGCGAATCTCACGGATCGTTCCTGGAAACTGCTGGAATCCAAGCTTGCTGATGAAGGGGAATTGACTTTCCAGATTCAAAGAGAGCGCGAATCGTCCATGTTGTTTTTCCGGGTTATGATCGTCAAACCATTGAATTAGCAGAACAGAATTTCGATCTGACCAGCATACGAGAAAGTAAAAAAATATTATTTTTTGCTCCTGCTGAGCGCTCAAATCGTCTAGGAAGTAATGGTTCCCAAAACCAAGTGCGACGAAATAATGATATTTTGCCGTTATCATAAAAAGTTTATGAAGATATCTTTTCCTTTATCTGTTGGTGCCTTGAGAAGCCGCAAGGGTTTCACGCTCATTGAGTTGTTGGTGGTCATCGCTATCATCGCCATTCTTGCTGGTATGCTTCTTCCGGCTTTGTCGCGGGCCAAAGAAAAGGCTAGAACGATCAAGTGTAACAACAACATGCGTCAGCATGGTCTGGGCTTTGCCATGTATATTGATGATAATAATGACTTTTATCCTGCCTACGAGCAGTGGGGAGTGCTGGGGGGGAATACAGGTACGATGACCTTACATGGAGGGAATGTGCCAAGAGAGAGAAGACCGCTCAATGCCTACGTTCCCGCAGATGAAGCTTACCATTGTCCATCAGATAAAGGGGATTCACTTTGGATTAGTAACTTTCCAAAAGGTACCAAAACATGTTTCGACGCATGGGGTAATAGTTACTTAACAGTTTGGGCCGTTGAAACGCTGAGGATTCAGCATGTAACAGGTGATTCCAGAGCTGCAAAAGGCACCTCGCAGGCCACACCCATGAAAGGTTCTGCCTTAATCAAGGGCCCATCCAATAAACTGGTTACCGGAGATTGGCCATGGTGGGCAGATCGAAATAAAAACGATAGAGAAAGTCAGTGGCATAATTTTAAAGGAGAGTATCGTTTCAACGTGCTGTTTGGAGATTCTCACACTGAATTTTTTCAGTTTCCATTGGAAGCTTACGATTGGAATTATGGGAATGCCCCTAAGCCTGACCCAGCTTTCAAATGGTGGTAAGCATGAGGGGCTATCAAGCGCAGTAAATTCAGATTTATTCGGTTTCCGTCTCTGGTAAAATCTCAACTCTCGTTTTCAAGGCAGCGATCATTCCTTCACTGAACCCTTCTTCGCCTTGGTTAATACTCTGCAGCATGTTCCTAAGTAATTTTCCGTATGGGGGAAGTGCGAGCCTCTCGGTTGAGCGCTGAGTCGGTTTATGGTAATTCTTCCATGCAATTTCTGACATGTTGCGATAACCCAGAGCTTGATCCTCATCCCCTATTGCAAGGAAATAAAGAAATTGCCTGATCAATCCGTTGATGATCACGCGCGCCTGGTTCATGTTGGCTTTGACAAGGTTTGATTCGAATCGATTGAGGGCAAATTCTTCCAGACTGATTCCTTTTGGCAAAGAGTCGGGAAATCGCGATTTCAGTTCACCGAACCATTCGGATGATTCCGCGAGTCGATGGTGCAGGAAAAAATAGTAGGATGCATTTTGTAGAAACTCCTTATGAGCTCTGTCGATGGTGCTGTAGTAATTGGTATCTTCCTCTTCGCCTCGAACTTTCAGAAACATAGCATGTGTGTATGGCGCTAGTTCAAGGTTTGGTGCGTAATCCAGCTTTTGGTCTACCTTGTTCTCGATCAGGCGACCGCGTTCGAAAGCCAAGCTCATGGACTGCCAAATGACTCGTCGCAGAAAGTTAAGTTTACCTTCGCTGGCGGTTTCAAGTCCGGCCCAAGCCCAGTAAATTGCGTGGGTTTCCGGTAAACGCCAATCGTATTGCCCAAGGTTATCCTGAATTAATCGCATGCGCGTTATGTCCAGTCCATAGTTCTTCAACAATGTATCACGCTTAGCAATTACCTGAGGGTCGGTAGAAGCTTCAATAGCTTTCAAGTCAGGGTGATCTCCAAGAATACGCCGCATCTCGGTAGCCCAGCGACCCTTGTAATAAGCATGTTGAGTGTCAAACGTCCCTCCGATCTTGTCCTGAAAGATCCAGGCAAGTTCACGATAAATTTCCGATGACTGAGCGTTGTAATTCAACGCCTCATCTCTCAATAGTTTGATTCCGCTCTGAATCCACCTCCATCTTTCATTGGGGGATTCGAACTGTTTGGAAATGTTATAAGTCATGTTCCAGGATTGGAAGGTCCAGACGGAAGAGAAGGTTGGTTGTAATTTTGTAATCCAATCTGCGAGTGACAGTGCCTCGAAGAATCTGCCTTCATCCTGTAATCGAGTGACGCGGAACCACAGAGCGTTTGCCATCAGTCCTCGAAAACCACCCAAAGCAACACTGGAAAAAGCCAGCAATGGAGGTGCATTCTTGAGTGGTTCCATACGGGTTAATCCCAGCCTCTGACGATCCCTGTTCAGTCTTTTCTGAGTAAAGTGATTGGAGAAAACGGCAACTACAATCATAGCCAGGATCAATAAACGATGAGTCAATTTATTAGATTGTAAATTTGAACTCATTTTGCCAGTTCCTTCCTTTCAAAAATGAAAATCCCCCATCCGGCCAGAAGGCCGCTGAGCAGGCCACACAGAAATCCGAGGTGTTTGATCATTGCTATGGTCGAGATGCTGCGGCCCGTGATCAGGCTTTCAACGGGAGAAACAGAACGCAGGGTTTCAGTGAAATAGTAAAGTCCAGTAAATATTGGCACAAGGATCCAGTCAAGGTAACCCCAACTGGCATCTCCGGAGTCTTCCAATGTTGATATAGTACCCTCGCTGACAATGGATTTAAAAAGTTGATCAGAGCTTGCGATTAAGATGAGGGTCAAGATAAGGAAAGTAGCAACTGGAAGAGAGGTAAACGTGGCAGCCCATAACCCCAAGGCAGCAAGCAATGTCATCCACGCAAATAGAACAAGCAAGCATTTGAAATAATTTACAGTGAAATCCCCATCTTTTATCAGGATTTCCAATCCGTCCTCCACCTTGAAAACAAGGCTTGACTCGGTATAGTTGTGGCACTCCACATGGAGATTGCCATTTTCGTCAATCAAGCTTGCAGGAACGGACCACTCATGAGTAAGCATCGGGCTTAAATTGAGTTCCTTTTCCCATTTTGAGGGCGAGTTAGGATCTCCAACAACCCACAGTGTTGGTTGATCTTTTGTGTTTTCGATCAAGGATGCATAAAATTTCACGCGCATCTGAATAAGCGCGTTGGGGGCGCCTTTGGCTTGAATTCCCGCATTCAAGTTCCAAATTCTGCGATGCATGGGCTTCACGAGTTGATTCATCCACTGGACTTCCTCTCGAAGCATGCTGCGCACATAGGCTGGATCCATCGTAGCGATGTCGGGGTCCTGAATACGTCTGGCATAAAGCTGCTCAACCTCCCGTTCCACATCAGGAGCTGCCTCCTTGACACTTGCCCTGGAAGTAAGTGTGGAGGCATGAAGCCTTTTTTGTTCTTCTGGAGACAAATCCCGGGCATGGAATGCGAGTAAACCATATATGCAAATACCAGTGATCACCAAAAGGTTTGCATTCAGAAATGAAATTCCCAGCCATTTACCTATCCAAATTTCCCAGCGTGCCAAAGGTTTGCTAGCCAATAAAACAATATGATTACGCTGAAAATCCTGAGACATGACGCCACATGCCAGCCAGATCGTGGAGGCTCCAATGAGGATGCTTGCGGCCATCAGCGAATAGGTTAGCTGAACCTGAGCGAACATCTCCGCGCTGCCGTTATGGGTCACCAGGTAAGGAATAGAAAAGACGGATGTTATTAGAATCAGTAATAACCACGGGATAAGCTTGAATCGAAAAGCTGCTTTGATTGTTAGGGCAGCAACTGCGCGTAATCGTTGGACGCAAAGAGCCGTAGCTGAAGGTTTAAAGGCGGTCATGCTTTTTAACTCAATTCACGGTCTTCAAACAAAAGAACAGCCATGCCAAGGCTGATTGCAAGAGTTCCTACTGCGTATTGGCCGCATCTCAAGACGTAGGCCAGTGGTATGGATTTGTCATTGGCTAGAGCGTCACTCATCCAGAAAAGTTGCCAATTAGGTGTGATTGCATATAGACATTTTGCCCAGAAAACACCTTCCTCAGCGCGCGTGCCAAGGAAGTAATCTGATACCAGGCCACTCAAGAAAACAACTAGGCAAAGAATCAGTGTCGGTATGAGCGAAGCACGCGTGCTGCAGGCAATGGCAAAACCCGCCAGAGCGCACAAAGCAAATAGAAGCAATAGTACAGCCTGTAACATGCGCCAGTCCACATCCTTGCCAAAGGATTGATGGCTCCAATCACGGTCCACGTAGTTCGCGGCGACGAAGGCTATGGTCATGCAAAACAACATGCTGATGACAGTAGGGCCTACAAATGGTTTCATGGCAAAAAAGTTGAGGCAAAGGCCGATGATGCAGGCCAGAGCAATGCCTGCGCCGTAAATGACAATGGCTGGGTAGTCTGGTGCCCCATAGACATCAAACGCCATTCTTGAGGATAACAAGGCGGCAAGGCATCCAGTGAAGCATTGCAATACAAGTGAGGATGCCAGTGCCGCGAATTTAGCAAGTATGAAAGTTACTCGTCCCACTGGCTTCGAGAGCACTGTCAGAGCGGTGCCAGATTCGATTTCCTCTCCGATAGAGAGAGAAGCCCCTAATACAGCGGTGAAAATTCCAGATAGAAATATCGTAGCCAGTATGCCTCCTTGGACCATGGATGTATCCTCTCCCGCGCCTGCATAATAAAGGCTGGCAAGAAACAACATGAATACATTGGAGCTTACCATGATTACCAAATAAATGGGCTGGCGAATGAGTTCCATGAATCCATTCATGGCTATGTTTAAAAAAGCTCTAGTCATCTAGCTGTAAGCTCATTGTCGATGTTATGTGAAGCGGCAATGGACACTCCACGATCGGTTTACTCAGGCAAGGGTCTGCCTTTGGTTTCTGGAGCCATCCAGATCATCAGCATACCTCCCAGATAAATCAATGTAATCATACTGCCCATGCGGGCGTAATCGCCGTCAAATGCTGCTACGAGCTGTCCTCCAGCGATGGCTCCGAAAGCCGCAAAAATTCTTCCTGAATTATATCCAACTCCTTGCCCAGTGGCACGAGATCGAGTGGGAAATAATTCAGGTAAATAGAGCGGAAACCAACCATAAAATGCGGCAGTCGTCATTCCTGTCAAAAAAACAAGGAATTTGAACGTCGCTCCATATTCTGTTCCACTGCGATAAAGAGTGCCGCAAACAAGCAATGAGGATAAGCAGAGCAAGAAAAAGGCAGGGCGCCTTCCAATGCCTCCTCCGATCAAAGGGCCGGCGAGGCACCCGATAATCGCACCCATTGCACTCAACATGCCCACATCTGATTTAGCTGTTGGCAGGGTGTCGCCAACCATTTGATCAACCCAGACTGGAATCCATTGCACTGATCCCCATGTCCCGATTAATGCAATAGAGGAAAAGCAAATAGCAAGACAGGTGTTTTTAAGCAGTTTCTTGGAGAACACTTCTTTCAGTGGGTGATTGTTTTTGTTCTTGGAGATCGAGGCTTTCCATCGCTCGGATTCAGGTACGAAGAGCCTGATGAAAAAGACAAGCATTGCAGGTAAGATCCCAACCAGCCACATCCATCGCCATGAATCTGTTGTGACCTCTTTGGCTTTGCTAACGGCTGCAATCAGTAAAAAACCGAAGTTAGCAGCGGCCCCGATAATGCCGGCCATGAGCGGTCTGAGTCGTTCAGGCCAGCATTCCATGACCAATGCAACACCCAGAGACCATTCCCCTCCCATGCCAAGCGCTGCAAGAAAACGGAATAAAGCAAGGTGCCAGGGCTCCTGGGCAAAAAATCCTAATCCCGTAAAAATGGAATAGGTTAGAATACTGGCCGACATTGCTTTGACGCGGCCGAAACGATCCCCAAACCATCCGAAAACAAAGCCACCAGCAGCTGCACCCAATAAAAATACAGCGGTAATCCACCCCATCCATTGACCAACAAACGCGTCCACATTGTCTGAGCCCGTGTACATATCTGTCAGGGCGGGGCGGGCAACTATGGGGAAGAGCCCCATCTCAAATCCGTCAAATAACCATCCGAGGAACGCAGCCAGTAAAACAAGCAAATGGCTTCTTCGAATCTTGATTGAATGACCTTCGGTGTTTGACATGAAATGGTTAGTTGGAAGGCATTCGCTACTTGTCTTCGACAAGGTTTCTTCCAAGAACAAGACGCTTCATTTTTTCATCTGCCACGGTTCTGGGAAGCATCCAAAACCCGCAATCAGGATGGATCCATCCGATCCGTTCAGGACCAAGTATTCTTGTTGCGCGATCCACTCGTTTTGCAATTAGATCCTGACTTTCAACCTCATTGTCTTTGATGTCCACGACCCCAATCCCAAGTTTGATATCTGGTCTGAGATCATTGAAAGCCTCCAGTTCATCGTATCCCCTGCGGGCAAATTCCAACACAAGATGGTTGACATCAAGCTGATTGAAAAACTTGATCAGATGAGTCCAAAACCCTTTTTGAATAGATTGCCCCCCGTAATTCCCAAAGCAAAGATGCAATGCCCTCTCACCTTGAATGGCATTCAAAACCAGATTAATGGGTTCGTGTGCCCAACTCGCATCCTCTACATTGCCGGGTAAATTTGCTTCATCGATCTGAACCATAGGGGCGTCTATGCCAGCAACTTGTTGAGCCAACACCCGAGCGATTGCATTCGTCAGTGTCTTGATGTCACCATAATGACGATCATGGAGTGTTTTGGCTAACATGTAAGGTGAAGTCAACGTGAACATCATGGAGGAGTTACTTAATGATTTGATGGATTTCCAAGCTTCAGGAAGATTTAAAGTACCTTCATGGATGGAGTTGGTGACCATACCCGGAGGCTTGGAACGAAATTGCATGCCAGTTGCCTGTTGATATTGGTGCCAGTCTTCGCGGCTTATCTGGTTACTCATACCTCCCATAGGCCTGATGAAATATTCAATCATGCCATTTGTCTCTGGGTGATTGACGTCAAATCGAGATAATTCACCATCAGAAATGATATCGATACCGGCTAGCTCCTGGGTCTTCACCACCGCTAACATGGCATCACGTAAATTTGGTGCAGTTGGGTAGGCCCTCAACCACGAGGGGACGGGGTAACTGCCAACAACTTGGGTTTTGATCTGGTAGGTGCTCATAATTCAGTGAGTAATACAATCGTGCTTTGCTTTGTCTAAAAAGCCAAGATTGTTTACAAAACGAGTTGACATGAGTAAGGCAAGTTATCATTGTATCACGATCCGTTGATAAGACGGTCTCATTCAGAGTGGTTGAGGGAACTGGCCCTATGAAACCACGGCAACCGATTGGACAATGCCTCAATTGTTCGATGTCAAGGTGCCAATTCCAGCTTAAACCTGTTAAGGTTTGGGAAAGATGAGATGTTGACTGCCTCCCTCCAAGTGGAGCCATTTGACGCCCGAAATGGCTCAGATGCCGGCATGATTCTTCTACCTTCTTCCCCGCACCCCAACTCGTTTTCAACCAACATTTAGGATTTATGAGTGAAGAAAATGGTTATATGAAGGCACTTAAGTGCCGAGAGTGTGGTAGGGAGTATCCCCTGACAGCCAATCATGTCTGTGAATTTGATTTTGGCCCCTTGGAAGTGGCGTATGATTACGACTTGATTCGCAATAGTTTGAATCGCGAAGTCATCAGTCGACGTCCCAACAGCATGTGGCGCTATCGTGAGCTCCTCCCAGTGGCAAAAGAACCCACAGTTGGGCTACAAGTTGGCTACACTCCACTTGTCAAGGCTGACCGTTTGGCCAAGCGCCTGGGTATTCGAGAATTATGGATTAAGAACGATACGGTCAACTACCCGACCTTATCCTTCAAGGACCGCGTTGTCAGTGTTGCTTTGAGTCGGTCAAAAGAACTTGGTTTTGATACCGTTGCTTGTGCTTCAACCGGTAATCTAGCCAACTCTGTGGCTGCCAATGCGGCCTCAGCCGGTCTTCGGGCCTTCGTTTTTATTCCTGCTGATCTCGAGCAGGGAAAGATTGTCAACTCGCTCGTCTATGGACCGGAAGTCATCAGCATCAAAGGTCACTATGATGAAGTCAATCGTCTATGTGCGGAAATTGCCGGCAAATACAGTTGGGCCTTCGTTAACGTCAACATGAGGCCCTATTATGCCGAGGGGTCGAAAAGCATGGGATTTGAAATCATGGAGCAATTAGGATGGGAAATCCCCAAGCACACAGTTGTCTGCATGGCCTCTGGCTCGCTTCTGACCAAGATTCACAAAAGTTATCAGGAATTCTCCAAGCTGGGAATTGTCGATGACTCCAAATACCACATTCATGGAGCTCAAGCGACAGGATGTTCCCCTATCACGACTGCTCACAAATCATCTCTGGATTTCTTCAAGCCTGTTAAACCTGATACGATTGCGAAATCGCTGGCAATCGGTACACCTGCTGACGGTTTCTATGCTTTGAAGGTTATGCGGGAAACAGCAGGTCATGGAGACGATGTAAGCGACGATGAGATTCGAGAAGGCATTCGCCTCCTCGCGGAATGCGAGGGTATTTTCGCGGAAACTGCGGGTGGTGTCACCGTGGGTGTTGCCAAAAAACTCATTGCCAACGGTCAAATTCCTAAAGATGATTCTGCCGTTCTTTGTATCACTGGCAATGGTTTGAAGACACTGGATGCAGTTGCCGGCCATGTAGGTCGAGCTAAGGAAATTCGACCCAGCCTCCGAGAATTCGAAGCGCTGCTCGGTAATTGAGAAAGATCTAAAGTTTCATTACGCTGAAAAACAATACAAAACTATGTCAACGAAAGTTAGAATACCCACTCCTCTGCGCAAGCTCACCAACAATGAAGAATTGGTTGAGATATCCGCCGCAACGGTCGGAGAAGCCATTGCAGAGCTCCAGACACGTTACCCCGGTATCCAGGAGCGCCTCGTTGACGAATCGGGTGAAATTCGCCGTTTCGTCAATGTCTACGTTAATGAAGAAGATATTCGTTTTCTTCAAAACAAGGACACACCCCTCAAGGACAACGATGAAATCAGTATCATCCCTGCTATTGCAGGAGGGTAAATCAACAAACATCTCTTATGCCAATTCCCAAAAAAGCAAAAACCGCGTCAAAGCCTAAAAAGAAAGCTTCAAGCAGCGCTAAAAAAAAGACAGACCTCAAGGGAAGGAAAGGCCAGGAGCAGCAGTCGCGGCTATGGTTGATGTATCCTCCAAGGTTCATCACGCGTCCCATCATCCATGAACTGGGCCACAAGTTCAAAGTAGTGCCCAATGTGAGACAGGCCAGCGTGACGGAAGAAATTGGTATTGTTTGCCTTGAATTAACGGGTGCTCGTGAACAGGTAAAAGCAGCCATCAAGTGGATGAGTAAACTAGGTATTAGTGTAGAACCGGTGGAAATCAACGTGATAGAAAGTTAAAAGTATATAATTATACCCGTAAAAATTATTAAATTTACCACCTTGACCACGCAAATTCTTGGTTTTAACATAAATANGCANTTTAGACTGCAAGCAACCCAACNAAGCAACCAAGAGNAAACATATGACAAAACGCGACCTAGTTGTCCGAATAAGTAATGAAACAGGGCTNATCCAACAAGATGTCCTTGCCGTCGTCCAACGGACTCTGGATTATATTTCAGAGGCCGTCGCGAAAGGCGAAACCGTAGAACTGCGAAACTTCGGCGTATTCGAAGTCAAAGTCCGTAAAGCANGGGTTGGCCGCAATCCAAATAAACCTGAAAAAGATGTGCGTATTCCCCCTCGTGCCGTGGTCAAGTTCAAGCCCGGCAAAGAGATGAAAGAATCGGTGATACAGCTTACACCATCTGCTTAAAGTAACTCACAGCCTGGTCTTCAGGTTGATAATTAGGCCCCATAAACTCTACGATCCGCTTGCTTGCTGGCTTCACCAAGATTCAGCAACGCAAGCGGATCTTTTTTACCCGATGAAGCAAATCGAACGCTTGCCCGGATTCAGGGATTTTTTTCCAGATCCAGTTCCGAATCCAGATTTAGGAAGGATGGCGGAACGTCAGTATATTTTCGATACCTGGAGACAGGTTGCTCGAAGGTATGGATTTCGTGAGTATGACGGTCCACCACTCGAATCACTTGAACTTTACAAGGCCAAGAGTGGTGATGAAATTGTTCATCAGCTTTATCATTTCACCGACAAAGGGAACAGGGAGGTAGCTATGCGCCCTGAAATGACTCCTACCCTTGCGCGCATGGTGTCATGCCATCAGCGCAATTACAAAAAACCCATGAAGTGGTTTTCCGTGCCCCAGCTATTTCGCTACGAGCGACAGCAGAAAGGCCGTTTGCGTGAGCACTTCCAATTAAACGCAGACATCATCGGAGATGCCAACAAAGTCGCAGATGCTGAGTTGATTGCACTTGTCATTGACGTTCTTCGAGCGTTTGGAATGGGTCATGAAGATTTCGTCATTCGACTGAGTAGCCGAGATGCATGGCAAAGCTTTTTTGAAGCGCGTTGTGACGAGCCAGAGAAATCCTATTCTTTTTATCAAATAGTCGACAAATTGGAGCGTGAGACACCAGAGATCAGTGCTGAAAAGTTAGGTCATATAGGTATTTCCTATGACGAAGTGACCGCATTCATTCAGAAGGCGGAGCCAACAGAGGACTTGCAAATAATTCTTCAACAGCTAAGAGCTCGTGGTCTGGGTGATTACGTGAAAATAGACTACGGAGTGATTCGCGGTTTGGCCTACTATACTGGGGTCGTGTTCGAGGCCTTTGATCGCAAGGGGCAGTTTCGTGCTATTGCGGGTGGAGGTCGTTATGATCACCTCATCAAGCTCATCTCAGGAAACAAAACTGATCTGCCCTCGCTTGGTTTTGGAATGGGAGATGTTGTTCTGGCGGATATGTTGCGAGACAAAGGGCTCTTTCCAAAATCGAATCCTGCGGTTGATGTCTATTTCCAAATATTGAATGAAGATCTGCGCCTTGAGTCCATTCCATACATTCAGACAATGCGCGATAACGGCATTGCTGTCGAGTGGCCCATGACCGCGAGTGGTGCTAACAAACAATTCAAAAATGCCCTTGAACTTGGAGCTCGATACACCATCACNTTGCTTGGGGGAGGTCTNCTGGAACTGAAGGATCTGAAANTNAGAGAAACCCANCAACTGNNNATGGATGCAGCGATTGAGCTAATCATCCCCCAATCCAAAGAGTGAAGCGGGTCTCTTTCTTGTGTTNCAAGTGCGGTATCAGCCATCAATGNAGGATTTGCANTTTCNANACCNCACAGNCTTGATATCCTCAGGAANATTAGCCATGATCGTCAGCCTGAAATGACGAAAACACTCGCGCGCTATCTGCGAAAGCTGCCAAAGAAAACACGATCTATCGTGTTGACTAGTCTCTATGGGATCACGGCCGGCATCGCTGCGGTTGCTTTCCACAAGTCAATTCAGTTTGTCTTTGGGCATACGATTGAGCATTTCTCAACCTTCTCCACCCGAACCTTTTTGATAGGCAGCTTCTGCACCATCATTGGCTCCTCTCTCATCGTTGGCCTCTTACTGTCGAATTATTGCAAGGATGCAGCCGGGAGTGGAATTCCACAGCTTAAGCTGGCTTTTTGGAGTGATTTTGGCCACGTCCCATGGAAGGTAACTTGGGTCAAGTTCATAGCGGGTATTTTGAGCATTGGTGGAGGATGCAGTCTTGGGCGCGAGGGGCCCAGTGTTCAACTGGCAAGCGGTGTAGCCTCCAACTTGGCAGGATTACTTGGAGAGCCCAAGCAGAACCGCAGGCATGCGGCGTCTTCCGGCGCCGCCGCGGGATTGGCTGCTGCTTTCAATACTCCTCTGGCTGCCATTACGTTTGTGCTCGAAGAAATCGTGCAGGATCTCAACAGCAGGTTTCTTGGCAGTGTGCTTCTGGCTTCGGTTCTGGGGGCCTTTGCTGTGCACGCGCTTTCTGAAAAACATCCGGCTCTGGAAATATCAGCTGTTGGATCGCCTGATTGGCTCATTTATCTGCTAACTCCCGTGGTTGCCGCCGCCGCCGCATTGGTCGGTGTGCTGTTTCAGAAAACCAGCATTGGCCTGAGGGCGACAACCAGAAAAATGAATCGGATTCCCGCCTGGATACGGCCAGCTATTGGTGCTCTCATTGCCTGGGGTATTGCGGTTTCCATTTTCCTGTTCACCAAAGCCGAAACGGGACAAGGCCACCTGGGGGTCTTTGGGGTTGGTTACGAAGATTTGAACGCTGCATTGACGAGCTCGTTCAGCTGGAAGGTTGCGGGTTTATTGCTCATTGGTAAATTGATAGCCACGATCGCCTGCTATGGGATGGGAGGATGTGGTGGCATCTTTTCCCCCGCTTTATTTCTGGGGGGGATGACTGGCGTGCTCCTCTCAGGTTTATTTGGTCTGTTTGTTGATCTCACTCCAGAAGCTCAGATTACCCTGGCCGTGGTAGGAATGAGCTCATGTCTGGGAGCGGTTGTCAGGGCACCGGTCACTGGTATCCTGATTGTTTTTGAAATGACCAATGAGTTTTATCTGGTTCCCGCTTTGATGCTTGGGGCGTTGATAAGTAGCGCAGTAAGTCGTCAATTTTGCAAATACAACTTTTATGAAGAGCTTCTTGAGCAAGATGGTCATCAATTAGAACACGTGATTCCTCCGCGTGACCTGAAAAGCTGGCAGCAGTTGCCGGTTTCGGCCATTGCCAATTTTTCGCCTGTGATCATCAAGGATCTCTCACCTGAGGTTTTGTCGGAGGTATTGGAAGCTTTCCCTTACCTGCGTTTTCCGGTGGTTGTGAACAAGGAGATCAAAGGGGTAATCACCCGCGAAGAGGCCAAAGAAGCATTGGAGGAGCAACGTGAACCTGAGCTCGCGCCTCTGATCATATGCGCCCCCTCACAGAGTATTCGCGAATTGCAATACTCACTCATTGAATCCGCCACAGGCCTGGTGGGCTTGGTGGACCCCGGGGCCAAGCGCCTCATTGGTATCGTCACTCTCCACGATCTCCTGCGAAGGGAGGTTGCGATCACCAAGGAATATACTGATGACGTTTAGTGTGTTCAGTGTTGGATCCAATTTTCGAATTCGCTCTGGATGCTTTCGCGAGTTCCTGGCTTACCCCGGCGGATCACGAAACGGTAATGGAGGATTAAGGATTCCCCCTCTTCAAGTGACACCGTAAAAAAAGCTCCGAACCGCCCGTAATCACGGTAAGCGGAATAACGCGTTGGCCGAGGGTTACCCGGATGGTTCATGTGTGTGACCGAATACCCATTACCGGTCAGTTCATAGTATTGATTAACCCATGGTAAATCGAAGTCTTTTCGAGGATTCTGTTTTTCTTCAGGGAAAAGATAAGAAGTTGATTTTTTGTTTATTTCGTTTGCAGCTCGATATTGCACCCCCGCATGTTCAGGGTCGCCTTTGAGCTCCAAATTTACCTTGGCTGTCAATCTTGTAGTCAAGTCAACAACAGCAATGGTATTTTTTCTCCCATCGTGGCTGAATGTCATCTTTCGAAGTTCAGCCATGACGATTTTCTCGCCGGAAATAAGCCAGTGAATATTGGAAGTAAATGAGGCATCATGAGGTGTCAGTCTCTTGCTGGTAAACGCCTGATGAATCTGGATGCCTTTGTTCATATGCCAAAGATCAAAGCGTCCCTCACTCGTTGTGAGTCGGTTCCACCCCAGAAATATCCCCCTGTGATGCGTGAATTGGCCTCCCGGACCTTTAGTGATTTTAATGCCCCTCTCTGGATCAATGATGTGCAGAAAAGGTTTGTAAGTGTCGTGATAGATTTCCTTTGAGGATGCATCATGCTCGAACATATACTTGCCGACTGCTTTACCCTCAATTTGGATAACTAATTCTTTTTGACTCTCTTTTCGAATTTCAAATGTATTTCCAGCTTGCAGACTAGCTGAGCCTGCCGCCAACAGAGTCCACAAGATCAGCACAGATTTGACTTTTAGCTTCCACTGACGGTTAATAACCATATTCCACTTTATAATGGCCTTGAATATTTTGCACAAGATTCAAAGGACGGTTGAATCTTTGCTCTTAACTATGTAAGGTTGATCTGATGCTTGAACATAACAGACTTTACCAATCGATCGTCGGCAGTATGTTTCCGCGCCAAATCTATCTATTGCTGATCGCTAGCCTCCTGCTGGTCTCAAATGTGACATCAGACGAAGCTCTGGATGCTCACTTTACCGATACCGTGCTTCCTGTGCTCAATGAACACTGTTTCAAATGCCACGGTGCTGAAGAGAAAATTAAGGGCGGTTTGAATTTGACCTCTCGAGAAGCTGTTCTTCAAGGCGGTGATTCAGGGCCTGTGATCAATTTGCAAAATCCTCAAGAGAGCTACCTGCTTGAGATGGTATCTTACAAGGATTCCGACCATGAGATGCCACCGAACAAAGGAAAGCTCTCACCCTCATCCATCAAGGCTTTGACGCAATGGATCGAAAACGGTCTGCCCTTCGAGGCTGAAGCTGCTCAGCATGCTTTGGAGGAGACTCAGTCAGATAGTTCCACTTACGACAACTCAATCAACGAAAACACACGTAACTGGTGGGCATTTCGCGCGATAAAAGCACCCCAAGTCCCCGATGTCTCATCTGCTCAATGGAACCGGAATCCCATTGATGCCTTCCTTTTTGATCGCCTTGAAAGTAATAACTTGAGTCCCAACCCTCCTGCTACGCGTCAAACATGGATTCGACGAGCTTACTATGATTTAACCGGCCTCCCTCCTTCACCCGAGGATGTAGTGGCTTTTGAAAACGATCGGTCTGCCAAGGCCTACGAAAAAGTGATCGATCACTTACTGGCCTCGCAGCATTATGGAGAAAAGTGGGGGCGACACTGGTTGGATTTGGTGCGTTATGCTGAAACTAATGGTTATGAAAGGGATAACCCCAAGCCTGATGCATGGCGCTATCGTGATTATGTGATCAAAAGCTTCAATGAAGATAAACCTTACGACCGATTCGTAACAGAACAGATCGCCGGGGATGAAATTGAAGATGCTACTGTAGACTCCATCGTGGCAACTGGTTTTCAACGCCTTGGAATATGGGACGATGAACCGGTTGACGCGGATCAGGCGTTTTTTGATGGATTAGACGACGTATTATCCACAACTGGACAGGCTTTCATGGGACTGACGGTTGGGTGTGCCAGGTGTCATGCGCACAAGATCGACCCCATGCCGCACGAGGATTATTATCGCCTGCTGGCCTTTTTCAGCAATACCTACAATAATATTCGTCAGGGCAAATACAAAAAATCACCCTATTCTCTCAACACAACAACCATCATTGCGTCACAGGAGGAAATTCGAGAGCACGATCAACTCAAGAAAACCCTCGAGGCACAAATCAAGCATCTGGAAGTCAGGATTGCTGGATATGAAAAGGTCATTGTTGCGACTTTTTCAAACCCCGAGAAGGAAGACGCCAAAGATAAGCGGACTCGACGAACATTGATCGCTGAAAAGCGTGCAGAGCTTCTGGATAAGGACCAATTGCAGGATTATCTGGCCATTGAGGAAGAGCTCAAAGAATTGCGGAAACAAAAGCTGCCTCAACTGGCTCGAGCTCTTTCCATGCAGGAAAACGGGCCCACTGCCCCGATGACGCATGTTTTGTTACGAGGGAATGCGCACTCCAAGGGAGTGGAAGTTAAACCTGGGTTTCCGCAGATTTTAGGATTCCCTGATCCAGTCATTCCTGAACCTGTTGAAGGAGCCAGAAGTAGTGGACGCCGCAAGATCTTGGCTGATTGGTTGACCCGAAAGGACAATCCATTGACTGCACGCGTGATTTCCAACCGTGTGTGGCAATTTCACTTTGGTAGAGGTATCTGTCGCACACCCAGTAATTTCGGGCAAAACGGTGAAAAACCTACTCACCCGTTACTGCTCGATTGGTTGGCCACTTATTTGATGGACAATGGATGGAGCCTCAAGAAGCTGCATAAGCAAATCATGTTGTCCGAGGCATATCAAATGTCATCGCTCGGACAGGACAATGCGTTAGAAATCGATCCTGAAAATAATTTTTTCTGGAGGTTTGACATGCGCCGACTTGCAGCGGAAGAGATCCGCGATTCGATACTGAACTTGACGGGAAAACTGAACCTCCAAATGAGAGGTCCAAGTATTTACACCCCCGTGCCTGAGGTTATTCTGGCAACAGCGTCACGTCCCCATGCAGCCTGGGGAAATTCACCGGAAGATCAGCAGAACCGGCGCAGTGTCTACGTATATATCAAGCGCTCATTGCACGAACCACTATTGAAGACCTTCGATATGGCTGATACGGATTCTGCCTGTGCGGTTCGGTTTACGACCACGGTACCAACTCAGGCCCTGACCATGCTCAACAGCGAGTTCCTCAATGACCAGGCCGAAGCTTTCGCCAACCGAATCGAAGCGGACGCTGAAACACCTCGAGAGCAAATTGCCCAAGCCCTGCGCCTTTCGACCTCTCGTGAGCCAGAATTGAATGAAATCGATCAAGGACTAGCAATGATTGAAGAGCTCAAGACGCAACTAAAAGTTACTGAACATCAGGCAATGCAAAGGTTTTGTCTGCTGGTCCTCAATATGAATGAATTTGTCTACCTTGATTAAATCACTTTTTTGACGCATTATTTCCTCACTGCCGCATGAAAAATCAATCCTATCGTTCAAATCCTGGCGGCGGCTTTTGCCGGCGCACTCGTAGAGAATTTCTTCATAATATTGGAGGCGGTTTTACATCGCTGGCGCTTACGGGCATGCTTGCAAAGGATGGGTTTCTTTCTCAGCAGACTCTGGCATCGGATGGTGAAACCGAATGGATGAGCCCCATGAAGCCAAAGGCCCCACATTTCCTTCCAAAGGCCAAGAATGTGATCTTTTTGTTCATGTATGGTGGTCCTTCACACGTTGATACATTTGATTACAAGCCCGATCTGTATCCTCTCGATGGAAAGACAATTGATGTGAAGACCTTCGGGCGCGGTGGGCACAAAAACCAAGGACGCGTCGTCGGTCCTAAATGGGGTTTTAAGCAGTATGGGCAAAGCGGTAAATATGTGTCCGACCTTTTTCCGAATGTCGGGGAGCACGTCGATGATATCGCGTTTATTCACTCGATGACGGCTGAATCCCCCATTCATGGTTCTGCCATGTTAATGATGAATAGTGGTCAAATCTTGAGTGGACGCCCCTCAATGGGATCTTGGGTGAACTATGGGCTTGGTACGTCGAACCAGAACTTGCCAGGCTATGTCGTGATGCTTGACCAGTCTGGAGGTCCGATCAGTGGAGCCAAAAACTGGACCAGCGGTTATATGCCAGCCTCTTACCAAGGAACTGTTTTTCGTCCGAAAGGCACTCCCATTCTTGACCTGAAGAATGCTCGAAACATGAGTGCCAATGAGCAACAGGTGTTACTGAAACATCTCAGCCATTTTAATCATGGGCATTTGTCTGAGCGCGTCGATAACAGTAATCTGGCTGCCCGCATAGCAAGTTATGAACTTGCTTATAAGATGCAGTCCTCCGCGCCTGAAGCAGTGGATGTGGAAGGGGAGGCAGAACATATCAAAAAAATGTATGGCATCGACCACGATCGCACCGAGGATTTTGGAAAGAAATGTCTTTTGGCACGACGCTTGGTGGAACGCGGTGTGCGATTTATCCAGATTTACTCGGGAGGTGCTCACAACGATCAGAATTGGGATGCGCATGGAGATCTGAAGAAAAACCATGACTGGCATGCGGGTAATACCGACAAACCTATCGCGGGCTTGCTCAAGGATCTAAAGCAGCGAGGGATGTTGGATGAGACCCTTGTCATATGGGGAGGGGAATTTGGACGCCAGCCAACAGCCGAATACGCTCAAGGCACTGGACGTGATCATAACGCCTATGGATTTACGATGTGGATGGCCGGCGGTGGTATCAAAGGTGGTGTCAGTGTTGGAGAAACTGATGAACTTGGAAGCCAGGCAGTGAGTAATCGGTTTCAGGTCAAGCACCTTCACTCAACTGTTCTGAATTTGATGGGGATGAACCCGATGGATCTTACTTATTTCTATGCGGGACTGGATCAACGCCTAGTAGGTGTTGAGGGAGCCCAGCCGATTCATCAGATCATGACCTGACCAAGCCAAGCGAACATATTCCAAGTAAGATTTGAATCAGCCAGAGGATTGCCACCGTGCGTCTCTGGCTGATTCCATTTTGATGCAGCTTGTGGGAGAGGTGATTGTTATCTCCTTGGTAAACAGGTTCGCCAATTTTGAGTCGATAGAGTATCACCCACAGAAAATCGATGAGGAAAATACCTAGAATCGGCAGAGGGCTTATCACAGCCAAAGGGTTGGGTTGGCCATCATGGTAAAAGTGGGGAAGTATCGATAAAATGGCCATTAAAAACCCCGTTAAATGACTTCCTGAATCTCCTAGAAAGGATTTTGCCTTGGGAAAGTTGAAAGGAAGAAACCCCATCAAAGCGCCACAAACGGCAAAAGCCAAGCTTGCTACTAAATAATGTGTGTTCA
Source organism: Pedosphaera sp. (assembly GCA_002690655.1). GTDB lineage: Bacteria > Verrucomicrobiota > Verrucomicrobiia > Limisphaerales > AAA164-E04 > AAA164-E04. The sequence goes on from NZFL01000013.1 coordinate 129,294, forward strand.
ACGCTGAGTGTATACCGAAAAATAAGGCGCTGATAGTTGCTAACCCCGCACAGAGGCCATTCATGTTGTCAACGAAGTTGCAGGCATTCACTACCAGTAAAATCCAAAACCAGGTGATCAGATAACTAAAGAAAACGTTTTCAATAAACAATGTGATCTTGATGCCACAGGCGGCAATCAGAAGCGCTGCGAGTGATTGAGCGAGAAATTTCGGGCCCGGTTCAGGTAGATGTTTGTCGTCCCATAAGCCAATACCAAGCATGATGAACATGCCTCCCATCAAGCCAATGATCTGCAAACCCCGCTGACGAAAACCATATTCAAGGCTTGCGACTGCTTCACTGGGAAGAAGGTTTGCTAGCACGAGGATCCATGCACCCCCGAAAATTGTTAACAGCGCAGTTCCAAGTGCCATTCCTCCAGCCAAAGCGATTGGCTGCTTGTGGATCTTGCGATGGCCGGGTTGATCCATCCAGCCATGTCGAATGCACCAGGGGATCCAAATGCCAGTTGCCAGCAATGTGGCAGTCATGGCCCCGAACCAGCTGATTAGATAAATGCCCTCTGGAAAAAATTCCATACTGTTTGATACGTCTCTCTAGATTACGAAAACAAAAGGAAAGGCACAACCTCGGAGGAAGTCAATTTAACTGAGTGTTCCTTGCCTTGGACGGGCATTGCTTACAAATATCTGTTTTGTGGTTGCCAGGGACTTTTTAGAAAAATTTGTCAGTAAAAAAACATTCAGATCGTTTCCTTTCCGTGACATCAATCGTTCCAGAGGGACAATTGAATCAGTTTAACTCGAGATCCCATCCGGGACTGTTGAGTTACTGACATCTCGAGAAAAATGCACTAATTTTGGCGTCTTCGTGTTTTCGATGAAGAATTATTTTAAAATGATAATCCGCTTACTAAAGTTTAATTTGAGTTTTGTTCATTCAGTCCAAGTCATTGTTTGTCTGATTGCATTCATTGCTTTGCAAGGTTGTGGTAAAGACAGAGCAGGCGACAGCAAAGATAACCCTGCGACCATGGCAACCAAGAACAGCCCTCAATCCAAGCCTGTTTTGGTGGAATTGATAGAAATCAAGCGAGGAACGATCGAAGAAATTCTGGAACGCTCGGCAGCACTTCAAGCCGAAGAACAGGTGCAGGTATTGGCCCGCACTCAAAATCCAGCGATCGAATTGCTGGTTGAAGAAGGGGATAACGTTGAAAAGGATCAAGTCCTGCTTCGGTTGGAGAGTGACAGTCAAAAGACTGCCTACGACCAGACAATGACTCAGTTTGACAAAGCGCGCGTTGAATTTGAGCGACTTGAGAAATTATACAAGGAGAGCCTGATCAGTGAGTCCGACTACCTCAACGCAAAATTCGCCTATGAACAGGCCAGATTGCAGTTGGATACCGCCAAACGTGACCTTGACTACACTGAAGTTCGCGCCCCCATCAAAGGAACCATCACCGCCCGATCCGTCAAAGTGGGAGACAAGGTCACCACAGGAACTTCGATCTTCGAAATCATCAATCTGGAATCTACCGTTGCCGTGGTGCACGCCCCGGAGCAATACCTGCCCAAACTAAAGAAGGATATGCAGGCACGTTTGATCTCCGGGACACTGGATAACCAGGTATTTGAAGGTTACGTCAAAAGGATTTCTCCTGTGGTCGATGCCGAAGCAGGTACCGTCAAGGTAGTGGTGGGGGTTAAAGAACGGGGTTCCCTGTCCCCGGGGATGTGGGTACAAGTTGAGTTGGTGTTGGATGAGAACGATGAGGCTATATTGATCCCCAAACGTTCCATCACTTATGCCGTTGATCAAGCCTTTGCTTTCAAAGTGGATACCGATGAAGAGGGTTTACGTCGGGCGAAGCGGCAGCTTGTTGTCGTTCGCAATAGTGACAAAGAGCATATTGAACCGGTGGATGGTTTTGAGGAGGGTGATTTGATTGTCGTAGCCGGGCAAGGTGGATTGAAAGATGATTCTGCGATCCGTGAACTTTCCGAACTGGAATCAGTTCAGGATCCAGTGGACTCAGGCAATGTCGCTGATACATCAACTCCTGCCGTCCAGAATCCCCCGAAACCCAAGCCAGGAAAGTAGGCTAATATTCCAATCCTCATGGAACCTGCTCATAAAAATCCAAATTTCACCACAGATCGACCAGTTGCTGTTCTGATGGTTTTTCTGGCAGCGGTTGTTTTCGGGTATTTTTCCTTGGGGCGACTCCCTGTGACGCTCATGCCTGAAATGAGTTATCCCACACTCACCGTCCGCACTGCATATCCAGGGGCCGCACCTGAGGAAGTGGAGAATGATATCAGTCGTCAAATTGAAGAGCAGCTTGGAGTGGTCAGCGGGCTGAATGAAATCAGCAGCATCAGTCGGGCCGGTGTGAGTGATGTTGTCCTTGAGTTCATGTGGGGCACATCGATGGTTGACGCCATCCAAAACACTCTGGAAAAATTGGATACAGTGCGCTTGCCGCGCGGGGCAGAGAAACCTTTGCTCCTGCATTATGATCCATCTCTGGATCCTGTAATGGAACTGAGCCTGTCTTCTGCTTCAGATATGGATGAGGAGAGTGCTGCATCAGCCAGCATGGAAGTTCAAGCCATGGTCGAAAATGCCTCAGCCAGGCGTTTGCGCAGGATTGGTGAACTGCAAGTAAAGCGGGCTCTTGAACCCATTAAAGGTGTCGCGGCTGCGCGTGTTCGAGGGGGGTTGGAAGAAGAGATCCACGTCCTCATTGATGCTACAAAACTGCAGCGTGCCAACCTATCCATCAGTCAGGTAATCAATCGGCTGAGTGCGGAAAATATCAACGCCGCCGGTGGGCGAATACGAGAAGGTGAAGCTGAATACATGATCCGAACGATCAATGAGTATAAAGACCTTGAAGAGATCAAAGATACAATTGTGTATCGCCGGGACGGTCGAGAAATTCGATTAAAAGATTTGGCTCAGGTGGTTTATGGACAGCGAGACCGTGAAATGTTGACTCATACCAACGGTGGGGAAAGTGTCCAGATCGATGTTTACAAAGAAGCTGACTCCAACATGATCGCTGTTGCCGAATTGATCAAAACCGCCGTCGGTTCCATCAAGGACGGGCGCCGAAAAAGTATCGCGGGAAAATTATTTGAAGAAGAGAATGTCATGCTTCAGGTGGTTGCTGATCGTTCTATCTTCATTGACAACAGTATCAATGAAGTTAAAAGCACTGCTATTGCTGGAGGGCTCCTGGCCATTGTCGTTCTCCTGGTTTTTCTTCGTGATTTACGCACCACATCCATCATTGCAGTCAGTATCCCTATCTCAATTTTTGTAACGTTTGCCCCGCTTAATATTCTCGGCGTATCACTGAACATCATGTCGCTCGGAGGACTGGCCATGGGCATTGGAATGTTGGTGGATTCCTCCATTGTGGTTTTGGAGTCGATCTACCGCTGCAGGGAAGAGGGAGATTCCATGCGCGAAGCTGCCATTCGTGGCACAAAAGAAGTGCGTGGGGCTGTTATCGCCTCGACTCTGACAAGCGTGTGTGTCTTTTTCCCCATGGTCTTTGTGGAAGGAATGGCGGGGCAGGTTTTCGGTGATTTGGGTTTGACGGTTGTCACCTCATTGCTTGCTTCTCTCATTGTGGCCGTATGGTTTATTCCGATGCTTGCAAGCCGTTCAGGTATCAAACTCAAGAATGGAAGCACGATGGTATCGCATCCACTCAGTGATCTGACGGGAAGAATCAGTCCCGCAACATTTGTCCTGCGATTTGTGCTGCCCGTGCTAGGCTTGTTAGTCATGTCTTCTGTCATCGCATGCTTGACTGCCATGGGGATGAATTACTGGAGCAGTGATCCCAATCCGGAAAACGCGATCAAATATTCCTCACTCATGTGGAGTGTTGCAACGATCTGGGCGCAGATTGGATTTATTCCGCTGGTGATTGCTGTTTCAAAAACACGCATATCAGAGCCCCAACCTGTTGTTATGACATTATCTGAGCTCTGGCATTCCATACATGCATTTCAAAAGGCATTCAATCAACGCAATTTCGTCTTTTATCTTTTGTTGCCTTACCAATTGCTGAGGTTGCCTTTGTCGATGGGGCTTGAATTGATAGGCCTTAATTTAATTTGGATCGTGCGACTATTTGCTGGAATTTCGTATCTTGCCCTCAAAGTCATTGGTTTTCTTAGGGGCTTGTTCGAGCGATCCAGTGAATCAGATGATATCAAAGAGGAGCAGACGTTTTACGTGAAACTGCTGCGATGGTCCTTAGCCCATCCTCCAGTCATTTTGCTTCTGGCCGTGGCTTGCGTTTTCTTAACCTGGCTGGTCGGGAGGGGGCTTCAATCTGAATTATTGCCCGAGGTGCACCAAAGTGAATTTACTTTTGAAGTTGCGCTCCCGGTGGGGACCCCGCTGGATGAAACAGTGGCGGCGCTTGATCGTGTGGAATCTGAAATACTGAAAAGAAAGGCAGCTCTTCAGATTGAAACCCTGCTTGTCATGTATGGTTTTGACACGACGAACATGAAAAGTTCGGATGAAGGAGAACATTCGGCCAAATTCAAAGTCCTTCTCCAACCTTCAGGCAAACCCAAGGAAACGGAAAATCGGGTGATTGCAGCGCTGCGTTCTTTGTTTGAACAGGTGCCGGATTTGAATATGCGTGTCACGCGCCCCGTCCTTTTCAGTTCCAAGAAGCCAGTGGTCGTTCAAATAAATGGCGAGGACTTGGATGAGTTGAAGGGGTTTTCGGATGAAACAAACTTAATATTGTCCAAATCATCAGAACTTGCGGACGTTGAGCCTACCTTGCGCAGTGGAGCTCCTGAGGTGCAAATCTCATACGATCGTCACCAAATCATGCGTCATGGACTCAACATCAATGCAGTTGCCAGTCAGGTTCGAGACATGGTCAAAGGAGCCGAAGCCACCCGTCTGAACCGACGGGATCGACGGGTACCGATCATGGTAAGGCTTTCTGAACAGGATCGGGAAGAAGTCGGGGATATAGGGAAATTAATCATCAATCCAGGAAGAGGAACACCATTGCCACTGAATGCCATCGCCGACATGTCCGTTGGGGAAGGGCCGAGTGAAATTCGCCGTATCGATGGAAAGCGTGTGGCATTGGTTCAGGCGAACATTGGTGGTGGATCGCTTGGGGCTTCAGTGGCAGCTGTGCAATCATTGTTGAACGAAAAAATGATCTGGCCGGATTACATGGACTTTGTGATCACGGGACAGAATCAAGAATGGAAACGCAGTCGTTCGAGTCTTTATCTTGCCCTTGGATTGAGTGTTTTTCTTGTCTTCGTGATCATGGCGTCTCAGTTTGAATCTTTAATCCAGCCCTTCATTATCATGTTCACCATCCCGATGGCATTTGTCGGAACAGTGGTTGGTCTGAAAATATTGAATATGAACCTTTCGGTGGTGGTCTTTTTGGGATTGATCATGCTGGCTGGTATTGTGGTGAACAATGCGATCGTGTTAGTAGATTATACCAATACGCTGCGCGGACGTGGAATGGCTTTGGAACCGTCCATCGTAAAGGCCTGTCATGTCCGTTTGCGACCTATCCTGATGACAACGGCAACCACAGTGCTGGGACTCTTCCCGATGGCGTTGGGCCTGGGAGATGGAGCCGAGATTCGAACGCCCATGGCGATTACCGTGATCTGCGGACTGTTGACATCAACATTCCTCACCCTGTTGATCATTCCGACGATTTACTACATTCTTGGACGCGCTGGGGAACGTTTTTTTCAAGCACCGGACACGACTGAATCAGTATGATGGACACGCATAACATGGTCGTTAGCATAGCCCGTTTTTCAATCAAACGGCGTATCACGATGTTTGTGGTTTTCCTGACTATTGTGGCGGTCGGGGTGATTTCCGCGGTGCGGTTACCCTTGGAAATGAACCCCAGAGGACTCGAAGGCCATTACATGTCTGTCAATGTTCGATGGAATGTGGGTGTCCCTCCCGAGACGATGGATAAGATCGGTTTACCTCTGGAAGAAGAATTAAGTACGGTGCGTGGTCTCAAGTCCATCGAGACACATGGCTATAAATGGGGTTCTCGGGTTGAATTGCATTTCAAGCACGGTACTGACATGGATGTAGCTTACCGCGAAGTGCGTGACCGTGCCGAACGCGCTCGACTTCGGTTTCCTGATGATGTTGATAGACCCAGTATCTACAAGCACCATCCGGGTGCTGAGCCTGTGGTTGGGTTCCGAATCAGTTACGATCCAAGTTCCGATTATTACACCCTCATCGAAAAACATGTGATTGCTCCGATTCAGCGTATCATGGGGGTGGCGGACGTGGAATTCCGGATCTATCGCCGAATCATCAAGATTGAAGTCGACAAAGAACGCGCAGAGGCACACGGGATCAATATCCGGCAGTTGGGGCAACTCTTACGTTCTGATAATTTTACTCTAGCCAGTGGTTCGGTCGTTGATGGAGGAAAGAAATTCAGACTCAAATCCAGTACGGAATTCAACACACTTCAAGAGATAAAGAATATTCCAATTCGGCCAGATGTTTTTCTCAAGGACATCGCCCAGATTGTTTATGAGCCTGAAGATGCCGAGCGCTTGTATCGTTACAATTCACAGCCTGCCAACGGGATTCAGATCAAAAGGGAAGGGGAGGCCAACACGGTGGAGGTCAGTAAGCGTGTGGTTGCTGCAATTGATGAGATCAAGACGAATCCCAAACTGAAGGGGTTCGATCTCAGTGTTTATGACAATCAAGGTGAGGAAATCATGCAGCGCTTGAATCATCTTATCAGTAACGGCCAGCTGGGTGCCATCATGGCTGCCGTTGTACTGTTCTTTTTTCTGCGCCAATTTCGCATGACCATGATCATTGCGCTGGCTATTCCGCTCTGTCTCCTCATTGCATTGGCTGCCATGTTTTTCATGGGGCAAACCTTGAACAGTCTTACTATCATGGGATTGGTGATTTGTGTGGGATTGCTGGTTGATAATTCCGTTGTCATGGCCGAAAATATACATCGACATCACCAAGATGGAGCTTCGCGACTGGATGCCTGCCTGAGGGGCGTGAGTGAAATCGGGTTTGCGATTACGATTGCCACATTGACGACTCTGATTGTCTTTGGCTCCACTCTGTTGATTGACGGACAGATGCGGTTCTATGCTCAGAACATGTCACTTCCCGTGATTGCCTCCATTGCTGCGTCTCTGGGGACCGCTCTCATGTTTATCCCTCTGTGTGTCTACCTTACACTTCCAAAAACGCTCGCATCTCATGAGGGAGAGATGAAGCATTTTTCAGGTTTCTTTGGGCGAATTTTCAAAGCCGTTTATATGGCCACCTTCGAGAGATTCAATCGCGGTTACAACGCTGCCTTGAAATTCTTCCTCAAAAGACGCTTGGATTTATCGGTTATCCTCATTGCTTTACTGGCTGTAACATGGTGGATGGGAGGGACGCTCAACATGACTGATAAGAAGGCTGATCTTATTCGTTATTTTCGGATTCATGTAAAGTTTCCAGAAAAATTCACCATGGATCAGCGACTTGCTTATTTCAAGAAGGTCGAGGATCTCGTTGAAAAAAACAAGGAGGTGTACGGATTGAAAGCGCATGAGGTTCACTACGGAAAATGGTATGGGCTCTTCGCTGGTTTTTTCGCTCCTGACCGTGTCTGTGAACTGACTCGTGAGGAGGCCATTGATAAGCTTTATGAAGATTTCCCGGAGGCACCCGGGGTGCGAGTGCAATACAAGGGGAAAGAAGGTTCAGAGAAGAAAGACGATCAAAAGAACATGCATTATGTTCGTCTTGTAGGTGATGATCCTGAGCTGCTCAAAGAAGTTGCTGAAAACTTGAAGCCGACCTTTGAGATGATTCCCGGCGTGGTTTCATTTTTGAGCAAGGATACGGATGATGATGGTCCCAGCGAGCTTGCACTCTACGTGGATCGTGAAAAAGCCAGTTCAATCGGTATCAACCCAAGCACGCTTGCTGGAACAATTGGAACAGCGGTTCGAGGAGAAAACCTTCCGCGCTTCAACTACAAAGGGCGCCAAATACCGATGAATCTGTTATTTAATGAAGAAGATCGATCCGAATTGGCTGACCTGGATAATTTTCAAATTCCAACAGAAGATGGCCGTGTCAGTACGGTGGGAGCGGTGACGCGCACTGCTTTTCTAAATAACGAAGATAATGCCATCACCCGGCGTGATAAAAAAGTCAGTGAATATTTCGGTATGAAGCTCAAGCCTGGCCCAGATGGATGGAAGATCAAGCGAGCTATTGAGGAAGCAAAAAAGAATATTAACCTTCCTGAGGGGGTTTCCTTTGATCGTCCACAAAAAACAATTGATGATGAAGATCGTCAACAAGGATCCATCATGCTGATTCTTTCAATTGTCTTCGTATACATGATCATGGCTTTTTTCTTTGAGAGCATGTTGATACCACTTTCGATTATTCTCACTATTCCGCTCGCATCCATGGGAGCCGTTTTGGCTTTGAAGTTTTCCAACACCTTCATTGACCAGATGGTTTACACAGGGGCAATGTTTTTAGTGGGTATCGTGGTCAATAACGGTATAGTTCTCGTTGACTATGCCAACAGGCTGCGTCGCTCAGGCGTAGCACGAACCGAGGCGCTTCTGCGAGCGGCCAGACATCGTTTTCGGCCCATTATCATGACTGCCATGACCACGATATGCGGCATGATACCTTTGACTTTTGGGAATGCAGTTGAAATGGGAGTGAACTTCAAAAGCTTCGGTCTGGTGCTCATCGGAGGAATGACCTCAGCAACCTTGTTCACATTACTCGCCGTGCCCGTGTTTTACACCTTGATTGAAGATGCGCGCGAAAAAGTGACTGTTATTGTATACGGCGTTTTCAAGCGTTGATGAGCTTTTAAAATTGGCTCCTGTGCTGAAGGCCATAATCAACGGGTTATGAAAACGAGAACAACAAATCAACAAGAGTCGAAGGTAGCAACAAACTTAAATTATCCCTTTCAAGCAGCAAATTCTAAGGGATGGGTTTCGTTTACATTCCTCAACCTGCATACACATCGAACATTCTGTTTAAGTATTTGTAGTCAAATCGCTTGCATTCAACCAAATCTGCTAATGGCGCTAGCCTTTTCAACCATTGCCATGCCATGATTGCTTTCCACTCTTTATCCCCGATATTTCGGTTAGTAGCCAAGTTGAAGTGGTCGATTGCCTGAATGGCCCAACTTTCAGCTGGGAGATTATCGCGCCACAAACTGATGCTTTCCTCAAGGCTAGATCCAAATCGCCATTTTATATCCGTGAGCAGAAACGCCAAGTCGTAACCTGGTAACTCCTTTTTGCTCCATCCTCCCCAATCTATAACGCCTTGGATAGACAATGAATCCTTTGCAAGGATACAATTAGCCAGCTTGAAATCCCCGTGTCCCAAAACCCAACCGTCATCGGATATGGTTTCCATGAACCGTTGACATCTTTTAACTGCTTCATTAACACAATCACGTTGTAACTCAGAGGAGGCTAGCGAAAGAACCTTTTGCTCAATATCCAGTACTTGACTTGAGGCATTTGTTAAATCTTTTTCATTATCAAAAGCGACTAGTAATTCCACAGCAGAATTTAAAACCTTACTTAATCGCCAATCTTCGATTCGAAATCCCTCACCACTTGAGCCGGGCACGAATGAGTAAACAAAGTATTCTTGAGCATCGAAATTTCCCTTACTTATAACCCTTGGCAATAGATTACTCAGCTGCTTTGGAGATTGCTGAAAAAAGCTAACTTCATGTTCAAGTTCAAAAATAGCTCGGCTGTGTAAAGGGAGTTTGATGACATTTCCATTTCCATTTTTCTGAAGAAGAATGGTCACAATGCCCATTTCACCATTAATACGGTAATCGGCGCACTCCTGTGGCATATCTTCCCATCCTGAAATATCCAACTCATTAAGATGTCTCAGGAGTCGATCCAAGAAGTTCGTTTTTTTATGTTCACTCGAAGCAATGATTGTAAAAGCATCTGGAAACATTGCTGTCAACCCCCCCTTGACACACTGAAGCGTTTTTCTAACCGGACCTCGTACTGTGCGTCGAACACGTTTTGCAATTTTTTTTGGCTGTGTTAACGGCACCATCCATACTGGGTGATGATAGCCTGGAAGAGGCACGACAAAAGTGCTGGAATCAAAACCCTCGTTACTCAATAACCGCTCGTATTGCTTTTCACTATATAACCAATTACGATATTCTTGTTTTCCCGTGACCTTTGAATACATATTAGCCAAAAATCTAGGTAACCATGGAACAAATCTCAGGCCCGTATGGCCGTCTGGATTTCGAAACCAAGTTTTCCAAGCATACCTGTTCTCAATACCCAACAAGAGCGCTCCACTAGGGGTCAAAACTCTCCTGATTTCCTTTAAAAATCCCCTCTGTAATTCCCCGGGGTCTCCAGGAATGCCTGAAGGTATCCACTCAAGTACGCCATTTACGATGACTATATCGAAGGTATCATCTGAAAATGGAAGATGTTTACCATCTCCAGCACAAACAGTCCTCAGGTTTTTTAAATCATCCTGGACTGAACGGGTGAACAACAGGCGCATGCGCTCCAGTGTGCTGTCCAATGCCACAACCTCACATTTACTGTGAGCCAGACCATAAGCCAGCGTTCCCCATCCACAACCAAGATCAAGAATGCGTGAATTCGCTGATATGGGTAATAAATATTTCCAACCGGCCCTGCCTGAGCCCATGATATATTCGCCTAGTTTTGGGTGGAGCTGCTTATCTTTTAAGTAACTTCGAACGGTTCCCTCTAAATCTTTTTTTGCATCCGCCAAAAACTGCTCAATTTCATTTTTTGGAAATTCACAGTAATACGATGATCTATCTTTACGTAAGTCAGGTATTCCTTCTTTAATTTGGTATTCTATTCCACACTGTTCGCATTTTGGCGTTTCATTTTTTACAGATATATTTCCAAGACATTCAGGGCATCGAAGATCCTCATAAAACGAATTTAATTCCTTATTTTCCATATTGTTCGGTTGCCTCGTTTATGACGTCTTTGATACGGTTTCCACAAATATCCGCCGTGTATTCAAGCGCTGCGCAATTTCTTGCTACCTCAGAAATTTTGCGTGCCAGTGTTTTGTTTTCTATTAACTCAATAAGCACTCCAGCCAACTTTTCTGTGTCATTGTATTCGACAAGAAAACCGTTCACGCCATCTTTAATTGTCTCCATGATTCCCCCCACTGCACTTGCAACAACGGGTCGGTTCGTCGCAAAAGCCTCTATAACTGTTCTACCGAAAGATTCAGATTTAGAGGGGACACATATAATGTCGCTCGCAGCGTAAAAGTTACGCATGTCTGGGATATTGCCAAGAAACTTGCAGTTCGCAGCTACACCGGAAGATTTAGCTTGCTGGATGACCGATTCTGCATATGAGCCGGATCGAGTCCCTGTGATTGCGATGACTGCACTCGGGTGGCGTTCAAGGACTTTTTTTGCCGATCTGAAAAGGAAGTCGTGCCCCTTCAATGGTCGAAGAGTTCCGGGGATTCCGATGACCGGAACATGAGCTGGCAGTGCTAGTTGCTTTCGTGCCTTATTCTTATCCTCCATAACAAAATAAGAGTCGTCCACAGCATTAGGGATGATAAATGTGTTATCTGGAAGATGATTACCCAACAAATTTGTCGCTACAACATGGGATATGCATATGAGCTGATCGGAAAAGTAACCCAAAAGATGTTTCATTAAACGTTTTCCCAAAAATCGCGGTAAATGCATTTCGCCTCCAACATCCGAGCTGAGTTCTCTCAAATGCCAGACCACTGGTAAGTTACAATTTTTTGCTGCGACTGCTGCGGATAAACTGGCTAGGCTGTTGATGTAAACTAACTTTGTTTGTCTTTCGTTGAATGTTTTTATAAAAAACCTACAGTTCAATATTTCGCGGGCCCAGTTTTTTGATGAATGACAAAAAGAACCGTTTCGTAGCCAATTCCTGTGTGCTATTACTTCAGTCGTGCAGCCCTCATTGCGATAGATTTCTTCAAAGGGGCCATGAAAGCCAAAGATAATGTGAACCCTCCAATTCGAAGCCAACAAGGTTTTTGCAATTAGTAAGCCACTGATTGTTGAACCTCCATAATTAGAGCTGTATTGAACCAGTGCTATTTCTTTTGTTGTTTTTTGGTTCACTGAAAAAATAATTGATGTATCCCTAACAACGTGGTCAGCTGTAGTTCTTGATAAGAAGCATTTTTATCGAACATATCAATAACGACTTTCGGTAGCCTGATTTGAGAAAGCGAAGTCAGAGTCTGCCGACACGACTTACGTAATTGGCCGCCTTTTGTTTGAGCTTTTCGCGGACAGTATTTATTTTTTCCCAATCCCATGGATTTAAGCGAATCGCATTAGCATGATCTTTCAGTTGAGTTCCATTTATTTGATCCTTGATGGTGTAATGGTCCAAAAGATCGAATGTTCTTAGTAAACTCAGTACTTTTGTTTCATTACTTACCTTGGTTAGGTTTTGATCGATAGCGACAAAAGGTGTCGAATTACATAAACTGAAAATCATCGCATGCATTCTATCCAGAACGCAGAAATCCATATAATGGAACAATCTTGCCCATTCCAGAGGGTGAAAACCCTCTTGGAAAAGATTGATATCACAAAATGAATTCTGAGTGGTTATTCCAATAATTTGGCTTCCGCGCTTACGATAGTGATCGGCCATTTCGATAACTGCTGAATTATCAGGAGAAACGATACCGATCCTTTCACGACTGAAATCTACTCCCATTTCTTGCAAACGTGCTTTGAGTGCGTCGTCATTTGATTTTGTTATCAAATTATAACAAAGGGTTGGATCTGGTAACACTTCTGCCCTTTGAGCGAGCGATGGACTCAGCATTTCCATGAAATTGAATGTTTTCTCGTCTCTTACGCTTAACATTGAAAAACCGTCGAGAATGGCAGCCATTTGTCTTCGGTGGTTTTTTGGAATGTCGTTTCCATCAAGTTGGCCCATGGAAGATGCAAAGGAAACACGGGGACATTGTAATTCATTCGACGGCCAGTAAAGGTTAGGGAAAGAAGGGTAAAAGGGGTCGGATTGACGAGGGACGATTCCGTTAGGAATGAAGCGCCGAAGTCGTCCTTGATACCTTAATTTCCAAACTTGATCGCTACCAATAACCAGTGCGCCGCTTGTATCGTTGATATACTGAACCGCAGCATCATGTGTAGGATGATGAAATTTCTTTTCTGAAAGGGGTAGCCAGCTATCGATCGCATTTTGCAATGCAATTTTGCGGGTTGAATCTGGTTTTCCATAAACTGCTTTTTTCGATGGATATCTTTGATCAATGATTTCAACCTTAAAGTCCGGCAAAATTGAGGAAAACAACGAAGCGGTGCTGTATGCTTGTAATACAGCACCCTCATTGAACCCGTAATGCAATGTTGCAATAGAGATTTTCTTGTTCATTTATCAAATATGATAGCGAATAATATCGGTCAAAGGGCGTCGAGGGGAAACTGGAACCGTTAATTCTTCAGGATAGTGTCCGATTAATAGCAACATAATGACTACCTCGTTTTGGGGTAAAGAAACGACTTTTCGTAATCGTTTGTCATGACCAAATTCAACTGACCAATTGAGACAGCAGCTGGCTAAACCCTGAGCGTGTAATGCCCAGATAAATGTCATAGCAAATAGCCCTCCATCTACCCAAGCTTGGTTTCGCTCACCAATCGAGAGGAAGTTTTCAAGGTCAACAGTAACGATCCCTATCTTATCTGCCATATGGCCAAACCCACGGTTTCCATTTTGACACGAGAGGATACGAGCACCAAGTTCATCGTTGGGATAAATATTAAGTCGAGCTGATTGTCGATTACAGACTGACGGAGCACGTTGAGCCCAGCGAGCCGCAACATCGATACATTCTTTGGAGACAGACTTGTTTGCGAATTGTCTTACACTAAAACGAGTGGTAAAGAATCGATTGAAATCAACGTCTTGACCGAAGTTAAATTCTTGAGGTTTGAAATTTTTAATCCCGGCCTTGCTGGTTATGCCTGAAGGTGACTGCTGAGTAGCCTTTTTAATAATGGTCAATTCAATCTGACAGGGTGGTGTGGCTCTTTCAAACGCCTTTAGATATGCATCTAAAGCGGAGCAGCACATAGCGTGCACCCAGTCAGATCCATATTTGTCACTGTAATTTTTGCTATGGCGCGCAAGCTCGACTGCTTTATCCCATCCGAACCAGATATGTGGATTTGTAAAACTTAAGCCTTTTTCAATGCTGTGTGCCAGCATCAATAGGTAAGCTGTGATATGGCCACGTGTCTTGAAGTTACGATTTGGGCACCCAAAGACTGAAAATTTTGATATGTCGTATTGATAATTAGCGGTTAGATTTCTTTTGTTTCGCTTTTCACGTCGCCGCTTGCCTAGGAAAGTTCGCAAAACTTTCAGTAATTGAAAGCAATTGTGTAAGGGGGAAAGTTTTTTCATTTGTTCATTAAAATNGANAANAAAAAGNNAGCGCCAGTGAANNCNCNAACATTAATTTTNAGTGAAAAATTGAAAAGCCACTGTCTGTTTTTGAGGGTAAAGCATGTTTGCATTACCATGTGCGGGAGTGATTTTCGAAAGATTTCCTGATTCCAATATCTAGTATTTTGATGAGAAAGTTCGGAATCTAGTTGCAAGCTTTTTCAAGAACATGGGCAAGTTGTTCGTCTTTTTAAGGGCTAGATGGCAGGGTATAATTGGGAACATTACTGTATTTAAATTTGTGCCGGCTCGGCTGCTATTCTATTTTTAGAGATCTGGGTGAATCATTCAACTACAGAATCGAATGNTCCCTTCCTTTTGATCACTCCATCCTCTAACTCAATGACGAAGTCACAATTTTTCAAAGTGTTTAAACGATGTGCCACGATGACAATGGTTAGGTGTCCATACAAATCTCCAATGGCTTTCATGAGTTTTTTTTCAGTTAGAGTGTCCAGACTGCTTGTTGCTTCATCAAAAAATAAGATGGAAGGTTTGCGATAAAGAGCACGGGCAATTCCCAAGCGTTGTTTTTGGCCGCCACTCAAACGGATTCCTCTATCTCCCACATCAGTTTGGTATCCATGAGACAGATCGTTCGTAATGAATTCATGAATATTAGCAAGCTTTGCAGCTTTAATGGCTNGTTCCGAGTTGATTTGTTCTTCTGGAATTCCAAAAGCAATATTTTTGAGAACAGTTGTGTCAATCAATACTATTTCCTGAGGAACATAACCCACTTGATCTTGCCAATCGGATTTATCATAACAATTAAGGTCATGGCCTTTGTAAAAAATCGCTCCTGAGGTAGGGGCTAACAAACCTAGCATTATATCGAGTAAAGTGGTCTTTCCTGATCCTGTTCTACCCAAAATTCCGACCATTTGATTTNTTCTTATTTCAAAGTCGACATCATCAAGAATGGTCCGTTTAGAATTTTCGTAACAAAAGCATACATTCTTTACGCTTAGTTGGAAATCATGAGCTGGATCAAGTCTTGACGGGTTTAGCACCTTTTTAGGCCTTGGTTTTGAGCAAGTCCGCATTTCGGAATCTAGAGCCTTGAAACGCGCACTGGAAAATCGCATTTTTGCTATATTCTGGTAAATCGCCTGCGTTTTTGGCATTATTCTATAAAAAGCATAAGCATACACGCCCAAAGTAGGTATAACTTCAGCCAGATTTTCTATTTCTAATACAATGAAAAGAGTTATGGTTACAATGGCAATATAGCCAATGGATTCCACGAAGTACCTTGGAGCCATGCTCATGATTTGGCTATTTCCCTGCATTCTGGAAGAATTCAAAGCATGTTTAACATATGAATCCGTAAAGAAGTTTTCCAAGCCGAGGAGTTTTGTTATTTTGAATGCTTCAAAACCATTTTTAAGAATCATAAACCGTTTGGCGTCGGCTTTTTTGGCTTCAATACCATATTTTTTTAATCGATCGCGAAGTCCGTAATTAATGGATGCATACACACACAGGAATAAAAGCACCACTGAAACTGCTACTTGTACGCTTTGGACAACAACAACCATTGATAGAAGAACGACAACTACCAAATTCTGGAAACATGAGAAAAGAGGAACAAAAAAGTTATGAACCACAAAATTCACTTCAGTGTAGACAAATCTATGTAAGTCAGCTGAATTTCGAGATAAAAAAAATGAATATGGCTGTGAAAAATAAAACTTGTGCAAATGATTAGAAAATATATAAATAAGATGCCAGTTAAACCTGATAGACTTATTTAATATGAAGAACATTATTGCATTGCTTAATACATTTATAAAAATTAATAGTAATCCAGCTGCTATCAGGAAATGCTGTTGACTTTGAAAATTAAAAAAGTTGTAGAAAGAACTTACGTGTTGGTTCGTTTCGATCCATTCTGGATTAGCTGCTATTGCTAGAAAAGGTCCTATAGAAATGACGGAAAGTGCTTCCACGACACCTCCCATGAACATGTATATAAATATACCCGTCAGTCTGAGCCGCTCAGACTCAGGTAAGAAATTTAGAATTGTTCTTAAGTGCATTTAATCGTTGTGTGTTCATATGGATCTATAGATTATTTCCAGATGAAGGGTTTGCAACTAACCATTCGGACAGCATGACGATATTCCATATATCCTCATCAGAATCTTCAAACGAATTAACATTTACTGCCTGCTGGTAGCTTTTTAAGTAAGACTTGATATTAATATATTTAGACAGTGCGTCCAGCGAGTCCGCTTTTGGTTTCTCATGACGCGTGAAATAGTCCTGCATGAATGCATAAGTAAATCTAGGTCCAACATGCCCTAAAACTCTTTGATTCGCCACGTCATTGTAGCCAAATTTGTTCAGATGTTGTCTGAGCAAAGCTTTGGGGGCACCTTTTGAGACTCTGTAATTCCATGGAATCTGCAGCAAAAATTCTACCAACGAACGATCCAAAAGCGGGTGGATTGGTCTCACGTTGCAAGATTCGGCTGAAAGCCTGTAGCGGTCAACAGCCACGCTCAACATGGGAGATTTCAATCCGTTTAATATAGATTCTTCTATAGTATTGGGCGGAATTGGATGGTGGTTTATCCTGAGCTGCTTTATACGATGATGCAAATGATCAGAAATACTTGCGTCCTTTCTAAAAGGTAGCTCCTTCATCCAGCTGTCTATCTTTTCATGAGTGCCATCAACATCACCAATAAAGTTTTTTTTCCATTTTGAGAAAACAGGGACAAAACGAGCCAAAAGCATCTTGATGATCTCAACGTATACAGCATGGATGGTTTCTTTCTCATAACGATAATGTTGAAAACATTCAGCAAAACTCGATATAAACTGGTTTTGCTTCAAAAGAAAACGCCAATGCATCGAGGGAATGCCGGCTGTCATGTCTCCGTCCATACCGTCAACAACCGATGATATTCCATTGTCTGATGCTTCCCTGTAACAAGATGCCGTTCCTGAAAGCGCAAAGACTGCAAATGGATCTTCCAACTCCCGAACGAACATTTCTGCGGGTCCTATCAAATCAAGCGCTCTTGAAGGCGTAATCCAATGATAAGGAAATCCTTTCAATCTTGACCTTTGATGCAAGAGCATACGACTTTCCGGGTCAGTTTGATGCTCTTTTTCAGGAATCAATGAGAACAAATGATGATTGTATTCACCTTTCTGATCGGCCTGCTTCCAGCATGATAGTATCGCATTAGAATCCAGTCCTCCACTCAGTGCTAAACCCCCAATTGCGTCTGGATTGACACGTTTGGATATGGCATGACTTAGGTGCGTTTGAAATTGGTCCAGAATTTGTTGCTTGTCAGCTGATTTATACCCTTTAGGGATTTCCGGATTCCAATATTGGTTGCATTCAAGGTGTCCTTTGCGCCAATGATTGACCGAACCCGTTGGGGTCTTGAATATTCCTTGTTTGAAGGTGGATGTCTGATCTGCGTTTTCAAGATCGCCAACGATGAAATCCAAAATTCTGTCGTCATTAACCTTGGGTGGGCTAGGGGGAATACTCCAAAGCGCTCTGGCCCTGGAAGCGAAAGCAAGACTCCTCTGCGCACAAAAGTAATGGAGGGGTTCTGCTCCAAAAATATCACGAATCATCCATATTTCCTCCCGCTCGTAAGCCCACAAGACAACAGCGAACTCCCCGTCAATCGATTTGAGCATGCCACACTTTTGCTCTAGCCAATAGAGCAGAAAATGTTGCAAAAGGTCTTCAGTTTTTTTTCCTTGTGCTTGAAAATATCGTTTGGTCTTGATCGAAAACCAATTAATGATACCAGTAATACAAATGCCACGTCGCTCAAGGATGGGGCTATTCGAGGAAATTACACCTTGAGGCTTTTTGATAGAAAATACGGTGGAAGCAGATGTATTAATAATCCGACGCTCCATCCCTGCGTTGCCATGGTGTGTGATAGATCCCAGAAGATCAGACATTGGATTCAGCGTTCAGTATAAAAGGCACGTAGTCTTTGAGGGATCGTTTGGATTCTCCAATAGGATGTCCCAATACTTCGATCCATGCGTGGGCGTATCCGCCAGGTTGAGAGGTGCTGGCTTTGACTCCTACCTTTATCTTACAAGGAATCTTTCTGCTTCTTATCAGCAAACAGGCAACTGATGCTCTTTGGAGACAATTGTTTCGTCTATCTGGCCAAAACCTTCCCGCGCGAATTACCGATTTCTGAATTTTATCAGCGACGATATAAGACTCTTTAANATTTATTGAAAGGCTTTCAGGATATTCATTGAAAGGATCCTTACTAAATTGAAGAAATATCTTTTGCAGCCCAACCAGCCTGATCATGGATAATGCGATGGGAAGCATGACCCAAGCCAAGACGCAATATCCCAGCTGCCAAATTTGAGTGTTTTTATCCACCACTGACCGCCATGGATTCGATTTCTCCGAATTTTTTGTCAATCAGTNTTTGAACAAGCTCAGTGAAATCGAGTTTTGCTTGTTCAGTNTCTACCTGATAATGTTTNTTAAAACTGACGAAAGCATTTGCTAACGACTGATTCCGGACTAATTCTTTCCAGAGAAAAGTGCCTGTTGCATTCAAGGCATAGTATGATTCGTCGTTCAAATTCAACAGAACAGATTCCTCATCCAGCTCACGAAACATGATTTTATTTGAAAACTTGAACTGCAAGGCTTCGCTTGAGTAAAAATCTATCGGAGGTGTTGCCATAGCTCTTAAATAAGTGAATTGTTTTGTATAATATATCCTCAAAAATTTACAGACTGTCTTCCTGAATTGCAAAGCGTAGTTTGTAAACTTTAGTTACATGACATTATCTCACTCGCCTCATGAATTCTGGATGCCTGAGAAAGGATTAGAAGATCCCTGTTTCCGGGGTGTATTGGATTTTTGGTTTCACCGTAATCTCAATGTCTTTGATAACTCAAACCCAAAGGAGATACTTGAGTTAACACGAAAACTTAATATTCAATCTGTTATTTACAGGCTTTTAAGGAAAAGGGGGATAAGCCTGGCAAATGGGCATGAAACTTTTCAAATCTTGCGTAAAGAGGCTCTACAGATTGCGGGAGCTTGCGCGTATCGACACCACACCATTGAGATGTTATCAAATCGATTCGATAGGGCAGGCATCAAGCCCATCTGGATCAAAGGGCCAAGTCTGGCTTGCACGGTATATCCTCATTCTGATTGGCGAACTTACAAAGATTTTGACCTTTTGATTGCCCCCGACGACTGGAATGTTGCTGTTCAAGTCATGGAAGATCATGGGTATTCTTCAACAACATGCCTGAATTGGGGGTTCTTTTCTTTTGAAAAATCCTTCCGAGCATTGGATGACATACCTGAGTCAGTCGATGTGGAATTGCATTGCAGATTAAGTAACAGGGCTCGATTGTGTGTTTTTTCTTTTGATGAATTAACGGAAGACGCCTCGGATGCGTCGAGTCTTTCATTTCCTTTTTTAATTCCGCACCCCGTTAAGCATTTTATTTTTGTTTGTTTACATCGAATCGGTCACCACCCTCATGACAGACGATTTACATGGTTGATGGACATGATGTATCTTGTAAATCAATTCAGCGATAATGATTGGGAAAAAGTCATTGAGTATTCTAAAAGTAAAAAGGTTTCTAAAATCATTCTTCAGAGTTTGATTGAGATTAAAGAAATTTTTCCCGTTACCATTCCTGATGATGTAATGAATGGGCTTAAAAAACAATCGGTATCTCAGCTAGAACCATCGGAGATGTTTTTGACGATGTACCGCAGTAAATGGACCGATTTATGGATAAGATGGTGGGAAATGCCTGGTGCATCTAAAAAAATAAAATATCTCCTGCACTGGACGATACCTCCTGATAAGTACATGGAGGAATTTTTCGGTAAAAAACCTTTTCTTGTGCAGCATAAAGATCGAATTGTGAAAGCATTGAAAAAATATTTTTGGAAATAATAGCCTCAAAATTGTCTCATATTGCTCTTTTCAATACCTGCAAAATAACCGCCNTGCTTCTTTAAATCATCAGGGGGACCGCTTTCTGCTACTTTCCCTTTTTTGAGGACGATGACATGGTCTGCTATCTGTGCAGTAGAGAGCCTGTGGGTAATAATGATTACTGTTTTATGCTTAGAATTTTTTTTGAGTGATTTGAGCCATTTTTTTTCCGTCCATGGGTCCATTGCACTTGTAGGTTCGTCTAAAATCATGATNGGACGATCTGAATAGTGCAATCGTGCAAGAGCTAAACGCTGCCATTGACCGCTGCTGAGTTGCGTTCCGCTTTGAAAATATCTTCCCAAATTCGTGTTTTCATTGTCAGGAAGTTCTTTGATCATTTCCTNTAATTCAGCATTTTTCACTGCAGCCTCATATTGAGATTCTGAAAATGGCCCATCAACCCGTCCCAATGTTACATTTTCCTTTGCTGAACAGTAGTATCTCACAGCATCCTGAAAAATGACCCCAAACTGGGCCCTAAGTTTCTGGGGATCAAATTCTCTGATATCTTTCCCTCCAAATAATACAGTCCCTGAATTTGGATCAAAAAAACGGTAAAGTAACTTGGATATCGTGGATTTTCCGGATCCGTTTTCTCCGTAAATCAAAGTAACTTTTTGAGCAGGGATAGTAGTAGTAATATCATCCAATGCTGGTCGAGTCGCATTCGGATAGCTGAAAATAACATTTTTAAATGTAATTTCCATATCTACAGGATCAGGTAAAGAAGATGGATTTGGCGGTGTTTTAATCTTTGGCTTCATTTCGAGGATAAAACTCAAATCCGTCAGGTATAAACTGGAGCGATATAGGCTGGCCGATTCACCGACTACCGATTTAACGGAGGTGAAGCATAACATGGATGAATGTGCGAACAAAGCGGCTGATCCCATGGAAATTTCACCAGATTGAACTTTATCTGCCATAAACAACAAACCAATGGACAGTAGCGAGATGGAGACAAGATGCGCCAAAGTTGCATGCATGGATTGTTTCTTGTGCAATGTCAGCCGGGCTTGCAATATTTTACTGCGAAGTTTCTTGTAGTGCTTTCTGAAATGATCCTGCAATCCAAATATTCTTACTTCACCAGCATTTTCATTCCCCAATAATAGTCCATTGTAATAACCACTTTCACGCTCGGTTTGTGTCCACGCTTTCGACCACTGATACCGAGCTTTTGCATGCAGCAAGAGTGTTGCAATAAGCGGGATTGAAGCTGCACAAAAAAGTAATGGAAGCCACCATTCAAACCGAGCTACTATCCAGAACAAACCAACAAGTGTTGTCGTTCTTGAGACGAGAATTATAAGTTTTTCTACAATATCCAATACGTGATCTTCGGATTCAAATCCTGCTCGATAAAGCCGATCATAAAATTCTGAGGATTCGAATGCGATCATATCTGCCGTTGTTGCTTTTTCCTGAATAGCTGAATTCATGTGATCACTGACACTATTATCGTGGTTTAAACGGAAATAGCTGACTAGGGAAATTCCTATCTGAGAAAAACTAAATATACCGATATATACGAGGGCTGGACCTCCTAGCCATGCAGAAAATTCAGGCGTATCATTGTAGCCGTTTACTGCATACTGAGTCGCATGAACCAGTGNTAGCGGTAGTAGGCCCTCTAGCATAGTCAGCATGAGAACAATCCGTGCTGATTTCGGGTTGCTGGCCCAGAAAATTCGACATGCCAACTTAAGGTTTCTCCACCGCTCAGGTAACTTTGAACTCAAATTTAAATTGGATAAATCCAGCATTGGTTAGAGGGCATTTGCCGCTGCAAGAATCTATAGCCTTAAATCAAAGGGAAAGATTTCAGCAAGGCGATATGCAACTGACGCGTAATTTTAATCAACAAACTTATTTATCAAAGCCTGGTGCACAGTATTCAAACCTGCCAATGAATGCGGATAATGTAAGCGGTATACTGGTATCAACTGGACCAGTTCGCTCAACTGAGTGAACTCTTGTTTGATGTGTTCAGTGCTGGAGGTGTCCAATCGATAAAGATGCTTGCTGATGCCCCTGAACGCTTCAGATGAACTTAGCCTTACTAGACTGAGTTTCTTATCTGGAGAGCAGGGGATTAACTCACAAAGCAGTCCTAACTTAAGCCATAAGTTGCTTATTGAGTTCTCATCNCGTTCAAGTAAAAGCTTGCTGCCAAGTTGCTCGGAAGAAGCATTAATGGGAGCAATTAACTGCTTTTTCACCAACTCATGGGCATGGGTAGGCTCAAGACGTGTTGCAAATGGATTATTTCGAATTTGTGCCTGACTTTTTTCAAATTTTGCCTCCAACCAGTCATCACTCCAATGGGAGATAAACTCATACTCAGAAAGACTCTTGGCCAAGGTTGACTTACCTGCTCCTGATCTACCAATAAATCCCCAGCACAAATCACTGACGGCCACGGCACTTGCGTGAAACACCAATGATCCGCTCCATGCACGGAGTAAAGGGGTAATTTGGTTTTTAATTAAATGCTCGCAGAGGCTTCGATATTTTGGATCATGGATCTCTGCTCCCAAGTATCGAACAGCATCCTTACCTTGTTTCGAAGGGGTCACCCGGAAACTTAGTCCTTCTTCGAAATTCAAGATGTATTCCGCACCTGACTTTGATATTGTCAGGTGTAAAGATCCGTTTTCTCCATGCTGCTGGCGGATATACGTTGAAACAATTGGATTGAACAACTTTTTAGGGGTGTTTGAGCTTCAGGTTTTGGTTAAGCAAAATGACACAAAGCAAGACCTCTCAAAATCGTTTAGCAAGTTGGATTCGGCAACAACATCCCTGTATGCACTTTCACGGTCTTGACCTATTTCTGTTATTTTGTTGCTTGCTGCTCTCACTCTTAGAACCACTTCCTCCAGAAGTTAAGTCAGACAATGCACCCACGTAAGAAAGCTTGGGACTTTCGTAAGCAGGACTTTTTGACGGCAAAGGCTTTTCCTTCATATAAATACGTTAATTTTGATCCTGTAATAGTCAATAAAATAGCTTTATCTCTTCAGGCGTAAATCATGATTACACCAGAGGTCAGGATTTGACCGGCTCATCTTCGGCCGAAGCACCTACTTCCATAGGTGAATTAGTAACTTGTTTCTTCTGATAACCTGATTTGCTATATGTTTTGTCCTTATCGCTACTGTAGTAATAGTAGTAAGATCCCTTGTTGTTATTGTTTCTCAAGAAATTCAATACAATCCCGGAAGGCGTGTGGCCATGCCTGTGAAGATAGTCGATGATACGCAGAACCACCTTACTTGTCGTTTTACCAGATCGAACAACAAGGCATAGCATGTCCGCTAGTCTTGCTACTGATAGAGTGTCCCCGATGGGACCAAGTGGAGCAGAATCAATTACTATGCGGTCGAAATTCTGACGTGCTTTCAGGATTAGTTCTTCAATGGCACTTCCCGAAATATGCTCCGACGGGTTACTGATGTGCGATCCGCCATGCAAGACAAATAATTTTTCGGTTGCTTCATAGATGGCTAAATCTGGAAACTGCCCGAGTTTGTCCTCGGACTGCAAAAGATCACTGACTCCAACATATTCCTCACCGAGCTTGAATTCCGGACCCACCGCAGGTTTTCTTAAATCCATATCGACAAGCAACGTACGGTGACCTTGTTGGGCCAGAGATGAAGCGTAATTAATAGAAGTGAACGTTTTTCCTTCCGAGGGTATACTGCTGGTGAACAGGACAACTTTATGCGACTTCTTACGCGTCATGCTCTCAATGTTAACACGTAAAGATCTAAATGCCTCTGAGCAAGTTGAATTTGGAGATTCAATCATAACCAACCTGGAGTCTGTTGGCTTGCCATTTATTTCTGATACCGGAACTGCAGCGAGGACTGGTAATTGAAGGATTTTTTCTGCTTGCTCTACTGATTTGATGGACTGATCCATCATATTCATCAAATACAAGTATCCGTATGCTAAGCCCAGTCCAAGCAAAACCCCTAAAATAATTCGCTGAGTTTTATTGGGTTCAATAGTTGATGGTTCTGTAGCTTTTTCGGCTAATTCAATGGTAGTCCCTTCGGATTCAGCTGTGAACTCAATGGATTGAATTTGGTCTTTAATATTATCGATTAATTTGGTCCCTATTTCTAAATCTTGCTCCAGAGCGGCCTGCTGCATGTATAATTGCTCCCATTCAAACAGCTTAGATGTTTGATTTTCTATAGATTGAGTCAATTCTTCGATAAATTCTTGCTGGTACTTAATTTGAGCGTACAGACCTTTTGGTACATCGGAAATTGTTTCTAATAAAACCCTGCGCGTGTTGTTCACATTTCTGAGGGCATCAATCATGAGAGGGTGTTTACTTTTTAAATCCACCTCAAGATTTCGAACTGTTGTTTTTGCGGCCTTGTAGAGGCCGTTGATACTTTTGAAATCTTCGTTTTTTGCTACTGATGGAATTAGAGAAACAATCTCCAGTTGCTCGTTCGTAAGGTTATCGGGCCTAGCCTTCTCGGACGCTGCGTCAACGTAACCCACAGACTCTAAATCTTCCAGATCATTTTGGATTCTGCTCAGCTCCAGTTTGAGATTGTCCAGTACCAGACGGTCACTGTTATTCTTAGTTTCGAGCTGCTCCTTGCGCTCCTTCAAGTTGGTTATCCTGTTTTTTGTTTGGAACCTTATCAGAGCTTTTTGAGCATCCTCCAGATCTTTCTGTGAAAGTTCTCTGCCTCGTTCCAGCTGTATTAAGCCTCCCATCGCTTTTGACCTCGAATTGACTTTTAAAAAATTGGTGTAACCAGTCGATACGTATTTGGCAGACCAGTATGCTAAATCACGATTTTCCGAATTTGCAGTCAGGTCAATGAACAGAGAGTCGCCCCTGAGCTTGGCTGTAATATTTGCACCTAATTTTTTCGATGCAGAAGTGATAGACCTTGGATCATTGAGATCAACTTTGTAGTGTTCTTGCAACTCAGGTGATATTTCTATGACGTGACTTAGCACAGGCGTTGTGCTTATACGGCCCACAAGTGTGGTCAATATATCCAGATCGCGTACATCATTTGACGCATCTGCGTCCGATTCCACAAATTGCTGGGTGTCGACAACCAGCAATGCTGTGCTTCGGTAGTGTGCAGTCATCTTTCTGGTCTGCATGTAAGCTGTGAACGTGCAGGCAACAATTATTATTAGAACGATTGCATAGTGGCTCTTTGCTGATCTCAGAATATCTTGAGGCGAATTTGTATTTCCTGTCTCCATTTTCCTATTACTCGAACATGTAACGGATGTGTTTGAGTTGAAAGCGTTCAGCTAAAATTTTAGTAATTGAAATGCGGTTGATTGTGAAAGGGTTTGCAGTGAAAAGTTGATGTTTGTTTCTCACTTTCCAGCCAGAATTGTTCTGGACAATTGCCTCACCGGAATATTTGTGGTCTGGAGAATGAGTAGGAATTTCCTAGACTAGAAGAACGACTCACCTATGACGATTGTCTCTCCACCGATAAGTTTGGGGATTTCATTTTTTCCCCCTTTGGTCAGGTTTTTGATTTTAAAATTTCTTATTCCTGAAGGGTTTTCTAGTTCGTATGATTTAAGAATAATTTTTCCTGCAAGTCTGGTGTAACCTCCTGCTATGGCGATTGCGTCCAACAAATCGACGCCTAGTCCGGGTGGTACTTCGTAATAACCTGGATTTGCAACTTGCCCGAAAATTTTATACCTAATGGGGGCTTTTTCCGTTAATCTCAATTTTAGGTTCGGATTGACGAAATAGTCTTTGGCATAAAGTTCCTGAATTGCCTGTGAAGCTTCTTCAAGGGTTTTCCCTTCTACTTCGACCCAGTTGACATACTCAAGGTTGACAGCTCCCTGATTATCCACAACGACATCAGATTCGAATTTGTATTTGTCATTCAATAACTCAAACCGAAGCTTATCGCCTGCCCTGAGCCGGTATGTTTTTCGTGCTGGCTGTTTTAAAATTGTCCCTGTAGGTGCAACATTACCGTCATTATCGACTTTGAACTGTATGGAATCTTCTGGTTTTCCCTTATATACTGAAGGTTCAGCCTTCGCACAAATGGCGTTGTAGACCAGTTGCATTACGAAGAGCGAAATCACAAGGTGTAGCTTCATTTATATACTTTTTATGTTTAAATAATCAGGGATATCATCGTGCACAAAAATGCGCCGTCAAATCCTAGTCCGTCATAAAGCACTTACGTTGCCATTACTTAACAAATTATTTAAAAGATTAGTAAAAAAATGTAAGCGCAACACAAACAATGAGTAATAAAACAATGTGAGGGGTGAAGAAAAAAAAGAAATGTAGGTGATAAAAGAAACGCAATGCAAATGCATTAAAACGCATGGCTCCATGTAACCGCAACGTTAGATCGTTTCGATATCCTCTCGCTACGCAGGTCGGTAAGCTTGAAGTGCGTAAAAGAAAAATTTATCGTATTATTAATATCTATAAAGTACTCGAGTTTGAGCTGGCCCCCGAGATCATTTTGTTTCAAACCCAAAAAAGTCACGGAACTATCCTCCTCCCTAAGATAATAATCAACTAAGCAAGATGCTCTCCAACGTAATGCAATAGACTGCGTAATCTCAAATGATAAAGAATCTTCACTCAGAAATATTCCGTTACCAGCAAAACTAGGACGAATGTCTTTTCTTGCTTTTGCATTTATAATGGTTTTAGGTCCAGCATTATACGTAATCTGAAAATTATATGCTTCACTTATTCTAGTATCCTCTCCCGGCAGGTGTCTAAACTGATATCCACCGTTTAGTGATAAAAGGAATCTTTCACTCATGCTGTAGTTCAATCCCAGCAATAAACTTTCTCCCGTTGTATTTTGGCTTCCTATTCGTATGACATTAGCAGTTGATCTGCTTGAAACCCAAATCTTAGGGCTCATAAAATATTCGTACTTTAGCATAAGTTCATCACTTACAATGGACTGCAATACATCATTTCGAGTTTCTGAACGCTTTTGGATGGAGTGAGTTAATTCGTAGAACAATAGTGATAATGGGCTAATGTCATAAATCCCTCTTAGGCTTGTTGTGTTTAAAATGGTCTTCGTCCTTCCCGGAAGTTCGCGTAATGGAGCCGCTGTAATTGTGGTCTGATTGTTCAGGGCTATTGCATTACGATGGAATTCGCGTCCAAGTTGAAACATGATTTGTTGCTCAAACTCATTTACCCCGGAACCTGTTATATTCATTAAATAGGTAGGTCTATATAAAAGATTAGCAATAGTTGACGATCCCGGCCTTGCTCCATAATTAAAGATAAAATTCAAACGTGATATTTGAATGATTGAATCACTTGCTTCCGTTGTCTTTTGGTTGCTACTGTTCGTGTCATAAGAAAGACCGGTTAGACCAATAGGTTTCAAAGCATCAATACCTTCAAACTGGAACCAGGTTGCACTTCTCCTGGCCATGTCCTCTGTATCCATCTCTAAATTTAGGATACTATTTGAGTAAGGAGACATGTATTTTGACATACTATTGAACTGACCTCCAGACAACTGTTCTTTAAGCCCGTAATGGCGCAGAAAACTCGAGTTAATAGCTCCCCCCTGACTCATTGGTAAATCAGAAACTATTTTATTTTGATGAAGAATAGAGCCTGTAATGCCTGCATTATCACGTGGATCAGTAGATGTCATAATCAGGTTGATTAAGCTCCTTTCTCTAGAAATGGGGACTCCCATTCCCATTGCTCCACCTGCCCCTGCAGGCAAATTTCTTGTGTCATTCTGGGCAAGTATTACGTTGACTGCAGCATGAAATTGAATGATCAGTAAACAACTTGTCGCAAGCAATGATTTGGAAAAACGTATTTGCATCACAAATCTAAAATATTGCATCGAATTCAATACTAAAGGCAGGAGTCACGCATGTTTGTAGAAACCATTTTTTTCGCTCATTCCAGCTGCAAGATCATTCAAAAGCGGCATTATTGATCTTATCTCTGAACTGTCATTTTTACCCTTCAACTTCATTACTATCAACCTTGTTTCATTCGTAAGTTCGATGGGGCATTCTAAAGTCCACGTCCATGGAGTTGATGAATCGGAGCTTTTTTGGTTCTCAGAGATGTATGACTCATTGTATTCCCATTCTCGGAGGCTATTCCATTCCGCATTTTCAAATACATTTATTGATGCACTGCTCAGTTCAAGGTTTTTAAAAGCAACGACACAGTATCGCCATGCATCCTCTAAATTTTCGCAGGCCTTCACTTGATCAGTGGCTTTTATGAGCGGCGCAAGGTGTTCCTTGTTCCATTGGTGCCTTAGTCTGTCATGAGTAATCCTTCTCCGTATTTCATTAATATCCACCACCTTCAAGAAATGATTTCCTACAATGAAAACACCTGCGATGATAAACACGATAGTTGCAGTTGCGCTGCCTCTGGAGAACACGATAATAAGAGCGGCACCGCACAAAACAATACAAACAATATAGAGATAAACAACAGTCCTTCTGGTACTTAAACCTTTGGAAATCATGACATGATGGAGATGTTTTCCATCCGGCATGGTCAAAGGCAAAAATTTAGACCACCGCCTGAGTGCTGCAGAAATCAGATCAAAAAACGGAAGGAAAAGTGCGATGATAGGAATCAAAAGGGCAGTTGCAGTTTCCGCCTTGTAACTGGAAACCAAACCGAGGGCTGCAATTCCGAATCCAATGAACATGCTTCCTGAATCGCCCATGAATATGGAGGCAGGGCTGAAATTGTATACCAGAAAACCCAGAATTGCGCCTGATAAACAGGCACTGATAAAGACGCCCGTATCATTTCCAAAAGTCAAACTGACACCAAGCAAAGTAAACGTGACGAAGAGCGAAACCCCGGCGGCGAGCCCATCAAGCCCATCGAAAATATTGATGGCATTCATACATACAAAAAACCACAAAAGTGTGGCAGGATAGGAAAAAAAACCCAATTCAATCGCTGATCCAAATGGATTAGAGAGGTTATCAATGCGTAAATTACCGGAATAGGCGACTGTTGCTGCGATGACCTGAAACAGGATTTTCCAACGAACCCGAATATTCCAAATGTCATCCGCTAGTCCCATTAGCATGGCAATACCACCCCCAATCACGATCACCCACACTTGATAGTGATGACTAGTTGCAAGCAGACTTTCTTTCTTAATGAAAAATAAAAAGATGAAAACAGGTACCAAAAAACTGATGTAAATCGCCACACCACCGCATCGGGGAATAACACCCGCATGGAATTTACGATAGGCATCCGGTTGATCGACTATACCCAATCGGGTGCCAACCCACCTCATCAAGGGTGTCAGGAAAAGACAAATCGTAAGCGCTTCGATAAAGAGCATGGTTGAGCTGAATCTCATCCTAAAATCCTTTCTGCTGGCAGGTTTTCATATGTTATGGCTTGTATCTTCACTGGAGGAATCTTGCAGATAGTCTTGAGCTTAGGTTATCTGAACGAAAGGAATGATTTTCTTCATGTCGGGCATACCTTATGCAGCACTTCAAGGTATTGATCTGCTAGCTGTTCACGGCAAAAATGGGACTCAAGATAAACTCTTCCCTGTTTCCCCATGGATGTCCTTAGTATTGGATCATTTTTGAGTCGAATCAGAAGATCGCAAAGTTCCAAATGGTTTTCGGGAGTAAATGAGAGCCCACACTGAGCGGACTCCACAATGGCAGCTGCCTCCCCTTGGACACCTATGAGAACAGGAACCTCTGATGCCATTGCTTCAAACAATTTGGAGGGGATGACTGTTTTGAATAAGTCCGATTTTAGAAGGTGGATCAGGCAAACATCTGTTTCCTCGAGATAATCCGAGATATTCTCTTTTTTGACCAAGCCTGTGAATTGAATTCTTCTAATATTGAGATCACTTACTTTTTTTAAAAGGTTCTCGTAGTCAGCCCCGTCCCCGACAAGGTGAAATACTATATCTGATTCATCTATGGAATCCAGATATTGGGCTGCTCTGATGACAACTTCCAAGCCAGCAGCCATCCCTAAAGTCCCGATAAAAGAGCAAATAAATTTGGAGTCCCTCTTTTTAGCAACCTTTGCAGGCAAAAACCGTTTCAAGTCTGCTCCGTTCGTAATGATCGAGATCTTTTCAGTAGGGACTCCTTTTTCGACCAAAACCTTTTTATAGCCTTTTCCTACCGTCACAATATGGGTTGCACTCCGATACAGCCATTTTTCCAGAATGAACATCCACTTCAAAACTCTCTGATTGCTGATGGCATTCACTGCAATGATGGAATCAGGCCAAATGTCTCTGATCTCAAGTATGAAAGGTATATTTTTAAGCTTCGCTAATACAGCTCCTGCGCATCCGCAAAAAAATTGAGGCGAGGTTGCAATCATGAGATCTGGCTTCGAAGAAAATAAACCCGCTAGCACCGATGAGAATAAATAAGATACATAGTTGAGTGACCGACGACCTTTTCCTTTGTTGGCTGCGAGGTATGTCCAGACTCGCAACACGTGTACTCCTTCTAAAACCGATCGACTGTATATTGAGTTTTTGAAATTTGGATAAACTTGCCCATGTGGGACGTTAGGGGCACAGGTAATCACTTTGATATCGTGACCCGCATTTGCCCATCGGCGAGTATGTTCAAAGGTTCTGGTAGCTGGAGCATTTCCCTCCGGGGGAAAGTAATGCGACAAGAAAAGAATCTTCATCCCTTCGTAAATCTAAGCGAGTAATGAATCCTCAAATCAGTTCCGATCTGAGTCAACGCCAGCACCTTGTTTGGTAACTTCGTATTGAATTCAGGACAATAAAAAGAGTCTTCAAGCCTGGCACTTGATTCTCGATCCCATTCGATGGTGCAATCAACATTGGCGTTGCGGATGACAAGTTGCCGAGCCGTCATATCCAGACATTTGCAATCGGGATGGAAGTGAATTCTGGAAACCGCATTGACCGGTTTTTCAGCTTGAATCCAATCCTGTATGCGAAGAGGGTTTCCAGTATGAAAATTTACTAGCCTGCGATGCACGGCTCTCTCAGGAAATCTGCGATACCCGCTGTGAGTTGCTTCAAGATGAAATCCATTTTCTTTCTCTGCGTATTTGACGTCTTCTGGTTGAATCCTTTTTCCAACCCTGAAAGTGCCCCAAAAATCACATTGATCCTCTTCGTTGACCTGAACCGTATTGTGAGCCTTTGTTGACCGGCAATGAAAACGCATCAAACCAGTTTCGTAATCAAAGTTTCCTGTATCAACGACCATCCTATGGTGATTCCAAGTGACCTCATATGAAAACATGTCACCATGCGAGTGCCCTGGATTGTAGTCGGGCCCGATAGGTCCGGCATCAAAGATGATATATTCTCCATTTGACCCACGGTAACCATAATAACCTGCATTGGGCAGTTGCCATGGCCCTGGCACTGGGCTGAATGATTTGTCACAGCTGAGGGGGAGGGGATAAACCCCCAGGTTTGAGTCATTCAGCAGTGCGATGTCTTCGTCCGGGTGCCTGACTAGATCCAAAGCCTTCTCCATTGAGCTGAGAACCGGCTTCAAATAATGTCCTTCGTTCGATTTCAGTGACATTTTTGCTTCCCTCAATACATTGAGCATTCTCAAATGATACATTGGTGATCGCTCGAAATGCATGCCGTCAGGAAGGATTTGTTCTTGTATCTCTTGTTTGAGAATTTTGGATCCTGTTTCCTTCCACCTGCGTGCTGAGTTGCCATTGAATAAAGACCCTGTCATTAAAAGTGCCGCTGCATTCTCCAAAAGATGGTTTGCCATCAAATGATATTCGAGATTTCTTTCCAGCCATGTCGTTTGAGTCTCTATGCTCTGACTCAATATGCTTGAGAAGGACGGGTCATTTGAAAGTTCACTCCGGTGAGTGGCTACGAAATAAGCACTCCATGACATAATCCTCAGTGAGGTGGGGTATGCTTCCCACCCATCCCGGTTTCGGTCATAATGATAGTTTTCAATCCAGCTCAGTACACACTTTCGAGCTTCAATGTAATCAAGACAATAAAGCCACTCGAAGTAGTTTAGCTGGTAGCGCCATAGCTTGCATGGAGATGGGAAATCCCAATTGGGGGGGAAACCAACATGCTCCTTAAGATGTATGAACTCGAACTGCCCTTTGAGAATGGTTTCGCGTTTGAATAGTGTCTTCAGTGGAACCTTCAATTCACGGAGCGCTGCGTAATCACTCAGCAAATCAGGTCCAATATTGGTTTCTTTTATCTGCTTTGGTTTGGCCCAAAAGCGTAGTCTGTAATTCAAACGGTAGAAGATCTGCTTCCATCGCAAAGGTCGAACGGTTTGAAATAATCTATTTAGATTACTAATTCGAGGAATCTTCATTCTGTTGATTCATTGATTCCAATTGATTCTCAAAAACCTTTGCATTGATATTTAATTCATGGCACGCCCTCAGGCTGCAAAAATAAAAGCCAGCAAGCCCGTCGAGAAAGCCCATTTTGAAAAAATACAGGTAAAAGAATATCAGTAATGGCTTTCCCGGTAATCGAAGAAAAAAGGCTTTCATCCACTTACGACGTTTTACTGGATCGTTGGAGAAAAAATGATGGAGCGCTGGAAGAGGTGAGTCCAGTTGTTTGATGCGTCGCTTGGCATTCCATGCTGAGAAATCATTTTGTTTTTGTATCCAGCGGTGTAAATCATGGGAGGATTCATGATCAAGGCAATGGGATAACTTTCCACATCGACCTGCGACAACAACATTTTCATGCACTTCGGCGTCCCATCCGCCTTCGTCAGTCATGTTTAAATTTTCGTATTCCCCCCGGCCATTTCTGAAAAGTCGCATCATCCAACCGTGACTCCAGGAATGTTTCATCCACCTACCTAGAAAAATAAATTTCCACTTGATGTAATAACCATCAAAGTGTGCAGTTTTGACCGCTGCTTGGATTTCATTACGAAGCGCGGCAGAAACTCTTTCATCGGCGTCTAAAATTAGGATCCAAGGATGCTTTGCCAAACCTGAATTTATTGCCCAGTTCCTCTTTTTTGGCCAACCTCCCCCGTATTCGAATACATGAAAATGAGCCCCATATTCTTCAGCAATCTTTCTGGTTCGATCAGTGCTTCCTGAATCAACTACAATGACCTGATCAGCCCATCTTACGCTCTCCAAACAGTTGCGAAGGTTTTGTTCTTCGTTTTTTGTGGCAATGATTACCGTTACTGTCATTTGGTTGGTTTTAATTATTGATGCAACAAATACCCATGCTGTATCTTTAAGTTGAGTGACGATAGTAAACGTCCAATTGCTTCGCGATTGCTTCCCACGAAAACGCCTTGCTTATTCGAAGAGCTAAATTTAAATCACAGGAGGGTGGATGATTATTCATCACATCACAGAGGCCTTGAGCGACAGCTTCCGGAGTGTCAGATACGAACAATCCCCCTTGACTGGATGCTACATGCGTTCCGGCTGCAACTCCCTTGGTGCAAATAACACGCAAGCCATGGGTCATTGATTCCATTACTCCAAGGCCGAAGTTTTCATGTTCTGAAGTCTGCAAAAATACGCTTGAGCTGAAGAAGGCTCCAGTTTTAAGATCATTGTCCAAGAACCCCGTAAAGTGTACATGGTCTGAGACTCCTAATGCATTCGCCAACTTTTCCAAGGATTGTTGATGTTTCGTTTGAGTGCCGGCAATAACAAGTTGGCAATCTTCCAAATTTGATCTTAAAATTTTAAATGCCTCCAAGGCCAATCCCAATCGTTTTATTGGGTGTATTCTCGAAAGACACAAAACAATACGCTTGCCTTTTAGTCCCGCGAATCTGCGGTGAAAAACTGACTGGTAATGTTTGGGATCCCAGCTTGGAAGTGTGACTCCAAGAGGAACCGATTTTATCTTCAAATCAAAGTTTAGTTTTTTCAACGATCTAACTTCTGATTCCGAGGTAGCATGCACAAAGGATGCTTTCTCCAAAGAATTTTTAAGGAAATAACGGAGGAAAATCCTTTTAAACAATGTAAAGCCTCGTTTAAGAGGCAATGCGTCCAGTGCGCCCGTGGGTCTTACTGCATAGGGTATTTTCAATCGGTCGCAAATCTCTGTGGCTTTTTGAGTAATCTGACTGAACAGCCCGTGCACGTGTACAAAATCAATTGTTGGCGACGAGCGCAGATGACATCCCAATGCTTTGTAAACAAAAGAGGTGCATTGTGGTGAATACGCATATCGCACCCAAGGTCTATAGCGACCATAACTTGGTATGATTGATACATTTGCCAAGCCGCCGGGAAGAGAGTTCTTGATACACCCAAGATAATCTGAATTGGTAGACCATTGTTCTCCTGATTGCCTGTCAGAAGCGATGATGCTCACGGAGTGACCCTGATCTACCTGGGCACGCGACAGTTCATATAGCGCGTGGCTGGGACCTCCAGAGCGTGGGTCCAAACTATGGATGACATGAAGTATTTTCAATTTGAAGTGAGTGGGTTCTCAGGTGAGTTCTGATCACGTTGAAAGGCCCACGGGTGGTATCGATCTTTTTCAACTTTCAATGGTGATCGATCATCATTATCAAGGACGTTGGCCCGATCCATTAATCCGACTGAGATCCCCAAAAAAAGTGCATTGGTGCTCGATCCCAGTAAGGTTGAGCTCTCAACCATTCCATGTACAAGCACGGATGCTAAAATTCCTGCACCCAGAGGTGTAAATTCACAAGGATCCATCCCTGCTTTCAAGGACGAGGTATTCATTCTATAGACTGAAAATAATCGGAATAGCATGACTGAAAATAAAACGCCCCCGATGACGCCAGATTCCGCCAATACATGCAGATAGATGTTGTGGGTGTTCGCTGAGCTGGTTCCCCCCCAACTCAGCCATCCCTTTCCAATCACGGGAGATTCATTAAACTTTTTTATGGTCCAATTCCACATGCCTGATCTTGTATTTTCGGTTTCCATACTCATATTGGCAAGCCTATCAATTCCCGGAGTCACAGTGTCTTCATCTGCAGATATGGCTCCATATATTTGTAAAACGACAAATGGTATCAGGCACACTACAAATATCGACATGGCATTTTTGCTTAAAATAGGCTTCAGAACAAAAAATAAACCTACTGTGCTCATCAGCAGTGCCCCCCTGCTTCCGGTTCCCAAAACGATGGCCAATAAGAAGACAGCACTTGAAAGATGGACGACCTTATGAATGTTTTTTCCAGGTTTGAATATTAAATAAACGGCTAATAACAATAGCAAAGCCCCAGCGGCACCTATGGTGTTTGCGTTCATTCCCGCTACTGCCAGGCGATCACCCGCAAGATTTTCTTCTTTATTATTAATAAACACATAGGCAAGGGTTAACGACGACGCTCCGCCGACGTAACCTATCATATTTAATTTCTTTAATAAATCTTTTGCCGATACAGCAGAATAACTCATTGCCAGACCAGTCATAACCGTAAAAAATAACATTCCTTTGTTGACCATTCCCATGACGGGGTAATCGCTCCACAAAGCGGCAAACGTGAATAAAAGAACGAAATGAAACAAGCTCCTTGCTCCCTCTAGGCGTTCTGGAAGTTTGTTCTTAGAGACTGAAAAATAGAAGGCCAGCACTGTTATCAGTAATCTCAACGATTTCAAAACCACAACGGCACCGCCGCTTGTTGAGAGTGGAGCCACGACAATGAATGCGGCGCCCATGGCCCATATTTTGGAAGCATTGGTCATTTAAACCAAAGATATCTTTCGTTTGGATTTCAAAAAAGTGAGCATCCTTGATGCTAATGCAGAATAGCTCCAATCTTGCAGCAAATTTTGGGATAAAGATGAGGCATGCTGCCTCTCGCCTAAGTCATGATTAGAATCAATGGCATTCAGGATTGTCGCTTCCCATTGCTGGATGTTTCCCTCTTGGACAATATGGGTTTTCGAATAACGGTCGGATATTTCAAAAGCCGAACCTACATTTTCTGACAAAATCAGGTGCAGACCGGCAGAAGCTGCCTCAATAGGCGCAACACCCCACGTTTCATTGGAAGGAAGTACAAAGACGCTAGCGAGGGCAAACCATTCCAATATCGCCTCGGGCTCCAGAAAACCCAAAAATCGCGTTACTTTTTCCGTTCCCAGTTTTTGACTAAGAGATTTGAGATCTTGAGCTTGGTCACCATCTCCGATGACGGCGAAAAGTAACCGAGATTCTGGGGCAATTTTCGCAATTGCTTTTATTAAATGATCAACATTCTTCTTTTTAATCAGTCTACCCACATAGATGATTATTTTCTGGTCTTTGATCTTCCATTTTGACCGTATTTGCTCCCTTTCTGCCCCTAGTAATTTTAGTTTTTTTGCGATGCCATCAATGTCTGGGACGTTAGGAAGATAACTCAGCGAATCTTTTTTCCATCCATGAAATTGCAGATATCTTGAAGCAGATCTCCCGGAGGGGAATCCACCCGCAGATTTTCTTCCGATCGCTTCAATGAACAGCCTTTTCAAACGACTTCGAATGCCCTTGGTTTTCGGTAAACGGCTCGTTTCACACATCAGGTAGAAATCACGACCATTCATAACAGACCATGCCATGGCCAGTAACATTGTGAGATGATTATATCCTCCGATGAGTACCTTTTCTGGCTGGATATGATTCAACCTGATGATGACTTCAGGATTGCAATAAAGAGATGCTTCACGCGATTTCCAGCCCAATAAATTCCAGCCTTTCAAAAATGCGTGGTGGTAATTCATTTGCCATGAATTTTTCCAAGGTCGATCAGCTTTCCCTGATGCGCAGTAAAGAACATGTAATTCGACATCGGGTAACGCTGTTACCACATTCCAAAATGCATCGCGATATGGGGTTGGTATTGGTGTTACCACCGCGATTTTCATACTGATTCAACTCTTGGATCCATAGACTCTTGGTAAGCAGATTGGGTGAATTCTGCGTTCTTTTCCCAGGTATGATAGTCCTGATAGCTTTGAAATCCATCGTATTTGGATGTTTTTATTCCTTGAATCAGTCGTTTTAATGCTTTCTGCATTTCGCCGGGACCTTCATTGATTGCTAATTCACCCAAGGAATATTTTGCAAATATTTCCTTAAACGTTGGGGCAGGGGTGATCAGCATTGGCTTTGAATAATGGGTGGCTATGTTGAAGACGCCACTCTGAGATGTGAATTTGTCTTTGTAAGGAAGGGCAACCCAGTCTGATGATTGAAAGAGTTCCGAAACTTGATCTTCTGGCACATGGCCATCTCGCCACAGGATTTTGCCTTTGAGGCCTAGTGAGTCTGCAAGGTTTTGATAATATTGGATGGATTTATGACCCGAAATTCCAGATTTTCCAGCGACTGTCAATTGAACGTTTTCAGGGTCAAGCGAAAGGGCTTTCAGCAATCCATCAAGATTTTTCTCATCTCTGATATTTCCAAAAAAGAGACCTTTGCTTGCTTGATTGTCTTTTTTTTCAAATTTAGTTTTCT
Source organism: Pedosphaera sp. (assembly GCA_002690655.1). Lineage (GTDB taxonomy): Bacteria > Verrucomicrobiota > Verrucomicrobiia > Limisphaerales > AAA164-E04 > AAA164-E04. Next base: position 167,424 of record NZFL01000013.1, read on the forward strand.
GTGAATGTTGACTTCCTGGAAACTCATACGGTCCCATTGGTACAATGACCGTTTTGTAATTTCCCTTTCCTGTAAACGATTCCAATTCTTGTTTTTGATTTTCACCATGAACGAAAATGATTCGACAATCTTTGTAGAATTGACGTAACTGCCTTGTCTCCCAATTTCGGTTTAAAATAGGAACCGCTCTTTTGACATCATGTGCAGTGCAAGCCTGCACTAATGGGGCATTTTTCGTCTTAAAGCCTTTCCAGGCGGGATAAGTCAAATGGTTGAAATTACTGAAGTGAACGATATGAGCTTTTGATTTAACCGCATGATGGAGGAATCGATTCGGATTTAACCACTGCCCCATGAGGAATTTCATTTTACGGATGAGTGGCTGGCTCGACGAAATCTGGAATAAAACAGGGTGCGTTTCATATTTTGCCTTGTTCAACCATTCAAAATTGGGTGGACAGTAAAGTGAGACGGTCAATGATTCCAGACACATCAATTGTGTCAGAAGTTCATGCGTGTATTGACCAATGCCTCCTCCGGGAAAAAAACAATAAAAGGCGACCTTAATTTTGGAGACAGGAGGCATAGACTTGCTCAAGTTTCTTAAGATGTATTTCTGGTAAGAATTTATCCCGAATGCTTTCTTGGCCGGCAGCACCCATGGTGGTCATCAAATCCTGATCGCTGAAAATCTTTGTGGCGTAGGTAGCTATTTCTTCTGATGATTTGGGGCGGCACAAATAACCTGTAACTCCATGATCGACCCACTCGGGGATTCCTCCAATATCACTTCCAATGACAGGAATGCCAAAGGCCATGGCTTCTATCCCAGTGATTCCGAAAGGCTCAGGCCAGATGGAAGGGAAAATAAGTATCGAGGTCTTTTTCAATAACCTTGCAACTCCTTTACGATCTGACCAGTTTTCAAGAGTGACTCTATCCTCGCAATGGGCGTTTCTCGCCATTTCTAGAATAGAGCTTTCTTTTTTTTCGTTGATATCCCCCATGATGAAGCCGCGCACATCTGCGGGTAATTTTCCTAGTGACGAAAGGAAGTAATCAATTCCCTTATAATCAGCTGTCCTACCTATGATTGAGATGGATTTCTCCTTGGGGAGTTTTCTGGGAGAGTCAAGCGGGTTGAATGAGCAATAATAGGGAATAATGTGGGTTTTTGCTTCAGGAAAGGATGATGCTCTGAATCTGTTGGCTACATATCGACTTGCCGTAACAACCGCTCGAATTTCTGGAATCAACCTTTTGAATCTTTGGATTCTTTGGATGTTTCGCCTCAGAAGGTGCGGTCGAAGAGTCACGCACTTGTGTTTTAAACTAGATGGCGCACACAACCATCCGGGGGCCCTGTTGCAAGGACTCTGCGTTCGTTTCCAATAAAATTTGGAATCGGGGCATAACCATCGATAATCGTGGCCTGTCATCAGGCAAGGTTTTAGCCTGAGGCACGCCTCGATGACTTCAATATTCCATATGCCGTGAATGTGAATCAGGTCAGGGCGGACTTTGTTGATAAAACTTTTTAATGACGCCAAGTCCCTCTCAAGATTAATTGCCGACACCTGACCTATGCTCGGTAATCGGATCGAGGAAATGTCAAAATCAGGCTCCTCTTTTGCATATGCTAAATAACATTCGTGACCTCTGATTTTTAAACGCTTGATTAAATCGAACAAGTAGGCCTCTGCCCCCCCTTTTGTGAGTGAATGTTCGTTAATGTGTAAAATTTTCATTCAGGGAATGGTGCTGAGTGGCAAAAGACTCCCAATTAATTTCTTCTAGAAATTGATCCCATTTTTTTTTGTCAATTTTACAAGAGCAAAGCCTCGGTAAGATTCCGATCAAATCAATATGTGCCAATGCTACCGAACGCAGTGGCGAAGAACTTGGAGTTCTCAGGATCGCTCTTAATGTTTGGAGGGATCCGTTTATAATTAGATGTCTCCATGCTTTAAGCCATCTGGGTCCTTGGCTGCTTCTGATTTTGAGAACAGTTCTGTTTCTGATTACCCAGCGAGACCTCTTCCTCCGTGCTTCCTTCGTTTGCGAAATGGATCCAGAATAATGAAAAATAATTGATTGAGGGCTAACAGCAACATGATACCCCGATTTTCTAATCCGCATACAAAGGTCGAAATCTTCGTAATAACTGCCGAAGATATTATCAAAAGGGCCGGATCGCTTGATAACCTCTGTTTTGACAATCATCGCAGTAGCCGGGATGTCGTCAACCAGGTGAATTTTTGCTACAGAACGACGATCGGAGCAATTCAACCAGTCGCTCTCAAAGTCTGGTTGATTCTTCAGTAAAAATTGAAATTCCTTGTCCCAGTCAGTTCCCTGATAATTTTTTAACATGGGACTGACAGCTCCGAGTTGGGGGTTTTGATGCAGGCAATTTAATCCTTCTTCCAACCAATTTTTCTGACTGAGCGTATCTTGATTTAGAAAACAAATGTTTGGTACGGACGATGGAACCTTCATTAATGCAAAGTTGTTTGCATCTGCAAAGCCCATGGGGTGGGGGGTCTTGAAGCTGTGGATGGTCAACGATCCGATTTCTCCCGATATTAACTTTGTATTATTCTTATTATCAATCAACAGGACGAGCGCATTGATCTGGGTGGATGCTTTCAAGCTTTCTATGCAGTCAGGAATCCACGCATCTCCTTCGTATGCGACGATAATGATTGCCACTTCCCAATCAGCCCTTGGTGAGGGGTTGTTGTTTTCGTTTTTTTTGCTGTAAGACTCTGCTGGCATCAACTTTATTTAGTGGCGAGGCAAAGAAAGTATTGTTTTTTCAAGTCCTTTTTCCAGGGGCGTGAAAGTACGATTCATCAAGCCAATCATATTGGTAACATCGGGTTGCCTTCTTTGCATATCCCCATCAGGAAGGGCAGGCAGGTATTTGATTTTAGAGTTGGAATTGGTTTGCTTGATAATTGTTTGAGCCAATTCTACTACATTTATCTGCACATCGTTCCCGATGTTCACAACATCATTGATAAATTGATTGCCTTCATATGCTGAAAAAGTCGCCAGGATGTGATCTTCAATAAAACAAAAGGTTCTAGTCTGGTTGCCATCACCGTATATGGTCACGTCCTCTCCTGCTAAAGCCTTGCTTATGAATTTTGAAATAACGAAATCCGGGCTTTGCCTTGGGCCATACGTGTTGAAGAGGCGGAAGATTGTATAGTTTAACCCATATTCCGATTGATAAGTCCTGAGCATGACTTCACCCAGATTTTTGACAACTGCGTAAGGCAGCCGAGAATTCAAGGGTGTCGTTTTTTCATTTTGCGGCATTTCAACGGGCTCACCATATACTTCTGATGAGGAAGAATAAAAAATACGTTTAACGCCCGTGTTTTTACTCAAATCCAAAATATTTTTTAGACCTTCAATGTCTTTCAAAACAGCAGAAGGGTTATCAAGAGTGCGTTGAACGCCTACAACGGCAGCATAATGAAAAACATAATCAAACCGGAACGCCAGCATGACAGCTGAAATTTCCCTGTAATTATTAATGTCACATTTAATAAATGTCCATCGGTCGTTGTGAACTTGAGGTAGGTTGTTCGTGCTTCCTGTTGATAAGTCATCGACAATGATGACATTTACATCATTTTTGCTAATGAATTTATCAACGAGCCAGCTTCCAACAAAACCTGCTCCACCAGTAATAAGGATGGTTTGTTTTTCGCTCATTGAATATTCTTTTGAATGGATTCTTTGACGGCCAGCTTCCATTCAGGGATGGGTTTTCTGCAAATAGCCTGAATTTTTTTATTGCACATGACTGAAAAGCCTGGACGTCTGGCTTGAGTTTTAAATGAACTCATGAGAGCAGGTTTGATTATGGTATTGGCCCAATTGTTTTGTTCTGCAAAATAACGGGCCCACTCATAGCGACTGCATCCTCCACCATTGTTGATATGAAAAATTCCCTCAAGATTCTTTTCAACGGCTGATAAAATGACATTTGGAACATGCCCTGCAAAAGTTGGAGCCGAAACTTCGTCAGAGGCTATTTTCAAGACATTGTGCTCATCGCGCCATTTCTGCAGTTTGGAAGTGAACCCGGAGTCTTTTCCTCCAAAAAGCCAACTTAATCTTCCAATTAAATACCTGCAGCCTGATGCTTGTATGATTTTTTCACCTTCGAGCTTGCTGGCACCATAGAAATTGATCGGGTTGGGTTTGTCCGTTTCCTGATAGGGTTTTTGCGACATACCATCAAAAATATAATCTGTGCTGAAATGCACTAAAAGTATACCATGTTTTCTGCATTGTTCTGATAAGTGTTTCAAGGCACAAGCATTGATGTCGATACATGACCTCTGATCTGTTTCGGCTTTCTCTACATCGGTGTATGCCGCGCAATTGATCAGGATATCGTATTTGCCGGCTGCCAAAATTTTTTCTGAATCCTTCTCTGAAAGGATATTCCAATCTTCTCGTGAATATCCATCAAAAAACTCACCGGCATCTTTCAGTTGCGAGCTGAAGAATGAACCCAATTGGCCGCTAACTCCTGAGATTGCGATTTTCATTTTTTGAAAAGCCTGAGACCTTCTGAGTATTAAGATGGAGAGCAGGATTCCACCAAAGCTTTAAATGAAGGTAACTGCGCGTCTTTATTTGATAGGCAGGGATCCTCTGTTTTCCAATCAATTTCAAGATCAGGATCATTCCAAATAATACCGCCTTCAGCTTCTGGATTGTAATACCGGCTTGTTTTATAATGCACTAATGCTTCATTGGAAAGTACGGCAAAACCATGCGCAAATCCCTCAGGTAGATAAAGCATTTCTCCATCCGCTTCGCCTAATTCAATAGAAAAGTGATTACCAAACGTCTTGGAAGTTGATCTGATATCAATAACCACGTCCAGAATTTTGCCTGTCACAGCACGAACGAGTTTAGCTTGAGCATATGGAGGTTTCTGAAAGTGTAATCCACGTATAGCTCCTTTTTGAGAATAAGACTGGTTGTCCTGAACAAACGGTTCACTGATCCCCTGACCAGCAAAAACTTCTGATTGATAGCATTCCTCAAAGTAACCACGTTTGTCACTATACCTCTTGGGCTTAATGATCCACAAACCATCGAGCGGGGCGCGTTTGAATTCAAAAGGCATCGGGCAGGAAAATTGCTTTTGTCCGACTATAAATCGGATTTGTGCTGGGCTAAATTCTGGAGATAAGATCCATAGTCATTATTGCTGTAACGACTTCCAAGCTTTGATAATGCCTTATCGCTGATCCATCCTTTTCTCCAGGCAACTTCTTCGGGACTTCCAACTTTCAGGCCCTGTCGTTTTTCAATAGTCGCCACAAATTGCCCTGCTTCCAGAAGGGAATGATGGGTACCGGTATCGAGCCATGCCGTGCCGCGCCCTAGTGGAATCACGTTCAGGGAATCATCATTCAGGTATGAGTTGTTCAAATCTGTTATTTCCAGCTCACCGCGTGCAGAGGGCTGGAGGTTTTTTGCTCTCTCAACAACCGTCGAATCATAAAAATAAAGTCCAGTAACTGCATAGGGGGAACACGGTGATTTGGGTTTCTCCACGAGCTTTTCAGCATTCATGTTGGAATCGAATTCAACGACTCCATATCGTTCTGGGTCTGTGACTCGATAGGCAAATACAGATGCCCCTTTCGTATGAGCCGAGGCTCCTGTAAGCAGTTTTGTCATTTGATGACCGTAAAAGATATTATCCCCCAAAACCAGAGAGCAGGAAGCATCTTCGAGAAAAGATTCCCCGATAATAAAGGCTTGAGCAATTCCCTCAGGTGAAGGTTGTTCCTCATAAGCGAAGCGTAATCCCCATTGACTACCATTACCCAGAAGTTCCTTGAAATGAGGTAAATCCCGGGGAGTGGAGATAATCAGTATCTCTTGTATGTCTGCCAGCATCAGTGTGCTCAGCGGATAATAGATCATGGGCTTATCGTAGATCGGCAAAAGCTGCTTGGACACAGAAAGCGTCGCAGGGTGTAAACGAGTGCCAGCACCTCCGGCAAGAATGATTCCTTTTCGTTTTTTTGGGCTCATGAATTTGATCTGGTAAAGTCTTTAAAGACCAAGTCGTTGCAATTCGTAACCTCTGCTCAATACTGATTCGCACCAGTCTGTGTTTTTCAGATACCAATCGATGGTGGCCTCAAGTCCGCTCCTGATATTATATTGCGGTGACCAGCCTAGATCTTTTTTGATCTTGGAAGCGTCGATAGCATACCGGAAATCGTGCCCCGGCCTGTCCGGCACAAATTGAATTTGCTCGGCGTAGCTTCCTCCTCCATTTTTCGGGTATTTATGGTCGAGGGCGGTGCAAATACCATTAACCAGATCAATATTTTGAAGCTCTTGATCTCCTCCGATGTTGTATGTTTCACCTGAAAGCCCCTTTGCTGCAGCTCTAAAAAGTGCCTCAGCATGATCAGTGACATAGAGCCAGTCCCTTACATTATCTCCTTTTCCGTAAACAGGGATGGATTCCCCTCGCGTGGCCTTGATTATAACCAGCGGTATCAGCTTCTCCGGGAACTGATAGGGGCCGTAGTTGTTTGAGCAGTTCGTGATGACACAATCCAGGTCGTAAGTTTTATGGTAAGATCTCACCAGCATGTCAGAAGCCGCTTTGCTTGCTGCATAAGGAGAATTGGGTGCATATGGCGTTGATTCCGTAAATTTCCCTTCATTTCCCAAACTGCCAAATACTTCGTCTGTGGAGATATGCAGGAATTTGATTTTGCTACAGATTTCTTTTTCGTAACTCCTGCATGCTTCCAAAAGTTCAAAAGTCCCCACGATGTTGGTCTGAACAAAAGCATCAGGTCCCTCGATGGATCGATCCACATGCGATTCTGCTGCTAGGTTCATGACATGCGTGATATTCTTCTCTCTCAATAATTTGGACACCATTAAACGGTCTTGAATTTGACCCTTTTTGAACTGATAACGGTTGCTGGTTTCCAAATGTTTCAGGGTCACTGAATTCCCCGCATAGGTAAGGGCATCAAGATTAACTACTTTTTCGACTTCAGGTTGTATTAGAAGATGCCCGATCAGATTTGATCCTATAAAACCCGCTCCGCCAGTTACCAGTATTCTCATGGATATAATTTTGAAGTATCAGACATGGCTTCGCCACGGTCGGTTCGCACAAGAATCGACGTTTTTGAGCTATTCCATGCCTGGTTCTGAACGAAACAGTTAAAATGTTAAAGGAAATAAATCCTCTCTCATGTTGTGTGAGTATATAAAACAAGTTAAATAAATTGCGAATGCTTTTTTTGCATTGATTATATAGTGTCGAGGAACAGCATTATGGTCTGATTGTAGGATTCATGCTTAATAAGAGGGCTACGGTCTAGCTATCGGAACAATGTTTTTTTGAATTGATACGTCGGACCGTAGAATGGTTATTTCGGTGGTTTTACCGATCGTTGCAGCGTCCAATGCATAAGTGTAGTCGTAAATATTTTTAATAGGTTTACCTGCCAGTGAGGTAATGACATCACCCGCCTTGAGCCCGGCTTTATCAGCTGGCCCTCCAGCTCTGACTCCGGTCAACTTCACACCTTCGGTTTCTGATGTGTAATCCGGAATTGTCCCCAAATACACCCTCAGTGTATCCCTTTGCCCTCCATTTTGGATCGGAGCTACTTCTGTGTAAGTTAATTCTGGTGATTCATTGTCTATCAGGCTTTTGACCGCTTTGGCGGCAAATTGACTTATTCTAAGTAACCCTCTCCAATTCAGAGTATCTGGATCATCTGCAGGGCGGTGATATTCCTCGTGACTACCGGTGAAAAATGATAACACGGGGATTCCCTGAGGATAAAAAGCTGTCGTGTCGGTCGGAAGGTAAGGATCGTCCTGCAATATCAATTGAAAACCACTGATGATATTCCATTTTTCAATGAATGACTTCCATTCACTGGAGCTGCCTGTTCCCTGGAGAGTGAGGCGATTTTCCCTTAAGCGGCCCACCATATCGAAATTCAAATAAGCCTTTATGCGCTCCAAAGGCATTGGAGGTTGATCTGCGAAATGGGTGGATCCAATCAAGCCTAATTCCTCTCCTGACCAAAAGCTGAATATCACACCTTTTTTTATTGAATTGGGTGCTTTGATCAATTGCTGGCGGATCGCGCCTGCCATTTCCAGCACAGCAGCGACTCCAGATGCGTTATCATCAGCCCCATTGTGAATCATTTTTTCCTCTCCTTTGGCGTTAAATCCACCCACTTCTCCAAACCCAAGGTGATCGTAATGAGCCCCCAACATAATGTATTCAGGTGCTGCAGAATCAGGTCTAGGCGGGTGTAAAACCCCAAGCACATTATTGTCTTGCTTCCTGAGCCTGTTCAATTGAATGGATAACTGAACCTTGCTTTCAGGTATTTCCAATGCCCGTACAGCGTGGGGGTTTTCCTGATCAAGGCCGGTTTGTAATTTTTTTAAATTTTGTCCGCTTGAGCTAAGCCAGGCATCAGCGGTATCGCTGTTGATGCTTGCGGCCAGTATTCCTGAATCACCAAGGCTCTGGTCGGATCGCATCGGGATTAGTTTGCCCGGGTTGGGTGAGTTTGGACCACTCACAATCAAAATGCCTTTGGCCCCTGCTTCTCTGGCAATCATGGCTTTGTATCGCAGAGAAGCATAACGGTTCAACACGGCGCGACGCGCGCTGCTGACTCCCTCGGGAACATACCTCAGCACGAGAGCTACTTTATTTGACACATTCAAGCCAGCGTAGGAGTTGTAACTTTCTGCGCCTTCTCCCGGCACTTTAAGGCCATAACCGGCAAAAACCAGTTCACCACTGAAATCACCATTCGAGGAAAATGCCAGTGGGCGAAAATCAACACCCAATACGAGATCACTGCGTGTCTTTTGCGCGTTTTCTTCTGATGTGTTTTTCCATAAAAGAGAAGTGTTATCGGTCTTGACCTCAACCCCCGAGCTGAAATCAAATGGCTGGTAATAACCATTCAGTGAAGTCATTGGCTGGATTCCGATTTGTTTGAGTGATTTCGCAATATATTTAGCTGCCAGACGAGAGCCTTTTTCCCCGGTCATGCGTCCTTCAAGTGTATCCGATGCCAAAAAGTAAACATGCTTTTTCAGATCTTCCTCGGTAATCAACGGAGAAAGGTCAGGTTCCTTTATCTCTGCCCTGGTGTTTCTTTGGGGGGCGATGCCCGGTATCGCCTCAATTTCAATAGGAGGGGTATCGGGAAATCTTCCTCCGTTGACTTGTTTCGCAGACTTTTGCCTCGCCTTCTGGCGAATAGGGGATTTCCTGAGTGCAAGCCTTGCTGCCTCGTGATTCCAATCCGAAATGAAAAGATGCCCCTTGTCCTTGGACCCTGGTTGGGATGCATATCTGTTTGAAGTCCACACTAAATTTGTGCCATCCGGCGAAAACACTGGCAATCCATCAAAACCATCAGTAAATGATACTTGAATTGGTTCGCGATAGCCAAGTCGATCCACAATGAAGAGTTCGAAATTTGAAAAACCCTCTCGATTGGATGTGAAGATGATGTATTCATTGGAAGGGTGATAAAACGGCGCCCATGCCATTCCAAAGTCTTGTGTGATTTGCCTGACATCACTTCCTTCAAGATTCATCGTCATGATGTCCGCATTGATTCCCTCTTGATCGAACCTTCTCCAAACAATACGTTTACCATCAGGGGAAAAGAACGGGCCTCCATCATATCCATCGTGCTTGGTCAAACGTTTTATCCGGGTGCCATCTGATCGCATTAAATAGATTTCTCCAAAGTAGGAAGGATCAATCTCATACCGCTTCCGCAGCTCTGGCGATAATTGTTCGATGGGAAAAGCATGCCTGACCGAACAAAATGCGATCCAGTCTCCATTTGGGGAATACGATCCTTCGGCATCGTAACCTTTGCTGTTCGTTAGTTGGACGGGGGAGGAGGCCCTGTTCAGTGTCGAGGAGAAGATGTCCATTGTTGCATCGTAATCCCACGCATAACGCCGTTCCTTGCCCGATTGGCGCATCTCAAGCTCTGCCTGTTGCTTTTGAAGGGCTTGGGGATCGTGATGCGTGGAGGCAAACAGAATTTGACTGCCGTTCGGATGAAAATAGGAGCAGGTTGTTTTCCCAATCCCTGGAGAAACTCGTGTCATCTCTCCATTTGTCAAGTCGAGGGAATAGATTTGAAAAAATGGGTTGGAATCGTCTCGCTCCGCCTGAAAAACCAATTTGGAGCCATCCTTGGAAAAATAACCTTCTCCGCTTCGTCTTCCGGCCAGAATGAGTTGTCGGGGGTTTTCAATGAATTGACGCTCTTTCCCATCAGGGCTTGCCCCTTTAATTGAGCAGAGGGCACATATCGATACGACCAAGCTCAAAAGAGATGGCCACGCTCCGTGGTTTCTAGATCCAGTCGTCATGACTTGTCATTATAATGTTTACGTCGATGATCTGCAATGTCTGGTCCTTGAGCCATTAACACCACCATAGACGATTTCCTTCTTTGATCCTGACCTTCAATCATTATAGTTTCCTTATGTTGAGCGACCTCGTAAAGTCATTAGAACAGGGAAAAGACCTGGATCCACATGAGATAAAACTTGCGATTGACGCATTGGTTTCTGATGAGGAGTCAGTTGAAGTGAAGGCTTCCTTTCTGGCGTCTCTTGCCCGCAAGGGAGAAACGGTCGAAGAAATTGCTGGATTTGCTTCTTTGCTGCGAGATAAAGCTGTTTCACCCCAATTGGATCCAGCCGTGCGAGAATCTCCCATTTTGGATGTCTGTGGCACGGGAGGAGATCATCAGAATACCTTCAATATTTCAACGACCGTTGCGCTTGTGGCATCAGCTGCGGGAGTCTATGTCGCCAAACATGGGAATCGCGCGGTTACTTCAAAATCCGGAAGTGCGGATGTGCTCGAATCGTTGGGCATACCGGTTGATTTACCTCCAGATGAAGCCGTCGATTCACTGAAGGAACATGGTTTTGTCTTCCTGTTTGCTCCCCATTATCATCCAGCATTCAAGCATATCGTACCCGCACGCAAACTTTGTGCTGCGGAAGGGCAACGAACCATTTTCAATTTTCTAGGCCCTTTATTGAATCCATTAAAGCCTAGCGCTCAGATGATTGGGGTTCCCAAACCTGAAATTTGCGGGAAATTAGGCAAAGTGCTTCAGTCGATCGGCATTGCAAGGGGAATGGTTGTTTCCGGGGAAGTGGGCGGAGGGGGATTTCTGGATGAGTTTTCGACAGTGGGCTTAAACCATGTCGCTGAATTTTACCAGGACCGAGGTTTTCATGAATCCACGACATCGCCTGAATCGTTCCCCATTGAAAAGGCCTCCATTCAAGATTTGGCAGGAGGAGACGCGATTGAAAATGCCGACATCATTCGTAAGCTGCTTCAAGGCAACCTGAAAGGTCCCAAGCTTGATGCAGTGTTACTTAACACTGCTGCTGCACTCTTTGTCGCAGGTCGTGCCAATTCAATGGTGAGTGGATGGGATCTTGCTACTGATTTACTGGAATCCGGTCAGGCCTGGGACAAACTTCAAAACCTTTGCAGGTCCTAGCACCCATTCAAGCTAAGGCTTGCCGTCATAGATGAAACAGGAAACACTACTTCACATCTGGCGGTTTACCGATGGCAAGCCTGGGCATCAAAACCAATCCCTCGGTTTGGTCGAAGCCATTAAAAAGCGAGTGAGTTGCCTCATTCATGAATGGGAAATTCCCCCAAGTTTGATTCAACGATGTAAATGGCGAAAAGACTGGAAGGCAGAGGTGAAAAAACTGCCCCAGCCTCATTTGATCATTGGGGCAGGCCACCGCACTCATCCCATGGTTCTGAGGGCTCAAAGGCAGTGCGGCGGTAAGTCCGTCGTACTCATGAGGCCAAGCTTGCCCTTGAGCTGGTTTGATCTGTGTGTGGTTCCACAACATGATCAAGTGAAATTGCGTTCCAATGTAATGCAGGTTCGAGGTGTCCTCAATAGCATTACGGCTTCTGGAGAACAGAAGCTTAGTCAAGGTTTGTTTTTGATAGGAGGGCCATGCCGACATGTGGATTGGTCGGATGAGCTGGTTGTCGAGCAGATTGAGAGAATATTAAAATCATCCCCCTCGATGCAATGGATTCTAACAACTTCAAGGCGTACTCCAGCGTCATTCTTGAAGCACCTCGCTGATAAATGTCATGCTGCCAATCTGACTGTCACACCTGTGTCAGAAACTCAATCAGGCTGGGTTGCTGAGAAGTTGGCTTGCTCTAAACAAGTATGGGCAACCAGCGACAGTGTCTCCATGCTCTACGAATCGATTACATCAGGTGCTTCGACAGGCGTTTTGAACGTTCCATGGACAACCAGTGGAAAGCTGCGTAATGGATTGGATGAGCTCATTCAAACAAAAATGGTCACCACATTTTCCGATTGGAATTCCAAGCAACCATTGCCTCCTCCCTCCGCATCTTTTGCTGAAGCAGAAAGAGTGGCCGACTGGATCACAGCTCAATGGTTTACGAAACTTCAGGCGCAGCCTCACCTTTAATGAGTAAAATCAGTATGGCGAAGATAGGATTTGATGATTCAATATCTGAGTCATAGTCTCGTAATGAAAGTTATCACTCCAAAAAATAATATGTTACGAATCGCGCATTTTGTTTTTTCTAATCTCTTTAAGCGTAACCTTTACGGATTTCATTCGTCTAGGAAGCCAACTGTTTGGTTTATTGACCGTAATTTACTGGCCATCTGCACAAATAGAGCTAAAAGCTTCCATTAACTCATAGAGCAAATGAAAGTCATCCAACTTTTGCCGGAACTAAACGAAGGGGGAGTCGAGCGTGGTGTCGTAGAGACGAATCGTGAATTCCAGAAACTGGGACATAAAAGTCACGTTGTCAGTGCAGGGGGGCACATGGCTGAAACAATAAAAATAGATGGTGGGTGTCATTATACACTGGATATATGCTCAAAAAATATCATCAGTGCCCCCTCCCGCATTCTAAAACTCAGGAAATTGCTGAACTCGGTCAATCCCGAAATCATCCATGCTCGCAGTCGCATTCCAGCGTGGTTAAGTCATTTTGCAAATCGAAAATCAAGACGCCCGTTTGTGACAACTGTTCATGGACTGAACAGTGTAAACGGCTACAGCAAAATCATGACCAGTGGGGATCGGGTCATTTGTGTGAGTGAAGTTATTCGTGATTACATCATGCAACATTACCATATCTCCCCCAAGGTTATTCGAGTGGTCCAGCGTGGGGTCGATATGGATCAGTTCAGCCCAGAAAAAGTCGATAGAGAAAAAGTTTCCAGCTTACGATCCAAACTTGGGCTCGATGGTAAATTTATCGTTACGAGCGTAGGTCGCATTACGTGGTTGAAAGACTATGAGACTTTCATCCAATCCATGGCAAGAGTTTGTAAGAATACACCCGAAGCTGTTGGTTTGATTGTGGGCGGCTATAGAAAGGATAAAGCTGAATATTTCAACTCTCTGAAAAAGATTGTATCTGACCTCAAGATGGAAAAGCATATACTTTTTGCAGGAAATCAGGAAGATATGCTTTCTGTTTATGCACTTAGTGACATTATTGTGAATGCGTCACTGAAAATGGGGAACATGGGGCGGACCGTAGTTGAAGCTCTCGCCTTGGGGAAACCTGTGATGGCAACAACATTTAAAGGTCTACACAATCTCATCGAGAATGAAAAAAATGGTCGTATCATAGCCACAAGGGACATCAACGATTTGACAGATTCTCTTTTGATCGCCATGAAGACTCCTTATAGGGAAGATGCCATTCGATCATCCATTCCAGCCGAATATACGCTTCATCACATGGTGGAAAGCATTCTAAGTGTTTATCGGGAAATTGTTTAGTCGAGATGATATATCTTTTGTATATTGCATAGTGGCACTGTAAGGAGGAATTAATTATTGGATCCCACTTACATTGTATAGATGATGTAAAATTATCTGACTGAAAACCGATGAACAGTTTGGTGTGTGTAGGTTTCTCCTGGCCTTAAAATGGCACTCGGAAAATGAGGCTTGTTAGGGGAATCTGGAAAGTGCTGGGTTTCCAGGCAAAAGCCGTTTTGCTTGTGGTAAACACCTCCCGATTTACCTGTGAGTGTGCTGTCCAGAAAATTTCCCGAATAGAATTGGATACCGGGCTCTGTGGTTAATATTTCCAAAACACGCCCACTTGTGGGCTCATATACTTTTGCTGCTGTTTCCAATTTTCCAGCTGCGGATTTACGCAACACGAAGTTATGATCGTAACCACCCGGATCCCCAGTCATTTGTGCGATTCGGGCGCCTATGGCGGTTGATGTCCTGAAATCCAAAGGTGAACCATTGAGGGTTGCGATTTCGCCAGTGGTAATCATGGTCGCATCCACAGGAGTAAAAAAGTCAGCAACGATTTCCAACTCATGTCCAAGAATGTTGCCTTTGCCTTCACCTGCCAAATTCCAATAGGCATGGTTCGTTAAATTGATAGGAGTGGCTTTGTCTGTGGTGGCTTTGTAGTCGACAATCAATTCATTGTTGTCGGTCAATGTATATACCACGACGCTCTTAAGCTTGCCGGGATAACCCTCTTCCCCATCCACGCTTAAATAAGTGAATTCAACGGCTGGACCATTATCGGTTTCGAGGGGGCGGGCATCCCACACACATTTATCAAAGCCTTTGTCACCTCCGTGGAGGTGATTAGGATCATTGTTCGTTGCTAGCTGATACTCTTTTCCGTCCAAAGTAAACTTGCCCTTGGCAATCCGGTTTGCATAGCGACCTGCGGTGGAGCCAAAGTAAGGGTGACCTTTGATGTAATCTTCCAGATTATCGAACCCCAGAGTGATATCACCCATGCCTCCGTCTCTGTCTGGTACGTGCATTTCCGTGAGCAAGGCACCAAAAGTTGATATTTTTGCAACAAGGCCATTTTTGTTGCGCAGGGTGTAGAGTTCTACCTGTTCCCCTTCGGGGGTGGTGCCGAATTGTGATTTTTCCACGTTTGGATGCTGATTTGATGTTGATGATTGAAATGGGCATGTGGCGCAGGAAACAGCGCAAGCAGCTACCAGTGCCGACAGTCCCGTCCATACCAGGTCTAGTTTACTCATATTCATGACATTTTGTATTGTTTCTACCCCTTCCGTTGTTTACCCGCCCGCAGCGTCAGGAGCAGCAAAGGAGTTTAAATAAGTGGGCAATCATCTGCTCCCTCTACTGGAATTTCAACGTCTTGATTTGAAAAGTTACATGAAAATTCAGGATCCTTTGAAGCTGGATACGTACATGGAGAAGTGTCCTGCTTGAGCCGAGGGTTGATCATTGATAGCTATAGATTCTTGATTGTCAATCATTTTATACCCCATGTGTCTTTTTCAACGGCTTTATGGAACTGTTTTCGGTATCGGAATGTATCCCTTATCTGTAAAAAAGTTTCCGTCACCTTGTATTGCCATGACCCGTTTACGGTAAGAACCTTGGATGATGGCTCCATCGTAACAAAGTCGACTTGCGTCGTTATCGCATATTTCCGTTCTTGGCATGAGAGATAAGATGGCCTTATGATTTAGCTAAGTAATTTCCTCCATAAATCATTAAGGGGAGACAGGTTTTGTTTGTTTAATCTTCAAACTTTTCTACCCTCATGCTTTCGGAGTTTGCAGAACGGTTCAAACAACGTATCTCAGAAAAATATGTCTAAGAGAATTGGATTTGTCGGATTGGGTCGCATGGGAGCAAACATGGCCCTGCGACTCAAAGATTGTGGTTATAATTTATCAGCTGTTTTTGATATCAACGAGGAAGTAGCAGCGGCGGCTGCTGGTTCACTTAATGTTTTGCATTGTAAAAGGCTTGATGAAGTCACTGCTAATTCCGATGTCATCATTACTGTTGTTTCTGATGATGCATCCATGAATCAGTTATTCAAAGCGACGGGTAATAGTTTGCTCAAAAATGCGAAAGGGCGGATATTCATCAATTGTGCAACCGTCAGTCCTTCCACGCACATCAAAGTGGAAGAGCGAGCGAAAAAAGCTGGTGCCAAATCATTGGAAGCATGCATGGCCTCCAGTATTACGCAAGCACGAGAGGGAACACTTTACCTCATGTGCGGCGGCGAGAAGCGAACCTATCAGCGCGTTAAGCCTCTATTGGAAAAACTGAGCGCAAGCATGCGCTATGTTGGCTCCGCTGGAAAAGCAGCAGAGGTCAAAGCCCTGGTCAACATGGTGATGAATATCAATACCGCTGGATTGGCTGAAGGATTAGGGCTTGGAGAAGCATTGGGGCACGATTTGGATATGCTTCGCGAGATCTTCTCACAAACGGGAGCGAATTCCCGCGTGCTTGATACAGATGGTGAAGACATGCAAAAGCGTGATCACGATTGCTATTTTTCGGCATCACACGCAGCCAAGGATTCAGGGATTGCCTTGAAACTTGGGCGATCAGCCAAATTAAAGCTTCCTCTTGCTGAGGCTACCATGGGGCAATATTCAAAATTGGAATCCATTGGTCTAGGGCATCTGGATAAATCGGGTGTAGCCGAGTTGACATTCCAAGGCCGAGGCCCTGCCAAATCAAAAAAAACTTCCCGGAAAAAAATCATCAAGAAGGCTTCCAAGACTGGGCGCAAAACATAAAAAAGCCCCACGTTTCGGGACAAACGTCGACGACATTGTAAGGTGACGGACGTTTTGCCCCCATGTGAATAATTTGGAGTGGTGATTGAATTGGTTGGGTGGCTAGCAATTTCCTTTCAGGGTTGTACAGTCCTCTCGGAAGGTTTGTTCGTTTGCTTGTAAAAGAAATACCTATCAGCAATTTATTAATATTTTTTGACCTTGTCGCAGATCGTGGTCATCACTCGATACCGCTTGCTCCCATTGATAATCGTGTCTAAATTTCTCTTATGAATTCTTATGCTTCTCCGATTGGGGGGAAACCACCGGGTGGCCCTATCCCTCCCAGTGGATATTATCCGCCGCCGCGTCGCAGGTTTGGCCTGTGGTTGGTTGTGCTCTTCTTGTTTGGTCTGCTCTTCCTCAGCATGTTGAGCAATTTAGGTTACTACCTGGAATCAACCTCTGGAGCTGGAGTGGGCTCTGGGGTGCGGCGGGCAATGGACGAAGCCGTCACCGAAAATAACGATTCTGAAAACAAAATCCTGATAGCTGACGTATCAGGAATTATATCCAACCTGACTCTGGACCGCAGTGGTATGAGCATGGTCAGATGGATCGAGGAACAGCTCAAGCAGGCGCGGGATGATTATGCGATCAAGGCGGTCATCCTTAAAGTAGATTCTCCCGGAGGCGAAGTGTTGGCATCTGACCAAATTTACGAGAGAATACAGTCCTTTCAGGAGTCTACCGGAAAACCCGTGATCGCCTCCATGGCGGGGTTGGCTGCTTCAGGTGGTTACTATATTTCGGCCCCATGTCGTTGGATTGTGGCGCACCCTTTGACAATTACGGGAAGTATCGGCGTGATCATGCACGGTTACAACTACCGCACATTGATGGACAAGGTCGGGGTTCAACCCAACGTTTTCAAAAGTGGGAGATTCAAGGACATGCTGAGTGGTGAAAAGCGGCCTCAAGAAGTTTCCGATGAAGAAAAAGCGATGGTGCAGGGTATGGTTGATTCAACTTTTCAGCGATTCAAGGAAGTTATCCTCAAGGGAAGAAACTGGTCTCAAGATCAGGATGGGGATGAAGGTCGCGCCCTTTCTCCAGCTTGGCAGGATTTTGCTGACGGTCGTATACTCTCGGGAACCCAAGCTTATGAGCTTGGATTTGTGGACGAACTAGGCAGTTTTGAAGTAGCTGTTGATCGCGCCAAATCCCTTGCTGGTATCGAAACTGCAAATTTGATCGCCTATGAAAAACCGTTTTCTTTGTCCTCATTCTTTCGGTTTTTGGGCAAAGCAAGTGCACAAAATAAGGTGAAAGTCGACATAGGTCTTGATATCCCCCGATTGGAGGCCGGGCGCTTGTATTTACTTTCTCCAACCTTCATTCAATAACTCAGAACAGACTTCCATGGCAGCCAAAAAATCCAAACCCAAAAAAAACGTTTCCCCGGATGTATTGATCATTGCGGACAGTGATCACAATGCAGACATGCTTTATGCGACTGGCATGTTTGCCCCGGACCCATTCATTTATCTGCGCCGAAAGGGCAGGGAGTATTTGTGCATGAGCGACCTTGAATTCGATCGAGCGAAAAAGGAAGCACCGCATTGCGAAATCTTGTCGCTTTCAAAGATTCAATCAGCCCTTCAACGGCAGGGAGTGAAGCACCCAGGCTGGGGTGAGGTTGCCGCCTGGATGCTCAAGAAGTATCGCATTAAATCCATACAGGTGCCTGAAGCCTTTCCTCTGCAAATGGCACGTCGTATAGGGGAATATTCCCCGGAAACAGTATTGAACCCAAGCGAAGTTTTTCCTGAACGATTGATCAAGACTCCCAGGGAAATTCGATACCTTCAAGAAGCACTTCGCATGACCGAGATTGGATTGCAAGTTGCAGTCCGCACACTCAAGCAATCCAAAATCAATCAGAGGAAAATCCTCACTTTCCAAGGCAAACCTCTTAGTTCAGAAAAATTGCGCGCAGTCATTCATACGGCGATTTGTCAGGAAGGAGGCCTTGCCAGCAATACAATTGTTGCGGGTGGGAATCAGGCTTGCGACCCACATAACAGAGGATCAGGGATTCTCATGGCGCACCAAGCCATCATACTGGATATTTTTCCGCGAAGTGAGAGTACTGGTTTTTTCGGTGACATGACCCGAACCGTTGTCAGAGGCAAGGCGAGTGATGGTGTGAAAAAGCAATATGCAGCCGTTCAGGAAGCTCAGCAGCATGCCATCAATATCACCAAAGACGGCGTTTCGGGCCTGGGCGTTCATGAGGCAGTTGAAGGTGTGTTCAGAAAACATGATTTTCCAACCAAACGAATCAATGGGCAAATGTCCGGTTTTTATCATGGTACCGGCCATGGTCTTGGGCTGGAGATTCATGAATGGCCAAGAATGGGTAAGACTTCAACGGACACTCTCAAATCAGGAAATGTCATGACGGTGGAACCCGGTTTATATTATTATGGTGTGGGAGGAGTCAGGCTGGAAGATGTGATCGTGGTGCGATCAGGTAAAGCTCGAGTCCTGACCTCTTTCGAAAAAGTATTGGAAATTTAACTCAATTCAATCCTGAATAATTTATGCGATTGACAGATCGGTCTAAGGAACTTTTCGCAGCTTCTCTGAAACATATTCCGGGAGGAGTCAATTCTCCCGTCAGGGCTTTTCGAGCCGTTGGAGGGGAACCATTCTTTGTGGATCGTGCAAAAGGCGCCCACATTTGGGATGTGGATGGCAACGATTACATTGATTACGTCGGTACCTGGGGGCCAGCCATCCTTGGGCATGCCCATCCAGGGATTATTCAAGCGGTTCAGTCTGCTGCGGAAAGGGGAACCAGTTATGGGATTCCAAATCCTTATGAACCGCGAATGGCGGAGTTGATCAAGGAATTGTTTCCCAGTGTGGGCAAAGTGCGTATGTGCAACTCTGGAACAGAGGCATGTATGAGTGCCATACGAGTGGCCCGAGGCTTTACTGGCAGAGACAAAATCATCAAGTTTGACGGTTGCTACCATGGTCATTCAGACTCCTTGCTGGTCAAAGCAGGCTCAGGGGCTCTTACTTTCGGTAATCCTGACAGTGCCGGTGTTCCCAAAGAATTTACGCAACACACGATCGTGCTCCCTTACAATGACCTTGATGCCGTATGCCAAGCCATGGAGGCAAATCCAGGGCAAATTGCCGGTATCATCCTTGAGCCCGTTGTTGGGAATGCCGGATTGATTTTGCCGAAGGATGGGTTCCTGGAGGGCCTTCGTGAGGTGACGAAACAGCATGACTCATTGCTGATCTTTGACGAAGTCATGACTGGGTTTCGGGTTGCCCCAGGTGGGGCCCAGCAGCTTTTCAGTATCGTGCCGGATCTGACTTGTTTGGGCAAAATCATCGGGGGAGGCTTGCCGGTAGGCGCCTTTGGTGGGCGAGCAGATGTCATGGACTGCCTGGCACCTCTCGGGCCCGTATATCAGGCCGGGACGTTGAGCGGAAACCCTTTAGCCATGGCGGCTGGAATCGTTGCTCTTGAGGCTTTGAAATCTGGTGAAGTTCATCAACGATTGGATCAATTGGGCAATCGATTGGAGAATGGCATGAAAAAAGCCGCTGAAAGAGCCAACCTGGATGTGACATTACAAAGATGTGGTTCCATGTTTTGCGGTTATTTTGGAGACCACCCGGTCATCAATCTCTCAGATGCCATGAAATGTAATCGAGATTTATTCACGCGTTATTTCCATGGCATGCTGGACAGATTTGTTTATGTGGCGCCTTCTCAATTTGAAACAGGATTTCTTTCGGTGGCGCATTCTGAAGAGGACATTGACCGCACAATAGAAGCGGCTGAGCAGTCCATGAAATGCATTAAGAATTAACAACATAACTTACCCGTCTAGGATTTAACATTATGCGCATACTTGCTTTGGACCATGGAACAGTGAGGATCGGTGTTGCGGTTAGTGACGAGATGCAGATGATCGCACAGCCGGTCGATTACGTTGCTGCCGAACCTCCGGAAAAAATCGTAAGCTACCTCCAAAATGAATGGGAAGGCAAACTGGAACTGATTCTGGTGGGAATGCCCAGAAATATGGATGGTAGTTATGGTCCTGCCGCTGAAAAAGTAAAAGTATTCATCGAAAAACTAAAACAGCAAATTTCAACACCGATCAAAACCTGGGATGAACGCCTTACCAGCGCGCAGGCAAATCGGGTTATGATCGAGGCAGACGTTCGTAGAGATAAAAGGAAACAAAAAGTGGATTCCATGTCAGCAGCGATTCTTCTTCAAAGTTATATTGATGGGTTTTCGGATACTTCCTAGAAGCATTTAGGTATTTCCTCAGAAGTAAAAAATTTGAGGTGTGCATTTTGTTCCTTTAATTTCCTAATCAATGGTAAACTTTGTTTTTTTACTCATAATGCTTTTCTGCTGCGTGGCTTGATTCTCGTGCCTTAAAACCTTACTTGGTATTAACGTCCTTTTCCTTAAAGTCTGGATTTTTCGACCAGTATAGTGCTGCAAATAGCGAAGCCCATATAAAGGAATATTCAAGCAAACATTGAGGCGAAAAGAGGTTATGAGGAATTATCAAAGTCATCACTATTCGTTATGAATCAAAGTAATTACACATTCGATACCGACTCCCGATGGGGACACTGGCGGCCTCGCGGTTTATCAGCTTTGTTGTTAAGGCTTATCTCAATACTTCCTGCGAATGAGGTCAACAAGCGTATAGCGTACCTGCTGCGCAAACCGATCAAGCAAGGAAAACAATTATACTACGATCGAATAGTCTGGGGACTTCGTCTGAGACTTGTTGCACGGGGAAACCTTTCAGAACAACGGATGCTGACGATGGAAAACTTTCACGACCGCAAAGAACGCAAGGCTTTGAGTGAATCGCTTGGTCCGGGGAGTGTTTTCTTTGACATTGGTGCGAATGCTGGATTTTACACCTTCTGGGCATTATCACTCGGTTACCCCGATCTCAGGGTTGTTGCTGTTGAGCCGAACTCCACGATGACAGAACGCATCATGTTTAATCTCGGTCTGAACAAAATTCACAAGGGGGAGGTTGATGTCGTCGAATGCGCACTAACTAGTTCTTCTTGTAAAGTTACTGTTTCCGAACATTCTCGCAATCTTGGGGAAACGACTACTCATCAAAAAACATCCAAGACTGGGCGTCAGGTTCCGGGAAAGCCCCTTTTAGATTTAATACATGAAACGAAAGTCTCTCGCATTGACGCCCTTAAAATTGATATTGAGGGTGAGGAAATTCCAGCGCTCTCCAGTTTTTTTAACCACGCTTCTATTTCTTTGTGGCCCAGGTTAATTATTTGCGAAATTTTTGGGCCTGATGGTCATTTGCTCCAAAAACTGCTGGAGGCAAATGGTTACAAAAGGACCGGGATTTCCAAAATGAATGCTATTTTCCGTCTAAGTCAAATATAAATGATTATACTGAACGATGACCTTCTGATTGGCTCTGGGCGTGAGCGAAGTTGCTATCGTCACCCCAAATACCCCGAAAGGTGCATCAAGGTTGTGCAAAGTTTTAGCAGCCGCACAAAAACTCGAATCAAAAGAGAGATTAAGTATATTCAAAAATATAAGCTTTCACCCCAGCCCCTTGAAGTCATTCCATCTTATTATGGAAGAGTACATACCAACTTAGGGATGGGGTATCAATTTGAATTGATCCTAGACCACGATATGCGTATTGCAAAAAAACTTTCTCTCCATTTGCAAGAAGATGGTATGAGTGAGAAAATTCACGAGTATTTGTTGCATACTTACCGTTTGTTCTTGAATGCAAATGCAGTTGTTAGTGATTTGCATGCTGATAATTTACTATTGCAAAAAAAGTCGAATATTGAAGGACGATTGGTCATGGTAGATGGTTTTGGGAACTCCGACCTTATCGCTATTTGCGATTACTCAAAATTTTTCTGTAGGAAAAAATTGATCCGTAAATTTACACGAATGTTTGAAAGTCTCGGACTCTCCACTTCAGGTATTCGGTGAATTCAAGATTATTGATGACGGAGTGCCTTTTAATGAGGAGAGTTCCTTCCGCTTTAGCGTTGTAACTTCTTGTTTGGTCAGTTCGGAGCTTACTAAAAGTTTGTAGGGATTTAGCATCGAAAAAATCAGCTCACGCGTCTCCTTTTGTAATTGCAAGTTATTTGATTTGAGTAAAATAACTGAGGTGCATCGGATATTTGTACCAGTTAGTTTTCAATCTAGTTGATTATTTTTTTCGAACTGGACAGGTGATTGATAGCCGCGATAGAGGAATGTTTCCGTTGGGTGTTTTAATATCATTCGATGTATTCAAACGGTGCGATTTGAGTGTCCTCGTGGGATTCAATCCAAGCATTGTCATAAGGATTGGCCTTACCAGTGACATACTTTGAAGGACGTTGCAACGTTTGAGCGCAGCTCTGAAAACAACACTTCCATACTGACTTCCTCGATCACTATGAAAAATAGTTTCATTGTCAAGGTCCCGAGTGCGTGCTGCCTGCCGGAAAGCATCCACGACGAGGCTTTCTCGTAAATGGGTAGTCAGACCTCACCCCACAATCCGCCTTAAGTACAAATCCATGACGATTACCAAGTAGGACCACCCTGATGAGGTGGGCATGAAAGTAATGTCTCCAACCCAAATTTGTTCAGTCGTTTCAACTTTCGGAGCAACTTTTACGAGATTGTCAGCAGGCTCATCAGCAGTCCATCACTGGTTCTTGGGGCAAATGTTCGAGGTTTAATAGCACGTAACCCTCTCTCAGCCATAAGTCGAGCAACTCTTGATGGGGAACATACGTTTCCTTCATCCCTCAACTCACGTTAGATTCTTCGATGTCCCTTCCGCGATTCTTGACGCAAAACATGCGATGTCTTGTGGTCCGACAAAGAGTGTCTTCCCAGTTAAGGGAAGTGAGGATGATTCTTGTGGAGATTCAGACATGAATGAATCTAAAATCGCGAATCAATGCGCTTGGCCAATACTCCGGCAATCACTGCACCTGCTTCGAATGACCGAGAGCCCACCGCTGTCTGCCTCCACTTTTACACCTTTTCCAGTATGACCCCGGGAAGGATGACAGCTCCGACACCGATGTCAGGCCCTTCACCAATAAGCACCCGTTTCATCTCGAGGGATTGCTGCATGATTGGCTTTTTGGGATCACTATAGGTATGCGCGCTGGTCAGAATTTTTACCCCCGGTCCGATTCCTGCGTTGGCTTCAATATGGATACCTCCGGCAGAATGCAAAAAGCACTGTTTCCCAATCCATACATCCTCCTCAATGATCATCTTGTTTTTGTAATAACCTTCTAGAATAGTCTGATGCCCTGCATAAACATGATTGCCGATTTCAATATTTTCGGGGTGAAATACCAAGGCTTTATTTTCGATGATCACGTCGGGTTCAATCTTTGAAAATTACCAGGGAACTTCACCTGTTCCGTGGGATTTCATGGTAAGTTTTTTAACTTGTTTTATGGGGTGGGGGGGTGACGTTCGATGGTGTTTTCAGTCAATTTATATCGGTCACCTGTATGTGGACATGTGGTTTCACTATTACCAGTAAGGGGAAGATTCAATTGCTCCCCGTGAGCACTCATCCAGCCTATCTGTTTGGCTGGGACTCCCACCATCAGGGCATAATCGGGGACATCCTTATTGACCACGGCTCCGGCACCTATGAATGCGTTTTGGCCTATCGTGATTCCGCATACGATGGTGCAATTGGCTCCCAAAGTAGCCCCCTTTTTTACCCATGTTTTTTTGTATTCGGCTTTTCGGTTTAACGCCGATCGCGGGTTATAGACATTGGTGAATACCATGCTTGGTCCGCAAAAAACCTCATCTTCCAAGGTAATCTCATCATAAACAGAGACATTGTTTTGAATTTTAACTCGACTGCCTATTTGAACCTTGTTTCCGATGAAGACATTCTGCCCCAGAGAACATTCTTTTCCGATTTCTGCCCCTCCACAAACGTGTGCAAAATGCCATACGCGGGTCGATTCGCCTATTTTTGCTCCATCATCCACAATAGCGGTTGAATGAATGACTGGTGCTTTTTCCTCGCTGAGGTGAATGCTTTTACCGTTTATCGAAACAACGTGGCCCTTGGAATCCAAACTTTGTTGAGCCGCCTGTAATACATTCAGGACGCGCATTCCTTCCAGTCCGTCTGTTTGAGGTAAGCGGCGGTCATTGCAGCATGTTAAAAAATGCTGGCATTCTTCTTTCAGTGGTTCGTTTTGTATCACATTGATGGCAGTCGCCTTTTTTCTGTTTGGAGTTGGGATATAGCCATGCTCCCACGTCAGGTATTGTTCAAAGAGGATGAGTTTTTCATCCCAAGGTTTGGTGTCGTCAAACACTGCCATGCCGTTCGACCCAACAACCGTGAGTTTCTGTTCTTTGAAAGGATTCAACCAACTCACATAGACATGGGCCTGTAAACCGGATTGAAAATTCAAGACTGTCAGGGTGGTATCTGCCACATTCGCAGTTAGGTAATGACCACCGTGACAGGCAACAGAATCAGGAGAGGTGTTTCCAGCCAAGCCTAAAATAACCGAGATATCATGAGGTGCGAAACTCCATAAAGCATTTTCCTCACGCCTGAACTTACCCAAATTCAATCGGTTGGAAGTGATATAATGAAGTTTTCCAATACTTCCGTCTGCGATCAATTCCTTCAGTTTTTGGATGCAGGGATGATAATGCAAGAGGTGACCAACCATCAATATGCGGTCTTGATTCTTTGCTAGTTGGACGAGTGATTCCCCTTCCGCAAGATCAAGGCAGATTGGTTTTTCAACAAAAACATCCTTACCGGCCTTGATCGCAGCTGCTGCCAATCGAAAATGCAATGCCGCTGGAGCTGCGATGGCAATTTTACGTATATCTGGATTCGAGAGGACGCGGTCATAATCTGTGACCAGTTGAACTCCTTCATACCCTTCCCGGTAGGATTGCAAAATTTCTGGGTTCGTGTCGCAAAGAGTATGTAAGGAACCGAGATCACGAAAGTTTCTGGCCAGGTTTTTTCCCCAGTAACCTGCACCCACCAAGGCTAAATCTCTGTTTGATTCGTCCATATAATTAGGAACTATGCCTCCTGTTTCCTTGGTGAATCAATGATCAAATCGACCACGCATATGGATCAGATATGCAATCGGACTTTCAAAATGATCCCTTTAACTGCTCCAGCATGGATAATACTCTCGGATGTTTTGGGGCAATCTTGAGGGCTTTTTGCAGTATTTGTTCCGCCTCACTTAGCATTGGGGCTCAAATTGCGAGTAACAATCACAAGTCAAGTCTTCCTAAAAGTAACCAGAATCAAACGCCGATCCTTGCAGAAACTTACTGTAACTGTTTCAGCATTGAAATGATTCTTGGATGTCTTGGAGCAATGTTCAGCGCCTTTTCCAGTGTAGCTTTAGCTTCCCTTTGTTGGCCTGCACGCAGAAAAACAGTGGCTAATCCTATATATGAATCAGGCAAAGCTGGCTTTAGTTTGATCGCAGTCGAAAACGCATCTGCTGCCTTTTGAAGGTTGTTATTCGATGCCAGGCTGAGTCCAAGGTTATAGTGCGCTTCTGGTAAATTTGGAGATTGTTCGATGGCTTTGTTCAATGTGCTGATGGATTCTTTAAATCTTTTTTGCCACATCAATGCCACCCCAAGTTGAACGCGCGCCTCTACTGAATCGGGCTCATAGCTCAGTGCGCTCACCAAGGCTTGTTCTGCTTCTTTGTACTGGTGCGCAGCAAGTTTTATCTTAGCAAGATAAATATAGGCCTTTCCTTCATCAGGATAGTTGGTGATGATTTTATCGATGATGGGTAAAGCCGAGGTATATTGCCCTCTGCGCACTAATTTCCCGGCACTGTCCAACCATGCGGTAAGACCAAATTTGAAGCGGCTTGCCTCACGAAGGTATGGATCCTGCCACTGAACATCACCCTCTATGGCTTCAGCGGCTTGTTGAGCGGTATCGGCTAATACCGCTTTATCAGCTCGCAAATACAGGGTAGCCAGGGCGCTATTGGCTGTTTTTTTAGTGTTTTCATGATCTTTACATTCCTCAAAATGTTTTATCGCCTCTTCTGTATTGCCTTTAGCCATCGCCAGACGCCCTAGCCCCAGTTTGGCCATTGGATTATCAGGGTAGGAGTGAAGGATC
Organism: Pedosphaera sp.; assembly: GCA_002690655.1. Classification (GTDB taxonomy): domain Bacteria; phylum Verrucomicrobiota; class Verrucomicrobiia; order Limisphaerales; family AAA164-E04; genus AAA164-E04. Next base: position 194,368 of record NZFL01000013.1, read on the forward strand.
TTTTCGTAATGTGGTTTTGCACGATCAAGGAGGCTTTCTTCGCTCAATATATTGGCGAGCCGAAGCCGGGGAGCATATGATTGCTCGTCCAGAATGTCAGCGGCTTTTTCAACGAGAGGAATGGCCGCTTCAGTGTTTTGCGGTAGAAATGTCAAGGCTCTGTAATAAATCCATTTGCCATTTTCTGGATCAATTTCTTGGGCTTTTTGGATACATTTCCTTCCAGGTTCGTCCAGTTCGTTCGCCCAGTAAGTGATTCCTAATTCTCCCCAGAACCGGGCATTTGATGGTGTGCCCTTGACACGTTGCTCTGCGACCTTGATGGCTTTGATAAGCATTGAATCAACTTCGGATAAATCTGGCGCAGGCAGTGTCGGACTCTGATTGCCAGTTTTGTCTTTTGTCAGGGTTTTCAGCGAAATCAAAGCCACAAAAAGCAATGTCAGGAAAGCAATGTATGGTAAGGATGAACGCTTCCCCTGGTTGCTTTTATCGGAGTTTTTAGCCGTTGAGTTTGTTTTTTTTCTCATTCCTTACTCTGTGTTTCATTTACAAAAAATCATCCCTTCAGGATGTTTTTTTTGATTACATCAATGACTCAGCCCTGTGCCTTTCTCAATTTTGAGTATGGAGCCTGAATTTCTGCCTGGGAATTGTTCTTTGCTTCCGTTTGCCCAGCGAACTTCGATAGCATCAACCTTTGTTAAATCATCCAAGCCAAAATGAAGTCTGGGATCATTGGAAGACAAATAACTTCCACCCGGATTCAGCCATTTTTTCCATCGTTTGTTGCCAGCTGTAACAGTAACTTCCGCACCGATATCAAAGCGATTTCCTTTTTGAGGATCGGTAGCCGAAATAATTATCCAGTTGTTTTTTTCTCTATTACTTCCGTAAAGGATTTTTGTTGGCGCATCAATGCTGGAAATGACCATATCCAGCTTGCCATCATTATTCAAATCACCTACTGCGAGCCCGCGGCCGACATTTGGCTCCTCACAAAAATCTGGGTTTTGATTTGAGATATCATTGAACTGACCCTCACCTTTGTTTGAGAAAAGTTGGTTTCTTTGCGCGTAATTCATCCAAAATGGATCCATTTTGGATTGCCCAGTAACTGGGTTTTCTGAGGAAGCCCTGATGTCCCCATTCACAAAGGCGATATCCAGATCCGTATCGTTGTCGAAATCTGCCATAACGGCACCGAAGCCAGTTCCCCTCCAAACTGATTGATTCAAACCAAAAGAAGCTGTGCGGTCTGTAAAAAATCCGGATGGTTCCTGATGCCATAAATTGTGTCTTTCGGTGGCTAGATGAGTCACGAATATGTCCACCATCCCATTGTTATCGATATCGCCAACAGCCACGCCCATATTTGCTTTTGTTTGGCCCATGGCATCCAGCGCCAGTCCACGTTTCAGGGCTTCCTCCTTATATTTACCATTTTGTTGATTGATAAATAATCTGTTTGGTTTGGCGTCATCGGCAAAAAATATGTCAGGCCAGTGATCTCCGTCGAAATCCAGACAAACAACTCCCAAGCCCGGTCCCGGATGCATGGCCAATCCCGAATCTATTGAGACGTCCTCAAAGACAGCATCCTTGCCTGTGTTGCGATATAATTTTGACGTTGCCGAGGGGAATCCATCAGGGCCACAAAATTCGGGTTTACCATCACTTCCGTGGCATAACTCAGTGGGAGCATATTCAACATAATTTGCGATAACGATGTCCAGCCATCCATCTCTGTCAAAATCCAGAAAACTCGCTGATGTTGCCCATCCTGGATTGTTAATGTTGGAAACTTGGGTAACTTCAACGAATCCCTTCCCCTGCTGATTCAAAAAAAGGCGTGTGGATTGATAACCCGTCACAAGAATATCAGGGTAGCCATCATTGGATATATCGCCTACTGCAACCCCCATGTTATGCCCATCGATATCAAGTCCTGATTGATTGGATACATTCTCAAAGGTTCCATCATGATTTTGTCTGTACAACTGGTTTTTAATTCCCGAGTCTGGCCCAGCATTCTGGAGTAGGTAAATATCAAGCAATCCATCCAGGTTATAATCAATGAGCCCAACACCAGACCCCATGTCGCGTGGCATGAAATAATCGTGCGGATTTCCAGCCTGATGATGAAATTCTATATTTGTTTTGACTGTGTTATCGATGAATAGGGCTTCTAATATTTGATTTGTTTTTACAGGAGGTTCCCCTGACTGATTGCCACATCCAGTCTCGATGAAAAGCATTAAAAAGAGTAATCCAAAAATGCAGTGATTTGCATTTGGTTTTTTTTTCAATGGATATTTCAAAATGGATTTACAGGGGTTTTCAGGTGTAAGCCGAAAGTGGCTTGGGTAGGGAAGGGGATCAAAAAAGCTTTCAGAATTGTTTCGTGAACTCTTTGCATGAGATAGACATTTATCCATAATTACAATTTGAAAGACGAGATTACGCTGCACTGGATTTGCTTCATCAAGTCAAAGGGAATCAAATCAACTTATCCACCCTCATGTCACAAGGCAATTTAAATAATCCACCTCAACTCCAGATACGAGGAATACTGTGATGTAGCCAAAAGGAGGCGATACCAAAGAAAAAACCGAACTCCCGTGAGGGAGTTCGGTTGCACATAACCTTATGTTATGAAAGCGTTGAGTTCTTACTCAGCTTTGTAGAACTGAGCTGCTTTGTCAGGAGCAATCATTGCAGGCGAGGTAGCACCTTCAACTGCCGTGTATGGACCTCCCACATTGTCAGCGCTCATCAGAGACCCTGTGAACTCAATCACGACATGGCCATCATCTGCAAGTGAGATGGATGAGACTCCACCGGATGCCACGATAGGTGGCAATCCACCGGCAGGTTGAAGAAGATGGCCAGCAATGCTCTCACCATTCATCGTCAACTCAATGTTCGCTCCACCGTGGTCACCGTCATCATTTGTCCAATCGCCATTGAAGTAAGCAACTTCAATGGGGTATAGACCTGCAACAGGGAAGAAGGCATTGCCATCCGGCGCAGGGCCAGGCGAACCATGTCCGCCGTCATTGTTGACAACGATTTGATTACCAATGCGAACCACGGATCCATCATCAGAAGAACTTCTGAAGGAATGTTGACCTGCTTCTGCCACGTTGAGTAAACCTGTGAATTGGAATATTCCATCATCCAGATTGCCTTCTGTACCTATGAATGAACCGGAATCATCTCCCAGCCACTCAAGGATAGGCGTCAGGTCGTTACCCGTGTAGGTCATGGTTGTTGCAACGAACCGACCTTGTGGTTCCGTGCCAAACAGGGCCAAACCATGGTCATCACCCTGAACATTCTGGAAGATGGGACCTTGTGAGTCCTCTCCAAATTGTGCTCCTTTGGGCTCTGTGGTCCAATACGCAGCATGCAGACCTGCATCACCTGCTGCAGCAGCGATTGAGGAGGCAGCAATGGCAGTGGCACCTATATCTGATGCGCTGTAAAGGATCGCACCTGGGATTGGGTCCCCGTTTGCAGTGATTCCCAGATTCGCACCACCGTGCTCTCCTGCATCATTGGTCCAATCGCCATTGAAGTAAGCAACTTCAATCGGATACAAACCAGCCTCTTCGAAGTTGTAGCTGCCGTCCGGACTTGGGCCTGGTGCTCCATGACTTCCGTCATTATCAACAACCTTCTGTCCAGCGATCCAAACGATTGATCCATCATCGGATGCGGATCGAATAGCAATTTCACCTGGGTTATCGATACGAATGTAGCCAGTGAAGCTCATGATACCATCATCCATGTTACCGTCTGCGCCAACATAGGATTCTCCATCGCCTTGCAACCATTCCCGAATAGGAGTCAAGTCATTGCCACCCTGGAAATCCAGACCAGTGGCTGTGAATGTTCCGGTTGGGTAATAGTTGTTGACGATGTGCAACCCGATGTCCGTGGCTTCGCCTTTGTCCTGTAGGTTTAAAACAGCCTTGGGCTCGGCCTGCCAGTAACGTCCGTCAAGACCACTACCTGCATCAGCTACACCGTCAAGCGGAAGTATCGTTGGTTTAAGAGTAATCGGGCCATCGGCAAGGAGGGATGCCACTTCAGCACCCGAGAGCGCACGATCCCAGAGTGCGATATCATCGATATCCCCGTTCCACGTGCGGTTGCCCGTATCCGGGTTCCCACCGATCATCACACGTTTGCCGTTTTCACCAAGGCTTGGTGTTGCAGCGTTTTCGGAGTAAATTTCTCCGTCAACATAAAGACGTGTTCCAAACTCAGCTGCATCTCCATCGGTGATGGCTACCAGATGGTGCCATTCGCCTAGGCTGATGTCGGCGCCGGCTGGGCCTTCACCGACCCCGCCTGCATGGGCCAATCCGCTCCCATCACCACCACGACGATGGACGCGCCAGCGATCCCCTTCACCCTTGGCGATAAGTGCCTGCCAACCTTTATCGAATGCACCGACTCTGAACCATGCTGAAAGCGTCATGCTTCCACCTTCAAAGGTCAGGTCTTCAGCGGCTCCACCGGTGATCTCAACAAACTGATCTACACCGTCCAGAGCTAAAGCACTGCCATATCCGCCAGGACCATCGGTGAAACCGATGGGGGCTGCACCACGCTCTTCACCGTTAAATCCGCCAACGGAGTCATTGAAAGTACCATCGTCAAAGTTCCAGAGAGCCACCAGTCCGTTGAGTAAGTCAACTTCTCCGTCACCACCACCGGTGGAGACATCGGGAAGGGCTTCGAACTTACTGGTGATCTCAGCTGCGGTAAGCAGTCCAGAGTAGGTTGCCCATGAGTGCATCACGCTGCCTTCACCCATGTGATCGGTGGCCTGCTCGAGGCGGGCTCCCATGACCTTGGTGTCACCGGAGAAGGGAATGTTGCCTGCCCATGTGCCTGAAAGCGCACCGTCAATGTAGAGATGACTTTCTCCTGCAGCCATGTCACTGACGATCACCACATGCACGGGGGCATCGAACACAGAGTTCACACTGCCACCTTCGACGGCGGTGAACAGATTGTCTGCAACACCGAATTCGGTGGTGCCGAAAACACCCTGCTCGTTCCACTGGTCCAACTTGATGGCGAAGGCGTTGTTGCCTGCAATCGCTGTTGAAGCACCGGCTTTCACTGCAGTGAAGTGGAAGGAGTAACTTGAATCGCCTTCGAGTGCGCCGAAATCGACGACCGTTGGTTCGGTCAGTGCATCGCTGGA
>NZFL01000014.1 GCA_002690655.1 Pedosphaera sp.
CCCCCGCCTGCGTCGCCACCTGCAGCGGCAACAGCTACGGGAGCAGCTGCACTGACACCCCATTTTTCTTCTAATTGTTTCACCAAGTCAGCGGCTTCCATAACCGTCAACTGACTTAACTCATCGATTAACTTATCCAAGTCTGCCATAATATTTTGGTCGTCGTCATTCCGGCCGGAAGTGAATTATAACTGCTGCCTGCAGTCCGACGTATGTATTGTTTCGTTTGTTTGTTAGATTTCCAACAGGAGCATTCCCGTCAAAATTTGTTTTTGTTAAGCATCTCCCTTTTCGCTTTTGGCCTTGAGGACCTGAGCTAATTGAGTTCCCGGCGTATTGACCAGGGTTGCCAGCTTTTGGGCCGGTGCCTGAACAACACCCACGATCTTGGCACGCAGCTCGTCCAAGGAAGGAAGGTCGGCTATTATTTTTACCTGAGATTCATCCAGGCGGCTATCCCCCATGTAAGCAAAACGAATGCCTGGCTTTGAAAATTCAGATTCAAAGTTTTTGACTATCTTTGCAGTGGCGCTGATTTCCGCTTCACCTGTAACAACAGCCAACTGGCCTTTGAGGTCGCCCACCAAATCTTCTTCGAATCCAGCTTCTTTAGCTGCAATATTGAAGATCCTGTTTTTGACCACGTGAAGTTCTGCTTTGGTTTCATCCAAACGGTTGCGCAATTCCTCAAATTGATCAACTTTCAGTCCTTGGTAATCAACGACGATAAAAAAAGGAGAGGCGTTCAGCCTTTCAATGTATTCCGCGCTAATGTTCTTTTTTGCTTCTCGCATGATACGTTTAAGATTTTAGATGAATCGTTTATTACTCGGATACCGTCTGTTGGATCGCTTTGAGGTCCAGAGAAATTGCAGGGCTCATCGTTGCTGTTAGTGTGCAGGTTAAGATGAAGGAACCCTTGGAACTACTAGGTTTGGATTTAAGCACTGCATCGATCAAGGCCTTCACATTGTCCGACAGTTTGTCGGCATCAAAGGAAACTTTACCTACAGGAACATGCATGTTGGCGGTCTTATCGATTTTGTATTCCACACGACCAGCTTTTACTTCCTTCACGGCTTTGGCTGTGTCTGCGGTGACTGTCCCTGTTTTTGGATTAGGCATCAAGCCACGTGGTCCCAAAACCCGACCGAGCTTACGCACTTCCGCCATGGCTTCGGGTGTAGCTATCGCAACGTCAAAATCAACCCAACCTTCATTACATTTTTTTATGTATTCATCAAATCCAACGTGTTCTGCGCCTGCTGCCTTGGCAGCTTCCTCGGACTCACCTCCCTGGGTAAACACGAGAACACGGACATTTTTGCCACTTCCGTGAGGCAAGGGTACTGTGCCACGCACCATTTGATCGGATTGACGGGGGTCGACTCCAAGTTTCATTGCGATTTCGACGGTCTGGTCGAATTTTGTAGCAGGAAACTTCTTGAGAACATCAACAGCCTCATCAAGCGTGTAACGCTTGCTGGAGTCCACTGATTCCAATGCTTTTCTGTATCGTTTACTTGACATTTTTATAGAACGGTCCAATCGAGCAATCACTCTCCCGCATTTATTGATTAATCTTTGACTTCGATGCCCATGCTCCTTGCGGTTCCAGCAATAATGTTGAACGCCGCATCTTCGTTACGCGCATTGAGATCCTTGAATTTGGTTTTCACAATTTCATTCACTTGGTCGCGCGTAACTTTGCCAACTTTATCTTTATTGGGTATTTTTGAACCGGCTGCGATGCCTGCTGCTTTTTTCAATAATACGGCAGCAGGTGGGGATTTGGTGATGAACGTGAAGGACTTATCCTGAAAAACGGTAATTACCACGGGAATAATCATACCGGCTTGGTCCTTTGTGCGGGCATTAAACTCTTTGCAGAACCCCATGATGTTGACCCCTTGCTGACCCAATGCTGGTCCAACAGGAGGAGCCGGATTCGCCTGCCCTGCGGGAATCTGGAGTTTGATAATACCTGTAACTTTTTTTGCCATAATTGATTAAGATTTTTCGACTTGCCAATACTCAAGCTCGACCGGCGTGTTACGGCCGAATATGTTCACGGTAACCTTCAATTTGCCTCTGTCGGGCTCTACCTCTTCGATGACACCACTGAAATTCAGGAAAGGGCCGTCGTTAATTTTGATGGTTTCACCCAGTTCAAAATCTACTTTCGGCTTTTCAGAATCTTCGGCATCTGAAATTTGTTCTTTGATGGATTCGATTTCATCGGTGGGTGTAGGCTGAGGATGATCTCCACCAACAAACCCGATAATTCCTTGCGTTTCCCTGATAAAATACCAGGGGCGATCAATGATTCGCTGTTGGTCGTCCAACAAAATCATTTTGATGAAAACATAACCGGGATAAAGCTTTCTATTCGAAGCTGTCTTCTTTCCATTCCGGATTTCAACTACTTTTTCCATAGGAACAAGGATTTCGAGGATATACTCCTCCATTTCCTCGATCTTCAAACGCTTTTCAAGCGTATCTTTAACCTTCTGCTCCTGACCGGATAAGGTATGAATGACAAACCATTGGTTTTTCATGGGCGCTTTCTGAATGAAACTAGAGCAACCAGTCGAGGATAGTCATGACGACAACATCCACACCTACAGTGAAAAGTCCAACCACCACCGTGGCAACTAGAACTACGACAGTGGAACCTTTCAGTTCTTCCTTGGACGGCCAACTGCACTTGCGCAACTCCTCGCGTGTTTCGCCAACGAATCGAGACAAGGCCATTAAGTAGCCCTTATGCCAAAGAAAGGCAAAAAGCGCTCCAATTACTGCGATCCAAATGATAAATGAATAATCCACGATATTCTAATTCTAAGTGGCGGAGGGGGAGGGATTCGAACCCCCGTTTCGATTTCTCGAAAAGCGGTTTTCAAGACCGCCGCATTCAACCGCTCTGCCACCCCTCCCGTTTAATTTGTCTAACTTTGATAATGGCAGGGCGGGAGGGACTCGAACCCCCAACCGACGGTTTTGGAGACCGCTACTCTACCAATTGAGCCACCGCCCTATTTTGACAGTTTCAGGCGTCACCCCAAATCAAGAGTGTCGCCTGAAATTTTAAAAAGGATGATGGCAACTTTTATTGCCATCATCCGTGTAAATTCCCTATTCGACCACGTCGGCAACACGGCCTGCACCAATCGTTCGACCACCTTCACGGATGGCAAAACGCTGAGCTTTCTCCATTGCAACAGGAGCAATCAACTCAATCTCGACGGATACATTGTCACCGGGCATCACCATTTCTACACCTTCAGGTAAAGCAACAGTTCCTGTTACGTCACTTGTACGGAAGTAGAATTGAGGACGGTAGTTGGTGAAGAATGGAGTATGTCGTCCACCTTCATCCTTGGAAAGAACATAAAGTTCAGCTTTAAATTTCTTGTGAGGCTTGATGGATCCGGGCTTGGAAAGAACCATTCCACGTTCCACGTCAGTCTTTTTGACACCACGCAGGAGAACACCCACGTTGTCGCCAGCTGAAGCACTGTCAAGAAGCTTGCGGAACATTTCAATGTCAGTAGCAGTGGTTTTACGTGTTTCACGCAGACCTACAATTTCAACTTCTGTCATTTTGAGCAGTTCACCACGCTCAACACGGCCAGTAACAACGGTTCCACGTCCCTCAATGTTGAACACATCCTCGATACACATCAAAAATGGCTTGTCTACTTCACGCTCAGGCAAGGGTACGTTGGTGTCGATAGCAGCCAATAGGTTCTGGATGGCTTCTTCACCTTCGGGCTTGGCATCCAAAGCAGCAGTAGCACTGCCACGAACGATAGCTGCGTCATCTCCGGGAAACTCGTATTTGGACAACAGATCGCGGACTTCCATTTCTACAAGTTCGAGCAATTCTTCGTCATCCACAAGATCACACTTGTTCAAGAAAACCACAATCGCCGGAACACCCACCTGACGAGCAAGCAGGATGTGCTCACGAGTCTGGGGCATGGGGCCGTCAGCGGCGCTGACAACCAAGATAGCTCCGTCCATCTGAGCAGCACCAGTGATCATGTTCTTGACGTAATCAGCGTGCCCTGGACAGTCAACATGAGCGTAATGACGCTCCGTGCTTTCGTATTCTACGTGAGAAACAGCGATCGTAACGGTCTTTGAATCGTCACGAACGGTACCACCCTTGGTGATATCACTGTATGAGATGGGGGTCGCTAAATCTCTACGAGATTGAACGGCCACGATAGCGGCTGTCAGAGTGGATTTGCCATGGTCGACATGTCCAATCGTTCCGACATTGACGTGCGGTTTAGTTCTTTGAAACGCTTCTTTTGCCATGCGATTTCCTTAACGATCGTTATTAATAGTTGCCAGTGTGTTTCAGTTACAAATGAATGGAGCCCATGACCGGGCTTGAACCGGTGACCTCATCCTTACCAAGGATGTGCTCTACCAACTGAGCTACATGGGCCTAATCATATCCTCCAATAGGCTCAGAAGCCCAATCTTACCAGACGACAAAACACCATAAGCCCCATATCTTTTTTAGCCGGGGTTCATGGCGTTTATCTCTAGTCTATCAGAGGGGGAGGACATTAGGCACCGGAGATCAAGCTGTCAACGGGAATTTATAAAAAAAACACTCCGTCTCAAAACAATTCCCAGCCGCCCGGTATCAGCAGATTAATTCGGAATTTCATGCCCCATTGCTCCACTGAATTTAAGCGTTGAAAAGCACCACTTGGGAGCTACTATTTTGCTATTTCACCTGAATCAACTCAAATATATGATGAAAAGTGATCTTTCTCGTCGTCAATTTATCCAAAAGTCAGCATTAACGACCGCCACCCTAGCCTCTACAAGCCCCTTCATTGAGGGCAAAATGAAGGCTCAGGACAAATCCAGCAACCGCATCCGTGTAGGAGTCATGGGGCTAAGCCGAGGAATGTCGCACGTCAGAAATGCGCTGAAATCTTCAAATGTAGAAGTAGCTTATGTCTGCGATGTGGATCAAGAAAGGATCAACAGAGCAGTTTCTGTAGTGGAAAAAAAGAATGCACCAAAACCCAAAGGAGTGCGGGACTTCCGCAAGATACTTGATGACAAGGATGTAGACGCGATCATGATCGCCACATGCAACCACTGGCACGCCCCTGCCACGATCCTTGCATGCTCTGCCGGAAAGAACGTTTATGTTGAAAAGCCAGGGAGCCACAACCCGCAAGAAGCTTTGTGGATGGTTCAGGCAGCACGGAAACATCAACGTGTCGTCCAGATGGGAAATCAGCGCAGGACTTGGCCAGCAATTAGAGAAGCCATGGCAAGGCTGCATTCGGGAGTCATAGGGGAAACCACCTTTGCTCGTTGCTGGTATGACAACGCGCGTGGTTCGATAGGGAGAGGCAAGAAAGCACCTGTTCCGCCACATTTGAATTATGACTTATGGCAAGGACCGGCTCCGAGAAAAGAATACAAAGACAACCTTGTTCATTACAATTGGCACTGGCACTGGCACTGGGGCAATGGAGAGCTCGGGAACAACGGCATCCACGCTCTTGATTTGGCAAGGTGGGGACTGAATGTAGATTACGCTGAAAAGATCACCTATAATGGAGGTCGATATCACTACTTGGATGATCAGGAGACCCCCGATACGGCTATTGCAACATATGACTTTGGTGGTAAAGGAATTGCATGGGACGGTAGCAGCTGTCACCCAAGAAGAGAGGAAAAACATGACTTCGTCCGCTTTTACGGTAGCAAGGGTTCCCTGGCCATTAACGGTTCTGGATATGAAGTGTTCGATCTTGATGGCACATCCCTCGAAAAACACACAGGTGAGGGCGGAGACAAAGGGCACATAGACAATTTCTTTGAATGCATCCGTTCAGGTAAACGACCTAATGCGGAGATTGAAATCGGTCAAAAAAGCACACTGATGTGCCATCTGGGCAATATCGCTTATCGCACCGGTCAGACCATCCACTTTTCACCGGAAACGAAGCAAATCATGAACAGCCCAGAAGCCGATAAACTGTGGGAACGCGATTATGAGGCAGGCTGGAAACCTGTAATTTGATCCTGGGGCATTGCGTTTGGAATGGAGGAAGCACATAAAAATCGGCTGTGAATGCGAAATGCATTTGGTTGCCGATTGACGTTCAATGACAACTATTGCCCTGCCCCTGTTTTAAGCTCTACGATGTCATGAGTCGCTGACTCACGCTGCCCGGCTGGACTTACACGTATGTATCTGGCCCTTTTGCGCAACTCGGGCAAACTTCGCGCTCCGAGATACCCCATGCCTGATTGAATACCACCAATCAATTGTCCGAGCACGTTATCCACCGGCCCTGAGACCTCTTTTAACGCCTCGACCCCTTCGGCTGAGACCTTCCGGGTGGTGTCCTTGGAGCTGTGCCCGTAACGTGCAGCAGACCCTGATTTCATCGCAGCCAAACTACCCATCCCGCGGTACTGCTTGTAGAGTTTCCCACTGATTTCAAGTATTTCGCCCGGAGCTTCGGCACAGCCAGCAAGCAGTCCTCCGCAGATAACAGCATCCGCAAGAGTCAAGGCCTTCACGATATCTCCAGATTTTGAAATCCCGCCATCCGCTAAAATAGAAACCCCTTTCTTCCTGGCTGCCTGCAGAGCCAGATAAAGAGCAGACATTTGGGGAATACCAACCCCAGCGACAATACGCGTGGTGCAGATACTTCCGGGCCCCTGACCTACCTTGATGCAATTGGCACCACAGTCTGCAAGAAATTCGACTCCCGCACCGCTGGTCACGTTGCCTGCAATAATTGGAAGATGAGGAAACTCTTTTCGTATGAGTTTGACAGCTTCTCCTACCCCTTTTGTATGACCGTGGGCAGTGGAAACAGCTACAGCATCAACCCCCCTTTCTACCAGTGCGGTCACATGACCAAGGACACGATCGCTGTCCAGCTCACCAAATGCATTGCGAGCGGCTGAAACAGCTGCTCCGCAAATCAACCGGAACTGTTCATCCCGCGCAGGCTTAAACTGGGCCTGAACTTCCTGAGCAATTCGATCCACATCAGAGAGAGTGAAAAGGCCTCTGAGACGATCCGTATCATCAACCACCATCAGTTTGTCAATCCTGGGGTGATCCGCAAAAAATTGGTCTGCTCGCGCGATGGGATCGTTTCCCAATTCTTTTTCGGTCAGGGTAAAAACCTGATCTCTGGGAGTCAGGGCCTCTTTGACCAGTCGATCTGAATAGCGCAATCGAACCACACTACCTGGCAACAATCCCACTAACTTTCCATGTTCATCAACAACCGGAAACGTGCTGAATGTAAAACCCTTCCGGTCAATTAACCCCAAGACGTAAGCGATACTTTTTTCAGGATGAACGGTGATGGGATCCTGAATCAGTCCGTGAACATGATTTTTGACTCGGGAGACCTCTTTGAGCTGATCTTTCTCGCTCATGTTGTAATGGATCAATCCCATGCCACCATTTTGTGCCATCGCAATCGCCATTCTGGATTCTGTGACAGTATCCATATCTGCGGAAATCATGGGCAGATGAAGATTCAGCCCTTCTGATAAAGACGTCTCAAGCTGAGTGTCGCGAGGGAGGACTTCCGAGTACAGGGTCGCCAGGGTAAGGTCATCGTAAGTCAGGGCACAGCCTTTGTTGGCGGAAAAGAAATTTTCAGCCTGCAGATAAAATTCGCAATCCAAAGAGTTCGGTTCCTGATTAACTACCATGTCCCAGCTTCTCAAAGCCACCCCAAGATTGACAAGCAGGAACTTGCCTAAGTCTACATTTTAACCCATCTCACCTTGAATGCGCCAAGTTACTCTTTTGAGCTCATCTAAGCCAATAACACCATCTTGAATCTTTTGAAAGGCACTTTCCCTCAATGAACGCCAACCAAATCGGCGGGCTTTTTCTTTCAATTGAGTTAGGGACATTCCCATGGCTATGGACTCGGCCAATTCATCGTTCATCAGGAAGAATTCGTAAATGGCAATACGGCCTCGGTATCCATGGCCACTGCATCTCTCGCAACCTTCTCCTTTCCAAGCCTTGATTTCGCGGACCGGCAAGGAAAGCGCTTGAGCCATTTCTTGCCGCAGATCTGCATCCAATATTTCATTCTCGGACCGGCAATGCTCGCAAATCCGCCGCGCTAGACGTTGGGCCACGGAGGCCGCAAGGGATGAACCGATCAAATGCGAGTCCATCCCCATCCCCAGCAGACGGGTAACAGCACCAACGCTATCGTTCGTATGGAGTGTAGACAAAACCAGATGCCCTGTTTGAGCGGCTCTCACCGCGATCTCCGCCGTAGTGTGATCGCGAATCTCACCGACAAGAACGACATCCGGATCATGGCGAAGGATCGAACGAAGACCGCTGGCAAAAGTAAGCCCAATCGGTTCTCGAGTCTGTATTTGTGATACACCTTCTATTTGATATTCGACGGGGTCTTCTATGGTAATGATTTTTCGACCATCTTCATTGGCGCGTGAAAGTGCGGCATAGAGACTCGTTGTTTTGCCGCTCCCGGTTGGCCCGGTGACCAAAACCAGCCCCTGAGGCAGGTTGACCATTTCAGAAAAAAGCTTTTCCTGTTCATCACTCATGCCCAGCTCGGTTAAATCCAAAAACAGACTCTCCCTCCCCAAAATCCTCAAACATATGGTTTCACCATGTTTGGTGGGAATCACGGAGACTCGAAGATCAAACTGTTCCCCATTGGTCTGCATTGTGATGCGGCCGTCATGAGGCAACCGCTTTTCGGAAATATTCAAGTCGGCCATAATTTTCAGCCTTGAAACGATAGCACCATAAAGCCGCCTCAACTGCTCAGGAACGGGCACTCTCTTCAGAACCCCGTCAATTCGATATCTCAGTCGAATTGAATCATGATAAGGTTCGATGTGAACATCCGTAGCTCGCAGTTTCAATGCTTCAGCCAAAATCTGATCTACTAAACGCGAAATGGTTCCATCTTTGAGCTGCGCATCGGGAGCCCGCCCGACATCATAAACAATCTCCTGCCCATCATCAGGTAATTGGCTTTGAGATTTCAATTGCTCAACGGTATCGGCCCCAATACCGAAACTGCGCTTGATGACGGATTGTATGCGACTTGGGGCAGCCAATGCCACTTGGATGCGTTTTCCTAGAATTAACCGAAGATTTCCCAACTCAATGGGCGAAGGCACTTCAGCAAAGGCCAAGGTCAAACAATCATCTTCGACCTTGATGGGAAGTATTTGGTAGTGAAAAACCAGTTTGACCGGCAGGGTGTGAAGTAATTCAGAGGTAGGCTCGTAATGCTCCAGGTCGAGGAATTCAAGGTGTTCCGATTCAGCAAGGGCCTTGAGCGTTTCTTCTTCCGAAGCAAGCCTCAGATCGAGAATCGCTTTAGCACAGCTTACCCTCAAACGTTTTTGACGCTGTTTAACCTGTTCAAGCGAGGACTCGGTCAAGATGCCCTTGGCCAGCAATAAATCTGCGACATCACCGTGTCGGTTTTGAGTGGTTGCATTGTCCATTACTGAATAGGTATTTCCAATGAGGTTAGCTTGTTGAACGGTATACGGTGCTCCTTATCATCTTTACTTTTCAAGAGGATGAATTCTGAATTTATTTCAAGCAAAGTAAACTCGGGGCTTAAATCCCCGCTAATCCCTGCACTGAGTTTTTTATTATCAATAGTCACGAACGCCTCCAGTTCCTTGCCTGAGCTTTCGAACCAGCCCTGATAGAGCAATTCCACTTGCTTCATGGTGGGCTTGGGCGGTGGCGCCGGTTTTGGAGCGGGCTTGAAAAAATCGGTAAAGAACGGGTTGGCTTCGTTTTTCATCGCAGGCCAGGCCTTTATCGGGGGAAGACCTGGTCGGTTCACCAAGGTTTGAAAGGGGTGTTTTGATACCACTTGGCTTGACGATCGTATTTGTGGTAAGTCAGGCAAATCACCCCCCAGACGCATCGCGGCCAGGAAAGTCATCAACAACGTGACAATCATCACACCAACAGACACCCATTGATACATAGGCCAGAGTGTTGTTTGATTTACTGGTTTTTCATTCAATGCCTGATCTCTCCTTGATTTCATGGTAGGTAAACCCGTTGACAACAAGATCCAACACCACTTGATTAGCCGATCCTTTGGGAGTTTTTTTAAGAAGCAGCCGTTCGATGTACAAGGCCGGTTTTTCAGGATGCACCATAGGCAATTCCAAGCTTTCTGCTTCATCGCCTCGCAGCGGCAAGGCCGCCAAAAATTGTTGAGCCTCAGCCATGTCACATTGAACGGACATGCTGAATCGCGAGCGATGCAAACGATGTCGTTTTGAAATTGAAGCATCTTCCGTCAACTGGGGCGGTAACGATTCAAATCGGAGAATGGAATCAAGTTGGCATTCGATTGCCAATGAGAGGAGATAATTGGCAAAAGCAAGCCCAGCCCACAACAGACGCGGCTCCTCCACTGCAACATCATGCCGAGGCAATCCTTTAAACACTTCATCTCCTACAGAAATTGTTTTTTCAGCAGCACTCTTCTTCAAAAAAACCTCAAGCGCCACCAAGGCGTTTTCATATTCAACCAGCTGAAAAGACTGTTCCATTTTAGCTTGAGTCTCTTCGGGCAGCAGCACTCGACTAATGAGATTTGCCTCAGCATCGGTGAAACTCGCAAAAGTGGATTCCATCGAAGAGGTCAGCTCGTTCATCGCATGAATGTCCAAGGCACCTCCAAGCTTGTTCGTGTTGATAGAATCTCCAAGCCTAGTCCAAGAAAGCTGCAATGGCGTATTGAGTGCTTGAACTTTCTTGTCCAGCGGGATCAAAACCAAAAAATAAAAAAGGCATGTTCCCAGGGCCAACATGATCATGGATTTTGAATCTGCTGCCATTTTTTGGAAAAAAGAGATCATACTAAGGCCCTCACTCATTGCTGGATGTTGATTGGGAGATGTTGGGCTGCAGACTCCGCCAAACCGGCTTGTACCCAGCAGCTTTGTCGGCAGTTGAATCAAGTCTGTCTGAAATTGCGATGACATCAGTGGCATCCATTTCCATACTAACTGCAAAGTGCCTGTCTTGAATGAGCAGTTTGGAATCCACCAAGGGACGCCTGGTATCTGCAGGAAGTATGTCTGCATTAAACAGGAAATCTTGATCACGCAAAAAAGTAACAACGTCTGCCAATTCTTGACGCATGGCTTCCCCCTCTGACTTCAATACAAGTTCGAGAATGAACCCACGATGCATGTTGACACGATTGGTTCTATTAACGAGGTCAAGGTCCGACGACGTGGTGGTATTCGTTGAGGAAAGAACATCGTCCGCGTAGTAGGAGCCCTGGTCAGCCAGAAGCACCATCCAAGCGTTTTGATTAGTTCGGATATGCTGCATTGAACCCAGTATTTCTATGGCTGTATACGTATCCTGCTCTACCTGAATCAGCGGTTGAAGCATGCGATATTCCTGCTTGAGCCTTTGCAGAACCACGAGACTTTGATCAAATCGAAGTTCAACGTCCTTCACTTCTTCGATCAACTCGGTTTTCATTTTCCAGAGCATTCCTTTCTGGAAAACTGCCACCAGCATCACCACCATGGCGAAGACACAGCTCAAAAGTGCGAGAGACCTCCAAATGATTCCTATTTGTTTTTCGTTCCATGCCGCCTTTACCGATTCAGGAAGCAATGAGGGCACTTCAACTTTCTTGCGATGCGTGGCCAAAACAGCACCCCAATGACGCCATTCATCCGGCTGAAGGTTTGTAACCGATTCAGACCATATGGATTCCGTCTTGAGAAGAGAGACCTGTAATTTATCCCTGACCGCAGTTTCCCATGCAGGCAAAACAGGATTGTCCGCCAGCAGGATCACAGGGCAAGTTAAAGCGCTTGATTGATGATCCTTCAAGATGGAGGCCCGGTATTCCTGCCATGCTCGATTGATATCACGAGTCCATTCAGAAGCAATCTCAGGGATACCTTTCCTGATACGCAGCCATTCCAAATCCTTGACTTCATTACGTATCCCCACACGGATTGGCCCGGCGGAACGAGTGTCCTGCTCTTTTGCCATTTCATTGCCAATGGGAAAAAAGGAACAATATCGGGGATGGGCGCCCTCGAAGACAATGGTCGAAGTCCCCCCATCGCGAACATCAAGCATCAACCATTCCCCGCTGATGTCTGGACTTGACTGCAATCCCGCAGCAAGAGCATCCGCATCCGAAACCACATCACATATGGCGACATTCTTGAGACCGAATTCCTGAATGATGTTGTGAACTTCGAATTCCTGGCAATAAGTGATCCAATACGCAGAGCGATCCGGATCGGGCGAAGGAGCCTCAACGTAATCAACAACGATCTTGCTTTCACCCAAACCAACTAGCTGCCGCGTCTGTTCCTCCAATCGATTCTCTAATTGATCCGGTTGAGAGGAATCCAAATCCATCCATTGAGAAATCGTGACTTGATGCGGAAGTATAATGATCCAGGAGTCATCCACATGACGCCTCACGAAACGCTCCCACTCCAAGGGGCCACCTATGGACTGAGTCTCGTCTGGATCTCCATCCAGCTTGAAACGATATGATTCACGCCGCAGAGGTCCTCGAAAAGTTTCCTCAAACACGACCACATGCACGGCATCCGAATCAGGAGCCATGACTATCAAATGGCGATTGCGCCACAAAACCTGTTTAAGGCCCGTGATCATAAAAGTTGAAGTCAATTTCACCGCAGTGAACGAAATGACAAGGGTTCACCTTCTGGGATTTCCTCATAGCGAAGGAATTCACCTGATTCTGACAGAAGGGTCGCGGTAACAAATATAAGCAGGTATCTGGGTTTATCAACCTCAGTGCGCCGACGAAAAGCCGCCCCGATCAAAGGAATTTTCCCAAGAATAGGGACTGATTCGACATAGGTCGATTGCTCCCGCTCTAAAACCCCTCCCATGACAACAGTCTGCCCGGATTGAACAATCACACGCGTGGAAAGGCTTTGGGTTCGGGATTCCGGCAACCGAATTTCAAAGCTGTTACCTGAAGCATCCGATACTGAGGCAAAAGGAACCAGTTGAACATCCTGATTGACCTCTGGGCTCAGCGCCAAATAAATGGATTGACCATCCCCGCCGATGCTGGCCAGCACATCCAATTTCACTCCCGATGTGATTTGCTTTGGTGCTCCCTTGGGAACCAGGGAAGCCACCACACTTCGGTCCGTGGTGGTTTGCGTGATGGTATATTCTTCGTAATAATACTGCACTTTACCGTCTGAAATGGTGGCTGGAAGATTATTGATCAATGTCAATCTGGGAGCGCTCAGGGTTTGCGTCTCACCTTCCTGCTCCAAAGCGGTGAGCGTGACACTCAGGTTATCTCTGTCCAGGATATTGTTGAAAGTTTCTTGAAGCCCAAGCCCGATGTTCTCGGGACCAAATCCGAGAAGGTCCTCTGATGACCGACTCTCGGAGCTTGGGTTGCGGCCTGTCTCCCACAAAGCACCTAACTGCAAAAATGCCGCTTCTGAGACGGTAATGAACCTTGCCTCGATCAACACCTGTTGGAGGTGACGATCATACTCCTCAATGATTCGCTCCAGAACACTTAGTTGCTCCCTTGTTCCTGTGGCCAGAATGATATTACGTTCGTAGTCAATTTCATATTCAGTACCTTTGAAGAATTTTTTGATAGCGCTCTCAATGGAAGGAGCCCCCCCGGCACCATCACGCACAAACGACTTGGCTTTCTGGACTGTAACAGTTGTAACGTCGCCACTCTTTTTTCTAGTTTCCGTCTTGGTGGTTTCATCTGCGCCGAAGATGGCAGGCAAAACAAACCCTTTTCGCAACCGATAAATGCGAGTCTCTTCAATGGCTTTTGTCATATCCTTGCCATCCACAATCCATATCAAATCGTCGCCAATTTGGAATTGGAGATCGAAATTCCTGGAAATATAATCAAGAAACTCGCCCAACCTTACGTCATCGAAGTTGATACTGAGCTTTTGTTTGAAAGCTTCCAGAGATCGATCAGCCACAAAGTTAATTTGTTCCTTGTCTCCAATTTGGAAAATAATGGTCTCCAAATCCACGTCATCCATCTTGATAGAGACCTTTTTGTTTAACTCACGCGCCATTCGGCCTTGCTGACTGGTGAAGTCAAACATTTCACTCTGGCGGATGATCGTTTTGGTTTTGTTGTATGACTCTGGAACGTAAGGGGTCGCTTCAATTTCCTGGACGGCATCGCGTAGATCCTTGCGAGGAGGGAGCCCCCGATCCGTTTGCTCAGTAACGAGTGACTTCACACTGGGGCTGAAAACAGAGTTTTTGGAATCGATCTGCCGAATTTTATCTTCCAAAGCCTGATCTCTGAGGGTTTGAGACTGTTTGGAAACCCAACGGTAAACGCGCTCAACAGATGGATCCATCAGGCCGGGTTTCGCGCTTTCCCGATTATGTAAGTCAATGGCTAGATTTTCTGCATCTTCCCACTTCCCACGATTGGCCAACGAAAAAATCTGTTGAAATTCAGCATCATACTCTTTGTTGTAGACAATATTATCAAGAATCGCAGATTGTTTCATCTCGAGAGCCCCCTTGGCCGCAGCTGCCTTGGTAGGCTCCTTCTCTGCGGTGGGATTGGATTCCGTTTTGGATTCCGTTTTGGAAGCAGTTTTGGAAGCAGTTTTGCAACTGGATAAGCCAATCGAAAAACATAAGAAGACCGCCAGGCACATTGATTGCCGAGGAAACAGATATCTCAAACCACTAGAAACCTTGAACGACGTAAACCAAACGCATCGTCCATTCAAAATTGTCAGATGAATGAGATTCTTAATCAAAATTTTCTATCTTGGTGGAGGCAATACTGGAGTGCCTCGCCACTACTAGCTTTTCTACCCGAGGTATCTCGGATCATCGATTTGCTTATTCACATATGAATAATTGGATCCAAGACGCCAGACTCGCATCTTATAATATGGTTCAAAACAGCTGAAAAGCAAATCGAATTTGGTATCAGACGGAAAGCGGCGCGCCTAGAGGTCACCATTGATGCGCAAGCTCGGTTGAAGATCTTCGATGGTATGAAGACTGATTAAACGCGGGGCTAATGCGTTCGTTTCAGCAAATATTCCGCGATGACATGAAGAGCGGTCGCCTTTTGATTGAAGGGTTTGAGTGCTTTGAAGGCTTTATCTGTAAGTTTTTTTGCAATTTCCCTTGAGGGTTCGAGACCTATTAATGACGGATAAGTAGCCTTTTGAGCCCTCTCATCTTTTCCTGCGGTCTTGCCCAAGTGCTCACTGGTTTGAGTGACATCCAGGATGTCATCAATCACTTGGAAGGCTAATCCCACATGATACCCAAAATCTGATAACGCAGAGAGTTGAGTCGGCGTGCAATTTGCACTCATTCCTCCCAGGCGTGCCGAACAGCTCAAAAGGGAGGCTGTTTTGCATTCATGAATGTATTTTAACTGCTTGAATTCGATAACCTCGCCACCTTCGGCTTCTGCATCTGCAACTTGCCCGGCTATTAATTCGCGAGATCCTGAGGCACGTGTCAATTCAAGGATCACATTCTTTAGAGGATACCTTTTGGTGGGCTCACAATGAGCTGCAATCTCGAAGGCTTGCGTGAGCAATGCATCTCCAGCAAGCACAGCAATCGCCTCACCATAGACTTTATGATTGGTAAGCTTTCCACGCCTCAAATCATCATTGTCCATCGAAGGCAAATCATCATGAATCAAAGAGTAGGTATGGATACATTCCACCGCACAAGCATGAGGCATGGCTTGCTCCCAGTTCCCTCCGCAGGCCTCAGCTGCCGCCAAACATAAAACAGGACGCATCCTTTTTCCTCCCGCAAAAATGGAGTAACGCATTGCCTTGTGGATCGTTGCGGGCTTAATCTTTCCGCTTGGCAGGTATTTTCGCAAGGCGCGATCCACCTCGCGACTGGAGCGGTCCAAATAATCTTTCAGATCAAATGGACTTCTTACTCCAGCCTTTTCCACAAGCTTGCTCAGATTCTTGCGCGTTGGCATAAGCCATTACATAAAGCCAGTCACCGGTCTACATCAAGTCTGAAAACATCGGGAATATTTACATGACAACATTTAATGGATAGAAACAATGCATGCCTTTTCAATTACAGCGTCTACTTCCAGTTCTCTGGATGAGTTTATGGATACAAGTAGCCACGTCCATTGCAGCGGAAACATCTTCCAAGAAAATCAGCAGAGCCTTGAAGGTTGACATCACATCGACGGTTGATGGCACATTACAAAAAGCCATTTGGTGCCCGGCCCCGGAAACTACGCATCCCCAACCATTGCTTGTCGCCCTGCACAGTTGGTCTGGTAACTATTTGCAAGCCAGCGGCGAAATGTACCTCAAGCAAGCTAAAGAGCGAAATTGGCATTTTATTCATCCTGATTTCAGGGGGATCAACCAGCGACCAGAAGCAACCTGCTCGGATCTGGTCGTGAGTGATATTTTGGATGCTGTTGAATTCGCACGCACTGATGCAAACGTGGATACTCGTCGAATTTACTTGATGGGAGCCTCTGGTGGAGGAATGGCAAGCCTCATGCTGGCGGCCAAGGCGCCTCAAATCTGGGCTGGTGTTTCATCATGGGTTCCTATTTCTGATTTATTGCGCTGGCACGCAGAGACCTTGACCCGCGAACTCAAATACACGGCCATGATTGAGGCATCCTGCGGAGGCAAACCCAATCAACACGCCGCAATCGATTTCCAATACTGGAATAGATCTCCCATTCACTTTCTGACCAATGCAAAAAAAGTAAGGCTGGATATCAACGCAGGGATCATGGATGGACATACCGGGAGCGTCCCGGTGGGGCACAGTTTACGGGCATTCAATGCAGTCGCGGCAGAGAATAAGCGATTCTCTGAAGATCAGATTCAATTCATTGAGACCAATGCAAAAATCCCGCTCATTTTGTCGAACGAAACTTCGAGGGATCCAAGCTATGGCAAAAAACGCCCCTTACTCAGAAGGCAATCAGGTAAAGCACGCCTCACCCTTTTCCACGGCACACATGAAATCATTGTGGAAGCTGCTCTGGAATGGTTGAGTCATCAGGAATTGGAAGACGGTGCAGATAACAAAACTCCCTTATGAAAGCCTGCTGCGGTAATCCTCATACCCAAACTCACGCACCACTTCTACGGTTTGAGTCAAGGGGTTATATGTTGCTATGGATGGGAGATGCACCCCGTTGAAAGTGGTGTTTTTAACCATGGTGTAATGGGCCATGTCTTCAAACACAAGCCGGTCGCCCACTTTCAGGGGTTGATCAAAGGCATAATCGCCTATCTCATCTCCTGCCAGACAGGTCAAACCTCCGAGTCGAATCGTGTGCGCCTTGCTCCCGGGAGCCCCGGCCCCCTGGATAACTGGACGGTAGGGCATTTCAAGCACGTCCGGCATGTGGGCAGTGGCTGAGGTATCAAGGATTGCAAGTGGGATGTCATTTTCAAATACGTCCATGACACTCGCGATGAGAATACCCGTATTCAAGGCAATGGCCTCACCAGGCTCCATGTAAACCTGCAGTGAATATTTTTGCATGAAGGCATCTAGAGCACGACAAAGTCGATCAACATCATAATCAGGCCGCGTGATGTGATGTCCTCCTCCAAAATTGATCCATTTTAATTGCTCGAAGTAAGGCGAGAATTTCTCTTCAACCACCTTGAGTGTGCGCTCCAGTGTGTCTGAGTTCTGCTCACACATGGTGTGAAAATGAATTCCTTCAATCCTGTCCAATGCTTCGCCCTCGAAATGCTGCAATGTCATCCCTAAACGGGAACAAGGTCGACACGGATCATAGAGTTCGGTGGCAACCTCGGAATATTCAGGATTGATACGAAGCCCCATGGATACTTGGGGATTGATGTTTGAGACCTGCTCCTTGAAACGATGAAATTGCGAAAATGAGTTGAATGTGATGTGTTTGATCAATGGTGAAAGTTGATGGATATCCTTTTCACTGTAGGCAGGCGCGTAAGCATGAACTTCTCCACCGAATTCGTAGCTACCAAGCTTGGCCTCGTTTACTGAACTGGCGGTCGTTCCACAGAGATACTCCCGTATGATAGGAAAAACGCGAAACATGGCAAAACCCTTCAAGGCGAGGATAATTCTGGCCCCCGTTCGATCCTGCACACTGCGGATGATTTCCAGGTTTTGACGCAATTTCTGCGTATCCACCACGTAGCATGGGGTCGGTAATTCAGAAAATGGATTCATGGTTTTCAGTGTTGGCAAACAATACCCGGAGTTTTCCAGATTCCTGAGTTTACCTTTAAAAACACCGGCACTGAAATGAGGAAAATCAAAAAAATACTGAGCTTGATCAAACGGGCTTACGATCAGCTGAATCAGAATCCAGGGCATGCCAGTGTATGATGTCTGTTTGCCCAATTTCCCAGCAAAGAAAGACTTCTTCACCTCCCATCATGGAGGGAAAATCCACCAGGCCTCTGGATAAATCTGTGATAAGGATTTCTCTGTCTTTGAATTCCTGCAGGAGATGGAGCAATCGACTGAGGTTTCTGACCTCAGCTTCAATTTGATTACCACCAAGATCATGCCCTTCTTCGAACATGGCATGTTGCCACCTCCTGCACTCCTCCTGCTGCAAATTGAGCGCATGAATCTCACCCAGCCATTGCTCGATTCGAGGAATCATCTCTCGCGCTTCTTCCAGAGTGTAATGCCTTGAATATTGGAAAGGAACCGACATGACACTGTAGGACGCTATACACTGATTATCAAAGATCAGGACTTGGTTTCGCCCTGATCCTTAAGGATGCGCCATTTTTTGAAAACTCTTTCGTTGAACTCGATTTCCAGCGACTGCTTCCAGGCCTCTTCGGCTTTCCCTGTTTCACCCAAAGCTTCATAGACATCAGCAAGGTGATCCAAAATCGTAGGATCAGGTTCGGTCAATTTTTCCTTGGCTTTTTCAAGGAAAGGCAGGGCTTCAGCAGGCTTCCCTTTCTGGTAAAGCACCCATCCCATGCTGTCCAGAATCGCTTCACTTTCCGGTTCAAGCTCGTGGGCTTTCATGATCCATTCATGGGCTTGATCCAGTTTTACTCCCTGCTCCGCCCACATGTAACCCAGGTAATTTAAGGTGGTGGCATCGTCGGGGGCTCTATCAAGACATTTGAGAAACTCGACTTCAGCTTCCTTGAACTTTCCCAAGCGTTCTAAAACGGAACCTACCCTGAAATAGAAGAAACCTGTCAATCGCTCTGGTTCCTGCTTCTCCGCAATGCTCTCTGCCTGCCTCAGAAATCCAAGGGAAGGCTCATAGCGGCGAAGCGCGGACATAGCCAGGCCAGAGTAAAACTCCAGGATAAACTGATCGGAGAAATGTTCACGGGCCTGCTGTAAAACTTCAAGAGCTTCACGCGCCTCACCCTCGTTCAGCTTCATTGCAGCCAACTCATAATAGGGGGGCTCAAATTCGGGCCTTATGTCCATTGCCTTGCGATAGTGCTTCTCAGCTTCCGCTGAATCACCGTCGCCGGCTTTCAGGGAGCCGAGAAGAAAATAAGGGCGGGGGTTTTCGGAGTTCTCACGGGTGAGCTCGCCCAATTCAAGTATCGCCATGTCTTTTTTGCCTGTTCGCAAGAACAAATCAACCAGTTTTTCACTAACCAGCGGAACCGGGGGCTGCACGTCCTTGAGATCCTTCAGCATCTTTTCAGCATCCTCAAATCGCTCCTGCAGCATCAAAAGATCCGAAATCGATAATTTCAAGGCGGGCTGCTCTTTGGCGATCTCAGAGCTTTTGGCGATAAGGGATTCCAACTGTGAACCAAGATCCTGCAAACGATCGGGCCGCATGGAGACATACCTGAGATACATGCCAATGAGGAGAGTAACTTCATCGACCTGATTTGAAGTGGCCTCCAGGGCTTCCTGTATCATGCGAAAAGCTGGTCGCTCTTTCCCGTTTCGCAGGTGGACGTCTATCACCCGCTGCCGAGATAAAATCAAGGAAGGATCTCGCTCGAGAGCCTGTTGGAAACTTGCCAGGGATGTTGCCTCTTCTCCTCTGGACATCTGTATGAGCCCCAGAAGTTCAAAGGCTTTGCCTGGGGCGGTTTCCTGACGCGTGGCCGGTAGGAGAGTTTGATAGGCCAGCTCAATCTCCCTGAGTGAGATGAGTTTTTCGGCAACCTGAACCGCCAGCCTTGTATTGGAAGGATCTTCCTCAAGAGATAGCCTGAATGATTCCAGCGCCTTGCCGGCCTGTCCCTGCGCTTCCCATGATACTCCGGCAGCGAAATGAGCCTGAGCTTTGGCCGGGTTTCCTGAGGTGTCGGTGCTGTCAATGACGACAGGGCTGCCTTTGTCCTCTGGCAGGAGAGATTCAACAGTGTTTTGCTCGTTTTGAACGCCAGCCCCCTGACCAATAATCTGCACGGTTGTCGTGCAGACGCTGAGCGTCAAAACCTTCAAAAATGATTTTAGTGGCGATTCGCTGATCATAATTCAAGAAGAAAGCCCAGCCCAAATGTGGGGCGAGGGCTTTGTTGAACAATAGACACCCAATGCGAAGCGCCTGCAAGCGGAAGACAGATTATTTCTGCCAAGTACGCTTTTTATGGCGATTCGCGCGCAGCTTTTTGCGGCGTTTATGCTTATTAATCTTAGATTTCCGACGTTTTTTGAGTGAACCCATATTTTAAAACTTCAATATACTATTTTGTTAAGAGGATATTCAATAATCCCTTCAGCTCCAGCCGACTTTAACTGAGGGATAATCTCCCTGACAACATGTTCGTCAATGACGGTTTCAACCGCCACCCAGCCTTCCATTGCCAAACTGGAAACCGTTGGATTACGCAATGCTGGCAAACTTTGCAACAATTTTGCTAAATTCTTTTCAGGTATATTGAGCTTCAACCCCACTTTAGCCTCCGCATCAAGGGCGCCTCGAAGTAACATAGCCAAGGTTTCAATCTTCTCTTTTTTCCAACTATCTATCCACGATTCCTTGTTCACAATCAATCGTGGAGTTGAAATCAAAAGCGTATCAACAATACGTAATTTGTTCGCCCTCAGAGAGTTACCTGTCTCAGTGATTTCAACAATGGCATCCACCAATTCGTGTGCTTTCACTTCTGTAGCACCCCATGAAAATTCGACGTCTGCCTTGACCTTGTGTTTGCGGAGATACTTTTTGGTAATATTAACGACTTCGGTTGCAATGCTTTTACCTTCCAGGTCCTTGACTGATTTAATCGACGAAGCCTCAGGCACCGCAAGCACCCAGCGCGCAGCCTGACGCGTTGCTTTACTGAAGAGGAATTCGCCGACTTCGTGGACTTTCGAACCATTTTCAATGACCCAGTCATGGCCGGTGATACCACAGTCCAGATATCCATGCTCGACATAACGACTGACCTCCTGCGCACGAATCAATCGGATTTCCATTTCCTCATCGTCAACATAAGGCAGGTAGGAGCGGCTGCTTACCGAAACATTGAAACCGGCTTTGGCCAACTTTTGAAAAGTGGCTTCCTGAAGACTGCCTTTGGGCAATCCGAATTTGAGAATTTTCTTTTTCTTGGACTTCATTGTTGCAAACGGAGTCGCATCTTTTGTTGTGCAAGGCACCAATCTCAGGGAGAACAGACAAGCAGGTCATGCGACGACCACCGTCTTGATACCCTCGATTCCAATAAAATTACCACCCCTTTTTGCCCAAGAATGCAAAAAAAATTAAAACAAGAGGGACAATAACCCCGAATTCTCGCTGATCAGATCGCTGCTTTTGAGCACAAACGGCCGCGCACTTCAAGCCGCCCTTCAACGGCCAGGCCAACAGCGGCGGGGTAAAGATGGTGTTCAGCGTCTTGAATGCGGGCATGCAGTCTTTGGGGTGTGTCATCATCCATGACAGGAACGGTCTCCTGAAGGATGATCGCCCCGGTATCGATACCCTGATCAACGAAATGCACGGTGCACCCTGTATATTTAACCCCGTATTCAAGGGCTTGCTTCCAAGCTTCCAAACCAGGAAAAGAGGGTAACAGGGAAGGATGAATATTGATCACGCGATTTGGAAAAGCTTTTAGAAAGTCTCCCTTCAAGATTCGCATGAAACCCGCCAAAACAATCCAATCCACCTTGGCTTCCCGGAAAAGGCGGATATAGTTCAACTCTGCATCCTCGTCCAGTTTTG
The DNA here is from genome assembly GCA_002690655.1 of Pedosphaera sp. Taxonomy (GTDB): domain Bacteria; phylum Verrucomicrobiota; class Verrucomicrobiia; order Limisphaerales; family AAA164-E04; genus AAA164-E04. The sequence goes on from NZFL01000014.1 coordinate 22,257, forward strand.
TGCGAAAAGCCCCCGGAGACAAGTAAGTGGCAGGGATATCAAAATCCTTTGCCCTGTCCAGTATGCCCGCATTTTCAACATCACTCACCACCTGCGCTATTTCGGCGCGAATGACACCCTGATGACATGCTTCAGCCAAAGCAAACATGTTGGATCCTTTTCCAGATCCCAATATTCCTATCCGAGCCTTTATTTCCATTTCGGATCCAACATTGAATCAATTTATCAATAAAATCCAGCCCGAAGGGAAGGATTGACGCAGGCCCCCCTTCCCTCCGGAGCAAACTCAAAAACAGCCCGTTTCAAACGGACTGAGCGCCATCTGCTTTTTGTAGTTCCGATTTCACGGAGACTGCCCAAGAGGGGTTTAACATGGCCGCTGTGGCTGTCTGGACACCTTCCACCCCCAATTTCAGATAGTCGGAAACATCCGTTGCTTCTGTCACGCCACCGACGGCGATCGTCTTAACCTTTGAACGATGCTCATGTATCAATGATTGAAATGTGCTTACTTGCTTTCTGACCGCTTCAGATATGGCGGCTCCAGCGATGCCCCGTGACTCGCCGCTGAAAAAGTCTTTACCATCCGGTGACTGGACTTTTGCCCCGATACAGTTGGTCATCACCAGCCCCTGAACCAGCCCCCCGCTGAGCTCCACCCAATTGCGTGCCAAGGCATCCTCTCCAACGAATCCAAGTTTGACCAAAAGTGGCTTATCTCCCACAAGGTCTCTCACCCGATACAATACATCTCTTGAAGCAGTGGGCTGCGTGTAAAGCATGCCGTCAGGTGTTTTGACATTGGGGCATGAGAAATTCAGCTCAACGACATCAGCACCACTCTCAAAAGCCCATCGTGCACAGGAGGCGTAGTCTTCTCCAATGGTCTTCAAATCGTCCCCCTCCTCGGGAGTGGCTACCACTGATACTGATAAGATTTGACCTGCCCCAAGGCTTTGCCGGGCAGTTACGAGGTCATCGCGCCAAATCTTTGGCTCACGTGATGGCATGCCGAAAGAAACGGCCCATGATCCTGTCATTTGCCGTATCCCCCTTACCGATGCACCTGGCCTCTGAACCCTCATCGCTTCAATCGGCACAAGGTTAGGCAACCCATAACTTACTCGTGAGCAACGCCGAACAGTTTTGTAGGTTAGAATATCAAAGCTTCGTTCTGCGTAAAACTTGATCCACTCGCTGTTCAACAAGGGACCGGCTGCTACGGCAAGAGGCGATCGCACTGGTAATCCAGCATAAGTCCATTCGCCAGAGATTTCCACGGCAGGCTTGGAGATATGAGGCTTTGATGAAGGGACATGAGCATAATTCCACTGGTAGTCCTTGAGGATATTGTAGGCTGAGTGATTGGGAGTCACGATCACTATCTTCGATCCCGAGTGTCACAAAGGCAACAGAATTTCGATGACTAAAAAATCCATTCTTTTTGAAACAATGATGCTTTAAATTAGGAATAGGGTATTGTTGGACCAAATAGTGAGCAGTCATTATCCATTTATGATGTATCTGAGATTAGAACTTTCCTGGTTGTTGCTGATGACGATTGGCGTTCATGCTGGCCCACTTCAATGGGGGCAAGTTTCAGATGACGCTCAATGGGTGGCGCATTTCGACTTTGAAGGGCTTCGACAAACGAGTTTCTACAAAGAGGTCAGTGAAGAGTTACTCCAGCAATACATCAGCGAAGCTGAAACCGAAATCAAACGTTCAAGCGGCATTGATATAACCATTGACAGTGTGTTGTCGGTCACAGCTTTTGGCAAATCCGCCAACAAAGCACCTGATGAAGACGGCATACTGATGATGGAAATCACACCGACATTGAAAACGATTGCCATGGATTGGCTTTGGAATTCTCACGGGGCCAAACCGAACGAACTACCCGTTTCGGTGTCCAAAATTGATGCTGCGATTGAATATCTTTATTCCATTGACGGTGAGATCCTGATAGCGGCTGATACCAATTCCAACCACCTTTGCATCGGGCGCAACAAGGAACTCATCATCCATTTCATCAATATTCTCGGCACTCAAAAGCAAAGGGGAGCCGCTAAGCGGCAGTTCAAGGATTACCCCTCCCCTAAAGGCACAATGGCCTACATTGCAATTGCCAACACGTTCGATGGGGCACAACTCCCCGCCCAGCAGGCAAAAATACTTCAAATGTCCAAAGGAGCCAGCATGGCCGCAGGAGAATCAAACGAAAATATTTTCCTGAAGTTATTGCTAAGCACCGAAGGCTCAGGAGCAAGTCTGCAGATCCAGCGCGTCCTTGCGGGTGTTCAAGCGGTAGCCATGCTTAACGCAAAACAACCCGAGTGGTTCCCGGTTTTACAGGCGATTGACATTCGAAATGAAGATCAGCGCGTGTGGGTCGATTGGAATATGTCATTACAAAATGCCACAAATTTTATTCATGCCCTGCAAGGTTCCACAAAGTAAAGTGCCAACCGAAATGACACCTGCTGCGAACAAATTGGAACTGACTCTCGAAGAACTCGCAGAGCAATGCAAATCCGGCGACCTTCATGCGTTTGAATCTCTGGTTCAGCGATTGGAATCCCGTGTAACGTTCTTCCTATATCGCATGGTTGGCAACATGGATGACGCCGCCGATCTTACGCAGGATTCTTTCGTCAAAGCTTATAAAAATATTCACCGCTACGACTCCAAATATTCCTTTACCACCTGGTTGTTCACGATCGCAAAACGCACAGCTTACAATTATTTCAGGTCGGCAAAACCCAGTGTGGAGTTCCAGGATTACGCTGAGCTTGAAGAAGCCCACCCACGATCATTGCTGGAGAGCAAGGACGAAACGGAGACACTTTGGGCAACAGCAAAACGATTATTGAAACCGTTACAATTCGAAGCGCTCTGGTTAAGATACGGGGAAGATTTAACAATTCAGGAAACCGCACACGTGATGAAGACGAATCAAATACGTGTCCGAGTGCTAGTCCACAGGGCCCGCGGCATTCTGGTGCGTCATGTGAAAAACGAATCCAAAGGAGAAATCCAATGAACCCATTGTGTCGCTACCACAAATTTCGAATGCACCGTACACTGGATGATGGATTTGAGCCCTCAGAAAAGTCAATCAGGCACATGAAGGTATGCAGTTGCTGCCAGTCTTGGTATCAGGAGCAACGCCGGTTGATCACTCATTTAAAGCGCCTTGCTAAATCTCAGGAACCTTTCGGATCAGCTCAGCTTCTTCCCGGGATGATGGCATCCATGGGCAGGCCGTCAAGCGAGGAGCCTGTCTCCGCGCCATCAACAACTCCTTTGCCATGGCAGAAGTGGTTAATGCCATTGGCAACCAGCTGTGTGGTAATCACCGCCATGGTCCAACTGTTTCTGAGCAATGAGCTACAACCAAATGCGGCCACCAATCCCGGATGGCTTTCTCTTTCTCCCGATAGCTTGATTCAGCATACAACAGGGTTGTCGATTACCGACTGGGGGCAACAGCTGAACGAACCACTTGAGAAAGAATGGATGCTACTGAAAGAAGATGCCCGGGCGACTGCAGGTGGTCTGGCGAGCACGTTCCTCCCAAGTAAGTTTGTCGCTTTCTATCAACCGTCCATGAACTCAAAACCCTGATCCTTCATGCCTGAATTTGTCATACGGACCGAAGCGTTGACCAAAAAGTTCGGATCGCAATCCGCTCTGGATGAGGTAAGCGTCCAAGTGCCCCCTGGCCCCATCGGTTTACTTGGCCCGAACGGTGCCGGAAAAAGCACCTTCATGAAGTGCCTGCTTCAGCTTATGCCAAGCACATCGGGAAAAGCTTTCTTGCTCGGTCAGGAAGTAGGGCAAGTGGGGCGTGAAATACGCACCCGTGTCGGCTACACCCCGGAACAGGATTGTCACATTCCAGGTATGCTGGGTTGTGAATACGTAGCCTATTGTGCCCAGTTGACAGGGCTACCTTATCAGGCGGCTCGCCAGCGATCTCATGAGATGCTGGATTTCGTAGGGATGGGGCAGGAGCGCTACAGAAAAATTGACACCTATTCGACCGGCATGCGTCAGCGCCTGAAATTGGCTCAGGCGATTGTTCATGACCCTGAGATTGTGTTTCTGGATGAGCCCACCAATGGACTGGATCCGAGGGGGCGCGAGCAGATACTGGAATTGATTCAGAGTCTGTGGACAGAACACGGTATCAGTGTGGTTTTGTCTTCGCATTTGCTTCATGATGTGCAGCGCATTTGTGACCAGATCATTATCGTCGCACTGGGGAAAGTGCTGATACACGATACGATTGCCAATCTGAGCGCTCAGTGCAAAGGGTCAGCAGAGGTGGTTGTCGCAAATGATCAGCAAAAACTAGTCCGTTTATTCAAGGCAGAAGGTTGGCCCTCTGAAAACTTGCCCAACGGGCACCTCAAAGTCGAACATGGGGGATTGGATATCAATCCCATTCTTGAAATCATGCACCGCGCAGGCATCACTCCCATTGAAGTGTTGCCAAGCCCAAACGCATTGGAAGAATTTTTTATCCAAGCCTTAAATACTGCCCATGAGTCTGTATCGTAGCACATATCAACATTGGAAAGGCAAGCATCAGGGAATCTGGTATCGTCGCTATGCCATTGCGGCCAATGGCATCCAGAGTGCCTGGTCAAGCAAATGGACTCGGAACATGGTCATGGCAGCATGGATCCTGTCGGTTGTGCAGGCAGCTTTGTTGTTTGGGATCGGGCAACTTCTGGTGAAGGATAGTGTGATTTATTCTCTGGTCGAACAACTTCAGCCCCAGCTTCAGGTGTTTGCCAATGGTTTGATGTCCTGGATCGTGGCTCATCCTGAGATTTCGGTTAGAAGCATCTACAGCTTTCTTTTCTACTTTTTCTCAGGATGGATGAGTACCCTTTCGTTGATTATCATTGCTCTTGTTATCCCGTCGCTCATTTCCAGAGACCTTTCGAGCAAAGCAATCATCATTTACAGTTCCAAAGCTGTAAGTCGTTTTGATTACTTCCTGGGCAAATTTTTCTCTGTTTTTGGGGTTCTCTGTATCGCCTGGCTTTTTCCGGTCTGCAGTGCCTGGCTCCTTGGGGGATTGTTGGCACCGGATTGGAGTTTTGTCTGGCATTCAAGAATGGCACTGTTCAAGTCTGCTGCTTACATCATTTTTGCGGCCAGTTTTCTTAGTATCATTGCAATGGGCATCTCTGCAGTTTCAGTCAAAGAAAAATCTGCCACAGTGATTTGGGTCGTCTTGTGGATCCTTGGAAATGTATTGAGTAGGATTGGCGCAAAAACGGAATCATGGATTCAACACCTGAGCTTCAACTACAACCTTGAGCAACTTTCTCTTAAGTTGTTTCAGCCAAAAAACGAGCTGAGCCTGCTTCAAGACAATGTACCGGTGGTCGGCAACTTACTTCGGGGTTTACCTGTCGACAGGTTCCCGATGTTTCAATCCCCCCAATTCGCTGGAGCCATGATGACCTGCGGTATCATGATCACTCTGGCAATCATCATTCTCAATTGGAAGGTAAGACCCGAATGAACGATCCCATTATTCAAGGTATCAAACTAAGTCGCTGGTATGGCGTCGTGATGGGGCTCAATAATATTGATTTTCAAATCCACCCCGGTATCACCGGGCTGGTTGGACCCAATGGCGCAGGTAAAAGCACACTGATCCAGATCATAACCGGTCAATTACAACCCAGTTCAGGTTCATTGAAGGTCTTTGGAGAAAATCCATGGAATCAACCTTCCGTGCTCAGAAGAATTGGGTATTGCCCCGAACGTGAATCGCTTCCGGAGCACCTGAAGCCCATGGATTGGCTTAGCGGGCTCGGACAGATCAGCGGGATACCCCGAACTGCTTTTCCCGAACTGGGTATTCGATTGCTTAAACGAGTCAAGCTGGGCGAAGCTCACTGGAAAAAGCGACTTGGCCAGTATTCAAAGGGCATGCGCCAACGAGTCAAACTCGCACAGGCACTGATGCATTCGCCGGACCTGCTCATTCTGGATGAACCCATGAATGGCCTCGACCCCATGGGACGCCAAGATATCGCAGATATTCTTAAATCACTCGCTCATGAGGGTATCAGCATCATCATCTCAAGTCACATCCTTGCTGAGCTGGAGTCTCTTTGTAAAAATGTAATGATCCTGAATTGGGGGAGAGTCATTGCCTCAGGTGCAAAAAATGAAATCCGGTCGGACCTCAGTCAATGGGCCGAGGAGTTAAGCGTTCGCTGCGACGATCCTCAAAAATTGGCGCGTATCTTGTTTGAAGAAGATCATGTATTGGGTTTTGATATCCAGAAAGAGGAACAGCGACTTGATTTCCGGATCAAAAACCCTTCCCAGTTTTATCAGAACTGGAATCAACTGCTGCAGGATTCAGGGCTTATCGTTTTTGAAATCAGCAGCAAAAGCCAATCGTTGAATCAAATTTTCAACAAGGTCACCACATAGGAGATATGAATCACGAAAGCACATTGGAAACGACCTTGGACAAACCATCAATTCACCCAAACTTTTTTGGCATTCTAGCTGGCATATGGAAATTAACCTGGAAATCACAGCTCACCTGGAAAAAGATTTACGGCTTGTTTTCGAATGTACTGGGACTTCCTTTACTGAGCTATTTTGCCTTTTCAATTGGAGACCAGTCGAATGCTTTCTACATGTTTACAGTGGATTTTTATATCCTTCTGGTGCTGCCAATCACATGCCTGACTGTATTTGGCGGCATGGTCCGGGATGATCTGCAGGAGGACACGGTATGTTTTCTCCTGACTCGCCCCATGAAGCGTTGGCAATTTTTTCTGACCAAGTATCTGAGTCATCTGGCATGGACGCAGATAACCACAGCACTCACTCTGCTTGCCTTCGCCTTGGCCGGCACGCTGCGGGGTGTGGATAATGTTCCCAGTCTCATTTTTGCCCTTCTCATGATACAGATTCCAGCCATTGTGGTTTATGGTGCCATCAGTTCTTTAATGGGTTTGACCACCAAGAAATATCTGGTGTTCGGGATCATCTATGGCTTCGTTGTGGAATTTGGAATAGGCCAGATTCCCACCAACATCAATACGCTGGCCATGACCAACCATCTGAAATCGCTGCTGGCAAAATACCCCCCATTATCCGAACATCTTGGTGTGGAACCCGGCTCATCGCTGACCGCAGCGGCAGCCATTGCCGCGGTCACCATTGTATTCCTGGTGATAAGCAGCGTCTTATTCACCATGCGGGAATACAACCATTCGGACGAGATGTCCAAGTAAGCGACTCCTCAACCCGAGGGGGAGTAAAATGGACTGTTTAAGACAAATCATTCCATCAGTCATCGAGTCATTGAGTCTGAATCTGGTTTCACCGCCAATAGATTGCATCCCATCAAGAAAAGCCATTGACTGCTTCACCACAGCCCTGCCAACTAAGGGTTGCAGATCCGCAAATCCATGTAACTTTGTGGGCATCTAATGGCACATCAAGCACCAATCATCTTATGGTTCAGGAAAGATCTGAGATTATCGGATCACCCATCTTTGATGGCAGCGATCGAAACAGGCCGACCTGTCATCCCCCTTTACATTCAGACGGAAGCCCCCTCATCGCGCAGACAAGGAGCCGCATCAAGATGGTGGCTGCATCACTCATTAGAATCCCTGTCCAAAGATCTCAATGCGATAGGCGGCAAATTGATCATGCGTGTGGGAGATCCTGCGTCAGTGCTGGCAACGATGTGTAAGTCAACCAGAGCTGACGCAGTCTACGTCTCAAAAGGATACGAGCCACAGATGGATGCTCAGGATCTGTCCCTTGCAAACCAGATGGGACAAGTGGGCATCCAGTGGAAATCGTTTCCAGGGCATCTCCTCTGGGAACCGGAAACCATCCGCAACAAATCGGGTAAACCTTTCCAGGTATTTACACCCTTTTGGAAATCAGCCAGTCAATCCTTGAAACCCATAACTCCGCTGCCCGTTCCAACGCATTGGCCTGCGCCCGTTGTGTGGCCAAAATCTGATTCGCTGAGCAAATGCAATTACCTTCCCTCCACCCACTGGGATCAAGGTTTTTCAACAGTCTGGGCCCCGGGAGAGCAAGGTGCCCATGAGAATCTGAAACGGTTTGCAGGACAGAAATTCGATAGTTATCAGGTTGAACGTGATTTTCCCGCCATCGAAGGCACCTCACGCCTTTCCGCTCACTTGCATTTTGGTGAAATCACGCCCAACCAGATCCTGCATGAATGCTTGCAAGTCGGTGTGCAGGCAGGAAAATCCAGCCTCTCTGTCATCCAGTCCACCTTCATGCGCGAAATCGGATGGCGAGAATTTGCACATCACTTGCTGATTCATTTTCCTTCCACCACCGAGCGCCCACTGCGCCCCGAGTTCGAGTCATTCCCCTGGCGAAAAGACTCAGAGATGCTCGCAGCATGGCAAAAAGGGCAAACCGGATACCCAATCGTCGATGCCGGCATGCGCGAATTGTGGGCCACCGGCTGGATGCATAACCGTGTGCGAATGATCGTGGGATCTTTTCTGGTCAAGCATCTTCTGATGGATTGGAAAGAGGGGGAACGCTGGTTCTGGAATACGCTTGTTGATGCTGATCTGGCAAACAATACGATGGGATGGCAATGGATTGCCGGCTGCGGTGCGGATGCCGCTCCCTACTTCCGTATCTTCAATCCGATCACGCAAAGCGAAAAATTTGCGGGCAATGGTAATTATGTTCGAAGATGGATACCGGAATTGAAAGACCTGGCTGACGCGCACCTTCATGCCCCCTGGAAAGCAAGTGCAAGCACCCTTGAAGGAGCAGGTATCATCCTGGGTAAATCTTATCCCAATCCAGTAGTCAATCACATGATTGCCAGAGAAACCGCGCTGGATGCATACCAGCGCATGAGATCGACTAAGAAAAAGTAACTCCTTACTCAGGGCGGCTTGTTGAGATTTCTTGCGTGGAGCCCGAGGATTGCAGCGTGTTGAAATTTACGGGAACTTCATTAGCCCAAACCAGTTCAAAATCATCCTGAAATCCTTCAAAATACCCAATGACAGATCGAATGTATTGGCGGGTTCCCGGGTAATCCATTTGCCGGAGAAAAACCACGCTGTTGGTGGCTCCCTCATCGGCCATCCATTCAAGTACAACCTTGCGCCCGGCGTTGTAATCTGCCAGGGCATAGACGAGCGGCCGGTCTTTTTCCGCATACCTTTGGAGCATCTTGGATAGATAAAAGGCCCCTGCCAAGGCATTGGTTCTGGGGTGGATCAGATGCTCCGGCTGAAAAGTGGGAATACCCTCCGCATCCGCCCATTCAAATGAGGCCATGTCGGTCAACTGCATCAACCCCAATTCACCCACTCCCCCCCTGGCATTGGCATCAAGACGACTTTCCTGCCACGCAACCGCCTTGACAATGGCAGGATGCACGCCGTAGAGGATACCTGCGTCTCTGAACAGACCGTCATAACGGTGGGTATCGACAGCATCACGTCGAAAGTGGATCAGGAAATACCCTGACACTCCAAAAACAAAAGCAGTCAGCATGGTCGTTGATAAACGCATTGAAGAAGAAACAATACAACAGGGCTTCAAGAATGCCAAATGTGGACCCTGGACAAAAAAATGAAAAATTCCATTGCAAGAAATCGAATTTTACTCCTTATTACTGCCCTGTCTCGTGTCGGAGCGTAGCTCAGCTTGGCAGAGCGCCAGCTTTGGGAGCTGGATGTCGCAGGTTCGAATCCTGTCGCTCCGACCATCTCCATCAACTACTTACGTAGAAAACAGGGATCTTGACACAAATCTGACACAGATTTGCCCTCTAAAATCTCCACCCAAACCAGGTCGCAGCGGTCGCATGCCAAAGTTTCCACAAGAAATATCCAAGGGTGGGTTTGCTGTCAGAATATATAAACCCACCGAATCCAAGCCTCGATACCGCCTTGATTACACGGTGGATGGCAAAAGATTCCAGCCCACTTTCAGGACTTTCGAGTTAGCTCAAAAGGAGGCAACCCGTGTCCTGAACCAGCTGGCATACGGAAACAAAACAGGTGCGATGGATTTTCAGGAAGGACATCCCTTGAAAGGATTTATCTTTCGCTAGGATCCTTAAGTTTCGTTGTCTGAGGATCATTAAAAAATGGAAACAAAAACTGTTTTAGAAATCCTTTAGGAAATTGCTCATTTCCTAAACCCGTTGTTTTAGGCCACTTACTATTCGGCAGGTAATAGGTCCCAAAAACTCGNTCAATCAAGGGTAAATGAATTGCAAAATTTTTATTATAATGCTCAGGATCATCGGCGTGATGCCAATGGTGATACTGAGGGGTGACGATAAGGTATTTCAGTGGTCCAAAATTAATACGAGTATTTGCATGCGCTGCCACTGCCTGTAAGGCCACGATGATGACATAGGCGTAGAAAACTTGCATGGAAAACCCCAACACATACAGCGGGATATAGGAGAAAGCCCGTGTCACAAGGATATCGACGATGTGCAAACGCGAACCAGCGAGCCAATCGATCGTACGGATTGAATGATGCACGGCATGAAAACGCCACAGAAAACGGTTGGTATGGAACAACCGATGGATCGAATACTGAAATAGATCGGCCACCAGTATTGCCATCATTAGTTGCAGAAAGAATGGAATATTGGAAATTTTTGAATGTACTAAATCCAAACCGTAATCATTGAAAATCAACTCAGCTGGAGATTGTACAGCAACCGCAGTAAGTTGAACGAGCANGTGACTAATTGAGAAGTACACTAGATCAGTTTTCCACTCTAGATGAAGCTTTGTCTGATCTGCCCTTTTAGGAAAAAAAAGTTCAAGAGGTATAAAGATTATGGTGAGTATCAAGATATCTAGCAAAAGCCAGTCGAGACTGACGGAGAAGATNCTTTGCTGAAAATCTTTTACCTCAACCGAATGCCCACCAAGAACTATTGCAAGTATGCTTATCAATACCCCAATCCCACCAAGAACGATCTTTCGACTGAGTAGGAAACTAAACAAGGCAAAGCCAAAAGAAAAAACTAAACAAGAGAACAGTATCGTCCGCAAGATATCTACGGAATAGAAAGCTCGAAAATCGGGAGTCGTAAAATATTCCGGAAAGTGAAAACAGATCACCCCGCCCAGAGAAAGTATTGCAAGCAAAATTGACAAGTAGCCGCTGATCTTACCTTCGCCCACACGTAGTCTTCTAGGCTGATTTTTCCCGTTCATTTTAAGATGTAGCGTATTACACGTTCTAGGCGTGNAAAAAAATTGATGGAGTCGAGAATAGGATTCAGCCAGCCCGAAGTCACACAAAACCCCCTACGGTGATCGCGATGATGGAGGGCATGACGTTGAGGGTTAAGGATAAGGTTACTCTTTTGAAGTAATGTTATCAACAAAGGTGGATTTTGAAGATGCGCCCATTTATGGAAAAGATTAGTGCAAAAGAGTCCAAAACATAATCCCAATAAACTGCACGAAATTAGTGACTCAACATACCCTTGATTTGGTGCGTCAATCCAAACACAAGCGGCAAGAGGCGGAATCATTAAAAAAAAGTTTGCAGTATCCTGTTCAATGAAGGAACTGAGGACGATTCGCCGAGGATGAATATGATGTTCTCGAAAGGGATAAATCACCAATTTCCCAATGAAAGGTGTATCCTCTTCGAAGAAAGTATCACAAAACCAATGCGTGATACCGCTTATAAAATCTGCCATGATATAACCGAGTATGAAAACAAAAATCGCCGATTCTATTGGCACCCCCAACGCGAAACTATGAACCATTCTGACGGAGAGNGTAATGAAAAAGAAAGTTGAAGTGATTACTCCTACGGCTTTAGCTGTAGTGAGTGCGCCTGGCTGAGGAGGCGGACTCCAGTCCTTGTGATCCGCTGTTAGTTCCTTCTTCATTAAAGAAATTAAAATAATTTCAAGAATCCGATTGGCTCACCAATCTTGCTTTCACCTGTCAGCTCTGAAATCTCGGTAGCATACAAGCCCATCGCCTTGACCCGCTCAGATGCTGCCNCGGAGTCCTCAGCCGAAAACTGTCCTGTAGTTTGCTGACCAGATGGGTCTAGGGCTGTGAACTGGTAATTAGGCACACCCAATACACGCCACAAAACTCCAAATCGCGCCATTACAAATTGAGCCAGTGTTTGTAGCACTATAAACCGGCCGTTGAGTGCTACTCAACCTCCTGAGAATACGAAAAAGCCCACTGGCGCTAACNCAATGNGCAATCTCTTAATTACGGACACAGATAATAATGACCAAAGCTTACTCTTCGAGAGCAGTTTGCGATGTGCCTTTTCCTCCTGTTAGTGGAGACCAATGTGCCGCTCTGATTTTCCAAGCGCCGTCTTCCTTNACGAAAACTTGCATTACTCTCGTNAAATAATGATTNTTCATTTCNCCTCCCTTTGGTTTNACNTTNCCTTCCNGAGTAATAAAGCGCAACNGCTGNNTTAGCATTGATTTCGATAACCTNNATATGCTTTGCATGCAGATTAAATACATCGAAATTANCNTTANNATCNTGNGGAACCGTATNCAACAGCCCACCGCTGGACCAAAATTCTAATGAACCTTCTTTACTAATTTTGTTGGGCTTAAATTGTAAATTTTTCGAAGTGTAAGCATTATCATCGAGTATGAGTTGTTTGATTTCTTTTTCTACTTTTGTTTCAGCATTAGTAATGACAAGCGACAAAAGAGAGATTAATAGTATATGTACACTNGTTTTCATTTTGATTTTAATTAAGTTTTAAGAAGTTTATGCCAAATTACTTGCTCTCCCAAATACGGCCATTTTGGAAATTGTAATTCTTACTATTGACTAAACGCTGTAAGACTTTCAAATGTCCAGATAAATCACATGAATTTTACGCTGATTGTGCTGCGTATTTCTTTACGGGCTATGGAATCATTCGCCACCTCTTGCTGTTAGGGTGCTGGAATCCCTGTGTGTTTCCCAATTCACTGTGCTGCTCATCCGGCTCCTTCCTGCTCATTCGTGGAAACCTGCTTCTGATTTCCATTTAAGAGATTACTTGATAGGGGGTGGTATAAATACGGTATGAGTTTGTAATCGTGCGACGCGTTGACCTGTGGCGTGTTTAAAACATGATTGCCCATCTTATAAAACATCGGCTGATATATGCTGGCCGGTGCGATCCCCCAGGTGATGGTTCTGGGTTGGGGATTGGTTCCTAGGATGACTGCGGCCTTTTTTAAAATGTCATTCTCCAATTTGAGATGAGCGATCTCACGTCGCAACCTTCTCAGCTCGTCCGCTGCAGTCATATCGCCTANGGCTCCCTGACTTTCACTCCCGAGCTGAGAAGCATTTTGAGATTTTTTTACCCACGCGTAAAGAATGCCGTCGCCAATGTTTAATTCTTGAGCGACTTCAGGGACTGATTTTCCGAGACGAACCAGTTCCACTGCTTGCTGTTTAAACTCAGGGGTGTANTTTTTCCTGGGTGATCGATTCATTGCGTTCACTTTCTCATGAACTGNTCCAAAAATCTAGCACACCTCAAACTTGTTTAAAAAAGGGGGGNGAGGTGAGGTTGGTGGAAGAAAATTAGGGGCCCTCCCCTGGCTACCATGGACACAAAAAAGACACAGGTTTTATGGTGAATTGATGCGGAATAAAGACAGAGTTACACCTTGATCAAGTAGAGGGTTATTTGCATTATTTTCTATGTAGTAACAAGATAACGCACACAACCGAAAATCAAGAAAGTGGCAAATACAGATTCGAATCCTGTCACTCCGACCATTTTCCCCATCAATAACTTACAGGATCCCCACCTAAAAGTTACAACGCCTAGTTACAACAAATCAGTTGAGTTTACTGTTGTCAAAGAGGTCTTGGAACATTGGCTCCTAAAGCCAGACGGTTGTTTCAGATGAGTCACTGAGTTTCAATTCCTCTGCGAATACCAGCCCAATTGCGTCCACGCTTAACTTGTTTTCAACATCACATTCGGGTAGGTGTTGTCCATGGTTCCTAAAGGTTCAAAGTAATCCTTAAAAGGCTTCATTGTTGAGAAAATAAGCATGTCTCACATCTACCAGCCTGCCATGCTTAAAGTGCTTTTGGAAAAAGTGTTGCCATTCGTTGCCCCTGTCTCAGGTGAGGAAAGGCATGCACCAGCGGTGCGGGCTGTTGCGTCCTGAAGGCATCGGGACTGGAAGATACTAATCGGCATTCCAAAACCTCTTACGGTTTGTAATGGAAGCTTCTGATGCGCCAGGCACGCTGATGTGATGTTGATTAGTAGCTGTTTGATTTCCCTTCAGCTTTTAGTTCCTCACCTGTCTTGGCTCCGTGTTTACGGAGAAGGTCGGCGGTTTCCTTGTCATCTGCCTAATCTAGCGGTGTTTCGTCTAACACAATCTTCGCATTCACATCCGCACCTTTGGCAATAAGAATTCTGANGGCGACTGGGAGCTCGTAATGACCGGGCGACATCCAACATCATTCAATTGCCCTGAGTCGCGCGGCACGATACTGTATACTGCCCCCAGGCGTATGATGTTGAAAACCAATACTGCCCCGGTACGGAGGTTTAAGATCGCGGGCATGGGAGACCACTTCACCGTTCACCAGCACCTCCGCAGTGGACCCGCGATTGAAAATCTGCAGCAGAAACCATTCCTGATCACGACTGAGCACACGCTCTGCAGGTGCTATCCCATAGAAGCTCCCGGTGGGATTGGTACTGTCAGGGGCATTGAANCACTGAACCTCTACCCTACCAGGACCGCCATTGAAGAGCACCCCCCCATTTCCATTCACGATGGTCTTGACCCAGACCTGGAGCTCAAAGGGGCTTGAGAATTCAGCCCGAGTCACGGCGACGCCATCCTTGCCCTGACCCGTAAGCACCTCGTCTTCGATGCGCCAATCGGAGTGCCCCTGTTCATGCATACCAGCCATGCCGGATCGGAATAGCGGTTGCCAGAGTTTTTCCTGACCGGGCAGCGCACGGATTTGTATATTCCTGAACGACGCTCGGCAGCCAATGTTCTGGATGCCAATAAAACCCCGACGCAGTCTGTGCCTGAAGGCAGCGTCAGTGTCCATCGAAATGTCATGAATAAGCTCGTCATTGAGCGTCACGCGCAGATGAGGCCAATCGCATTTGATTTCACAGTAGTTCCACTGCCCGGAGGGAAGATTGGCAATGCTGAGGGGAGCCGCCACATCATAAATGGCCCCCGGCGAGCGAAGGCCGTAGACCTTTTGTTCATGCCGCAGATGGATCTTGAATCCCAGCTTCGAGCCGGGTCCATCCAATGGGGCATGTAGGAGAACACCACCCTCATACCAGCCTTCGGTCTGGTACTCAAAGCGGAGCACAAAATTCTCGTATTCCCGCTCACTGCGCAGCCAGGAAGGATAGGGGCCAGCTCCGGTCGAGAAAATGGCAGAGTCCTTGACGATGAACGCGTCAGCCGGTTCCACAGCCACCCACCCCTGCAGGTTCCTCCCATTGAACAGGGGCGTAAAGCCCTCATTCGCGGCGGCGCTGAGCCGCAAGGGTGCATGCAGCGCGATCCACATCACCAATAGAATAATCCCACAGTGCCTCTGTCGCATCAGCGGTCCATTGTCACAAGTAAAACTCATTATAATACTATAAAAAATTGTGGAGCCGACTGCTGCGCCTCATCACACCTCACCGGCACCATGGCTGCGATTGTGATGAGTGGGAGGTGTTTCATTTCCGTTCAAATGGTGGTGAAGAAAAAGTTTAGCTCTTTTTAACTGTAGGTCGATCTAATTCCTCTGTTGGCACTTCTTTGCAGCGTAAGTTCACAAAAGCTACTTTTCGTGTGATTTTATTAAACTGGCTCTTTATTATTTATGACTTCTTTTCAGTTGTCCCTTCGAGAATTAGGAGTTTACCTTCTGCTTTCCGAGAACCAATTATCGTGCCGTCTTCAGATCCTGGAGCTACATGTAACTTCAGGAAAAGATCCATCAGGCTTTAATGTCAAACTAAATACCCCGCCTTGCGTTCCAGGCTCAGACATTGTGCAATTTCCTGAATCATCGGTTGGTTTTGATAATTTCAATTCTGGCTTTGCATTCGTTGCTGGAGCCAAGTTGACGAATCCCCCACCCCCCAACAGCAACAAGGCAGCAGGCAGCATAAACGGTATCGAAGATTTCATAAGATGCATGTTGGGGAATGAAAATGATGTTCGCTGTTAAAATTATTACCTGAGGTTATAAAAATTCGTATACAGCGGTACAGTGTTTGAATAGCAGTTCAGCAAATCCCAAAGGAATTGTCTGTTCCTGCGATCACTGACGACCACCGTCAAAAGCCTGGCAGGAGGATTGCGTTCAAGATTTTTGAGTTGAATCCATTGGCCACATCAGGCATGGTGTTATTTATCCACAAGGTTTGCTTATGAGAACTCATCCCTCTTCCCGTATTGGTGCATTTACCCTGATCGAATTGCTGGTCGTCATTGCCATCATCGCCATCCTGGCTGGAATGCTCTTGCCCGCTCTCTCAAAATCAAAGACCAAGGCACAAGGAATCAAATGCATGAGCAACAATAAACAACTCCAATTGGCCTGGTTCATGTATGCAGACGACAACGAAGACAAGCTTGTTCCCAATGGATGTTGTGGAGATCAGGTTGGTTGGGTTGAGGGTTGGCTCAGAACGCCGCAAGACGGAACCAACATCACTCATCTCATGGCACCCAAGGGCCTCCTCTGGAATTACAATCAATCGCTGGGAATCTACAAGTGCCCGGCCGATCGCAGCAAATCTAAAATTGGAGGGCAGAGCTTTCCGCGGATCAGGAGCATGTCGATGAACGGTTGTATGAACGGTAATAGTTGGTACACCAAAGAAATCTCCAGAACGCACTACACGTTTCGCAAGCTGTCCTCGATTATTGGACCCGCTGAGAAGTATGTTTTCCTGGACGAGCATCCCGACGCCATTGATGATGGCTACCACTTGACGTTCGTCAACCGAGTGAACACCTGGGGAAACATGCCAGCGAATTATCATAATGGCGCTGCAGGATTTTCATTTTCGGATGGGCATGCGGAAGTGCACAAATGGAGGGATCCAGACACCTTGTCAAAGACCATCGTCTCATCACCGATGGGACCAAACGATGTTCCCTGGATTCAGATACGAACCACGGAACCCATCGATGACAACGCGGTTTGGCCACCCCGGGCAAATTAAGTGGATCGTTGGCGCAGCGAATCAACTAGAAGCTCCCGAATTTTGGATCTGTCGTCTGGCTGGTAGCCGATGGTGTCGCTCCTGATTTTCGTCATCGAGTTCTCGATCCTGCCAGTTCGAGGCTCGTTGTTCGCTCATGCATCAGTCCAATATTCTTACTTGCTCATTGCGCGGTCTTCCCCCGGTCCGGCCCGCAGATTCATGCCAGATGTTTTCTGTTCTCATGGCATCTGAAAAATCAGTGCATAAATATTGAACCTCACTTCAACGCCCTGGTTGATTACTGTCTTTACTGCCTTGTGATGCTTGCTTTCCCCAAAAAACAGCAGTCACCAAAAACTTTCCTGGTTGGTATGATACCTTGGATTATTCATCGGAGGACAAATGATTGCTGGACGTTTTTAAAAAGAACGAGTCATTGATGACAAACAGATACAAATCCATACGCCGACTGAATTTCAAGCCTCGCTGAACACTCCCCCTCTGGACCTGATACTCGTCATGGCAATCGAGGGACTGACCGGGCTGAGATATGGATGTTTCCAGCCTTTCAACCACTTGTCTTTCAGCTCTTGAAGCAAGGGAGATTTTGTCCCTATAGTTCACCATCATGCATCACGCACATATTATTCCCCTGGTTCTTTTCTTAGCTTTCATTACGACGTCAACAGGCAAAGCCGCGACGCAGCATGCGTGGCGCGTACAACAACTTCACAAGGACAATAATGAAGGTGTCGCAGTGGGCGATATCAACGGCGATGGCAAACTGGATATCACCTCTGGGGAATTCTGGTATCAGGCGCCTGATTTCAAGCAGCGGCCGCTCCGCAAGATCCTCCCTTTTGGAGCCGACTACATGCAGAACAACTCCGAGCACCTGTATGACATGGACGGTGACGGTGACCTCGACGTCCTTTCCGGTGCGTTCACACTCAAGAATGTCGACTGGTTTGAAAATCCGGGAGAGGGCAATTATGCCAAGGGGCTCTGGTCCGTCCACCAGCTCGTGGACACAGGCACCGGGTATAACGAAGCAACTTTTCTCCATGACATCGACGGTGACGGAACTCCCGAGTTTATTGAAAATTCGTGGAACCCAAAAAACGCCATGCAGATTTTTCGCCTTGTCCGTGCGGAGGATGGAAGTGTCTCCGCAAGCAAGCATGTCGTCTCCAAGAGTGGTAATGGCCATGGTATGGGTTTCGGCGATCTCAATGGGGATGGTCGACGGGACATCGTTTTCCAATCCGGCTGGTATGAACAGCCCTCAAGTGGACCGTTCTCAGGAACATGGGAGTATCACCATGATTTCGATCTTCCGCACGCCAGTTGCCCCATCCTCATACTTGATCTCAATAAGGATGGGCGGAACGACTTGATCTGGTCTGACGGCCATAGCTATGGACTCTACTGGCAGGAGCAACTCACACCACAAGCGGATGGCACAATAATCTGGCGTCAGCACCTGATTGACAAATCATTTTCCCAAGGTCATTCGCTTGCCTGGGACGATGTTGACAATGATGGCCACAATGAACTCATCACCGGAAAACGGTATTACGCTCACTCCGGAAATGATGCGGGGGCTCATGACGACATGACCATTCAATATTACAAATGGGTAACTGAAACAGGGACTTGGACAAAGCATATCATTTCCACTGCACCAGCAGGTGAGGGACCTGGCATTGGTCTGCAGATCCGTGTGCACGATCTGGACGGTGATGGTTTGAAAGATATTGTTGTTCCGGGCAAAAGCGGAACACACATCCTCTGGAATGAGGGGAAATAGGCATTCGCTGAAGGTCTCAATCTCTCAGGGAATACTAGTTTGCCTCCAGCAACACTGTCACACCACTAATCACTGCGCACCCTGAAATATTGCACCGGTCAATGGCGTGAAGCTTATTTCGAGATTCCCGAAATCAAGTTCAATGGAGTGAACCACGGCCCTCAGGCAGCCGTGCGCTTTGTTTTTACCGACAAAATCTTCTTCTCACGAATCCGTCACGGAATCATCCGCCCGTGCGGACCGTTTACCGGCATCAATCCTTTGGAAGCATGCAAACCATCTGAGCCCCCTACCTTGTCCATTCACCGGAATGAATCCGGTCAAATAAACGTTCGATGGACGGATGAAGCTGGAACATTCCAGCTTGAATCGACACGGGACATCACGGCAGATGCCTGGGCACCCTTTCCTGGCGATCCAACAGTTAATGAAGGAGTTTCAAGCGTATCGATCACTATCGCTAAAACCACGTTTTTCCGACTTCTTGAAGCACAGTAAACAGGCCACTGGACCTTCTGATGGCATTTGCTCGTCAGTTTTTTTTGAGTTTAACATGAAGTTCACACACGTTACCCATTGATTATCAATAAGCTTCATAGATGAGGCTGTGCCGTGCAAAATTTGCCGCCTTGAGAGGTTCAAATCTTCCCCTTCAATTCACATGCTTAGTTCCCCGGAAAAAGCCCCCCCCTTAAAAACCAGGATTAAAAAAGCTATAACCATATAACCATTAATTTTTTACTGAATTATATACAGCATATTTAATAAAGCATTCTCTCAATTGGTATTAATTTTGCTTCCTCGTCTAAAATATTCGGTTCGATCGCTGAACCCCAATTACCGTTAACGAGCTATATGAAGACAAATTCTTGCACTGAGGATACGCTGATAGGCACCCAAGCTGAGGGAGCGCATGACGAAGAGCGCCATCTGAATAAGCCTGTGGTTACGGGGCAATTAAAGGAGCAAACACTCAAGGATCCTCAGCTTCCCGTTCGGTGGTATGGTCCAATATTCAATCCGAGTGGATACGCCAGCGAGGCGATTGACTTTCTGCTTCCTCTCAAAGCACGTCTGAACATAGGTTTAAAGCATCAAAACCCCGTCTATTCGGAGAAATTTGTGGAAGGACTGGCACCATCCGTTCGAGAAAATTTGTTTGATATGCGGAACCGTTTTGACTCGCTCAATGGCGGTATTACGGTCGATCACAATCCTGCCAACGGTTTTCTAAGGCCACCGGACGCAGATTATTGTATTGGTCGAACGATGTATGAAACCGACAGAATTCCACCTCAGTGGGTGGCCGCCTGCAACCGCATGGACGAAATTTGGGTTCCAAGCCATTTTAATGTTGAAACTTTTGCCAATAGTGGAGTGGAGCGAGACAAACTGATCGTGATTCCAGGATCGGTGGACTCGAACTTCTTTGACCCCCGAAAGCATGAAATCTTGGAACTACCGAATAAGGCTTCATACAACTTCCTATCGATCTTTGAGTGGTCGAGTCGGAAGGCTTGGGATATCACCCTCGCGGCCTACCTCAGAGAGTTCTCAGCTGCAGATGATGTCTGTCTTTATCTTAGAACATACCAATTCAGTCGTCCTGACGGGGATCCCGCTGAGGCACTTTGGCGCGAGATTAGAGAGTTTGCAGCTACGCTGGATTTAGGAAATCGAGAATGGCCACGCATAGAGCTGTTGACCGAACAGGTTGCCAGTAATCAGCTCCCTTGCCTCTACAAGGCTGCTGATTGCCTCGTGGGCATCAGCCGCGGGGAAGGTTGGGGGCGTCCGCAGCACGAGGCCATGAGTATGGGATTGCCCGTTATTGCCACGAACTGTAGCGGGAACACCGAATTCATGACCGATGATACGTCCATCCTGATTGATTATGAGCTCATCGATGCACGTGGACTGGAACCTGAGCTTTGGCACTACAGAGCCCATCGCTGGGCTGAACCATCCGAGATCGAATTGCGCCATTCAATGCGCAAACTGTATTCCGACCCAGAGAAGGGAAAAGCAATCGGTGCAAGAGCCCGCAGCCATATCGTGGCAAACTACAGTCGCGAGGCAGTGGCAAAAAAGGTATTGGCTCGATTAGCGCAAATAGAGCAGAAGATAACGAACCCATCACTCCCTACCCTTCGTAAGTGCAGCAACATGGCTCTTACTCTTGCCAAAGACAGTTTTATTGAAAAGACCGACACCGTTGCTCCCTTGAAATTGGCTTGGGAGGGCAGTTTTCTTGACCATGGAAGTCTTTCTCATGTCAACCGTGAACTGACCGAACAGATTTCAAGGCAAAGAGGGATCAATTTAACGCGGGTGGGTAAGAATGCTGTGCCAGCGAATGCGGAAAAGGATTTGCACCGATTTGCGCGCAGTCTCAAGCCTCGAGCGAAAGGTGACACGCAGATCACCATACGCCACAGCTGGCCCCCCGACTGGTCGCAGGTACAGTCAGGCCTGCGCATTCATTGCCAGCCATGGGAGTATGGGACGTTACCCACCCAATGGGTTGAAGAAGCCGCCAAGGTCGATCAAGTATGGGCCTACAGCGAATATGCCAGGCGCGTTTATGTGGACTCAGGTGTAGATCCGAAAAAAGTGAAGGTGGTTCCCTTGGGAATCAACCCCGATCGCTTCACAGCGGATGCAACCCCAATGCCTTTGCCTACGGAAAAGGGTTTCAAATTCCTTTTTGTCGGTGGCACGATTCACCGCAAAGGTGTTGACCTGCTCCTGCAAGCCTACCTTGAGTCGTTCGACTCTGGAGACGACGTCTGCCTTGTCATCAAGGACTTTGGGGGAGCCAGTTTTTATAAGGGGCAGACCATGACCGACGAGATCAAGGCTGCCCAAATGCGCCCAAATGCGCCCGAGATCCTCCATCTGGACTGCGAGATCGCCGATGCCGATATGCCGGGGCTCTATACGGCTTGCGATTGCATCGTTCACCCATATCGAGGGGAAGGCTTTGGTCTGCCTGTTCTGGAAGGGATGGCATGTGGATTGCCGGCGATAGTCACCGGTGGCGGCGCGACGGATGATTTCGCGTTTGAGCCCTATGCCTGGAGACTTCCGGCGATCAGGGAGCGCATGGGGAATAAGATTAGCGGAATGAAGTTGGATGGCAATGGCTGGCTTTTGCAACCGTGCTTGGAGTCTCTACAAACGTTTCTCAGAAAGGCTTATGCTGATCCAACGATGGTATCGGACAAGGGCAAGGCCGCAAGCCATTATGTGCGTCACCACTGGACATGGGAGAGAGCGGCACAGATCGCCATCCGTACAGCCCGACAGGCATGGGAGAATCTCTTGGAGAAGGATAGGCAAACTCAAGTGCGACGATCGCGCTCAGCCGATATCGTCTTGCCCGAAGTGGCTCGTCTCGGTGAACTTTCGGGAGCTCGTGACCTCTTGACAAAAAAACAATTGAAGCAGGCATGGCAAGCCGTAACCGCAGCAATTCAACTCAGGCCTTTCCACCCCGAAGCGTGGACGATGCTGGCTGAGATTGCCAGGGAGGCGAGGCATGCAGGAATAGCCAAAGACTGTGCTTCAAAGGCACGGGCAATGGCACCGGGCTACCATCATGCCCGAAAAGTCGAAAAGTCGCTCCGAAAATCCAGACAGGCTGACCAGCAGCCTTGGATGCAAATCCCGGCCTCTGCGGATCGCCTTAGTGTCATCATGATCGCCAAGAACGAGGCCGGTTTCATCGGCGACTGTCTGCAGTCAGTCAAGGACGTTGCTGATCAGATTATCGTCGTCGATACTGGGTCAACAGACGAGACGGTGGAAATTGCCAAGGGTCACGGAGCGGAATTGCATCACATGAGTTGGGGCGATGACTTCAGCGCTGCACGCAATGAGTCACTGGCCCACGCACGCGGTTCCTGGATACTCTTTATCGATGCGGATGAGGAATTGATGCCGGAGGGAATTGAAGAACTTCAATCGGCCATGGCCCGGAGCGATACTCTCGCTTGGCGGATCCCAATCGTTGATGCTGGGCGAGAACACTTGGGCAAGAACCACGTACCCCGTCTCTTCCGGAATGCGCCCGGGCTGTTTTTTAAGGGACGCATCCATGAGCAGGTTTCACTTAGCATTGAGTCGCGACGCATTCAATGGGGCCTGCAACATCGGATGGGCGGCCCAACCTTGTTCCATCGGGGTTATCAAGACGAGGTTGTCAAATCCCGCAACAAGCGAGCCAGAAATATCCGCTTGCTCGATCGGGCACTGGAGGAATCTCCCAATGATGCTAATCTGCTGATGAACCTTGGAATGGAGTTGGCCAGTATGGGCAGGGGCGAGGCAGCCCTGGAGCAATACAGGGAAGCATTTACTGTCTTTCAACTTGCAGGTAAGGAGTTACAGGCGCCGGAATTGCGTGAGGCACTGGTCACACAATTCGCCACTCATTTGTTGGGACATGGACAAAACAAATCTGCCCTGTCTATTTTAAATTCACCGGTTGCCTCTGCATCGGCCCTGACGGCAACTCAAGAGTTTCTGGTCGGATTGGCGCATCTGAGACTATCCAAGCACAAAACGGCTGCCGATGCGTTTAGAAAATCCCTCAAAAAAAGACATCTATCAAGCCTTACGCCAGCCAGCGAACAGGTGGTCAACGGTGGAGTGGATCACTGTCTCGCGATCTGTCTTGCAAAAATGGAAGACGAAGGAGCTGAGAAGCATTTTGAGGCGGCACTCAGCCAAAAACCCGATTCTATTTCAATGGCTGTCGACTTCGCCCGCTATCTCAGCAACAAGGGTAATACGATTCGAGCCCTGCAGCTTTTGCATGGTCTCCTTGGGAATGATGAGGAGCATCTGCCGGTTTGGCAGACAGGTGCGGCGATTGCCATCAAACAAGCGGATACCATCGAATTTGCGACTGAATGGATCGCCGAAGCGGAAAGATTCTACCCAAAGGACAAGGTGATCCAAAGACAGAAAGCCGAATTACTGATGCTTACTAATCTTTGCTCAGAAGCTTTGAAAATCTGGCAAGACCTCGCAAAAAATAAAACTATTGAGGCTCTCAGCGCATCTGTCCTTTGCTCACTCGTCTCAGATCGCCACATTGATTGTCCCAAAAATTTGGAAAAACCAGTCTCTGCGGCATTCATTGCTTGGTATCGACGATTGCTCAGCTTCGGTCAGGAAACTGTGATCGAGCGGATTAACTCGAGAATAAAAGTTTTAGGTCAATCCCTTCCAACCGCTAAGGAACGTTTGCAGTCGGCTTTCAAAGAAGCCCACAGCGCAAATTAAATCTCTTTTTTACCTGCCTCGTCAGTTTTCTTCTGAATCCATGAATCTTTTCTTTGCGTATCCGCTCCCAATGTCCCAATCCCCAACCTTCACTGGGGGATGGGCAAAGATCCTGCTCCAACTCATGAATCAGGTTGAACAGGCAGGTATTGGCCCCAATAAACTTGTTTTTGGGTCTCGATTCAAAACACTACTGACAGAAAACCCGGGCGAGGACCGGCTCATTGCCGTTGATGAAAATCGTCTTTACCGGCAAATCTCGGAAGGATCAAAAAACGGTAATTCACTGAATCAGTTGTATGTTGATTTAAATTCCGAGTCCTCTTCTGAGTCCTTGATAGGAACAGCTTTGCTGGACGAGATTATCAGACATCTTAAAGGCTTTGAGCCCCGGCTGATTTTCAGCTTTGGATCACGCGCCGATTTTTTTTTGAAAGCATTCCCGAATGCGAGGGTGATACACCTTGAGAAATCTGCTTTTTCAAGGGGTTCATTTCCTGATGCACTCACTTTCGATCCTGTCGGCATTTACAGAACATCGGTGACCGCACAAGGTCATTTGTTTCCAAAAACTGATATCCATCCAGATTACCTGAGCATTGCGGGATCGTTTCAAAGCCAGGCCATCCAGAAACTTACCGCCGGCAATCCTTTCAGAAACAACGCAAAGCTTTATGGCGAAAAAAAGAAACTCCTGATCCCCCTTCAAGTATCTGGATATCCTGCTCTTGACACACAGACACAGTATACTTCCCAGTTTGAGTATCTATACGATTGCCTCGCAAAGATTCCTACCAATGTTGATGTCGTCGTCACTGAGTATGCCGCTTGGGGGCGTGTCCTCACGACTAAAGACCCACACAACAATCTCGAATTCCTCAAGACATCCTTTTCCAACATCATTTTTGACGAACAATTTCGATCGGTCCCTTTTTCTTCCCAGTACCTGTTACCCTATGTTGACTTTGTTTGGACCATCGCCTCCTCGGTCGGTCTGCAAAGTGCATTTCTTAATATCCCAACAGGTAGCCCGAGCAATACACAAAACTCGGCTGCAACCATAGCTGATTCATTAATTGATTTACTCGAGACTGACCCTGCAGATCGAGATGTCAGCACGAACCTTTGCGCCAATTACCTTGCTTATAATTCAATTCCAAGTTCCTTCTGGGACAATAGTCGATCTGTCCAACGGGCATTTGAAATATTTACGGATCCGTTAGACAACTGCTTGTGGTCTAGGCCACTTGTTTTACCTGAGGAAATTGAAGCCTTGGTTATCAATGGACTTAATTCCTCTAAAGCACAACCACCTGAGCCGAGACTTAATTTTGATATCAGCATCCATGAGGAAGCTTATCTCCGAGGAAATCGTCACTCTCCGACCATATCGGCTCTTTCGCAGCACAAGACAAAGTTCATCATTCTTAATGATACAAGACCCATTGAGGGCTTTATACATTTTGGTTGTAATGTGGTTGTGGAGACCATTATCAGCCGTCTTGAAAATTCTGACATGCAGCTCTTCGGAATTGCCAACACATTTGAGGAATGTCAAAACCTTGAAAAGAATCAGGGCTTTGAGGAAGTTTCTTTAATCGTCCTGAATGGAGAAGGAAGCCTTCATCATGATAATTCCCGCTGTCTTGGTCTTCTTAAATTCTGCCAGGCAATGAAGGACAGCGGGCGCCACTGCGTGTTACTTAATTCAAGCTGGTTTGATAATAGCTCATCTTATGCATCATACTTAAGCGCATTTGATTTAATTTCGGTGCGAGAATCCCAAAGCCTGGAACAGATTTCCAAACATCGTTCTGATGCCGTTTTGGTGCCAGATTTTTCCATCGCAAGTGCCCACAATGTAGCAATAAAATCTGACAAGCTCTCCAACAAAGATAACTCACGTCAACTCTGTATTTTTGATAATGTTATTCCAGAAGTAGGATTTGAACTTTTCGACTTTGCTCGCTCAAATGAAGCACCTTTCTTCATCATGGGGCCTCTGAACTACGCGTATTTATCCGAGCAAAACTCAAAAGATGCAGAACATCCATGGAAACCCAAGGTGTTTGAAAGTCTGAACGACCTGATACCCTTCGGTTACTCGATAAGCGGTCGCTTCCACGGATTAACAGTCTGTTTAGCAGCTTTACGGCCGACATTAGCCTTGCCTAGTAATACGCCGAAAATCGAGAGCTTTCTTTCTGATGCTGGTATCAAGGAGATTGCGTTACTACCCTCTGAATGGCTTGGTTTGAATGGTGCTGACAAACTAAACATCGTTCAGGAAAAGTTTTCAAGTTGGGACGAGTTGAGGACCAAATCGTTGCTCGAGTATATTGAGTTTGCCTTGGACGCTACCAACAAACTCTTTGAGCATTTGAAGCAATTCCGCTAGCCCATCTTCCTTTGCAGAGGTCGATGTCAGGCATAGTATTACCTCTCACCAAAAAACACCCAGATAAAAACGACGATAACAACAATGACAAATCCAAGTGCAATTATAACCGGTATTACAGGTCAGGACGGTGCCTATTTGGCCGAATTGCTTCTGTCCAAGGGCTATCGTGTTTATGGAGCCTATCGAAGGACCAGTTCAATCAATTTTTGGAGAATTAAAGAACTGGGAATCATGAATAACCCCGACCTTCACTTGGTTGAGTTCGATCTGACGGATCTGGGTTGTTGTATCCGTCTGCTCGAGAGGGCTGAACCTCTTGAAATCTACAATCTGGCAGCCCAAAGTTTTGTTGGAGTTTCTTTTGAGCAGCCGGCCACGACGGCAGAAATCACTGGAATCGGAGCAGTGAATCTTCTCGAAGCAATACGAATCGTCAACCCCGGAATTAAATACTATCAAGCTTCAACTTCCGAAATGTTTGGCAAGGTCCAGGAAATCCCCCAAACAGAGTCCACCTCATTTTACCCAAGAAGTCCTTATGGGGCGGCTAAACTTTATGCTCATTGGATGACCATCAACTACAGGGAATCCTTTGGCCTGTTCGCATCAAGTGGCATCCTCTTCAACCATGAGTCTCCATTGCGTGGAATTGAGTTTGTCACACGAAAAATAACAGATTCTATAGCAAAGATTCAACTTGGGATGCTAGATACGCTTCAACTCGGTAATGTGAATGCAAAAAGGGATTGGGGGTATGCAAAGGATTACGTGGAAGGAATGTATTTAATGCTTCAAGCGGACAAACCCGATACATATGTTCTGGCAACAAATCGCACAGAATCTGTCAGAGATTTTGTGAATCTAACGTGCAAGGCAGCGGATATGACTATCTCATGGATCGGAAGAGGCGAAAAGGAATATGCAATCGATACGAAGACTGGAAAAAAACTTGTAGTGATTAACCCTTCCTTTTACCGGCCTGCCGAGGTTGATTTACTCATTGGCAATCCTCAAAAGGCCCATGATCTATTGGGCTGGTCTCCGAAAACAAACTTGGAAACTCTGTGCTCGATGATGTATGAGGCAGATTTAAAAA
The DNA here is from genome assembly GCA_002690655.1 of Pedosphaera sp. Lineage (GTDB taxonomy): Bacteria > Verrucomicrobiota > Verrucomicrobiia > Limisphaerales > AAA164-E04 > AAA164-E04. Next base: position 50,112 of record NZFL01000014.1, read on the forward strand.
GAAACAAGCAAGCTCTTGTATTTTAATTGATCCTGAGATGCAAAAAAGGATTTTGGTTACTGGAGCCAATGGTTTTACGGGGAAGCATCTTTGCAAAAAATTGGAGACCAAAGACTATGATGTTGTTCGCTTGAGCAGCAGACCAGGGATTGGGAAGTATACTTGTGATTTGTTGCAGTTTGATGACTTGAAAACCCTTATCCAAGGGATCAGGCCCGATCAGGTGATTCACCTCGCAGCTATCTCTTCAGTAGATCATCAGGATTTTGAAAAATTGTATGCAACCAATGTGGTGGGGACATGTAATTTGCTGAGAGCAATGGAGACTGTAGATGCTTCGAAAATCATCGTTGCCAGTAGTGCCAATGTTTACGGAAATGCCGATCAAAATCATCCAATTACAGAAGATACCCCCCCTAATCCCGTTAATCATTACGCAACGAGCAAACTGGCCATGGAATATATGGTTAAAACCTGGTTTGATCGACTACCAATTGTCTTAACCCGCCCCTTTAACTACACGGGCCCAGGTCAATCATTGAGGTTTTTGATACCCAAAATTATAAAACATTTTTCGTCGAGAACTCCTTATATCGAGCTGGGAAATCTGAATATCTCAAGAGATATTTCTTCAGTGCATGATGTTGTCGAAGCAATGATTTCCATATTGGAGTCAAGGATTGAGGGAGAAGTTTTGAATATATGCAGCGGAAAAGAGGTATCTTTGAGAAATATTGTCAGTTCTCTTGAGGAACGTTGCAGGCATTCTATCGAAATCAGAGTGAATCCCAATTTCGTTCGTAAAAATGAAGTGGTTAGATTGATTGGCAGTTTTTCCAAATTAAATCGATTAACAGGCTGGTCGCCGAAAGAGAACTTAGAATATGTTTTGCAGGAGATGCTTGAAAAGGAAAGGTCTTGACTCCTCCCCCCCCCCCGAGAGGAGCTGTCTAACCTTGCGTCATTGCCAAGCGAACTTACCCCCCTACCAAAAAAGGCAGGCTTATCTGGTTGCTTCTTTGTTGTTGCTACCCACTTTGATGATGCACAAGATGAATTCCCTCAGAATTTAAATCAAGATGGTGATGATCTACCTCTTTCAGGAGCAACGTCAACTTCGAATATACTTCATGATACTGACCCCCAATCTCGGGCTATATCTTACCTAAATTGTTGAGGAACCCTTTCTGTAAAAGTGATCTGAGCTGAAAATACTCAGCTTTTTCTAATCAGAAGCATCATCGATTTATCATTGTAACGCCAGATTTGGAGAGATCTGCAAAAATCTAACAGCACTTCAGGCCACAATACTATCACTACCAACTCCAGCTATCATGTTCATTCAGGCAAAATCCCATTCATGAATAATCCATCCACATGAGCAACTCGCAGAAGCACCCCTCTAGTACCCGGCCTCTTCAATAACGCTGGAATCCATTGGAAGGAATGGTTTTTGTCTGGTTAACGGTTCGCCTCCTGTCCAATGGAGATTCGAGAATGCAGGCACTTTTCCTCTCCAATGTTTGAGTTCATCAATCTTCGAAGGCTGCGCCTTCGCTCCGGATTGAAAAATAAGTTCAGTCAGTCCATGCCAATCACTAAGCATCTCACCTGATGAATTCTTGAACGCGTCACTTGCCAGATCAACGTGCTGACGACCAGATTTGGGGAGATGGACCAATGCCGTCCACATGTCAGGTTTTTTACCGCTGTAGAACCGCCAGGAATCTGTTTTCAACTGAACGGCAAGCGTATTACCAGATTCGCTTGGTTCGATTTCAAATGAGAGCTTCGCTCCATGCGGTGCTTCCCATCGGGGATCGACAAGTTTGCGCGTTGCAAACAACCAGTGATGACGATTACTGACATTGAGCGTATACCAGTCATGAAAACCTCGAGAAAAATCGTCTACCAAGCGGCGCGGACGTTCAGAAGCCTTGACGTTTGCATCGCGCAGTGCAACGGGATATGCCATTTCGGCTGCACTGATTACAAAACGATCAGGATCTCCCCTGCGCCGCTGCTCTTCGCTGAGTCGGTAATAGACGTTGACAAAGGCGAATAGCGGCTCGTCGAGATCAAAAACAGGACATTCAGCCTCCCAAACCCCAGCTTGTTCCTTAGCCTGTCCATCTGCCCAGAATCGATTGCGGGGGTCACGCTCGTAACCGTAATATATGTCCACCTGATCAATGGGTAGCGACGCATCAGGCCGAACGCGATAGATTGGAATTCCATTTTCCCGATTGAGGACCAATTCCGCAAGTGGAGTATGAGGGAATTGCAACCGCTTCTTTAGGTGGGCATCAAACCACAATGGTCGTGCAATTTCAGTCTCTGGAGTAAAACGATGATTGAGGTGGGGCGCGTACGTTGTTCTTGTCTTGTCATGAGGAATGAGTTTCATTCCCTTCTCTACAAAATCCATTGGAGCATTGAAATCGTTGCTTGCACTGAGATACAGCATCGGGCAACGAACACGAGCCAGATAATCCTGACCCGCAATGGTTTTCTGAAAAAGATGCACATCACCCTTTACGCGTCGCGCAGAGCCAGGCAGACCCCACAGATCTGTCTGTAAAAAACCGCTTCCCCCAACAGACGGACAAGCCGCTTTCACACGATCATCTGTTCCTGCGACCAGGCCTGTCAAGCGTCCACCCATGGAGTGCCCAAAAACACCTATTCTCTCAGTATCGATCTCCGGCTGATGCTCAAGAAATGTGATCCCGCGTCGGCATCCAATCGTGAGCAGGAACCAGTTGTTGTTGCGAGCCGATGGAAATGGATCGATCGTGTTGTCTTGTGGCAATAAGTTCGAGTAGCCGCCTACATTGTTCTGGGTCGGATCCACGACTCCCCAGTCCGTGTTGGGATCATCAGGGTGAGCGTCTTCCATCATCCGCCCTCCCCAATTAACGGATAAGGTAGCGTAACCCCTCCTGGCGTAGCGCCTCACGACCTCAAGAAAAGCACGCTGTCCGCCGCCATGCATGTGCATCAACGCGGGTAGATTTTGTTCACCGTTGGGAAATCCATAGAAAGCAGCCATGCTTGCAGGCTTGCCTTTAAAAACCCCGATGGAGTAGATGACATACCGCAGTGTCAGGCCATCTTCCTGCCATTCGTGGACAACTTGTGTCTCAATGGGTTCGCATCTTGGGTCGTAGCCCGCCCATAACTGTTCAATATTTTGTGGCGTGTTGTTCAGTCGAGGCAAGGATTCTGCACCAAAGGACAACCAGGTGGCAGCCATCAAAAATAGTATTGCCAATAGTCTTTCCATAAGATCAACGAACTCATTTTATTGGCGCTCACATGATACTAACCCGTCAGATGGTGATTAGTCTAGAATGCATGCAAAGTGTTTACCAAACAGTTCATTTTCTGCAATGCAACAATCCTCGTCCATACGCATTGCCTCCTTTACCTTTCAAATTTATTCAAGGGCACTTAGTTTTATCCAGTGAAAACATAATTTACAGCCACCGTCCCAAATTCAGATACTCGTCACAATGTCTGAGACATTGTTATGAAAAGTCATTTGGAGGCCTTGGAATGAAGCCGTAATTAAATCATTTCCCCGAGGAGCAAAGCATGCGAAATACATTTAATATTTCAAAAGTTCATGTTGGAGGATGCCAAGAATTCGTTCCTGAACCTCATTCCATGCTTCCGATACCGTCAGAATAAATTTCTTCAGGCACATAAACAGCCTGAATCATAAGACTCTTTTTCTTGAACACACTCCTGATCAGGCTCATGTTTGGGGTATGCCCTTAAGTTATTTTCCCATTTCAAAAAGATCAAAAAAAAACACGTGGATGAACTGTTTTTTTCGGATCATGAAGGTACATTTCTGGATCCTGCTCGTAGCCGTTCGATTCGTTGAAGGAGGTGAGACTGAGCAGGAGAGACCAAATATCTTATGGATTACCAGTGAAGACAACGGGATATCATGGGTGAGCTGTTATGGTGGCGTCAATGTAACGACACCGGCCATCGACAAGCTGGCACAGGAGGGTTTTCGTTATCGCTACTGCTTCGACAATGCGGCGGTCTGTGCTCCGACACGTTCATGCTGGATTACAGGCATGTATGGGATTTCCAATGGCACTCAACCCATGCGCAGCCGAAACCTGATTCCACACGATCAAATCCCCTACTATCCCGATCTACTGAGGAAGTCGGGTTACCACACTTCCAACCCTACCAAAACTGATTACAACATTGGCGGACGTGATGACAAGGAGTGCTGGGATTACAAAGGGGGCAAGGAACCCTATGGCTGGCGCATGAGGAAATCTGATCAGCCGTTCTTTGCTGTTGTCAATATTGGCAACAGCCATGAAAGCCGAGCTCATGGCAAGGTGGACAACACACGCCACGACCCGGCAAAGATGCAGCTGCACTCCTACCACCCGGACCTTCCAGTGATACGTCAAAACTATGCCAAGTATGCCGATGCCGTTCAGGATATGGACCGCGGAGTGCAGCGTTGCCTGGATGCCCTCAAGGAGGACGGACTCTACGAGGACACGATTATCATCTACAACTCGGATCATGGCGGGGTCATGGCCCGCAGTAAGCGCTTTCTTTATGCCAGTGGCGTTCATTGCCCACTTGTCATACGTATCCCTGAAAAATTCAAGCACCTCTACCCGGCATCCAGTCGAGGGATGACCGTGGACCGCCTGGTCAGTTTTGTGGATATGCCGAAGACCTGGCTCAGCTTGGCTGGAGCGGAAATACCCCATACATTTCAAGGGACGGTATTCCTTGGTAAAGGCACTGAACCGGAGCCCCGCTACCATGTCGCCTTTCGCGAACGCGCCGACGAACGGCTGGATCATGTTCGTATGATTCGGGATGCGCGTTACGCTTACCACAAGAATTACATGCCTTTCGCACCTGCCGGCCATCACCTGGCTTACCTTTGGAAGGCTCCAGCAACCGCAGCCTGGGAACAGCACCATCGCGCAGGAAAGACGGACTCGGTGACCGGACGTTTCTTTCGCCCTCGTGTGTCCGAAGAATTCTATGACAATGATCATGATTTCGACAATGTCCGTAATCTCATCGATACGCCCGAACATCAGGCGCGCATTGAAATCATGAAACAAGCCCTGCGCCGCAAGCAACTTGAACTCTACGACAGCGGTCTTTTGCCTGAAAAGATGAGAGATCGCCGTGCGGCACAACACAACCTGACTATTTATGAGATGGTGCGTGACAAAAAAATCTATCCCCTGGAAACCTATCTTGATGCCGCCGATTTAGCACTGCTGCGCAATGCCAAAAACCTGGATACTTTTGTTGAAAGCATGTCACACAGCGATGAAGGCATGCGATGGTGGGCAATCGTCGGGATTCATTTACTAGGGAATGAAGCGACTCCCGCGATTCGAGTATTGGAACGTGCGCTGGAAGATGAATCCCATGAAGTACGGACGATGGCAGCCTGGAGCTTGGTAAAGCTTGGAAGAACGAGTAAAGCGGTGGCCTGTTTGGAGGAACTTCTTTTTAACGGCAGTCAATGCCGCAGCATGGTGCATAATGTTTTGGATTGGATGGGAGAACCTGCGTTCCCACTGGTGAAAAAATACATGAAAGAGGGGGGCAGCAAGAAGGGACGTTACGGCATCAGTATCCTTGGTCGTGTTGCTGAACTTCAAGGTTGGTGAGGCAACATGCACTTTGAAACCCTGATTCTTCAACTGTTGACTTCCTGAATTAACTCCGTGAACCGGACCTTCAAAATTACAACAGATCGGACAGACTTGGTGTCGCCAACGAGGATCTGAATCAGAGTTCACCACAAGGTGAGCAGGTATTTCGTGTGCAGAGCGCAGTAAAAAACATCTGCTTGCGCTATCATATTCCCTCAAAACCCGCAAAGGATACGTCCTTTCACTTGATTGGTTATTTTGTTGGCTTGACCGTAAAGAACTATCTAGTGCGCAGAGTGCCACCTGACGAATGGATATTTCTGATTGGATCAATCATGGTATCCCATCATTCAGTGAGACCGTTTCAATGAATATTTCCTTTGAACTCGGTTTGTGCAGGTTTGATGAGTTGGGTTGCATTCAGGCCTGAGCCTGACGCAACAAAGCCGAACACGATTTCTCCGTCAGCAGTTACGGAGGCATTGTAACCAGCGTCACGAACAACAACTCGACCGTTACTTTGACTCACCATGCTTGCATTCCATATATCGGTGATGGCATATGGAAAATCAAAAGCAATTTGCCAGCCTTGGACATCGCTCTCCACCCTCATACTTGCTTCAGCAGTAAAGCCATTATTCCAGGCATTGACAACAAACACTTCAAGTGGGACATCTTCCATTACTTCCGTATCGGGCTGAGGATGATCAAATCCTGAACCCGATGATGGATTGCCGTTAATGACAATATTGTTCGGTTCCAAATCATAGACACCGGATGCCTGCAACCCAAAGCTCACCGAACTTCCCGGCGGAATGACGCCGTTCCACGAAGCATTGTGAAAAGTATACCTGGAGCCATCTTTAGAAACATTTGAAACGTTCCAATAGTTGACAATGGAAACATCAAGATCAAATGAAACCGTCCATTCTGACATCATGCTTTCCGTGCGGTTGTAAATCGAGGCTGTCGCTACAAAACCACTCCCCCATCGATCATTAACCACCCAGTCAAAATCGACATCGACGTCTGCTGCCTGCCCTGGTGTGGAAGGCTGGTCATCGTTCAAGATGGTCACAGTCATGCGATCCTGCGCCAGTCTCACGCCCATGGGTTCCGAAAAAGCCAGTTCAAAAGATTCATTTTGTTCCCAATCCAAATCACCCAGAAGCTTGAGGCAGATACTTGCAGAAGTTGTTCCAACGGGAAAATGAACCATTTTTGCAAAAGCCAGATAATCTTCCCCAGCTATGGCCGAACCATTTTCAGAGGCGATCGTGACATGAATCATCTCATTGGCAGGCTGAGACAAATGTAACTGGATACATTGATCGACTGTCTCGTGATTACCTTCAATAAAATCAATATTCGCTATGGTCAGCTCTGGGATTATTTGAGAAGAATTTTGTTCTTCAATTTCATTGCCTTGCGGATCTGACAGGGTGATACCGTTTAGTTGTACCAGCCCCAGCATGTTGTCATTCGCATGACCCGGAGACGCTTCAAATCCGAGAGTTGTCGATCCTCCCGCTGGAATAAACTGATTCCAATCAGCATGTGTCGCAGTATACCTGTTACCTTCTTTGCGTACAAAATCACCATTCCAAAGATGCGAAATATCTCGATCCAAATCAAATTCCAGAGTCCAGCCATTCATCGGAGTATCACCTGAATTCTGAATGATAAATTCACCGGTGAACCCGTTTCCCCAATCCTCGCTTACTTTCAAACTCACCGAGGCCTGTATCTCTCCATCAAGATAGTCATCGGGGATGAAGTCATCCGCTTCTGGATCGTTTTCAGGATTTCCCTGTCCGGTTCCATCACCGAAATCAATATCGCTCAAAGAGAAAAAAGCCTCCCCGGCAGGGTCCACCCGCTGCCATATCACGAATAATACGTGATGACCCATACGATCCGGAAAATGGACTCCAAACCGATATAATGATCCGTCGCGCGTGAAGTTTTCAGGACCGTGCAACTCTTCCAAATCATCCCACCTCAAGGCTTGATCAGGCTCCCAGCCAGACCTGCTGATAAACGCTCTGAAGAAGCTGGGATCATGAGGGACATGGGCGTCAAACACGATTTGATAAAGGCCGGCATTGACAGAAGTTGCAGGCCAATCATCACGGACAAGATTCAATCCAGCATATTTATCCCGCCCTGCCCCGGCAAGCTTACCATCGGGAATCAGGGCCCTGTAGGCATCCAAGCTATCAATGGCGTAGTCTGGCACAAGGCGATTGACTTCGGACCAATCATAAAATGCCTGTGTTCCTGTGGTAGCAATGGCATCGGCAGAGACAGGCCGATGCGGACTCTCAGGATTTTCCAAAAAAATACGATATATCCTGCTCACCGGGTCCGAGACCGATCCATGCCCGAAACAATTGAAAGCGGTGCAGGTGAATGCAATAATAATTGCAAAGACAAGACTTTGAACGGACGGTTGCTTGAATGCAACGAACGGTGACGCTTCATTGAAGGTTTTCATGATAAGAACTTTTGTCGTGTTATTGTTTTTTTTGTTTTTTAGAGACTGCAAATGGACGATTGATATCGTTGCCGAGCTCCTTCTCTTGCCTCAAGCAAGGGGTAATGCGGTATGACTTTTGACTGGATGAGATTCCAAAGAAGCTGGGGAGAAGATACCAAAACAGAACTTTTGATAAAAAGTTTTGAATCCCCTGCTGCAGACTGGCTCTCGATTCAACCCAGAGCTGAATATATTGATGAGGAAAACCCTCTTCCAAACAAAGGATACGGTCCTCTTTTAGCATGTGTTCAAGCAACCTGTCGTCGGCATTTAAAGGGATGACTTTCAACTGAAGAGCAAGATCTACAGAGGGGAAAAAGTGAATCCACCTTTGCGAATGACTGGGGCTTCTTTTGTAAAGCAGCATCGTCAAATTTCTCTGAACGGTTTTCATTTTTGACTCAGCTGGGATAAAGCTTAAACCATACCCAATTCACAGAAAAATAAGGAACCACTCAATCCGGGGTCAAATAACTCATATTTGTGTCAAGATTGCAGTTGGTTCAGGCTTGTCAGAGATGGACTTTCCCTCATCCATCAAGCATTTACCGAGCCGGATAAAGTGAGTCATCCAGATTTGCAGGGACAGAGTCAAGTATCTCACCGCATCCGCGTGCTGCGTTCCTGCAGCCACAGCACATCCCTGTTGCTCGGGGATGCGATGTTCAGGGGACGGTCTTTTTTCGAGATGGGCGGAAAGGTGCGGGGGTCCTGCCAGACCTTGATTTCCGAGTGGCCATCTGCAAAGGAAAGTGTGGCGGCCTTGTTATGATAACTGGCAGGCGTATTGACCAAATGATGCTGTCCGGGTTGATTGGGATAGCCTGCCATGTCCACGACAAAGAGACCGTTGTTGATGCTGTCCTCGCGTTCGTCCAGAAAGACCCATGTCTGTGAAGGTCCCGGATCTTTCAGGTCTCCCATGCTACGATAAGCGATCCAACCCCGTTTGTTGTACGGATACCAACTACCGGAGTTGCCCCATCCAGAGCCACCCACCCAGTTATTGATGGACATGCTGCGAATTCTTGGCACACGCTGTTGACTGCGGTTGATACCTGTGGACTTGTCGCTTGGACATTTCCAAACCCCGAGAGACGCTCCACAGTAGGGCCAAAGCGGGCTTTTTTCGATGAACTTTTCATGATCCCAATTACTTGGATCTCTTGGATTGTTCAAAGTAAGCCAACTGCCTGCTGCCCAGTCCGGGGCCGTATTGGAACCAGGAAGCCCCTTCCATGAACCCACCAACCTGTCATTGTTGTCATCCGCATAGAGACGCCAGGCGTAAGCCAGCTGCCGGTGATTGTTCATACAGGCGATGGCCTGAGCCTTCACCTTAGCCTTGCTCAGGGCAGGCAGCAGCATGCTGGCCAAAATCGCTATGATGGCGATCACGACCAAGAGTTCGATCAGGGTGAAACCATCATCGACTCTACCTCGTGTGGTCAAACAAGCCGTTTTCATACTCAAGAAGGAATTGAATAAAAGCCTGCCCGTTCAGGAAGACAAAGCAACCTTTTTCTAGCCTCTCATAGACTCCTCAGGGTGTTTTGGGATTACCGTCAGGACTCTTTTTTTCAATCTCATTGAGTCTTTGCAAAATCCTGCTTGCCATCTCATGGTTCGGATCCAGTTTAAGAATTTCCAAGAGCTGTTCACGCGTGATGGAAGGTAAGTCCAAGCGGAAGGCGGTCGCAGCGAACTCAAGTCGAAAATTTATATTTGCATGCTCGAATTGAACCGATTTCTGGAAGTGAGGCAACGCATCCTTCCACTGGTCCTGCTGATAGTAAAGGCTTGCCAGATTCCTATGCGCTTCCCACTTTTCAGGGTTGGCTGAGAGCGCATACTTGTAGGCGTGCACGGCATCCTTGACTTGCCCGGATTCCTCCAGGAGTGTCGCAAAAAAGTAGTGTAACTCTCCACGGTTCAAGTTTTCATGACCGACAGCTTTTGTTTCTGCAATGTGAATCAACTGGCGCATGTAGTTTCTTGCATGGACCGATTGCTCCCCTTGATAGAAAGTCAATGCTACCTGAATGGGGTCCATAGCTACGGGAGGCGTGAGAGAAAAATCACCGCCACCGAAGGGGATAGATGCACTCACCGGCCTTTCATCTTTTCGAGTCAATTGCTGAACATCATTGAGGAGGGTTGTTACATCAACTGGACCTCGGTAAATCGCAGCAATCCGGCCGTGGCGATCCAGCAGAACACTGGCAGGAAGAGGAAGTGGCAGATGCGTGTCCACAAGCGAACGGTGTAACACTTCCAGCTGGTCAATCACACTTTGATCACCGGAGAATGAGGCGTAAGGAAATTTCAATCTCCTCAAGAAGCGGTCCGTCTGATCTTTTGAAGCAGCTTTGGTTTGATCAAGCCCATCCACACTGACAGCAACAATATTCAAACCCGATTTCTTGATTTCATTTTGTGACGTTGCCAACAATTTCATCTCGACAGCGCATGAGTTACACCAACTGGCCCACAAGAGCATTAATGTCGGAGCGGATGTAGGCATCCCCAGAACCACTCGTCCTCCTTTCTTGTTATTCAAAACCATTCGTGGAAATGGAATTTGACTGTAAGGAACAATCCGCGCCTGACTAGTCACCTCCGTACAGGGGAGCTCAGCCACATTGAGACTTACAGCCACGTCTCGATGCGCTTTTCGCAGCGCCTTGCCGGTTCCCTGATTCAGCATATATTTCCCGCGGCTGGAAAAGTTGTCAAAGCGCTCATGCTCACCATTTGGCCATGTCACCGTTACCTGCAGCGGACCATCGTAATTACCCAGACCAAAGTGCAACCACTTGCTGGATTGCGAAAGATAGCCGCTGCCTGCACGAGCGGTCTGATAACGGTTATCCCCCCCAAGATGCAACGCAACTCGTGCTCCAATAGCATCTCGATTGCCGGAATTTGTGCGCANACGAAGTTGAATGGATTGATGAGCATTCCTTGATTGATTGAGCAATAAACGGGCAGAGGGCCCCGTGCGCTGGGTCATCCAGATATCGAGATCACCGTCACCATCCCAATCTGCAAGAGCCAGAGCACGTGCATCGTCGATGAGATCCAAGCCAGCGACACCTGAGACATTTGCCATTGGCATGGAGGGTAGGTTCAGATAGGCCACATTCCGCTCATTCCCACTCCAGCTGTAACCATCTCGCAGGAGAGCATTGGCTGTAAGCCATGAGAGGCGATAAGCATCCAAACCAGAATCACCATCACGCTTCGTCGGTGTTTGCGACGCCACGCGCCGCCAATAGAAACTTCACAAATCGTCTAGTCGCGTGTTGGTAACAAATCCATTGGCAATCAGAAGATCCTCAAGCCCATCGTTGTTGATATCCCCGAATTGAGAAGACCAAGCCCATCGTCCCATGCTTGTATTTGACTGTGAACTGGCATCAACAAACCGACTGTTCCCCTGATTCATGAACAGCGTGTTGCCGCGCGCCATACGTTGTAATTTGTCCACATTCTCTCGTGTGTCCCCAATTTGGTATTCTCGCTGATAAGTAAGTCGATTTCCAGCCGAAGAGAACATGTTGCTCACATAAAGATCCATCCAACCATCCTGATCGACATCTGCCCATGCAACGGACATACCGGAAGCAATGTCTTCCACACCGGCCTCTGCTGCGACGTCTTCGAAACGCCCGCCTTCATTACGATAGAGATTGTTGCGCCCAAAATCATTCGCAACATAAAGATCCTGATCCCCGTCATTGTCGTAATCTTCCCAAGCCGCGGCATAGGAAAACCGGTTATTGTTGACCATCAAACCAGAAGCTTCAGTGGCGTCTCTGAAATTCCATCCACCCATATTGCGTACCATCACATTGGCCTGGCCGTTCTGGGCATCGTAGACGGGAATAGGGATCCCGAGGACACTTTCAGACTGATCCACAGTAGCTCGAGTATGGCCACAAAGATAAAGGTCCAATCTACCGTCCCGATCATAGTCAGCGGCCGCCATGGACTCGACTCGAGACGGGTATTTCAATCGATACTTCAATTCAAACCGACTCATGGCCTGATTCTCAAAAAAACGAACCTCCCCTTCCCCCCCTACAACCAGGTCCTGATCTCCATCATTATCCAAATCGAGCAAGAGTGCGCTGGAGGACACGGCAAGCGAACGAACACCCCATCGCTCAGCGACATCCAGAACCGATCCGTCAGGTTGTTGAATGAGGAGTAAATCCGGCAAATGGCGATCCTGCGCCATGAAAACATCCTCCAAACCATCTCCGTTGATATCTCCAATGGCCAGACCATTTGCCGCAACCAGTGAGGGGGAAACAGATCTTTCCAAACGATGCCGCCAATGCTCGACTCCATACTTGATTTGGTGTTCAAAGGTTTTTTGATCAGCAAAAACAGATCGTGTGACATCACCAAATAACGCGCCTCCGGGAAGTTTGGATTCCGCTTGCTGATAATCCATCAGGACAAGACGCAGCAATTTGATCTTGTCGGAGCTCTCTATCTTCCAATGGGCTTGCCATTTGGCGTTCATCTGTATGCTCCCAGAAGCTGATTTCATCAACGATTCAAAAAGAACGAGCGTTGTCAGATTCGCGTCCTCCATTTCAGTCGACACGACTTTAAAGTATCGGTGCACTCTGGTATGTTTGGCTGTCTCGATTCCGATCTGTCGCCGAAGTTCGCCAAACTCTATCTTGGAAAATGTCTCGGGGAGGCTCTTCAAGTCCTTGGAGCGTCTGATGATGAAATCATTATCTTCAAATATCAATTCCGTCTCAGCCATGAGAGCAGTCGAAGTAAATGCCTCGGAAAGAAGGGTAGCAGCATGCGATGCAGTGACTGCACCGGGCGCTGAATTGAAGAGCAATTTGAGATTTTTTGAAGCCAGGCTTTGGAGGGCTTCGGAATTCCATCCATCTTTTTTAGGATCCTGACGCTGGTATTCCTCACGAAAAGGAAGATTGAAAACATGCTCCTGCTGCCCGGGCATTTTTGTAATGTCCTCGGCTAAAATCGAGATAGCGATTCCAAGCCAACAGAGTGTTGGCAGCACAAATCCGTGATTTCGAAAGTCAATCATTGATAAAAATCGATCAGGTTGTCGCACACAATAACCGAGATAGATCATTAGGCAATACGAATTGAATTTCCAGTGTGCGCAAAAAAAAGACAGCGAACCTTCTACCGAAGATTCGCTNTCGAAATGCTCACATTTTTTAAAATTTACTGCGCTATGAAAAAGCGCTGGCTGCCGTTTGGCGCCGCGGTGTGAGGAGAGGAAGCTCCCTCCACAGGCTCAAAAGGTCCTGTGATCGCTTCGGAAGACATCAGCGCACCTTCATAGGTGATGACGATATCTCCGCTCGATGCATCGATACTTTGGATACCCGCAGATCCATCTCCACCGCCACCGCCTGAAACTTCACCTCCGGCGGCCATCCAGTGCAACAGAGCATCTGTCTCGTCCAAGGCATGATCGTAGATGGCTAGTTCATCGAGCATACCAATGAATTGAACGTCAGGGTTTCCATCCGCGCCTTTTTCAACCAAGCCAAGGTAGCGAATCCCCCCGTCATCATCCTGCTGACTGGGACTACCCGCAGCCGTATCCGAAAAGAGAGAAACACCCCCGGCGCTCTTGCCTCCATCAATGTAAAGCGCCGATGTCGAAGGATCTTCTTCTCCATTCCACTGTTTGACCATGAGAACGTGATGCCATTCACCATCAACCACTTCGTATCCACTGCTCGCACCGGTACTGAGCTCGGCAATATCGGAAGTACTGAAGCCAAAATCGCCATCTCCATTGATCCACCCCCAATACATATCCCCATCCCCAGGGCTTTCATGCGAAATAACAGCAGGGCTATTCCATGTCTGCGTTCCCTGGGAACCTGCATGCGATGTCTTGATCCAATATTCTACCGAGGTGGCCTTGATCTCAGGGGCTGACCGGAAGTTGGTAAGTTCTGGCAGCACATCTCCAAAATCGACAAAGGAAGCCTGTCCTGAAAAATCAAATTCCCAATCAGAAAAAAGGCTGATGTCCGATGGAGGGGGCCCGGTAAATTCACCCGCTTTACCTAAACCGTCAAAGGCACTTTCCTTACCGAGATCTGCATCCTGCCACTTGTCACTGAAAGTGCCGTCAAAGCCGTCGACTGCCCCCTGATTTGGAAGGCCTGCATCGGTAGAATCCGACTCGAATCGATACCAATACGAGGGTTCATCNTTGTTGATCTGAGTCACCCAATCCTTGGCGACTTCCGGTTTGCTTGAAGCATCGTTTGGATTGGTTTCTCGGGAAATTTCAGACCAATCACCAAAAATATCACCGTCCGAATCGAAAGCCACAGGACTCGTACCCGGATTGTCGGCTCCGGCAAAATCACCGGTGTTGGTTTCCAATGAATCACTCAGACCATCTCCATCCGTATCCATACTGGTGGGGCTGGTGCCACGGTTGGATTCGCTCACCCAGANCCCCGTNGCGGTTTCCACACCATCGAGCAGTCCGTCTCCATCCGTATCCTGATTCTGAGGATCACTCCCGCTATTGAATTCCGTCAGATTGCTTGCGCCATCCTGATCGAGATCTCCCCCCGCATCATCCACATTTTGATTCAAGCCATTGGCCAATTCGAAGCGATCAGAGATGCCGTCTCCGTCGCTATCGGCTTCGACCGTCGCAAAATGACCCGCTACTTCCTCGGCAGACAATGCGCGGTCATAGATGATCAGTTCATCAAGAAAACCAATGTATTGAACATCATTGCCACCGCCATTTTGAGTCTTCCCAACCATGGTGATGACACTATCAGCATCTTGAAGGCTTGCATCGCCCGCAGCAGTCGATTTAACCACCGTGGCTCCCCCGCTTGCACTGCCACCGTCAATATACATGACGGAGTAATTGGCTTCTTCAAGATTCCAATCTTTGACCATGACAATATGATGCCATTTCCCGTCAGAAACATCGATATTGCCGTCTTTTTCAGATCTAATTTCAACCATGTCAGAGGTACTCATTCCTAACTCCCCTTCACCAGTGATAAATCCCCAGTAGAGGTCTCCATCACCGGGACTCTCGTGGCCGAGTATGGCAGGGTTTGTCCAGGTCTGATCACCGTTGCTGCCGGTTTGAGAGGTTTTGATCCAATACTCCACTGTGGTTTCCTTATCTTCCGGGGAAGTCCTGAAATTCACAAGTTCAGGGATGCCGCTTGTGTCATCAGGAACGGTCAATTCGATAATCTTCTCGGAATCGCCCCCTGCGGAAGGTCCTGTAAATTCCATTGCTTTGCCCAGTAATGGAGAAGCGCTCTGTTTTTGAAGATCATCATCTGTGATATCAAGTCCGTAGAGGGCATTGAACACATTTCCTGCTGATCCCTCGTTTGGAATCGAGTTAAACACGCTGGTTTCCTCAAACCGCCACCAATAGGCGGGCGCTGATTCTTCGATCGCCTCGGTCCACGTCTGCGCAAAAACGCCCTGTGTTAAAGCAATAAAGAATAGAGGCGAGAAGATGGCCCAACCAGCAAATGACCGTTTTTTGATGTTCATATTTATTATTTTTGGGTTCTTACCATTAATTGATCCCATACCCTCAGACCGAGAGCACAAATGTCCTGCACCAGAACCGTTGTCATACAAAGAAGGGATCNCATAGAATGCCTTGATAGATTGATTTTTGGCAAGTTTTTTTCGGGGTGCAACTTTGCCGCCGATACCCTCAAATCAAAGACGTCATTCCGGGAAATAAGATTTGGGTGCAAACACCATGAAATGGATCACCTTGCTATAAAAGCACATTGGCCTCCTGAAGGTCATTCTGCGGAGGATGAGATAAGTTTAACGATCCGTGCCGATCAACGGAAGCAACCTGAGGAAATGCATGCCTTCGTTATGAGGCAACTCCAATTGTTGCCACCGTTCATTTCCTGCGAGTATTTTCAATCGCGACCACTTTGATGGTTCAAGCCTTGAAGCTGACTCCAGCTGCCAATGCTGAGCACCACGCGTATCAACCCATAGGTGAATCTGGCGTCCATGAAAATCAATGGCCTTGATCCCCCCGCGCAAACCTGCCATTGAACGATCATCAGGCCTCAGATAAAGCGTGGCACTTGGCATACGCCCAAACCCTTCCTGCTTCCCAACCAGTAGCGCTCTCTCCAGGGATAACCCAGTGCCTCCCTCTGCCACCCGGCAGAAGCGCCAGACCATCATGGGTTCGTGCTCATCAATGTCTATTCCAGCCAGGGTGGCATCATCCCAGGCCACCGACGCCCATCCCTCTTGATCGTAGGTATGAACGCCCATGACAAAACCTGGAAGGCTATTTGAGATTACGCCTTTGAGTGAAAGCATTCGATGATCCCATGCGAGTTCATACTGAACGCCCATGAGGGCTTCTTTCGTCAATCCAATGACTGGCACATACAAATCCCCCTCGCTGTCAGGACGTGTGTAAGCAATGACTTCCCCGTCATAAGTAATGGTTCCTCCGTTCTCACTAAAAGCAGGTATATGAATCAGGTGAAAGGTATTCTTTTCTGGATCAATATCATTCCCAAGCAAGTTGTCAGTCCTTAGGTTCAACGCCTGGCCCACAGTCATCATGACCCCAAAACTATCCGTAAGCCCAGATTCAAACCATTTGGTGCGCAACCCATGAGAAATATTTTTCTCAGAATGCTCCCTCACCTGCAGTTGGCCGTTGGGGTGGTGGCCATCCGAAACACCATGCAACAAGCCCTCTTCAACCTGAGCGATGGTTCCATACTGTGTATTTGTTGATATAAGACTCAAAAGATTGGTTTCTTACTTGGTTACTGAGTAATATATCCCAATCGCATTCATTGGTTAATGCACAATTTTGCTGAAAAAAATTAGCTTTTTTGTGTTGAAACACTTCTTGAGCGCATGGAATCAATGAAGGCGATCAACACGCTGATCTCTCTCTTTGGTTTCCTTCCAGTTTTTCTATTTTTAAAAACGAGAGTCCATTCAAGGAAAATTAGATCATGATATTGCGGGAACCCGATAGGTCTTGCTCTGGATCAGCGGGTTTCTGTATGATTTGATCAACGATTGGCTATTGAAATGTTTGTCAGAAAATCAAACTGGACAGTTTTAAGTGTCATATACGCCTGCACCGTGCTGGTTTCCCTGTGTTTTGCTTTCCTCGACAGCTCAGTGTCCGCGGCCGATGCCAAAGGGATCTCTTTTTTCGAACAGCATATCAGACCTCTCCTGATTGATCAGTGCCTTGAATGCCACACTTCCGAAAAATTAAAGGGTGGCCTGCGATTGGACACCTTGCAGGGGATGCTTGAGGGAGGGGATTCAGGTAGGGCAGCCATCACTCCTGGCGATCCCAAGACATCCTTGATGATCAAGGCAGTCCAATATTCGAATGCAGAACTTCAGATGCCACCCAAAAACAAACTGGGGAAACGAACAATCGAACATCTTCGAGAATGGATTGCCATGGGCGCTCCATGGCCTGGGGAATCCAGCCATTCCATCGATACCACCGCAAGGAGTCAGGATGGAGAAGAGGCAAGCAAGGAAGGCCATGCTCCCGAGATCAAGCAAGATTATTGGGCCTTTCAACCCTTGCCCGATCAGCATTTTGCCTCTCTGGATGAGGTAATCGAGTCACGACTCAGCGAGAAGCAACTCACACCCAACCCAGAAGCCTCACGGCGCACCTTGATACGCCGGGCTTACTTCGGCTTGATCGGCTTACCTCCAACGCACGCAGAAGTAGAATCATTCGAAGCGGACCAACGCCCCGATGCCTTTGAACAAAGAGTCGATCACCTGCTTTCCATGCCGGGCTACGGCGAACGCTGGGGAAGACATTGGCTCGATGTCGTGCGCTTTGCACAGAGCAATGGCTACGAACGAGACGACGAGAAACAGGAAGCCTGGCGATACCGTGATTATGTCATCAAGTCCTTCAACGAGGACAAGCCTTATGACCAATTCATGCAGGAGCAGCTGGCAGGAGATGAGATGCCTCACGCAGGTGATGAGGGCATTGTCGCCACCGGGTTTTACCGACTGGGGGTTTATGATGATGAGCCGGACGACAAACGCGCGGCGGAATTTGACGGACTGGATGACATGCTTCGTACAAGTTCCGAAACCTTTCTGGGCGTCACTGCAGGGTGTGCACGCTGTCACGATCACATGTTCGATCCAATACCTCAGAAGGAATACTACGAAATGCTGTCATTTTTCCGCAGTGCCAAGCCCTATCCGGATGGTTTTCTTGAAATTGCTGACGGGAAAGCCATGGCCATCACGGAGCACGGTCCCGATCCGCTGGATACATTTATCATGGTGCGCGGCAATGCTGGAAGGCCCTCAACTAAGGTCGAACCCCGTTTCCCAACTTTTCTTGGTGGTGGCAAACCATCGCCAGTGCCAACGGAGCAAAGCACAGGCTTGCGACGCAGCTTTGCAAAATGGATATCAAGCGACGCTTCTTCCCTTGCTGCGCGGGTAATGGCAAACCGTGTATGGCATTATCACTTTGGCAAGGGAATCGTTACTACACCCAACGACTTCGGTCGTGCAGGTGAACCACCCTCGGATATTCGTTTACTGAATTGGCTGGCCCGTGAATTGATTCAGGGTGGGTGGTCCATCAAACATCTCCACCGGGTAATCATGCAGTCGAAAGCATGGAAACGAAGCAGCACTTCGAATCCAGCGAACGAGACGACCGATCCTGACAATCGTTTTCTCTGGAGACAAAACCTGCGAAGACTGGAAGCCGAAACCATCCGGGACGCCATGCTGAAGGTGGCAGGTAACCTGAACCGCGGAGGTCGTGGCGGAAGAGGTTTTTTTCCTGCCCTCAATGGCGAGGTCGTCGCTGGAGGGTCCCGCCCGGGGCGGGGATGGGGCTGGTCAAGCGAACAGGAACAGAACCAACGCAGTATTTATGCCTTCGTGAAGCGTACGATGGTGTATCCCTTTTTTGAGATATTTGACTATACCAACACCGAAAGTCCACTCGGCGTGCGCCCCACCACTACCGTCGCCCCTCAGGCCCTGCTTTTACTGAATGGAGAATTCGTCAATCACTGCGCTGAGCGCATCGCAGCTGAATGCCTGAAGAAAGAAAATCCAGTTCAGTCGGCCTTTCTCAAAACGCTCTCCAGATTGCCTGATGCAGACGAAACGCGCATGGCGGAAACATACCTTGAGAAACAGACCACTCGCTACCTCACAAGATCCGGATATATCCAGTTCACCCCGGATTATTCGCCGGCCTTGTTTGACGGGTATCAGGCAGCAGTGCCTGCACGCCGTTTTCTCAAGGGACCGGATGGGAATCGCTGGAATTATTTCAAGGGGAAATGGGATGGAAAATATGAAGGCATTATCAACAACCGTCCCGATGCACCTCCATTTGCATTGGCACGTGAACGAGCGGTCGATTGGGCCATTCGCGGTCGATTTGAATCCGGAAAGAACAACACCGGCGTGGCGCTACTTTTACGCGGAACCGCTGTTGGAAATGTCTATGAGGGCTATGCTTGCCACATCGATCCCGTTCGGGGAAGTGCTTCGATTTTGATCCACCGAAAAGATCAAGATGTCACCGAAATCGCCAAGGCCCCTGTTGACTTGCCTGAGCAAGCCCACGTGGATTTTAGTGCATCCATCCGCGGTGATGTCATCAGCATCAAGGTCAATGAATCGTCACTGGAAGTTCGAAACAACATCTTTGGGGATAGTGGACATTTTGGTGTCACCGCGTCAGGTGGAAGTGTCACCTTTCCTGAGCTTGTTGTCGAAGGAGATGGTCGAAGCATTGACTTCAACAACCCAAGCAGTCACACAAATTTCAACAAACGATCAAAGCAACTTGTATTCCGAGACTTTTGCAATCTCCTGTTGAATCTCAACGAATTTGTCTATGTCGATTGATCTTCCCCATCCAAGCGCCGAGCGAAATAACGAACTGATTGCAAGCCATTTACTGGAGCATCAGAATCGGCGCGCATTCCTGAAAACATTCGGCACCTCCATGGCTGGCTGGTCCTTGTCCGGCATCTTTCCCGGCAGCCGTCTCTTCGCTGCACCGGCATCGGCCATCGCCAACCCGCTCGCACCAAAGCCGCGTCATTTTCCGGTCAAGGCCAAGACCTGCATCTTTCTCTACATGTATGGGGGTCCTTCCCAGATGGATCTGTTCGATTACAAGCCGGAGCTGCAGAAGTTCGATGGCAAGGAAGTGGATATGGAAATCCGCCGGCGCGATATCAAGAAATCCAAACTGCTGGGCTCGCGTCGAACATTCGAACGTCGGGGGCAGTCCGGATTNTGGTGCTCGGATGCGTTTCCGAACATAGCACGACACATGGACAAGATGGCNGTCATCAAATCTCTTTACATGGATTCGTTCGCCCATGGTTCCGCCAACCTGCAGATGAATTGTGGCCGCATCCTGCAGGGGCATCCGTCTCTGGGCGCCTGGATGGCACACGGCCTGGGTTCTTCAAATCCCAATCTTCCGGGATTCGTGGTCATGCTCGATCCCCGAGGAGGCCCCATNCCCGGAGCCGCCAACTGGACCGCCGGTTACATGCCCGCAGCCTATCAGGGAACGGTCCTGAGAGCCGAAGGAAACCCCATCCTGAACCTGCAACCACCCGGCTTACGCACACTTCAGATGCAGAGGGATCATGTCAACGCAATCAATGCGTTCAACGAACGACATCGACAGGGACGTGAGACCTACTCAGAGCTCAGCGCCCGCATCGCCAGTTACGACCTCGCTTACCAGTTGCATACGTCCGCTCCCGAAGCACTGGATCTGAGCAGCGAGTCCGAGAGCACATTGGAAATGTACGGGTTCAACGAACCAAAACCCGAGCATCCCCTCGCCATCCCTCCAGCGCATTTCGGACGTCAGTGCCTCATTGCGCGCCGCCTCGTCGAACGAGGTGTCCGCTTCGTGCAGCTCTACTCTGGTGGAGGGCACCAGCAACAGAACTGGGATGCCCACCATGGCGTTGAAGAAAACCTCAAGATCCATTGCCCTGAAGTCGATAAGCCCATCGCAGGCTTGCTGCAGGACCTGGAGCAACGCGGGTTACTGGACGAGACCCTTGTCGTGTGGGGAGGGGAATTTGGACGTCAACCTGTCTGGCAGGGCGACAATGGCGGACGCGATCACAATCCCAAGGGATTCACTTATTGGCTTGCAGGAGGCGGGGTCAAGGCTGGCACGAGTTACGGTGAAACGGACCCTCTGGGCCACGAGGCGGTAAGCGATCGACACCACGTGCGAGATCTCCATGCCACGATTCTCCACCTCATGGGACTGGACCATGAACGGCTGGTCTATCATTATGGAGGACTGGACCAGAAGTTGACAGGCGTTGTCCCGGCCGAACCTATTCGGGGTGTGATTGCTTGAGCCGAAAGGTCCCACTTCACTACCGAGGCAGATTCGCCTAGGTAGAAATCATTGAACAAATATTTGATTCTCAACGGCACTTTTGAATGAAACGTATCTTGTTTGTTGCGCAAGTCTCTGGATGAGGATGATCACGGCGATGAGCACAAGGCTCACTGATGAGATCCTGTTTTTCCATTGCCTGAACGCGGCACGTCTTTTTTTCGCATTTTCCCGTGCGGAGCGATACTTGCTCCATATTTTGATTTGCTCGTCACTCATTTTTTCATTTGGCGGTAGCGTATTACTCGCCTGATGGTGCTCATAATATCCACCCCTTGACTTGATATTTCCATTACAAGGGTCCGTGACCTTTGTAACCCACTATCATCGACCAATAGCCAGCAGAGCCGCATGAGCTGGAGCACTGAAATGAATCTCATTGGGCCATTCTCCGGGTCAAAAAAGTTCCAAGTTTCGCTGACTTATAAAAGATTGATATTTCGATATGCGACGGAGGGAAATCTTTCTGAAGTCAGCAACTTGAACATGAAACGCGAGCAAACTGAAGCGCTGGAACAACGGCTTTGCAAGGCCTACGGATTCTGCTGCCACGGCACCTTGTTCCTGCATGTTGGAATCAGTGAATCAGAACCGATCCGTGCCTGCGGACATTCAAAAGNCTTTTCAAACTTNGATCGAATGATGGATATATTTCCCCTCAATGGAAGAAATACAACGCGAAGAAAGAATTTTCTCGAGCCTCTGTGATGGATTCATTCGCCCTCACACCATTCCCATCTGCCGATATCCACAAACACTCTATAAGACCACATAGAATATAAATAAACTTTAACATCTGATTATAAATATGTTATAGTCTTATCAAGATGCCCCAGAAAAGCAGAAAGAGAAAGCGCAAGTGGATCCTTACAACCACCCTGTTTATTGCAATTGCCGGAAGCATTATTGCTACCGTCTTCAGTAAAAAAGATGACGCCATTTCGGTTCAAACCGGGAAAGTGGAACGTCGTGATATCACAGAAGAAGTGGTCGCCAACGGACGCGTCCAACCTGTTTTACAGGTAAAAATAAGTCCGGAAGTCAGCGGGGAAATCATCGAGCTACCGGTTAAGGAAGCCCAGAAAATCAAGAAAGGCGATTTGCTGCTGCGGATTAAACCTGACTTTTACATCGCAAACCGCAATTCAGCGGAAGCGAACTACAAGTCCTCGCTTTCTGATCTGGTGACAGGTAATGCCAATCTGGCCAAAGCAAAGGCAGAATTGGAGCGCAACAAGGAATTATTCAACTCGGAACTCATCTCTGAATCGCTCTTCATGGACTTTGAAACTTCGTTTCAAATTGCAGAGGCAAGTTTGAAATCTTCGGAGCATCGTGTTGAGATGGCTAAAGCTTCTTTGGAACGCTCACAAGAAGAGCTCGCCAAAACGACCATTGTATCTCCCCTCGACGGCACAGTCAGTCAACTACGCTCAAAACTCGGAGAAAGAGTGGTAGGTACGGCACAACAAGCAGGCACGGATGTCATGACCATTGTGGATCTCAACGAAATGGAGGCACGTGTCGACATTGGGGAAATGGATATCGTCCTCATTGAGATCGGTCAAAAAGCAACATTGGAAGTAGACGCGTTCAGGGATCAGGAATTTACGGGAATTGTCACTGAAATTGCCAATGCAGCAAGAAACGCGGGATCAGGTGGCGGCCAGAGCCAGGATGCCACTCGATTTGAAGTAAAGATTCATATTCAAGAAAAAGCAAACTTCCGCCCAGGCATGTCGGTCACCGCCAATATTGAGACCCGTTACCGAACCGGTGTGCTGGCGGTTCCGATTGCGAGCGTTACCACTCGCTTACCGATCGAAAAAAACGAAGTGCGTCAGACAGGGGCAGAGGGAGAGGAAGATGGGCAAGCGGAAGCAGATAAGAAGCCCACAAAAAACCGTCCTGAAAAACTGGAGAACAAAAAAGAAAAAAACAACAGACCCGTTGAAGTCGTATTCGTCGTGGAAAACAACATGGTGCGACAGCAAGCAGTCAAACTGGGAATCAGTGACAATGGATACTTTGAAATCGAAGAAGGTCTGAAGGAAAACAGGGAAATCGTGACCGGCGGATTCCTTGCCATCAGCAGGGAGTTACATGATGGAGATAAAGTAACCCAAGAAGAAGTCAGTCCGGAAACAGCTGAAGCACCTTGATATGAGCCTGATCAAAATAGATCAACTTTCCCGGCATTACGAAATGGGCAGCGAAACCGTATACGCCCTGAGAGGCGTATCGCTGTTGATCGAACGAGGGGAATACGTGGCTATTATGGGGCCATCCGGATCAGGCAAATCGACACTCATGAATCTCATTGGATGCCTCGATACACCTTCAACCGGAAATTATGAATTGAATGGTCTGGATGTCAGCGAAATGAACGACAATGAACTGGCAGAGATTCGCAATCGTGAAATCGGATTCGTATTCCAGACATTCAACCTGCTCCCTCGCTCCACGGCAATGCATAACGTGGAGTTGCCGCTGATTTACGCGGGTGTCAAACTGGAACCCAGAAGGCAACAAGCAGACGAAGCATTGAAGCAGGTGAATCTTGCTGACCGAAAATCACATCGCCCCAATGAATTGTCAGGAGGACAGAGACAACGCGTGGCAATTGCGCGTGCACTTGTGACTCGCCCCTCCATCATCCTCGCCGATGAACCGACCGGGAATCTGGATTCAAAAACCGGAGAGGAAATCCTGGCGTTATTTGATGAGCTGTCAAAACGCGGCAACACCATTATCGTGGTCACCCATGAGGAAGAAGTCGCTCTGCGCTCCAGGCGAATGATACGTATTCGAGACGGATTGATCGCCAGTGATGAACCCGTTCAGCCGTCTTGACTTGAATAAAATGCGCCGGACATCTGCCATGGAGAAGAAGTTTGCATGACATACTTCACTGAATTGATCGAAGGTCTGATCATCGCATGGGATGCGATCAAGGCCAATAAATTGCGCTCTGTGCTTACCACACTCGGCATCGTGATTGGAATCATGACCGTCACCCTGATGGGCACCGCAATCGCAGGCTTCCGCAGTTCGTTTCTGAACGCGATTGCTTCTTTTGGTACCGACGTATTCCATGTTCAGCGATTCAGTTGGTTCTTTGGCTCAGAACAAGAATGGCTGGATGCACGCAAACGAGAGCGAATCGCCTTGGATCAGGTACGCCAACTCGAACAGGCATTGACTCTTTCAGAAGCAGTAGCACCCGTAACTCAAACAGGCAAACCGGTCACCTATCGTGATAAAAAGTCCAGCGGTGTCCAGGTCATTGGCACCAATGAACAATACTTGCTGACAAGCGGCTCTATAGTGGCAGGAGGACGTTTTTTTAATCGTGCGGAGTCTGATGGAGGTCGCCCTGTCTGTGTGATAGGGGCCAACGTTTCGTCCAATCTATTTCAATCACTTTCTCCTTTGAACGAAACATTGAGGATTGGTGAAAAACCTTTTTCCGTCGTGGGTGTATTGGGAAAACAAGGAGGGCTTTTTGGCGAAATGGGAGGCGACAACAGCGTGATTATTCCACTTGAACAATGGCGTTATCAATTTTACTCACGGCCTGATTTAACGGTACATGTAAAAGTGGGAGACATTGATCGCATGAACGAAGCCAAGGAAGAATTACGCAGCGCCTTCAGGCGTATCCGAGGCGTAAGGCCCGGTGAGGGTGATGATTTTGCCATTAATCAACANGATCAGTTTCTGGAGAGTTTCAATAATGTTCTTGCAGTGATAGGGACAGCAGGTTTTTTCATTACAGGGCTCTCACTCTTTGTGGGGGGCATTGGAATCATGAACATCATGNTGGTATCCGTCACTGAGCGCACACACGAGATCGGCATCAGAAAAGCAATAGGAGCCAAACGCCGGGCCATCCTTGCTCAGTTCTTGATCGAAGCAGCGGTCATTTGTCTGATTGGAGGTTTGATCGGGTTGGCAATTGCATTTCCTATCAGCCTTGCTCTCAAGAGCAAACTAGGAGGTACCATGCCGCTTTCCGTAGTCTTGATGGCTATTGGAGTCTCCTTGCTCACAGGGTTGATTTCGGGATTTCTACCTGCATGGCGAGCTGCCCGAATGGATCCAGTAGACGCACTGAGGAGTGAATGAACCGTGCAAAACATCCCACCTATCAACAAGAACAAGCTTCAATAAAGAATGTGGATACATGAGTTCAAAGAGAATGTGATGATGGCGCTTTCGGCGATCACCGGGCACAAGCTAAGGTCGGCTTTGACTTTGCTTGGGGTGATGATTGGCGTGTTTTCAATTATCGTCGTCATGACTGCTGTGCGTGTGCTGCAGAAAAATATCGAATCGCAACTCAGCCAACTGGGAACGAACTCGTTTCAAATCAGGAAATTTCCCGGAGCTTTTTTTGGGGTCACCGATTTTGAGAAATTTTGGCGGCGCAAGGATATCTCTTACGGAGACGGCGTGATCGCTCAGGAACGCTCCACTTTGGCAAGAAGCATCGGAATGGAGTCCGATTTCTGGGGAGGCATGGCTACGTCCCGATACGGAAAATCGCCACCTAATGTGCGCTTGTTTGGAGAAACCCCGGGCAGCTTTCCAGCTAAGAACTGGATCATAGGAGAAGGTCGAGTATTCATGGACCATGACCTCGACAGAGCTCGCAAGGTTTGTATTCTGGCTGGCGGTCTGGCTGAGGTTTTATTTCCCTACAGCTCGGCCCTTGGTGAGGAAGTCAAACTCGACGGAATCAAATATCAAGTTGTTGGAATACTGGAGAGCAAGGGCCAGATGCTGGGAGGAAACCAGGACAACTTTGCCATCATCCCATTGACGACCGGTTTGAATCGTTATGGTCGAAGGTGGCGAAGTCTTTCCATATTGGTCCAAGCCCCCAATCAGGCACAATTCGAAGACACGCGTGAAGAAATCCGAGGCATCCTGCGCGCAGCCCGTAAAGTTCCTCCCGGCGAGGAGGATGACTTTGAGATTTTTTCCAATGATTCACTGGTTAGTCAATTTCAGGCTTTCACTCTCGCCGTGCGAGTAGGCATGGCACTGATCAGTTCAATCTCACTGCTTGCGGCTGGCATCGGTATCATGAATATCATGCTGGTATCCGTTACGGAGCGTACCCGGGAAATAGGAGTGCGCCGGGCGATTGGAGCTAAAAAGAGAAATATTATCACGCAATTTATTGTGGAAGCCATCGTATTGTGCGAAGTGGGTGGATTGCTCGGGGTCGCCCTGGGAGTTTTAGGGGGCAATGGGATTGCATTCGCCCTGCAAGTACCTGTCGTTGTCCCCATAGACTGGATTTTGTTCGGCTTATTGATCTGTTCCTTGGTGGGCATCGCTTTCGGAACATATCCCGCCATCAAGGCGGCCAATCTGGATCCCATTGAATCACTACGCTACGAATGAACTGCCCGGATCTGGTATCCGCTTCAAAAAGGTTGGTCTTTCGGCGTGCAACAGAGGAAAATCTCTCTGCAAACGGTCATTTGAACATGAAACTTGAACAAACTGAAGCGCTGGAACAACGCCTCTGCAAGGCCTGCGGATTCTGCTGCGACGGCACCTTGTTCCTGCATGTTCGAATCCGTGAATCGGAACCGATCCGTGCCTACAAAAAAGCAGGACTTCAACTCATGGATTCCCCCGAAGGCAAAGTGACGATGAGACAACCCTGCTCAGGGTTCAGCAAGGGTTCCTGCCAGACGTATCATTGTCGCCCGCTTCGCTGTGGTGAGTTCAAGTGTGCACTCCTGAACCAGGCAAGCGAAGGCGCTGTGACCGAATCCAATGCCCTTGAAGTCATCCGGGAAACTAAAAAAATACGGTCACGATACACCGCACTACTGTATCAAATTTTCCCTGAGCTTGAACAAAAACCAGTCGTCAGCACCTATCGCCAGATTCGCAAGGCATCCAAACATCTATCGGGTGAGGCTTTGAAATTATTCAGAGCCAGAAAGTCTCAATTAAAA
Source organism: Pedosphaera sp. (assembly GCA_002690655.1). Lineage (GTDB taxonomy): Bacteria > Verrucomicrobiota > Verrucomicrobiia > Limisphaerales > AAA164-E04 > AAA164-E04. The sequence continues at coordinate 77,796 of NZFL01000014.1, forward strand.
GAATACAGGGAAAGCTTGCAGGAAGCTCTGGACCTGCACTTTTACGACAGGCAGGGGAAGGAAGACGATGACAACTCCGAGTCGACTTGACCAAGCCTCGAAGTTACCTGATGGTATGAGGATGGGTGACGGAGTTCGCAAACAAACAAGACCTACCTGCCAGACGTATGTTTGGCTGTGGGCACTTGTGAGCATGTTGTCATGGGAGCAAACAGGATGGGGCCAAAGCGATGCATTCTCAGACGATGAGGGCACCGCTTTCATTGATCAATACTGCGTTGATTGCCACCAACCACCCAAACCCAAGGGAAAGCTGGATCTGACTCTTTACACCACGGTTGATCAAATTGTGGAAGATGCTCTGGACTGGGACAGCCATCTGAACCGAGTGCGTGACGAGGATATGCCGCCTGATGATGATGATGTGACTCAACCCACCATGAAGGAGCGCATGGCGTTTGTAGATTGGATGCAGCAAACCCTCAGCAATGCAGCTTGCTCGGATGGCATTCAGCCTGGGCCACCGATGGTACGTCGATTGAATCAGGGAGAATATTCAGCATCGGTTAGGGCTTTACTAGATATCCATTTCGATGCAGGGGAGGCATTGCCAAATGAAGGAGCCGGTGGGGAGGGTTTCGACAATGCGGCAGAGACATTGTTCATATCACCCATACATGCCGAAAAATACCTTGATGCTGCGCGATCTGCAGTGAAATACGCCTTTGCAGACACACGATCCAGCCAGCGATTTCTCATCGCAATACCGGATGAGAACACCACGCCACCAGAAGCGGCAAGGAAGATCCTGGAAGAGTTTCTTCCACGTGCTTTCAGACGCCAGGCAAGTCCGGATGAGATATCCGAATATCTGGATTTGTTCGAACAAGCATATGCTGAGGAGAAGGCGTTTGGTCCGGCAATGCAAGTGACTCTCTCGGCAGTGTTGATCTCGCCAAAATTCCTGTTCATCATCGAATCCCCGACCGGGTCAGCCGAGCCAATACCACTCGATGATTTTGAATTAGCCACTCGATTGTCCTATTTCCTGTGGGGCGCACCACCTGATGACACATTGATGCAAGTCGCAGCGGAGGGCACGCTGCAGGAACCGGAAACACTGAAAAGCCAGGTGATGCGCATGCTCAAGGATCCGCATGCACGCAAGGTTCGTAATTTCGCACAGACGTTTGTAGAACAATGGCTCGGGACGAGAGCCCTGGGACGTGAATTCAAGCCTGATAAATCCATCAAGGGCTATGATTCCGAACTGGAGGGGGGGATGAAATACGAACCCGTCTTCTTTTTCCATGAGATCCTGACAGAAAACCGTCCCTTGCTGGATTTGATCGATGCAGATTACACCTACATCAATCGTCGTTTGTCCCGGCATTACAAGGTGAAGGGGGAATTCAGGGAACAACCCAAGCGCGTCGACATTGAAAATGATCCTCACCGAGGAGGACTACTCAGCATGGCAGCCATCCTCGCCGTATCCTCACACCCCCACAGAACAAGCCCGGTCCTCAGGGGTAAATGGATACTTGAAACCTTGCTGGGCGACACGCCTCCCCCTCCCCCTCCCGGTACACCGCTCCTTGATGAGGATTCACATGAAGAAGAAGCCCAGAGCTTGCGTCAGAGGTTGGAGCAACATCGGGCTGACCCGACCTGCGCAACGTGTCATGACAAGATGGACCCCCTGGGCTTCAGTCTTGAAAATTACGATGTTCTGGGGCGTTGGCGAACGGAAGAAGGCGGGCAACCTGTCGACGCAAAGGCGACGATGCCTGATGGCACCGAATTTGAGGGCCCTGCTCAACTCAAACAAATCCTGATGGATCGCAAGGACCAGATCGTGCGACACCTGACACGCAAGATGCTGGGTTACGCCCTGTCGCGTGGATTGACATTCGAAGACTTCTGCACCATTGATGCAATCGTCGAGGATCTCAAAGCCAATGAATATGCTTCACACAGGCTACTAATGGGCATTGTCGAAAGCATTCCCTTCAGGTATAAGTTTTCAGGCAAAGCACCAGAGAACGAGTGATTGAATTCAAACTTAGCCATACATCATGAACATTCACAAAATCCATCAATCGATGTCTCGCCGCACACTTTTGAAAGGCACGGGAGCCGCACTGGCATTGCCGTGGCTGGAAGCGATGATGCCGAACAAGGCACAAGCCTCCACTCGCCAAAGCCCAAAGCGATTGGCTTGTCTGTTCATGCCCAATGGGGTGCGGGATGATCAGTGGACACCTGAGGGTGAGGGCGAAGATTTCAAACTCTCTCGAACACTGGCGCCACTCGAAAGTCTCAAGGACAAGCTGCTGATACCAACCAATCTCTGGAACCAGGCCAGCAACGTTGGAGATGGGCATTATGTGAAAACTTCGGGTTTTCTGACCTGCCAGACAATCAGCAAGTCACTGGGATTTGACCTGAACAGCAACGGTGTTTCCATAGACCAGATTGCCGCTGGCGGCACTCGGGGTCAAACACCCCTGCCTTCTCTGGAACTTGCCATCAATCCCGTGAGTATTGGTGTGGATACCAATGTGGGATACACCAGAGTCTACGGATCGCACATTGCATGGAGTCGCCCTACACGCCCCCTCGCAAGAGAGATCAATCCACGTCTGGTGTTTGAGAGGTTATTTAGAATCACCAATCCACAACAAGGACAATCCAGTCAGGACCGTTTGCTTTTGGATCGGGTACTGGGCGACGCCAAACAATTGCGTAAACGCGTAGGCTACAGTGACCGTACTCGCATTGATGATTATCTGGAATCGGTTCGTAGTCTCGAACAGCGTATTGAGCAAGCGAGTCAACCCGAGGGAAAAACATGGCAACCAGCCGTTGACATGAACCCCGCAACCAAGCCTACAGGTATTCCCGGCGAGCACGCGGAACACGTTCAGCTCATGCTTGACATGATTGCACTGGCATTCCAGACAGACAGCACTCGAGTTTGCACATTTATGTTCGGGAATGCGGTAAGCAACACAAACTTTTCATTTCTCGACGAAGTAAGCTCGGGGCATCACAGTGTTTCTCACCACGAAAACAAGGAGGAAAATCTGGTGCAATACCAGCATATTGCTCAGTGGCATATCGAACAATATGCCTACCTCCTCAACAAACTGAAACAGATGCCTGAAGGTGAAGGTAATGTGCTTGATCACTCCATGATCATGTTCGGTTCAGGTCTTCGAGATGGAAACCGCCACAGCCCGCGAAATCTTCCTTTGGTCATTGCCGGCAGTGCCGGTGGGGCTATCAAAACGGGGCAACACCTGATCAATGATACCAATACCCCACTTTCCAATCTCTATTGCTGCATGTTGAAAGCGTTCGGCACTCCCGTGGAAAAGTTTGCGGATAGCACGGAATTGTTACCTGGCGTGTTGGCTTGAAGAGAAACACCTTGGCCAACGGATCCCCACTACGAAAGCCTGCAGGCAAATACAGAAAACGAAGAGACTCGAACGATTTTGCTGAGTGCACCTTGATGCGGCAGGGGGGCAGTCTTCAAGTGGGCTATGGCTTGGGAAGAACAGCCCGGGCCTTGTCTTTTTGTTCTTCGGATAATTGCCGAAAAACGGCATCACGGTTCTTGGCTGCCTTTCGATCATTCTGAGAGGCCGCACGGTAAAACCATATGTATGCCTGCAGGATGTCGAGTTCAACTCCATCTCCCGAATAATAGCGTGCACCAAGATTGTTCTGAGCCAGAGGGTGCCCTTGCTCAGCCGCTTTACTCAACCAGTCAAGAGCTACCTCATCATCCATATCAAACCCCATTCCAATCGCATGGCGCCACCCCAATTCATATTGAGCATCACGATCTCCCTCTTCCGCCTTCAAGCGGATAGCCTCCATTTGTTCTTCAGATAATTCCATACCTATCAGGATTACAGATACCAACAGTCGCTGTTTATTCTTTACCTCTGCGATTTTTTCTTAAGGTCATTTCACCAATCCAACGCGTGTTGTAGGACTGGATCCATTCGTCATTCAATTGCTTTGGACGCGGTTCATTCCCATAATCCTGATCATTCATTCCATGCCAGGGGAGCGGGCCTACCGTCCAACCTTTTGCCACGTGAAAATCCGCATCCTTGTCCCACCCTGAAGTCATCAGGAAGAACTCTCTTTGCATGCTCGATTTCCTGGGAGGCATCTGGGCTGAATCAAATTTCAAGGTCAACTCGTCACCACCATTCATCAGAAGCAAGGCATCATCACGTTTCGCAATCAAATCATCCACCTCCCCGTAGCGCGTGCACCAACCTGAAGGAGTGATCAACCAATTGGGTGAAAAATGGACTTGTTCATAATCGGGTGTCAGCGGCTGGGTCCAGGGCAAATCTTCGTATGGACTGAATCCGCGCCAGTGAAGATCGGTATGCGAGGGTTGGACGACGTGAATCTGGGTGTTGTCTTCACCGACAGCCTGCATGAGCTGGATGCGATCCCAGTGAATTTCAAAAGCCATACTCAACTTGAGATGCAGTTTGCCGGTTGGTAATTTGCCAGCTAGATCAGCGATGATGGTTTTCGTTTTTCCAGCAGGAGCTCCCACCGTGATGTCGACAGGCTGCCATGCTCCATTTGCATCCCGGATTTCCAGTGTTGGAAATGGAAAGCCAAGTTCGGGATGATGAGAGGCTCCCATGTTCGCCATGCCACCTCCGAAGTGCAGCCAACCTGTCATCACAAGAGCCCAGGGTTGCTCCCCATCTACGTGACCAAAATCAAGTTCCACCGAATAGGGCTCCGCCAGCCCTCTGAGTTGTGGTGCCTGCAAAGCGACCGGCGACAGCATTTTACTGTCAATATGACGTAATGCGGCAGTGACATCCTTACCGTCACTTCTTTCAGCTGAGGCCACCGGCAGTGCATGGCCAAACGTGCGCAGCTTGTGCTCAGGAAACGGAGGTCTGGGCACCAGTTTACTCGTCGAGTGAACTTCAGTCCCAACGGGATGATCGACAAGCATCATCTTGGCTTCATCCAGATAAAGCACTTCTCGCAGTTCCTCGGTTATTTGAAGGACGTGATGGCCATCCTTGGGAGGAAAAAGAGACTCATTCCCTATCCATACAATTTCCTCTGTATCGGCAGGGATATAGACCCCTTCAGCCACAGGCAGCCCCAGCGGCGCGGCTCCAAGGAGATCGGTAATGAACCGAAATTGTTCCCCATCCCATCCATATAAATACGGACACGATCCTGTTGGCATTTCCAGTTCAAAAACAACCAGACTGGAACAGGATTCGATTTCGTAATCAACCTGTGTGATGGTATCGCTCCAATGCGGGTCAATGGAATCTGCTTTCGTCCTTTTCCCAAGGCCGATTTCAAAAGGAAGCTGATGCAAGGTTCGCATCAATCGCAGCCCTCCAGTGGTCACTTCCAATTTGACACCAATTCCACTTGGATTGGAACGGCTGCCCTCCATACGTACTTTCATCAGGGTATTCGCATTGCCTCCTTCATTACGGAGAATGCGGATGGATTGGTCCGCAAGCGTCAGTATCCAATCCGAATCACAATCTCCATCCAGATCCCCCTTTTGAATCTGTTGAACATCGCCCATTTGGAGTTGATTTAACCCCAGTGATTCCGAGACATCCGCAAAACCTTCCAATCCACGATTTCTCCAGACCCGAAAAGCGTCCCCGCCAAAGGCAAGAAGATCAAGCCATCCATCATTGTCGTAATCCATCATCTCAAGGGAACTGGGATGGAGGCCGTTCAATGGCAAAACAACAGGTGCCTCTGCCCCTTGAGTNTGTATCCGTATGTCATCAGCAGTCAGAAAAGCCACATCCATACGAAGGTCATTATTCAAATCTCCCACCGCAAAGGCATCAGCCTGCGGCCAATCTGCGCATGCTGCAGCGAGCTTCATGGGAGCACCACGCTGTTTTAGATACAATCGGGCGGGCTGCGATTCCAGCGCTACAAAAAGGTCAGGAAGATCATCGCCATCCCAGTCCTCAAACAAAAAATCAATCACACCTGACAAACCTGGAGGCAGGTTGGTCTGGGTCGCCTCGGGTCTGAAGGAAAAAGTTCCCTCATTGCGATAGAAAAGTAGTGATCGGTTCGTCGAATTGAGCGCAATGAGATCTAATTTTCCAGTGATGTCAAAATCCGTCAGTCGACCTTGATGTGCCCTAAGAGGAGCTAATCGAGCAAACAAGGAAGAATCAGACATCATGCCATTAGGTGAAATTTGGAAAACCTGCGTCCCTTGATCTGAAATCAAGATGGCATCTTCCTGCTGCCCACTCCTCATGGAACCCTGATGTTGAAGGTCACCAATCAAACATTGATGGTATGTGGCACCGGGTAATTCAGGCACGGGGAACCCTTGCGAGGTGAATATTCCTTGCTGCTGCATCAATAATTTGAATCCCTGATCCTTTTCGCGCAGCAATAGATCCAGCTGATCATCATGCCCCACATCCAGTAAACCAACAGGGCCTGAATAAGCGGACGCGTTTGCACCCAGCATGCTTTGCGTGGCATCGACAAACTTAACCTCAATCCCGACTTTTTCAGGTTGCTCCAGCAGAAAGGGAGCGATGGCCTCNGTGTAAATGCACTTTTCAGTAACTGAAGGATCTGAGCTCAATGGGTTTTTAGCGACTACCTCCTGATGCTTCTCAAGCATCTGCTCGGCATCTTCTCTGCGATCCAATCTTAAGTAGGTTTGACTTAGATTATAATAAGCAGAAGGATGCCCGGGATCAAACTGAACAACCTCCTCGAATTCGGATGCAGCCAGTTGCCATTGCCCAAGCCCTTGATGAGCCCTCCCCAATTGGTAGCTTACGGCGTTGATGGTGTGATCGATTTGCTTTGCGATCTGCAGCGATTGAACCGCCTCCTCAAACTGCCCCTTTCGCACGTACGCACATCCACTGATGTAATGGGCGGCAGCGGCATTCGAATTCAATTTCAAGGCCTCGGATGTCTGGGAAAGAACCTCATCTATACGCCCCAGTAATAACAAGGCATTGGCAAGGTTCAAGTGAGCATCAAGATCTCCAGGGCTTAATTCTGTTGCCTGCTTGAAATTTTCAGCCGCTTTTTCAGCACCACTGATACCCTGACTCAAAATATTCTTACCAGAATTCATCAACTCCAGAAACAAGTCGGCCTGGATAGGGCTGTTCAGCTGATTTTTGAGCACCATTTCGCTTTTGCGAATTTCCTGAGTGGGCAGGTGAAAGAATGCGAACATGCCAACAACCAACAAAAGCAGCACCAAAACAAAAATTCCTGGCGGAATTTTGCCCTTACCATGCTTACTGGATTTAGAACTCATGTTAGAAAGATAGCCAATCACTTGCAGACTGCAAGATCGGAGCTTTGCTTTACCCGGATGCCAGTAGCGGGAGTCAATCTTCCAGCCGCAGCCATGCGTTCCAAAGCAAGACAGGGCAGCCGGATCTTCGAACCGTCCTCCTTTAATATTGAAAAACTATCTGAAAAAGACGAGGCGACACGCCTCGGCCTGTACATTTATTTTCACACATAGTGATGCTTCAGGCAAAAGCAGTGCACCCTGCGAAATACAGGATGATGAAACGTCCCTGGAATCCATCGGTTTTTCAATAGCGAAGATAAAGACTCGTGATGATCAAAGACAGGAACTCGAAACACATTGAGGTGGAAGCTGAACGCTGAAAACAGCAAAGCAATGATGTCGGCTTGATTCGTTCTTCGGGCATAGACATAGGAAAGCTTTCACCGTCAAACCTGCATCTCAATGCTGAGGATTTTGACATTCACTATCGTGATATCCCTTTCGAAAGCGCTGAATCAACTGCTCGATGGAAACATTTCCGCAAAGGAATTTGAGCTGAAAAACTCTTCGCCGGATTGCCTGCCCCCTGCAACAAGCGGTGTCATGAAATCAAGTCATGCACCACATGACCGTGCACATCGGTCAGGCGAAAATCACGCCCCTGATAGCGATAAGTCAATCTTCTGTGATCAATACCAAGCAGGTGAAGAATGGTGGCATTTAGATCGTGAATGTGCAAGGTGCCTGGAGTGAATTTATCTTTGTTGGGTTGGGGATTCAAAGCGTTACCATCCGCATCCGTGATGTTGTAACCGTAATCATCCGTGCGACCGTATGTGATTCCTGGTTTGATACCGCCCCCTGCCATCCAGATCGAGAAACAACGGGGATGATGATCTCGGCCATAATTCTCCCGAGTCAAACCACCTTGACAATAAGAAGTGCGCCCAAACTCTCCACCCCAAACTACCAGCGTGTCTTCCAGCATACCTCTTCGCTTGAGATCTTTGATGAGTGCAGCGCTTCCCTGGTCAATGTCTTTACACTGGGACTCATGTTCCTTGGGCAGGTTCCCATGCGCATCCCACCCACGATGGAAGATCTGAATATTTCGGACGCCCTTTTCAGCAAGGCGACGTGCATTGAGACAACAAGCGGCGAATGATCCCGGTTGTTTGGCCTCTTCCCCGTAGAGTTCAAACGTATCATCGCTTTCGTCAGAAAGGTCCATCAGTTCAGGTACGGAGGTCTGCATGCGATAAGCCATCTCGTGTTGACGAATGCGCGAGAGGACCTCCGGGTCTCCAAATTGCTGATAGTGCCGCTGATTTAAACTCGCCAATGTATCCAGCTGTTTGCGACGGTCACTGGACGAAATCCCGGATGGATTGTTGAGATAAAGTACTGGGTCACCCTCGCTTCTCAGCAAGATCCCTTGATGATCGGAGGGCATGAAACCTGTGCCCCACAATCTGCCGAACAGGCTCTGTTCGGCGTATCTTGTCTTGGCATGCATCACCACATAACTGGGCAAATTTTCATTCATTTTACCAAGACCATAGCTCAGCCAAGCCCCAAGACTGGGTCTTCCAGGGATCTGGCTACCTGTTTGAATATAGGTAATCGCCGGATCATGATTGATTGCTTCAGTAAAGGTCGAATGCACCACACACAAATCTTTGGCAACAGTGGCAGTGTGAGGGAGAAGTTCACTCACCCAGAGACCTCGGTCATGATTGTCATGTCGGGTAAATTTGTATTTGCTGGGCGCAAGCGGAAGACCGCTCTTCTGGTTGGCCGTCATCCCGGTAACCCGTTGCCCGCTTCGAACGTGATCAGGCAATTGTTCTCCAAACATATCGGCCAACTTGGGCTTGTAATCCCACAAATCCAGATGGCTGGGCCCACCACTCATGAAAAGGTAAATCACACGCTTGGCTTTGGCCTTGTGGTGCGTTCCTTCGGCGCCATCTCCGAATCCGTTCTGCCCAAGCAGTGACGGAGTCATCATGTTAGCCATGGCGGCCGTACCCAGCCCCAGGGCCGTACGGCCAAATAATTGACGGCGGGTCATCATCAATTCGCGTTCCCGAATCGGATTCAAATTGTCTAACAAGTTCATGATCTTAGCAGCTAGATTTAATACAAAAGAATGGAAGCATCGCTCGCCAACACGGTAGCAGTTAACTGAGTCCAGGCAGCATGTTCAATTTTGGGTAACTGAGAGGTGTTCTCCAACTGCCCGAAGGAAAGAAGACTATCTGCATCCTTTGGTTCAGCTTGGTAGCGTTTCCGCATGGTGTCGACCAATTCCAGGCAAGCAGATAGTTCATTCGAACTAGCCGGGCGGCTGGCAATCAGGGTGAACAAATAATCAATCCGTTCTCGATCCCGAAACCTCTCCTTCAACAAGCGCTCCGCAAGAAAACGGGCCATTTCAATGCGCTGGCTTTCATTGAAAAGCCCGAGTGACTGGAGTGAGGTATTGGTTCTGGATCGACGTACACAGCTGGTTTCTCGACTCGGTGCGTCAAATAGCGTCATCATCGGATGAGGACTGGTCCGTTTCCAGTAAACATAAAGACTCCGTCGATACGCACGGAGGGAACGATCTGCCTCATAAAGTTTGGTATTGCTGGCCGGGTGAGCCAGTGCTTGCCACATGCCCCCTGGCTGATAAGGCTTGACCCCCTCTCCTCCCATGTGCGGATCCATGATATTGGCGGCCCATAACCCCATGTCACGGATAACCTCAGCGTCAAGTCGGTAACTTGGTCCGCGAGCAAACAATCTATTTTCAGGGTCATTCAGCTCGGAGCGCCATGCAGAATCCTGTTTGTAGGATCGACTTGTCATCATGAGTCGAATCATGTGCTTGAGATCCCATCCACTTTCCTGAAATTCAATAGCCAGCCAGTCAAGCAATTCAGGATGCGTAGGCTGTTGTCCCTGAAGCCCAAAATCCTCGGGCGTTCTCACCAACCCTACTCCAAAGACGCGCTGCCATACCTGATTGATCAGGACGCGCGCAACGACAGGATGATCGCGCGAGGTCAGCCATTTTGCCAGTCCCAGTCGATTTCTTGGGGCTCCTTCCGGTAAATCGCCCATCACTGACAGGACCCCGGGTGAGAGGGCATCCCCTGTCGGCTCGCTGTATTCGCCACGGTGAAGCACCTTAGTCACACGAGGCTTAGGCAAGTCCTTGGCCACAAGTGTAGTAGTGAAATTTGATTCTGCCATGGCCGCCTTTCGAGCAAGGCTCTCAGCTGCCCCCCAGGAATTCAAACCGGCAAGAGGGCCAGTCACATCGGCGAGTAATTGAAGACGTGCACCCGGGGCGAGCGATAACCAGTCCTGTTCATCTTTCCATTGGTTCCAGGGGGATTGCAGTTTTACTTCCTTTTGAACAGACACCTCCGTGCCGGCCATTTTCAAAAGGACGATCTGATCTCCCTCATTCATTACAAGCGGCAAGCTGACAAAGCGTTGATCCGCCAGAGCATTTCGGAAGGGCGCAATGGGATTACCATCCAGATAAGCTACAGAATCAGGGCCACCAGAGAAAGTAAGCCACAGGGTCTGTCTGACGGGGGAGCTTATTTTAAAACTTACCCAGGCAGCTTCGTCGCGATAACTCATCGTCCCTTTCTTGAATCCATTTTTGTTACCCTTGAGGTTCTCGAAGGCCTCTTCAGTGGGAATCGGTGATTCGGCTGGGATATTCCCGGTGATCTTCCATTCATCCGTTTCCCAATCGCCTCGCTGATCTATTTCACCGATCTCCTTTTGAATTTCCACGGCATCTAGATGGCCCAATAACTGATCGCGATCTGCTTTGATGCTCATCCATTCGTCCCAGGCAAATTGATTATCAGGAACCCTCAGAGTAGGGCCATAGATATAGGCATTCCCATCCAACGGATTTTCGGCCGTACTGTTGAAAAAGGACATGAGTTCATAATACTCTTTTTGAGTAACTGGATCATATTTGTGAGTGTGGCATCGGGCACAAACCATCGACATCCCCAGAAAAACCGTTCCAAAAGTTTCAACACGATCAAAGTTATTCTTTGCCTGGAATTCGGCGGGAATCACCCCGCCCTCGGAAGTTGTGGGGTTCATCCTCACAAAGCCTGTCGCTAATTGTTGATCAAGCGTAGGGTCGGGCAGAAGATCACCTGCCATTTGCCAGGTAATGAATTCATCAAAGGGCTGGTTGCTGTTCAGCGCCCGCACCACCCAGTCACGAAATGGATAAATCCCACGGCGATTGTCCAGATGAAGTCCATGGGTGTCCCCATATCGAATGGCGTCCAGCCAGAATCGTGCTTGATGCTCACCATACTTTGGATTACTGAACAGTTGATCCAGCCATCGCTCGAAGGCTTCCTCTGAATCATCCGCCATGAAGAGGGCAAGATCCGATGGCTCTGGAGGCAGACCAGTCAATGTGAGCGCAGCTCTTCGTGCCAGGGTGGACTTTTCGGCTTCGACAGCAAATTCAATTTCATTATCACTCAGTCCATCAGCAATAAATGCATCAATGGGGTTGGGATGAAGATTCCGCAATCGATCTACCCAATCCTGATCTCTGACGGGTTTCTTGAAGGCCCAGTGAGTGTCGTATTCCCCGCCTTGTGCAATCCATTGTTCCAACAACACTTTTTCATTTTCAGTTAACTGGTTATCGGCATCCTCTGGCGGCATCGGGTCATCCTGATCGCGAATCCTTGAAAGAATCTCGCTCTTCTGAGGTTGATCAGGATCCAGCGCACGATATCCCCCAAGATCACGAATCGCTTCTTCACGCGAGTCCAAGCGGATATCCTTGTCATTACGAGCATCAGGACCGTGACAAATAAAACATTTATCCGAGAGAATAGGCAGAATCTGCTTGGAAAAATCGATGGACTCGCCTGATGCACGCAAGGAAAGCGTCATGCAAATGAAGGCAGTCAAAACACCACAAGCCAGACTTTGGTAAGGAATCAACATGATGGAGGAAATATATATTCTTCCACCCCCTCATGGCAACACCCCCGTGCAATTCATTAAGGGTCAAACCTAACTATNATTACTTTTAATCTCATCGAATGCTTGATCATCAATGCTCTTTTGTCCGGGTAAGCCTCATCCTGCTCATGATGTTTCCAACAGAAGTCCCCTGCGACCTCTGTGTTTAATACTTGAAACAAGCAATAACATTTGAGAAGATCATGGGGTTTATCAGTCAGGCTGGAAACAAAGAGATTAATCAGGAGCTAGTTATTAAAGGAAAAAAGAGATTCTTCAGAAGGACGCCTCGAGACATGACTCGAGTCAACCACCGGATAAGAGCCCGTGAAGTGCGGGTCGTGCATGGCGAGAAAAACGTCGTCATGGACACTCGGGAAGCGATCAAGTTGGCGAAGAATGCTGGCATGGATTTAGTTGAAATTGCCGGCAATGCCACGCCCCCTGTATGCCGTATCATTGAATACGGTAAATATAAGTACGAGCTTTCCAAAAAGAAAAAAGCTTCCGAAACCCACAAGCAGAAAACCAAAGAAATCCAGCTGCGCATTGCGATCGATGAACATGATTATGGCATCAAACTCGCCCGTGCGGAGCGATTTCTTGGTCAGGGTGATAAGCTTCATGTTCAATTACGCTTTCGTGGCCGTGAAAACGCCCACAGGAATCTTGGTTTCGACATGATGAAAAAGGTTTGTGAAGACCTGGCCACCATGGGTAAAGTGGATGTTCGTCCCAATTTGAAGGGGCGGCGCATTTCCATGACTCTTTCCCCTCTTCCCAAGCCTCAGCAAGAGCGCAAATTCGGCAGACATTTGGAGCATATTTCCGAAGAAGCACTGGAGGCCGATGAAGGTGATGTTGATGAGCACGTTGATGAGCACGTTGATGAGCACGTTGATGAGCACGTTGATGAGCACGTTGATGAGACAGGGGAAAAGCAAGTGGAGGCAACTTCAAACAATCCCGAAGAAATTGTTTCAGCAGAAGCAACGGAGAAGAAAGATCCCGTCGCAGATAGCGAATAGTTTTTCATTTTAAAATATCCTGCTTCGATACAAGATTCAGGCTCAACAACCTGCGGGATGTTTGGCTTGAATCTTTGTTTTTATAGCCAGCTACTGGAGCCATGTGAGTTGAATGTGTTCAATCTTGAAAAGAATCAACAACATGTTTCGAAGGCCCCATGTGATCACGGCCTTTATATGGGCGCGTATCACCTTGAAAGCGAGCGCTGAATTGGCTTTGGGCCCTCTGGCTCAGTCGTTTGAGTCCACTTTACATCAAGGCCTGCGTCAGGAATTCTTTGGTCCATTGCTTTACCGAGAATCTTATGAATCCAAACGGACATGGAGCATTCCCTTCCTCTTCTCCCGCATTCAGGATGAAACCATCAATGCTGATGAGTGGGACTTGATGTATCCCGTATTGGGCTACGATCGGGTAGGAGAAGAATACCGCATTCAATTATTCCAATTCATCAGTGCGCATGGTGGGCAGAAAGATTTGGATTCAAACGCTGACCGTCTGGCTATTTTTCCATTTTACTATCACCAACGCAGCAATCATCCAGAAAAGAACTATACTGCCTTCCTTCCATTCTATGGGCATATGAAGGATCGATTCCTGCGAGATGAGATCGATTTCATCTTGTGGCCGCTCTATGTAAAAACGCGAAAAAATGACGTCATCACTGAGAACTACATCGCCCCACTTGTTCACTACAGGACAGGCGATTCACTCAAAGGATGGCAATTCTGGCCTATCGCGGGATGGGAAACAAAAGGCATCACAGCACGCAAGTTGCTGAGCGAAGGTGAAGAAATCGTAGGAGGCTATCAAAGGCTGATGCTATTTTGGCCGTTTTTCTTCCAGCACAAAGAACAAATTGGCACTTCAAATCCAAAATATAAGGGATCTTTCATCCCATTCTACAGCTTTGAAAGATCAGTAAATCGCGATTCCACGACTATCCCCTGGCCATTGGGACTGACCATGACCCATGATCGAGTGAAACAATACAGAGAATACGGAGCCCCCTGGCCTGTCATTGTTTGGGCAGAGGGAAAAGGAAAACACACTCGAAGATTATGGCCCCTGTTCGGGCTGAGTCATAACGCCAGTTTGAGAAGTGATTTTTTCTTGTGGCCCTTATATCGTTACAGGGAAAAAACAAACAAGGTCTCAACTCGAAAGCGACATCAGATACTCGCCTATCTTTACAGTCATATTGTGGAGCGGAATCTGTCCAACCTTGAAACAACATTTGAGCAATGGAATCTCTGGCCTTTTTTTTCAAAATATAAAAATAACAAAGGCGATCAACGTTTCCAGGCACTTGCAATTCTTGAACCTATCCTGCCAGGGAACGAAAGTGTAGAACGCAACCATTCGCACGCCTGGTCTATTTGGCGATCAGAGACAAATGGAAGCACCGGCAAATCCAGTCAATCCTTATTCTGGAATCTATATCGTTCAGAAAAAACCGAGACAAACCGAAGGGTTTCATTCCTCTTCGGGCTTTTCCAATACGAAAGAAAAGAAGCCAATCGTCGCTATCGAATCTTTTTCATCCCCTTCAAAACCAACAAGCCAACATCTTGATTCACTGATAATATCATGCTTAAATCGGGATTATTGAATTACTGATTTTTTTCGAATGATCCGATCCATTGGAGCCATGATCATGCTGGGTATCGATACCCTGCGAGCGTTACCTTACACCTGGCGTGAACGGGAGAAAGTCCTTGCCGCATTTTTTGAAATCGGGAATGCCTCATTATTGATGAGTTGTATCTTGTCGATGTTTATTGGAGGTGTACTGGCTCTGCAATCCGGGCCGGTACTTGTAGAACGTGGCTTACCGTTTGTGATTGGCCAACTAGTCGGACTTTCCATGTGCAAAGAGCTTGGCCCCGTCATGATGGCCATACTCATTGCCGGACGAGTGGGATCAGCCATGACAGCTGAACTGGGATCCATGCGCGTTTATCAGGAAGTCGATGCGTTGAAAACCATGAAAATAAATCCCATTCATTATCTGGTCTTGCCTCGCATGATTGCCATTACTTTCGCCCTACCCATGCTGGTCATCTTTTCCATTCTAGTAGGCTGGCTCGGAGGTGGGCTGGTATCTATGACCAATAGTGAGATAGCAATCAGTTATCAGAACTATATGAATAATTTGAGAATCGCTGTCGAATGGCCGGACTTGGCACATGGAATCTCAAAAAGCATGGTCTTTGCAATCGTCATAGGATTGGTTAGTTGTTACGAGGGATTGCAAACATCCGGGGGCCCCAGGGCCATTGGGCAGGCTGTTACTCAATCCGTCGTCAAGTCCATCGTATTCATACTCATTCTGGATTATTTTGTTACTAGACTGTTTATTTTGATCGAATGACCTCAAACCAGGCAAAAAGTATTAATCTTAAAGTAAGCGGGCTTAAAAAATCCTATGATGGAAGCCCTGTATTGAATGGTATTCATTTTGAGGTCGATGCACATAGTATCTTTGTTATAATGGGGCCCAGTGGAAGTGGTAAGAGTGTCTTGCTGCGTCATCTGATCGGTCTTGAGGTACCGGACGAAGGCAAGGTGCTCCTGAACAATGGTTCCATCAATGATCCAATCGTTCGTGAAGAGCTTGAATTAGCCATCGTTTTTCAATCTGGAGGACTCCTTAACTCAATCTCAGTAGGAGAAAATATTGGATTGTATTTGAAAGAATACAAACGAATGCCTGCCCATGAAATAGAGATTATCGTTGATGATTCTCTTAGAAAAGTGGGCCTGAGCATCGAACATGACAAATACAAAATGCCCAGCACCCTATCAGGAGGAATGAAAAAAAGGGTCGCCATCGCCCGGGCGTTGGCAATCAATCCACAGATGATTTTCTACGATGAACCTACAAGTGAATTGGATCCGCTCAGCGCAGTCACCGTGGGCAAACAAATCCTTCATCTCAATCAGGAGTTCGGAACAACTTCGATCATCGTCACACACGATAGGGACCTGGCTTTTGGCATCGGGCACAAGATTGCCATCATGCAGGAAGGAAAACTTTCCAAACCAGAAACGCCCTACGAACTTTTGGAGAAGGCAGACGAGGATATTCAGCGCTTTTTGAAGGCCGGAAAATTTGAAGACTACCAGTCTGAAGCAACACGCCCAACAGTTTAAAACTATGAGTGCAGATACAAAACAACAAGCATCCAAAGAACAATCGAACGAATCGAACAGGTCATCTGAAGCTCAAGTAGGCTTATTTGTCATTTTTACACTGATCGCTGCGTTCCTCCTGATGGAAGTAGCAGGATCTGTGAATCTTTTTTCTGACAGAATTGCGGTAGATACCCGCTTTGAAAACATCAAGGACCTTAAGACTGGAGATCCAGTAAAAGTGGCGGGGGTTAAGGTTGGGCGTGTCGTGACAATCGCCTTTGATTCCAATAAAGTTCTGGTAAAGCTGGAGATTGATCAGGACAAGCAGGCGGCGATTCGCACAGACAGTGAGGCGTCGATTCAATTTGAGGGGTTGATGGGCCAACACTATGTAGCAATCAAGTTTGGTGACTCAGGACTCCCTATTGAAAATGGTACGGTGCTGACAACACGAGAACAACCCGATCTAAGCATGTTGATGGCCAAGCTCGAGGGTGTAGCTGATGGTGTGGAAAACATGAGCACCTCATTTTCCGGAGATACCTTCGGCGATATACTGGGCCCTCTCGGAGATTTGATTAAGGAAAATAAAGACAAGCTTACGGCCATGCTTTCTAATTTTGAAAAAGTCTCACACGAAATTGCCAAAGGGGAAGGAACGATCGGAAAACTAATTTCTGACCCAGAGTTTTATCAATCCGCAACAGCAACGGTCAACAAGCTTGAGCAAACCACAAATGAAATTAATCTGGCAGTTAAGGATGCAAGAAATATTGTAACAAAGCTGAATAAAGGTGTTGGAACTTTGGGAAAACTCACAACCGATGATACACTTTACAAAGAATCCACTCTTGCCATGAACAACCTGAAAGAGATTCTAATGAAATTAAATCAAGGAGAAGGCAGCATCGGAATGTTGATCAACGACCCCTCACTGCTGAACAATGCCACTACCACTCTTCAAAAGGTCAACAAAGCAACTGAGAGCCTCGAAGATCAGGGACCAATGAGTGTGATCGGAATGGCTGTTGGGAATTTATTCTAGTTTTTGATAGTTTGATTTTCCCTGAAAAAACCATAACATTTTTCCTGGATATAATATGGAGTGGATTACATCACCAGAGATTTGGGTCAGCTTGCTGACACTGACGTTGTTAGAAATTGTGCTGGGAATTGACAACATTGTCTTCATCTCAATTCTTGCAAGTAAACTTCCGAAAGAAGAACAGGACAAAGCGCGCAAAATTGGACTGGCGTTGGCTCTTATCTCCAGAATCATATTACTGATGGGAATCGCATGGATGGCCAAACTAACCACTCCATTGTTTACCATACTTGGAAAAACTTTTGGAGGTCGCGACCTGATTTTGCTTTTTGGCGGATTGTTTCTGATTGGAAAGGCCACTCATGAAATCCACGATAAGCTCGAAGGAGAAGATGGACACAAAACCAGTGGAATGACTGCAACAATGGGTAGCATCTTATTCCAAATCATGCTCCTGGATGTCGTATTTTCTCTGGATTCGGTTATCACAGCGGTCGGCATGGTGGATGAGGTACCTGTAATGATCACCGCCGTCATTATTGCGATGATCGTCATGCTCATATTTGTTAACACCGTCAGTAAATTCATCGACAAGCACCCTGGCCTGAAAATCCTTGCACTCAGTTTCCTGATCCTGATCGGTTTTGTCCTCACTCTGGAGGGATTCCATGTAAAAGTAGAAAAAGGCTATATCTATTTTGCCATGGCCTTTTCACTCGCAGTGGAAATTGTCAATATCAAGCTCCGTAACCGACGAAAACAAGCTAAGGTTGAACTTAATCAACCCTACCGATAAAAGCAGGCAGGTCTGAGAATTGAAGTTTTTCTACAAAGACGCAGAAGATGCGATGAAGCGCTTTGCCTGGCGAAACCCACATTCAGGCAGGGATCAATAAAGTATCAGCAACTTTTGTGTGATGAAAACTTCAGCGAAGAGTGGAGTTCATGAGTAAAAGCGAAGGCAGACTTAAGCCTCTGGCAGCTTGATACTGACAACAGCCATAGCGGCCATACCCTCACCTCGCCCAATGAAACCAATGCGCTCGTTGGTAGTGGCTTTGACACATACCTTGCGAGGATTGATATCGAGGCATTCTGCGATNATCAATTTCATTTCATTGACATGGGGATTTATTTTGGGTTCTTCCGCAATCACAGTAATGTCTACATTGATCAATTTACCCTTACGAAGTTTGATGTGCTTGCCCGCTTCATCCAGAAATAGGCTACTGGGAGCGTCTTTCCATCTAGGGTCAGTATTGGAGAAAAACTGACCAATGTCTTGCTCACCAAGTGCTCCAAAAATTGCATCGCANAANGNGTGTAGGACTACATCAGCATCNGAATGACCGTCCAANCCCTTNTCGTGNGAAATTTCNACACCGCCAAGNATAAGCTTGCGCCCTTCCTTGAGACGNTGAACGTCATAACCTATACCAACATGAGACATGGATACNATTGATGNCGCAAGAAGCCCGTGATGTAAACTAGCGATTCTGACTTGAGCTGGATGACTCAGTGCNGACTACTGGACTTCAAGAGANAGGTTGAGTAATTCGGGNCTGGACCATGGGCGACCACGATCTGCTGATTCTGATCGCACTAATGCTGCCTCTTCAGGAGTGCAAACACTCGCCTCGTTACCCCATGAATTACGGACATACGTAATCACAGCTGCCAGGTCTTCGTCAGAAGCAATCACATCGCCAAACCCGGGCATGGCACCAGACCAACTTTGCCCGTTGACTTCAACAGGACCGCTCAGACCGTTGATTACAATGCGGAGCATGCGGTTGGGGCCTTCTACATTCACCCAATCGGAACCAGCAAGAGGAGGAAATTGCCCGGGAGCTCCCAAACCTGATGCTTGGTGGCAGGGGAGACAGATGCTTTTGTAAACATCAGCACCACGCTTCATTGGGTCATCCGAACTCCCCGGTTGGACGTCGGAAACCATTGCATATGACTCAAATGGGCCATAAACATAGCGATTGAAACCACCTGCATTGGTGTGCAGATACATCATTCCCCAAAAGGCAAGAAGCAGCAAAATGACAAATAACAGAACGGGAATGGGTTCCTGATGTACACCGGGTTCACGTTCATCCGCGTGCTTTTTCTTATGGACAGTTTTCTTAGGCTTTGCACTCATTCAGCCGGCTCCATTTCCGAATCGATGTTTTCACTGGGTTCAGATTGGGTAAATAAATAAGGGGCTTCAAAAACGGGGTGAAAGATTCGGAGGCTGAGAAGGTATTCAACCAACGCGTTTGCTTCCGGGGTGGGTACCACTTCCATACCCTCTTCAGGGGCAAACTCACCTTTCAGCGCCAAGGCGTCTGGAGAAGGTGAATCGCCGATGCTACGTGTTTCAAATAGATAGGGATAAGCGGGCATGATCGACTTTTCAACAACCGTGCGAGGATGGTAAAGATGCAGTAAATGCCAATTTCTATCTGCCAGACGAGAACCAACATCTGCCAGGTCAGGACCAATACGTTGGCTGCCCATTAATACGGGTTCATCAAACAAATAATCCAGTCCAACGGTCTGGCGAGGGCCCCATCCACGATCAATATCCGGTCCTGTGGGTCGGATATTCGCAGCAACTTTGCCACCGCTGTCTTTAAACAAAAAGGTGATACTGTCCACTGTTTGTTTCGATACACCCTCTAAGATTGTTTTCGGTGCATTGGCAACAATATCTGCGGCCTGTTGATCGGACAGATCACCATTGGCTTGTTGAACGAGTGAGGTAACCAAATCGGTGAAATCCCCAGCATCAGTCAACACAATGTCGAAGATGAAACCGGTTTGTCGGACCTGTTGGGTGTGACAGGATACACAGCCCGCAGCGCGGTAAACATCGTGACCTTTGACCGCTATGCCTCCACGCTCAGCAGGATAATGCCTGCCAATTTCTTTGACGAGTCGTGTGGACTGGTTACCGAGCTGAACCTGAGGCATCAGCACGAAGCCCATCCAAGAGGCAGCCATNGCGCAAAACACGCTTAAAAAAAGTAAGGGNCCCTGATTCATTATTTGNTTTTCGAACTTTTTTTGGGTTGAGATTTCTTTGTTTCACTGGAAATTCCAGCCTTGTCCTGTGAAAGGCCTCCCAAACATAAGCAGGAGCAATAAGTTCTACAAAACAAGATTGCGACGTTCCAACAGAGTAAGGCGGCTGCTACGAAAACTAGCAATTCACCGACGGTGCTCATTCGCATAACAGGAGCAATATCTTCACGGACCACGTCCATGAAAGGCGTTTCTGGATCAATTAAACCTTTACCGTGCTTCCATCCCCCAACCAGAAAAGTGATTCCCACCCAAGTTGTCCCAATGGCATAAGTCCAGAAAATAGCAGTCCATTGCCCCGGTCTCGACCATTCGGTTCCGGTAATTTTTGGAAGAAAATAGTAAAAACACCCGAGTAATCCCATTCCAACAAACCCGTAAAGATGCAACCATTTCAAGCCAGGAAGGAATAAAGTAAACTGAACGACATCTGCAGCAGAGGCTCGGGAAGCCCAGGCGGTCAACACGGCGGATAGCAGCCCCGCAGCAGCGGAGAAATAAATGAATTTGTAGGAAAGACCACCCGTTTTACCGGAAGCGCCCCCAATGGTTCGATAAATGTTATAGCCGAGAACCAACCAGGCAAATGCAACGAAGACGCTGCATACAGCACTGAGCGATCCCACCCAGGATGGAAGTGATTGCCCGGGCAACAGACCAGTGAATCCACCAAAAAGCATAATGATCCAGAAGGAAAACAATGAAAGATAACCATTGTGCAAATCTCGCTTGGTTAACTTGGGCAACATGTATTGAATGATGGCAATGCCGACAAAACCGAGTACGATGACATTCAATCCGGATGCATACCAACCACCAATGATCATTTGAGTCACTCCCCTGACGGGGGAGATGACGAGCAAGTAACTGCCAGCGGTCAATATCCATGGAAACCAATAGAGGGCGGCAAAAATAAACCACTGGGATGGGTAAAGCTCGCGGACTTGTCGTTTGTGAAAGGTCACCAGCGCGATCCCTCCGATAAGCGTGTAGGCGGCAAATAAGATAGGCGAAACGAAACCGGGCATTTCCAGGTAAGTGTGGCCCGAACTATGCCCTGCCATGATGCCGATGACCCCCAGGAGCACACCAATGTTCCAGAGCGCGGATCCAATGTAAAGGTAACCAGGTCCAACCAACTTGACTTGCCCCAATCGCATGGTGATCCAGAGTAGGGCGGCAAATGCACCTTGAAGAGCAAATCCATAAACGACCGCGTTCAAGGCAGCCGGAATCATGACCCCGTAGGTCACCCATGGGCAGCTTGCCAGAAAACTTGGTGAGTGCATCTTGATGGATGCAATGAGAGAAAAAATACTTCCTAACAAAAGCCAAGCTACTGCTTTGGATGCAAGGAAGAGTGTTGGAAAACGATAAGATGAATCGATTTCCGTCCAGTCAGATGGTGATTTAGATGATTGAGTAACGTCCATACCGTTTACTTGTTCAGCAACGTCATTGATTTAATATTGACCGGTTTATTATTCAAAAGCACTGGGTTCTTCGGGTGGCGGTGGTGGGAGCGCAGTTGCCTTTTCCATTCTGGAAATCAATTCCAATCTGGCTTTGGCAGGATTTTGCCACTCTTTGACCGTGAGTTCCATCGCGCGTTTGATGGGCACCCTTACAAAACCTTTTTCCTGATCTTGCCAACCGTATTCATTCAACAAGGGAGCTACTGCTTCTTTGACAGTTTGCAAATTTTCTGCACGCTCATTCGCGCGATTTGCAGAGATTGCTCTGGGCTGTGTGTATTCCTTGGTGACCCAAATAAGAAAGGCCATGATGAAAAACGTGGCCATGATCCCCACGAAATAAACGAAGGCAACGCCTCGCATATTCTGTTTNTTACTGATGCTTGTTCTCATTAATCAGGAAATATTCTGGATTTGTGTCATCCTATGAAAATCATGCGTCCGCAGATTTAGTCTTATTAGCCGCCTCGGATTCCAATTCTACATAAACTCCCATGGCCTCAGCGATGCGAGGGTCTTTCTGAGGGAAAGGAGGATGAGTGATAAATGATTTCAAGAATCCTTTGGATAAAACACCTCCCATGAAAGCCAAGGCTGCGGCACTTTGGACAAATCCACTCAGGCTGATGCCATCACCTTTTGGATCCAGCACTGGTTTGATGTTGTAAGTCATATCGGCGTAGTGCATCAACCAGGCCCAGATGGCAAGCGGCCCCATGATGGTGAGAGATTTCTTCACGTCTATGCGAAGCATCGCCAGAAAGGGAACAAAGAAATGTCCAAAAATAATCAGATAACCAAGGCTTTTCCAGATGCCATTCTCACGCTTCACATACCAGAAAGTTTCCTCAGGAATGGCTGCGTTCCATATCAGGAAATACTGCGAAAAATGGATATAGGCGTAGAAGACAGTGAATGCAAAAAACAATGTCCCAGTGTCTTTGTATGTATTGTTGGTGACGACAGGAGCAAGATGCCCCGTTCGCTGCAGGATAGCAGTCAGCACATAAGTCGTGGCCAGAGTCACCCAGACACTGGCGGCGAAATAATACACACCATACATGGTTGAGAACCATTGATGCTCCAGCGATTTCATCCAGAAAATAACTCCAAGTGTCAGCGTAAAGGCAAAGATAATCACCCCCGGTGCCGCTAATTTACGCAGTGCATGAGTGTGAGAAGCTGCCCCCGTTTCGTCTTGGGCCAGTGAATGTTTGCGTAGGCTTTTGCTCAACCACCACCAAATCACAAAAAGCAAAATTGAAGTGATCCAGAAGGCGGGTTTGTTAAAGAGTGCAACCTTCACATGCAAGGCATGATCAGTGTTCGGATCAATCGACATCCAAGGGTAGATTTTTGATGAAAAAACCAGGATGGGTAAAAACAACAAACCCATGGTAGGTGCAAGACATGCAATGTGTTCGAGAAACCTGCGAACGGGCACCAACCAGTAGGCATCAAATAAATGGTGCAACAGAACCAAAAATAGAGAACCGAGCGTCAGGCTCAAAAAGAACATGAAACCGGTCAGATAACTGTAGTAAAACTGATCACGCCATCCGGGAAACAATAAACCGATCAACAATAATATACCACCACCCAGGATGAGTTGGTTCGGAAGCTTGGCCCACTTGGCCAGATCCAGCTTGGGTTCAGATGTGTTGGATGTTTCAGAACTCATAGGTCATTAATTTTGAAAAGCTGCTTTTTGTGGTTCGGGCACATCGTCCATAGTGGACAACCGACTGCGCTGAAGCGCACGAAGATAAGCGATGATCGCCCAACGATCTTCGATTTTGATATTGGCACCATAAGGGCCCATCAAATTCTTACCGTTGGTAATGGTGTTGAAAATTTCGCCATCAGTCATGGACACCAGGCGAGCATCATGAAAATTGGCCACGGCTACCATCCCATATTTGCTGGTGATACCCTTGCCATCACCAGCCGCACCATGACAGGGTGTGCAGTGAATATCGTAGCGCTGGTGTCCACGCTCCATGAGAGCTTCAGTAATTTCAACGGGACTGATTTCAATCCAGTTGGTTGAACCTGTCATTCGACCTGTGTTTACAGGGATATCCTTGTAAGGCATTCCACGAGCAATCGTGCCTGGAACGAATGGTTGAGAGCTTCTTCGGTTCCCAAAGAAACGATTTGGCTCCTGTGGACGCAACTTCATTTGTCGATCCATGTCAGGGAATATCTCGATAGGTGGTTTACGGGAAACACTGCCTCGAAAGCCAGCCACACCAACCAGGGTCACGATCGCCAATATGTAAAGGGTTAAAAAGTATCGCATCTCAGTCCTCCACCATTTCCATGTGTTTGCAGCCGGCCGATTCAAGTAGTTCGCGTGTCTCCGATTCGGTAAAACGCGGATCCGATGTTTCGATAATCACGTAAAACTTGTCATGTGTCGCCCCCTTGAAGCGGCGATTTTTCAATAAAGGGTGATGTAATTTAGGTAATCGATTCAAAAACAGCATTCCAAAGAGTGCTCCGAATGCAGAAAGTAGAATGGTCATTTCATAGACAACCGGAAAGGGAAACATTGGACTAAACAGTGGCTTACCTCCCACAACGATTGGGTAGTTGACGCTATTCATG
The DNA here is from genome assembly GCA_002690655.1 of Pedosphaera sp. Taxonomy (GTDB): domain Bacteria; phylum Verrucomicrobiota; class Verrucomicrobiia; order Limisphaerales; family AAA164-E04; genus AAA164-E04. The sequence continues at coordinate 102,520 of NZFL01000014.1, forward strand.
AACCAAACCATTAAGTAACCCGCGGTAAAACCTGTCGCTCCACCGCAGAAAGAGAACCAGCCCACTTTGGAGTCTTTGAGCCCCATGGCATCATCCATTCCATGAATGGGGAATGGAGTGTGCACATCCCATCGAGAATATCCAGCATCCCTGATTTTCTCCGCGGCATGCATGGCATCCGCAGGCGTCGTAAATTCAGCCAAAAGGCCATATGCTTGAGAATTATCACTCATTAGTGGTGACCTCCTTTCGCACCACCCAACGGATGATGTGGATCTGCCTGATTAGTGACCCCCTTCACTTCAGAAATGGCGATCAATGGCAGGAATCTGATGAACAAGAGAAACAGAACCATGAACAATCCAAAAGTACCGATGAAGGTCAACACATCTACTTTGGTTGGAGAATAATATCCCCAGTTAGCCGGCAGGTAGTCTCGATGCAGCGAAGTAACAACAATCACAAACCGCTCAAACCACATGCCAATATTCACAAAAATGGATAACACCCAAACGATCAGAACGTTCGTTCGCAGTTTCTTGAACCAGAAAAACTGCGGGGTGATCACATTGCACGAAATCATGATCCAATAAGCCCACCAGTAAGGACCGAAGGCACGATTCTGGAAAGCATAGGCTTCGTAAGGATTACCACCATACCAGGCAATGAAAAATTCCATGCCATAGGCGTATCCTACAATGGTGCCGGTGGCTAGGGTCACCTTACACATCAACTCGATGTGTCGGATCGTCAGCAAATCTTCTAGCTTGAAAATCGAACGCAAGGGAATCATTAAGGTCAGCACCATACCAAACCCCGAGAAGATGGCTCCCGCCACGAAGTAAGGAGGGAAGATAGTAGTGTGCCAACCCGGCAACTGTGATACCGCAAAGTCAAATGAGACGATACTGTGCACCGACAAAACGAGTGGTGTGGATAGGCCTGCCAAAAGGAGATAAGCCTTTTCGTAATTGCTCCAATGACGGTTCGATCCTGTCCACCCTAGTGAGAATAAACCGTAGGCGAATTTACGAATGAACCCTTTGCAACGGTCTCGGATGGTTGCTAAATCAGGAATCAACCCCATATACCAGAAGAGAAATGAGACCGTGAAATAAGTGGATACCGCGAATACGTCCCACAAGAGAGGTGATCTGAACTGCGGCCATATGGGCCCGTTTGCGTTCGGCAAAGGAAACAACCACCATGCATACCAGATACGTCCCACGTGGATGCCTGGGAAAATCCCCGCACACATCACTGCAAAAATTGTCATCGCCTCAGCTGCCCTGTTGATCGATGTCCTCCATTTCTGCCTCAATAGAAATAATACCGCTGAAATCAAAGTTCCAGCATGACCAATACCAATCCAGAACACGAAATTCACAATAGCCCAGCCCCATGCGATCGGATGGTTCAAACCCCAGACTCCGACACCTGTAGAGATCAAATACCCGATCATGGCAAAGCACATGAGCATCAATGGGAGACTGCAGGCCATCATCACCCACCACCACCTTGGCGTTTTGCCTTCAATGATACCGGCGATTTGGTCGGAGATCCAAGCGAGGGACCGATTGTTGAGGACCAATGGTTCGCGCTCGATTTCTCGGGGCGGAGGTGCAATTTCAACTGAAGGATGTGTGCCTGGCGATGACATCAGTGTTGCCCTCCTTCTGAGTGAGTTTCAACCGCATGTCCACTCTCGTGGGCTTCCCCTCCGTGGGCTGAGCCATGTTCCTCAAACGGACTTCCCATGTTCTCTGTATACTCCAAAGTGCTCAATGGCATGGTATGATAGTCGGGCATGTTTTTGTTCGGATTACGAATCTTTGCCAGATAAGTCGTGCGTGGCCTGGTATCCAGAAATCCAAGTACGGCATAGTTTCGCGGGCTCTTCTTGAGTTTGGATACCTTGCTTTCAGGGTCTAGTAAATTACCGAATGCAATCGCATCTGCCGGACAAGCCTGCTGGCAGGCGGTTTTGATGGTCCCGTCAGCCACTTCAATGTCTCCAGAATCTCTGGCAGCAACCTTTTTGGCAATTTTGGCTTGCTCAATGCGCTGAGTACAAAAGGTGCATTTTTCCATGACGCCACGCATACGAACAGTGACATCAGGGTTTTTGGCCATTTCTATGAGATCGATATCCTCTTCAGGCCGAGAAGCAAGCGGTCCTTCATAAAGCTGGTCGATGGGACGCTTGTTGTAGTCAAAATAGTTAAAACGACGCACTTTCCATGCACAGTTGTTGGAACAATAACGGGTTCCGACACAACGGTTGTAAGCCATGACATTGAGTCCTTCGTGATCATGAACCGTCGCATTGACTGGGCAAACACTTTCGCAAGGAGCACTTTCGCAATGCTGACAAATCATCGGTTGATTGACGACTTGAGGATCATCAATCCATTCCTGATAAGGCTGCTGATCATCCATGATCAGATTGCTTGCCTTACCGCGTGTTTCAGGGTTACCGCTGTAATACCTGTCAATACGCATCCAATGCATTTCACGACTATTGCCTACTTGCTCCTTACCAACAATTGGAATGTTGTTTTCGCTCTGGCAAGCAACCACACAGGAGGAGCAACCCACGCAGGTCTGCAGGTCGATAGCCATTCCCCACTGATGAATGTCGCTGCTCGTGGATGGGCGGGCTTTGTAGGGATGCTCATAGATTTCTGCTGGATTCCCTTCATCATCGTGAGGGATGTGACTTGTATGCGCCTCCAGATCCATGTTCTGGGCGAAATCATGCTTTTCTTCGAATTGCTCGAGGTTCGCCTCGCGAACAATCGCACGCCCTTCCATCGACCAGTGGTCCTGAGTGCATGAAATATCGAAGATGCGGTTCAAGCGGTTGAGCTTGGCTCCAGTTCCAAAGTTGCTGTTTTTGGATCCACGGATGGCATAGGCGTTGAAGCCGACCGATTCAGAGTCGATCCCACCAACACGGCCACTATGACTACGCCCATAACCGAGGGCAAGCCCCAGAGAAAAATCTGCAAAACCGGGCTGGATCCAGACAGGACCCTGAACTTTGCGACCGTCAAGGACGATTTCTACCATCTCCTTGTTCTTGATTCCCCCCAGCTCGGCCGCAGTACGGCGACTCATCAACACCACGTTATCCCAAGTAATCTTGGTCATTGGATCGGGCATCTCCTGCATCCAACCGTTGTTATTGAAACGGCCGTCATCCATGCTGGAATCACGGTGAAAGACGACTTCGAGAGAATCTTTGGATGCCGCTGAGGATTGATCTGCTTCGGTGATCGCCTGACTCACTTCACGGGTCACTGCTGACCAATCGAATGCATCCGCTTTTATGTCTACATCTTCTGGCTTGAGAGATTCCAGATAACCATCATGCAGAAACTGTTTCCATTGACCTTCAAAACCAGCTTCCCCTACAAGCCCTCTAAGGGTTGTTCTAACGATGTCGTAAGGTTTAATTTCATCATTGCCGGCAATGCGAGCGATTACCTCCAGCTCAGTCAGACCACCGAAAAGAGGAGCCATTAATGGCTGAACAGGGAGGTAGCTTCCATCACCTGAACGCGCATCACCCCAGGACTCGAGGTAATGAGCCATTGGCAAGTGCCAGTCAGAACCGTCGGAAGTTTCATCTTCGTAATAACCCAGACGCACCACAGTTTTGGCCTTGCGCTGTGTGATTTTCCAATCGAAGTCAGCAGGGGCGTCATAAACTGGATTTCCCCCTAGAACAACGAGTGTGTCCACACTACCCGCATCACATTCCCCCTTTAACGCCTCAAGAGAGTCGTAGGAGATAGAGTTATCCGAAACATANGACACTGTTTCACCCAGGTTACCGAGCAGAACATTGAGTGCAGTGGCTAGCTGGTGAACAGATTCAGGCTGGCGATATCCAGCAACTACGAGACATTCGCCTTGGTGAGCAACCAGATCTTTCACCGATTCCGTGATCCATTTGGGATCGACAGCAACTGCTTTGGCTTTTTCACGAAGAGAACTTCGCAAGGCGGTGATGGGACTGCCTGCATCGTCATCACTGTTTCCGATCTGATTGAAAATTTCTTCGACCATTGCAGCTGCAACGCTGAAAACCTGACCAGAGGTGACTCGCAGACGATGGTCAGCATTTGAGCCAGTCAATGTCATTAAGCTTTCGACTGCGTAAAGTCGATTCATCGTTGAGTGATGATCCTCTGTTTCTTTCAATCGACGACCATCAGCATAACCGCGTATGTGGGAATAAGATTCCTGCTCAGCTCCAAGGAAGTCATTGTCCAGGGAGAAGATCACCTTGGCTTTGTCGAAATGAGGCATTGGGCGCAATGCCTTTCCGAAGGACTTCAAAGAAGCTTTTGAAGAATTCCTGAAATCAACCGGCTCATATCCGTGCCATTTGGCTTCAGGAAGTTGTTCGCGAATCATCATTTCAAGACGATTACGAGAAGGCGAACTTGTCGGCTGGACAAGGAAATGAAGTCCTTTTCCCTTGTTTGCCTGAAACTTGCTACTGATAGCTTTCAACCCACCTAGGGCAGCTGAACGGGTCGAACCGTTCCCTCCTCTGAGGAATTTTTTGGAGCGATCCGGATCGTAGAGATTCAGTAATGAAGCTTGCGCGAAAGCATCCGTGCCTCCCTTTCCAAATGATAAATCGGGATTGCCTTCAACTTTGGTTGGCCTACCGTCGTTGGACTTGGCCAATAAAGGTACGGCGGAGTCACGCGTGGGCATGGAAGTTGCAAAATATTGTGGCACACCGTGCACGTAATTTTGAGGCATCTTGGAAAACGGCACGATCGTTTCCTCCGGACGCCGGCAACCAGTCAGGCCCACTCCCCCCAGAAGGAAGGAGGCTCCCATGATTTTGACGAAATCGCGACGAGACTGACCACTGGGAGCTTCCAAAGTGCTTTCGGGGAATTCTTTTTCCACCCATTGACGAAACTCAGGAGTCTCCGTCAGCTCGTCCAGACTGCGCCAGTATGCAGGTCCAGATGTTTTTGGGGAATACGTTAGGTCTTTCATCGATGACAGGCAGAACAGTTTACAAGGGATTCAACTCTCCAATCATGAACCATTTGGTCTCCATGGGTTTGTTGTAATTCGGAAGCCTTCTGGGGATCCTCATCCCATTTCCAATCCAAGTCGGTAATCTTGTCCAAAGGCCGGATTTTGGCAGCAGGATCTCGGTGGCATTCGAGACAAAAACTCATACCGAAAGGTTTCGCATGATACACTTCGTCCATTTTGTTTACGGGGCCGTGACATTCAACGCAGGAAAATCCGCGATTCACATGCACCGAATGGTTGAAATAAACATAGTCTGGAACTTTATGTATCTGCACCCAGGGGATGGGCTCACCCGAGTTGTAGCTCTCTCTGACCATGGCCAGTTTGGGATCATCCTTTTTGACCTGATTGTGACAATTCATACAAACCGAGGCTGCTGGAACGTTGCTATACCAGGACGATTCCACTGCGTTATGACAATAACGGCAATCGAGACCAAGCTGGTCTGCATGGATGGCATGCGAAAAAGCCACGGGTTGAACGGGTTGATAACCCACCCGCGTGTATTTAGGTGTCGCATAATAGGTCAAGCCGACCACCGTTGCCCCCCCCAGAAGGATGAGCCCGACGATAAGGCGGATGGGCAGTTTATTCGTCCATTTTGGAAAAACGTCCGACATTCAGATATCTATAGTTAATATTAAGTTAATAAAAGCGGAACAAAACTGTTGTTCACCAATGCTTCGCGTTTCATCGAAACGAGCAGCCCCAAAAGAAAAACCACTTTCTCTAAAGAAAAGCGGGACCACTTTAGGATTAGTCACAAGCAAGGCAAGGAAAGAAACAAAAACTGTTTTCAAAACCAAAACCTGCGGTCACTACCCCGGGAAAAACCACTCATTAAGCATTAAGGATGGAGGCGGAGGTCGGAATCGAACCGACGCATAGAGCTTTTGCAGAGCCCTGCCTTACCACTTGGCTACTCCGCCTAAACTTTTAAACTGCTTTTTTCCAGCAGTTTGCATGCTCAAACACCCCAAAATAACGCAACACATTATTAATACTGAAAATATGATTATCAGAACCCATCCAGACTCGTCAATAACGCTTGTGAAAAAAATCACAAATTCACTTGCACCACTTTTGAGCTCTCGGTAGCTTGCAGGAAACTGGAGGGGCTTTCTGATTAGATCACAATGAATCCATCACAAAAAGAAATAGGATACAACACTAAAGTCGAAGGAGACGTGATAGTCACTCAGGTCGATGCTGTGCTGAATTGGTTTCGGAAGAATTCCCTGTGGCCGATGCCGATGGGATTGGCTTGCTGCGCCATCGAATTGATGGCAGCGGGATCCAGTAGGTTCGATATTTCGAGATTCGGCTCAGAAGTGATGCGTTTTTCACCACGTCAGTCTGATCTTATGATAGTTGCGGGCACTGTAACCTACAAGATGGCCCTTGCATTGAGGCGCATCTACGACCAGATGGCAGAACCCAAGTGGGTGATTGCCATGGGAGCATGCGCCTCCACTGGGGGTATGTACCGCAGCTACTCCGTTTTGCAGGGTGTGGACAAGATCGTGCCTGTGAATGTCTACGTGGCAGGATGCCCCCCCCGACCGGAGGCTTTGCTGGATGCGTTGATGAAACTGCAGAAGCAGGTCGCAAAAGAGCCCTTGATAAGGACACACAAGGCACCTAAGCCGGATGCCCTGGCTGGCGCTCACGTCAAGTGACTTAAACAGGTATTCATTTATAAGAACTATGAGCGACGCAAGCATCGAGAAAACTGCAAAACTGGCGAACGACTTGAAGGCCAAGTTCGGTGATTTGCTTTCGGAAATCTATGAGTTCAGGGGCGAATGCACGCTTGTAGTCAATGATAACACGAAAATCGCTGAGATCTGCAATTACGCAAAAAGTGAACTTGGTTTCGACTGCCTAACGGATTTATCAGGGGTGGATCATCTAGGGGAAGAACCTCGGTTTTCTGTGGTCTACGAGCTCTACGGGCTGACCAACAAGACTTATCTACGTTTGAAAGTGCTTGTTGAAGAGGAGAATTGTGAAGTGCCGTCTGTAGAAAAAGTTTGGAAAACGGCTGATTGGCATGAACGCGAAGCATACGACATGATGGGTATTCGCTTCACGAACCACCCGGATCTAAGACGTATCCTCATGTGGGAGGGCTATCCTTACTTTCCATTGAGGAAGGATTTCCCTCTGGAGGGCAAAGAAACCGAGCTGCCGGATGTAGCATTCACTGAAAAGGCTCCTTTGGAAGGCGGACCTTTTGTAACTTCTCCAGGACAACCACATACTACTTTACGTGAACCAAGGGCGCGCTCAGTAGATTAACAACTAAAAAAAATCGTTTACTCTGAAACAAGGTCATTGATGCTCAATTCGAAGGTCGGGACCGGGATTGCTAGCAGAAGTAACATTTTAAAAGAAAATTAACATGGCACCAGAAATCAAAGACCTGGAAATAAAGGACGCCGCCGGCAGAACGCTGGATGGTATCGAGTCCGCAGAGGTGCAGGATCAGGAAGAGATGATGGGCGAAAAACTCATCCTCAACATGGGCCCTTCTCACCCTTCGACTCATGGGGTGCTGCGTATTGTTCTGGAGCTTGATGGTGAAATCATCACTAAGGCCAGCCCCGATGTGGGTTATCTGCACCGAGGCGATGAGAAAATCGCCGAAAGCATGACTTACAACCAGTTTGTTCCCTATACAGACAGACTGGACTACCTCGCACCACTAGCCAACAACGTCGCCTACGCCCTTGCGGTTGAAAAACTGATGGGGATCGACAAACAGCTGCCTGAGAGAGGCCAATACATACGTGTTATNTGCTGCGAGTTAGCACGTATTTCAGCTCATCTGCTGGGACTTGGGGCCTTTGCAATGGACGTGGGAGCATTGACTGTATTTCTTCATACTTTTACCGAACGTGAAAAAATTTATAATCTGTGTGAATCACTGACAGGAGCCAGATTCACTACTTCCTTTACAAGAATTGGAGGTATTGCACGTGACCTTCCGGATGGTTGGGTGGATCAATGCCGCAAATTCCTGGAAGAAGTGGAATTCAATTTCGATGAGACTGAAACACTCCTGACTCGAAATAGAATTTTTGTAGATCGTACGCAGGGAGTAGGAATATTACCAAGAGAAATTGCTATTGATTACGGAATCACCGGCCCAAATCTGAGGGGATCCGGCGTGGACCACGATTTGAGGAAAAGCAACCCCTACCTCGTTTATCCTGAACTGGATTTTGAGGTTCCACTCGGGACCAAGGGCGATTCCTATGACAGATACCTTGTGCGTATGGAGGAAATGCGTCAAAGCGCCAAAATCATACGTCAATGTCTGGACAAACTTCCAGGAGGACCTGTTAGTATTGACGATGGGAAGACAGTTCTTCCTCCCAAGGATAAAGTACTGAGCGGCATGGAAGAATTGATTCATCAATTCATGTTGGTAACTCAGGGAGTCAATGTCCCTTCTGGGGAAGTTTATTTTGGTGCTGAAAACCCAAAAGGGGAACTTGGATTTTACATACACAGTATAGGTGGAGGCACACCGAACCGTATGAAAATCCGTGCCCCATCATTCGTGAACCTTAGTGTGCTTCCTTACTTGTTGAAGGGAGAAATGATGAGTGATGTCGTGGCGATTTTGGGTTCAATTGATTTTGTAATGGGAGAAAGCGACAGATGAGTTTGAACATACCTCAAAAGCTGGAAAACGAGATCGAAGANCTGATCACTCATTATCCAGANAAGCGGAGTGCTTCAATGATGCTTCTGCACGCATTGCAGGAACACTTTGGTCATGTTTCCAAGGAAGCCATCGAATGGATTGCACAGAAGCTGGAGCTGAAACCAATCAATGTTCACGAACTGGTTACTTTCTACCCAATGTTCAGGCAGGAGCCTGCAGGTAAATACGTGCTGAAGGTTTGCCGCACGTTGAGCTGCGCATTGGGTGGCTCAGGAAAACTCCATAAGCATGTATGCTCCAAATTGGGTTTGGATGCCGAAAACCACGGGCTTCAGACATCGAAAGACGGCAAATTTTCAGTGGAGTTCGTGGAGTGCCTGGCTAGTTGTGGCACAGCCCCTGTCATAATGTGCAACAATGAATTTCACGAAGGTGTCAGTCAGGAAAAAGCAGACACGATCATCAATCAATGCCCTTGATCAAAAGAATAAACTATAGCTCGTAGACGGGGTGGCTGCCGGACATGGATTTGAACCATGACAAGCAGATTCAGAGACTGCTGTGCTACCATTACACCATCCGGCAAAAAACTTAAGACGCGGAAACATAGCAAAACGATTTTTGGAGTCAAGCAACCAGAACGGATTTCAATGCCTAAAGAATTTCGACTCATATTGAAGAATGCAGACAAGCCCGGATACACACCGGACATTGACTGCTATATGACTAACGGCGGCTACGAAGCGTTGAAAAAATCCATCGCGCTGAAGGCCAAGGAGACAGACGACGGTAAAACAAAAACCCCTCAGGAACAAATCCGCGACGAGGTCATGTCCAGCGGGCTCCGAGGGCGTGGTGGGGCAGGGTTTTCTTGCGGCCTCAAATGGTCTTTTGTGGACCGTCGAAGCGGCAAGCCCATTTACATGATTTGTAATGCAGATGAATCGGAGCCGGGTACTTTCAAGGACAGGCAGATCATCCATAAAGACCCTCACCAGTTAGTTGAGGGCATGATCATCAGTGCATTTGCAAATGACGTGCATCTTGCCTACATCTATATCCGCGGAGAGTTTCCTGAAGGCGCACGCATTCTGAACAAGGCGCTTGATGAGGCTCGAGAAAAAGGATTCCTCGGCAAGAATGTGATGGGAACCGGATACGATCTGGAGATCCACGTGCATCGCGGAGCAGGCGCTTACATCTGCGGTGAGGAGACTGGACTGATCGAATCTCTGGAGGGAAAAAGAGCCTACCCCCGCATCAAACCTCCCTATTTCCCGGCAGTTTTGGGGCTTTACATGTGTCCCACAATCGTAAACAACGTCGAAACCCTTTGCGCCGTAGGCCATATTATGAACATGGGTGGCTCTGAGTATGCGAAGTTAGGAACTCCGCGGAATACGGGCACTCGTATTGTGAGCTTGAGCGGCATGGTGAAAAAGCCGGGCTATTACGAAATCGAAGTAGGCAAGGCGACGATTGGCGAATTGATTTTTGATGACGCTTTCGGTGGCGGTTTGCTCGAGGGCAGAACTTTGAAAGCGATCATTCCAGGAGGCTCGTCTGCGAAAGTCCTGAAAGCAGGAGAAAAATTCCAGATGAAGCGCCCCAACAAGGACGGAGAACTGGAATCCACAGAGGTGGATTTACTGGATCTACCTTATGATTTTGATTCGCTCATGGCCGCAGGAACCATGTCGGGATCCAGTGCGATTATCGTGATGGACGACAGCGTGGACATCGTCGAAGCGCTGGCAAATGTCTCAGCCTTCTACGCGCATGAAAGCTGCGGACAGTGCACGCCATGCAGAGAAGGCTCTCTCTGGATGAGCAAGGCATTGAATCGCATGACAAGCGGTAAGGGGAGAAAAGAGGATGCAGATTATCTGACACACATTGCGACGAACATTCAAGGCCGCACAATATGCGCTTTTGGCGAGGCTTGTTCATGGCCTGTGCTTAGTTTTGTCAAAAAATTCAAAGACGAATTCGAGGCTAGAGGCGCTGCAGATGAAGCAGCGCAACTGGAGGCCAACCAAAAAGGTACAGTAAACTCAGCGAATTAACTCCACATGGCTAACGAAACGACAAAAGCTGAAATCAAACCTGTCGAAACTGTCACTGTGAAAGTGGATGGCAGAACCGTGGAGGTCCCAAAGACGACACCGGACTGGCAGGGAAACCCGATACCAACCACCATTTTGCAGGCCTGCAAGATTGTGGGGAAAGAAATCCCACATTACTGCTACCATCCTAAGCTCCCGGTAGCTGGTAATTGTCGCATGTGCCTGGTTGAAATCGGAATGCCGGCCATGGGCAGGGATCGAAAACCCATTTTAAACGAGGATGGAACACCCAAGATTCAGAAAGGTGTTCTTCCCTATGACCCATCCTTGCCGCGGGGTGCCATCGCTTGTGCGACTCCGGTCGCTCCGAATATGGAGATCCATACCGATTCGGACAATACGAAGATGATGCGTGAGGGTATACTGGAATCTCTCCTGATAAATCACCCTTTGGATTGTCCCATTTGTGATCAGGCAGGTGAATGTAAACTTCAGGAGTATTCCATGGAGCATGGTCAGGCCAACAGCCAGTTCGTAGAAACCAAAGTCAGCAAGCCCAAGCAAGTTGATCTGGGACCACGTATCATGCTGGATGACGAACGATGTGTTTTGTGCACACGCTGCATTCGTTTCACCCGGGATGTGGCACATGATGATGCTCTGGGTATTGTCAATCGCGGCAGTTATAATACCATCGCCGCATACCCTGGCTCAAAGTTCGATAATAATTATACTTTAAATACGGTCGACCTTTGCCCAGTGGGCGCGCTGACATCGAAAGATTTCCGCTTCCAGATGAGAGTTTGGTTCATGAAAGAGACCGAATCCATCTGCACAAGCTGCTCTACGGGGTGTAATATCAAGGTCGGTTCTCGTGAAAACAAAGTTTACCGTTTTGAGCCCCGCGACAACGATGCGGTCAATGCGTCCTGGATGTGTGATGAAGGTCGATTGAATTATAAGTGGGTTCATCGTGAGGACCGACTCAAGGAATGCCTCATTAGAAACCGAAACTCAGAATCACGCTCAGTCGAATGGGTTACTATCATTCAGGAACTGTCTGAGAGACTTTCCAAATGCGAAAAAGGATCAGTCGCTATTCTCGCATCAGCCCGAGCGAGCAACGAAGAGCTTTACCTCATCAAATTACTGGCAAATCATTTTGAGGCGATCACCGATTGCGTCCCCCGTAAGGGTGAGGGCGATGATTTCCTTGTGCAATCGGATAAAAACCCGAACAGCAATGGTGCTCGTGCAATAGGAATCGCTTTCAGCGAAATGGGCATTCAGATCCCGGAAATCGACGAAGGTATTTCAGAAGGACGCATCAGGACCTTGTTGTCTTTCGGGGAAAACATCACTCGCGTCGGAATGAATGACGAATTGCTCGCCAAGCTGGATCTACTGGTCGTCAGTGACATCCTTGGCAGCCATGCAGCAGATAAAGCTGACTTCCTATTGCCGGGATGTGCTCATCTCGAGAAACGCGGTTCATTCGTCAATGGAAAAGGCCGTGTGCAAAAATTCATGAAAGCCATAGAAGCTCCGGGTAAAGCTAGGCCCGACTGGGAATGGTTGCGTGAATTGGTAGTTCATGTCACAAACGAAAAACCAGCGGATACGCTACCAGGCTTGTTTAACGAAATGAGCGCAAACAATTCTGCCTTTGGCGGGCTCCAATGGAAGGACCTGGGAAGCCTGGGTGCGGATATTAAAATTTAAGGCAAGAGCGAAGACAAAAACATGGTATTTCACGATCCAACAATAGCCGCCGTCATGCACGATACAGTGCAGAACTCGCTATTGGGTCCCTGGGGCCCATTCCTGATGTTCAGCGCACTGAAGGTCGTCATGGCCATAGGGATACTTCTGCCAATGATCGCATACTCGGTCATGCTGGAAAGGCGTGTCAGTGCCGCGATTCAGGATCGCGTGGGGCCGAATCGTGTGGGCCCTTTCGGATTACTCCAGCCTATGGCTGACGGATTGAAGTCGATACTGAAGGAAGACTTCACTCCATTGCATGTTCGAAAGGCTTATTTCATACTCGCTCCGGCACTAAGTGTGATACCGGCTTTTCTGACCATTGCCGTGATTCCGTTCGGATCCAAACTCGGCAACCAATCCATGGTGATCGCCGATTTGAACGTGGGTATTCTTTATACCTTCAGCGTGGTGTCTCTGGGGGTTTATGGCATTGTCATCGCAGGTTACGCTTCCAACTCCAAATACCCATTCTTCGGTGGTGTGCGAGCAAGTGCACAGATGATTTCCTATGAGATTGCGATGGGAATGGCGGCAGTTCCGGTGTTCATGCTGGTGGGAGAACTGAATCTTGGCAAAGTGATCGAGTACCAGGCAAATGGAGCCTGGCTGATTTTCAAACAACCCATTGCTTTTGTTATCTTTCTGGTCTCCGCTTTTGCTGAAACGAACAGGCTGCCTTTCGACATGCCTGAATCCGAGACGGAGCTCGTATCCGGTTACAATACAGAATATAGTTCAATGAAGTTTGCTCTCTTCTTCATGGGTGAGTATGCCGCGATGATTTCCGTTTCAGCCCTGATGGTAGTGCTTTTCTTTGGTGGCTGGACATTACCTTTCTTCGGACTGAATGAAACTGCTAGCACATTCGGGGGGGGGCTGATTCACATTCTGGTTTTTCTCGCCAAGGTGGCAGTCTTCATGGGATTGTTCATATGGATTCGATGGATGCTTCCACGATTTCGATACGATCAATTGATGGACCTTGGGTGGAAAACGTTTTTACCGCTTGCTCTAGCAAATATCATCATTACAGCCACCATATTGTGGATAAAACACCTTTAATCGAGAGGAGAACACACGCATGATCATTAAACGCAATCCCCTCACCTGGTTTGAAAAACTTTATATCCCCACCCTCATAGGCGGATTCAAGGTCACCCTCTCTCATTTCTTCAAGAAGAAGGTGACCATGCAGTATCCTGAAGAAAAATGGACAGTACCGGAGGGATATCGAGGCGCTCCGTATTTGGTCAAAGATGAAAAAGACCGGACCAAATGCGTGTCTTGTCAACTCTGTGAGTTTGTGTGTCCACCCAAAGCGATCAAAATCACCCCTCCGGGGCCGGAAGTGAACAAAGAACGCGGCAACATCGAAAAAGAGCCTGAACAGTTCGAGATCAACATGCTCCGCTGCATTTTCTGCGGTTACTGTCAGGAGGTCTGCCCTGAAGAAGCTATATTTCTTCAAAAGGATTATTCACTCACAGGTGAGTCAAGAGAAGAAATGATTTACGACAAGACCACGCTTCTTGAACTCGGCGGTGTGAAAGAAAGTAGTATCAAAAAGTGGGACAAAAAGGCAGCGGATGCCAAGGCTCAACAGTCACACTGAATGAGACTACCCCATAGATTCAATGAGCACAATGGCCACGACAAGCAACAAAAGCAGTAAGGGACAACCAAACTGCAAAGAATGATTTAAATCCATGGAAGCATTGTTGTTTTATATATTTTCTGCTCTGACGCTGGTCTGCGGCTTTTTGGTCGTGGCAAATCCCTTTACGCGGAATCCGGTGACAAGTGCCATGTTCCTGGTGCTAACCATTATTTCCATGGCTGGGCTGTTTGTTCTGTTGAACGCCTTCTTTTTGGCTGCGGTGCAGATCATGGTTTATGCAGGAGCAGTGATTGTTCTGTTTCTTTTCGTCATCATGCTGTTGGACATTCATGAAGTGGAGAAAAGACCCGTGAATTATTTCAGTGTTACGGTGGGTATGTTGGCATTGCTCAGCATTGGTGGCGTTTTGATCAAAGCCATCGTCACCTCCGGCGTTGGGGATGGTCTGGAGGCCGTGACGGTAGGCTCGACCAAAAAATTGGGTTTAAGTTTGTTTACCGATTATGTGTTACCCTTTGAAATCATGGGTGTGCTGCTGCTTGTGGGCATGATCGGTGTCATTTTATTAAGTAAAAAAACTTTGAGATAGGAACATATGATCGGACTAGAACATTACCTGATCGTAAGTGCGATCCTCTTCGGCCTGGGGCTGATGGGAGTCGTGATGCGAAGCAACCTGATCGTCATTTACATGGGTTTGGAACTCATGTTGAACGCGGCAAATCTGGCGCTGGTTTCCTTCTCCCGATTTACAAACACCGTGGATGGACAGGTCATGGTTTTTTTCGTGATCACGGTGGCAGCAGCAGAAGTCGCAGTCGGTTTGGCGTTAATCGTAGCTCTTTACCGCAAGCGGCAAATATCGGAAGTCGATGAACTGACCTCCTTGAAACTTTAAAAATTTGATCGATCAAGAAATGAGTGGAGCATTTATTCTGGCTTGGATGGTTCTGTTGTTACCTCTGGTATCAACCGTGCTAATTTCATGCTTTACCCTCAAGAATGACAAGCTCAGCGCGAGGATTTCCATTGGAGCCGTGCTGGCGGGATTCGCAATGAGCCTACTCATTTTCCTGAGCGCAAGGGAGGCAGGAGAATCCAACATCACCTGGATATCAATCGGAAACTTCCAAGCCACCTTGGGGGTCAAACTGGATCAGTTGAGTGCACTGATGCTATTGATTGTCACCGGAGTGGGTTCATTGATCCACTGGTATTCTCAGGGATACATGAAAGGGGACCGCTCTTACAGCCGCTATTTTGCTTGTCTGAGTTTGTTTACATTTTCGATGCTGGGTATCGTATTGGCTTCAAACTTCATGCAGATGTTCATCTTCTGGGAATTAGTAGGCGTTTCAAGCTACTTGCTGATTGGATTTTGGTATGAACGCCCAGCTGCTGCGGATGCCTCCAAGAAAGCTTTCCTGACCAATCGCATTGGTGATTTCGGATTTATCCTTGGTATCATTATGGTTTGGGCAGCAACAGGCTCTTTGAACTTTGCTGAACTGAAGGGTGTTTTCGAAGCCAATCCTGAAATCCTTGGAGCAACGGCAGGCATTGTGGGCGTGCTTTTATTCTGTGGAGCAGTAGGCAAGTCCGCACAGTTTCCATTGCATGTCTGGCTTCCAGACGCCATGGAGGGCCCTACCCCGGTCAGTGCTTTGATCCATGCCGCGACGATGGTTGCAGCGGGAGTTTTCATGCTTTGCCGGATCTTCTTTTTACTGAGTCCTGACGCCCTGCAAGTCATCGCTTGGACAGGTGGTATTACAGCACTGATGGCGGCCGTGATCGCACTCCAGCAAAATGACATCAAACGCATCCTTGCCTATTCGACGCTTTCTCAACTGGGATACATGGTCATGGCAGTTGGAGTGCATGCGCCTGGCGCTGCAATGTTTCACTTGACGACGCATGCCTTTTTCAAAGCCATGCTTTTCCTCGGAGCGGGATCCGTGATCCATGCTCTCCACCATGAACAGGATATCTGGAAAATGGGTGGATTGAAGGAAAAGATGCCAGCAACCTACAAGACATTCCTGATCGGCACTCTGGCACTTTGCGGAGTACCTCCTTTAAGTGGTTTCTTCAGCAAAGACGGTATCCTGGCTGCTGCGGCAGACTTCAGCCATCATGGCAATGTGTTTCTTTTTGCCATTGGTGTCCTGGCGGCAGTTTTGACCACGCTTTACATGGCGCGCCTGGTTCTGGTCGCATTTCACGGCAAACACCGTTCCGAGGCTGCCGATCACTCACATGAATCTCCTTCGGTGATGACCGGCCCCCTCTGGATCCTGGTCATTCCTACATTATTTGCCGGTTTTCTACCAATTGAGGCTGCAGTGAACCATGTAGCGGGTTTACATCATGCAGGGGGACACACTCAGGCGCCTCTCGCAATGGCCTTCAGCGTTCTGGCTTTGCTCTTCGGTGGAAGTGTTGCTTGGTCGCTTTATTCGAAAGCTGAATCTGATCCGATTGCAAATCGTCTGCATGGCTTATCCACTGCTTTGAAGAACAGACTTTATTTTGATGAAATATTCAATGGCTTGATCTACGTCACCCACGAAGCTGTTTCCAAGCTTGCTGAATGGGTAGATCGAATCCTTTTGAGCAGCTTCATCGTCAAAGGCTTGTCAAACGTAGTGGATGTCTTTGGTCGAGGTCTTCGATTGTTCCAAACTGGGAGCATTCACACTTACGCATTCCTGTTCGTGGTAGGCATCGCTCTGGTGATGTTTTTTGTAATGGGAGGAGTTCTGTAACACTCATGTCTATTTTAACCTTCATCCTGTTTTTACCCCTGCTCGGCGCCGGACTGGTTGCCTTGCTCCCTAAATCTGCAAAAGGACTCATCCGTGCGGTTGCGCTTGCATCGACGGCGTTACCCTTGCTCTGTGCCATCCTCGCATTTTTATCGTTCAACGGTGCTGAAGCAGGCCCTGGCGGTTACAAGTTTTACCAAAAGGTGGCCTGGGTCACGGCGTTGGATATCAATTATCAAGTCGGTGCGGATGGCATCAATATCGGTTTGATCCTCATGGGCTCCATTGTCAGCTTTGCAGCAGTTTGCGTTTCTCGAAGTATTCAGGATCGCATGAAGGAATTTCATTTCCTCATGCTCATCATGATCGCGGGTATTATGGGTACCTTCATGTCCATCGACATTTTCTTCTTCTACTTTTTCCATGAGCTAGCACTGGTTCCCACCTTCATCATGATTGGTGTCTGGGGCCGTGGTAAGAATAAGGATTATGCCACCTACAAAATGACGCTTTACCTGACTCTGGGTGCCTTGGTAGCTCTGGTTGGCTTGGTGTTGTTATACGTTCAGTCGGGTGCGAAAACCTTTGACTTGATCGCTCTTCAGGAGCAACTGCGCAACAACCCGATTTCAGCAGATTCTCAAACAACCATTTTCGGGTTCCTTTTGTTTGGCTTTGGCATCCTTGTTTCACTCTGGCCTTTTCACACCTGGGCACCTCTTGGTTATGATGCAGCGCCAACCGCAACGGCCATGTTGCACGCAGGTGTGCTTAAGAAATTTGGTATCTATGGACTGATCAGAATAGCCCTTCCTCTCGTGCCTCAGGGTGCGCAGGCCTGGCTGGAAGTACTCGCATGGTTGTGCATGGGCAATATCCTTTATTGTGGTTGGGTCGCCATGCGCCAGAAAAACCTGAACAAGCTCATTGGTAATTCCAGCGTGGCTCACATGGGTTTTGTCTTTCTTGGCATTGCAAGCATGAACCTGATTGGAATCAGTGGTGCAGTACTCGTCATGATCGCGCATGGTTTTCTCGCCGCACTCTCTTTCGGACTGAGCGGATACCTTTACGACCAGAAGAAAAGCTTGGATATGGATCAATATGGTGGTGTTCTCAGGCAGATGCCGTTCATGGGCACTTTACTTGTCATGGCCATGATGGCTGGCTGCGGGTTACCCGGTTTCGCAAACTTTGCAGGAGAAATTACCGTTCTCTTCGGTGCCTGGAAATCTCTACCATGGTTCGTAACCGGCACCGCCTGGGGAGCTTTGATCATCGGTGCTGTATATGCACTCAGAGCAGTGAGGAAGATGTTACACGGCCCTTTAGCAAACGACACACCACCTTTACAGGATGCCGCAAATTACTGGATCAAACTTCCCTATGTTCTTCTGGTGGCTTCACTGTTATTATTTGGAATTTTCCCTAGCCTCTTGACAGATAAAATTCGCACTTCCGTAGCGGAGGTGGTGAAGTCAATAGAAGCTGGCACTCAAGATCAACAAACCAATCTGGCTGAAGAATCTGTTAAAACAGAGTTGGATATCCAATTGGCCGGGCAGGATTAAAACTTTAGATTGTATCCATTTTTGTCGATGAATATCGCAGCATCCATATTAGAAATAGCCGTGATCGGACTGGGCATCGCTGTCATGCTCGCTGATCTCTGGCTGCCTCGAGAAAAAAAGATCTGGCTCGGATATGCCGCAGCCGCAGGTCTGGCGTTGATTCTGTTTGGCAGTTTCAGCATGTCCGGGAATCCCGCCACTTTGGCTTTTGGCGACATGTACATCCTTGACGCTTTCGCGCTTTTCTTTAAGCGCTTCTTCCTGATAGCTGCCATCTTGGTGATGATTGTATCGATCGAATATTCCCCTAAGTTCCAGACAGGCAAGGGAGAGTACTTCACACTCGTGCTCTTTGCATTGGCCGGCATGATGTTTTCAGCCTCTGCGAATCATTTTGCTCTGTTATTTGTCTCCATGGAGTTAATGACCATCACCTTTTATGTCCTGACGAGCTTCCTTCGCAACCAGTTACTCTCGCTTGAAGCCGGTATCAAATACCTCATTCTGGGAGCACTTTCGTCGGGATTCCTTGTCTACGGAATCGCGCTGGTTTATGGGACAACCAGCACGATGGATTTTGCCACTTTGAGAGAAAAATCAGCTCTCATGACCGATAATCCACTCCTGCTCGTGGGACTGCTGATGATCATCGGTGGTCTTGGATTCAAGATTGCTGCCTTCCCTTTTCAATTTTGGGCGCCTGATGTTTATCAGGGCTCGCCTTCATCAACGACCGCGTTTCTCGCTGTCGGCTCAAAAGCTGCCGGATTTGCTCTTCTGATGCGTCTACTTTTTGTGGCAGTCCCTGAAATCACCTTGCAATGGGAGAAACTGTTGATGGTCATTGCGGGTATCACCATCCTGTATGGCAACCTCTGCGCCCTTCCCCAACGTAATTTGAAGCGTTTACTGGGTTACTCAAGCATCGCAAACGCTGGTTACTTGATGATGGGGGTAGCAGCCATGAGCGCCTCTGGTTCAACTGCCATCCTGTATTATCTGTATAGTTATATGTTCACGGTTATTGCTGCATTCTTGATCATTATTCTGGTCATGAAGCACACAGGCGCTGAGGACATTGTTCACCTCGCCAAGCTGCACGAACGTGCACCGGGCCTGGCTGGCGTCATGACCCTTTCAATGGTTTCTTTGGCGGGCATTCCCCCACTGGCAGGTTTCTTCGGCAAATTCTTATTGTTTGAAGCAGTGATCGAACAAGCCTCTGCACAATCGAGTTATTATTTGCTGGCCGCCGTAGCCATCGTCGGAGTGGTGATATCTTTGTATTATTACTTTGGCGTCATTCGAACGATCTACTGGGGAAAACAACAAATGATTCCAGAAGATATCCAGATTTCTCCCGCTTCCAACGCCGCTCTTTGGGTATGCAGTGTAGTGATCATCTATCTAGGAATCATGCCTGAGAGATTGATGCAGGCTGCGACTGCTGCTGTGGAATCTTTGAAATTTTAGATATTGAGCAGATTGATTGAAAATTGGCCGCAAGAATCATTCTTGCAATCTCCGCGATAACCTCATCGAGAGACGAGTCACGAGCGCTTCATTTCCAGGTGCAATATTTCTGGTTTCTTTTTCAGCACTTGAATGATCATACAATTCCACGAAACCATCCTTGTGAAGGATCATTCGGTGCGAGTCATGACGAATTGTTCTGGCCCTTGCGGTGTAAGCAATGGCTGGATGACCGGGAGCATTTGGATCCTGCAATAGTGGTTTTAATGAGACTCCATTGACAAACTCAGGTATCGGCAGATCCGTTAATTCGCACAAGGTCGGGAAAAGGTCCAATGTTTCTACCATGGATTGAGTTACTGCACCCGGCTGGTTGATGCCCGGGTAGGACACGATCAATGGCGACCTGAGGGATTCTTCAAACAGAGCATGCTTCCCCCAAATTGAATGTTCCCCAAGATGCCACCCATGATCGCCCCATAGTATGACGATGGTGTTTTGAGATACGCTACTCTTTTCAAGCTGATTCAGGAGACGTCCCACCTGCGCATCGGCATAGGTGACACAGGCAGCATAATGCTTCCTGACCTCCATGGCAAAATCAACATCCTTATTGGGGTTTCGCCCCCATCGATTGTATTTCATGAACTCACCTGACCCATGCCAGGTTGTTTTGCCCCTGGGTTTTTCGGGGTGAGGTGTGGGAGGTAATTCAACATGTTCATAAGGCGCTAGATATTTAGCCGGGGCTCCGAACGGAAGATGAGGGCGCAGGATGCCCACCGCCAGAAAAAAAGGTTGGGACGGATTCGATGCAAGTTCTTCTATTTGCCTCAAGGATTCATCCACTGAAATTCCGTCTGGATAGATGGTGTCATCTCCTTCTGTAGATTGGAAAACATCCATGTCTTGAGCTTTCACCCGTATTTCACCCTTTGCCAATCCGTGCATCCAACCTCTTGGATGCAGCCATGGTCCAGCTGGTAATAAATGACGATCCCATGAATCCGGCATTTCAAGTAAATCAGGATCATCCCAATCCGCACCACCCAGACCTCCGGGGTGATGCGAAACTTTGCCAACAGAAACAGACGTGTAACCGTTCATGCGAAACCAGGCAGGCATCGTTGGATGAATCGAATCCGGCTGATCCTTGAGTTTTTTTGCACGACGAAACAACGCGTCATTTCCGTGCCAGCCATATCGTCCGGTTAACAGCGTATTCCTCGACGCGCCGCATGTGGGTGCTTGCACATAGTGACTCAGGAATGCTCTCCCTTGTGATGCCAGTCGGTCGATGTTAGGGGAATGGATATAGGACTTGCCAAAACAATTTAATTCAGGGCGCAGGTCATCAACACAGATAAGAAGAACGTTCGGGCGCGAACTTGCCTTCACTCCACTAAAAGAAATGCATATCAGAGCCAGCATGCTGATGGGTTTGGTCAATATATTCATGGGTTTGAAAAAGAATATGGCACAACGGATGATCCATGTGAAAGAACATATTCCGCGGATACATTGCACAGGCGTCCGAGAACCTTTAGGTTATTTCGTCGTGAATGTTCACCGCAAAAGACTGGATCAGATTTTGGTGGATCGAGGTTTCTTTGGAAGCCGCGAACGCGCCAAACGCGCCGTTATGGCTGGGCAGGTGATGATTGAAGATCAACCTGCAACCAAACCGGGGCAACCATTACGCCCTGATGTGAATTTAAAGTTAAAAGAACAAGATCCTTTTGTTTCCAGAGGCGGTCTAAAGCTGGATCATGCACTCGAGCACTTTAAACTGAATGTTCAAGACGCAATGGCAGCCGACCTTGGCGCATCCACAGGTGGTTTCACCGATTGTTTACTGCAGCGCGGCGTTGCCAAGGTATTCGCCATAGATGTTGGTCAGGGACAATTAGCTTGGAAATTGAGAACAGATAACCGCGTGGTGGTGATGGAAAAAACCAACGCCCGGCACCTCAAGAAAAAACATTTACCCGGTGAGATCGACCTGATTGTGGTGGACTGCTCGTTTATTTCACTCAAGCACATTCTTCCACCAGCAGTTGCATTGCTGGAGCGTAATGGTAGTATACTTGCATTGATCAAACCCCAATTTGAAGCAGGTAAAGAGGAAGCGGACAAGGGACGCGGCGTGATTAGAGATCCAAATATACATGAGCAAATCATTCACTCACTTCATCAGTTTGCCACAGAGGAGCTGAGTTTGAATTGGAAGGGAATCGTCGAATCACCGATACTTGGCCCCGCAGGTAACAAAGAATTTTTAGTCTGGCTTGAAAAATACTGAATTCAAAACAGAGCGGATTGGATTGGTCGCAAATCCAGGAAAGCCCGTATGGAAGCAGGCCATTGAGCAAGCTCGCCATCTCATCGAGGCTTCCGGCAGAGAAGTCATTTATGAAGACCATCTCTTGTCGGTTGATGCCTTTCAAACCGAGGGTATGGAGGTGATCAGGGAAACCGCTGAGCGATCAGACGTCCTGATGGTGTTTGGCGGTGATGGCACAATGTTACACGCTGCAAGATCCTTACAAGGCACTCCGACCCCACTTCTGGGGATCAACACTGGAGGACTTGGTTTCTTGACCGCGGCCCCTGTCGAGGACTTGGAGGCCACGCTTCAGAAGGTTTGGAAAGGTCAACTCAGTTTGGATAAACGACCATACATCCGATCTCATTTGACGGGTGAAAACGAAAGCACAACTGATCTGACAGCAGTCAATGATTTCGTGATCAGTCGAGGCATGGCTTCCCGCATGATTGAACTTGAAGTCATTATTGATGGTCAATTGCTGACCCAATACAGATGCGATGGATTCATCATCAGCACTCCCACAGGCTCGACCGCGTATTCCCTCTCCGCTGGCGGAGCCGTTGTATCCCCTGGCGCCAATGTGTTCACACTGACACCGATCTGCCCTCACACCCTCTCAAATCGATCCGTCATTGTGGATATGCAATCAACCATTGAAGTTCGCATATTAAGCACTAGAGTCGAAACTGTTTTGACAGCAGATGGCCAAAAACAAATTGAACTCGCCCCAAATGACCAGGTGCGCATCCACGCCATTCCCGATCAGGTTCAAATACTCAACTTACCCGAAAACTCCTTTTTCAACACCCTTCGACAGAAAATGCATTGGAGCGGATCCCATGTCACCAGGCCAAAAGAGTAGCTCAGCCAGCGCTTTGTATTACCCTCGGCTCCGATCAGGTCGCTGGCATCAGAGATCGTAAAGAATTGCCGCTATCAGGGAGAGGCTTGATGCCAGTCAGTGCTTTGCTCGAAGGCGTAAGCTGACTTCAGCAATTTGGATTCTTCAAAGGATTTGCCCATGAGCTGCAAGCCAATGGGCAATTCAGGGTTTTCGGAAAACCCACAGGGCAGACTGATCCCACAGTTGCCAACCAGGTTGGCAGAAATCGTAAAGATATCAGTCAGGTACATCTGCAACGGGTCCATGGATTTCTCACCTATTTTGAAAGCGGGTGTTGGGACCGTTGGCGTGAGCAGTATATCAACTTTTTCAAATGCTTTTTGAAAATCTTGTCGAATCAGCGTTCTTACCTTTTGAGCACGCAAGTAGTAAGCATCATAATAACCACTACTTAAAACATACGTTCCGAGGATAATACGACGCTTTACCTCTGATCCAAATCCGGCTCCACGCGTCTTGGAATACAATTCAACTGGATCTTTCCCATCAACCCTCGCCCCATATCGAATACCATCAAAACGGGCGAGGTTGGCACTGGCCTCGGCGGTGCAGATGATGTAATAGGTGGCGATCGCATAATCAGTATGAGGGAGAGAAACTTCTTCAATCTCAGCCCCCAGTTTACTGTATTGAACTACGGCAGCATCCACTGCGGACTTAACCTGCGGATCCATTCCATCAACAAAATATTCCTTCGGTAAACCTACCTTCAAACCTTTGATGTCCTCCCCAAGAGTTTGAGTGAAATCTTCAACATCCTGAGGCACACTGGTGGAGTCAAGTTCATCATGGCCAGCGATGACGTTGAGCATGGTGGCTGCGTCTCGAACCCCCAAAGTGAGTGGGCCAATTTGATCCAGCGACGAGGCAAACGCGGTTAATCCAAAACGTGAAACCCTCCCGTAGCTGGGCTTCATTCCAACGCAGCCGCAAAACGAAGCTGGCTGCCTGATGGACCCCCCTGTATCTGACCCCAATGACCCTGCGCAGTAACCTGCAGATACCGCCGCGGCTGATCCGCCGGATGATCCACCAGGAGTGTGCTCTTTGCTCCAAGGATTCCGAGTCACACCGCTACTCGAGTTCTCTGTCGAACTTCCCATGGCAAACTCGTCCAGATTAGCCCGCCCGATGATAACCGCACCTGCATCCTTCAGCTTGCTGACTACCGTGGCGTCATAAGGTGCTACGAAGTTCTCCAGCATCTTGGAAGCACATGTCAATGGCTGCCCCTTCTCGGCAATGTTGGCTTTGATGGCCACCGGCAAACCGATCAAGGGTTTGTCGGTGATTTTTGGATTGGCTGCCAGGGCTTTATCAGCCGCATCCGCCTGAGCTAGGGCTCCATCCGTGTCCACATGGATGAGTGCGTTGAACTCCGAATTGGATGCTTCAATACGGTTTAAGTAAGTAGAAACAATATCACGCGAGGTAGTCTCCCCTTGCTGGAGGCGGACTTGAAGGGACGAAATCGATTCGTGGGTATCCATGTTGTTTTTGAAAATAGGTCTGTGGTCGGTTTACTCAACAATTTTGGGCACCATGAATAACCCGTTCCCTTTAGCGGGCGCGTTCATCAATGCCTCGTCATTGGTCAGGGATTTTCTTAACTCATCAGGCCGTGTGACATTAGTCAGAGGGACAGGGTGAGCGGTAGGCTCCACATTGGTCACGTCCAATTGCTGTAATTGTTCAATGTAGTCAATGACCTTGCCAACTTGACGGCCAAAAGTTTCCTCTTCGTCCTCAGTCAATTCCAAACGAGCTAACTTGGCCACATAATGAATATCAAAATCCGTCTTCGACATGAGCAAAGGTTGAAGAACGTCTTTCATTTCAGCAAGAGGAAACAGGCAAGAACTAGCCTGTTTCAGGGAGAATCACAACGAATGCTGAACCCAAGCCAAATTTTGTAACAATTCTGCGCTCGATTTGCTCGGGCAAGCACATTAAGTGTTTATCAGGATGCGTTGACAATAGCCGTGGGAAAATCGAGATCAAACTACAACTCCTGGTGCCAGGCTTTGCATGATTCAGCGCTGCACTTATCGACTGAGGCTTTGCAGTGCATGAAGGGCAAATAATTTTCAAAACATCAGTTATCGAGTTCCACTCATTCCCCTGAAAGGTCATTTTAAAATGGGCATCGAAATCGAACGCAAATTCCTCGTGGACCCCAAGGGGGCATGGCGACAATCAGACAAAAGCCTGATATGCCAGCAGGGTTACATTTCCACCCAATCGGCTTGTTCAATAAGGGTGCGACTCATGGGAGAAAAAGGATTCCTGACCATGAAAGCCAAGCGCGAAGGCATCCAGCGCGATGAATTTGAATATGAAATCCCGTTAGCCGATGCACATCACATGCTCAGTCATTATTGTGACTCGAGTATCGTCAAGAAAATCCGACATTACGTTCGCTACCAAGGCATGCTTTGGGAAATTGATGCATTTGAAGGCGACAACAAAGGTCTTATCCTGGCCGAAGTGGAATTGGAAACAGTTGACCAACAAGTATCACTGCCCCAATGGGTTACAAAGGAGGTTTCTGGCGACCCCCGCTACTTCAACGCCATGCTCGCCAAATATCCTTTCAAAGAATGGACGAGGTAGGCCTTGGAACCTTAACAATCTTTAAATGCACTACGCGCAATGAAATCACTCCGGCAACGAAAACCTGAACTCTTATTCCATGAAATAGACCGGAGGTGTGCATCAATAGGATTAACCCGTTGCAAGTTGATTTTTATAGGGAATATTTAAAAATGATGGATTTAGATAGGATTTCATTTTATCTAGTAAATTATTATTAACATCAATGTTAGGCATTAAGAATAGAAAAGTTCAATCCCTCAAGAAAAGGATAGTGAAGAGGAAAGCCGTGCGTCTAGGTCATGCCTCTTGTCAGTGTATCCGAAAAATTAATGAAAATGGTTATTGAGCAACATTCTGGGCGTGGGATGCACGCAAGCCGCCGTTTGCCTCGAGAATTAATGACTCACTGTCCCCTATTCCGAACAACCAAGGGAGTATGGTGAAAATAGAAACGCAAATATTATCTTGAAAGAAATCACTGTTGATACGCTTCTTCCATATAGAAAGAAGCTTGAGGATCACCCTGTCTATAAGGCTGTCGAGTCTTCTGAAGATTTGAGGTGCTTCATGGAACACCACGTCTATTCGGTCTGGGATTTCATGTCGCTACTCAAATATCTTCAATCCGTTGTTGCTCCGGCACAACACCCTTGGGTTCCGGTGGGTGATGCAAGTATCAGACGTTTTATCAATGAACTGGTCTTGGAAGAGGAATCAGATCAAACTCATGTTGAGGGAGAATTCTCCAGCCATTTTGAGCTGTATCAGCGATCCATGCTGGAAATTGGAGCTGACACTGATCCCATTGCTAATTTTGTGAGCAAGGCAGAGACTCAGGGTGTTGAGGTGGCTTTGAAACTGCCATGTGTCCCCCCTCCTTCAGCTCGTTTTACCTCGACGACTTTCCAGCTGATAAAAGAAGGCAAGCCGCATAAGGTGGCCGCCGCTTTTGCTTTGGGTAGAGAACACATCATACCCTGCATGTTTCGCTCGATTCTCGACAAAACCGGCGTCTCAGATAGGCAAGCACCCATATTTCATTTCTATCTCAACAGGCATGTCGACCTCGATGAGGGTTCGCACGCGCCTTTGTCACTCAGATTGCTTAACGGGTTGTGCGATCATGATGAAGCGAAGGTAAGAGAAGCCATTGACGCCGCAAATCTGGCAATTTCTGCGAGGCTTGAGCTATGGGATGGCGTATTGGAGTCGATCAACAAGCCTGAGCAAGCAATCGCTGTAAACTCATTTGCAAGCTGAGTTCAGGGCATTCATAGATAAAAAATTCGCCTGCCCTTGCAACGAACGTCTCTTCGAGCCGCTTGCAATCAAGGGCTTATAGGCCTCAATCAGGGCAAATCCACAGCTCTCATTCTGAGAAGTCGAGTGTTGCCCATCGAGTCAGCAAACCCGTGCACCAACCTTTTTGGAGCTCCAAATTCCTTTGCTAATCCTTGGGTTTTGAGGTTTATTGAACGAATGTCTGCAAAGGAGCCCATCATTCTGCTGGAGAAGGTTTCCAAGCGTTATGGATCATCCAATTCCAAAAGTACGACCAACGTCCTGACGGAGGTAGATCTTGAGGTCTTTGAAGGTGAATCCGTGGCTATTATTGGTCCCTCCGGCTCAGGAAAAAGCACGCTACTCAACATCATGGGTGCGCTGGACACCGCCTCCGATGGATCTGTTTGCATCGCGGGTAGACATCTGAACAAAGCAGGTGAAAATGAATTAGCAGAATTCCGCCGACGCACGGTGGGGTTTATCTTTCAGGCACATCATCTGCTACCCCAGCTTTCTGTCATGGAAAATGTGCTTGTTCCACTCCTAGCAGAACCACAGCCAAAAGGCATGCGGGAGGCTGAGGAGCGCGGCCGTGTGCTACTGAAACGTGTTGGACTTGACCACCGCCTTGATCACAAACCGGGACAACTTTCCGGCGGAGAGAAACAACGCGTTGCAGTCGTGCGCGCCCTCATATGCAAACCTCGCATACTTCTCGCCGATGAACCTACAGGGGCACTGGATCGCAAGTCATCTGAGAATCTTGCTCAGTTGTTAATGGAACTCAATCACGAGGAAGGCCTTACCTTGATGACAGTAACTCATTCAATGGAGCTGGCCCGCTTAACAGGCACTGTCATGAAACTTGAAGACGGGCATTTACAGACAAACAGAGCGTCATGACCGCCTGGAGATTCCTCATTCAAAGCCTGCGTTATTATGCACGATCCCATGCAGGTGCGTTCCTGGGCGCAACAGTCGCTTCCGCGGTTTTGATTGGAGCCCTTGTAGTTGGGGATTCGGTGAAAGGCAGCCTGTTTGAACTGGCCATGTCTCGACTGGGACGCATTGATACCGTCATCACGGGTAATGATCGGTTGTTTCGTGATAAACTCGCCAACGAAATGCAGGGAGAAGTTTTTGATGATGTACTACCTGCTATCCAACTCCCCGCTGTCGCCTCTGCGTCCGGCGGATCGACACGTGCCAATCAAACTCAGATCATTGGCGTGACAAGCAAATTCTGGAATCTGGGACTCAAAGCAAATCCAAACGTCCACCCGGAAGCTGATGAGGCAACCCTGAGTCAGGCACTTGCCAGGCAGTTACAAGTTAGCAAAGGAGATCCGCTCATCCTGCGCATCCAAAAACCGTCACGCATTTCACCAGACGCTCCGCTGGCTCCCGATGAAAATAACTCTTTAGCCCTGAGGCTTAAAGTGGCGCATATCGTCGAGGATACATCGATGGGCAGATTCAGCCTCAAAGCCAGCCAACTGCCTGCTCTAAATGCGTTCGTTGACCTGAAGTTCCTTCAATCAGAGCTGGAAATCCCAGGTAAAGCCAATCTCCTGCTCTGCGCTCAAGCGGCAGATACGTCGGCCCCCGCATCGGATGGATCCACTGCTCTGGAAATATTGAATCAACAATGGACCATGGAGGACAGTCAGCTCGAATGGATTGACCTCGGTAATAAAGAAGGCCGAGGACTTGAATTGAGAACCGAGCGCGTCTTCATGGATCATTATTCAGCAGAAGCAGCAGGAAAAACAGGGAAGGAATCGATCGGGCTTTTGACCTATTTTGTGAATGCGATCACGAAAGACGATCGAATGACTCCCTACTCAATGGTCACCGCGATTGAAGCGCCGTATGTACCGGAAGATCTTCAGGAGAGTGAAATCATCCTCAATCAGTGGTTAGCTGACGATCTGGATGCCAAGCCGGGTGACTCGGTAGAGATGACCTATTTCGAAGTCGGACTGGGGCGTGATCTCAAAGAGGCCACGACAGCATTTACAGTCAGGGCGATCGTCCCAATGCAAGCCCCTTACGATGACCCGGATCTGATGCCTGATTTCCCCGGGCTGAAGGAAGCGGATAATTGCCGGGATTGGGATACCGGTTTCCCAATTGATCTCGACCTGATTCGCGACCAGGACAACGCCTACTGGGAAGCACACAAAGGCACGCCCAAGGCGTTTATTTCGCTCAGCAAAGGAAGAGAAATCTGGGAGAACAGATTCGGGGCTCTGACGGCTGTAAGATATCCAGAAATCACAACTTCCACTCAAAAAGAGGCACTCGAATCAGCGATCCTGAGAAACCTGAAACCATCCACGCTCGGTATCATGAGCATTCCAGTGAAAATGCAGGCATGGAATTCGGTGATTCAGTCCCAGGATTTCGGGGGTCTGTTCATTGGGTTCAGTTTCTTTCTTATCATCGCAGCTCTGATTTTGATGAATCTGCTTTTTCAATTTGTCGTGGAGCAACGCACTCAGGAGTCGGGCATATTACTGGCGATAGGCATGACTCCAAAACGCTTGAAACAGTTTTTACTGCGAGAAGGAATGCTCATCAGCTTGCTGGGACACGTCGCCGGGGTGGTTTTTGCCATTCTTTATGCCAAGGGAATGCTCTATGGCTTATCCACCATTTGGAGTGATGCCGTGGGCACATCATCACTTCAGTTCCACTTTAATCCTGCTACCATTTCCGGAGCTGCGGTCGGATCGATAGCGTTGACCGGAATGACACTTTGGTGGGGGCTTCGAAAGCAGATTCAGAAACCTGCGCACGTCCTTTTGACCGAAAGTCAGGTGGAGGGTCAAGCAGTGGAGCAAGCGTCTAAAGGAGCCAATCGAAGATTCGTGGTAGGTATCGTTTGCGGGTTTGCAGCTCTGGGAATCGCAGCTGTGGGTATGGAGGGTAATCCGAGCAAAGCAACAGGCGCTTTCTTCGGAGCTGGTTCCCTGTTATTGATCGCAGGTTTAAACCTGGCATCCGCCTGCTTGCGTAAAGCCACTTATCAAGGATCATCAAAACCGCCCTCACTTTTCCAGTGGGGAATTAGAAATGCCTCGCGCCGCAGAAAGCGGAGTTTGGCTACCATCAGCATGCTGGCTTTCGGGTCCTTTCTGGTCATCGCCGTAGGAGCCAACAAACTGAACGCTTTGCGTGACGGCGAAAAACGTTCCTCTGGAACTGGCGGATTCGCTTTCTGGGGGGAATCAACGGCTCCTGTGGTCAGAAATCTGAACACAGCGGAAGGAGCGGAAGCATACGGATTGTTCCAGGATGAACTCGAAGGCGTCCGTTTTGTGTCATTCAGGCGCCGTGACGGCGAACAAGCCAGTTGCCTGAATCTAAACCGAGCGCAGCGACCACAGCTACTGGGAGTCGATCCTGAGGCACTAGCTTCCCGCAATGCGTTTACATTTGCGCAAGTCAACGCAGAAATTCCAGAGGATTCGTCGGCATGGAATTTACTTTCAAACAATGCACCCGACGGAACGGTTCCTGGTATCGCTGATATTAATTCAATCATGTGGGCAATGGGGAAAAATGTTGGGGATATTCTTGAATTCCAGAATACACGAGGAGAAACATTCAGAGTCAGACTGGTTGCCGCAGTGGCCAATTCTATCCTGCAGGGAAATGTAATTATTTCTGAATCGGCGTTTCTGCAACACTACCCCAACGAACCCGGTTACAAAACATTTCTTCTCGATGCACCTGCCGAGCAGAAGGAAAGCGTTGCAATTACTTTGACCCGAGCCATGGAAGATGATGGCCTTTCCCTCTCAGATACCATTGAACGCATGCAAGCATTCAATGCTGTTCAAAACACTTATTTGTCAACCTTTCAGTTACTCGGGGGCCTTGGCATGGTGCTTGGCAGCTTCGGCCTGGGAGTGGTCGTATTGAGGAATCTTCTCGATCGCAGGACTGAATTGGGGCTATTGACCGCAGTCGGATTCACCCACAATCGCATCAGGATGCTGGTCTTGCTAGAGCATTTCGGGTTGCTTAGCGCAGGATTATTCACAGGAAGCTTGAGCGCCTTGATCGCTGTCTTTCCAAGCCTTCAATCACCCGGTGCTGACATTCCTTACGCCTCCCTGGCCTTGACGCTCTTTACCATTTTCGGCACAGGCTTCATCTGGATACTTTTTGCCACCCAATCCGCATTGAAGGGACACTTTTTGTATTCCTTACGTGATCAGTGACAACAATTAAACCCCTTCGTGGGGCCCTCTTCATGAAAATCCAATGTCCAACTGGCCTTTAACAGGCCACGCAAAAGTAAAACTAACTTTTCCGGACACCTCAGGG
This sequence comes from Pedosphaera sp., assembly GCA_002690655.1. Taxonomy (GTDB): domain Bacteria; phylum Verrucomicrobiota; class Verrucomicrobiia; order Limisphaerales; family AAA164-E04; genus AAA164-E04. The sequence continues at coordinate 133,982 of NZFL01000014.1, forward strand.
CAGGAGTATTTCAAGCAGAAAACCCATTTCCTTTATTTAGAATCATTCTAAGTATTGACACAATTAATAGCCGAGTTATTTTTAACTCAGCGATAATGAAAACGGCAACATCAGAAAACAAGGGCCTGGCCCGCAAGCTGGCAGATAGCGGTCTGCGTATGACTACACAGAGAGAGCATGTGTATAATACATTACTTGAGCAGACAGACCACCCATCAGCAGATGACGTTTACCTTCGGGCCAAGGCAGATATGCCTGAAATATCCATGGCCACCGTTTACAATACGCTGGATGCCCTCGTGAAGTGCGGACTCATCAAACAAGTCAATGTTGAACGATCAGCGACGCGTTATTGCTCCAATCTCAAGGAGCATTGCCATTTCTTCTGTGAAGAATGCAGCACTATTCACGACGTGAATTTCGAGAAAGACAAGGGGGCACTTCCTTTAAGAATCCCCAAACATCTGATCCCAACTCAAGTGGATATTTCGATACGCGGACATTGCAGCAATCCAGTCAACTGTCCCAATCGCGTTGAGAACTGAGCGATTGCTGGATCATCTATAACTTAACGAATTGAAAGATCGAATTTTAAGGTCTTTAGCAACATTTTCAACCAAACAAACTTTTTTACCATGAGTAGCGCAACAGAGACCATTGAAGGATTTGTAAAGAGTGAATACAAATATGGCTTCATCACTGATATTGAAGCCGAATCAGCCCCTCCCGGACTGAGTGAAGAAATTGTCCGATTCATTTCGGCCAAGAAAAACGAGCCCGAGTTCATGCTAGAGTGGCGATTGAAGGCTTACCGGCATTGGTTGAAAATGTCCAATCCGACTTGGCCGAAAGCGGATTATCCACCGATTGATTTTCAGGATATTATTTATTATTCCGCTCCCAAAAAAAACACGGATGGTCCAAAAAGTCTGGATGAAGTCGACCCAAAGCTTCTGGAAACATACGAAAAGCTTGGTATTCCTTTGCATGAGCGAGCCCGCCTGGCCGGAGTCGCAGTAGATGCGGTGTTTGACAGTGTCTCCGTGGGGACCACCTATCAGGAAACTCTGGCTGAAAAAGGCATTATCTTTTGTCCGATGTCGGAAGCCGTCCAGAAGCACCCGGAGCTTATAGAAAAATATTTAGGCAGTGTGGTTCCCTACACGGACAACTTTTACGCAGCATTGAACTCCGCTGTCTTCAGCGATGGTTCATTCGTATATATACCCAAAGGGGTGCGGTGCCCGATGGATTTATCCACCTATTTCCGCATCAATGCTGCAAAATCAGGACAATTCGAACGAACGCTGATTGTAGCAGAGGAAGCTAGCTACGTGAGTTATCTGGAAGGATGCACCGCTCCTATGCGTGATGAAAATCAATTGCATGCGGCGGTGGTCGAATTGGTGGTTCTTGATGACGCTGAAATCAAATACTCCACAGTCCAGAACTGGTATCCTGGTGATGAAAACGGCAAGGGTGGCATTTACAATTTCGTGACGAAGAGGGGACTTTGCAAGGGGCGCAACTCAAAGATTTCCTGGACTCAGGTTGAAACCGGATCCGCCATCACATGGAAATATCCCAGTTGCGTACTTCTGGGGGAAAACAGCGTGGGGGAATTCTACTCTGTTGCGCTGACAAACAACCGTCAACAGGCCGACACAGGTACCAAGATGGTGCATATTGGTAAAAACACACGCAGCACCATCATCTCCAAAGGAATTTCTGCAGGCAAGGGGCAGAACAGTTACCGAGGCCTCGTGCAAGCACGTAAGTCAGCCGAGCACGCCAGAAACTTTTCACAGTGCGACTCCCTACTGATTGGTGATCAATGTGGCGCCCACACGTTTCCTTATATTGAAGTTAAAAACACGACTGCAAGCGTGGAACATGAGGCAACCACCAGCAAGATCGGGGAAGATCAGATCTTCTATTGTAACCAACGCGGCATATCCACACAAGATGCCGTCAACATGATCGTCAACGGTTTTTGCAAGGAGGTCTTCCGCGAGCTCCCAATGGAGTTCGCAGTCGAAGCTCAAAAACTACTCGGTGTCAGCCTTGAAGGTAGCGTCGGTTAAACCTCCTCCAATCATTGAATAATTTTTAAGTATAATTTCATTTTTATGTCGAATAAATCACTGTTACGAATCAACAATCTGCAGGCTGGCGTGGAGGGGCGCGCTATTCTCAAAGGGATCAACCTCGAAATCAATGCCGGAGAGGTCCATGCCATCATGGGCCCTAACGGCAGCGGAAAAAGCACTCTGGCATCAGTGATTGCCGGGCGTGAAGGATACGAAATTCCGGGTGGCGAAATTGAGTTCCGGGGCGAAGATCTNATGGATATGGAAGCCGACGAGCGTGCTCACCTGGGTCTCTTCCTCGCTTTTCAGTATCCTGTAGAAATTCCAGGAGTAAACACTACCTACTTCCTGAAGTCAGCGATCAACGAAACGCGCAAAGCCAGAGGTGAAAAGGAGCTGGATGCAGTTGAGTTCCTCAAATTCATAAAATCCAAAGCAAAGCTGCTGGATCTACCTGAAGATTTCTTGAAAAGGTCATTGAACGTAGGGTTTTCAGGAGGCGAAAAGAAACGCAATGAAATTTTCCAGATGGCCGCCCTTGAACCTGTCATGGCCGTGTTGGATGAAACCGATTCGGGTCTGGACATTGACGCGCTCAAAGTGGTCGCCAACGGAGTAAACCAATTACGCGGCCCTGAATCTGCTCAGCTGGTCATCACACATTATCAACGGCTACTGGATTATATTGTGCCGGATGTAGTGCATGTTCTGCATGACGGACGCATTATCAAAACGGGCCCCAAGGAACTAGCTCATGAACTGGAGGACAAGGGCTACGATTGGGTCATCGAAGAAGCTGAGCAACCAGCGTAATCATTTCATCACCCTTTCAACACTATCATGACCGAAACTGTTCAAATAGAGGAGAGTGATTCATGGCTGGAAGCTTTCGAAGCTCTGGAGCATGCCGAGAAGGATTCTCCAACCTGGCTGATCCCTTTCAGGAAGGCCGGACTGGCGCAATACGCCAAGACCGGATTACCCACTCTGCGTGATGAGGATTGGAGATTTACGAATATTGATCCAATTCGCAAGACAGCCTTCAGGCCCACGTTCGCTCCAGACATCTTGGAAGCAGCCATGCTGGATGGCATTCCCTACCCTTTCAAAACAGGGAATGCTGCAAGACTTGTATTCCTCGACGGCCATTTTCAGAGGGAACTATCTGATATGAGCAAACTTCCTCAAAACGTCACGTGTATCTCCATGAGAGACGCAGTGGCTAGGGAAGAATTGAGATTGGACCAACACCTGGGACAATATACCTATCACCATGACAACCCATTCGCAGCGCTGAATGCGGCCTTCTTTCAGGACGGCTTTTATCTGAACATACCAAAAAACCTGCAGTTAGAAACACCGTTGCATATCATCCATCTTTCGAGTGGCAACGATGCTCAAGCGTCATTTGCCAGATTCTTTATTCGCGCCGGAGAATTTTCAAAATGCACCATTCTTGAATCCCACCATGCGCTCAGTGAGGGAATTTACCTGAACGCTCCCACTACTGAATTTGTTGTGGAGAATGAAGCAAATATNGAACACATCAAAATTCAGGANGAATCCAAGCAGGCATTTCATCTTGCCAGTGTTTACGCTCAGGTTGGGAGGGCTGCTCAGTTCCATTCTCATTACCTGAATATGGGAGGCCGTATCAGCCGAAACAATATCCGCACCAAACTGAATGGAGAAGGTCTTGAGTGCGTCCTGAACGGACTATACCTTGCTGATGGTGATCAGTTGTCAGACAATCACATGATCGTGGACCATTCCAAGCCTCATTGTGATAGTCACGAATATTTCAACGGCATTCTAGACGATAAAGCGCGCGGTGTTTTCCATGGACGTATCCTCGTGCAACAAATCGCTCAGAAGACGGATGCCAAACAGACGAACAAAAACCTCTTACTCTCCAATGACGCGACTGCCGACACCAAACCTCAACTTGAAATTTACGCGGATGATGTCAAGTGTACCCATGGCGCAACCATTGGGCAACTGGATGACGAAGCCATTTATTATCTAAGGACAAGAGGAGTACCCAAGGCGGTAGCTCAACAAATGCTTGTTCACGCTTTTGCAGGTGAAATAATCGATCGCATCCATCACGACGTTATTCGAGAAGAACTGGATGAGATGGTTTGGACCCGCTTGGAAAAATTCGCTCACTTTCAAAACGTCACAACGACATAATTCAACCACGACGCATCCAATGCAGAATCAGGAATCCATCGAACTGACACGCGACGTTGAAGCCGCCATTGTTCCAGCCGGAGATCAAGTCACTCTGATCAAGGGAGAAACAGCCCAGATTACGCAGGAGCTGGGAGGCTCTTTCACCGTTTTGGTCAACGGTAATATGTTTCGCATACAGGGCAAAGACGCCGATGCACTGGGACGTGAGGTCACGGAAAGCCGCATCAAGGCAGCCATAGAGGGAGATGTTGCGACTCCTGAGGAAGTGGAGGCTCATGTATGGGAGCAGATGAAAACATGTTTCGATCCTGAGATACCAGTCAACGTGGTTGATCTGGGCTTGATTTATGACTGCGTGGTAACGCCTGTAAAAGAAAAAAGCAGCTATCATATACTGGTCAAAATGACCTTGACTGCGCCCGGCTGTGGAATGGGTCCGGTCATTCAGCAAGACGTTCAAAATAAGGTCATGTGCATTGAAGATGTGTCCGAAGCTATTGTCGAATTGGTCTGGGAGCCACAATGGAATCAAGGCATGATGACCGAAGCCGCCAAATTACAACTGGGTTTGATGTGAGAATGAACACCGTGGACGAAATTGTTTCCACATCTGCAGGCGACACGCTGAGCCTGGAAACGCGAAAAGACTTTCCTGTCCTGCATCAGGAAATCAATGGTCATCAATTGATATACTTTGATAACGCTGCCACAAGCCAGAAACCATCTCAGGTTCTGGATGCCATTCAGCATTACTATCAACATGATAATGCGAACGTGCATCGAGGCATCCATGAACTCAGCAATCGTGCTACACTTGGCTATGAATCCGCACGCGAGCGAACAGCTGAATTCATCAATGCAAACAGCGCCCAAGAAATTATTTTTACGCGGGGAACAACTGAGGCCGTAAATCTGCTCGCATCATCTCTGAGTCAGTCAGTCTTGAAGCCTGATGATACGATATTGATTACCGAAATGGAGCACCACAGCAATATGGTGCCCTGGCAAATGGTCGCCGAGCGAACAGGGGCCTCACTGAAATACCTGCCGGTCAAGGATACTCAGGGTGCTTTGGACCTGGAGCATCTGGACAAGTGGATGACACCTGATGTTAAAATCTTTAGCTGCGTCCATATTTCGAATAGCCTCGGCACCATCAATCCGGTCAAACAACTGTGTGCAAAAGCCAGGTCGGTGGGAGCATTGACATTTGTTGATGGAGCTCAGAGTGCGGGTCATTATCCCGTGGATGTTCAGGATATAGATTGTGATTTCTACGCCTTTTCCGGTCACAAGATCGTTGGGCCAACGGGTATTGGGGTACTCTATGGGAAGAGGAACATTCTCGAACAATTGCCTCCATATCAGGGCGGTGGTGAAATGATTTCTGAGGTTGGTTATGATGGTCCAAGCTTCAAGAAAGCTCCTCATAAATTCGAAGCAGGAACACCGAATATGTCAGGAGCAGTTGGTTTGGCTGCAGCCATGGATTACATTGATGCCATCGGACGTAAGGAAATATTTGAACACGATCGCTCTTTGGCTGAATATTTTTATAGGGAAGTAAAATCGATTCCCGGAACTCAGGTGTATGGCCCCGAGCAAAATCGTGCTGGTCTGGTAAGCTTTCTAATTGGTGGAATGCACTCTCACGATGTGGTTACTTTGGCTGACCAAAAGGGAATAGCGCTCAGAGGAGGACATCATTGCACGCAGCCCCTGATGAAGAAGTTTGGAGTCACTGGAACGGCACGCGCGAGTTTTTATTTCTATAACAACCGCCAGGAAATCGACCGAAGTCTGGAGGTTCTGGCACATATACAGAAGCGCTTCGGAGACTGAAGGGGCTTTGATAACCACACAGAGAGCACGAAGTTCAGCCCCAAAACTGATTTAGCTATATGAGCACCCCATCCAGCATTACACCAAAGTCCACCATGCACGAGCTTTTGGAGACCTACCCATGGGCTCAACGCGCTCTCTTCCGCCATTACCATATTGGTGGTTGCAGCAGCTGTGCTTTTCAGGCGGATGAAACTGTGGAAGCCTTGTGCAAACGCAATGAGAATATTGATCCCAATGAACTCATCACAAAGGTCCAACAAAGCCATGATGAAGATCAGAAAGTGTTGATGAAGTCGACCGCNGTTTTTGAAGCTCTCCAGTCCGATGAACCCTGTCGTCTGGTGGATATTCGGACCAGTGAAGAATGGGAAGCAGTCAAACTGGTTGAAGCCATACATATGTCTCAGGAATCCATGCAGGAAATCCTTGCCCAATGGCCTCGTGAAGATTTGCTTGTCATCTACGATCATACCGGCAAAAGCAGCCTTGACGCTGCAACCTACTTTCAAGGCCAGGGATTCAAGAATGTTCGCTGCATGGACGGAGGGATCGACGCCTGGGCTCGCGAAGTCGACAAGGACGTCCCAAGATATCGACTTGAACCAGTAGAGGGTTGATTTAAACCTGAAAACTCATAGGTTGAGTTAGAAGCTATATGACAGATGCCTTTCAACAAAAAGTAGAAGAAGCCATGCGCAACCCCAAGAATCTCGGGGAGATGAAAGATGCAGACACCATCGGTACGGTAGGTGGCGCGGGTTGTGGAGACATGCTGCGCATGTGGCTCAAATTTGAAGATAAGGACGGCAAGAAGGTCATCGACAAGGCATCATTTCAATCCTTCGGATGCGAGACTGCCATTGCCGCCGCCAGTATGGCGACGGAAATGCTGAAAGGGAAAACGACCGAAGAAGCCGTTCGAATGTCTGGGGCAGAGTTAGCCGCCGATCTGGGACCTCTTCCGCCAACAAAAATTCATTGCACGACACTAGTGGAAGACGCAATCAGGAGCGCGATAGAGTCGCATGAGGGAAAATCATGCACTTCTTCCAATCTTGAGCAGGAGCAGACAAAAAACAGCCAAAGTCTTCTCGACACGATGCATGCTTCGGGGAAAGGTGGCGAGGGATTGAAGGTGGTCCTGCTACCCTCGGAAGACAGCTGAAACCTGCCTGACATAATGCAAGCCATGAGATGCAGGAAGATACAGGAAACTCTCAGCTTCGCAGTCATTGTATCGACATGGCCTCAAAAAGATCATTCTATTAACGAAACGATTCGCCCTTTCGATGAGTATTTGATCAAGATAAAACTCGTTCCAGGGGAAGAAACAAANTTATTCATTGAAAGTATTAGTCAGAAAACTCTCAAAACACTGAGGCTTGGCAATGGGCGCATTGCTTTCACCCCTCAGTCCCAACTAAGCCCTATCCCTTTGCCTGTAAAACCCAGAGTAATTCGAAAAGCCTAGAACCATGGCAATGCCCGGCGTCTCATGCATCAGGCTCTGAAAACAGCAGGCCCGGAAGCAAGTAAGATAAAACATGATTTAGTGAAAAGGTTGCAGGATGCCCGCTTCAAAGAAATGGGATTGTCGTTTGACGGTTGAATCAACATTCTGAGCGGTTTTATTCAGTGAGNGGAAAAACAACGGAAATGTCATTAAATAATATACCGAGTTATNACCCTGGAGAAAGTATGAGGCATCGTATTACAGGATTCGTTTTGGCCTGGCTGATTTTGATCGGTTTGGGAGCAAATCTGACACAGGCAGCAGAGACAAAACTTTCCCTTCTGCTGGACAAGATAGAGGCCACTCCAGGCGAAACTGTTCTTGCCGGAATTCGCCTTGAGCTCAAGGAAGGCTGGCACACTTACTGGCGCTACGGAGGTGATGCAGCCCAACCGCCCAGGATTACCTGGAAGTTACCACCCGGAATCACTGCGGGCAATATTCGCTGGCCTCTCCCTGTAAAAGAAGAAAGTTCTGGTCTCTATTCCTATGCCTATCACGACGATATTGTACTGCTCGTTCCCTTGACGGTAGGCTCTGACCTCAAAACGGGGTCTATCAAGCTGAATGCGGATGTCTTCTGGCTGGAATGCAAAGAATCCTGCATACCTCGCAATGGAACAGTCAGCCGCACCCTCAAGATTGGGGCGACTGACAAGTCGTCACCCGAAGCCTCTTCATTAGCCGCATGGAACAATAAAGTGCCTCCGCCAGCTGTTGACTTGAAATTCAAGGCTGATTGGTCGAAAAGTATGGCCGATGATGAACGTCAACTGACCATTGAGCTAGCTGAGAAACAAGGCTTCTATTTCAAAGATTTCTATCCCTTTGAAAACGAGGATTACGAAATTGGTGGAAAAACAACTTTTGAAAAGGCCGAGGGCAAATCGTTGTCACTGACCAAAACACTACTCAATTGGGGAGAAACATGGCCCGGTAAAATAAGTGGTGTTGCCGTGCTGGCAAAGCAAACCGGAGAAAACACCCGGGCTTATGAAATTTCAGTGACTTTGGGAGAGGGTTTTGAGACTGAAAAGGCAAGCACTACGTTGACAATACCCGCATCCGGTAACGCAGCTCCGGAAGGGGCAGAAGCGACCCCTGTCGAGGAATCAAGAGGGGGATGGCCCCTGATGCTGTTGTTCGCCTTTGTGGGTGGTTTCATCTTGAACTTCATGCCATGCGTACTACCGGTTATTTCCCTGAAGATCCTGGGGTTCGTGCATCAAAGCAAAGAACAACCTAGACGCATCTTTCAACTCGGACTGCTTTACGGCGTAGGAGTACTATTTTCATTTTGGATCCTCGCAGGGTTGGTGATCGGCGTACAATCGGCGGGTAACCTAGCGAACTGGGGCATGCAATTCCAAAACCCTCAATTCCTTGTCCTCATGACTCTTCTGGTCACATTGGTCGCCCTTAATTTTTTCGGTGTCTTTGAAATTACAGGCGGGCGTTTGACCAGCGCAGCCTCAAATGCGGCCTCACGCAATGGAAACATGGGAGCGTTTTTCAACGGCATACTGGCAACTGTGCTGGCAACGCCTTGCACCGCACCATTTTTAGGCACAGCCCTGGGATTTGCATTCACACAGCCCCCAGCCGGCATCTTGATCTTGTTCACAGCCGTCGCCATGGGTTTGGCGTTTCCTTATATCTTGTTGAGCTGGAACCCAACCTGGCTTGGTATCCTTCCCAAACCAGGAGCATGGATGGAACGTTTTAAAGTCTTCATGGGTTTTCCCATGATAGGCACCGCCATCTGGCTCTATACCATTGCCCGCTTGCACTTTGGAGAGAAAGGGGATCTCTGGATGGGATTACTGCTTGTGTTCGTCGCCATGGCTGCATGGGTCTATGGAGAATTTGTGCAACGAGGAAGCTCTCGCAAAGGACTGGCCCTGGGAGTCAGCGCGGCATGCCTTTTGTTTGCCTATGGATGGATTCTTGAAAAAGAACTTAACTGGCGTGATCCTGTTGGCCCTGTAAAAACAAATGCAGGAAACGTAAGCAAAGGTAAAAATGGGATACTCTGGCAACCATGGTCCGAGGAAGCCGTGGCCACAGCGCGTGCAGAGGGTAAGGTCGTCCTCGTAGATTTCACTGCTAAATGGTGTGCTAACTGCCAGATCAACAAAAAAACCAGTATCGAAATCGATAAAGTACACCAAAAACTCAAGAGCATCAGCGGGGTCACTTTCAAAGGCGACTACACCTTTTACGATTCAAGGATCACGGCACAACTCCAGAAGTTTGGGCGCAGCGGGGTGCCTCTGGTGCTGGTCTATGCCCCCGGCGCAGAGCCCCCGATCCTCCTTCCCGAATTACTCACACCCGGCATCGTCCTCGAGGCCCTCGAAAAGGCTTCCGGAAAAAGTTAAATCAGGTCGTCTGCCATGAGTAGCGAGAGTTGCCTGACGATGAGACAGTCCGTGTCAAACGCACCTCATGCTGAGCAGGCAAAAGGCAGTAGATAAGGAGAAAACCAAAGTAAGAGCCCGCAGCGCACTGAGCGAGATTCATTTGGATGGTTCCTGATGGGCCCTTGATATCGGCTGGAACAGCATGCGTATTTCAATTTGGATAGTCCGAGAACTGTCGATGGATCATGAGTTCACCCTCGATGTTCAAGCTGCTCCCGAGGCTCCATGAAACATACGGTCATAATTGGATTCAGTTTGAGCTTCCAGTTCATCCATAGGACACCCCAGCCAACCTGAAACAAAGCGGTAGACAGAACGCAGATTACCGGGATGATTGACAGGCGCATTTTTGTGATCCACCCCTCCATGATGTGTTTGCAAAAGTTCAGGAAGATGCATATCCGGCGCGTCCGTTTCGATGAGTAAGCGGTCAAATGGAATTTGCTCAAAAACTTTCTTTCTGGACGCTTTTCTCGGATGTGCAAAATAACCGGAAATTGAAAACCGGGCCCCCATCGCAACCCATTCCTGAATCATTTCAACCGGACCGCTGTATGAATGCAAAAGAAAACCCGGCCCCACATGAGGNACNCGTCTCACCAGATCCAGAAGCCGCCCCCAGGCTTTCAAACAATGCACACTGACAGGCAAACCCAGGCGGTTGGCCAACTCCCATTGCAGAAGGAACACCTCTTCCTGCTCCTCGATATTGTCCTTGCGAAACCAGCGATCAAGACCAATTTCACCCACAGCCGCTGGAAAAGTCGTTAAATGTTCCTCGAGATGATGTAACCAATTCGAGGAACGTTCGTTCAACCACCAGGGATGCAATCCGAAGGAAGGTACCACTTGTGAGAACGAATCTGCACAATCAATTACCTTCCCCCAATCCCCTTCCCTCGTGCCATTGACGACCAATTGACGGATATTTTCAGATTCAATGAGCTTCGCCATCTGCGGACGAACTCCATCAAGCCGAACATCCTGAAGATGTAGATGTGCATCAATGAGCATGGGAATTATTCAGAATCCTTCGGCGCCACCATTGACTTGGTTGACCTGCAGAACTAACCGGCAAATGGAAGAATCCGGGAGAACACCAGAATCTCCACCAAACCTAACAGCGAAATCGCAGTCAAAAGCACGCTCCATGTGCGGAGTGTTTCCTTTTCGGTAAAGCCGCTGAGACGCTGCACAACCCAGAATCCACTGTCATTCATCCAAGAAAGAGTGATACTTCCAAACCCTACGGCAAGGAAGATATACAAGGGGTGATAAGTCAGGCCCGCCCCATCTCCTATGACTGCTGCCATCAACCCCACACCGGTGATCATGGCAACTGTCGCAGAGCCTTGAGCAATGCGTACGACTGCTGTGGCCAGCCAGGCGAGCAGGATATAGGAAATGTTGAATTTGTCGGCAAGTGCCTGAATGGTTTCTCCAACTCCAGCCAGACGGATCATCCCGCCAAATGCACCACCCGCACCTGTGATCAGAATGATGACGCCAGCCATGTGCAGAGGAGCATCCAATTTTTCACTCAAGGTCTTTGAGAGATTCCCTCTGAGGGACGGATTGTTTTTGATGAGCTGAGCAGCGTAAGTTGCGACAGCAAAAGCGGCAGCAATCAGCATGGCAATATTGGAATGCCCGAAAAACTGAAGGTATGGGTATAATTTACCTTGATCCTTACCCAGCATGTCCAGCACGGACACCAAAGAAATTGCAACAACTGGAAATGCAACTGGAATGGATGACACAAACAATCCCGGCAGTTCACTGTCTTTTTTATCGACAATGGATTTTAAATCTTGAGCTGAGGTGCCAGGTACATTGCGCATGGGAATATTCAGTTTATCATCAAACCTCTTGGCCATCACGAGCACCAACCATGCTGGGAGTATGCTGGCTGCCAACCCTGCCATGATGGCAACCCCAAGATCTATTTTCAGTGTATTCGCGATCATCAGCGGTCCAGGCGTAGGTGGCACCATGGAATGGGTAATGGCTCCCGCACCTGCCATGGCAATGACATACATCGTGTAGCTCTTGCCCGTGCGAAGGCTCAAGGCACGCGCAAGCGGTATAAGCAGAAAAAATACCGTATCAAAAAATACGGGGATCGACAGGAGAAACCCACTCATGAGCAGCACTATTCCAGCTCGTTTTTCTCCGCACACCTTGAGCAGGGATCTGACAATTCGATCTGCAGCCCCGCTTCCCATGAGACACGTTCCGATGATGGCAGCCAGCGCGATGACCAATCCAATCCCGCCGGCAGTGTTTCCAAAGCCTTTGAGCGACCACTTGACGGATTTTATCAGGTTATTCCCTTTAAGATCTGTCATATCCAGTGCCACTCTGGAATCAAAAAGCCCCTTGTTCAAGTCGTTCAGATTAGGTAAATCGCCAGTCAAAATTCCTGCAAGGATAGCCGCAAGGATCAATGCTAGAAATGCGTGAACTCGCAGCATGGTAATGGCGACGACGATGAAGACCACGCAAATGGACAAAATTGCAAATGGCCACATTGAAATGGAAGCCTCTGCGCTTGCTTGTGCTAGTAAGGGTATCATAGTTACTACAGATGGGGTTTGCATAAGTCCCGCATAAATTGCTGCAAGGGTCAAGAGTTCTTGTGGGTGGTTCGGGAGCTGACGCGTGGCTTTTAGATCGAAAAAGCAATCGAGTCGCTAAAAAAAACAACAATCAACCTAAATTCGCAATCTTGTGATAAACCCTTTATTTCAGTCCCATGAAGCAGACGAAATCATTATGCTTAAAACACGACATCTAATAAAAATTCACGACATTTACCCCATAATAGCGAAANTTAATTACACATTTTTAATATTTTTTAATTTTTAATTTATTGTTGACCAACAATTTAAAACACCTTACCTTTATATAAGGTGATCCACTCACCGTTATCAGGCACAAGAGTGATCGGGTTCAACCATGCTTCAGGTGGGGTGCACATGAAGCTTAACTCGGTCACTCTTCACCCTTTTACACTCTAGCCTTAAAAATCCTTTACTCCCGGCAGAATGACTTAATTTACATCTTGGTTCCTGCACCAAACTAGGGTAACCAAATTAAGTGTTTCTCGAGCGCAACATTAATAATCTGGCACTGACTGGTTTCATGGGAGTGGGCAAATCCACGGTGGGACGTCATCTTGCCGATTACCTGAGTTTCCAGTTCAAGGATACGGATGAGATCATCGAAGAGAGGAACAAAACCACCATTTCAGAGATCTTTGATTCGCATGGAGAATCCTATTTCCGTGAATTGGAGAAGAAGCTGATCGCAGAAATGCTGGACTGGAAGCAGTGTGTCATATCCACTGGAGGCGGGTTGGTTGCATTTGAGGATAATATGCTTCAACTCAAGAAAAATGCATTTGTTGTATGTTTATGGGCAAAACCTGAAACCATTTTCAATCGCATCAAACGCCAATCGAATCGCCCATTGCTTCAGACGGATGATCCACTTGAAACCATCCGAACCATGCTGGAAAAGCGCAAATCCGCTTATCGTACTGCGGATCTGATGATTAACACAGATACACGCCCCATGAGACAAATCAGCCAGATCATCATTCGACAATTTCGCCAAGCGCAACAACAATCGGGAAAACAAAACCACCCTACCCCTCTGTCTTAACATTCTGAGAATTGGCCGATAAATGGTCGGTCAGTCATGCCGTGATTCCATCAAAAGAACAGATTCGCAAAATTGCCCTCAAGTTGGGGTTCGATGCATGCGGCTTTACGGGAGCAGAAAGTCCGGATACGTACCCAAACTATGTTGATTGGATTAACAATGAAAAGCACGGCAGGATGGAGTACCTGCGAAGGCATTCCGAAAAAAAAGGAGACATGGACAAGGTGTTGCCTGGCATCAAATCCGTCATCAGCTTGGCAATCTCATATCAGATTCCGAAACCATCAAACCAATCCTTGGAAAACAAGGAGAGCTCACCCTCCAGGGGATTAATCGCTCGCTATGCCCGACACGAAGATTACCACGATGCGCTCAAGAAGCCTCTTGAGGATTTGTGCAACCAACTGACCCGCCTGAATGACAAGGATCACCGACACCTCGCTTACCTGGACACAGGTCCCATCATGGAGCGTGACCTGGCTCAGCGAGCAGGCTTGGGATTCGTCGGTAAACACACCAACCTGATCAACCGCTCACTTGGTAACTGGTTTTTTATTGCTGAAATCCTGACAACGCTAAGTCTGGAACCCGATGAGCCAGAGCGTAACCGGTGCGGCACTTGTACACGATGCCTGCAGGCCTGTCCAACGGACGCCATTGAAGCCCCATTCAAACTGGATGCACGAAAATGTATCTCTTACCTCACCATCGAGTTGAAGGGCTCCATCCCCGAGGCACTGCGCCCGGCTATCGGCAATCGTATATTCGGCTGCGATGATTGCCTGGAGGTTTGCCCCTGGAATCGATTCGCCAAAGAAGGCGCCCTGATGAAGCGATTTCGAAAAAACGATCTGGAGACTCCTGATTTGATTCACCTGCTGGGAATGGATCATCAAACATTCAAATCAACTTTTGCAGGAACTCCCATCTTGCGAAGCAAGCGAAAGGGGTTCCTCCGCAATGTATGTGTTGCTCTGGGTAACACAGGGACAAGAGAGGCAATTCCGTCACTTGAGCAGGCATGCATGGATCCTGAACCTCTCATTGCAGAACATGCTGAATGGGCAATTGAACGCATCAAGTCTCGGATTACGAAGTTAACCAGCGAGTGAAAATCCCATTTACTTTGCAGACGTCCTAACGTTATATTGGATTCATGGCAGAGTTCGTCCGTTTCGTAAACAATGGTGCTTCACTGATTACACCCGCAGTGGTGGAAAAAGTCATTCGGAAACTACCCGTTTGGAAAGCTGAATTCACCCAGATTGATGCACCCAAATATCCGCATCTGGTCGATCAACTGGAGTTTCTGGCTGATGCGGTTGAAGATTGTTATGAGGGAGTATACAAGGAGCTTCCTTATTTCGCCATGGCCGAAGCAGTTTTTGCCCTCACCTACGCACACAAGCAAGTAGATATTATCCCTGACTCCATTGTGGACTTGGGCCATGCAGACGATTCGAGTGTTGTTCGAGCGGTCATCATGCAGAATGAAAGGGCTTTTGAAAAATATGCCAAATCACAAGGAATCAGCTGGCAGCGAATTACTGTAAAACCCTGAACAAAGAAGTCTTGAGTTTGAGTCACAGAGAGGGTCGATATATCGGTGTATTTTAAACCCGATAGGCTTTATTGTCTGTATCGGTTCTGTGCATTCATGTGTGGCACATTAGCCTGTAGTTTCATGGTCGATTTAAAAAAATACCAGAGGCATGAGAGCGTAGCTGATCAATGATTTCGTCATGCAATTTACGGCTCTTTATCTCCCTCAAATTTGAAGAACACGGCCGCAAGCGGAGGAAGTGCGATGGTAAGGCAGTGGGGCCTCCAGTGCCAGCCGAATTCATCGGTATGCGACCCGCCCAGATTTCCTATGCCTCCCCCCCCGTAAGCAGGAGCATCGCTGTTTAGGATTTCTTTCCAGTAACCACTTTGCTTGACCCCGACACGATAGGTTTCCCTGACAATAGGCGTGTAGTTAAAGATAGCAACGATGGTCTCACCCGTTTCGGGGTCTATACGCTCCCAGCTGATGATACTTTCATCTGCGTTATCACAATCCACCCACATGAAGCCGTCCGAATGGCAATCGCCGACATGAAGGGCTTTCTCGCGGCGATAAGTATGGTTTAGATCTCTCACCCATTGTTTCATCCCACGGTGAAGCTCGTGATCGAGTAAATGCCAATCTAAACTGGCATCATGGTTCCATTCACGCCATTGAGCTATTTCTCCTCCCATGAAGATCAGTTTCTTCGCTGGCTGGGCAAACATATTTGCAAACAATAACCTGAGATTGGCGAACTTCTGCCAGTTATCACCAGGCATTTTTTCGACAAGAGAGCCTTTGCCATGCACAACCTCGTCATGTGACAGCGGCAACATGTAGTTTTCGGAAAACGCATATAAGCCCCTGAACGTCAATTGGTGGTGATGGAATTTACGATAGATTGTATCCCTGCTGACATAACTCAATGAATCATGCATCCAACCCATGTCCCATTTGTAACCGAATCCCAAGCCTCCCAGATAAAGAGGCCGTGAAACCATGGGCCAGGCGGTCGATTCTTCAGCAATCATCTGAACACCGGGAAAATGCTTGTAGACCTCTTCGTTGAGTCGTTTCAAAAATGAAATGGCTTCGAGGTTTTCGTTACCCCCATGCTCGTTGGGTATCCACTCACCTTCAGAACGCGAATAATCCAAATACAACATGGAGGCCACGGCATCGACACGTAAACCATCCACATGAAACTGATCCAACCAATAAAAGGCACTGCTGATCAGAAAACTTTTCACCTCGTGACGACCGTAATTAAAAATGTGGCTTTTCCAATCAGGATGATAGCCTTGTTTGGGATCCGAATGTTCGAAGAGATGAGTGCCATCAAAATAGGCAAGGCCATGCTCATCATTCGGGAAATGAGAAGGCACCCAATCAAGGATCACGCCAATGTCATTTTGATGCAGTAAATCCACTAGGTAGGCAAAATCATCCGGAGATCCATAGCGGCTTGACGGCGCAAAAAAACCAGTGAGCTGATAGCCCCATGAAGGGTAAAAAGGATGCTCCATCACAGGAAGAAATTCCACATGAGTAAATCCTGTTTCCTTCACATAATCCACCAGCATGGGGGCTAATTCGCGAAAAGATAAATGCCTTTCAGGATCTGATGGATCCCTCTTCCATGAACCGAGATGGACTTCATAAACGCTGACCGGCGCTTTGTGGTCAAACTTGGAATCACGATTCTCCATCCACTCCGAATCATTCCACTCGTATTCGGAAGCGTGAACGACAGACCCTGTTTTGGGGGGGATTTCATATCGATTGGCAAATGGATCCGCCTTATCGACTTCAAAATGGTTCCACTTGGAACGGATATGGTATTTATAGCAGACACCTGATTTGATACCTGGGACAAAAACCTCCCAAATGCCTGATTCTCCCTTGGGAGATAGCAGGCATTCTGATTTTGACCAGTGATTGAAATCGCCCATCAAATAGACGCATTCGGCATTGGGAGCCCAGACTGCAAAATAAACCCCTTGCTCACCATCGCGCTCCATGGGGTGACTTCCGAGTTTGTCATAAAGATGAAAATGACTTCCTTCATTGAATAAATGAAGGTCATCATTAGTCAGTCTGGAAATCTCTGGCATTTCGTTTCCCATACGGATTGGCCTATTTACTTGTAAGAATTGGATGGAAAGTCAAATCACTGTACCGTTGGGAATGACCGTGTTCTTAGGGATCACGATGATACCATCCCTGACGTGGAAAAGTTCACTATCCATTTCATTCGGTTTGCCATCAGGTGAAATCACACAATCACTGCCTATACGCGCATTTTTATCAATAATGGCATTCACAACCCGAGTGCGGGGTCCGATGCCAACCGATGGTTCACCCTCCTCCTGATGCTTGGCGATTGATTGCAGTGATTCGTAGTAGTCTGCTCCCATCATCACGACACGCTGCATGTCGGTATCTGCACCCACAATACTCCTGATGCCAAGCATGCATTCTTTCAGTCGCGCCTTGTGCACAATACAGCCATCGGAAAGCAAGGTATTTTCAATGACCCCACCGTTGACTTTACTTGCAGGCAGAAACCTTGGCCGGGTAAAGACCGGGGAATCCATGTCAAAAAAGTTGAATTTGGGAAGCATGGAGGTCAGATCAAGATTAGCATCAAAGAAGGCTTTGATGGTTCCAACGTCTTCCCAGTAGCCTTGAAATACGTAGGACGAAAGTTTATGCGTTTTGATGGCACCGGGAATAATGTGTTTACCAAAATCTGTATGCGCGTTATCCAGCAGTTCTAGGATTGTTTGACGATTGAAGACGTAAATCCCCATGGATGCCAGCCATAATTCCTTGTCCGAATGGATATCGAGTTTTGGATACCAATCTTTGGGTAATTTGAGCTCTTCCTGCAGAGATGGATCTTGAGGTTTTTCTTCGAAACGCGTGATTTCATTGGAGTCGTTCATCTGCATGATACCGAATCCGGGGACAGATTCCTTTTCGACCGGGATGGTTGCAACCGTCAGGTCAGCACCTTTTTCGATGTGATGAGCCAGCATCTCAAGGTAATTCATGCGATAAAGCTGATCTCCGCTGAGAATGATCAGGTATTCAAAGGGCTGACTTGTCAAATGAATGAGGTTTTTGCGCACCGCATCCGCTGTCCCCTCGTACCATGACGTGCTCGTCGGGGTCTGCTCGGCAGCAAGAATTTCCACAAAACCCCGCGAAAAATGGTCGAATTTGTAGGACTGAGAAATATGCCGGTGCAAAGAAGCCGAAAGGAACTGGGTCATGACATAAATGCGCTGCATCCCCGAATTGATGCAATTGGATATTGGCACATCAACCAAGCGATATTTCCCCCCCAAGGGAACAGCCGGCTTGCTGCGCTCCTTGGTCAAGGGGTACAAGCGAGTGCCGGCGCCACCCCCCAGAATCACACTGAGGACATTGCGAGAGAGAAACGATGCAGAAAAGATGGGGTTCGATGCCATAAAATTCCTTTAATAAACAACTGCCATATTGCTGATTCTATGCTGCAATAGACGCAACAACAAGAGACAATCGGCACAGTAAGCAAGACAAGACAAAAATCAACTGAAAGACCGACCGTTTATCCCGCATTGGAACATGGCTGAGTGCTCGAAGGCTTCTTATGAATCAATTGACGAAACCACATTGCGTCATTACTGCAGGTCCAACTTATGAATCATTGGATCAAGTGAGGCGTTTGACCAATTTTTCAACAGGATCGCTGGGAACCCAGCTATCTGGCTTCCTGCGTTCTAAAGGTTTCTATGTCACCTTGTTGACAGGGCATTACACCACTTATGAAGGGATATTTGATGCCGACACACGAATTCCATTTACGACCACGGAGGATCTTGCAGGGAAACTCAGGGATCTCTCCAAACATCATACTGATGCCATTTTCCATGCCGCGGCAGTCAGTGATTTCACCTTTGGCAAGATCTGGAAGCGTTCAGAGCGAGGCGAAATGAACGCAATCGATTCAGGCAAAATCTCAACCCGCAGTGGCACCCTTTTGGCAGAACTCGTGCCGACTCCCAAGATTTTGGCGGAACTACGAAACTGGTATCCCAAGGCCTTGATTGGAGGATGGAAATATGAGGTTGAAGGTTCTACAAAGCAAACAAACGAAAAAGCCTTGCAACAGCTGGCAAGCTGCAACACGGATATATGTGTATTGAACGGACCGTCCGTTGGAGAGGGATTTGAAGTTTTTTCAAGGAAAAAGCCAAACCCAACCAAGATCCTCAACCGTCAAAACCTATTTGAACACTTGTGGAAGTCACTTGAAAACTCGGTGAAGGTTGATCCATTTGACAAGAGCTGACTCGCGCAACCACAAACAGCTGTCGCCTGCACTTGGCAGATTTAGATAAGGCAAAAGGCACGATGTAATTTGCACCTCCAAGGCAGGATGAGGTATTCTACATTTTCTCGGGTGTTTCAATTCCTAACAGAAAAAGACCTCTCTCCAAAACCTGCCTCGTCAAGGAACATAGGATCAATCGAGAGTTTCGTGTGGAGCCCTCGGATTTGAGTACGGGACAGTTTTCGTAGAATGAAGTGTAATGGCCGGCCAATTCGAAAAGGTAATTGCAAAGATAATTGGGGCGCTGATCTTCCAGCACGGATTCCAGCACTAAACCGAAATTGAGGAGGTGCCTCACCAATTTCTTCTCAAATTCAGAATCCAGCTCCAGGATGTTCTCTGCATCAGATCCCAGTGATTTCAGAAACTCAGATTCATTGAGTGCTGCTTTGCGAAAAATACTTCTGATGCGAGTGCATGCGTATTGCAGATAAGGGGCAGTGTTACCGCTCAAAGACAAGAGTTTGTCCCAATCGAAGACATAGTCCGTTTGGCGATTTGGCAATAAATCAGCGTATTTCACCGCACCAATGCCAACTATTCTTGCGATCTCACGACTTATTTCGTAATCCAGATCTGGATTTTTCTCCGTTACCGCCTTGAAAGCGCGCTCCTCGGCTTCATCAAGTAGATCATTCAATTTGATGGTGTCACCCGCTCTTGTTTTGAAGGGTGTACCATCAGGGCCCAATATGGAACCAAACCAGGTATGAACAAGTTCCACCTTGGCATCGGGCTGCCATCGACGGAATATTTCGAACAACTGTTTGAAGTGAAGCTGCTGACGTCCGTCCGTCACGTAAATGATTTCATCCGGATTCCAAGTTTCCATCCTGTATTGGATAGTCGCCAGATCAGTCGTGGTATAATTGGCGCCTCCATCACTCTTAAGAATCAGGGCTGGATGGTCTTTCAATCCATCGATATCTTCAAAGAAAACGACTTTGGCTCCCTGACTTTCGGTGGCAATACCCTGCTCTGTTAAATCTTCAACTACGACCTTGAGCTGATCATTGTAAAAACTCTCCCCGAGGGTATGATCGAAATGAATACCAAGGCGTTGATATACTTTATCAAACTGCACACGGGACACTTCCTGCATTTCATTCCAAATGGAAAGATTCTCCTCATCGCCCTGCTGAAGTTTGACTAATTCCTTACGAGCAGATTCCAAAACGGAGGCATCTTCCTCGCAGGCAGTGTTCAGCTTGCGGTAAAGTCGCTCCAATTCACCAAGCGCATCCTTGATCAAAGCATCTCGGTCGAGATGCTGCTTCCAACCGACAATCAATTTACCGAACTGGGTACCCCAATCGCCAATGTGATTATCTGTGACTACCTGATGCCCTAACAAAGTCAAAATACGCGCCAGACAATCTCCCAGAATGGTCGATCGTATGTGCCCTACATGCATCGGCTTGGCCACGTTTGGAGAACTGAAGTCAATGACTGCAGTTCGTGGTGAATCCGTTTTCTGGATAAAATACCCACCTTGCTGAGCCGCCTTGGACAAGGCTCGTTTGATAGCTTCCGGTTTCAGTCGAATATTGATGAATCCCGGACCGGCAAGCTGAACTTCATCGGCAATATCGGATAATTCCAGCTCACCAAGAACCTTTTGTGCCTGTTCGCGGGGATTCAGTTTCCTCTTCTTGGCAATAGCCATGACAGAGGTGCATTGATAATCACCAAACTTGGGGTTAGCACAGACCTGGAGCTGTATCACGCCAGGATCGACGTCGGGAAAGACCTTTAAAATTGCTTCGCGAAGCCCTGCTTCGATCAACTTGGGGAGCACAAATGCGGTGTCGTCCATGAGTATTGGGTCGGTCATCTATGACCGGATTGGATAAAAAAGAAATGAAAAGAAGTGATCAGGATTTGGAGGCTGATTTATTTCTGATGATTTGCTCCATCTCCTCAGCATTCACAGCCTGCTCAAGCGATTGCCTGAAATCGTTGTTATGCAATGTTTTAGCAATATTAGCCAAAGTGTGCAGATGCTTCTGAAATTGCCCTTGAGGAACTAGAAAAAGCATCACGAGATTCACGGGTTTGTTATCCAGAGCATCAAAATTAATCCCTGATTTGGACCTTCCAAAAGCGCCTACGACATCGTAGATGAGATCCGTGGATGCATGCGGGATCCCAACGCCAAAACCTATTCCAGTGCTCATGGAGGTTTCACGCTTTTTCACCACATTGGCGATCGATTCCCTGTCCTGCGGTCGTATTTTATTGCAAGTAACAAGGTTATCAATCAACTCCTCAATGGCTTCCCAGCGCGTGGTAGCCTTCATTTCCGGAATGATTTGATCTTTGGTTAGGATTTCGCCAAGCAACATATCAATTCAATTTTAACTGCGGTTCATTTCGCACCATAACCGTCTGCATTTCAAGACCCAATTCAAAATCCACCCACGTTCTTCAATAGCTCTCTGGCTGCGTCATAGTCAGGCTGGATTTCCAGGGCACGCTGAGCCGCCCTCTTGGCGTCCTCAAGACGCCCCTCTCCCATTAGAATAGTTGCTCTGGCATAGGGGATCTGTGGATCAAACGGATTGGCTGATTCCCCCCTTATCAGACTGCTCAACGCATCCTCCCGCATGCCTTTCCCATTTTGGGCAAGTCCAAGATTATACCACGCACGGGAGTGGCGTGGATCAACTTGCACCGCCATTTTCAGTGACTCGATGACTTTCCCAATCTTACCCAGCTCGTTCCAGGCCAGCCCTTGCTTATAGAAATATTCACCTTCCGTTGGATCGAGACGGCAGGCTTCCTGTATTTCTTTGAGTGCACTTTGCTGATCTCCGATCATGCTGAACACGACCGCAAGTTCGTGGCGAAGAGGCGCGGAGTTGGGATCCCACTCGACTGCCTTGCGATAATGCTTCAAAGCCGAAGTCTCATCTTGCTGCCCCAGATGCCAGGCTCCCTTCTGCATTTGACCAGAAGGCTGATCCAAATGAAGATTCAAAAAGTGCTGCAATTCCTGACCGGTCACCGAAGCTGGGTCCACATGACTGCGAAGCGACCAAGCCGCATTGACCCTGACACTTCGCACGGGATCCTCCAAACGATCGACCAAGGCCTGAGCAGCATCTGTGTTCCCTGCCCGAACAGCAGGTCCCAAGGCCATGACAACCTGACTACGCAGGAGGGCATTGGTGCTCGTCGATGCACCAATCATTGATGGGATCACATCTCGCTCAAACCACCATGAATCCAGCAGACGTGCCGAGACAGCCTTCCAGAAATCCGGTGTTTGCTCGTCTTTCAACATCTTCAACAGAGGCTTATGCGATCCTTCAGTAGACAAGCGAGCCTGGGCAATCCACCTTGCCCGATCACGCGTGGGACGTTCCATGCGCTCGCCATACCACTCATCCACCTTGGTAATAGCCCAATCGGTCGTCTGATCTTCATGACAACGATTACATGCATTGGGAATGCCCAGCTCCTTCGTCAACAAAGGATCTGGAATGGTGAAGCCATGGTCACGCCTCGGGTGGCGCTGCATGTAGGTGGTCTGCGGCATGTGACAATCCACACAATTACCCCCGGGAGTATCCGATGGATGAAACATGTGTTTGGCTGGATCGATTACAGGGGATTTCGGATATCCGCCAGAATGACACCGCATGCACAAGGCATTTCCGGGAAGAATCGTTTCGTTTGAATGCGGATTATGACAATCAAGGCAATGAACCCCAGATTGGTGCATCTTACTGCTGAGAAATGATGTATAAACGTAATCTTCATCCCTCACCTGTCCGTCTGCGTAGTAAAGATCGGATGCATCAGGTATGACCAGCGAGTAATGATCAAGATAGGATTCACCCGGGACGAAATCACCTGTCAGTTCGGTCCGTCTCGAATGACAGGAACCGCATGTATCAAGAATTTGGCTTGCATCCCTTTCACCCAGAGGGGCTTTGGGAGGTTTCTCGTATGTTTCCGGTGATTTGTAATACTGCACATGGGCCTTCAGAGGGCCGTGACACGATTCGCAACCGACAGACATTTCAGCCATGGCAGTATGGTACTGATCCGTCTCTGGATCATAATTCTTTCGCAATCGTGTGTTGTGACATCCCGCACACATGCTGTTCCAGTTCATACCTCGCCCGGTCCAATGCCCCCATTCGCCTGCCTGCCTGCCTTCTTCTCCATAAACGTTGAACCACTCATGATGATGCGGATCATAGGAGGTATCCATCGCCTGCAAGCGGCCATTCCCTATGTCGGTGAGGTATTGCCTCAATGGTGTGTGCCCTATCACCCGCTCCAGGCGATGCACCTGATTCGTACCGCCCACCCCAAGTGTTTCAATGATATGGGTATCCGCCTCCTTCTTGGCCGTGGATTTGATGGAGGCAACTTCAAATCCCTGGTCGGGATCGAATGCTTCCACATCGAACTCTGCCATCAACGGACGCTCGGCCATGCGATGGTTGGATGGCTTCCATTGCTCAAATTCAGATGCATGACACTCCTGACAACTGGCCGAACCTGCGTATTGCTTGTAAATTTCCTCATCCTGTATCAGAAGACGGTCCATCGAGATATCTGGTGTCGAATCACCAGCTCCAGCTGATTGTTTGGAAAGGGCCCTGCCGCCTCTCCCTGCATTGAAATAAACAAAGAGCCCCACCAGAACCGTCAGTCCAGCAGCCCAAACCCAGAAAGGCAAACCGGCTTGCGGCGACAGTGCGGCCGACTTAGATTTTTTTGCTGACTGTTTATGTTTTCGATCGACCATGTATTACTATCTTAGGCAAAGCCTGAGAGATGATCAACCGCCATGATTGGTGAGAACGGGCAAACAGCGTGTGGCTGAGAGCCCAGAGAGCTCAGGCGCAGTAGGGTTGACCAAGGGGCTGACGACAGAAGCCCCCCATGAACAATGATCATAAAACACTTGGGAAAGGTTCCTTGCCGGACCAAATGTACCCTTTGAACATGACACAAGCGTCTTGATCTGGAACTATGTTCAGAAGATACATGAGATCATTGGATTCAGATTCATCAGAATCAGCAACACCTTGCGAGAAGCATGACGCCTCTTTTCAACCGAGCATGGAAAAAGGGACGCTTTATGTCGTTCCGACTCCAATTGGGAATCTGGAGGATATCACACTGCGCGCTTTGAGGGTTTTAAAAGAGTGCGATCTCGTCCTTGCAGAAGACACACGTCATACGGGGCAATTACTGAAGCATTTTGAATCCAAGAAACCCATGCTGAGCTACCACAAATTTAATGAGGCAGCCCGGAAAGACCAGATTCTGGAACGCTTGAAGCAAGGCGAGCAACTGGCTTTGGTCAGTGACGCAGGCACCCCTGGGATCAGCGACCCCGGACAACGCATCATCTCTGAAGCCATTGCCCATGGCTTTCGAGTCGAGCCTTTGCCCGGAGCTTGTGCAATAACCACAGCTCTGAGTGCATGTGGTTTACCCACAGATGAATTTCATTTCATCGGCTTCCTCGACCGGAAAAGTGCCCGTCGCCGCCGTAGATTAGAAGCATGCATTGATATAAAAGGCACCCTGGTCCTTTATGAATCCCCTCACCGCATCGAAAAATTACTGGAGGAGCTGAATGACATTATGCCTGAGCGAAATGTGGTGCTGGCCCGCGAGCTAACCAAAAAGTTTGAGCAATGGGTAAGAGGTACCGCAACGGCATTATGGGCAAGAAGAAGCACCATTAAATCAAAAGGGGAATTTGTGGTTCTCATTCAATCGAGTTAAAACCTCAATAAAAGTCACCAACCAATAATACAGCTCTCTTGTTGGGGCAGTGATTGGACTCACTACAGCAGCTTCCAAAAGTCGAAAAAGCTGACCCGAAATTTAAAACCCAGACTCTGGGTCTATGCGCAGTGTTGGTGTTTCAACAAATAATAACTTCAGAAATGCTCACCTCAACTTCAGCAAACAGTTGCAACTGATCAATGCAACGATTCTCTCACATGAATGCCTGCTGATTATTTCCTGGTTGCCTAGCACGATGGGTTGGTGCAGTGTTTTTTAGATGATGACCCGTATATTGACTCTCTGGGGATTTTTGCTGTCCGCAACCAGTATTTGCGTTGTGGCGGCCGCTGCGCCGGATCATTCCGCGGTCAAGCCCTCAACACGAGAGGGAGGCTGGATGAAGCGGCACGAGCAATTCAACCAGAAGGTGAAAGCCAACCAAGGAAACATCGATCTTATTTTTGTGGGTGATTCGATTACTCAAGGCTGGGAAGGTCAGGGTAAGGATGTTTGGGAAAAATATTACAGCCATCGTAAACCTTTAAATCTAGGTATCGGAGGCGACCGCACTCAGCATGTGCTATGGCGCTTGGACAATGGAAACATCGAAGGTATCCAACCAAAAGTGGCAGTCGTTATGATAGGTACCAACAATTCGGGGAATGACCGGAATTCAGCAGGTGAAATCGTCGATGGTATCAAAGCAATCGTGAGTAAACTAAGAAGGAAGCTTCCCGAAACAAAGGTCTTGTTACTGGCAGTGTTTCCTCGCGGAGAGGTGTTCAATGATCAGCGGGGAAATATCCTGCAAGTCAATCAAGTGATTCGAAAGCTACATGATGGCGAGCATGTGCACTTTTTGGATATCGGGTATCGTTTCATCGATAAGGATGGCACGATCCCCAGAGCTATCATGCCTGATTTTCTGCATTTTTCCACGCCCGGCTATGGCGTCTGGGCGAAAGCAATTGAAAACAAGCTTTCATCGCTGCTGGGCGATTCACCAGTCAATGTTCCCAATGCCAGGATCAACGGTGCATGGACTTTTTCAATCGGAGGCCCCAATGGCCAGGTTGATAGCAGTATGAAATTGAAGAAAAACGGAGCAAGGGTTTACGGTAATATTGCGATGGGGGAGGATCGCGAATTTGAGCTACTCAATGGGGGGATCTTTGCGAATCATATCGAATTCACAATTCGAAGAAATCGCCCTCAGGGAGGCGAGGCCATTTATCGATTTACCGGTAGCCTAGAGGGAGAGCGTATTGAGGGGGAAATCACTGCAGAAATGGATGGTGGAAAAATAACTCAGGAATGGTCGGCTACGAAAAATTGATTCCCGGACATTCAAACTCGAATGAGCGTCAGCTGTGCTGGCGCTTTTTTTGTGAAAACCATGAGTTTGCAAACAATGCTTTATGGCGGAAACAAATGCTCAGAACAGCCAACCTTTTCATCGCACAATAACGCACTCCAGGTTTGCCATGACAGGCAGATGTTTGGCATGATCCTCATCATAATCAAACCCGAACAAATACTATGGCAGGTCATAATAAGTGGTCAAAAGTTAAGCACATCAAAGGTCCGGCAGATGCGAAACGCGCCAAGATTTTCTCCAAACTTTCACGAGAAATTTTTGTCGCTGTCAAAGAGGGAGCAAGTGACGACCCTGACCTCAACCCCCGCCTGCGCATGGTCCTCCTTAAAGCCAGGCAAGCCAACATGCCTTTGGATAATGTCCAAAGAGCCATTCAGAAAGCCACAGGAGAAGGAAGTGGTGCCAGCTATCAGGATCTGACATACGAGATATATGGACCCCATGGCGTCGCTGTAATGGCTGAGATTTCATCGGATAACAAAAACAGAACAGCTGCCGAAATCCGTCATATTCTCGGCAAAAACGGGGGAACCATCGCATCTGCAGGTGCCGTGACACGTCTCTTCCACCGCAAGGGTCAAATCATGATCGCCCGTGATTCGGCGGATGAAGAAAAAGTCATGGAAATTGCACTCGAAGCCGGAGCGGAGGATTTCAACTCCGAGCTGGAGGGATATGAAATCATCACAGAACCCAATGCCTTTGAAGGTGTCCTGAAGCAAATTGAAGATGCCAATATCCCAACGGAAACTGCAGGGATCACCTTTCTACCAGAGCTACTGTCACCCGTACCTGCCAATGCTGTAGAATCCATCCAAAAACTCATGGATACCCTTGAGGATCATGATGATGTTAAAGACGTTTACAGCAATGCCGAGTTTGCGAATGGAGACTGAAAAAGATTCATGCAGAGTCAGCAGAAATGCTGACCATCAAACAAGTCACCCCTGATTTGCAATACTTACTCGAGCTATGTTGACCTTATGAAGCATGTATGGGTGAAACGATGGCTCGGACGCTTGGCAGATTGGATCTACGAGCATCCCAATGGGTTTATTTACCCACAGATTTTACTATTCGGCCTCTGCGTTTTTTACACCGTCACTCAACTTGAGTTTAACACCAATCGAAGTGATCTTGTAGGCGCCGAAAAACGTTATCACCGTAATTTCCTTGATTATAAAAAGACATTTCAGAATCAAAATGATCTGGTAACGATTGTCGAAAGTGAGGACATCGAAAAAAACAGAGAGTTTATCGAGCGCCTTGGTATCCGCCTGAACCAGGAGCCCGATCTTTTCAGAGATGTCTTCTTCAAGGGTGACTTCAAAACACTCGGTGACAAGTCATTGCAATTAATAAAGCGGACCGGGGATCTCAGAGCCCTGGATGAGAAACTCAAATCAGCACTCCCATTACTCAACCAATTTACTCAGGCAACCAACCTGACGGAACTGGTGCGGACGATTAACCGGCAATTCCGACAAACCGCAAAACAAACATCACCAGAGAAGGCAGTTGAGGGAACACGCCCACTGACAAACTCACTTTCCTTGCTGACTTCATTATTGCGTCAAGCGAGTCATAGCTTGCACCAGTCAGAACCGTTGATCCCGCCAGCTGTAGGCGGCCTCCTGTCAATACCCCCTGCAAAAGCCGCCAAAGAATACGTTCAATTTGATGAAGGCAGGCTTTTCCTGATCACCGCCCAACCCGTTTCAGACAAACTTGAAAAAACAGCAGTGCGACGACTGCGGGCCTTGGTCAAGGAGACCCAGGTGATTGTACCTGGGGTGAATGTCGGAATCACAGGCAAATCAGTGCTTGAACTGGATGAGATGCAGCAATCCCGCAAAGACACCACCAAAGCCGCGCTCATTTCCTTATTGTTGGTCGTGTTGATTTTTATCTTCGGCTACCAGGAAACAGGCCGCCCTGTCAAAGCCACTTTGTGCCTTTTGATTTCTCTGGGCTACACCATGGGATTCACCACGCTCGTTGTGGGACACCTTAACATTCTGACAATTGCATTTGTACCCATGCTGATTGGTCTTGCCATTGATTTCGGAGTCCACTTGATTACGAGATATGAGGAAGAGCTCGGTTATGGTAACCCTCGTAAGCTTAGCCTGAGGAATGCACTTACCTTGACTGGCGCTGGCATATTTACCGGATGCTTCACCACGGCTGGGGCATTCATTTCCATGGGGATCACTGAGTTCAAAGGCATTCAAGAAATGGGTATCATCACGGGTGGAGGAATGATCCTCTCATTGATTCCCATGATGACCATGCTGCCTGCCATGCTACTCAAGGGGAAACACCCCCCTCAGAATCTCGCAATTGAAGAAGTCAAGGATGACAAGCGAGCGCGCTTGGAAAGCTTCTGGCTCGCACGCCCGAAGGCCGTGATCGGGTTGGCACTTGGGTTATCCATCGCGGCAGCGAGCCAAATTCCAAAAGTTTACTTTGATTATAATCTGCTCAATCTTCAGTCGCACGGTCTGGAGTCAGTCAATTATGAACACAAACTGATTCACTCAGGGGAAAAGTCGATTTTATTCGGTGCTGTTATTGCCAATTCTTTGAAGGAGGCACGGGCAATCGAAACTCAGCTAGGTCAATTAACATCTGTCGCAAGTGTGGATTCGGTGGCGAGCTATGTGACGTCCAGCGACCAGAAAAAGTTGGCTTTAATCGAATCCATTCGTTCAACAACTGATTCCATTCAGCTCCCGGCTCCAAACGAAGAATTTCTGGACATCGGCACCTTTCACCAATCACTTACCTTCCTTGCCAGTTACGCAAAGTTGGCCATTCAGTCCATTGAATCCAATGGGAGGGGGCAATCCTTTTCTCCGGAATTGAACTCACTGCTTCAAGCAATTCAGCAGCTACAAAAAGAGATTCAGACGATGGAGGGCACATTCGTCCAGGCTCGGCTTACACAATTTCAACGGGGCCTCTTCGACGAGCTGAAGGGAATGGTTGGCAGTATCGCCAATCAAAACACACGGGCCCCAATCCAAGTCTCTGAATTACCAGATATATTGAAAAACAGATTCATTGGGGCAGACGGCAGATTTCTTGTTCAAGTGTATCCAAAAAGCAATGTCTGGGAACGAGCGCATCAGAAAGTGTTTCTCAAGGACCTTCGAACGCTGGATCCCGAAGACGTCAATACTCCAGTCATTACTGGGACTCCGGTTCAACTTTACGAATATACCGAGCTGCTCAAATTGAGCTACCAGGAAGCTGCTGTGTATGCACTTACCTGCATCATCGTAATGGTCTGGATTCATTTCCGGTCTTTATCTGCCGTCCTATTAACCATGTTGCCTGTGTTTATGGGTACGTTTTGGCTTCTAGGATTGATGGGCTCATTGGGAATTCCATTTAATCCCGCCAATATCATGACCCTTCCACTGGTCATAGGCATTGGTGTCACCAATGGTATTCATATATTGAATCGATACCACGAAGACGCTCACCCAAGTATCTTTGCCAAAAGCACAGGAAAGGCAGTCATGGTATCAGCACTGACAACCATAGCCGGATTTGGGAGCTTGATGCTGGCACAGCATCAAGGGATCGCCAGTCTGGGACATCTGATGTCCATCGGAGTGACTACTTGCATGCTGGCAGGTCTAGGAGTTCTGCCCTGCTTGCTGAAAGTTATGAAACCCGGACTATAAAAAACCCAGCAACAGCATGGCAATGCTGTTACTGGGCAGCGAGGAACCGAGGCTTAATGCCTCATTTAATACAACTACAATCAACACTTGAGCCCCATTAAAGTCAATGATTAATCCCTTTTAATGCCATTACCCAACTTAAATAATAGCTTTAACGTTACATTTTCAATGGTTTGAAAATGCAACGAACGACTATTGAGAACAATGCCTGAATTGATCGCGCTCTGAGGCCAGGTTTGGAAAAGCTTGGGAGCATTTTTTGCACTGAATCGTGTAAGTTACAGATTACCAATGAATACAGATCCGATTCACCGATTGACGCCGGGGTGAGACAGATTATAGTATTCCCAAGTGACGTCAAAAGTAGGTAAACAAGCAAAAGAGAGGTTTCTTGCATTCATTGAAGGCAAGGGTATGCGACTGACCTCTCAACGCATGACTATTATCGACGTCGTTTTCAGCACGGAGGAACATTTCACAGCAGACCAACTGCTGGAATGGTCGAAAGCCAAAGACTCATCAATCTCAAGAGCCACAGTTTACCGAACCCTCCCGCTCCTTACTGAAAGTGGGCTGGTACACGAGATGGATTTCGGCAAGGATTACAAATACTACGATCCCAATTACGCTGAACACCCAAATCACCACCACATCATATGCGAAGATTGTGATCGTATCGTCGAATTCGAGAGCAAGAAGATCGAAAAGATAGAAGATGAAATCACCCAGAAACTTGGCTTTGAGCTAAGGTCTCAAAATTTACGCATCACAGCCAATTGCGAATCATTTAAAAAGCACGGCAGTTGCAAGCAGAAGAGCTCCCTCAAATAAACGATCGTCTTGTTGAGGAGCGCATGTTTGCTTTACTTGTCATTGCTGCACAAGGAGACGCTGCTTGCGTCCTTTAAACATTTACGCAAGCCGGTTAGCCTTGGCAAAAGAACCCTGGTTCCTTTTTAACGGATTAATTTTTTTGATATATGGGCCTGTATGGCGTTAAATAGCGCTAACAAATGCAAAAGTTATCCCAGGAAGAGGTAAATGCCGTCGCAACAATCAAGGAAGCATGCCATCGGATCGCTCATGAAATGATGACGCTGCAGCCTGCCATAGGCAAACTTTCTGATGAGGGTGTGCGATCAGGGCTGTATGAAACCATTTATCAACTCACCGCTCAGGTTGAATCAGTCAAAAAGCAGGTCATCCGCTATGAAAAAGGAGATGCATCAAAGATCCTTTGACCAAACCGGGTAAGCGTCCCAAAATATAATTTATTCTGTTCTCACGTGCTGACTCCTGGTATAGCAATTCTATTGATCACTGTTTTTTCTGTGATGAGCTTTTTATTCGCTCTGGCGGAATCCTCCTTATTTTCACTTGGCAAGTGGGAGATGCAGCAAATGAAAGAGGAATCTCCGACAGAGGCTGACTGGATCACTCGCATACTCGAAAAACCTCAAGAACTGCTGGCCACGATTGTTTTTGGAAACATGTTCTTCAACTCAGCAATCTGGGCAACAGGACTATGGCTGGTATTTAAGGGAATTTGGACTCCTTCAGCCACGCTACCACTGCTGGCAATGCTCATCCTGCTGGGCTGCGAAGTCGTCCCCAAAGCCCTGGCTGTTCGCCTGCCTGAAAAATGGGCTATTCGTGTGGTCCGACCTTTGACCACGCTACAGTTGGTCACGCATCCTCTCCATCGACTGGCAAATAATCTGGACGCCACTCTCATTCGCAGACTAACCCCTAAATCACTTCGTTCAGCAAACACACCAACAACGGATTCTGACTACGAAGAGTTACTTGAAATGGGTTATCAGCAGGGAACTTTGGATCAGGATGAAAAAGAAATCATTCTGGAGATTATCGAGCTCGACCAAAAGAGTGCTACCGATGTCATGACGCCGCGCAGTCAGGTAGCCTGCCTCCCATTTGACATACCAATCGAGACGATGGTCATTGAAGCCCGGAAGCACCGTCACCGTCGCCTTCCACTTTACAACGAAACACCTGATCAAATCATTGGAATTCTCGACACACGATCCTTGCTCATGCATCCAAAGGGTGATCTTTTTGAATTCACAGAGTTGCCTTCTTTGGTGCCTGAATCCATGAATCTACTCGAACTTTTCAAGAGTTTACAGAGACAACACCGCGGCATGGCAGTGATTGTCGATGAGTTTGGGGGGATCGCAGGAGTGGTGACGATGGAGGATATTCTGGAAGAAATCCTTGGACAGATTCGCAACGAGGATGAGCCTGCGGCATTCGAGATTGAAACCCTTGCGCCTGGAAAATGGAGGATCAACGGCTTGATGGAAATTGAAGATTTCCTCACCTATTACCCCCAACTAGGCAACATTGCCGAGGTGGATACCATGGGCGGCTTGTTTACCATGCAACTTGGTTACGTCCCTGAATCTGAAGAATCCATTCAGTTCAGAGGCCTGACCATGACTGCCAAAGTGGTAGGTGAACGAAGAGTGAAAGAACTCATCGTTCAAAGAACATTATTAGGGGTCTCCAGGGAAGGAGGCAAACAATGATTACAATCGCTCTGCTGTTTGCATTCATCGCAGGCCTCGGATTGTCATTCCTTTTTTCAGGGATGGAATCAGGCATGCATTCCATGAACAAACTTCGGATCAGGCGTCAGGCCAAACAAGGAGATAAACATGCAAAAGCGCTGCTCCGTTACATGGAGGAAGCCGAACATTTCCTATGGACCATTCTTGTGGGAAACACGCTGGCAAATTTTTTGATCGTGGCACCACTGCTGATCGCTTTAAGAAAGATGCTTCCAGGCCACCCATGGATATCCGCGCTGTCGCTGATCATAATGCTGCTCATTATTTACACCTTTTGTGACCTTTTACCGAAAATGATCTACCGGAGATACCCGAATCGACTCACCGTTGTTTCAGTGCGTCCTTACCGAGTCTTTCACTGGATGCTGGCTCCGATTGTCTTTCTCATCTCAGGCATCGCAGACCTGCTGCTGAAAATCGGTGGTGGAGAAATGCTGACCGGGGAAATGTTTTCTAATCGTGAAGAAATGCGACGTGTCATGCGCTCCTCAGGACAGAATCTAACATCTGAGGAACGCTCGATGATCGACCGAGTCATGGACCTGCAACATCGCACCGTTTCAAGTGTGATGTTACCACTACAGAAAGTAGTTTCCATCGGCGCAGAGGCCACGATCGAAGAAGCCATTGCTCTCTCGAGGGAAACATCCATTCTGCGCATGCCCGTTTTTGAGAAACAGTCTGGAAAGAGAGTTTTCCTGGGGGTGCTTAACCTCAAGCACTTTCTCTATGACTGGGAAGACAAACGCCATGAACTCGCCAGGAAACACGTCACGGGCGTGATGCATCTTCGAGCACAAATGAGTGTCGATGACGCACTTCACCAGATGCAGGAGGCCGGCCAGAGAGTTGGATTGGTCTTGAATGCGAAGCAGAAAGAAGTCGGCTGGATCAATATCAGGGATATTCTCAAAACCGTCTTCGGTGATGTCAACATCTGACCGCCATGGAACAATTCCAATTGATATGGATTTTACTGCAAGTCGCGTTTGTCGGTTTCCTTGTCATTCTCAACGGCTTCTTTGTTGCTGCTGAATTTGCACTGGTAAAAATCCGTGATTCCCAGTTAAAACCCCTCATCAACGAAGGGAATCCGCAAGCCATCATGACGGGTAAGGTGCTCGATAATCTGGACACCTCTCTCAGCGCTTGCCAGCTTGGAATCACTCTGGCCAGTCTGGCCCTTGGCTGGGTTGGAGAACCCGTGTTTGCCGCATTACTGGAACCTGTCATGCACGCCATGGCGATCGAATCGGAAAAAGTGCAACACATGATGGCGTTTCTTTTTGGTTTCTCCGCAATTACTTTTCTTCATATAACAGCAGGCGAACAGGCCCCGAAACTGATGGCCATCCAGAAACCGCTCCCTACTTCGCTCTGGGTGGCCAAACCACTCTGGCTGTTCTGCAAAATTTCCTACCCTTTTATTTGGGCTCTCAACAAGGCTTCAAACAGGATGCTTCACTGGGTAGGCATCGAGCCTGTTTCCGAGCATGAACTTCTGCATTCGGAGGAGGAATTACAAATGCTGATTTCTGATACACACCACCATCAGGGGGGCACCAATCTAGAGAAGGAAATCGTCTTCAATGCCATGGAACTTCGCCAGCGATTGGTCAGAGAAGTCATG
This sequence comes from Pedosphaera sp., assembly GCA_002690655.1. Lineage (GTDB taxonomy): Bacteria > Verrucomicrobiota > Verrucomicrobiia > Limisphaerales > AAA164-E04 > AAA164-E04. The sequence goes on from NZFL01000014.1 coordinate 168,705, forward strand.
CAACCAAGAACGGAAATCATCTTACTTTCGACTGATATGTCACTTGAGGAATGCCTGACGATTACAGAAAAAGAGCGTTATTCAAGATATCCGCTTTGCGATGAATCGGATCCCGACAAGGTCATTGGTGTGGTTCATTTCAAGGAACTCTACTCCTTACGCCACCGTCTTGACAGCGGGCTGGATTTAACGCAGATCACGCGCAAGATCCTTCACTTTTCGGAAACTTCACGACTGGAAAGAGCTCTTAGATTGTTCCTCAAACATCGACTTCATCTTGCCATGGTGGTTGATGAATATGGTTCCACCGTTGGCATGATCACTCTGGAGGATATCCTGGAAGAACTGGTTGGTGAAATTCAAGACGAATTCGACCAGGAACAACCTCTGATCATACGGCATAGTGAAGGGAGCTATGACATCATGGGCTTGCTCCCGCTGCATGAACTGTCGGAATTGATCGAGATAAATATTCAGGAAGAAGGCATCAATACGGTCAGTGGATGGATGACTCACAAACTGGGAGAATTCCCTGAAATTGGCGATGTTGTCGAAGAAGAGAATTATATCTTGAAAGTGCTCGAAGTAGATAACCATCGCATCGAACGATTGCACTTGATACTCACAGAAAAGCCGCGTGTTACTGATCAGGGTTGAAGAGGCCAATTGCATCACCAGATGACAAACAAGCAAAACCCTATGCGATAATTAATGAGCGGATCCGTGAACAGTTTACTATGCAGCGGGTTGGTATGAAATGTTGGAGATGTTCAAGAATTACCGTACTGAAATTCTTTGCCCGCAATCTCGCTCTGACATGTGATTACATCCTAACCGGCAAGCAGGCCTCTCTTGCGAGCGGAATGGGATACGCGCCCCAATAACCAAACCCGAAAAAACAGGGAAGCCATCTTGAGAACACTTATCCCATGGCAAAGACCGGATTACCACAAGTATGTATCCGATTGACCAAACCGGTCCAGAAATTGGCCGCTTTGTTGGAGAGTTAATTGGCGGATCGTCTTTTCCATTTGAGTGGCTACTTCTTTTGAATCAAGATCCGCTTGTGAGCCTCCCATATCAGTACTTACCCAACCTGGACTCAGCGCAACAACCGTCAGGTTCTGATCAAAAAATTCATTGGCTAACCCTCGAGTCATATGGTTCTGCGCGGCTTTGGAAGCCCCATAGCAGTAACGACGACCTTCGCGCTTGGTGATCGATGACGCACCTGAGGAAATATTCACAATACGTCCATTCGAACTTTTTTTGAGAAAAGGCAAACAGGCTTGAGTCACCATGGCAGTTCCTAGGAGGTTGACTGAGAATGCTTCGTGAAACCAGGAAGGCTTGAGTGATTCAAACGGCGTATCGGTAGGTTCGGGAAACACACCTGCATTGTTCACCAATACATCGATGCGAGAAAAAGATTGAGCAATAGATCGAAATGCTTTTTGCACCAAGTCTTCTCTTGAAACATCCAATTCAATTTCGTGACACGATGAGTCACAATTTGATCTTAAAGTTCCAATCTCGCCTTTAACCTTACGTTGACATGCAATCACATTCCAACCTTGACCAAGACAAATATCCAGCAAAGAAGCACCAATGCCTCTACTGGTTCCGGTAATCAATATCGTTCCCCGACTCATATGTTTCCACCCACAATGAAAAAGAAAATCCAACAAGAGCTGGTGTCCTGAGCGCCCCAGGCACAGCAGACGTGAAAATAATAAAAACGAACACACTCGATTCACCACGCGATGCCATAATCATCCCCATGGTCACTTGCTCCCCCCCAAAAGGTACCGTGTTGTTGATCAAAATAAATTGCGGTAATCGGCCCTGAAGTGCGTTCATCGAAATCGAGACGATAGCCCATTTTCTCCAATTCATTCCTAACCCATGGCGGAACCTCCTTATGAAGCGTGAGTTTACCAGGCTCGAATTCATGCTCACCAAAAGATGCACGCATCTGATAACTGGTCATGTTCGGTGCTTCGCTGGCTTCTTGAACATTCATTCCAAAATCCATCATGTTAATGAGAAACTGCACCAGGTTCTGTTCTTGGGTATCCCCTCCCTGCACACCGAAAGCAAGGAATGGCTCCCCGTTTTTCAAGGCGATCGTAGGCGTCAACGTCGCTCGTGGACGTTTACCTGGTTCAAGCACATTGTAGGGACCATCCTCTGGCAGCAGCACGAAACTCTGCATGCGTTGACTCATCCCAATCCCGGTATTCCCCGCAATGCATGCCGGCAGCCAGCCACCGCTGGGCGTAATGGAAACAATCCAACCGTTTTTGTCGGCCGCCTGAATAGTGGTTGTTCCAGCTCGAAAATCACGATGATACTGATCCCAATAGGCGGCCGAATCACCTCTTTGCAGCCTACGTTGTGGACGTAACCAACGATCCAATTCGCGTTGAAATGGATGTGGTTTCCCCTGGAAGCCGAAGGGATCTCCAGGCGCAGCAAAAGGATCATTTTGAAATGGGTTGATTCCTCTTAATCGATTCATAGCGTATTCCTTGGACAACAATACCTCAAGGGGTTCAACAGGGGCAAAATAAGGATCTCCATAGTAAAAATCTCTATCCGCAAACGCCAGATTCATGACTTGATACAAGGTGTGAATGTATCGACTACTGTTCAAACCCATCGCTTGCAAATCCAATGGCTCCAGCATATTCAAGATCTGCAACATACAAGGCCCTTGAACCCATGAGGTGAGTTTAAATACTTCCACTTCATGATACCGAGTGGAGACAGGTTCCTCGATGAGAGCCTTCCAATTGGCCAGATCAGCCGCCGTGTGCAAACCACCCTGCTCTCTGGATCCACGAATAAATTCCTCAGCGATGTCTCCTCGATAAAACCGATCATTCGCAGCCAGGATGGACTCTTTGCGCGACTTGCCTCTGACCAGCGCACGCTTTTCTGCTAGGACAAGCTTCTCGAGCGTTGCATGAAGGTCTGGTTGACGAAAAATCTCGCCCGGTTTGGGTGCCTCATATGGTTCACCCAGATGCGGAAGAAAGACTGCTTTGGAATAAGGCCACATTTTCAAGGATTCCTTGGAGGTTTCGATCCACTCAGAGGTTCCCGCTTCCATAGGGTAACCTTCGGCCATTTGAATGGCAGGCTCCAACACCTCTTCCAGGGACATCGTGCCATACTCTGCAAGCATTAACATCAGCCCGCCCGGCGTTCCGGGAGTCACGGCCGAAAGAGGGCCCTCTCCAGGCGGATAACGCATACCTCGCTTGAGAAAAAAATCTGCAGTTGCTCCTGTTGGAGCGACTCCGAGCGCATTGATGCCAATGATTTTTTTTAGCTTCGGATGATACACCAGCGCCTGGGTTTCTCCCCCCCAGCTCAAGGCGTCGTGCATGGTACAGGTCGCCGCCAGCATGGCGCAAGCCGCATCAACCGCATTTCCTCCCCTTGCAAAAACCTGGGCCCCCGCACTGGCCGCGAGTGGTTTTCCTGTGATGGCAATCCAGTGTTGACCATGCAGGATCGGTTTGTGAGGTTTGGATGCTGCGCGTGGACTGACAGGAATGAATAAAAGAACCAGTAGAAGAATGAGGATACATTTACTTTTCAGCAATAAAGCGTTACACACTGGTGATTGAAAAAAACCCGTAACCATGACCTTATCATGTCGTTTTCTGCCGAGGGACCAAGGATATTTTAAAATTCAGAAATGGCAGAACAGAATACGTCTGCAAGTGCTCACGCCTTTTTCCTGCGGCGCCACCGAGCAACGAACATTCCGTTCGACTTCCATTGATCAGGCTGAACAGTATAACCATGAACAGGCTTCCCGAAATCAAGTTCACATACTTCGGGCACTGCTGGTTTGGTGCCATCCCAGGTCCAGGGCTCCATTTCTGGAAAGGCTTTTTCAAAACGGCGCATGACACGTGTCGTTTCCTGCTTGGTCAGCGTGCAGACTGAATACACTAATTTCCCACCGGGTTTCAGGCGTGCGACGGCGGACTCAAGTAACTTGAATTGAAGCTCCGTCAACTCTTTCACATCCTCAAAGGTGGTGGTCCAGCGCGCGTTCGGATTCCTCTGCCAGGTTCCCAAACCACTGCAAGGCGCATCCAATAAAATACCGTCAAATGGCTTGCGAAACGGCGGCTTGGATTTCCCGTCCCAGGGTGCCGATTGATAATTGAAAATCTTGGCACGAGCCGCACGACGTTTCAACCGCTGTAATCGCCAGGCAGCTCGATCCGTGGCCCAGACACAGCCTTTTTGCTGAAGTAAATCAGCCAGATGAACCGTCTTGCCCCCCTCACCCGCACACATGTCCCACCAGTTTTCTCCCGGTTCAGGCTGACAGAAATTTCCAACAAATTGGGATGCAAGATCCTGAATCTCAAAGTGACCGTGCTGGAAATGGGACATTTGAAAGAGATCTTCCTTACCGAAATATCGGAACGTGTTGCGCCAGCACCCCTCGCCTGCAGGCTGAAGCTCCTTTTTCATGGCCAGTTCTACGCGCTTCCCAGATGCCTTTGGAGCACGCAACCAAAGCGTGACCGGCCGTTGAATCTGGCAGAGCCATTCCCGGGTTACCTTCATTGTTTCAGCGGTCCATTCAGGCACGACCTTTCGAAGCACTTCGGACTTAATCTTCCCGGCGTAGGATAAAAAATCCGCATCCAGTTCACGGGCCATGCGCACCTGACGATTTAATGTCCGTTCTGCATCCAAGCAACCTTTCCAGCGAAAATATGTGTAAACACGCTCCACCACGGCCGCTTTGTGACGAGGAAGCATTTCCTTCTCGTTCTTTAAGGCTTGCCTCAATAGCTGATCGGCGGGATGCCTGGCATCACATTGCTCAATGATTTCATCGGCCAATGCCGTGATACCGTTTTTTTTGCGTTTGGACATAGTTTGTTAATTTGGTTTTTGCCACCAAAACATACGTTCCAACCCCTTACGATTCGGATAAGACCGCGGCACCCATTCTTTGACTAATTCGAAATCGGTTGAAAATCGGTTGAAGACCTCATCCCGCGTCGTGCCAAAAGGCGGTCCGTCTTCACCTGGAATCAGATAATGAACCGCCAGCAGGAATCCACTTGGCTTGATCCAACGTTTCATGGCTTGCAGATAATCGGGGCGGCGTTCAGGCTTGATGGCACAATAGAACGTATGTTCGAAGACCCAATCAAAAGGTAACTTCGGAGAATCATCGAGGAAATTCGCAGATTCAAAAGAGCATGCATGCGGTTGCTCACTGGCATTGGCGCGTGCACCTTCCACTGCAGTGGGAGCAAGGTCAACCCCGGTGACTTGAAAACCTTTCGCAGCCCAAGCCAGCGCATCGTGCCCCATACCGCAACCTGGCACACATACAGAACCCAGATCAAGCCTGTCCTGACCTTGAAGAAAATCCACCAACCCTGGAGACGGCTCCCCCTTGTCCCAAGGAGTATCCTTTTTCTGATAACAATCTTCCCAATGCTCCAAACCGCTCATGCTGGCCACACCATCTGGATTCTCAGCCAAAGATCAAGTTCAATCGGTGTCTTAAGACTTTAGAATCCCGAAAGCTCCAGATTTTCAAGGTATATGGATCAATCTTCATTTTGGAATGCACCCTGAAGGATGCTTCCCTGAAGCGAAGCAATCAGAACATAAGCATCAGCATGGAGGGAATTGCCAGAGATGAAGAATCATCTATTGCGATTCATGATTCGCCTGGTCGACCCGCGGACTTATGCCTGAACTCCGCAAGGATTGTTGCTTCAATCCCTGTCGTCGCTTGTTATGTCTTCGCTGAGACGTTGGAACAGACGTTTGAGATCACGAAACCCACCGATGCTTACCCATACGGACATAAGTGCGAAAATGGATATGGAGAGAAAAAAAAGAATGGTCCAGAGTGCTTGCCACATATTGTTGATCTTTCTTGTAAAAAGGTTCTTTAAGCCAAATGTTAAACGGCAGCAGCCTGGGCTGTTTTAGGTTTGTCTGGAAAAATAAGTGATCCAAGCACAAATACCACCACGGTTAAAGCTACAGTGGATAAACCGATTTGGTCACTTGTCATCGTCTGACGAATAATTTCATCAGTTTCCGGATCCACCACTTTGAGCCCCACTAACCGTTGGACAGGATCAAGACCTAAAATAGCCGTCAATCCGCTCAACAAAGCCATGAACGCGCCGCTTGAGCTGGCTCCTTTCCAGTAGAGACCGCCGACCAATAATGAAAATGCGCCTGTAAAATAAATGGCACCCGTCACCGACATGTAATCCCAGATATCGTCATTACCCTCGTAAACAAGCCCCCAGTACAGGATGTAAAGCCCTATGACCACGATAAGAATACGGGTCCATTTAATCCGATTGGCAGTCGAAAATTCCTTCCCCATGATAGGAGCAATCACATCCTGAGTAATGACCGAGCTCCAGCAAAGCAGATAGCTGTCATGGGTAGACATGAATGCCGCAATCATGGCCGCAGTAATAATTCCAATCAACCCAGCAGGAAGTATCCGACCGAGAAAAATCGGCATGGCATAAAGATTATTCACCTCCGTAACCGAGGAATCGGCAGGAAAAAAGATTGCCTTAAGATCAGGAGCCATGGTCATGATGAAGACAAAGGCACAGATACCCCAAAAACTGGGAATTAGAAATCGAATCATGAAGGAAATCGAAGACCACATGTATTGCCTCTTCACCGCTTGAGGACTTTCCATCGCCAATGCGCGGGCTACGGCGGTAGGCCAGATGGCACAGCTCACTAGTCCAGCCGTAAAAAACATCCACATGACATAGGAGGCGCCAAAACCACCTCCCTCCGCCAATGGGTCCATGCTGGAAACCCCTTTCAAGGCTTGAACGGTTTCAATGATCTGCCCCCATCCCATTTTATTGAGGCAAATCAAAGTTGTAACAACCATTCCGAACGATAGGACCACAAACTGAATATAGTCCGTGACGACCACCGAAATCATCCCACCAAGCACAGTATAAATGAGCACAAGAACCAGAAGGACCGTCATGACGGCAGGCAGAGCACGACTGTCCTGCGACATGCCGGTGATACCCACAATGAACATGGATCCTACTTTGAGGAACAAGCCCATGTTCAGTATGCCTCCCAGAGTGAGCATGATCCCCCCCAGGATGCGCGTTTTGCGATCGAATCGTTTTTCGTAAAATTCAGGAATGGTCAAGACTTCCATCTCCCTCAATCGGCAAACAATGAATCCGGTCACACCAACGATGAAAGTGACAATCATGGCAGCGAGAGCAATATGGAAAGTTGCAAATCCTTCCTTGAACCCTTTCTGAGCGTTATACATGACCGTGATAAGCCCCATTTCAGTACCGGTCATTGTCGCTACTCCCAACCATGTCCCGATGGCACGGCCAGCCCCGAGATACGTCGTCATGTTACGCACGTATTTTTTAACAAACAGACCGATGACAACGGAAATGGACAGATAGATGACGACAATCACCCAGTCAAAGGAGGTGAAATTGGTACGGCTCAACGCCTCTGTGAATTCAGTTCCCATATTGAATTTTTTTTATATCTTCCATGATCTCAGCCAAAAGACCAGCTTGATTTTACGCAGCGATAGCACTCAACTGGCTTACAATGTTTTTTACCTGGCCGATCGGGCATGAGCGCTTACTTCAAGGCTGTCCATTCCAAATGCCACCTGTAATCAATTGCCTTGAGCCCGCAGGTAATTGGAGACTCAAGCTTTAAATCCAACTCATCCTTGAGATGCCGGCTTGCCAAAGGGCGTATTGGATATTATAAAAACGCACTCCCAATAGTGATGATCACTGACAAGGCAAATAAAACCCTGTGCTCAGGACAAGCAACCGTACCATTGGCGAAAGCCATGCTGCTGACAGCCATGGCAGGCGGCATGGGATGGGGCATCCGTGGTCAATACGGGCATGAAACCGGGGCTATGATCGCCGGAGTGCTTGTCGCAAGTGTCTTGGTGATGCTTTTCTGCTCGAGATTCAACACCCTTTCCAGTGCCCGCGCTATTGCCTGGGTGACCATCGCGATTTCATTTGGAGGTTGCATGACCTACGGCCAGACTGTTGGCTTGACCCACGATGAACCTCTGGTGGGAAACACCGAAGCCTTGCGCTGGGGCTTGCTGGGACTGTTTATCAAAGGAGGCATCTGGATAGGATTTGCTGGGGTGACCCTCGGCTTAGCACTGGGAGGGCAGCGTTACACAGCGGGTGAATTAGCCATGATGTTCGGAGGCATGATCTTCTTGATGTTTCTGGGTATTTATTTATTGAACGAACCTTATCAACCCGCAGAAAGCTCTCTACCTCGGTTTTACTTTTCAGACCACTGGGACTGGGAACCGGGTGTGGAACTGAAGCCGAGACGTGAGAAATGGGGAGGGTTACTTTTCGCCTTGGCTGGATCATGGGTTTACACCGGTATCATCAAACGAGATGCACTTGCACTTCGAATGGGGATTTGGGGTTTCATTGGAGGTGGTTTGGGGTTTTCGTTGGGACAAAGTCTCCAAGCATTTCACGCATGGCATCCTGAATGGTTTGTGGATGGATTTCTAATGAGGATGGATCGGGTCATCAACTGGTGGAACATGATGGAAACATCCTTTGGAGTTATTTTTGGAGCCGTTTTGGCTCTGGGACTCTGGGCTAACCGTCATTTGATCAAGACTCCTGAAGCCGAACCGGAGACCACAGAAATCAATGCCCCATTGGAGTGGGGATTACTGGTGATTTATTTGCTTGCGCTTGCCAGCTGGAGTTTCGTCTCTTTTTCCGCGTTGGATCAATTTGCCGATCTGGCCATTACCATGGGATTTCTACCATTTATCGCGGTAAGAGCGGGAAGGTTATGGCCCTTGTGGGTTTGCCTTCCAGTCACATTACTCCCGATTGCCGGGAAAACCGTGAACAACCTTGTCTACGATACCAGATTGCTCAGTTGGCCCGCAGGATGGCTATGCTGCCTGATTATTCCTATGACAATCGCTTTTTTTGTGAGCCTTTACTGGTCGGAAAGACCACGTCTATTCAGCAACGGAAATGTTTTTTGCAAATCAATACTGATCCTCACAGCCTGGACTTACTTTCTGCTCAATTTCGCATTTTTCCAATTCCCCTGGCCATGGGCTGATTTCCAGTCATGGACCGCAAGAACACCCAACAATCTGATCTTCTCAGTTTGCGTGGTAGGCCTCACTCTTGGGGCTCTCTTCACTCGAAAGGAAAAGGAAATAGAGGTCCTGCCTGATTCGGATTGAATCACGCCGCAGACGTTCGACATCTTTCCAAAGAATTGCTTGTCATCAGTGTCTTTCTTCAGCTTAATTTCGATATAAAGATGAAGATCTATATCGACGGTGAGTATTACGATAAGGAGAACGCAAAAATATCCGTTTTTGACCATGGACTCCTCTATGGGGACGGAGTTTTTGAGGGCATTCGAGCATACCACAAGCGCGTCTTCAAATTGCAGGAGCATATCGAAAGGCTGTTTTACTCTGCAAAGGCTATTTTACTTGAAATCCCGATGTCGCAGGAAGAAATGTGTGATGCAGTGGTCGAAACATGCAGGGCAAATCAAATCGAAAATGGTTATATTCGCCTGATTGTAACTCGTGGAGCGGGGTCACTGGGATTAAGCCCCGACTCATGCCCTAAACCAGGTGTGATCATCATCGCCAACACCATTCAGCTTTACCCCAGAGAAATCTACGAAAATGGAATGGAAATTATCACCGCAGCCACATCCCGCAATTATGTAAATGCAGTTAATCCAGCCATTAAATCATTGAACTATCTCAACAACATCCTTGCGAAGATAGAAGCGAGCAACGCGGGCTGCGAGGAGGCTATCATGCTCAACAGTGAGGGCTTTGTAGCTGAATGTACCGGAGACAATATATTTATCCTGCACAAAGGCACCATATACACACCACCATTGGCCGCGGGAGCTCTTTATGGAATCACAAGGAATACCGTGATTGATCTCGCCAGAGAGGCAGGGTTCAAAGTTGAGGAAAAAAATCTGACACGTTATGATCTTTTTATTGCCGAGGAATGCTTTCTGACCGGCAGTGGAGCTGAAATTGTGCCAGTGGTGATGATTGACAAACGAATCATTGGTAGCGGTAAACCCGGCGATGTGACCCGAAAGCTCGAAGAAAAATATCATGCGCTGACCCATGTCTCAGGCGAGCCAATATAACTACCGGCTGATGTGAAAGATTGGAAATTTCCGATATTAATAAAAATTGGTGAATTGCATTCAGGTATAAGTCACCTTACTTTAAAGAAGTTTAAGTAAGGCGCCTAATTACCACATCTTGTCTGAAATATATGCTTTGTAACGTTTGCAATAAAAATAAAGCCACGGTCCACCTGACCCAGATGCTGGAAGGTGAGATCAAAAAGATGGATATGTGCGAATCATGCGCCCAAAATCAGGGCGTCGATGAACCTGGCATATCTTTGGTCGATTTGTTGGTAGGCTTGGGGCCAGCTGAATCGGAAGCCGCTTCCGGTAAATCCAGTGAGCAAAAGCCATCCAAATGCCCAACCTGCGGTTACTCTCAGGCTGATTTCAAAAAATCAGGTCGACTGGGTTGCTCAGACTGTTATGTAACTTTTGAAGATGGATTGAATCAGATGCTTCGTTCCATGCACAAAGGCCTGAAGCACACAGGGAAAACTCCAAAAAACTATCGCAACACCCGCGAGCTGGAGGCCAAGTCAAAGAAACTGGAAAAGGAATTGAAAAAGGCCATCAGGGAAGAACGTTACGAGGATGCTGCTGTGATTAGGGATTCACTGAAAGCGCTGGCAGAAACTTTGCAAGGCGTTGAAACAGAGACAGCAAGCACATCATGAATCTCAACGACTTCCTGATCCCTACCGGAGATGTCTGTCGAAGACCCGGCCCTTTCGATAGAATTGTGTTATCGAGCAGGGTACGGCTTGCTCGCAATCTGCAGGACTCCCCATTTCCTGGCCGCGCAAACAAGTCGGAGCGCCAGAACCTCCTTCAAACTATGAAACCGGTCATCGAATCACTCAGGTCGATGAAGGAAGGTTTTTCAGAAGAACTTTCCAAACTGAAACGTCTGGAAAAGCAAATCCTGGTTGAACGACACCTGATCAGCAGGGAACTTGCCTCGAAAAGTCAGGGAAGTGCGATTGTCCTGAGCGTGGACGAAACTTTTTGCGTGATGATCAATGAGGAAGATCATTTGCGCATGCAGGCCATTCTACCAGGACTGCAGATCAAGGAAGCATGGAAATCCATGAATAAAATGGATACCATGCTTGAATCCAAGCTGCCCATCGCCTTTTCAAGTGACTTTGGATACCTGACTGCCTGCCCAACTAACTTAGGCACCGGCATTCGGGTCAGCGCCATGCTACATTTGCCTGGTTTGGTAATGGCTGAACACATGCAGCAAACCATCACGGCAGTTAACAAACTTGGTCTGGCGGTTAGAGGGCTTTATGGAGAAGGCACCGAAGCGCTGGGAAATGTATTTCAAGTCTCCAATCAAATGACTCTCGGAGAATCTGAAATCCAAATTATCGAACGCCTTAACAAGGTGGTGCTGCAGATTATTGAAAACGAGGAGAACGCGCGGGCCAAACTTCTGGAGACCAAGCCTAAAACGGTATTCAATCAGGTTGGACGGGCATACGGTATCCTGATCAATGCCCACATTATCTCATCCAAAGAAGCTAAAAACCTGCTTTCACTGGTTAGACTTGGCGTGGATCTTGGATATTTTCCCGATGTGGATGCGGCGGTGATTGATGAGCTGTTTATTGTCACCGAACCAGCCCATATTCAATATAGAGAAGCTAAAGCCAAGTCGCCGGAGGAAAGGGATATCATGCGCTCCAACCTACTTCGTGAACGCCTTTCAAATATACCTCGCCCAGTAATGACTGCTCCTGACATACCGGAGAAGACATGCGACCCCAAGGAAGACGACGTCAATGACCAAGAAGAATAATCCTCTTTTGTTTCTCTTGGCAATGGTGAGGTCCCAGGTTTGAGTCGGCTACAAATTATCCAATGCTGATGCCAGGCCGGACAGACCGTTTTCTTCTGAATCAGCAATATTTTGGGGTGCGAGTAGCTGCCGAATATATTCAACCCCGGTCGTAACCGACTTCACCGATTTAGGCAATGTAGCTCCAGCCGCGTTGGCGTGGCCTCCCCCCTGAAGTTTGCTAGCTACTTCACGCGCTTTCCCATTGCGACTGCGCAAGCTGACTCCGAATTGGTATGGAGCTCTTCGTGAGACAGAAATCAACACGTGATCCGAGAGCTCAGGCTCCTTGAGGAGCTGATTCATAATCACGTTGTTGTTGCCGATCGACAAGTCGACTACGGAAATCCCCGGTGCCAGTTCTTCCAGATGCCGCTTTGCCCAATCCAGACCAATCGGGTCTTCAATATCTCGCTTGGACTTCATGACCGTGAGCAGAGGATGATCCAGTAATGTCTCTAGTTTGCCTTCGAGCAGTTTGACCAACGGATGAAAGTGATAGGATTTAACTAATTCAGCATAATCACATGCCAGTTGAAATTCCGGATCGGATTCGAGAAATAGGTCGGCAACGTTTGTCATATGAACGAGCCGCTCCAGTTCAGGATTCCCGAGCCCGTTTGCCACAAGTAATTCATAGCACAGTAAAGCAGCGGATTTTTCGGTTGAAAAAACATACTGCGCTCTCTTTGGTGAGTGCTCAGATGGATGATGGTCCACAATCATCCAGTCATCGCGATCGACTCGAGCATCCATGGAAAGATCACACACCCAGGCTGCTCTTTCGGTCATCTGGCGATTCTGCCATTGCGGAAGATGATAGGCAGCCAACGGAATTTCTATTTCAAACAAATGCTGCGCCAGACGCTTTAAAAGGCACCCCGCTACCAATCCGTCCAAGTCACTCTCATGCGTCAGTATGACATCAGGCTTCGAAAATCGATCCATGCGCAGGAACCTAGCAGCGACTTTTGTGGAGACCAATCCAAAATCGATAGATTTTTAATAGCAGCGTCCCAAGAATATCTCATGTGGAGAAAGACCGATATAAACAACAGTCATGGTTTTCACAAAAAAGGAGCCAGACTTGAGGTCATTTTTTCATGTTGTAAGGTTGTCTCCATGGACACCCGCTATGATTGCACTCAATTGATTTCCTTCGCAACAAAACTGATGCTTGAGGCTGGGATGGAGGCTGAAAAAGCAATAGACGTCGCCAATATTCTGATAGAAGGGGATCTGATGGGACATACCACACATGGCCTTCAAATGCTGATTCCATATTTGAAAAGCATGGAATCAGGAGAAATGGCGCTGAGTGGAAACTACTCAGTGATCAAGGATACAGGCAATAACATCGTCATTGAAGGGCATTTTCTACCTGGCCCATGGCTTGTCAAAACAGCCATCGAAAAGGCGGCAACACGCATGCAAGAGCATGGAGTAGTCACGATGGCTATCACGCACAGTCACCACATCGCGTGCTTGCAGGCCTATCTTCCGTTGGCGACATCCCAAGGGTGGATGATCACATTGATGAGTTCAGATCCATCAGTTGCTACAGTGGCGCCTTTCGGGGGAAAGACACCACTGCTCACACCTAACCCCATTGCGGTAGGCATTCCGACTTCCGGAACTCCCATTTTGTTCGATTTCTGCACTTCAATCACAAGCAACGGACAATGCATGCGATCCCATAAACAAGGCAATCCCTTGCCGGGAGAGTGGATCCAGAATGCTGATGGACAAGCGACGAGTGATCCGGGTGCCCTTTTCACAAGCCCCCCAGGCACCATCTACCCTGTTGGCGGAGCCTCTTATGGACATAAGGGATTTGCATTGGGGTTGTGGGTGGAAATGATGACAGCTGCACTCACAGGCCATGGTCGCTCAGAAAGCCCTAAAAAATGGGGTGCCTCCGTTTATATTCAATTGATGGATCCGGCAGCGTTCGGAGGAACCGAAGCTTTTATAAGGGAATCAGATTTTCTGGTCCATGCCAGTCAGGCATCCGAGCCGATCGCCACGGATGAACCGGTGAGGTTACCCGGCGAAATGGCCTGGAAACGCCGAAAGGATCAGCTCGAAAATGGCATTCGACTTCATCCGGAAATCCTTGGCTCTTTAAAAGCGTGGGCTGAAAAATGGCATATTGAGATGCCTGAATCAAAGTAAGCGAGCGAGATGAAAGAAACCCTTAACTCTTACCATACCTCCACAGGCCCTTTGGGCACTGGAATATGCTTTCTCTTTGCAACAGCAGGCTGATCGTCCATGAAACTTGGCTGCATGGATTGAGGTCGATATTGTGGTTTTAGCTGACCATCATTCCCTAGGAATTGCTCTCGCCAGTCCAGATAATCAGTCAGGATCGACTCAAATTCATCCCTCGTCTCCAACATGACAACACGCTTGTTAAACTGGTTCACAGGGCCAAATCGTTTAGTGTACCAGGGGGCCACTTTTCGGAACATCATGCAGCCCTTGCTTTCGCCGAACACTTCGACCATTAGATCCAGGTGGCGTCTCATGACTTGAATGCGTTCTTCAAAGGCAGGTTCATCGGGCAGCACTCCTGTTTTCAGGTAGTCCAAGGTATGCTTGAAAATCCATGGGTGATAAAAGGCACCACGTCCAATAGAAACACCCTGACAACCTGTTCGTTCGAACATGTGCTTGGCAGATTCAGGCGTGGTCACATCGCCATTACCAATCACCGGAATATCTCTGACAGCCTCAACAACCTTGGCAATTCCGGGTAAATTAACCACTCCGCTGAACCCTTGCTCTCGTGTGCGGCCATGTACGAACACTGCAGACACTCCCGCGTCTTCCAATACCTGCGCCAGTCGAGGGGCCGTCAAGTTCTGATCATCCCAGCCAAGTCGCATCTTGGCTGTCACAGGGATCTTCAAGGCATTCACCATAGTTCTGACCAAATAAGCGGTTTTATCCAGTTCGGTCATCATCGCCGAACCTCCCCCCACCTTGACCACTTTACGAACAGGGCATCCCATGTTGATATCAACTGAATCCACTCCTTGCTCCTGCAACCAGACTGCCGCATCTCGCATCTCTTCAGGAACGGCTCCAAAAAGCTGAACGGCTAACGGGGTATCTGCTTCGTTGGTCTCGATCAGCTCAAGGGCTTTTCGATTCCGCTCGATTAAGGACCGAGCATTCACGAGGTCAGTGGTGGCAAGATCCAGGCCACCGATCTCGCGCGCAGTTAAGCGGAAGGGTAGGTTGGTGTACCCCGCCAATGGCGAAAGAAACAAATTTGATTTGAGATTTAACGATCCAAACTGCATGCGCTGTATACAGAAATCCACAAAACAGGACTCAATTCAAGACTGGATCACCAATGACGTCCTCCGGCCCGTATAGATGACCAATGTCTCTGAAATAAGTATACTATGTTCTCACTGAATAAGGGTTTCGAAAATTTCCCTGATTTGACACTTGAAATACATACCGACTCGTGAATAAGGTCCTTCTCCTGTCAAACATATGGCAGCCAAATATGGATGGGCGAATGGCGCAGTGGCTAGCGCAGCTGATTTACACTCAGTAGGTCGGGGGTTCGAGTCCCTCTTCGCCCACCATTCCTTTCTAAACAACTCTACCTCTTGTTGGTAAATGAATCACCAACATGAAAATTCTGTTCATTAAAAGAACCCCTTGTAAACTGCCGCTTATGCCTTTGAGTCGATTAATTTGCATTTGTTTGTTGTGGGCCACCGTTGGGTGTCAGACCTCTAAACAAGAGAGCTTTACTGTGACTCGCGAAATAACGTCTTTCATGCAGCGTTACGTCAGATTGGCTAATGAAGGTAACGCTACTGATGTAGCCCGAGAGATATACGCGATGCCCGTGCTGGGTAAAGGTTTCAACAATACCAACCATAAGGTCACAACCGACCCCGATATCTTTGAGGAAGACTTCTCAGCTTTTTTGAAACAACTAAAGGGAGAAGGTTTTGATCGGTTTCATATCTGGGGGCTCGACATTAGGCCTTCCGGTAAAGACATGGCCGTTGTCGATATGGATTTTCAATGGCGGCACTCAGATGGCACTTCAATAGGCCCCGAACATCGCATTGCTACTTACATATTGATTCGAAAACCCCATGGCTGGAGGATTGTCTCCGCAAACGGTCAATCGTTTGAATAGTTGGCTCTTCAAGTATCAAGTGCATTCAGACTCATGAACCATAAGTCCGTGCCTTCAACTTCCAGTCGTTACAGATATTCAAAAGGGGGCTTCTCTTGCCAATGCAAGGCATCGTTTTGAAAATAATGTCATATGAATCCATCGTACGAGCTTGTCCTTTCTTTTTTGCCTATATCACAAATTTATTGAAAATAGGTTTTCTTGTGTTCTGCTCCTCTTTTTTTTGTGTGTAGGCCATCTTGAGCAAGACTGCGGTTGGGTAGGCTGGGATAAAAACTCATGGTAAGGGCCTTATTGCCAAGGACTATTAACCACTCAGACAGTTTCTTTTCAGTAAAAAGTATCTTTTGTATTCTGTTGTATTTGCTAAAATTAAGCATGGATTCAGACACGAAAACCAAAGACCGAAAACCTCTCAAACTTTTCGG
>NZFL01000015.1 GCA_002690655.1 Pedosphaera sp.
AAGATCGCTGGTTGTGGGTACAGCGTGGTATTGAGCTCCTGCGTGACCATGGATTGAAATACAATCCTCAGGAAACGATGATT
This sequence comes from Pedosphaera sp., assembly GCA_002690655.1. GTDB lineage: Bacteria > Verrucomicrobiota > Verrucomicrobiia > Limisphaerales > AAA164-E04 > AAA164-E04. Next base: position 84 of record NZFL01000015.1, read on the forward strand.
TATCGGGAATTAGCCTGGTTTTTTCAGCATAAAATGGGGGCCAACCTGGATGATGCCAATATGCTCTACAAAGCCGAGTGGGCGGCTGCATGGGATCAATTACTGATGGAGGGTAAACCTGACTATGAAGTGCTTCTGGATCCTCAGACTCCTGAGGATAAGGAACGGGTTCAAGTCATGCGCGATGTCTATAAAATGGATCCAGCCATCATGCAAAAGGTCGATAAGGAGTATGGTCCTTTTGAATGGCGCCTCCCGGAGTCTCATGCCATGTATTGGGCTTTTCTTGGGCTTAAAGTCTCTGAACGGGAAAAAGATTATATTCAGCTGAGGCGTGTAATTTTTCAGGGGATGCAAATGGCTTTTTTACGTGGCCGAATGATTGAGTTTCCTGTTGCAGATCCTTCAGCACCAGGTGAATTTTCAAAAGCTTTTGAGTTTGGTCCCAATCTTGATATCACTGAAAAAACCAATAGTGCTTATGAAGAGATGATGGGAGAGGATGAGAAATATTTGCAGAACATTGGGACAGCACATAAGAATTTTCTGCGGACGGCTGTTTACTTTCTCTACACCCACAATCGCATGCAGGAATCCGAAAAATGGTATGATTACGTGCGCGAAATGTATCCTGATTCCATCAACTCCACCTTGGAAGAGTATGTTTTTGCCAGAGTGGAAGAGGAGTTTGGTAGTACTTCGCAGGATCGATTGAAAGGGATGCTCATGGGCTTCATCGAAAGGTCACTGATTGACATTGCCATGGGGCAGGAAGAAAAGGCCATTGCGGGGGAAATGCTTGCACGCAAGATGAGGAAGCGTTACTACGACGAGATCAATGAGAGTCAGGTCGCTCGCATCAAACTTCCTACTGTTCAGGAAATGAAGATTGAATTGCTTGCACGATTGCTGGATCCAGAAGAAGGCCTGAACAAGCTAATGGCAAATCAGCTTCGAACACGATTGGGGCTCGATGAGGATTATGATCCCAAAAAAGCTCTGGGTGAATTAAGAGCGACTGCACAAGTGGAAGGTCCGCAGCCTGAACTACAGCCTTAGTTTTCTGCGTTGCCCAAGAGTTGTTTCTCTCGTAAGGCTCTTGATCATGGACATAGAAAAGCCGCACACCAAAAGGTAATGCGGCTTTGATCATTTAAAAATCCTACTCTGGCCTTACGCCATCAGCTCTCCGGCATCGAAGAACCTTTTGAGTTCTGCCTCGGCTGCCTCGGGTGCATCTGAAGCATGGACGACATTACGCATTTTATCCTCACCGAGATCTCCTCGCACCGTGCCTTTCGCCGCTGCGGTTGAATCGGTAGGGCCGATCAAGTCACGCACCTTTTGAATGATGGCTTCACCTTCAAGAGCAATCGCCAGGATGGGGGAGCTTTGCATGAATCCCAAAATCTCGGAGAAGAAGGGAAACTCAGTCAAATGTGAGTAATGGTCTCGAAGGATAGCTTCATCCAAACGCATCATCTTGCATCCGATAACTTGAAATCCCTGGTCTTCAAATCGCTTGATAACCTCACCCATGATTTTCTTTTGAACGCAATCAGGTTTTAACAGAACTACCGTTTTTTCCATAGGGCGCCACACGGTAAGGAAATTACCAAAAGAGAAAAGCTTTTTTTCGAAGTCAGATACGGGTTAAACCAGTTTTGCCACTCTGATCCGGCAAAAGAGCCAAAGATCTTATCACGCTGAAAATTGGTCGGCTTTGATTGCTTTCTCATTCGGTGAGATTGCCTTGTATCTCGTTGCAAGTCTTTTCAGAATAGGGTCTCAGTTATGGCGGATTTAAAACAATCGATTATCGATCAGGAAACGCAGGCATCGAGAGTTGCCGAATTATTGGCCCTGTCCCGTGCACTTGGCGATGCATCCAGGAATCTTTGTATTCTCGGGGAAGGAAATACATCCGTTGCGGTCGATGAAGCACACCTTGCAGTGAAGGCCAGCGGTTCGGTTTTGGAACGTCTCCGGGAAGAGGATGTTACTTTGTGTCGGCGGGCTCCCTTATTGAATGCTCTGGAAGATCGCGCTCTGACGGATGAGCAGCTGAAGGCATTACTTGATTCAGTCAAGGTGAATCCCTCAAGCAAGAAACCAAGTATCGAGACGATCTTTCATGCATGGCTTCTGTGTCTTCCCGGAGTGAATTACGTAGGCCATACGCATTCATTGGAAGCCAATAAAATATTGTGTTCGCCTCGAGCCAGGGATTTTGCTGAACGACGTTTGTTTCCTGATGAGATCGTCTTCTGTGGACCCGCTTCGGTTTTTGTGCCCTATACCGATCCGGGCTTACCCCTAGCCAGAGAAATACGGGACAGGGTCAATGCATTCATCAAACAAGAAGGTTCCTTGCCAAAGCTGATCCTTCTTCAAAATCATGGCATCATTGCCATGGGGACGACTCCTGACGCAGTGATGGCCTGCACTTTGATGGCAGATAAAGCAGCTGCCGTCTTCAGCGGCGCGGCCGGCATGGGGGGACCGAATTTTTTGACGCAAAAGCATGTGGAGCGTATCGCCACACGACCGGATGAGCACGAGCGCCAGAAGCGACTTAATACTTAGAACACTCCTTTTAACAATTAGTTGATCAATGAAAAATAACATCCGTCGTTACCTTGCATGTGATCTTGGCGCTGAAAGCGGTAGATTGATCCGGGGAATCCTCGAGAATGGAAGGTTGTTTCTCGATGAAATTCACCGGTTTCAAAACATACCTGTAAGGAGTGGGGATTCACTCCACTGGGATCTCAGCTCGTTACAAGATGAAATCAGTGTAGGTCTGAAAAAAGCAGGCGCTCTGGGGGAGTCTTTTGAAAGTATCAGCTGTGACTCGTGGGGGGTGGATTACGTCCTCTATGATTCGCAAGGGACTCATATCAATCCTACCTTCCATTATCGAGATCCGCGCACTGCTGAGGGCGTGAAGAATATTTTCAAGCGTCTTCCCTGGGAAAGTATTTTCATGGAAAGTGGTATACAGTTCATGCCTTTGAATGCGCTATTTCAAATGGGGGCTGAAACGTCCGATAGATTGAATGCAGCAGCGAGTTTCGGTGGTGTGGGAGATGCGTTCAACCACTGGTTGGGTGGTCGTGCTGTTTTGGAGTTGTCGATGGCCAGTACGTTTCAGCTTTATCATCCCGTTAAAAAAGATTGGTCGAAAAAGTTGATTGAAGCTGCTGGTCTTCAACAGGAGCAGCTTCCTGAAATCGTGGATCCTGGCACGCCTATCGGTTTCTTGTCGGATGACCTGGTCAAACAGCATGGTCTGAATCGCATGCAGGTGGTTGCCAGTTGTTCGCACGATACGGGTGCAGCTGTTGCGGCAGTGCCTGCAGCCGATGAACGTTGGGCTTATCTCAGTTCTGGCACCTGGTCGCTCATGGGAGTGGAACTTTCGGAACCGATCATCAATGACCTTTCCATGAAACTGAACTACACAAACGAAATCGGATACGGTGGCTCCATTCGCTTGCTTAAGAACATTATCGGGATGTGGTTGATTCAGGAATGTCGTCGAGAATGGGAAGGGCAGGGCGACGCGCTTGATTATGAAGAGATGACGCGACTTGCAGGTGAAGCAGCCCCCTTCAAGTCACTCATCCATCCGGCAGATTCTCGCTTCATCCCTCCGGGCGGGATGCCTGATCGAATCGCCGCCTTCTGCCGTGAAAGCAGTCAGACAGTTCCTGGAACCAAGGGAGCCATGTTGAGGTGTGCCTTGGAGAGTCTTGCATTGCTTTACAGAAATACGCTGCAGGATATTGAAATCATGACTGGAAACAGAGTGGATGTCCTTCACATCGTGGGTGGTGGCAGTCGTAACCGCTTATTGAATCAATGGACAGCCAATGCCCTGAATCGAAAAGTAGTGACAGGACCCATTGAGGCTACGGCCGCTGGAAATATCCTGATTCAAGCCCTTGCCCTGGGGCATCTTGATTCAATCGAAGATGCACGGCAGGTGATATCGAATTCATTTCCGACAGAAACATTCGTACCTGTCGATCAATCGAAGTGGGACGATGCCTTTGAGCGATTTCAATCGCTCGAATCATCTACCTCTCGATAGGGTAATCACAAAACAAATGATTTTGAAAAGACTGTTACCCTAAAAATCAGAGCAGAGTTTGAGTCCGGGCTCAAGTTTGCGATGGGATGACTGAACACACATGGGCGAAGGCTCCGTACCTGCCCCTTGTTTGCTTTCAGTCGTTCGAGGCAATTTCCAAATCCTTCAGCAGATAGGGTTCAAATTCATGATGGCACTGGGGTGGAATACGCACTTTAAAAAACGCATCATTGCCTTCAAAACGTCGATCTTCCACCTGCCCTACTTCGTACAGGCGCGCCATGACCTGCGTCTTTTCCTGTGGGATTTTGAGTTCGAGAAACTGGCGGATGGGTCTTAGCTGCGTACCTAATTCCGCCAGAAAGGAATCAAATCCCTGCTGTGATTTCGCAGAAATGGCGACAGCAGGTCCATTCGTTTCCAGGTAGTGTTCGATGATGCCAGCACTTTCGACTTGATCAATTTTGTTGAACACCATCATGCATGGTTTTTCGTGTGCCTTAATTTCTTCTAAAACAGTGTTAACGGCTTTGATTTGTTCATCCACTTGAGGGTGGCTTAGATCAGTGACATGAATGAGGAGGTCCGCCTCGACAACCTCTTCCAGTGTCGCTTTGAAGGCTTCTACAAGACGGTGAGGAAGTTTGCGGATAAAACCCACCGTGTCAGAAATGAGTACATTTTGGTTGGTGGGCAATCTTAATCTGCGTGTGGTCGGGTCAAGAGTGGCAAATAGTTTATCCTCCGCAACCACCTCGGCTCCGGTAAGTGAGTTCAACAAGGTGGATTTACCGGCATTGGTGTAGCCCACGATGGAAGCCAGTGGCCAAAGATTCCTCTTACGTCCTGATCGTTGAATTTCACGTTGCTTGCGAACCAGATCCAGTTCTTCCAGTAGACGGGCGATGCGCTCGGAAATCTTTCTTCGATCTACCTCCAATTGAGATTCTCCATCACCACCCCGCATGCCTATTCCCCCTTTTTGGCGCGTCAAGTGAGTCCAGAATCGGGTCAATCGTGGCAACAAATACTTCAACTGAGCCAACTCCACTTGAAGTTTACCCTCACGGGTCTGGGCTCTTCCAGCGAAGATATCCAGAATGAGTGAGGTGCGATCCAGGATTTTACATTCAAAGATTTTTTCAAGATTCCTGGCCTGGCCGGGAGTCAACTCATCATCGAAAATGATGGTGTCCACATTCTCAACTTGACACTGCTCGGCAAATTCGTGTGCTTTACCTTTGCCGATGAAAGTGCCGGGATGAAGGGTGTCGAGTTTTTGAAAACCCTGGCCAACGATTTCAGCACCTGCTGTTTCTGCCAGTTGACTTAATTCAGACAGCGAATCCTTGATTTCCCATGAGTTGCGTGCCTTGAATTGAGCGCCAATTAAAAATGCACGCTCTGTGGTTTTTTCGAAGGTATCGAGTAGTGTTTTCAATCAATTTAAAACAATCCTATTGGTTTGGAATAAGAAATACAGCATTCTTCATTTCGAATCAAGCTTGGGCAGTGAGGCAGTGAAAATACTCATTGATGGTTTCAGGATTCGATTCCACCGACTGAGCGCCCTCCGCAACCCTCGCGGTTTTTACGGTTCATGGTTGGCTGCATTGTTTGCCAACATGCAAAGGAAAAGCAAGCGAGAGCAGCCTGTGCGTCATGCTCTCAAGATTTGGATAAATGACATTGTAAAATCAATAAGTGCGGCTACAGTTTTTTTCACTACCAACACAACCATTCAAAAGCGTCATGAATATTCCACATTCGCAACGTGCACGCGAGAGACCTGATGAAAGCATCCAAGGTTTCACCTTGATCGAGCTCCTTGTTGTCATCGCCATCATCGCGATTCTTGCTGGAATGCTTCTTCCTGCTTTGTCCAAGGCCAAATCCAAAGCCAAGGGTGCGCTTTGCATGAGTAATTTAAGACAGATGTCCCTCGCGACACGGTTTTATGCTGATGATTACAACGATCATGTTCCTCCTGTTGCACATGCCGTTGGTGAATATTGGTTTCATCAAATTGCTCCGTACATGGGAGCCGACGCTTACAAAGACAATCCCCATGAGCTTGATGATGGTGTGATGAGAATCCTGGTTTGCCCATCCACCAAGCGCCCGAAACCCAACCCACAACCCAATGAAAGTTGGTGGGGGACAGCGACGACAACCTGGAGATCACTGCAATCAGAAGGAAGCTACGGGATGAACCTCTGGCTGGATAGCGAGGGAGTTTATCTCAATGATTTCCCGGCGGACCAGTATTACAGCCAATTCTCTACTGCATCTTCCGGTGTTCCTGTTTACGGAGATTCAGTCTGGGTAGGTTCCTGGCCTGATGGAGGAGATCAGATGCCTGGCGATTTAAAAGGTGAAGGATATGGGAATGGAAGTTTTCCTCATTCCAAGGGTAGATTCATGGGGAGGTTCGCTCTGGAAAGGCACGGCAATGGAATCAATGTTGGATTTGTGGACGGGCATACAGAACGTGTTTCCGTTCAGGGATTGTGGATGCTGAACTGGCACAAGGAAAACATTCCCAACCCTGACATTGAATTACGCTAGAATTTTGAACCAACTCAAGGTATGTATGAATCCATGAAATTCTTTTTTTCAATTCGTTGCTTCAATGCCATTGCTGCATTGGTTTTTATTTGCATCTCCTCAGCGCGGGCACAGGAAAATGATCCTTTTGTGAAAATGGATGATCCCGCACTTACCGGGCGCTGGGATTGGAAGGTGACGGATGGCGACGCGCAGTATCCTTCCTGGATGGAGGTTGAACTTTCCGGGTACCGTACGCTCGTAGGTTCCTATGTCGGTCAATTTGGAAGCGCACGTCCCATAGGCAATATTGATTTCAATGCGAAAACCGGTGAGTTCAGATTTACCCTCCCTCCTCAATGGGAAAAGCGCACCACAAGGATTGTGTTCGAGGGGAAACTCGAAGGAGATACCTTGCGAGGGGAAACGTCGAATGCTGACGGTGAAACGATACATTTTATTGCCCAGCGCTCTCCCTCACTTGAACGCGAAGGCAGGTTGAAATGGGGCAAGAAAATCAAGCTTTTCAACGGGAAGAACCTTGATGGGTGGAAACCGCGCCATACCGATCTGCCAAATGGATGGGTAGTAAAAAAAGGCTTATTAATCAATGCCGAGCCCGGTAACGATATTCTCACAGAACAGACTTTTGAGGACTTCAAACTGGAAGCTCAGTTCCGTTACCCAGAGGAGAGCAACAGTGGTATCTACCTGCGAGGCAGACATGAAGTACAGATCGAGGATAATTACGGGATGATTATCAACAGTCATCGCATAGGTGGAGTTTATGGCCATTTGTCCCCACGCATCAATGCTTCCAGACCGGCAGGGAAATGGCAGACATTGAAAATCACTTTGATAGGCAGGGTGGTGACCATTGAATTAAATGGTGAGGCCATTATAGAGCGTCAAGTCATCCCCGGTATTACGGGCGGAGCCCTCGACAGTGATGAAGGCAAACCTGGGCCTATCCTTATTCAAGGTGATCACGGTGTTGTTGAGTTCAGGAAATTAGTCATTACTCCGGCAAGCTGAAGGCTTAAGTTATAAGTAATTCCGGTTAAATAATTCTTAAACTAATAGTAAACTTAGGTTTAAGAAGGCGGAAAATATCTTGTTTTACTGTCCTTTTTGACAAAAAGGTAATGCCTCTGTAATTGTGTGTCAGATGTCAAGACACCCCTCTTACAAGCTTCCAGTTCAAGGTAAAACTCAAAAGACGAAACCCATTGGCGGGGCAAGCTGGGACTTAAGGTCAATGGCGCGCCCGTTGGGAGAAGTTCACAACTGATGACAATGCTGCTTTAGCATATTGCGAAGAGCTCAAACTTCGGGGGCAACCAGATGGTGGTGTTGAAAAGGAATGGTTCAATAATCAAGACGTCAACGACATCAGGTTTTCATGGGCGAAGGATCCGTGGGAAGTCCTCACCCTTGGGCTTGAACGCATGCAGGCATTGATTGAGAAATAAGTGTCTCCAACCTTTGTTCATGTAGTCTCCATCTCTCCGGCCTAACCTTGGAAAGATACCCCCATCAGGTTTTGACATGACGACACTGCAGGGGGAGTTGAAAATGCTCCATGCGAGAAGGCAGATGGATAGAGCCACCAATGGAATCTTGCCTGGCACCCGTCACCGATGCCAGGACGTTGGAGCGGCCAAGAAGCACCTGCAGCCCCAGGAAAGCGAAAATCATGGCCTCCTTGTGATCGATGAGGGAGGGATCGGTAAGGATGTCCAGGTTAAGGCCAGCATCGCTCATCTTTTGTCGGATACGTGCCACCAGATAGTCGTTGTGTACGCCACCGCCACTCATGAGAATCCCGGTCGGGGACATCAGCGCTCCGGTCTTACAACGATTCACCGTCTGCAGGACCGCGCTTGCCACCTTGTTGGCGATGTGTTCCGTGTAGGTCGCCATCTGGCTGCGCACCGTTGCATTGGAAGCCTTCAGAAGAGGAATCACCCATGTTTCGAACCACTCCTTACCGAGACTTTTGGGTGGAGGAAGTTCATACCACGGCAATCCATCCAGAGCATTTAATAATGTAGGATCAACTTGGGATGAAGCGGCTATGGCACCTCCTGCGTCGTAGGCTGCGGGAGGATCAAGCAGACCGGCCAAACGATTGAGGGCCATGTTGCAAATACAGATATCAAAGCCCATGGCGTCAATCGAGAGATTGACGATCCCTCCCAGATTCATGAAGAGCATCCCTTTTGGGAAAAGGTGTTTTTCCCCAAAAGGGACCAGTGGCGCACCTTCACCACCAAGGGCTACATCCTTTTGCCTGAACTGGGTCACCAAGGGCATATTCAAATAGGTCGCCAGGGTTTCACCATCCCCTATCTGAACTGAAAATTTTCGAGCTGGTTGGTGAAAAACAGTATGACCATGACTTGAAACAAACTGGGGTTTAATATTTTCGGAATGTATGAAGTCTCTCAGTGTTTCGCCAAGAAAGTGTCCAAAACGGACATGCGTCCTTGCAAATGTTTCTGCGCTTTGCTCCCCCAGAGAATCTAATCGCCCATGCCATGTTTCCGGCATGGGAATCGTTTCTGCCTTGAGGATCTCAAAAGACCAATATGCATCATTGCATGTCAGTTTTAATCCTGGATCGATTCTTTCCGCAAAACGGCAATAAGCCAGGTCTATTCCGTCCATGGAGGTTCCTGACATCAGCCCAATACCCTCGTAGATACTGGAATTTTCAAAGTTCATTCCTCTATTACTCATTACTTAAATCCGGAAGATGTGGCATGTGTCATGACCTTGGGGAAACACCTGTGGCTGCCAGAACTGGGCATTTCAGGCATCTGTGAACAGGTCCCTTTGCTGCTCTCGGAACAGGACAATAGTGTAAATGCTGCTAAGGTAGAAGCTAACATTTCGGCCAAGTGCATGGTCATGATGGAAACGTATTTCAACAGTTAAAAACATCTGTTAGAATTCATAACACTTAAACTTTTAAAATATCACCAATGATTGCCCTGTTTTGAGTCCAGCTTTGGAAGACATTACGCCTGACGTAAAGCTGGACAATTATGAATCAGGGCAGAAGAGTGATTCATTTGGCTATTGATCAAAGTAAAAGAACCAACAAACTGCGACAACATATTCACTGGCTGAATTTGGTATTTGCTAGTGCCATGTCAAAAGATAAACTACATAAGCTTTAACCTGTTTAACCTGCATTATGTCATGAAGAATAAAGTTCCTTTAAATCGTTACTTCATTTTGGTGCAGAATAATTCAGAACAATCAAAAAATGTAATGAAAAGAGCGTGAGCATTACAGGATGGTTAAAAAAATGACTATGAATGGGCGTTTTGTGTTATTTCAGCAAGGCAGGGCATATAAATGAAATGGATTTAGATGTCGCGAACGGTCACATCCTCTCCAGAAACAGATGAATCCACTTCCCGAATGACCGGTCCGGGTAAGCTTCCGTTTTCAATACTCCTGGGCAGGATGATCATCCGGTCCATTGGAACGCTTCATGAACTTGTTGCATTCTCACTGATCACACTCAGTGTCACGCTGCTGAAGTTCAACCGCTCGAAAGCGGTGGTGCATCCGATCATACGCTCCCAGATCTATCTTGCAGGCATACGGCTTGTCCCGTTGGTAGGGATGGTGGCCATCATGACTGGTTTCATTGTTGTTGGCCAAATGATTTCCCTGTTCAGCATGATTGGTGCGAGTCGCTACACCGGTTTGGCGATGGTTGTCGCCGTTTTTCGTGAATTAGGACCCTTGATGACTGCGATGATGGTATTGGCGCGCGTCGGAACTTCGACCGTGATAGAGCTTGGTACGAAACGAGCGATGGGGGAAGTCGAAGCCCTGGAGGCTTTGGGGATTGATTCCATTCATTACCTCGTTGTGCCTCGTGTGCTGGGCCTGGCCTTGTCTATTATGGCTTTAACCATTTACTTCATTCTGATTTCCATGGTCAGTGCCTACATGTTTGTTTTCATGCAGGATATCCCCATGAAGCCCGGGGCTTTTGTAAATCAAATTGTAGAAGCGCTTCATATCTCGGACTTCCTGATGTTGGTTCTCAAATCTTTTTTCTTTGGAACCATCATTGCCGTTGTCACCTGCTATGAAGGGTTGGCACGTCCCATCCGGCTTGGCGATATTTCATCGGCAGCCATGCGTGCTGTCATGAAGGCGATTCTTTTCTGCGTCTTATTGGATGCCGTGTTCATTTTGTATTGGATGGTCTAATGGAACCTTTTCACCAAGATCCCAGCTCGCCTGAAGTCCTGATTGAAATGAAGGATGTGACGGTAGGTAATTCATCATTGCCTGAGAATCTGCTCGTGGAAGCATGGAATTGGAAAATAAAGAGTGGGGATTTTTGGGTCTTGGGTGGCATGTCTGGAGCTGGTAAGACGGAACTGATCTCTGTTGCCGCCGGAATCCATAAACCTCGAAAAGGCTCTTTGACATTCTTCGGAAAAGAGGTGCAGCACATTGAGCCTGAAGCATACTTACGAGAAAAATTGAATGTGGGAATGGTGTTTGAAGACGGGGGCAGGGTATTTCACGATCTTTCGGTTTATGACAACTTGATGTTGCCCCTGAACTATCATGAACTTGCTACTGCGGACCAGAACCAAAAATGGGCATTACAAATACTTGAGATGACAGGCATGTCCTCGATGATGGACCAGTCAGCCGGAAAGTTAAGCCGCAACTGGCGCCAGCGACTTGGGCTTGCGAGGGCCATGACTCTTCGCCCTGAAGTTCTCTTTCTTGATCATCCCCTTGGCGTGGTTGACGCGTATCATGGGCAATGGTGGTTGGTGTTTTTAGACGAATTATTCAAAGGAATCGGTGGCTGGAAGCCTCGATCGGTGATAGTCACAGCAAGTGATCTAACCCCTTGGATCGATCGGGTAAATCGTATAGGTTTAATCCGTGGTGGGGTATGGGAAGAGCTGGATCCGTCGAATCGCGATGTATTGACACAACACGATCTTGTGCGTGCTCTTTTAGCCGGAACCATTCAATTTTAGCAAAAATGCCACTACAGGACCTCACACCTCAGCTTCGTACTCGGCTCAATCGTGCCGAGCAGTTTGTAGGCTGTTTCGTTGGCTTGGCACTCGCTGGTCTGCTGGCTGTATTCGCGTATTACATTTTTTACACGGCCAAACAGAAAGGTTGGTTCCTTACTCAAGGACGGTATTTCACGTTTGTCCAAACCGCATCGGGTATGTCGGTCGGGGACAAAGTGAAACTCATGGGCTTTGATGTGGGAGAGATCATCAATATTGAAGCGATGCCAGCCAGTGATTTCTTGAACAATGTTTATGTTGAGTTCGAGGTGCGTAGTCCTTATCACGGATACCTGTGGGCGGATTCCAAAGTCAATGTGGTGTCGGGCGATTTTCTGGGAAATCGCTTTCTGGAAGTGACCAAAGGAATCAGTGGTAAACCACTCTACAAAGAAGAGGGCGGTGAACTCGTGGCCTGGTGGGATGGGAGTGAATATCTCCCTCTGGAAAAGGATACGAAGCCAGTATGGATCCTTGCTGAGGAATCCAGTGGATTAAATGCACAGATCGAAGGTCTGCTGGTATCCGTTCAGGCTCATTTGCCCAATGTCTTTGCTTTAACAAATCAACTTTCCGCCGTGCTTAGCAATGCCAATACCACGACGAGGAATCTAAATGTTTTGCTCGCCGATAGTCATCAGTCTGTTCAAAACATGCTGACAATCACCGAGAATTTAAAGAATCCGGATGGCTCGCTCGGTCAATGGCTATTGCCTCCCCGGCTGAACGAGGATCTGCATCACACATTATTGTCTGTTACCAACACGCTGGATTCTGCGGAAATAAACATGAGCCTGGCTGTTTCGAATCTCAGTCTGACCTTGAATGAGCTGGCAACATTGACGGCCAATTTCAATTCACAGGTTCAGGCAAACACTAATATTTTAAGCGAAATATCATCACTGGTTGTTTCTGCCAATGAATTCATGCAAAGCTTGAGTGGACATTGGCTTCTTCGATCGGCTTTCAAGGAAGACAAAAAGAAAAAGCATTAGTTTGCATGAAATAATATGACTTTCTTTTCATCGAGGAGTTATCACCCTTCAAATAAACCTGTAATCCTTTTTCATGATTCTCAAATTAATATCATTTTTAAGTCATTATGAGTATTGGCCCCAACGAAACATTTCCATTTGATCCAGCATCAAACACCCATCCCGGGGATATCGTTCTTACAATGCTGAACAGTATCTTGGAGGATCCCAGAGAAGTCACAGATGATGACGCAAGGGAAGCTTTCAAATTGCTGGAACAAGCTCTTGAGACGGAGGACATGGAAGAATCTGTTGAATTCATGTTAAAGGCGCTTGACCATGACCCTTCGAATGTCGATGTGCATTTGGAGTTCTTGGATATCGCCTGTATTGATGATTCATATCAAATCCCGATCCTTGAATTGCTCGAGAAGATTGCTCGTCAAAAAATCGGTGAACTACTTTTTCAAGAGAACGAAGGGCATTTCTGGGGATTAGTGGAAACCAGACCCTACATGCGCGTGCTCGAATGCCTTGCAACCGAGTGCCACTATCAGGGAGATTTGAATAAAGCGCTGCTATGTTGGGAGCAAATGTTAAAATTAAACGCCAATGATAACCAGGGAGTGCGCAGCTCCTTGCTCCTTTCTTGCCTTGCGTTGGGCAAACTCAAGAAAGCAGATAAAATTTTTGCACAATATGATGAGGTGGGCTCAAGCTGCAGTTTTTCTTGGGCGATGGTTTTGAAGCGTTTTCTGGAGCAAAACGATGAATTGGCGGTTCAGGCTTTAAAGACTGCTCGAAGACAAAACAAGTATATGGAAAGCTTCATTAAAGGCACGCGCAAACCACCCATGGAGTTGCCAAATCATTATGCCATTGGCTCCAGAGAAGAAGCGGTATCCTGCGTGGACGCCATGACAATCGCATGGAACCAATATCCCGAAGCGATCCATTGGCTCAAACTTCAGAAAAAGAAATAACCCGGCTGCAGAAGGGGGGAGTGGTTAAGCGATATTCTGCCGCAGGTAATCTCCTATGGATTCCTTCGCAGATGAAGACAAAGCATCCATACCTCGCCGTGGGCGCTCAGTTCGAGCGCAGATTCTTTAGTGTCCTTGAGTGAGCTGAGAGCCTGCGAAGTGGATAAACTTAATTTCCATCATGTTTCATTTGGGCCATTGCAGATTTCTGAGTGCGCGCATTCCCATGAGCAATTTCATGCAGCGGCTCGCGGTCATGGTCAGCTGGGATCCGAGTGCGATCAATTGAAAACAGAAAAAAAGACCCGGCCACGTACGCATGGCCGGGTATCATGAAAGCTGGATTCTAACGTGGAGCGAAGATTTTAATTCTGCATCGCATCCAGCATTTTCAATACCGATGCCCTGCGCTCATCAAAGAACGCGCGCAAGTTCATTTCAATGGGCGTGTCCGCTGTGCCTGAAACAAACGCTTCAGTGGAAAATAATTTCCGCGTGTCTCGCTTCACATCGGCCATGATCAAATCACGGGATTGCTGAACGATGGGGCCTGTATTATTCCAATCCAGCGATTTTTCAGCAATCTCCCGGACATAACCCAGATACTTTTCACGATAGTTTTCGACCTCAAGGATACGTGCGATGATGGGTTTGCTTTTATCGGACAGCCCTGCCAATGGCTCGAGATCAATTCCGTTACCACCCTGATAACCTCCGCCGTTACCATCCGGACCACCGGGACCTCCCGGTCCCCTGCGTTTGCCTCTCATCCCGCCTCTGAAACTGAAGAATTCGTTCATATCATAGGGAACGAAATGGAATTTTCCATTGGGGTGAAGATAGAGGGTATAATCTGCGCCTCGCGTCCAAAAGCCATCGCCACTCACCAGAACATTGTCCAGAGCCAGGAATTTCAGATAACTATCGACATCCAGCCTGGACTCCAAAGCCGTTTCCAACTGATCCAAAGGGGCTTGATCCAGCGTTCTGGCAAGATCAATCAATGCATCCCAGGCCTCGGGTTTGTCCTTCGACTTAATCTGGAAGGATCTCTTGTATACGGCAGGATCGTCGCCATCATATCGAAACGCGCCAATTCCGTCCCCCCCACCTCCTTGAGGCACCTTCCAGCGAGTTCCTTTTTTAGTGTCAAAATTGTCCTTGAGAAAATCCTTATTGAACTGCTGTTGATTAGCGTAAACTCCCCAGTTTTCACCGTTGATGACTACGCGGACAAAATTTGCCTTTGGAGCGGCAATGTAATCTCTCGCAATGCGCAACGACAAAACCGTGTGCATGAATGTTGGATCCGCATTGGCATTGAGGAAATTCAATGTTCGGTATCCCTGGATATTTTGCTTTGCATGCACAAAATCAAAACTGAGATTGAGTGACCGTTTATATCCATTTCCCACACCGAATGAAGAATTGCCTCGAAAATGGATTCCGACGTCGTCGTAAACTTCTCCATCAACTGTTACCTTCGCCGGCACATCAACGTCACTGTTGTTGAACGTTGCCATTTCATCTTCCCAACCTGCATTTTCGAATTCGATGAAAAAAGTACGTAATACAGAAGAAGCATAAAGTGGGGTATCGGGGAAATGCTCCACATCGTTAAGGGTCAGTGGTATGCCTTGCTTCGCTGGGGGTCGATCGCCGCCGGGACCGCCACGGCCACCTCTGCCGCCAGCAGGCCCTCTGCCACCTCTATCTCCGGGGCCACCGGCAGGCCCACGGCCACCAGGCCCGCCAGGGCCGCCACGTGCACCCAGTTCAGCGCGCAGAGCAGCACGTTCTGTTTCATTCAAAGTTCCGTCTTTATTGACATCAAAGCGCTCTCGCAGCGCTTCAAAATCGGGGCGTTCTCCTCCCGGGCGAGGTCTACCACCACCAGGGCCTCGAGCACCCGGCCCGCCTGGACCGCGTCGTCCTCCTCCGGGGGGACGAAATCCACCTCGGCCTTGCTGGGGATTGGATTTGATGAATTCAACCGCCTTGGCACGTTCTTCCGCATTGAGACGTCCATTCCCATCCTGATCAAATTGTTTCAAGATGGGGCGATCTTGATTTCGTCCACCACCCCCGCGACCTGGAGGGCCTCCCTGGGGACGGTTCTGGGCGGATGCGGTGAAGGCACAAATCAACATGAACGCTGTCATTCCCATGGATAAATTTGATTTCCCACGATTAAAACTTAATCCCAAAAGGGATCCCAATGCTCTCTGGGGCTGTCTTTCTGTATTTAAAAAATCCATATCCATTTTTTAGTTCATTTAACAAAGTTCAACGATCAACGAGCGCAGAGCACAAGATCACGCATTCACATAAACATTGACGGTTCAGGGACGGCAAAAGTTACACTTCATGACTGGATTTGGTCAATCAATGGGATCCAGCTTTCAAATGAGCATGAGTCGCCGTCCTGTCCATGGCAAAGAGAGCGACACTCCTGTGTCCCTATTCACCTCAAAGGGCTGTTGGCATTCCTATCCCATCGTTAAAATGAGGGCTTAGTAAAGTTTGCTCCTTCAGTTGGAGAGTGACTTTCACTTATTTGAAACGTTCAGACGAGAAGACATTGCCTGTTGGTTTTGCGGGGAGAGTGGACACCCATTGATTGAGTGTTGTGGTGAGATGATTGACGGTTGGCCTCCTTGATTTCGACAGATCCTTTTTCTCGAAGGGGTCTGATAATATATCGTAAAGCTCGACATGGCTTTGATCGCGATTGGTGACCATCTTCCATTGATTTTCAACCACGGCATAAGAGATCCAGTGGTGAGGGCGTGATGTCTGGGGTGGCCAGGGTGAATTGAATTTCCAGAACAAGGGTTTTTCGCGCATTGTCATTCCATTACCCATGAGTGCGTTGATCTGACTGATCCCGTCCGGTTGGTAATCGTTGGGCAACACAACTCCTGCGACGTCACAGAATGTTGGCAGCAAATCTACAGCCGACAGGATTGATTTCTTATCCACGCGACCGGAAGGAATCTTACCTGGCCACCTTGCGATGAAAGGGACACCGATACCACCTTCAAACAAGGAAGATTTATAGCCTTTGCGGCCACCAGTGATCCCTTTTGCTGCGGCTACATTGTATCCAGCACCGGTTGCGGTGTCGTGCATCAGCCCCAGTTCGGCTGGACGCGATGAGCGTGCTGGGCCGTTATCTGAACTGAAAATGACCAATGTGTTCTCCGTCAATTCAAGGCGATCGAGTTCGTCCAATACCTCGCCCACACGATCGTCAGCATGAGAGAGGACGGAAGCATAGATGTTGTCCGCTTCATTTTCGAGGTGGCGAAAACGCCATCGGTATTTTGGAACGGTGTGGAATGGAGTGTGAGGTTCGTGCAACCACATGTTGATGAAAAAGGGTTTTCCATGTTCCTTGCTTTTTTGAATGAATTTGACCACATGTTCAGAATCCTCGTGAACAGGTATTTGTTCGCCGGCGCAATTAAAAGCACCATAAGTCTCAAAACCGTATTCACCTGGAACGGGTGAATCTGGAATCATATTATTTGCAAGATGCCATTTTCCAAAATGCGCGGTTGCATATCCGCCTTGTTTCAGAAAACGAGGTAATAGGGGAGCCTGCGTGTCCAGCCAGTCGGGCATGTTTCTTTTTGCATTGCTCGGTACCCAGGCAAAATGCCCATCGATATTGTAGCGAGCCGGGAAATGTCCCGTCATCACAGCGGTTCTACTTGGTGAACAGACGCCGCTCGCGACAGTGAAACGATGAAAATCGGTGCCTTCTTTTGCCAGGCGATCGATGTGAGGCGTTTTGACGTAAGGATGCCCGTGGCAACTCAAATCTCCCCAGCCCCAGTCGTCTGCAAAAATAAACAGAATGTTGGGCTTTTCATCGGCTGCAGCCAAAAGGTTTGAACATAAAACCAGAATGAAGCAGATGTATCTTTTCATTTTGCTGGTTGTAAGCTGGCTGGCAATTCAACGCCGGTGGGAATGAAGGTGACGTTTCGGTCGTTGGAGAGTGATTCCCCTTTGGTAGAGCGGCCATGCTGCACTTGAAGTTCCAGCATTCGAAGGAGTGACCGCGCGATCTTAGGTCGCGAATCGATGATGTTATTTGTTTCCGCTGGATCTTTACTCAGATTATAGAGTTGTGCTGTTGGCAAGCTTTGTTTCTTGGCAACGTTCTCACGGGGAGCACTCCAGCCTCCGCTTCCGGCTGAAAGACAAAGTTTCCACGGTCCTTTGCGAATGGCAAAGGACCCACCAATGGAATGGCTGATCAGGGCACTTCGGCCGGATGAATCCGCCCCTCGAAAGACGGGAAGCAGATTGAATCCATCTTCACCACCAACATCTTGACGAGGTTGTTCCGTGATGGCTTCCAATGTGGCGTAAACGTCCGTCAGGCATGCCAATGCCGTTGTTGTTCTTCCAGCTTTTATTTTTCCCGGCCATCTCACGATAAATGGCACGCGATGTCCGCCTTCATAAATGTCGGCTTTGTGACCTCTGTAAACAGCGCTCGGATGATGTCCATTTTTTTTGAGCAACTCAAAATTTGCTTCTGGGGAACATCCGTTGTCACTCGTGAAAACAATGAGTGTGTTATCGTCGAGCCCGGCTTTTTTGACCGCCGCCATCAATTCGCCCATATGGTGATCCGCTTGCATCACGAAATCAGCATAGGGATTCAATCCACTCGCGTCCTTGAATGGAGCTACGGGGACAATGGGTGTGTGGGGCGCGGGCAGGGCAAGGTAGATGAAGAAGGGTTTACCAGATTTCGCATCGGATGCGCGTTCATTGATGCGTGAAATGGTTTTGTCGAACAAATGGGGTAGCACTTTTTCAATATGAAAATCAGATCCGATGGGGCCCTTGCGATACCAGCCGTAACGATCTTCCGCTTTCGCGACCCCTTCGGTTCGGTCGGGTTGTGCCGTGACGCGTCCTGTATCCACCCAGACATAGGGTGGCATGTCCAATGAACCGCAATGGGCGTAATACTGATCGAACCCATTGATGTCAGGGCCGTTTTTTACAGGTTGAGTAAAATCAATGTTCTTCCCGTCCGGCTTGTTCCAATCCCAACCCAGATGCCATTTGCCGATCATGGATGTGTGGTATCCGGCTTTGCGCATCAAATGCCCGAGTGTGGGACGGTCAGCAGGAATCAAGTGGTCGCTGGTGCCACTGAGTACGCCTCTGGCAAGGCGTGAACGCCAATTGTAACGCCCTGTCAGTAACCCATACCTTGTCGGAGTGCATACCGAACTCGGTGTGTGGGCATCTGAAAAAACCAACCCCCCGTCTGCCATGCTCTGCAGATTGGGAGTCTTGATTTTGCATTCCGGGTTGGTGGGAGACACATCCCCGATTCCGAGATCGTCAGCCATCACAATGATGACATTAGGTTGCGCGGGTGCTGCCGTTATTCGCGAGGAAGAAAGTGATGCAAGTCCCGTGAGAGCGATTGATAATAGAAGATGAATCTGTTTCATATGCCTTTGTGTACATGCAAGGTAGATTGCATATCCTGTTCGCCAGAACACGAAGCGTCAAAACCAAACTTTCTCTGCATCACCAAATACCCAGCACCTGGCTATAATGCAGGGGCTCAATCCTCAGGGTTCCCGGCCGGATGATGATTGTAAGGCATATTCAGGATTGGAACCATGCATACGAGCTTCAACAGATGCCGACTTCGGGCTGCGGTCGTCCAGTATGGACGACCGCAGTGCAAGCAAGTTCCAGATCAAGGAATCACATGAACGGTGTGATTGATCTTGGTACGTATCAATTGGCCCTGAACAGTCTTGAGATCGATGTTCAGCTCCAGCATGTGAGCGCGTTGCCAGTCGTCAATCGTCAGTTCTACCGTTTGACCATCTGGCTGCAACTCGGCTTTACTGATTTTGAAGGCACTCCAGCCGGTCTTCCTTTCATTGACAGGAAGCTCTCGTTGTCCGAGTAAATATTCCTTTGTGCCATACTCCTGATTCCACAAGAGGTCGGATCCCCTCAAGCTGAAGCTTCCAGCATCATTGGCTGTGGGTCGATCAAGAGGTTGGGTGAACTTCAGGCGTAGCCCTCTGGAAGTAACATTCAGTCCCGAAGGCATGGCCACGGGTTTTCCTGTGTAACGCACGCGGTCGAATCCGCCATCGCGTCCGGCATTCGATTGCCAGCCTTTCAATCCGGAAATGTAGAGTTGTCCGTCACGTTCATTGAAGCGAAGACGCATGACACTCGAAGTCGGGCGAAGGGGAAATTTCACAACACCCCCTTGCATTTGATCTCCGATACGTTCTTTCAAAACGAGATAGAGGGAACTTTGTCCGTAAGAACCATGCAACATTTCCCCTTCAAAAGGCCCCCACTTGGAAGTTGTCACCCAACCTTGTCCGCCGCCTGAATTATCGACACCCTTGGGCAGCCATGCGAGGGGTCTTGGTTCTTCAGAGGGCTCAAGATAAGGCTCGCGACCCATGCGTCGTTCCTTGACGGTGGCAGTGGTTTTCAACTGCTCACGGTTCTCGTAAGAATCCACCACTCCAAGAAAATCATTCTCACTTACCCAGTTGATAGGGCAGCGTGGCACGAAAGTCCCTTCGTTATCTCCTGTTGTGATCTGACCTGTGGGGCTTACGCCGATCCCATTGGGGGCTCGCAATCCGCTGGCATATTTGGTCAGGTTAGAGCCGTCTTTGCTGACCTTGAGAAGCGATCCATGATGCGCACTCATCCGTTCGAAGCTTCTTCCGCCACCTCTTACAGGAGAACCAAACGCAAAGACAAAATTCCCTTCAGGATCCGTATGGAGATCAAAAAGAAAGGCGTGAAAACCTGAAGTCAATTCCCAGTCATTGTTGAAGTTTTCGTAATAGTCCGCCTCTCCGTCTTCGTTGAGATCATGGTAACGGGTGATTTGATCATCACTGACTGTGTAGATGATGTCATCGACAATTTTCAATCCCAGTGGCTCATGAATACCTGATGCAAAACGTTTCCACTCCAACTGTTCAAGTCTGTCAGAGATCCCCTTTACGATCCATACATCTCCGTCCCATGTGCATAGAGCGGCGCTGGTATTGTCCGAGAAGAAGTCAAATCCACCTACTCTTACACTGAGTCCCCATGGATTATCATAGGGCAGGGTGATGCGGTCCAGCACGTAGGGTTCGTCGACATCCTCTTCCGCAAGTTCTCCCTTGGTGATCACAACTTCCGGCCATCTGACAGGTCCACCGTTGAGTAGCTTCCATAAGGGGGTTGGTTTACGGCTGGCCATTGACGATAAGGGTTGATCACCAGACCAGAACAAGATTTCTACCTGATAGGTTCTTTGTGCAGGAGGAAGGGTCAGTCGAGCTTGTCCGTCCTTGATTTCAAGCGTTGCTCCGGCTAATGGAGTGTTCAAACGAACACGGGTCGTACCAAGCTGAAGCGTCATGGGGTCTACTTGTGAGGCCTGATCACCTGCATCAGCCAGTGCAATTGTTTTTGCATTTGTGTGTGGTGCGATTTCTAATAATCGAGAAATGATTTTCTCATCCTTGTTCTGGACCAGTGAAGGATACTCCAGAACTTTGGTAGCGCCTACCGTGTAATGGAAAACAACCGAATCACCATGACGGTAGAGTCCTTTGTAGTGCGTCCAATCCTTCGGCAGGTGTCCCAGGGGAGGATAAGCGCCTCGGCGAGGATCCTCAAAGTTGCCACTTGCATCGGCCCATCCAGGAGTCGATCCTGTTGAAAATAATGCTCGTTCGCGCAGGCTTGGGAATGCACCGTGCCCTCCTGTGAACGGGAGACCCTCGAGCCTCAAACCACCATTCAGCCAGGCACCCGATACGCGCATGGTATCGGTGTCGAAAACGATGCCTGCGTTTCCTTCCTTATCCAGTTTGACTACATGGCTGCGGAAGGAAACATTATCTCCGCGTGCATCGCTTCCAATGCGTGCAGCCGTTCCAATCAATGATCCGTATTTTGCTGGAATCGATTCCGCAGTGCGCACTATTTCACGAGCGATCGGTTTCTCTTTTTCGGCGGTATCTTCCCACGTAGCACGATTCCATCGAACGGAAGAAAAGGCCTTTTTAGCATGGAGAAAATGAGCAGATGAAATGATCTGTTTCTCTTTGCCTGGTGGTGTCCATGCGAGTTGACACCCTTGTCCTCCCCCGATTTCTTCGTAAAGCAGCTCGAGTTCGTGATTTCCTTTTTTCAGCTTTATTTCAGCTGATTTTTCACCAAAGGAATGGGGCCCAAGAAAATCAAGAATGGATTTGCCATCGATGGACAATCGCGAACCATCATCGGAGCTCAAGTGAAAGCGGTAAGTGCCATCGGAAGGTATCTTCAGCGATCCATGCCAACGAACAAGGAATTGATCGTTCAACTTCGTGCCGTAAAAACCATCACTGGTATTTGGGAAATCAATCTCCGGGTCAATACGCAGGAAGAAAGGAGTCGCTCTGTTCAGTCGGCGTATGAATCGATCTCTGTTGCCTGATATTTTGTAGTATTCCCCGATCAAACCGGACTGCATCCCGGGAGGCACGTCGCTTGCCAATTTGAACAAGTAGTCATGAATGGCGGTGAATTGTTTGCCAGCGTTCCCGTCAAAGTACTGTTTCAAGGGTGAAATATTATTCTCGGCGAAGCGTGGCATGATGGACATCGGGGTAATGCGTTGCGGGAAATGCATCCACTGATGATAAAATTCGTTGCGTAAACGCCCCGGAGTCAATTTGAGATTAGGTCCTGCTCCTTCAAAGACGGCGAGTGCGGCTTGATCGCCAATCGCGTGACAGGCATTACAACTGAATCCCTGAATACCAACCAGTGTTTCGCCAATGCCAATGGTTTCGCTGGAACCCGGGTTGGTCATTTCAGGATCAGCAGAGATTCCCGCAGCGTGAGCAAATCCTGTTGCCATATTTTTAGCACGTGATGGCCAGGCGGGCATACGGGCTTTCAACCATGGGCGTGTTTTTTCTGGGACGGTCCCTTCCAGGAGTGTCGTCAGCCAATGGGTTTTGAGCTTGCTGCCGAGATGATCCAGAGCAGGGATTGTTTGTGGCGCTTGTCCGGCGCTTTCTTCCTCTGAATCAACGGTAATCGATTTTGAAAGATGTGCTACTTCCTCCGATAGTTGGTCGCGCAAAGATGGAACTGAATCGCGTTGGTGGCAGGCCACGCAATTCAATGCGGCAAATTGTCGATGTGAATATTCTGCGAGGTTCTTTTTGCCAAGTGAGGGGATCAGTTGCTGCGTCGGATCTTTTATCTGGCTCAAGGCCTTAAGATCGGCGTTGAAACGTGGTGCCGAGGTCGAGGTGCTGGCTGGATTGCGGCAACCCTCTTCGGAATTCAATACTGCCAATAGATCTGGTGCAGCCAGAGTGCTCTCCATGCCCTGCATTTCGTGACAATTCAGACAACCGGATGAGATCACCAGATTTTTACCTATGTCAGGATTTCCGAAGCTCAACTCTTTTTTGAAATTTTTATCTTTATTCAAGGATCTCAGGAAGGCTGCCAAATCTTCCGCTTCCGAGTCTGATAAATCAAAGCTAGGCATTCGGGAGTCTGGATAGTGTTGGGTGGGAGTTTGAAGAAATGTTGCCAATACGCCGTTTAGAAATTTTTTATCCACTGATAATAACGAGATACGATCCGATGTTTCGTCATGGATGGAATGACAGGCGTAGCAGCCTAATTCCTGAAATAATTGACCGCCAGATTCAGGATCGCCACCGCCCAATCTTTTGACTCGACCTCTGGAGCTTGCCAGGAAGGTTGCGATATGGGCCGCTTTCTCGCCGGCAGATTCGTCACGAAACATGGTTGGCATATGAGCGCCTGCCCGGATAGCGCTTGGGTTGAGGATCCAGTCGGCGACCCATGCGGGATTCAATCGCGAACCCAAGCCTGTCAGTGAGGGGCCTTTTTCGAGCAATTCCGGCATGGCGAGTGGCTCGTTTGTCTGATGGCAGGCGATACATTTTTGTTGGGCCACCAGATGACGAGCCGTTCTCAGCGATGAGTCCATAGTGACATCCCTTTTCGCCAGAGCGCTGGAAGGAACCGCTTCAAAATCGAAGTCAGCGGTTTTCCAGAACAGCCTCAAAGCGGCGTCTTTGCCTTTTGGGCTTTTGAAATGAATGCGTATCTCATGCTTGCCTTCGGAAAGAGTGATCGGTTCTGATGCCTCACCCAGAGAATTGAGAGTTTCTATATCGTTGACTGCAAGCTTTGCTTTCCCTTGACCGCGCATTTCGAAGGTCACCTTCTGGCGTGCATTGATGATTAATTGCGATTCCAGCTTTGCCTCAAACGCGCCCTGATTGACAAATGGAGTCGCGGGCTCGTTCAATGGTACATAAATGGAGAGCGATCTTTCAAGGCGGGTATCTTGATGCGTGCCGGTATCATACTCGACTTTCACGCGATCACTCCACACCGATGGGATCATTGCCAATGCGATACTCAACCATACTAAAGGAAGCGTCAGCTTGCTCTGCCAGGACGATTTGAAAACAGGTAATGTTTGTTTCATGAAAATAATCAGTATTTCAAAAGGTTGACGGTAGTAACTTTTTCAGTCTTGGGTCAAGAGATCTGTAATGAATTGAGTGATTACCCACAGCGATCTTGAAAATAGCTGCGCACTGAGTCACCAGGAAGATGTCAATTTCCATTCCGTTGGATGCCGCAAACGTCCAATTTTGAAGTTATTGATAGAATGAGGCTCTTTGTGGGAAGAGATTCAACAAGGATCAGTCGATCAAATGGATCTCGGTGAATGCCTGTTCAATCACCTCATTTAATATCAAGGCGGAAATGAGTGGCGGGGTGGAAGGATCATTTCCGGTTTTCAGGGGAGTTTGGAACCTTTTCCCATTGTGTTTCAACACTGGACTTTGGTTGTGAAGGCGTGTCATGCTTGCTCCATGGCACACACCTTTGGTTCCATTATCAGCGTTGCGCTTATTCTGATTGGATGCATTTCATCGACAGTTAGCGAAGCGGCAGAGAGACCTCCCAATATAATCCTGATCATGGCCGATGATTTGGGCTATGAATGTTTGAGCAGCAACGGTAGCACCTCTTACCAGACACCTGAACTGGACGCCTTGGCTGCCAAGGGAATGCGTTTCACACAGTGCTATTCACAACCCGTGTGCACGCCTTCCCGTGTTCAGATTATGACCGGGCGCTATAACCACGCAAATTATGAATACTTCGGTTACTTGAATCCAAAAGAGTTTACCTTTGGCAATCTTGCCAAGAAAGCCGGGTATGCCACATGCATCGCCGGTAAATGGCAGTTGAATGGACTCACCTATAAGTTGGATGGATATCAAGATTCGAACCGACCTCATGCAGCAGGTTTTGATGAATATTGCCTGTGGCAATTGACACAGCCACGCTCAAAAGGAGAACGTTATGCTCAACCCTTAATCGAACAAAATGGAAAGTTGTTGGATTCGGAGAAACACACTTATGGGCCAGATGTATTCACAAACTACATTTTAGATTTTATTGAGCGCCACCAGAAAGAGCCCTTCCTTGTATATTATCCAATGGTGCTCACTCATGACCCTTTTGTCCCGACGCCTGATAGCCCAGAATGGAAAGACACACCCAACAAGAAGGACAAACGATTCTTTGCTCATATGGTGAACTATATGGATAAATTGGTTGGGCGAATTCATCAGAAGCTGGAAGCACTGGATCTAAGTGATGACACCATTTTAATTTTTACAGCGGACAATGGCACTCATCGTTCCATAAAATCTAGCACCCAATCAGGTGTGGTTATTGGTGGTAAAGGAACAACACCCAACGCCGGCACTCATGTGCCGATGATTGCCTACTGGAAAGGAAAGACTCCCATCGGGAAGGTGAGTTCTGATTTGATTGATTTCTCCGACATGCTTCCGACATTCGGTGAAGCGATGAAGGCAGAACATCCGAATCCAGGTGTGGTTGAGGGAACGAGCTTTCTTCCACAGTTAAAAGGAGAACGAGGCCGTCCACGTGATTGGGTTTATTGTTATTACGATCCGTTGTGGGGGAATCTTGGGCAATATAAAAACCAGTTCGTAAGAGACCAGCGTTACAAGTTGTATCAGGATGGTCGATTGATTGATGTCTCACAAGATGAATTGGAGAAATCGCCACTGGACCAGGAACAAGTTGAAGGGCAATTTCAGCAAGCTCATCAGCGGCTTGCGCGCGCGCTCAACCAGATGCCTCGTTTTGCACCAAAACCTCCAAATAAGAAACCTTGAGCCCTGCATAAACACTTTGAAAAAAAGCGATGAACACAAGAATGACGCGGCGACACTTCCTCAAAACATCTGGAGCATCTTCGTTGGTTATGGCCACTGGAGTACAAGCAGGAGAGGGAGCGATTGGAAATCTTCGACTCGGTCTGATTTCTGATATCCACTATGCCGATTTGAATACGACGGGTTCGAGGCACTATCGGGATTCGCTTTCCAAGGTGAAAGAAGCCATCGCAAGATTTAATGCCTCTGATCTCGATATGGTGATCTGTCTGGGGGATTTGATTGATGCGGGTAAAAGCGTTGAAGAGGAATACTCGCATTTGGAAACGGTTTATGAGGAGTTTAAACAGTTGAAGGTTCCCTGCCAGTT
This sequence comes from Pedosphaera sp., assembly GCA_002690655.1. Taxonomy (GTDB): domain Bacteria; phylum Verrucomicrobiota; class Verrucomicrobiia; order Limisphaerales; family AAA164-E04; genus AAA164-E04. Next base: position 26,422 of record NZFL01000015.1, read on the forward strand.
TGTTCTGGGGAATCATTGTATTTACACCTTGACCAAGGAGGAGTTTTTAAGAGGCGTGAATCAGGAATCTTGCAATGGTAGTTTGAACATCAAGGGTGTGCGACTGGTTTTTCTGGATGCATGTCATCGAAAGGACGGCGTGAGTTATGGTCGTAAGAATTATCAATGGACTGATACCGATATTCCCGAAGAGCAACGAAAATGGCTCAAGAAAACGCTGGCAAAGGAGACTCAGCCCACGGTGGTATTTGTACATCAGCGGCTTGATGTAGGAGGGAATTACGGCATCCACAGTGCGCCTGCGGTTCGGGAAATTCTTGAAGACTCCGGGCAAGTTGCCGCGGTGTTCCAGGGGCATAATCATGTGAATGAACACAAAACAATCAATGGCGTTCATTATCTCACCATCAATGCAGTGATCGAAGGTCCGGCGCCTGAGAATAATGCTTTTTCAATTTTGGAATATTCGCCTTCCAGTCAAGCCATAAGAGTGGAAGGGTTTTATAATCAGGCGAACTACAGTCTTTGATATGCCATTGTTCAGCTAGGGTATGCGTTTCTTTCCCAAGAATCTTCCTGAAGCACTTTGGAAGCGAATATTGATCCGATGCTTCTTTCTTGGCCTCTACGGATTTATCGGATTGATATTGGCCATTGTGGGTGTCATCGCTCTTTTTCAGATACCCGGTGTAACGGGTTGGATGATGTCATCAATCTTAAAATCGGGTTGGTCGGTTTTCCCTGACTTGAAACCTCCGATTTTAACCGGTGGCCTGCCTTCAGGGCAACAGATCATCCACAACCCGCAACCTTCGAATGCGTTTGAATTGTTTCAATGGGATAAAGTTTGGAACGCACATTTCAAATTTACAAGTAATCAGTGGGTGATGCTTTCTCCCAAGGATATTCCTCCCTTGAAAGGCGGATTATCACCCAGGCAAAATCTACGTAACCCGGTTGCCAGTCGCTCTGGTTTGCTCGGTGTGATCGGGTGGGATCTTGACTGGTCCAATGCAGAATCACTGGATTTCAATGGCACGAAATTCACCAATGTAGCCGTGCGTTACAAGGGCAACGGTACCTTTCTAGAGTCTAAGAATAATTACAAACGTTCTCTCAAAGCTGACCTGAACGAACACGTCAAGGGTCAGCGTCTGGCCAAGCAGGAAACGTTGAATTTCCATAACCTGCTTGCGGATCGATCGCGTGTCAGTGACACCATGGGGTATCGCTATTTCAAGCAAATTGGCGTGCCAGTTCCCGGGACGAGCTTTGTTGAAGTGAGCGCTGAAATTGAGCATGTTTTTCAGCCGTCCTTATTAGGGCTTTATCTGCTGGTGCAAAAACCCAATGAGTCTTGGTCAGTCAATAATCTCGGTAAAAAAGGTGGCGCACTGCTCAAACCGGTGACGATCGATCTTCTGAAGTTCCTTGGAGAAGATTGGGCTGCATATGAAGCAATCTATGGATCGAAAACAAAACTGAGCGATGCTCAGCAAAAACACATTATGGATGCCTCAAGGTGGGTGACAAACTTGTCCGGATCTGCTGCGGATGAGGAATTCCAGCGATACTTTGATGTGGATAACCTTGCCCGTTTTTTTGCGGGGCAGGTGCTGCTTTCGAACTTTGACGGCATCCTTTTCAATGGTCAAAATTTCCTGATGACTCTGGAGCCTGATACCCATTTGATCGGATTTGCCCCCTGGGACCTGGACCATTCCTGGGGTGAATTTCCTTTGACGGGGACGTTGAAGCAGCGAATCCATGCCAGTATTCACAAGCCTTGGATTGGAAAGAACTTCTTTGTTGAGAAACTGTTTGCGATTCCTTCTTTCAAAAAACGTTACCTGCAAGAAATTCAGGACCAGCTCGACAAGCATTTTATCCCTGAACAGCTCAATGCGGACATTGATCATATCGCCGGTATCATTCGTCCATTCGTTCAAAAAGAACCTGCGCCCAGGCCCGGGAAATTTGAGATTGCCGTCAATGCTGAATTCGTTCCTCAACAAGATTTCGATAATCCGATGGATCCCAACAGGCCCGCTCACCAAATCAAGAGATTCATCAACGATCGTCACGAATCTGTTCGTGCGCAGTTGGCAGGTGAGGAAGAGGGTGTGGTTATTACTTTTGATCAGTGATGGGATTTTGCGAGTGATGGGAAATTTCGAGATTTCAGAGGCAAATTCTTCGTGGTTTCGTTGATTCCTTAAAACCATGAACTTGCTGTTGGAATAGGTCGCTTTCGTTCAAAGACAGGAACACCTTCAGACGGAACCCTGGACTGGCGATCCGCATCTAAAATGGTTTTGCTTACATCCGCTTCGCCCAAGGAGAAAGACGCAACGAAATTCTTTTGCAGCTATGACAGAAGGGGGATGGGGATATCCACCTTCAGCTATTTGCAATCCCTGGAATTGAATGAACGGGATGTGACGGGACACTTGTCGCTTGATTTTTGCTCTGGAATAAGGGTTGATGTCATGCATGAAATTCAACTCTCTTCGTCAAGGACTGGCTTTATGCGTCCTTGGCACCTTGGTGTCCATGTGTGTGCTCAAATCTGATTCTTACAAAGTTTATGTCGGAACCTACACGGGTAAAGATAGCGAGGGAATATACGCGTTTGGGTTCGATAAACAGACAGGCAAGCTGACTTCCGATGTTAAATTGGTAGCCAAAACAGAAAATCCTTCCTTCCTGTCGCTGCATCCTGCCAAGTCACTTTTATACGCTGTGAACGAAACCGGCACTTTCAATGAGAAACCGACCGGAGCGGTCAGTGCTTTCCGGTTGAATGAAAAGGATGGAAGTCTGGATTTGATCAATCAAGTAGCCAGTCGAGGCAAGGCGCCCTGTCACCTCGAAGTGGACGCCACCGGTGGTTCCGTTCTGGTAGCAAATTATACGAGTGGCACCGTATCTGTTCTACCGATTGAAGAGAATGGTGGGCTGGGAACGACAGCTGATGTGGTTCAGCATCTGGGTTCCAGCGTGAACACCCAACGTCAGGAAGGGCCTCATGCTCATTGTATCAATCTGGACGGGCACAATCGTTTTGCTGTCGCTGCTGATCTAGGGGTGGACAAGGTTTTTGTCTACCCATTTGATGCCGAACGAAACCGATTTGATGTTTTCAAAGCTTCTTCCGTATCCCTTCGGCCGGGGGCCGGGCCACGGCACTTTGCCTTTCACCCCAACAACAGGTTCGGGTATGTGATCAATGAATTGAACAACACGGTGACGGCTTTCAAATGGGATTCCAAAAGGGGAAAGCTGGAAGAATTGCATTCACTTTCCACTTTGCCTGAAGGATTTGAGGGTGGAAATAGTACGGCTGAACTGTTCATCCATCCTTCAGGGCAGTTTTTGTATGGATCCAATCGTGGGCATCACAGCATCGTGGTATATCAAGTGGATAAAGAAAGCGGCAGATTGAGCTATGTCGAAAACGAATCCACTCAGGGAGAAACACCAAGAAGTTTCGGGATCGACCCCAGTGGGAAATTTTTGTTGGCAGCAAACCAATCCTCAAGCTCCATCGTGGTTTTTGAAATTGATTCGGTAACCGGTGCTTTGAATGCCACGGGCACACACATTGATGTGCCGACTCCCGTTTCCGTGGTGTTTCGGTAATGGTATCCTGATTTGGATCGTTTGAGATAACCTGATGGCTATGGTGTGAGTGGCATCGTACCTGCTCACTTCCTTTACTCAAATATGAATAATCTGTCCCCGAGAACAAAAGATCCAATGCAGTTGTCATCTCTGTCAGCCTGTCCTGAAAGTTACTGGAAGCTCTTGATTGCTGCTCTGCTGATACCAACACTGTGGACGCGTGCTGACTTGGTGATTAGTGAATTAATGTATCACCCGGCAGGGGAACCCCTCGACGACGGAATAGAGACTCTTGAATTCATTGAACTCACGAACGCAGGGACGACAGTGATTCAACTTGCAAATTATCAGTTCTCTCAAGGTGTTGAGTTTGTATTTCCAAATGGATCGATATTGCAACCAGGTTCTTTTCTGGTGATCGCAAGGGATTCCACGGCAGTCAAACAGCACTACGGAGTTCAAAATGTCATTGGTAATTATACCGGGCAATTGAGCAATGCCGGCGAAACCATTCGGCTGGTGGACCCCCTGGGCGAAACGGTGCTCAGATTTCGTTATGGAACGGCAGGGGCTTGGCCTGCCTCGGCGGATGGAGCAGGGCATTCCTTGGTTCTCAAAGATTTGACTCTGGACAATGATTTATCCTCCAGTTGGCAATCCAGTCGGGCTATCGGGGGTTCCCCGGGTGCAGCTGAGCCTGCGGGCAATGAGGGCAATCTTCAGCGCATGCTGATTCAAAAAGGAGCACAGGGTTTTTACTTCAAGGGGGTGAAGGAACCCAGTAATGGAAACACCGATTGGGCCAAGCCTGCATTCGAGACGGACAATGCATGGTTGAGCGGGCGAACCGGGTTTGGATACAGCAACAACGCGGCGGAAGCATCACACCTGAGTACTACCCTGAATGACATGCGAAACAATTATCTGTCGGTCTATGCGCGTGTTCCGTTTCAATTGACTGGATCAGATATTGACCGACTGAAATCCCTTCAGCTTACCATGAACTATGATGATAGTTTTGTGGTTTATCTGAATGGTGTGCGTGTGGGAGCGGAGGGGGTCAACGGAAATCCTCCTGCCTTTGATCAAAATTCCATTGCTGGTTCGGATTATGATCCACAAACGATTGACCTGACATCACGGCAGAATTTGCTGGTGTCCGGACGCAATTGGCTGGCCATTCAGGGTCATAATGTTGGTGTTGGAAATAGCTCGGACTTTGTGCTTGCGCCCGAGTTAAGCCTGACCTTGAAAGAACTTCCAAGTATTGAAGAACAACAGCGTGCGGTGGTCATCAATGAAGTTTTCACCAATGGCTCTGAGCTGTCTGATTACGTTGAGCTTTACAATCCGACGGACGCACCCGTGGATCTGAGCGGCATGTGGTTGTCTGATAAACCCGATCCATTGATGCTCTACCAGATCCCCACTGGATTGATCATTCCAGCCAATGGTCACCTGGTCATTGAAGCGAGTGTCGATCAGTCTGGTTTTGGTTTGAGCTCACAGGGTGAATCCATTTTTCTCTCATCGGAAGATGGTTCCTACGTGGCCGCATCTTATGCCTTTGGACCAATGGAAATGGATATGTCCCTTGCTCGTTTTCCGGATGGTGCTGATCAGTGGTTTTATCAGAGCACATCCACACCCGGGCAGGCAAATCAACGAAACCGACATGGTGCTGTGGTCTTAAATGAAGTGATGTATCATCCGCAGCTCAACGAAAATGCGGAATTCATTGAGATCAGCAATATTTCCAGCGAGGAGATATCCATTGGGAATTGGAGCTTGGCTGGTGTGAACTTTCAGTTTCCAGAGGCTACATCTTTGCCGGGGAATGGACTTCAGCTCATCGCCAGCGATGCCGAATCAGTTGCGTTTGAATTTGGTATTCCCCTTTCCCGGGTGGATGAGGTCTTTCGGGGACGTCTGCGCAATGGAGGGGAATCGCTTGGGCTGTTGGATGCGTTTGATGTGGCGGTCGATTGGATTGACTTTTCGGATTCCGCTCCCTGGCCTGTGACTGCAGATGGTTTGGGTTCTTCGATTGAAAGGGCATGTTGGGATGATCGTGTGAATGCAGCGGGTCAATGGTTTGGTTCACCGATCGGTATGCCTTCGCCCGGTAGCCCCAATTTTCTGAACGATTGTCCCCCTGACACACCGGAAATGATCGTGATCAGTGAATTTCTATATCATGCAGCAAGCGATACCGAGGATGAATCTCTCTACGAATTCATCAAATTGCAGAATATCAGTGATCAAGTTGTTGATCTGGGGGGCTGGGCGATTGCCGGCAATGCGTTTTATTTGTTTGCCGACCAGACTTTGTTGCCAGCAGGGGGGCACGTGACAGTGGCTGTGTCACCTGATCAACTCGCCGGAGAGTTTAATTTTGGGAAGACTCTCCTGTCCAAACCCTTGATCGGTACACTATCGAATGGGGGAGGAGAAATCGCTTTAATACGACAAGACGGCCGCTTGACCGACCTAGTTTGTTATGACGATGATTTTCCTTGGCCCTCTTTGGCTGACGGAATGGAAGGTCACCCCAAGCTTGGATACTCGTTGCGGCGAAACTGTGATATGGAGTCCGGTGAACTCCCCGGGAACTGGGTGGCTGTTGAAGATCCTACGCCGCATGTGCCAAATCCTGAATGGGACTGTGGATTGTTGAACGGACCACAATCGATTACCCTGAGTCCTGTTAAAGTAGTGGCTTCAGCAACACCTGTCATTTCCGTTCAATGGCCGTCCGCTGCACGATTGGATACGATTCAAAATGTGATCATCGAATACTTTGTGGATGATCATGAGACTGAAAACGAAACGATTGCCAAGCTCGTGATGCGTCCTGATATCGATGCCCGGGGAGCGGAATTGAGGGAGCAATACGCAGTGACGTTACCTGCTTTTTCTGCTAATTCGGTGGTGCGTTATCGCATTCGTCTGCAGCTTGAGGGTGGGTTGAATATTTTGAGTCCTTCACCTGAAAGAGACGCGTTTGAATGGCATGCTTACTTTGTGGATCCAGAGGTTTCCACGAATCAACCCAACCAATATAACCTGTTCCTTTCCTCTGCCAATTGGAGACGCCTTCACTCATGGACCAATGCAGGCAGAGTTTCTGGAAGTCAGCCCAACCCGGCATGGAATAATGAGGTGCCAGCTACTTTTGTGTCGTTGGGGCAGGTTTTTGATGTGACGGTAAGGCATCAGGGAAGTCGATGGAATCGTCGTGGCGGCAGCAATATTTCCTTTGATTGCCCTTCTCATCAAAATGGCAGCGCCCAGGTAAGAAGCTGGCGTGTTCGATTTCCTTCTTACCGGAACTGGGATGGACTGGATATCATTCATTTGCAGAAACAATCAGGTTGGCCGCAGCGTATCTCCTTCAAAATGTTTGAACTGGCTGGTGTCCCATCTCCGCGTACCTCTTGGTCGGATCTGCGGATCAACGGATGTAACTTCAATCGGGATGCCTTTCAAATTGAACGTCCTGGTAAGGATCTGGTGGGTCGCTGGTATGACGAAGTAGGTGATCTCTTCAAGTCACAGGGTTACACAGGGGATGAGGGGCCCTGGAGTTGGGGAGATGCCCGCTTGATTCGGGGAACGCGCAATCGATTCAGCGAATCAGAGCGCTACGAATACACTTTCAACCGAAAAACACTGGGTTGGAAAAATCAGCCTGAGGACGGTAAACCGGATATTGTTGAACCCATGATCGAAGCGCTTCATGCGGCCCGAGGGCGAGGGCGGCAAGCCTTACGCCAATGGCTTTCGGAGAATTTCGATGTCGATCAAACCCTGCGCTACATATGCACGATCAATTACGTGGGTACTTTTGATGACATGTTTCAAAACCATTTTCTCTACCGTAAAGCTGAGGACAACAAATGGTGCATGCTTCCCTGGGATATGGATAACACTCTGGGAGGGGCGTTTGGCCAATGGAATGCCAACCCTTTTCGTGGAGCGGAAGAACGAAGGGTGGGTAACGTAGGAAACCGGTCAGGATGGTGGAATCGTATCAAGGATTCGTTCTTCATCGCTTATGAACAGGAATTCCTGTCGATGTTTCATCAACTCAACAATACCGTACATTCCCCCGAGAACCTCAGGCCCGTCATCGAGGCCATTGCTGCTGAAGGTGGGCGCAGCGGGAACGTGAACAGCCTCATGAATCATATTCAGCGACGCCATGGTTACCTGAACAGTTTCATCGAGCCACGATTGTCTCCTCCTTTGTTGGCATTGTCACTCGATGCCGGCAATATTGTTCTTCAATGGCCCGAGGGTAGAACCGATTTTAATCTCGAGGCTTCGGCCAGTCTTTTCGGCCCCTGGCGATCTGTGAGTGAAGGGCAGAATGTGCGGCAGGATACTCCCACTTCATACACTGTTTTGCCCAATCAGGCGCAGTCGTTTTTCAGGCTGTCTCGCTAATTCATTGCTATAGCGACATGCGTTCATGACAGGTAGTTGGCAAGGGCCTTGACCCGCATGCTATGCGCCTTCTCGAGCGGATACAGGCTTCAGGTTCGATTTCGAAAATATCAAACAAAATCATCAATCCTCAGTCATTGATGCAGGGTGATCCTGCTTGATCTTTCCCGGACAGGATACTCGGGTCAGCGCTTCAGCTCTACAATAACCGGGTAGTGATCGGAAATGGTATCGATTTCCTTATCAAGGCAAATGCTTCCTGAGATTGAATTTTCAGCGAGGCCGGAGTCAGTAAAAATAAAATCGATCCGATATTGCTTCATTTTTAATTCCTGCATGGTGGCAGTCCATTTTGGGATTGTAATGGGAGAAGGACATGAAACCTTGGCGCTTGGATCGTGCTTGTGGACCAGGTCGACCAGACCTGCTGCTTCTACCCTGTCGACAAATTCAAAATCTATTTTTCGCAAGGTGGCATTGGTTTTCAGAAAGTCGGTGTCCTTTCGCGAGCACCCATTGAAATCACCAAGAATGACGACATTCTTTTTCTTTGCCAGCAGCTTCCTGACCTTGACCATGACTCGGTCGATTTCAAAAAAGACTCCAGGCCAGAAATGAACCACAAAAAAATGAATACCATAAGTCCTGCAATGAAGGTAACCATGGTGGCCACCCTTTTGATTGCGTTCGATGACTTGTATGGGCTCTCTTGAGGTAAGTCCCACAGGGAACCCGGTTTCCTTGTGAGTGATCGCATAAGGATGATTCCAGGCAGCGGAGTAATGTTCGAGTTGCTCTTCTGCTATTCCATTCAATTCTTGAAATGCGACAACGTCGGGTTGTTTTGTTATGATCCAGTCGCTTCCCTCTTTCACCGATTGATGGTGGTTGAATCCATAAAGAACATTCCAGTTGATGATCTTGATGGATTCCCCTGATACAATGGTATGCGATGCAAAAGAGAGCAAGAAGGGGAAAAACCACTTGAAACAAAGAAGCCTCAGCACTCGCAAGTTGCCATTTATCGTAGAAATCATCACAGACTCAATACTCACTAAACCAAGGGTAAACTCGAGTTTTTTCGATTGCAGTTTTTTCCAGGTCTCTTCCATGCATTTGATCATGCACCCCAAGCTGACTGCTGCATGGATGATGTGGCCTGAGCTCGCCGGGCTTAGGATCTTCCCTCAAAGGGGGCACAGATCAATATCTAAAAGAGCGTTAAATCAAAAACGGCTGCAGCCCTCAGCTTGCAATATTCCGATCTATAAGAAAAAGCATTCATTCACGTTGGAACTGGAAATACAGAAAATAGAAACGTGCCTCTTTTACTTTGTTCTAAGGTAACGCGAACGCCACATATGCGTCTCCCTGTTCGCCTCCTAGTTTGCCTCCACCGGTGGAGGGGATTAGTATATATTGTTTGCCGTCCGCCCGATAACTTGCGGGCGGAGCGTATCCGCCAAAGGGGAGTTGATGTGACCATCGTTCCTCCCCGGTCGCACTGTCGAAGGCTCTGATTTTAAGATCCCGCGTACCCGCCGCGAAAACGAGACCACCTGCCGTTGTCATTGAGCCTCCAAAGTTTTCCGTGCCGGTGATCGGGATGCCTCGCTCTGTCAGGACCTCGTGCTCACCCAATGGGACTTGCCAGCGCAAGATTCCCGAATTCAGATCAATGCAATTCAAGGTTCCCCATGGCGGTTTGCATCCGGGAAATCCTTCATTGTCGAGTAATTTGGGATAGCCGTTGTAGCTGTAGGAAGGGGATTTGGCTGGGGCGCTGGTATGGGTCTCCGCTTGATTGTCTGCGGTGAGTAAATAGTCGATGAGTGCATCGGTCATGGCTTCATCCAAACCTTCTGCGGCGGGCATCAGATTGCGCCCTGAAGTCAGCAAATTTCGAATCTCCGTTTCGGTTTTTCTTGCTCCAATCAGGATTAATGGTGGATGAACACCTGATCCTTCGCGGGAATGTCCGTGGCAAGCCATGCAATGCGTTTCATAAATTTTACGACCTACGGAAGGAGGGACCAAATGGTCATTGATCGTCAATGGCAGTCGTGAAACGGTAGGGAACCATGGTAGTTCGTTGGAGGTAACATACAGAAACCCGGTTTGTGGGTCGAACGAAGCGCCGGTCCATTCGGCGCCACCATGAATGCCGAACAGTGCGGTTGGCATGCCCGCTTCAAATGGCTCAAACCAGCCCATGTTGGAGTGGATCCCTGTTTCATCGTTCTTCAACTGCTGAAGCACCGATTCGTGGGCTTCGTTTGAAAGGTTGGTAATTTGATGGATTCCGAACCGTTGGCGCGCGAAGGGTTGGGGCCATTGCAAATCGGGTTGATAAGGTGCAGTTCGCTCCCCATGCAACTTTGAAATCGGCGCTCTTTTGAGTCGAAAAGGGAACAGTGGTTCACCTGTGACACGATCCAGCAAAAGCGTGTTGCCGAGTTTTGTGACAGCTGCGACTGCGTCCACATCTTGCTGCTCGTGACGAATAGTCGTCAGGACAGGCGGGGCAGGAATATCTAGATCCCAAATATCGTGGTGTATTTCCTGAAAATGCCACAGACGAGCGCCAGTGCGAGCATTCAGAGCAAGGACGCAGTTGCTGAACAAATTATCTCCCCAATGGCCTGTGCCGATGAAATTGGGCTTGGGCGATCCGGTGGTCAGAAAGAAGATGCCGCGCCCAACATCCAGAGCGGTTCCACTCCAGCAATTGGCTCCGGCTTCCACTGCGCTCCAGGTCTCATGTCCCCATTCTCCCTCATGCGGTCGCGTGTGGAATGTCCATTTTTTTTCGCCGGTATGGAAATCAAAGGCGAAGGCGTCGCCATCGTATCCAGCAATCAATATCAAATCCTGAAAAATCGCGGGTGCCACTCGGAAATGCCCCGTCTTCACGCGCCCCTGATTTCCAAACGTTTCAAGGGGTTGTCCAGAATCGGCATCGAGAGCGTAAAGCCAATCTCCGGCATTGAACAGCAATCGGGGCTGTTTGAGGGTATCGCTCTTCCAATAGGTCAATCCTCGAAACGCCGGCCGTTGGTCGCATTGATATCGCCATCGTTCGCTTCCGGTCGCTCCGTCGATCGCCACAATCGCGCCTCCCACGGTAGGGGCATAGATCAGGCCGTTAACTGCGATTGGATTGCATTGAATGTTTCCTGCGCCATCTTTGGAGTGATAGATCCAGGCTCGTTTCAATTGCGCGACATTGCCTCGATGAATTTGATCCATTGGCGAAAATCGCTGGTTGGCATGCCCTCCATGCGACCGGTGCCAGTCGCCAGTAGAAAACTTGGCATTGATCTCATGTGTTGAAGCGGGCGTTAATGCATGATCTTTCGCGGCAGGAATTACCCGATACAAAGGCATGCCGGCACGAGCACCGGGGTCTTCCATACGCCAAGCGTTTGCAGAAGCGCGTTCTGGTGGCTCTGCAGCTTGAGATACCCAGCAAAAGAGCCCGGCAATCCAAGCGGCATTTGGGATCCTTGGCAGCGGCTTTACTCGTGAGATCGATTGCATGGTGCATTCTAAAAGTGTCTTTCTGCTCAAGCAATCGAATTGTCGGACCGAGGGGCACGCGCATAGATTTCTCAGCTTGTATTCGACCTGGATGTCCGTTCGCAGTGTCAGTCATTGATGCGTCAGGTCTGACGCCCGCATTTGGGTAGTGCTTCATGCATTGTGTGAATCGCGATGATTCGATATCCTGATTTCATTATTCAATTCACCTATGAAGACACGAAAACTCGGATACAGCGACTTGCACCTCACACCGATCGGCCTGGGAACCTGGGCGATGGGAGGTGGCGATTGGAAGTTTGGTTGGGGGGATCAGGATGATGATGCATCCATCGCCTCGGTGCATCAGGCTCTAGATGCTGGTGTGAACTGGATTGATACGGCGGCCATATACGGTCACGGACATGCCGAGCGAGTGGTGGGTAAGGCAATTCAGGATCGGCGCGATGATGTTTTGATTGCGACCAAGTGTGGACGGGTTTGGGAGGGGGAAAGCCGGGAGATTGGTAAAAGCCTCAGGCGAGAGAGCGTGCATCGTGAAGTCGATGTCAGCCTCCAGCGTTTGGGAATCGATTGCATTGATCTATATCAAATTCACTGGCCGGAGCCCGATGAGGAAATCGAAGAAGGATGGGGCGCGGTGGCTGAGTTGGTGGAGGCGGGTAAGATCCGCTATGCTGGCGTTTCAAATTTCAACATGGAACAGCTCAAACGCATCCAGCCGATTCACCCGGTGACCTCGTTGCAACCGCCTTACAGCATGTTGCGCCGAGAAGTGGAAGAAGAGATTCTACCCTATTGTCGGGAAAATCAAATAGGGATAGTCGCTTACAGCCCCATGCAAGCGGGATTGTTGACGGGTAGATTTTCCAAAGAACGCGTTCAGAATTTGCCGGCCAATGATTGGCGCAAGGCAAACCCGTTTTTCACTTCCCCGCAACTGGAAGCCAATTTGAGCATTATCGAACGATTACGCCCTGTTGCTGCGCAAATGGAAATCACCCTTCCCCAACTCGCCCTGGCGTGGGTTCTGCGACGAAGTGAAATGACCGCCGCGATTGCAGGTGCGCGCCGTCCTGAACAGATTCTTGAAACGGTCAAGGCGGGGGAGATTGTAATACCTGACGAATTGCTGCTGAAGATCGACCGCATGCTGAGTGCCTGAAAAATTCAGAAAACCTAATCAGTGGGCAGGTTCCAGTGTGGTTTATAAGTTAATCTAATGATGGCTAATAGTCTCTGGAATGATTGCCAAGAACTGGCTGCATTACCAATTGCCAGCTTGACATGCTTTAACGACACCCCTTAATGTGCTCAGCTCTTAAAGCCGAATTGTGTTCAGCATGGAGTAAAACGGCTTACCGGCTTAAAAGATATAACAGATTTCGAAATCGATGAACAAAGGCAAGATCGTTCAAGTTATTGGCCCCGTCGTGGACGTGGAATTCGCGGATCAGCTACCGGCTATTTACAATGCGTTGACCATTAATTACAAAGTTCAGGGTCAAGACAGCAAGCTCACTTTGGAAGTCCAACAGCATCTGGGGGATAACTGGGTGCGTGCAGTGGCTATGTCCTCTACTGAAGGTCTGAAACGCGGCCTTGATGTTGAAGATACCGGCGCAGCCATCTCGATGCCTGTCGGTAACGGAGTCATGGGACGCGTTTTCGACGTGACTGGACAGCCAGTGGACGATCGAGGTCCATTCAAGGCTGACAAATATTATCCTATCCATCGTGCCGCTCCTGCTCTGGTCGATCAGGCCACAACCCCTGAAGTTTTGACTACCGGTATCAAGGTCATTGATTTGATCTGCCCCTTCCTGAAGGGCGGTAAAGTTGGTGCGTTTGGTGGTGCAGGTGTAGGCAAGACCGTTGTGATCATGGAGTTGATCAACAACATTGCGAAACTTCACGGTGGTGTATCCGTCTTCGCGGGTGTGGGCGAACGCACACGTGAAGGTAACGATCTCTATGGTGAGATGTCCGATGCGGGCGTCATTAATCAGGAAAAGCTCGAAGAATCCAAGATTGCCCTGGTTTTTGGTCAGATGAACGAGCCTCCTGGCGCACGTCTTCGTGTGGCCTTGTCCGGTTTGGCCATGACCGAATATTTCCGTGATGAGAAGAATCAGGACGTGTTGCTCTTTGTCGACAACATCTTCCGTTTCTCTCAAGCAGGTTCCGAAGTGTCTGCACTCCTTGGACGTACTCCAAGTGCTGTGGGTTATCAGCCCACCCTGGCGGCTGAAATGGGTGACCTTCAGGAACGCATTACTTCTACAAACAAAGGTTCCATTACTTCATTCCAGGCGGTTTATGTCCCGGCGGATGACTTGACGGATCCGGCTCCTGCAACCACGTTTGCTCACTTGGATGCAACGGTGGTTCTTGAGCGTTCCATTGCAGAGCTTGGAATTTATCCTGCGGTGGATCCTCTGGCTTCTTCTTCACGCGCTTTGAGTCCTGACCTCATTGGTGAGGAACATTACCAGGTTGCCCGCGGTGTTCAGAATGTGTTGCAACGTTATAAAGATTTGCAGGACATTATCGCTATTCTGGGTATGGATGAACTTTCTCCAGATGACAGGTTGACTGTGTTCCGTGCTCGCAAGATCCAGCGCTTCCTCAGTCAGCCATTCTCTGTGGCTGAAGTGTTCACCGGTCGTCCCGGTAAACAGGTTGACGTCAAAGACACGGTGCGTGGCTTCAAGGAGATCCTCGAAGGTAAGCACGACGATGTCGGTGAAGGTAACTTCTACATGAAGGGTAAGATCGAGGAGATCTACGAGGAAGATTGATTCCTCTTTTCAATGGACCTTCACTTTTGATCCTCAACTCCTGCAGTAGCTATGGCTGATACAATGAAACTCGAGATTGTCACTCCTGAGGACAAGATTTACTCCGATGATGTGAACATGGTCACCTTACCCGGTAAGGAAGGACAGATGGGCATTTTTCCCAACCATGTTCCATTGATGACTCAGGTTGCAGCTGGTGAGATTCTTGCTCAAAAGGGTAGCGAGCAACAATACCTTGCCGTGGGTGAGGGTTTTGTCCAAATCACGCCTGACAAGATCTCAGTCCTTACTGACATGGCTGTTGCTGAAGACAACATCGACGAAGCCAAGGCAGAGGAGGCTAAAAAGCAAGCTGAAGCGCGACTGCAGGAAAAACTCTCCGATGAGGAACTTGCAACCGTGAAGGCGGCTCTAGCTCATTCGATTGCTCAGTTAAGCGTGAAACGAAAGAAACGTGCTTCCTGACATATCGGGATCGACTGAATTAAATTTCCAAGCCCTGGTTTTCAGCCAGGGTTTTTTTGTTATTCAACCCAGCTTCAGGAAGTTGCCAAGCAGAGTTTTCCCGTGGTCGGTCAAGATGCTTTCCGGGTGGAACTGGACTCCCCATAGAGGCAGGGTTTTATGTCGCATACCCATGATTTCACCTTCTTCCGTTTCCGACGTGATTTCAAAGCAATCCGGTAATGAGGCACGGTTGACGATAAGAGAGTGATAACGCGTCGCATTGAAGGGGCTCGGAATGCCTTCGAAGAGATCCTTGCCATCATGAATGATCGGTGATGTCTTCCCGTGCATGAGTCGGTGATTCACGACTATTTCCGCTCCAAAGCTATATCCGATACACTGGTGTCCAAGACAGACTCCCAGAAGCGGGATTTTTCCTGCATAGGCCATGATGATATCGTTCGATAAGCCGGCTTCCTTTGGGGAACATGGTCCCGGAGAAATCAGAATCCTTTCCGGGTTTTTTGCCGATATCTCATCGAGTGTGATCTGATCATTGCGATGCACCTCCATGGGCACATTCATTTCCCCAAGGTACTGAACCAGATTGTAAGTGAACGAATCGTAGTTGTCGATAACCAGCATCATAAAGCCAAATGCTAATTGATAGAGGATTCTCACCCGTATCAAACGCAAACCCAGCTTAATAAGGCTGCCTCGATCTCGGCAATGGTTTTGTTCTTAGATTCGAGATACAGGAATTACCAGAATTTGGTTGTCCATCCAATTTGAATCACACCCTGCTACTTCTCCTGCCCATGTTAAAAGTGGCTTTTTTCCTCAGTTTGCATATGCTTATCTCATGTCCCTTGTGAAGCAAAAGTATGATAACTTGCGATTTATTCGCTCCAGATTGCTGGCTGCTGGTGGATTAATTTTGTCAATTTTTCTTGTATCTGAATGGTTTGCCCATGCCTCAGAGCGGCCCAATATCATTCTCTTTTTGGTCGATGACATGGGCTGGCAGGACACCTCGGTTCCTTTTTGGAACAAGACGACACCATTCAATCAACACTTTCGGACGCCCAATATGGAACGTCTGGCAAAACAGGGGCGGCGGTTCACACAAGCTTATGCGTGTGCGGTATGTTCTCCTACGCGAACATCCATCATGACCGGGCAGAATGCAGCCCGCCATCGGGTGACGAACTGGACTTTGCACGAAGACCGCGAAACATCGGGGAAAACACCACGCTTGCTGCCTCCTCGGAATTGGAGAAAACAAGGATTGCAACCTGGAAATGCACCCACCTTGCCCGAAGTCCTGAGGGATCAACTGGGCTATCGCACCATTCACGCAGGAAAAGCGCATTGGGGAGCTTATGATACTCAGGGTTCGGACCCCCTAACGCTTGGTTTTGATCTGAATATTGCAGGTCATGCAGCAGGGGGGCCTGGACATTACCATGGTGAAAAGAATTATGGAAACGCTGAAGCAGGCGGAAGGACACGACCTTGGGGGATACCCGGATTGGAATCTTATCATGGGAGTGACATTCATTTAACCGAAGCGCTGACTTTGGAAGCGAAGCAAGCCATCTCAAAGTCCGTTGCCGACAACAAGCCTTTCTATCTTTACATGGCTCATTATGCGGTCCACGCACCGATTCAGCCACATGAAACCTACATGCCCAACTACAATGGAAAAAAGTATCCGGGCACCCGGATTTCCATTCCGGATAACGAAGCCCGCTACGCATCCATGGTAGAGGGCATGGATGCTTCTCTGGGGGATTTGATACATCACGTTGAATCTCTTGGTATCTCTGAAAACACTTTAATTGTTTTTGCCTCAGACAACGGGACCTTGAGCCTGCACGCTCGTGGAAATTCCCCGAGAGATACGGGACGCGATACACATTCATGGCCACTGCGTGAAGGGAAGGGATCCGCGTATGAGGGGGGGACGCGCGTGCCTCTCATTGTCTCATGGGCAAGATTAGTTCCCGGCTCTGAAGTGCAGAAGTCCTTGCCAATTCCATCCAATTCCACCTCCAAATCGCAAGTGATCGTTGAGGATTTATTCCCGTCGATCATTAGATGGGCTGGCGGTAAAATTTATCGCTCTGAGACAAGCGTGATCGACGGTGTTGATTTTACTGAAGCCCTTTTGGGTGAACCTGAACCACATAGTCTGTTGAACGGTCGCGCATTGGTTTTTCATTATCCCCACCAATGGACTGGACAACCAAAAGGCGGCTATCAGCCTCATAGTTCCATTCGCCAGGGTGATTGGAAGGCGATCTATTTTTACGAAAACCAAGTCTGGGAGTTATATCATCTGACTCAGGATATTGGTGAATCGCTCGACCTGAGTCAGGCCTATCCCGGGAAACTTGAGCGTCTTGCAATAACACTGAAACAGAAACTGATAGATCGTGGAGCTGACTGGCCTGTCCACCGTGAACTCAAAGAAGATCTTCCCTTGATGCTGCCTGATAAAATGAACTGACCTTTACTCAGTTAATCCTTTCTCCACTTTCAAGCGCAGCTGACCGCAGGCTGCATCGATGTCGTGCCCTTTTTCTCGTCGAAGGGTTGCGTTGATCCCTCTAGATAACAAGCCTTCAAGAAAGGATTCCTGAATATCCTCTTCCGGTCGTGACCATGGCAATCCTTCGACGGTGTTGTAAGGAATCAGGTTGACCTTGGCATGGAGTTCCCGTGCCCAGTCTGCCAGTGGTTGAATTTGATTCTGTCCATCGTTGACGCCTTCGATGAGTATGTATTCGAAGGTAATCATTTTGCCTTTTTTGTTCAAATACTGCCGACAGGCATCCATAAGATCTTTGATGGGATATTTACGGTTTATGGGCATGATGCGAGACCGCACCTCATCGGTGGCTCCGTGGAGTGATATGGCCAGTCGAAATTGGAATGGTTCCCGCGAGAGCGCCACTATCTGGGGGGCCAACCCACTTGTTGAAATGGTGATCTTGCGTGCTCCAATATTGCATCCCCAGGGGGCATTGGCAATCTTGAGTGCCTTCATGAGGTTCTCATAATTGGCCATGGGTTCTCCCATTCCCATGATGACTAGATTATTCACCTTGCGACCCTGACCCTGTTTCAGTTTCGGCTGAAAATGGTGCTCAATTGCCAGTAATTGACCAAGAATTTCCTCGGGTTCGAGGTTGCGCTTCCAGCCGTCCAGCCCGCTTGCACAGAACTTGCAACCATAAGCGCAGCCGACTTGTGTGGAGATGCATAATGTGTGCCGGTCACTTGCTTCACCATAGAGTGCTGGATTTGCCGGGATCAATACACTTTCGACGAACGCGCCGTCGTTCAGCTTCCAGAGAAATTTTTGAGTGGTGTCATCCGAACCTTGCTTCTGCATGCAGTCTGGAAGATAACATTTGAAGTTTTTGTCCAGTTGTTCTCTCAGGTCTTTCGGGAGGTTGGACATGCTGTCGACTGTGACCGCACGTTTATGATAAACCCAATCCAGAATCTGATCGCCGCGATAAGCCGGCTGTTTCCAGTCGACGAGCTGGCTTTTCAGGATTTCCGGTGTGATTGATTGAAGAGACGGTAGCATGTCGGGAAAAGTTCAATACTCGCCGGTCGCTTACAAGCAACCGGCGAGTGAATCATTCGGTTATTCGCCGGTCAGATAATATTTGTTGGCGTAATCCTGTACCATACGCCACGTGCTGTACTCAGGCGTGATCGTAGACATGGAACGACGGATTTTTTGGATCCATTGTCGGGGTATGCCTGTGGAGTCGCGATTGTAGAAGCCCGGTATGACCTCCTGGGTGAGCACTTTGTAGAGGTTTTCGCTATCCACGCGATCCTGTTCCTCAATGGAGTCTGGCTGCGAATCAGGACCAATCGCAAAGCCGTTGCTTCCGTCAAACGCTTCGCGCCACCATCCATCAAGGATACTCATATTCAGACAGCCGTGTGCCGATGTCTTCTGTCCACTTGTGCCGGAGGCTTCTAATGGTCGTCGTGGGTTATTTAACCAGATGTCACAGCCGGAAACCATCTGTCGAGCGACATGGATGTCATAGTTTTCGATAAACACCAGATGACCGTGAAGTTCAGTGTGTTTGCTGAGATGGATGATGTGCTGAATAAAACGTTTTCCTTCATCATCTCGTGGATGTGCTTTACCCGCAAAGATGAACTGGATAGGATGTTTTTTGTCTTTCACCAGCTTTACAATCTGCTCGAACTGCTGGAACACCAGAGGTGCGCGTTTGTAAGTAGCAAAACGTCTTGCAAATCCAATCGTCAACACATCCGGATTCAAGAGATGATCAAAAGTGATGAAATTTTCACGTTTGAGACTTTGGCTTTGAAGCAGGAGACGGCGACGAGAGAACTCAATGAGCTCGCGCCTGAGCAATGACCGAAGAGCCCAGATCTCCTCGTCAGAAACAAAGTCTGGATCTTCCATGCGACTCCAGAACGCATGTGTGTTCAAGTCGGTATCCCAATGCTCACCCAGACGGCTTCGGAAAAACCTTCTCAGCGGCCCTTTCATCCAACCTTCAACATGAATCCCGTTGGTAATATGACCGATCGGTACTTCCTCGACTTTCTTATCCGCATAGAGGTCCTGCCACATCTGCCGACTGATTTCTCCGTGTAACTCGCTTACCCCATTGGCAGTTCGGGAGTGCTTCAGGGCCAGGACAGTCATACAGAAAGGCTCGGATTCATCTCCCTTGCGAACACGGCCCATATCCATGAACTCCTGGTGGGAAATCTTCAAGTTGTTTGCAAACTTGTGAGCGGCATATTGCACCAGATCACTTGTGAAACGGTCATGGCCAGCCTCCACAGGTGTGTGGGTGGTGAATATGCATTCCTTGGTGGTGGCTTTGCTGGCATCTTCAAGGGTATGGCCAGTGGCCATTTTCTCACGCATCAATTCGAGCGTCAGGAATGCTGCATGACCTTCATTCATATGGAAGACAGAAGGCTGAATATCGAGAGCGCGCATGAGTCTCACACCGCCGACACCCAAAAGCATTTCCTGCATGATGCGTGTTGTACTGTCGCCACCATATACCCGCAGTGTAAGTTCCCGATGATGCTCTTCATTTTCAGGCAGATCAGTGTCCATAAGATAAATAGGAATGCGTCCCACATTGACCTTCCAGACTTTGAATTTTACCTGACTGGTCGCAATTTGAATCATGCAAGTGAGTTGTTCTCCTTTTGCATCAAGGACCGCTTCCATGGGCAAATTCCGAGGATTGAGACGAGAGTAGTATTCCGTCTGCCAGTTTTCCTCATTGATCGTTTGCATGAAGTAGCCCTGTCTGTAGAAAAGGCTGATGCCAACAAACGGAAGTCCCAGATCACTTGCAGATTTCGCGTGATCCCCTGCAAGAATACCCAGCCCACCTGCTGCGATTGGAAGTGTTTCATGCAAGCCGAACTCTGCTGAGAAATAAGCGACAGGTTTTCCCTCAAGTTTTTGAGCGTTCTGCGCTGCCCAGGTATCACCCTCCTCCATATAGGCATTGAATCGTTTCAACACGTCTCGTACATCTGCCGCGAAAGCAGGATCCTGGAGGCGCGTTCTTAATTCGTAGTCCGAAACCTCGTGCAATACAGCAACTGCATTGTGGTAGAGGTTTTGCCACGCGCGGGCTGATAGCTTTTGGAATATTTCCTGGGCTTCCTGATTCCAGGTCCACCACAAATTACGAGCTAACCGGTTCAGCCCGTGTATCAGATCAGTCAATTCCGCCGAAGTCAGCGGTTCAGTTTTCATAGTCCAAGTTCAAATATAAGGTTAAAAAAAATCGGTGTCTTCCGGTTTGGAAGAAACCGACAACTGAGCAAAGACAAAAAGGTCTGATTTTGCAATCTTATGTTTGTGGACTTTTCAACTTGAACGCCTCTTTCCTGATTCCTGACGACAACAGAGCGGGAGAACCTTAGATCGGATGATTCTGTTCCACCTGGCGTTCCT
Source organism: Pedosphaera sp. (assembly GCA_002690655.1). Lineage (GTDB taxonomy): Bacteria > Verrucomicrobiota > Verrucomicrobiia > Limisphaerales > AAA164-E04 > AAA164-E04. Next base: position 47,281 of record NZFL01000015.1, read on the forward strand.
CTTGTAAGCCGCAGTTTTTCGTCATTATGGAAGGGTCAAATTGTGTCAGAGGAGATGCATTGAAAGCATGATAAAGCTCAATGAGACGTCTCTTTGTCAACTGTCGTAGATTACAGAAAGGCAAGGCTGAGCGTTTTTCATGAACAGCTCAAAAAGCTTAAAATCGACCTTGTATAGATCCGACCTGATACTTTGACAACTTCAGTGGATGATGGCAGCCTGTTAATCGTGAAGATCTTGAAAATCTGCCCAATCAGAAAATTTTTTCAGATAATGGTGGTCGCAGTTTTACTGTCTGGTCTGCCTGAATTTTTATACGGAGCAGATCGAGTTGCTAACCAGACTTTGAACTTTCCAGACAAACCACCTGCTGCTGACTACGCCTTGGAGAATGCCTTTCCGAGGCTCAGGTTCTCCAATCCTGTAGCGATCGTTCAAATGCCCGATTTTGAAGATCGTGTGTTTGTGGTTGAGAAAGCGGGTCGCATCAGGATGGTGACTCTGGGGGGGCAACCCGAACGTTTTACCTTCATGGGTTTGACGGATCGAGTCAGAGCAGGCGGAGAACGAGGTCTTTTGGGTCTGGCATTTCATCCTGATCATGCGTCCAACGGGTTCTTCTACGTTTTTTACACGGCGCAAGGATCAGGCTCTCCCAACCGTCTTTCCCGTTTCAAGGTGACTCCCGATGATCCCTTTGCAGGCGATCCGGAAACTGAGGTGATTCTGATCGATCAACCGGATGATGCGGGAAATCACAATGGAGGCGATGTTCATTTCGGGCCTGATGGTTATCTCTATGTGGCTTTAGGTGATGAGGGAAACGCCAATGATTCACTGAACAACAGTCAACGCATCGAAAAGGATTTTTTCGCCGGGATTCTTCGGATTGATGTGGACAAGCGGCCAGGCAGTTTGCCTCCCAATCCACACATCGCAGTCTCCAATAACTACAGCATTCCGCCTGATAATCCATTTGTTGGAGCCACGACATTTCTCAATCGTTCAGTGAATCCTGATCAGGTAAGAACCGAGTTCTGGGCGGTCGGATTGAGGAATCCCTGGCGCATGGCCTTTGATCCTGTGAGCGGGTTGCTTTATACTGGAGACGTAGGGCAGGGGCGTTTGGAAGAAGTGGACATCATTCAAAAAGGTGGAAATTACGGATGGAGTTTCAAAGAAGGTACTGCTGATGGCCCCGATGCTCGCCGGGCACCAGAAGGTTTTGTTGATATACCACCTATATTGGAATATCGACATGGATCAGGACCCGATCGAGGCAACTCCATTACGGGAGGAGTGGTTTATCGGGGGGATCGATTGTCCCAACTGTACGGGGCCTATGTTTTTGCCGACTACGTGAGCGGAAACATCTGGGCCATGAGGCACGAGGGGAATCGCCATACAGATTGGTTTAATCTGGCACGGGATTCTGGAATTGCAGGTTTCGGTATTGATCCAACACAAGGCGATATCCTGTTGGCCGATCACAATGCAAACCGGATCATGAGGCTCGTAGGAACTGAAGATACTCTGAATGTAGGATTTCCCCCGACACTAGCCGACACTGGTGCATTCATGGATTTAGAGAATTTGATACCTAACCCAGGCATTGAGCCTTATGAGATCAACACGCCTTTCTGGTCGGACAACGCGACCAAGCAACGCTGGTTTTCAATTCCGGGTAACAAGGCAGGTATCAGGTTCGAAAGGCAAGGTCCCTGGGGTTTCCGCGAAGGAAGTATCTGGATCAAGCACTTTGATCTGGAAATGGTGAGGGGAGACCCTGCTTCGTCTCGACGACTCGAGACTCGCTTTCTCGTGAAGCACGAAGATGGTGTTTACGGCCTTACCTATCGATGGGATGACTCACAGGAAAACGCATTTCTGGTGGATGAATCGGGCTACAGGGAAACGTTCAGTATTCAGGATGGTGAAGAGACTATCGAGCAAGTATGGCGATATCCGAGCCGAAGCGAATGCCTGGCATGCCACACACCCTCCGCAGGGTTGGTGCTTGGTTTTAGCACAGCACAACTTAATTGTTCAGTTGTGAGAAACAATCATGAGGTTTCTCAATTGTCATGGTTGAAATCAGCGGGATACTTTCAAGTTGAACCTGAAACGATTGAGGCGCTTCCAGCGATGGTTTCCGCCGATGATTCGTCCGCAAGCTTGACTCGGAGGGTGAAGTCTTATCTCGCCAGTAATTGTTCCCAATGTCACCGACCGGATGGTGAAGCTCTGGGACGATGGGATGCTCGTTACGAAACGCCTGTCTTGGAATCGGGTTTAATCAACGGCCATGTGGTGCGTCATGAAGGCCAGGCGGATCGCCGTTTGATCGTTCCCGGAAACCTTGAAAAATCTGAGATTTACCAACGCATATCCAATCAAGGATCACGTCGAATGCCTCCTGTGGGGAGCCATGTGCTGGATGTGGAAGGGATTGATCTTCTCAAGCGATGGATCACCGAAACATTACCACGCAAAACCTTTGCAGATTGGCAGCAACATTTTTCCAATATGGTTCCGAATCTGGAACTCGATCCCACAGGGGATGCCGACCATGATGGTTGGGACAATTTAAGTGAGTATTACCTTGGGACGGACCCCACCTTCGCATCAGATCGATGGCGTCTCAGGTTGGATGTTTCGCGAGAGACATTGTTTGTTCCAAATCCTTCAGGAATTGAATTGAGATTGGAATCGAGCCTTTTCCTGGGGAATGCTGTTGAATGGGAGGCGATAGAGATTTTAGAAACAACAGAACCTGTTTTTGGTTATAAGGGTTTGTTGGAATCCAAACTAGAAGGATTCAATGAGGGTTCGAAATTTTATCGAGCCGCCATTATCTTTCCTGAACTTGAATAGTGGGGATGCTGTTTTCGATTGTTTCTTTTGCTGGTTTCCATGCCGGGACTGGTTCAGAATCAAATCTTCTACGGCTGGAATACATCTCTGGTCAGATGCAGGAAATAAAGTTAGATGAGATTAATTGGCTACATTGAAGGGACGAATCATGCACGAACTTTTGGGGATTATCTTTATGCACAAGGTGTGGACAATCAGATAGAGCGTGCGCAGGGAGAGCGCTATGAGGTTTGGATTGTTTCTGAGGATAAAGTGGAAGTCGGTAAAAACCATCTCATCGCATACCAATCAAATCCAACTGATCCTGTCTATTTGGAATCAGCAGAGAAAGCACAGGAAAAACGTCTCAAGGCAGCCATGGAACAAGAGGCGTATGCAAAGAAGGTCAAAGATCGGGATGCTATCGCTCCTCGAGGGAAGGGGCTCTCCACAGGAAGGCTGACGCTAGCGCTGATAGTTATTTGTGGAATCGTTTTTCTTCTTCAAGAACTGGGATACCATCGGGCTGTCTTTCAACAACTAAGTATTTCAAATTGGACCCCGGGCGGAGGTTCGTTTGGTCTTGTTGAAGTCCGCAATGGGCAGGTATGGCGGCTTGTCACTCCCATTTTCATGCATGGAGGCATCCTGCATATTTTCTTTAATCTGATGTGGCTTCGAATGCTCGGAACAGTCATTGAGTATCGTCAGGGTTGGAAATGGCTGTTGTTCATTGTATTGGTCACTGCATCCATTTCCAATATAGCTCAATACTACGTAAGCGGACCTTTGTTCCTGGGGATTTCTGGGGTGGTGTATGGATTGCTGGGTTATGTGTGGATCAAAGGGAAATTTGACCCTTTCTCTGGTATGTTCCTCCCCCCAGGCGTAGTTTTTATGATGCTTCTATGGTTGGGGCTGGGTGTCTCCGGTTTTCTGGAGAAAGGTCTGGGTGTAGGGATAGCAAACACCGCGCACATTGGTGGACTTGCCGTAGGGTGTATCATGGGCTACCTGAACACCCTTCGAAAACGATGATCTCTTGTGATGGAAGTTTCCGAAATCGTCGCCATCATTTTAACCTTGGCAAAGTATCTCGTCATCGGAGCAACCATTTTGCTATGCGTGTTTATATTGATCGCTCTATTTAAACCTTTCCCAAACACACTTCAAAACAAGACGAGACTCAGTAAGAATAAACTCTGGTTCAAAAAATAAAACCACTTCGTGTCACAGCAGCGCCTCTATCCTGTCATTGCCGGAAGGCGTGAAGCAAACCCTCAGTCACCATTAGCATCTCGTATGCATTCGAGAACTTCAGCAGGATGCGGCTCAGGCTTTACTTTTGGCCAGATCTTGAGGATCGTTCCTTTGGGGTCAATGAGGAAGGTCATGCGATGTATGCCATCAAACGTTCTTCCCATGAATTGCTTCGGCCCCCAGACACCATACTTCGTGACAATCTCCTTGGATTCATCTGCCAACAAGGTGAAAGGCAGTTCAAATTTGTTAATAAATTTCTGATGGACTTTGACGGGGTCGATACTGACACCAACAACAACAGCGCCAGCATCCCTGAACTCCGCATGCAAATCCCTAAAAGCACAAGCTTCCTTTGTACAACCCGGCGTGTTGTCTTTGGGATAAAAATAAAGGACGACAAATTTGCCTTTGAAATCAGACAGGCGAACTTGATCTCCATCCTGTGATTCTGCCTTAAACGCAGGTGCCTTATCTCCCTCTCTCAATATCAATTCAATACCTTTTGCCATATCTCGGACGGTAACTTGATGAAGTAGTTTGTTGCAAGATTCGTTCCATGCTCATGCAGAGTAGCTGGAGGTTTAAATTGGTTTGAGATCCACCATGGTGGCCCCCCATCCACCATTCCATCCAGGCGCGCTGCGATGTGAGAGGACGTATGGGAGTTGATCAAGTAAAGCATGCACGCCTTTCCTGAGTGCTCCTGTTCCCTTTCCATGAATGATCCGGACAGTGAAAATGTCGCTTTCGCGACAAGCTTCAAGGTAGTCAGGTACAAGTTCTCCTATTTCATTGGGACGAAATGTGTGGAGATCAAGTTCTCCATTGATAGGTATTTCAATGGGGTCTTCAGATTCCATTTCAGAGATTCTTAAGAAGATGATTTTTTCGTTTCCTGGCTCGACTGCAGGGTGATTTGATAGCGTTCCGAAATGCTTTACAGCCCAAGATGCTCCTGGCTCCGTAATCGAAAACCATCATGGACCCGAAACTATCCTCCAGCGAATGAACGATAGTCAAAATATTCCCCCCCCCCGTAAAAGGCGGTTCCGGGAGTTCGGTAATCTGAAAATCATCTTTGACCATTGGAGGGTGATGCATGACTTTGTTTTTCATATCAGTTTGTCCCCCTAGCTATGCGAGAGCCAGATTCAGCATGGCATAGACCCCTCAGCAAACCCAGACTGTCACCTTTCTTTTGATCACACACTTTGATCATTATGCATGCAGCAAGATTCAATCAAGGATTGTTATCGTCAGGCAATGGTTCGATTCGCCACATATCCATCACCGCCCATAGATTAATGGGTGCGACTGATTCACCCGGCTTCAGCAGGCGGATACTTCCATCTGCAAACCCATAGTTCGATCCCCCGGAGTTCCTGTTGCCTCCTGTTCTGTGACGGTTTTGTTCGACTTCCTCAATATCATTGCCCCTGCCCTGATAGAAATCCATGTGAACGTGGGGTGAGTCCGATGCCTTCTCGCCAAACGTAATGGTATCGGAAGGATGACGAATGGCTGTGAGTTTCATTCCGTGTGGCCACAGGCCATTGGTGAATGACTGAAAATCTACCTTATTCTTCAAAGTCATGCGAAAGTAATCATTCCAGCCATTGATAAGATAACTTCGGTTCGACATGAATTTGTCGGCAGGACATTTCAGTAATTTGTGATTGAGGTAATAAGGGCGAAGCTTTGCCATCCAATTGTTTTTGAAACTGCGGCTTACGGGAGGGCACTCGTCATTGAAATCATCGGCATACATAGTGAGAGCCATGCTGAGTTGGCGTAAGTTGTTAACGCATTTGATTCTATTCGCTTTCTGCTTGGCAGAGGAAAGTGCCGGCATGAGCAAACTAGCCAGGATCCCGATGATAGCAATCACCACCAAAAGCTCTATCAAAGTGAATGCAGCGATAAGAGGTTTGTTGAATTTCATAGTCCTAGCTTTGCTTGACTATAAATACACCGGCTAACATGTCAGGTTTCATCTTTCTTATTCGCTGAAACTCACTTTTCAGTTGCGTTTCTAAGAACGGGTTCACCATAATGACTTGAGTCCTCTTTTTGAAGACTGTAGCACCTTTATGGTTATTCATCTTGCGCAATCGGTAATCGCTCTCGAAAACGGGAGCATGAGTGAGCTTCTGGTTTATCAGTTGACGGGATTTCTGATTGTGATCCTGGTTCTTTGCTCTTTGTGGTTTGCCGTTGCGTGTCTGGGAGTTTTTTTCCGCAACTTCGAGATCAAAGATCCAGTGGCTGCTCCATCCTCCTCCGCTGTTCATAGAGATTCCGTTACTAAAATGGAAATCACACCTCAAGTGCAAGTGGTGGTGGGCGCAGCGCTGCATACTGTAATTCAAGGGCCATTTCGTATTGAGTCCCTAGAGGAGAGTAAACCGGATGTATCTTAAGAAAGCTCAGCGTGTCATCATTTGATCACTGAGCCTGCTAATTATGAAAAAACTGCGAGTTACCGTTGAGGGGAAAAGTTATGATGTCATCGTTGAGCTGCTGGGGGAAGATTCTGCTGCTCAAGTTTCTTCAGTCCCTTCTGCTGAACCTTCGAGTCATGCATCTTCTTCCGGGACAGCTGAGCCTGTTTCCAGTCCCTTGGCTGGCAAGGTAGTCAGTATTGGTGTCGGTGGCGGTCAACAGGTGGAAGAGGGGGATGAGCTAATGATTCTTGAAGCAATGAAGATGAACACGCATGTTTACGCGCCTCGATCAGGAACGGTCGAGCGCATTCAGGTTCAAGCCGGAGATAATGTGGAAGAGGGGCAGTCACTGATGACGATTAACGGAGTCTAACCCCTGTGACTCAACGAAATTAATCATTACGGACGATTTTATGTTTGAGAGCATCACGAGTTTTTTTCAATTAACCGGTTTCAGCCTGATCACTTGGCAAATGTTTTTGATGTGGTTTGTTGTGCTCGTCCTCTTTTATTTTGCCATCTACAAAAAGTTCGAACCTTTATTGCTGATTCCTATTGCCTTTGGTGCCCTTGTAGCGAACCTTCCGACCCGAGGTATGATCACCTTTCAAGCCCAGCAGGACGGATCTTTTGAGTCTGGAGCAATTCGTGTGGAAGCCTCGGTTGAAGAAGCTGAACCAGATGCGCAAGGAGCGAATGTTTATGAGATTCACAAAATGGAGGGCGGGCTTTTTGATTTCATCTCCCAAGGCATCAAATTGGAAATCTTTCCTCCATTGATTTTTCTTGGAGTAGGTGCACTCACTGATTTTGGCCCTTTGATTGCCAATCCGAGGATGCTCTTGCTCGGAGCTGCGGCACAGATGGGGGTATTTTTTACGTTTCTTGGTGCGTCATTCTTGGGTTTCAGCAAGCTCCAAGCAGCATCGATAGGCATCATTGGTGGTGCCGATGGTCCTACGGCAATCTTTACCAGTAATAAACTGGCCCCGGAATTGCTCGGCCCCATCGCAGTGGCTGCCTATAGCTACATGGCCTTAGTGCCACTCATACAACCGCCTATCATGCGATTGCTGACTTCGGCCAGGGAACGCAGGATACGCATGCAATCTCTTCGGAAAGTGAGCAGGATTGAAAAGTTGGCGTTTTCTCTCGTCGTTACCATTGTATGCGTGCTGCTTGTGCCTGACGCTTCGCCGTTGATTGTGATGCTCATGCTGGGCAATTTTCTGCGCGAAAGCGGGGTCACTGATCGTTTGTTGAAGTCTGCCCAGAATGAAATCATCAATGTCGTGACGATTTTCCTTGGGGTCAGTGTGGGGATCACCATGCGAGGGGAACGTTTCCTTCAACTGGAAACCATCAAGATCATTGTGCTGGGGGTGATTGCCTTTTCCATCTCGACCGCAGGAGGTATCTTGATGGCAAAAGCCATGAACCTGTTTTCCCGTAAAAACCCAATCAATCCATTGATCGGTTCAGCTGGCGTTTCGGCTGTTCCCATGGCCGCTCGTGTTTCCCATCAGGAGGGGCAAAAAGCCGACCCCGGAAATTACCTTCTGATGCATGCGATGGGCCCTAATGTGGCGGGTGTGATCGGGTCGGCAGTTGTTGCCGGTTACTTTATTTCCACATTGGCACGTTAGTGTGGAAGCCTGCCTCGTGTTTGGTTTCAGATCAAGAACCTGTCGACCCCTTTGCAATCAGTCTTTGCTTTCCCTGACTCGCTCTTTTTTTTCCTCACGTTCTGATTCCAGAGCTTTGCGCTCAGTTGCCATTTGAGATTTAAGTGACTCGAACGCTTCGGCATCGCCGGATTGAAGGGCTTTTTCTATTTCCCCGTTCAGGAAGATCTCCTTTTCAGCTATCTTGGCGGCATATTTAGAGTCCAATTCACCGAGTTTGCCCTTTTGCTCCTCGGTAATTTGAGCAATTGGGTTGTCTTTGTTCAACCGCTCCATTGCCAATTCGTATGCTGATTTCATGCGTGCATTTCGCAGGCAAATTCGGTCGAACTCAAGCTTAATATAATCTACTGCTTGATTGAGCAGGATCTGTAGGCTTCATGCCCTGTTTTTGCTCCTATGATGGAAAAAGCCGTCCAGGTAGACCCTGAACGGCTTTTTTAATAAATTAAACGATCTTAACTTTGAGCCTAAATGAACTCGTTGATCAAGTTCTCAAGAAACTCCTGTCGACCGCTTTCATTCTTGGTGATGCGATTTTTCTTCAGGATGTATTTCTCCAAATCTTTAAAGCTGGATTTGCCAGCTTCAATTTTTTGGCCAATTCCTTCATCCCAGGAGCTGTATCGGTTTTTGATGAATGCATCCAGACGTCCGTCAGCACGGATGGCTGCTGCAATTTTCAATCCGCGTGCAAATGCGTCCATTCCACCAATGTGTGCGTGGAAAAGATCTACGGGTTCGAAGCTTTCCCTGCGAACCTTGGCGTCAAAGTTGACACCGCCGGTGGTCAAGCCTCCGTTGTTCAGGATGGAGAGCATGCATTGTGTGGTCAGGTAGATATCGGTCGGAAATTGATCGGTATCCCATCCCAGCATGACGTCGCCTGTATTGGCGTCAATACTTCCCAGAGCACCCGATGCGGATGCTACTTCCAGTTCATGCTGCATCGTGTGTCCGGCGAGGGTAGCATGATTGGTTTCGAGATTGAGTTTGAAATGATCCGTTAAATCATACTGCCGCAGGAAGTTCAGACATGCAGCGGCATCTGAATCATATTGGTGCTTTGTAGGCTCTTTAGGCTTGGGTTCAATATAGAATTGCCCCTTGAAACCAATCTTTTTCTTGTGATCTACCGCCATGTGTAAGAAGGCGGCCAGATGATCCATTTCTCTTTTCAGATTTGTATTCCAAAGTGTTGAGTAACCTTCTCGGCCTCCCCAGAAAGTATACCCTTCACCCCCAAGAGATTTAGTGACTTCAATGGCTTTCTTAACCTGAGCAGCGGCATAGGCAAACACGTCGGCATTGCAGCTTGTGGCTGCTCCGTGCATGTAACGGGGATGCGCAAACAAGCAGGCAGTGCCCCAGAGCAATTTAATCCCAGTGCGCTTCTGCTCCTCGGCAAGAACCTTGGCTACAGCGTCGAGGTTTTTGTTGCTTGATGAAAGTGATTTCCCCTCAGGCGCCACATCGCGATCATGAAAGGCGTAATAGGGAGCGCCCAGTTTCCCCATGAATTCGAATGCTACCCGTGCCCGGTTTTGAGCGTTTTTGACCGAATCCGTTCCGTCGTCCCAAGGGCGCAACGCTGTTCCGGCTCCAAATGGATCGGAAAGAGGGTTTCTGAAGGTATGCCAGTAAACTACCGAAAACCGCAGGTGGTCCTTCATGGACTTACCGTCAATTACCTCATTTTCGTCATAATGTTTGAACGCGAGTGGATTCTTTGAATCCGGGCCTTCAAAACCGATCTTTTTTATTTTAGGAAAAGCTTCCTTGGCTTTCTTTGGCATACTATCTTAAGGTTTATCAATGAGTTACAACTTCGCAGAGCCCTGAGATGAGCGATTGCGAATCGCCGGATTAATTACTATATTGACGATTTGTCAAGAATTTACTCGTTTAAACCCGGCTTATTTGGGTAGAAAAAGTATCAATAGTGGGGACTGACCCCTAATTGGTTGCACGTTTCTCTTGCCAAATGGGTGGCTCTTAATAGAGTATCCGGCTCATTTGCGACGATTTTGATGACTTTGATTGACAACATAACGTGGGTGCTGGCGGCTCAAACTGCGACTGGAACAGGACAGCAGGGCCCTGTCTGGATGCAATTCGTGCCTTTTGTATTTCTGTTCCTTATCATGTACGTGATTTTGATACGGCCTCAGCAAAAAAAAGCACGCGAGCATGACGCTCTCCTGAAGCAGTTGAAAATAGGGGATCGAGTGAGCACCAATGGTGGAATCATTGGCGTGGTAGTCGGTCTGAAAGATAACAAAGTCTCTATTCGCTCCGCAGACACCAAGCTGGAAATGCTCAAAGGTGCCATCACAGAGGTTTTAAAAGATAAATCTTCCTCAGAATCTTAATACGTAACTCAAAATACTCAATGAAACCCGGATATTATTGGAAATGGTTGTTGGTCATATTTTTGGCAGCCTGGGCAATCTCTGAAATCTTTCCTCCCTGGAGCGCTTCATTGATTGATCAATTCGAGCAGGATGCTTCTGTCACTACTGACGAATCAAAGACACTGCTCACTACAGTGGTGTCCGAGGCCAGAAAGAAAGAGGAAGCGTCGCCTGGCCGGACTTATGCCAACATGTTCGATGCCATTGGCACGAACGATGTTCGCGCGCTTTTCTCGGACATCAAGATTGCCGAAGATGAAGAACAGCCAGTCAAGGTGGTTCTGAATAACCTGCAGCAGCGCGCCTCAGGGCAGGTTCGTCTCGGTTTGGATCTTCAGGGTGGCGTGTCCTTCACAGTGGCCATGGAGACCAACGTGCTGAGCGCTGANCAGGATCAACAGGTGGTGCTTGAGCAGAGCATCGAGGTACTTCGCAAACGTGTCGATCAATTTGGTGTTGCTGAGCCGATCCTTCAGACGCGGGGTGAAAATCAGATCCAGATTGACATGCCTGGTTTGTCTGAACTGGATTATCAATCTGTGCGCGAAATCCTGACCCGTCCTGCTTACCTCGAATTCCGCATGGTTCACGAACGCAGTCAGGAGTTGATCGATCGCGGGTTTCCTGTTCCGGGTTATGAAATACTCACGGAACGCCGCAGCAGTGAGACCGCTGGTGGGCCTGACTCCCTGATCCCATACCTGGTCAAAATCAAACCAGAGCAGGGATTGACAGGAACTCACATCAGTTCGGCGGGTGTCTATCCTGATCCATTAACTGGTAAACCCGAAATTGATTTTGTCCTTACTTCGGAGGGAGCTGTCCTTTTTGCAGATGTCACTCGTCAGAATACAGGTCGGCAGATGGCCATTGTGCTTGATGGTGAATTAAAATCTGCTCCAAGGATCAATGGTCCCATCGAACAGGGACGCGGGCAAATTACGGGTGACTACGACATGCGGGAAGCCTTTGAGTTGGCCAATGTCCTCGAAAATCCACTTGAAGCTCCTGTGCGGATTGTTGAAGAAAATTCCACCGGTCCTACTCTGGGGCGTGATTCGATTGAAAAGGGGGTTCGAGCGTCGCTCTACGGTTTGATCGCCGTTGCTATTTTCATGGCGCTTTATTACTGGNNGGNTGGCTTGATTGCCAATTTCGCCCTCCTCCTCAACATCATTCTCCTGTTGGGCGTGCTTTGTATGATTGATGCCACGCTGACCTTGCCTGGTATCGCAGGTATTGTCCTGACCGTGGGGATGGCAGTCGATGCGAATGTGTTGATTTTTGAACGTATCCGTGAGGAATTATCGCTGAAGAAATCCATCAAGGGAGCCATTGAATCAGGGTATGGCAAGGCTTTCAGCACCATTTTTGACGCGAACGTCACGACCTTGATTGCCTCCATTATCCTGATCAACATGGGCAAAGGTCCAGTGAAGGGTTTTGGTGTCACGCTGACGATTGGTATCGTGGCAAGTATGTTCACCGCGTTGTTTGTGACACGTCTCGTCTTTGAGGCATTCCTTNTAAAAGGAAATATGAAGGACGTTAAAATGCTGAAACTGCCTTTCCTGCACAACAACAATTTCGATTTCATGCGCCATTGGAAGCTTATGTTCGGTATATCCTGGCTTATCATTGCGTTAGGCTGTGGTGGCGGCATGATGTATCGGGGTGGTGATGTTTTTGGTGTGGACTTCTCAGGCGGTGACAGCATGTCATACAGTTTTGAAGAAAAGGTGCCTGTTGATGATGTTCGAACCTCCGTTGCTGGGCTCGATATTGGCGAAGTAAAAATCACCTACCAGAGTGATATTGCGGATGGCGATGAAACCCTGGAATTGACAACGGCTTTTGATCAAGGTGAAAAGGTTACTGCTTTACTGAAGGAACAATTTTCCAGTGCAGGATTCACATTGGAATCCACCAGTCGTGTTGGTGGCTCCATCGGCAACGAAATTAAAAAGTCTGCGATTATTTCGCTGACGCTGGCCTTGTTTGGTATTCTGTTCTACGTGGCTCTGAGATATGAATTCTCATTTGCTATCGGTGCCGTCCTTGCCGTTCTTCATGATATCCTGATGACTTTGGGGCTCTTCTTTGTGAGTGGTCGAGAATTAAATGCACCAATGGTTGCAGCCATCCTGACCATCATTGGTTTCTCGATCAATGATACCATCGTTATTTTCGACCGTATCCGTGAAGACTTGAAATTGGGTGTCAAAGGTTCATTCAAGGATGTCATGAACAAGGCAATCAACGAGACCTTGAGTCGAACGATCATTACTTCAGGCACGACGCTATTCGCAGCTCTATCACTCTTCATCTTTGGAGGAACCGTGATCAATGACTTCGCGTTTACGTTCGTAGTGGGTATCATTACCGGGACTTACTCGAGTATCTATATCGCTGCATCTATCGTGCTCTGGTATACCAAAGGCCAGAAACCCAAGCTGATGACATCGGATGTCAATGAAGATATAACGGTTCATACGGCTGAGGCATAAGCAACCTTAGGTAATGCTTGCAGTAGAGCTTATTCAGCCTTGGCATTGGGTAGGGTTTATTATTGGCGTCTGCTTTTTTCTTGCCCTTGATCTAGGGTTGCTTCACCGGGAAGCGAGAGAGATCCGCATGCGGGAGGCTGTTGCTTGGACCGCATGTTGGTTCATTCTGGCGATGATCTTCGCGGTGGGGCTTCTCCGCTGGCAAAATCAGGAAGCCGCAGGGGAATTTGTCACAGGCTACATCGTCGAACTGGCGCTCTCGATGGACAATGTCTTCGTCATCGCGATGATATTTTCTTACTTCGGCGTGCCGAGACGCCTTCAGCACAGGGTACTGTTCTGGGGGATCCTGGGAGCCATGGTCATGAGAGGTGTCATGATCTGGTTGGGTGTCGAATTGGTCGAGCGGTTCAATTGGATACTATACATTCTAGGCGCCTTCCTTATATTTACCGGTATCAAAATGTCCGTTGGTGGCGAGGAAGAGGTGCATCCTGAGCGAAACCCTTTCATAAAACTTACCCGAAGGTTTTTTCCTGTCACCAACTTCTACGATGGGCAGCAATTCACGACGCATAAACCGGGGTATTTTGCACTTACCCCGCTAGCTCTGGTATTGATGATGGTTGAGACAACCGATTTGATTTTCGCTGTTGATTCCATCCCTGCAATATTCGGGGTCACCCAGAAACCATTTATTATTTTCACCTCAAATGTGTTCGCGATACTAGGACTGAGATCTCTTTATTTTCTCCTTGCTGGTGCCATGTCTTATTTTACCTACCTTAAATTCGGGCTTTCCTTGGTCCTGATATTTATTGGATTGAAAATGCTGGTCGTCATCGTGGGCTATCATATCGATACGCTGCTTTCTCTCATCATTGTTGCCGGCATCATTTTTACATCGGTAATGAGCTCGTTGGTGCTCAGTCAGCTTCGAGATGAAAAAGACTCCTCCAAGGAATAAGAAGCCAGATTTTGGAAGACAACGCGGCGGTAGCGTGGAATAATGCTATTGCAGATGAATCCTGTCCCTCTATCGAAAACCATCAAGACCCTGTTGGATGACCTGCCCAAGGGCCAAAAGATCACTGTCAATTGGATGATTTCCAACACCGGCGGTCGTGGAATTTATCTGGTCTTTATTTGGCTTTCACTACCTTTTGTTGTGCCAGTCTCCCTTCCGGGCTTCAGCGTGGTTGTTGGATTGGTGTTTTTATGTCTTTGCTGGTCCATGTTGTTCGGTGATGTCGGGCGTTTGCATAGGGTTATTGGAGACCGTCCTTTGCCATTAAATCGTGAATCCCGATTCTACCGGGCCAGCATGCGATTTCTTGTTTGGTTGGAACGTTGGATAAGGCCTCGAAAGGCCGAGTGGATTCATTGGCGATTTGTTTCCACTCTGAATACCTTGCTGCTGGCTTTTCTGGCCTTCCTGCTTGTGTGCCCAGTTCCAGGGGTGATACCTTTCACCAATTCCCTCCCAACTTATTCCATTATTGCCATTGCTGCTGGGACGATGGAAGAGGATGGCGTGTGCGTGTCTTTTGGATATATTTTGTTTTTAGCAACATGCGTTTATTTTCTTTTGATCGCAGGAAGCATTATTGCGTTGTTGAATCGATATTATGAAGATATCGTCCATTTGCTGCAGATTTTTATATGAATTACCGGTGGTCCATAGCTCCAATACAGGATCTACAGGTCAAACGCCTTTCTGAGGAGTTTGATCTTTCCCCCCTATTGGCCCAGTGTCTGTTGAATCGGGGGCATGATGATTTTGAAAATGTGGATCAATTCCTGCGTCCGAAACTCAAGAATCTTTCTGACCCTTTCACCCTTCCCAACATAGAGCGCGCTGTCGAGCGGCTCTTGGCTGCGCGTGAATCAGGCGAGAAGGTTGTGGTCTTTGGTGATTATGATGTCGATGGAGTAACATCAACTGCACTGATCATTGAGGTGCTCAGGGAATTGGGTTGGAAAATTGATTATTATTTGCCTCACCGCTTGGAAGAAGGTTATGGCCTTAGTCAGGACGGAGTCGAAAACTGCCTCAAGAAAGTTAAACCTGACTTAATTCTTGCTGTCGATTGCGGCTCGACTGCGGTGGACACGATCCGCTGGTTAAAAGACCGTGGCATGGATGTGATTGTGTTGGATCACCATCAAGTCACAGATCCCGAACCAGAGGCTTATGCCTTGGTGAATCCACAGCTAAAAGGAGGCCCTTTGTGTGAATTATGTAGCGTTGGACTGGCCTTCAAACTAGCCCATGCCGTCATCAAGGCCTGCCGGGAATTAAATCAACCTCCTTCCGTGCACGACTATGACATGCGTCCTCTGCTTGATTTGGTTGCTCTGGGCACGGTAGCAGATCTGGTGCCGTTGAAAGGGGAGAACCGAGTCATGGTGACTGCCGGGCTCAAACGACTGAATCAGACGCGAAGAGCTGGTTTACTTGCCTTGATGGAGATAGCACAGGTGCGTGACGAGGTGGGTGTTTTTGAGATCAGTTTTCAACTGAGTCCACGCATCAATGCAGCAGGCCGTCTTGTGAATGCAGATACGGCATTACGGCTCATGCTCAGCGATAATCTTGAGGAAGCACGTCAATTGGCTCAGGAACTCGACACCTATAACAAGGAGCGTCAAATGATTGAGAAAGGGATCGCTGACCAGGCAATTGGCGCGATTCGATCTCAATTTGATCCAGAGCGCGATTATGTGATTGTGCAGGGTGAAATGTATTGGCATATCGGTGTGGTAGGCATTGTGGCCTCCCGGGTCCTTCGGGAATTTTATCGGCCAACGATCATTCTGGGCGGTGAAGGCACGGAATGGCGCGGATCTGGACGAAGCGTCAGCGGGTTTGATCTCGCGGAAGCACTGAGAACTTGTGATGATTTATTGGTCCGCCATGGCGGTCATGCCATGGCTGCAGGTATGTCGATCGATCCCAAAAACCTTGAAGAGTTTCGGAAAAGAATCAATGCCTACGCTGAAAAGCAGATAAGCAAGGAATGCCTCAAGCCTATCATACACCTTGACGCGGATGTGCCTCTTGCTGAGCTAACCCTTGAACGAATGGAAGAACTGGCTCGTTTGAATCCGTTTGGTGCTGGAAATTCCGCACTGCAATTTGCAAGTCGCAGAGTTTCACTGCAAAGCCAGCCCCATCGCATGGGTAGAGATCAGCAGCACGTCAAGTTTTGGGTTTCCGACGGTCGATCCAGCTATGAAGTCCTGTGGTGGAATTGCGGTAAATCCAAACTGCCCTCAGGATCTTTCGATATTGCGTACGCCCCACAAATCAACGACTACAATGGAAGACGTTCGGTTCAATTGAAGTTGCTTGACTGGCGACCTGCAACTTGAGTTTGCAGGTTTCGAATGATGGATTTTTTTGATGAAGTTCGTCAATTTCTTGCTCGAAAATGTCATACTTCCTGAATTGAATACGTCGCATGAATGTCACAGGTCCCATTCATTTCTACAATCGTTACACCGAACATCTAGAGACCGAAGCTGTATATGGTGGCGGGTTTCTTAAATGGGCTTACGGAAACCCATTGGGCAGAGTTTCTGTGGAGTTACTTGTCAAACGTGCTTTTTTTTCCTACTTCTACGGTTGGTGGATGGACCGTCCTTCGACTGTTGCCAAAGTAAAACCTTTTGTGGAATCGTTCGGATTGGATGCTCAGGAGTTTGCCAAAAAGATGGACGAATTTACTTCGTTCAATGACTTCTTCAGCCGTGAATTAAAATCCGAAGCAAGACCCATTGCGGATGACAGGGATGCGGTTGTATTTCCTGCTGATGGAAGGCACTTGGGCTTTCAGGATTTATCCAAGGTGAAGCATGTTTTTGTCAAAGGGCAGTCCTTTGATCTGGATGCGCTGCTGGGGAATGCTGATCTTGCAAATCGATATCGAAATGGATCCGCGGTTCTTTCGCGTTTGTGTCCCACGGATTATCATCGATTTCATTTTTCCGTTCAGGGAAAAGCTGGCCAGACCAAACGGATCAATGGTGACCTTTATTCCGTCAATCCAATGGCATTGCGGCAGAATCTCAATTATTTGTGTGAAAACAAAAGAACACTTACAAGTGTGCGAACTGATCACTGTGGCGAGGTATTGATCATGGAAATAGGTGCGACGAATGTGGGATCCATTCTGCAGACATTTCAATCTGGTGCTTCTCTTCAGCACAAAGGGCAGGAGAAAGGGTATTTTCGATTCGGAGGATCGGCCACGATGACCTTTTTCGAGCCAGGCGCCGTGAGGTTGGCAGAAGATCTACGCACTCATTCCGCCAACGGAATAGAATTGTATGCACGCATGGGGGACTTGATGGGAAGGGTTAGTTAAGTAACTTTTTTCAGGGTCCGTATATTGCCTTGATCTGGATCGGCTGGTGGGCAGGCAGTGTGGTCCTTAGTTTGTGAGCATATCATCAAAACCCGAATGTTGATTTACAGGATAGCCCAATCCCGGTGCTGTTCGAGGGGAGGAGTTTTTACCTTCATTACAAGTGGGTTCAAGCCCCTTTTTGAAGGGGGTAAGTCAAAATTTCCATTGACAGTTCGCAGGTGACAGGGTCTTATTTTGCCTCCACCTTTCCTAAAAGGCGTGCCTCCTTGTGGGTTGATTGCGTCTTTGAGGTGGTGCTTTCCGGGGAAAACCTCGGATTGAATTTTCAATGTCATGAGCAGGAAAAAAATTAATATTGCCATCATTGGATTGGGGTTTGGTGCTGAGTTTATTCCCATCTATCAAAACCATCCCAACGCCAACATGTACGCGATATGCCAGCGTAACAAAAAGAAGCTCAATGCCATCGGTGATGCCTTTGGTATCGAAAAACGCTACCAGAAGTATGAAGACGTGTTGAAGGATCCAGAAGTGGACGCTGTTCACATCAACACGCCCATACCAGATCACGCAGCCCAATCCATAGCGGCCTTGAAAGCAGGCAAACATGTGGCGTGCACCGTACCGATGGCCACCTCTGCTGCTGATTGCAAAACGATTGTCAATCTTTGCAATAAAACGGGATTGAAATACATGATGATGGAAACCGTGGTTTACGCGCGGGAATTTCTTTTCGTCAAAGAGCTCTACGAGAAGGGGAAATTAGGGAAAGTTCAGTTCTTGCAGGCAAGTCACCAGCAGGACATGGATGGATGGCCCAATTACTGGCCAGGATTGCCTCCCATGCATTATGCGACACACTGTGTTGGGCCTTGCATGGCATTGACCAATGACACGGCTGAATATGTCTCCTGCTTCGGTTCTGGAACCATTCGTAAGAATCTGATCAAGCATTACAATTCTCCTTTTGCCGTCGAAACCACTCATATCAAATTCAAGGACTCCGATCTGAGTGCGCGTATCCATCGCAGTTTGTTCGATACGGCCAGGCAGTATCGAGAAAGCTTTGATGTTTATGGAGATAAACAGGCTTTTGAATGGCCCTTGATTGAGGGAGAAGACCCTGTTCTGCACACCGCAAAAAAACCGGAGCACAAGATTCCCAAACGGGTCAAAGTCAAGGATTACGCCTCGCGATTGCCGAAAGGGATTCGTCCATTCACCACCAAGGGGGTGTATGATCTTGGTAAAAAGACCCATTTGAGCTTCACCCAGGGTGCGGGACATGGGGGCTCACATCCGCATCTGGCCCATGAATTTGTCAGTGCCTTGATGGAAGGGCGCGATCCGTTCCCGAATGCCCGCCAATCTGCAAACTGGACCTGTGTTGGTATTTGCGCTCACGAATCCGCCCTCAAGGGTGGCAAAATCGTCAAATTGCCCGCTTTTACGCAATAAAAATTTAACAACAAAAAATAATAAAAAATATGCAATCACAAGCACAATCAAATGCCCAACGGCTTTTATGGGCTGGCTTCATGGCAATCCTTGCAGCCGGCGTTGGGTTNTCCATCAGAGCAGGTATTCTTGGCCAGTGGGCTGAGCAATACGGTTTCACTATGACAGAGCTAGGTCAGATCACAGGAGGTGGTTTGACTGGTTTCGGAATTATTATCCTACTGAGTTCGCTCATAGCGGATAAAGTAGGATACGGAAAATTAATGGCTGCAGCATTCATTACTCATTTTATTTCTGCAGTTTTGACTCTGGGTACGGGAGCTGCATTTGCAGCCGGCGGCAAACCAGCAGCTTATTGGTGCTTATTCATAGGTATGTTCCTTTTTGCGATTGGTAATGGTATTTGTGAAGCGGTCGTGAATCCTTTGGTTGCAACTTTGTTCCCAAAGAAGAAAACTCACTACTTGAATATTCTGCACGCCGGTTGGCCTGGGGGNCTCATCATTGGTGGTTTAGCCTCTTATTTCATGGCTGGAGGCGAAGGGACCAAGGCTGTTGCTTGGCAGATTCAAATATCTTTGTTCATGGTGCCGGTTGTTCTTTACGGCGCAATGTTAATGGGGCAGAAATTTCCAAAATCAGAGGCTGCATCTGCAGGGGTGTCATTTGGCAAAATG
Organism: Pedosphaera sp.; assembly: GCA_002690655.1. Classification (GTDB taxonomy): domain Bacteria; phylum Verrucomicrobiota; class Verrucomicrobiia; order Limisphaerales; family AAA164-E04; genus AAA164-E04. The sequence continues at coordinate 66,955 of NZFL01000015.1, forward strand.
ATGGCCGAATTTGCTGCACCTCTCTTGATAGTCCTTCTTTTAATCCACGCATTGGTAGGCTATGTCGAGCTGGGAACTGATTCATGGGTGGCACAAATAACGGGAGCTATCATGGCATCATCTGGTAAAGGGCTTCTATTGTTTGTCTACACCTCGGCATTAATGTTTGCCTTACGCTTTTTTGCAGGCCCGATTGTTGAAAAGATTTCTCCACTTGGGTTACTTTTTGCCAGCGGTCTTCTTGGATTTCTTGGTTTGCAAATGTTAGGGGCTGCTACATCAGCAATGCTGTGTGTCGTTGCAGCCACAGTGTATGCTCTTGGCAAAACATTTTTATGGCCAACGATGCTTGCTGTAGTCTCTGAGCAGTTTCCTCGTGGCGGTGCCATAACCATTGGCGCTATTGGTGGAGTAGGAATGTTGTCTGCCGGGTTGCTTGGAGGGCCAGGTATCGGATTTAAACAGGATTATTATGCTTCGCAACAGCTTGAGCAGTCACATTCTGAAGTTTACGGGAGATACAAAGCTGGCAACGAAAACGCATTCCTCGGGTTTTCTACCGTTGGTTTAGATGGAGCTAAGGTCGGCGTCCTTGGGGATGAAGGCAAAGAATTAGATCGTGTTTCAAAACTTTTGTCCGATGAAGGTAAAGAGGATAAAAACCATGCGGAAATGGTGTCTTGGTGGGAAAACACCAAAAAATATGCTGATAATGACAAGGGGCCAGTCGCGGAAGCCGGTCTTCATGGTGGGCGATCGGCTTTAAAACTTACCTCCTATGTCCCGCTGGCAATGGCCGTATTTTATTTGTTCATCATGATATACTTCAAAAGCAAGGGAGGATATAAGGCGAAAGAACTCGATGGAGCTTTAGACTCCTAATCAGATATAACAACCACAATTCACAAAAAGGCGGCCATAGGCCGCCTTTTTTCTTTTGAGTGACTGACTCAGAGTAATTCCTCATTGCTTCAGGACCCAATGGCTGACGCACCCCTCATGTGCCTGAGTCACTGTATGGGCGAAATCGGCGAGGTAAGCACGGGTGTGTTGCGGTTGCTTCGATGTTGCAGTTGATGCACGCTGGTCTAATTCGGTATCCGATACCTCCAGGTGGATGCTTCCTTTCAACAGATCAAACTCAATCACATCACCATCCCTCACCAACCCGATGGGGCCACCCACCGCTGCCTCAGGTGAACAATGAACACCGATGGCACCGTGAGAGACGCCTGAAACGCGTGTGTCCGAAACCAGGGCGACCTTGCCATCCAGTTCAGGAATCGAAAGAGCAGAGGTGGCAACGAGTACTTCAGGCATTCCACTGGCCACGGGACCCAGGTTTCTCAGAACGACAACGGTGCCGGGTTTGAGCCGTTTTTCTTTGACGGCTTGAATGATGTCTCGCGGATCATCAAAGCACATGGCGGCGCCTCTGAAAGTTGGAGATTGCATGCTCGAAACCTTAAAGACCATGCCTTCCGGTGCCAGATTGCCAAAACAGATTTGCATGTCTGCGTAAGACTTGAATGGTGCGTCCGTGGCGGCGATCAGATCCTGTTCTTCCGGCACTGATGGTGCTTCTGCCAAATTATCTGCAAGCGTCCTGCCGGTTACCGTCATGCATGATCCATCAAGGAGGCCTGCTTCAAGTAAATGTTTCAACAGCATGGGTGTGCCACCGAGTCGATGCAGGTCCACCATCGTGCGTTTGCCCCGAGGTGCAAAACTGCAGAGNACGGGAGTGTCGCGCAAAATTGCTTGTATGTCCTTGAGNGTGAAATCCACCTTTGCTTCGCGCGCCAGAGCGATGAGATGAATGATCCCGTTTGTTGATCCACCGATAGCGGCGATGGCAGCTGCTGCGTTTCTGAATGCGGCACGTGTCAGGATATCGCGTGGTCGAAGGTCCAGCTCCAGTAAATGCCGCATTCTTCTGCCTGCGTCCATGCACTCCTCTTTTTTGGCGGGGTCGATGGCTGGGATGGATGAGCTGTAGGGAGGCATGAGGCCTATGGCTTCCATCGCGATGCCCCATGTATTGAAAGAAGCCGCGATGCCACAACCCCCAGGGCCGGGACAGGCTGCCTTGATGATGGCATCCGCTTCAGATGCCGGAATCTCTCCCACATCTGCTGCTGCCTGGGCGTCGTAGGAATCAAGGATGGTGACATCACGTCCTTTGTAGCAGCCCGGCATGATNCTGCCGCCGCTGAGGATCAGGCCCGGAACATTCATTCTTGCCAGTGCCATTGCAAAACCCGGCCCATTCTTGTCACAATGGTGCGTGCCAATCATGCCATCGTAGCAGTGCGCGCTCACGACGCATTCAGACGCATTGGCGATGAGGTTTCTGGAGGGAAGAGAGGCATTCCCGCCCTCCATCCCTTGCGTGATGTTGTCACTGACACCCGGTACACCAAATGGGAATCCCAGCAAACCAGCGGATTTGCAACCTGCAGCAATCATTTGACCCAGCTCATGGGCATGCACATTACAGAGATTGCCATCCAATAGAGGCACTCCAATGCCGATCTGAGCCTTGTCGAGATCGCTTTCATCAAATCCAAGGCCCCAATAAAAAGATGTGACGCCTTTTTGCCAGCCACGGGTCAGTTGCTTGCTATTCCAGTTGAGTGTATCGGGCATGTTGGGTTTATCTCATGTGAAGATATCCCGGTGCAAATTTATTTTAGCGAAATGGTGGGTTCCCATCTAACGAGTGATCCTTGAATCAACTTGTAATGCTCGAGAGGATTTGAACGCATTGATTGATATTCCGGATTGTCAGGGGGCGATAAATCGCCGAAAAAAGGCTTTGCGGATTCTGCCTTATCCATCAAATATCAACCCATGAAAGTTCTGCAGTCTATCAANACACGCGGCTTCGTGTTGCTCACGATGATGTTTTGCTTTGATAGTACCCTTGTGTCAGCCGTACCTGATGAAGATGGATTGTATGCTGTCATTCGCACTGAAACGGGCGAAATGACCATACGCATGGCTCATGAAAAAGCACCTCGAACAGTCGCAAACTTTGTTGGCTTGGCTGAAGGAAACAAGACCTGGCTGGATCTGACCGATGGAACAATCCGGAACAATCCATTTTACAATGGTATTACCTTCCATCGTATTATTTCAGATTTTGTCATCCAGGGAGGATCACCGAATGGAATGGGCAATGACGGGCCGGGCTATCTTTTCAAGGATGAATTTCATCCTGACCTCAGGCATGACAAGGCGGGGATACTTTCCATGGCCAATTCGGGCGCCAATACGAACGGTAGTCAGTTTTTTATTACACTCTCGCCTCAGCCACATCTGGATGACAGGCATTCTGTGTTTGGAGAAGTGGTGGATGGATTGGATCAGGTTTTTGAGCTCGGTCAACTACCTCAAACGGCACCCGGGACCAAGCCTGTGATACAGTCTGTCGATATTGTGCGTGTGGGGGAGGCAGCTCAGGCATTCAGCCTGAATAGTCTGGACGAGCCGTTACCAGACCTGATTCCAGCCGATGTTTCCATGGTCAGGATGCCAACAGGCAGTTTTGAGCTCCACTGGGAAGCGGACGCAAGTGCTGTTGAATACTTGTTTGCTACTCAGAACTTTGTTGAATGGAGTGGGGCACTTCTAAATCCTACCGGCCGGGTCTCCATGGATAATTTTGTTGCTACCAGGCAGCAGTTTTTTGTGAAAATCATCCAAGTCAAGAGGGATTGATTTGCTGGTGACCCCGTCTGACGTCGAGTGCTTCAACCCAAAGTGACTTCCGCGCCACCATTCCGGGCGGATTCCAGGCAAGCATCCATGACCACTTGAGTTTGNAAAGCAATGTCCGGCCAATGCGGGTCGATTTTGCCGCTGATCACACAGTCGGCGAATGTTCTGAACAACTGGGCCTCCTGCGCGCTGGGATGATTGTTGGAATATTCTTTCACATCGTGTCGCTTGATATGTCGCTCCATATTGAACTGGGAACCGTTCACATCAAAATGTGCCTTGTTGGTTTCAAAACTCAGTTCGGAGTCATAATAAGGGAGTACAAAATCTTCCATTGTCAAATGTCCTTTGTTACCGCTCACACTGATGAACTGCTGGTTTTCGGTCAGGAAGGAATTGTAAAAAGTGGCAGAAACTCCGTTATCAAAGAAAAGCTCGCCCGAAAATTCGGTGGGCACGCGATCCGGGCTATCAGATCGTCCTGTTCCATTGAGTAGACGTCCCGAAACATGGGTTGGCATCGCATACTTCATCGCCCACAGACTGAAACGAATGGTATACCACCCTAGATCTCCAATGCAGCCAGCTGGTTCCAATCCGCTATGCATGCGTATATTGTTTTTGAGGAAGTCCTCCGGTGCGCAAAAGCTGAACATTGCTGTGATTCGCTTGATATCTCCGACACTTTCTTGATCTTCCAGTACTGATCGAATCGCATGGAGTCTCTGGCTGTGCATGAACATGACGCCATCCATGAATTGAACATTATTTTCCCGGCAAACGGAGATCATCTCTTCCAATTCAGAGGCATTGATACCGCAGGGCTTTTCACACATGACATGTTTGCCAGCACGCGCGGCTCTGATCACCCACTCTTTGCGAAGCCCTGTTGGAAGAGGGATATACACCGCGTCAATATCGGGGTTTTCGATGAGATTTTCGTAGCCCTCCACTGCCAGCGGCGCAGGGCTAAAAGGGCTTTGGAGTTGGCATTCATCAATGAATGCCTGCGCTTTTTGAATATCGCGGCTGGCCACTGCGGAGATGCAGCCATTGTTGGAATGGTAAATCGCTTGATAGTTTTTGCGGGCGATATGGGCACTGCTTAATATGCCCCAGCGGCACTTGGATGCTTTCATGTAGAGATTTTGTAGTGACCTCGTTTGGCTTTTGCAAACCCTAATGAACGGTTAATCGATCAACGAAATTCAGGCCAGTGAGCAAATTATTTGATTTAGGATTATTCGATTTTCCCGGAATAAAGGTAGTATGCCTGATTCGTAGCCGACAGGTATTGGACAACTTCAATGACGTTGGGGTCAGCTTGATTTTCTGGAAAATGGATCAACACCAATTGTTCCTCCTGCTCAACAGCTGTTGCCAGATTTGTGGGAACGACAGTTTCAGTCCATGAGGATTCAATCTGGTTCAGCAATGGCTTCTGCCCGATGCTCATCAGAAAAAGGACGGACGAGTTTAATTCAGGCAAAGGAATCTTGGGGTCAAGGGGAGTCGAAAGGCTGGTTTTTTTTATTTGAACTCCGTGTGCAAGTTCAAAGGCAGTAACCAATCGATCAATGGAGTGCTTGACGTCGGGGCCCACGTAAAGATCAACAGGTTTCATGGATCGTTGCCCCTCCGGCAGTGGGCCGGTATCCTCCTGCATGGTCAATTTGCTGGTACGCCACAACGTCAGCAGAAGGACCAGGGTGAGCGTGCCGATTAAAATGAGGATATTCTCTTTGCGACGAGTCATCGCGGAAAGTAATAGTGGAAAATTCCTGCTCTGCCAATGAACTCCTTAAAATACCATGGCTGGCTCACTTCAATTTTTGTTTTCATCCAAGGATCGGTTTCTTCCGTTTTCAAATTTCCTGATTCTTGCGTCTGAATGAATCGAGTCAATGAGCATCAAACATACGGATGGCTTAAATCCTGATCAACGTTTCCAAGTTTCATTCGTTGTGGTGCAGTTGATCATACCTGCTTGACACATGTATCACATACTACTATGTATAACAATGTAATGTGTCACNAAAAAANAGATTTGGTGAATTCATTGGTGATGCTGGCAAAAACCAGAAAACAAAATCAATTGCTGAAGTTTTCAAGTTGGTTTTACCTGCAGTGCGTAGAGGCTTGTATGTTTCAGGTGATGGTGAAGCAATAGCCCAATGATTCAAAATCATGAATATCGACGTTTCATATACATTCCCCGTATCGATTGCTGCTTTCGTCTGTATTTTCATCACGACAGTCACTCTTTGCNTAGTCAAAAAGCATACCAAGGAGATCAGATTGAATACATCTTTCTTTCTCTCTGCAAGGCAGTTTGCTTTATCCAAAAGGGCTTTGATGGTGGCAGGTATCATGCCATTCACCATCATCGTGGTATTCTACGCATTGGTATTACACGTCCGTTTGAGTTTGGGGTGTTGGCCGCAGTTCAATGAAACTTTGGCGAATGGATTGTTGCGTTTTCATCATGCTCGCACTGAATACCTCTCGTTGGGGTTGATTGTGTCACTCTATGCGACGGGCATCGTGACCTTGCTTAGTTTTGCGTTCAAATCACTCAGGTTTCTATCTTTTAGTTGCCTCATTCACATGGTTTTTGTGGGCATGTCATTGGGCTCGTTTCTATTGGCACCTCATCCATTCTTAAACTGGTTGTTCGACTGATGACTGATTTTTTTGACAATTGGACGGTTCAAGTGCGCAAGGGATTACTCGAAATGTGCATCCTGACAGCCTTGGAAGATCGTGAACGATATGGCTACGATTTGGTCAAAGGTCTGGTAGGTGTACCGGGCCTGGGGATCACTGAAGGCACCGTCTACCCTCTACTATCCAGGTTGCGAAGGCATGGCTTGATTGCGTCAAGACTGGAAGAATCCAGCGGCGGTCCCGCCCGCAAATACTATGCGCTGACGGATGATGGACGAGAGGCAATCGCATCCATGGATGTTCATTTAAAAACGCTCTTCAAAGGGATGAAAACTCTTCAACGTAAAGGATCTTGATATGGCAAAATGGACGGAATCGGCGAAGGCCGAATGGAAAGCATACGGTCAGCGCCTGCGGAATCAACTGAACGGTTCGGAAGCTGATTCGGCCGAGGTCGAGGAAGACATCAAGCGTCATGTGGATGAGGAGATGCATGCGACCGGGTTGACGGTTGTGGACGCCGAACAACTGCGATCGATTCTGACGCGCATCGGCGAGTTGGAAACCCCTCAAGAAACCGAAGCGGGTAATTCAGCGAAGACAAGCGGTCCATCGAATAAAAAGCAGAAGAGTGAAACATTTGCTCAATTTCGGTTTGGCCTCCTGGTGCTGACTTCCGTGGTTTGGCCCCTGATTGTATTGGTGATTGAAGTGGTAACTCGAATGTGCACGGCGCTTGTCTTTGATCCCATGCCGTCGATCTGGCATGCATTCGTATTGTTCGGTATTCCTGTAGGGAATTTATTGGCACTTCTACGTCTTAAAAACACCTCCGCGACACAGCCCCATTGGGTCTCTCTTCTGGTGTCCTTCAATGTTGGAGTCAGTCTGGTTTACACACTTTTTTTCATGCCCTTACTACCTATTGGAGTCCTAGGTATTGTTATCTGGGGGTTTGGATTGTTGCCGCTGGCTCCTCTGGCGGCTTGTCTTTCAGGATTTGTGATCTGGTCAAAATGCAGTGATCGGCTGGAATCCAGTAAGCTCAAATATCGATTGTTCTGGCTCGGTTTCACAGGAGCCATCGCACTTCTGCTTGNGTTGGAGGCTCCCAACTTTTTAACCCGAACGGGACTTCGCTGGGCGGACTCCGAAGAGACGGTGACCCGTGCCCGTGGGATCAGCTGGTTACGCAACTATGGTAATGAGGAAACCATCTTGAAAGCCTGCTATGAAAGGCCCCGCCGTGTGTTTGATGTGAGCTCCTGGTTGACTGACTCAAGTGATGCGGTGACTCAAGACGATGCGCGGAAAATTTTTTATCAAGTGACGGGTCGACCTTTCAATTCCGTACAGCCGCCGAGCATGTATACAAGAGAAGGTCGTTGGAACATGCTTGACGAGGAATTTACATGGGAATTTGACACGGCTCTGGGGAGTACCTCCGTAGCAGGCCGAGTGCGCGGGTTAAGGATGATCAGTTCGCGTATGGACAGCAGGATTGAGACGGCGTCTGCGTTGGCCTACACCGAATGGACCATGGAATTTGAAAATCAGGCTTCCATGGCTCGTGAGGTGCGCACACAGATCAAGCTTCCTTCTGGTGGGGTTGTTTCTAGATTGACTCTCTGGGTGGNTGGCGAAGAACGCGAGGCAGCTTTTGCTTCTCGAGCACAGACGCGCAAGGCTTATCAAAAAATTGCCGTTGAGCGCAGGCGAGATCCGGTCCTTGTGACAACTTCGGGGCCTGATCAAATCCTGATGCAGTGTTTTCCCGTGCCTGCAGATGGAGGCAAGATGAAAATCCGTTTTGGCATCACCTCACCGCTGGACATGCTTGACCTGCAGAATGGGCGTGTTCGGTTGCCAGCGATGGTCGAGCGTAACTTCAACCTCAAGGATGGTTTGAAACATTCGGTATGGCTGGAATCCCGTTCAGAACTTGAAGGGGATGAATCGTTCTTCAGGCAGGGTTCTCTCAAAGACGGGGATTTCACCTTGCAGGGGAAATTACTGGACGATGAACTTCTGGCCGTCGAAAGCAGTATACAGGTGATGCGTCCAGAGGCTGTTACTCAGGTCTGGACTGAGGCCCAGGAGAAGGATCACGTTGTGGTTCAGCGCCTGATTGAGCAGCAAGCACAGCCTCTGAAATCCACGGTTGTAGTGATTGATGGTTCCGTTTCCATGGCATCCTGTTTTGATGAGATTCATGGATCACTGATGACCTTGGAATCCCTGAGCCAGGTGCGAGTGGTGGTTGCTTCGGATCTGCCTGCTTTTCAGGATGAGAGCGGAGATCCCGTTGTCTTCAATCTCAACGAAGCCACAGAGCAGCTTTCCACCACACAACCGGTCGGCGGTCAGGATAACCTCCTTGCTCTGGCGACAGCTTGGGATGTGGCAGGCGAGATAGGCGCCTCCACGATCTGGTGGATTCATGGGCCCCAACCTACATTGCTGGAGGATATGGCACCCATGCTGCAGCGAATGGAGCGTTCGCGTGGAGACGTCCAGTTAATCTCCTATGCGATGGCGAATGGCCCCAACCGTATCATGGAAGCCTTTGATGGATTGAATGCTTCAGTGGTTCCGAAATATGCGAAGCTGGGTGCCACGATGAAGAAATGGGTGAGTGCTCATGCTGAAGGTTACAAAAATTATGAGTTCGAGCGTTCCCAACAAAAGTCAGCCCCATCCCTGGTCCTGTCTGAAGAAAACAAAGTATCGCGTCACATTGAGCGCCTCTGGGCCGCTCATGAAGTGGATGCATTGAGCGCCAGTAAACGAGTCAGTGAAGCGATCCGGCTGGCTTCCAAGCAGCAATTGGTGACTCCAGTTACGGGGGCTGTTGTTTTAGAGACGGTTGAGCAATATAAAGAGATGGGACTCACTCCTGTGCCGGTAGATACGGTGCCCGGTATTCCTGAACCAAGCACGATGGTGTTGATGCTTCTGGGGATTTTGGTATGCCTGGGGCGCCTGAAGATCATTTCTCTTCGCAGGTCGAATGATCTGGCCGGAAATATGAACCATCCTGTTAGGTGAAAAATAATATGAAAAGGAAGTCGAAACTTTGGCTCGGTGCAGCAACGCTTGTTGCTTCGCTTTCAATCCTGCTGCTCGGCGCCCTGGATCGCATCGGCATCGGGCCGAANTCAGGTCTCCCGTTCGGGTACTAAGGAAAGTTCAACCCAGTCCTACTTTGCGTCAAGGGGAACTCCGAACTCGAAGTCATTCGGACCACCCTGCATCGAGATATGGCGCTNGAATATTTCTATATCACAGTTCGAACGCAGGACGAGTGCGAGGTGCGCCTGTGATTTGAGAAGGCACATTCGCGGCCGTTAAGTAATCTTCTGCAAGAGCTGATGAAGGTGGGTATGTGATAGGGCGCCAGGCAAGGCGCTGCTGAGCAATCGGCTACCTGCTGCGAGTCGAAATCCGAATATCCATGATGGCTTTTACCTGAAAGCAAAGCTCGGCCTCTGTGAGTCCATGGATGACCTACGGCGCTCATTGACCGGAAACCGCACAAGGTCCAACAAAGAACTTGCCCCTCCATTCCATCTCGCGGGATACTGATCTCGAACAGTTCAATTAGTTTGATCGAAACGACCTATGAACAAAGTCAGGATTGGTATTATTGGAATGGGGAACATGGGTAAGTATCATGCAGATTACTTACTGAAAGGTGAAGTGGCCGGTGCGCAATTATCCGCCGTCTGCAGTACCTCTCCCCAGAAACTGGAAGCATACAAAGATCGCGCCGAAATCTTCAGCGATGGCGTTGAAATGATCAAGAGTGGATCCATTGATGCTGTCCTGATTGCGACTCCCCATTATCAGCATACTTCACTCGGGATATGTGCCTTTGAGCAGGGCGTGCACGTAATGGTCGAGAAACCAATTTCAGCTCATAAAGCTGACGGGGAGCGATTGATTGAGGCATCTAGCAAACACCCTGATATTGTTTTTGGGGCCATGTTTCAGCTGCGAACTGAACCTCGTTATTTGAAGATCAAAAAACTGATTGATGACGGGGAATTGGGTGAGATTGTAAGAATTAATTGGATCATTACCGACTGGTACCGCACGGAGGCTTATTACGCATCTGGCGGTTGGCGTGCCACCTGGAAGGGGGAAGGCGGCGGCGTACTCTTGAACCAATGTTTGCATCAGTTGGATGCCTTGCAATGGCTGGTTGGCATGCCCAGCAAAGTGCGCAGCTTTGCTCAATTGGGACGGTTTCACGACATTGAAGTGGAAGATAATGTGACCGCCTACCTTGAATATCCCAACGGCGCCACGGGAGTATTCATTTCTTCAACTGGAGAAGCCCCGGGTTCAAACCGATTTGAGATAGCCGGCACGCGAGGTAAANTGGTCCTTGAAAACGATCAGATCCAATTCACGCGCAATGAAAACTGCATGATCGAGCACAGCAAAACCTCAAAGATCGGCTTCTCGAAGCCGGAAGTGTGGAATGTGAATATTCCTTTTGACAATGCCACTCTGCCTCATGCCATTTTGATGAGAAATTTTGTCAATGCCATCCGGGAAGGCGAGGAACTGATCGCCCCAGGTACCGATGGTCTTAACTCGGTTGAATTGGCCAATGTATTGCTTTACTCCTCATTGGTTGATCAAAGCGTTGAGATGCCTATGGATGGAGCTGCGTTTGAGGCGAAACTAAACACATTGATCAAAGAATCGACTCATGAGAAAAAAGTGGTAGAAGTTTCAAGTGAGGATTTCGCGAGTTCTTTCAATCGTTGAGTTGAATTTCAGTTTTACGCCTCGATTCCTATCAATGAATACGCTATAGCTAGGTCTATCTTAGAAAGAGCCAAACATGAATCCAGATCCTAAAACAAAAATGGCCTCCAGCGAGTTTGTCGCCATGGAACGGCATGCGGGCCTCAGAGCGGAATGGTTGAACGGGGGAGTTTACGCCATTGCAGGAGGGTCTCACCTCCATTGGCTTATCGCCACCAATATTTCAGGTGAATTGCGTCACCGTCTCAAAAGCTCGGAGAATCACGTCCTCAATTGTGGAATGCGATTAAAGGTTCCGCCTACCAGTCTCTATGCACATCCTGATGTTTCAGTGGTTCATGGGGCGGCTCAATTTGAGGACGAACTTCAGGATACCCTTGTCAATCCCAAGATACTTATTGAAGTCTTGTCTGACACCACCGCGGCATGGGACCGTGGGGGTAAATTTTGGCACTACCGGCAATTGGATTCATTGTCTGAGTATATCTTGATTTCGCAGGAAACCTGGCTGGCGGACCAATACACAAGGCAGCCCAACGGCTCGTGGATGCTCAAAACGGTGGAAGGTGAAGATGGTGTGTTGCAATTGACCTCTATCAAGTGTCAGCTGCCGCTAGGCGAAGTTTACGCTAATACCACGGTTCCACATGGACAGGCACCTGCCACGAACAAACCTTCACAACCTATAGTTAAAGCCTAAGCATTTATCATGATTCTCACAGGTATTGCGGATGAAGCCGGAGCGCTCATCGATGCACAGATTAAAGCAACCAAGGAATTGGGATGGAATACCATTGAAGCCCGGACTGTTGAAGTGCCAGGTTTCCCCAAGGGGAATTTACACGATATTCCCGATGAGGCCTTCGATGTGGTGGAGAAAAAACTGAAGGATTCAGGTGTTGGAGTTTATTGCTTTGGGTCGACCATTGCCAATTGGGGCAAGAAAATAGACGATCCTTTTGATCTTTCAGAAGTAGAACGCTGTATTCCGCGCATGAAACGGCTTGGGAGTAAATATGTGCGCATCATGAGTTATGCTGTACGTGAGGGTGAAGATCAGATGGAAGAAGAACGTTTTCGCCGCCTTCGTGAAATCACAAATCGTTTTCTGGATGCCGGACTCCAGCCTGTTCATGAAAATTGCATGAATTACGGAGGAATGAGCTGGCAGCATGCTTTGAAGCTCCTGGAAAATGTGCCTGGTTTACAATGGGTTTTTGACACTGCCAACCCGGTTTTTAATGATGATCGGAGCAAGCCGTCGCCGCAGCCCAAGCAAGATCCATGGGAATTTTGGACTCACGTCAAAAAACATTCGGTTCATATCCACGTCAAGGACGCGATATGGGATCCAGCAAAGAATGATGCTGACTATACCTTGCCCGGAGAAGGAAATGGCGCGGTGCATCGCATTCTCAAAGACGCGCTTGAATCAGGCTACGATGCTGGCATATCCATCGAGCCCCATCTTGCAGTGGTTTTTCATGATGACTCCAAGAAAGCGAGTGATCAGGAAATCTACGAAAGCTATGTAAACTATGGAAAGGCCCTGAGTGTTCTGATAGGCAGGATTCAGGATGAAATTAAAGGTCTTTAGGAAATGAATACTGATGGGTAAGGCGGATGCTCTACCCTTCCGCTAAAGAATCAATCTCGATACTTTTATGTTTGATCCCCGCTTCAGGCGGGACTTCAACCGTCAAAAATCCATTTTGATATAGTGCCTTGGCTTCCTGAAGATCGTAACCTGAGGGCAGTTCAATGGTTGTCTCGAATGGTCCAAAGCTAATTTCCATCAACAAAAACTTACTTTGCGAGGGTTTTTGTTCATCAGGACGCATGCCACTGATCCTCAGCATGTTGCCTTCAGCCTTGAGACGGAGGTCTTCCCGACGCATGCCAGACAATTCTACTCGGATGATGAGTCCATCATCCAACTCGTAGACATCCGTATTCGGTGACCAACTGCTTTCTGACATAGAAGTCATTGTACCTGAGATACCCTCAAATTCATTACGCCTTCCCTTCGGGTTCCATTGATTGAAATCCATAAACCATTTTCACTACAAGCCAAGATCGCCCTGTAAGCCATTTTCGTTTGGTTCAATAATACTTATCCAAGACCTATCAAACCAATGACTATTTAGGCGGTTTACATCAAATCCGTCCTCTATTCGTAGACGGTTGTTAAAAAACTAGCTCTATAACATATGCGAACTTTCAGATTTCGCAAATGGATCTTTCACGAAAATCAGTTCATCATCATTCGTCTAGACTGAGATATTCAAAAAAAGGAATAAGAGTGGCCCGTTTTCTCTGTTATTTTAGCCTAAAGCAGAGGTATTACCCGTGAGTTCAGTGGCATACACCCAGTGAGTGGAACCGAAACCCTGCCTGAAATCTTCAATGGCTTTTTCCGCAGTCTGTTTATTGGGGAAAATGGCAAAAGTTGTAGAACCACTGCCAGACATCAAGGTGACTTCGGCACCCGAAGCTTTCAATGTCGTTTGAAATAATCGCAAAATTGGAAATTTTTCAAGGACTGGTCTCTCCAGGCTGTTAAAGAAAAATATCGAAGCTTGGCTCAAGTCATTTCCATTGAGAGCAGATACAAGTTTTTTTGCTTTACCTCTCTGACCATTCAAAAGATCCGGGGATTGCTGAAGGGCATTGTAAGCCCAGGGTGTTGAAACTCCAAAGTCTGGTTTCACTAAAAGGAGCGTTTTACCAATCAGAGCGTTGAATGAAGGTAGTGAGGTCACTCGTTCTCCTCGCCCTTCTGCCATGGCGGGTTTGTGATGAAGGAAAAAGGGGACATCTGAACCAATTTTGGCAGCTATATCCTCCATTACCTGCTGAGACAATGGGTAGCCTGATATCTCGTTCAAAGCGTTCAGAGTAATGGCGGCATTCGAGCTTCCTCCTCCCAAGCCTGCTTCCATTGGGATGCGTTTCTTCAGATGAATACCAATATGACGGTTACCATGTGTGCATGAATAAAACGCTTCGGCAGCCCGGACNATCAAGTTGTCTGATCCTTCAGTCAAAGCAGCCCCTTCGACCGTCAGTTGAATACCACCCTCTGTTTTTTGTTCATAGCTTAATTCATCAAATAAGGGAACTGGCATAATGATGGTTTCCAGCTCATGAAAGCCGTCATCACGTTTCCCTAGAATATTGAGCAAGAGATTGATTTTGCAGGGGGAGAGTTTCTGGATCATGGGGGGTGGTCCAATAAAAAAGGCGCCAACGAAATTGCTGGCGCCCTTCGATGAAATGACTTTTTTAGTAGTCGAATACGCGAAAACGACTACCAAGGACTGGGACGACATCGCCACCGCTGAATCCTACGGCGCTGTCTGCAGCATAAGTAGAATCGGAAAGAAGATTTGGACGATAGTTCTCAGGGTAGATGACATCGTCGGTTACGCTGACAGGATCATAGCCTGGAATAGGGAAAGTGACGACCTCATAAACGCCTACCGCTGTGCGTTTGACGGATTGGTTGAATCCCTTGATGAATCCAGTTGTGTAGGATCTTTCGGGGCTTTCCCAGATGGCCGTCTGCTCCATGGAATGGCGGATTTCGCCAAGCCGTGTGAATTCAGTCATGTTTCGAACACCACGGCCAAGTTTTTCACTAGGACCGGCACATCCGCTCACCAACACCATCGCAGTTACAGCTGCCAATAAAATGGACTTTGAAATACGCATCATAAATAAGACTTTGGTTGGTCAGATGCTAAGCATCAGACCTTTATTGTAAAGTTTTTTGTCAATGATTTTGACGTTCAAGAAAACACTTCAATTACNATAGCATGTCCCATGCCTTTTGCTAGGCTTTTTTGGCATCATTTCTGGCCCATACCCTCGAAATCAACACGCTCATCTCATACAAAAGATGAAGAGGTAAAGCCATTAACAAAAGAGTAAAAGGGTCTCCTGTAGGGGTTAAAAAGGCACAAATGGTCAGGTTAATGACTACCCAGTAAGGGCGGAACTTGCTTAATTTAATGTAATTCAGGAAGCCAACCTTGACCATGGTAAGTAGAACCACTGGTAATTGGAAACTCAATCCCATGGCAAGCATGAACTTAATGACAAACGTCATGTAATCCCGTGCATTCCATTCATCTGCCGAAAAACCAAGCCAGTTCGAAAATTGCACCAAAGCTACTATCGCAATCTTCATCATCACGAAATAGCAAAACAAGACACCGAGCATGAACAATCCCGCCCCAAATCCGGTGGTTTGATACAAAAACTTCTTCTCGTGAATCTTGAGTGCGGGAAGCACAAACTGTCCTATGAAGAAAATGATAAAAGGGGCAGAGATCACCATCCCTCCGTATAACATTAAATGGAATGCCACCAGGAAACCATCTACAGGCTTATAGTTCTTGAGACGGTCCTGAAGCGTATCCAGTGGATCCTCAGTACTGGGCCGCAACGTCATTACCCAATTAGTGCCCATCTTTTCAGGAACCAAATGCAGGCTGTGTATTTCTTCCGTGTTCTCGAAAGTGATATGGTTCGTCAGTGAACTCAGTGAAACATTTGCAAGGCGTTCATCTCCAATGAGAAAACCAACTTGCTTTTTGCTCTGCAGGCGCAGCGCCTCTGCTTCTTTCAGCGGTGCTTTGAGGATCGATATGATATTATCGAGCAAAGAAAAGCAAACCACCATGCTGATCACGATGGCCGACATACACTTGATAAGTGTCCACCTTAGGTCTTCGAGGTGTTCCAGGAAAGTCTTCACCGGGCCACCGCCCGCTGTTTCATCCCACTCCTGATCTACGACGAGCTCATCTGTGGGACGAGGCACTTCTTCGCTCATATTTTCTTAATCATGAGCTCCACCATCAAGCTTTAGAAGCATCTGTCGCTTTGGTGGATTCTTCAGATGGAACCGGAACTTCCGAACCTTCGTTGCTCTCAGATTCCTGAGGAATGGGAGCAGGCTCGGCAGCTTTACGGGGCGGAGCTGATGCAGCGGAATCTTCCTCCATGGCTTGATGGAGGTCTTGTTGAACGTCTTTTGTAGCTTTCTTGAATTCCTTGATACCCTGTCCAAGCCCTTTGGCCAGCTCGGGAAGCTTTTTGGCACCAAAAAAAACAAGGATTACAATCAAAAGAAAAATGAGCTCGGGACCTTGCAGGCCGCCGATCAGTGCAAGCTGTTTTTGAAGATACAACATAATAATCAATTTTTACATCTTCCGGCTTCAATATCACAAGGCATCTAAAATTGCCATGTTGGAACCGGTAATCAATTAGGGAATTTAAGGTATTTTATTGAGTAAGTAAGACAAATTCTCCACGACGGTTTTCACTGAAAGCAGATTCTGTTTCTCCCTCAGTCGCAGGGCGATCTTCACCCCAGCTTTCGGTAGTGATGCGTGTCGGAGATATTCCTTGCTGGACTAAAACATCCCTTATGGACAACGCTCTTCGTTCACCCAGAGCGCGGTTATACTCCTCGGTGCCGCGTTCGTCGCAATGACCCTCAACGCGCATGAGAGACCCATCTGTTTCGCTCATCCTTTCAGCGACCGTGACAATTTTGGATAACTCACTCGGCTTGACCGAATAGCTGTCAAAATCAAAATAAACGACGGAAGACTCCAAGCGTGTTTCTGTTTTGCCGGTAAATTTGTCAGGATTGTCCGGAAGGCCACTTCCATTTAAATTTCCCGCGCCGTTGCCTATATCGTCTCCAGTCTGGAAGTCGTTGTTATTAAACTGGTTGCCGCCTCCCAAGCTATCGTTGTCGCCCGACATCATGCTGCCAGCTGGGTTATCGTTCCCGCCTCCCGCAAAATTGCCGGAGCCTCCAGGAATAGGCGTGAGGTTTTTATCGCCTTTGCGGCAACCTACTGCAGCTATGGCCAAAATGGCCGCCAGACTGATTCGGACAAATGTCGATGGCAAAATCATAGGTGATGAGTTTTTGTTTAGTTAAATCTGTCGCCCTACTTGGCCCAACTTGGCTGAGACTGATCTCTGGCGGTTTGACGAATATCCTTGACCTGTTTGGTGGGAACGTCAAGCACAGACAATGTTTTCCTGCCGTTTTTCTTTCGCATAAAGACGAGGTTTCTCGAATTCGGGGCCCAGCTTGGGTCTTCGCCCCGCGTCAGGACGATGGNTTCCCCTCCTGAGCTTTCTATCACACAAATGCGCCCCACACCCCCCGTCATGGATGTGAATGCTATCCACTTCCCATCAGGTGACCAATCAGGCTCTGTTATTTCCCCTCCCACGGCACCTGTTTTGAGTCTGCGCGCGCGGCCCCCACTTGCCGGCATGGTAAAGAGTCGTGCGCCTCCCTGCGCTCCCGAAGTAAAGCAAAGTGTCTTTCCGTCGGGAGACCAGCAAGGGCACGCTTCCACCTCGCGTGTCCTTGTGAGGCGAATTTCCGCGGATCCGTCCTTATTGGCTACGTAAAGGTCCGGGCTGCCAGATTTGCTCAATATCATGGCGAGTCGGTTGCTTTTTGATGATAGGGCAGCACTTGTATTAAGTCCTGAATTACGTGTGATGCGCTGACGATTACCAGAACGGAGATCGTGTGAGATAATGTTGGGGCCTCCTACTTTGTAGGTTGTGTAATAGAGAGCGAGCTGGTCAGGGACCCAAGTGGGAGCTGCCACGTTGGAATTGTCACGCGTGACTTGTCGAGCGTTGTATCCATCGAAGTCCGATACGAAAATTTCCCAGTAACCATTCACCTTGCCCCTAAAGCTGACAAGTGTTTGAGCAATGCCCTTATAACCAAAGACCGCTTCTACCACATCATTGGAAAGCGCATGGACTTTTCGGCGCTGGTCGCCGTTTGGATAGGCCTTACGGAAAATAACGTCTTCTCCTCGAGTGTGGGTCAGACGAGCTTCAAGACGGCCACCTTGAATGCCCTGGAGTGAATAGCTTGCTTGATCTTTTTCCACGATTTCAAATCCTTGGACCTCCAGGTCAAATCGAAGAATCGCCAGGCTTTGGCTTGGGAAACCACTCAAACTTATGGGAACTTCTTCACCGTCATTCCAGCGATCGATGTTAAGTTCTTGTTGCGCGGATAACCTCAGTATTCCCGAACACAT
This sequence comes from Pedosphaera sp., assembly GCA_002690655.1. GTDB lineage: Bacteria > Verrucomicrobiota > Verrucomicrobiia > Limisphaerales > AAA164-E04 > AAA164-E04. Next base: position 85,227 of record NZFL01000015.1, read on the forward strand.
GATCAACAGAGTCAATATGATACTGAGTCCCCGGTGGGAGCTTTCTCTCTCAGACCGCGATGACAATGTAACGTCAATGGCCTTGCATAAGAATGTCGGAAGAAGCATGTGGTGGTCGATGTTAGTATTTCAGGTTAAAATTTAAAATAAAGGTTCTGTTACTCAATGATGCACCCTTAGGTGGAGCTTCCGTTATGCGCTGAACCATTTGAATGGCACGCTCAATGGACTGATCCATAGCAGTGATTCCTGAGGACTGGCTGATTTTGGCTGATTGTATACTTCCATCCTTTGCGACGATGACCTTGACCTTAACGGTTAAATCACGACTTGAGATGCTGTTAGGTTGCCGCCACTGCCGGTCGTAAGCCGATTGAACCAGAAGGCCATATTTTCCGAGTGAACTGCCTGAAATGGTGGTTACACCTTTGAGTCTGCTGCCGCCGCCCACCTTATTCAAATTCTGGTTTAATGTTACTTGCGGCATTGATGGTCGTGGCACTCTGGCTTGCTGATTTTTAGCCAATGGTTTGCGTCTGCTTGTATTCGACTTATATATCTTGCTGACTTTAATGATGGGTTTAGCCGGTTTGGGCTTCGGTTTCTCAATGCGCTTTGAAATGGCAGGCACCCTGGTCAGTTCCGGTTTGGGCTTCGGTTTTACAACAGGTTCCGGCCTTGGTTCAGGTTCGGCCTTGGGCGTTTCCGGTTCTGTTTCCTTGATTTCTTCAGGTGGAGGCTCAGCGACTGGAGTTTTGATAACCGGTTCTGGTTCTTGTTTGCCTGCCGCGTCTGCAGGATCGTCGAGCAGCGATTCCATTACCGAAGAGGACATCATGTGAAATGGCTTGATGTCAGGCTGCTCAGTTTGCTTGGAGCGAAACCCGGATCCGAATAATAGTGCTATCAACAAAAGCAGATGAAGTCCTGTAGATACCAAAACACAATGTTTCTGAAGGCGGTTCATCATCAATTGGCCAATTCGTTTTTGAAATAAATGTTCTGCATGCCAAGTTGCTTTGCTTTATCCAGGACGGCGTAAATATTACCCCAAGCAGCCTTCAGATCTCCTCGGATGACAAGCACCAAATTTGGGTTTTCTTCGAAGGCAGTTGCCAGTTCACTTTGGATTGCCTCAATGGTAAACGGTTGTTTGTCTATGAAGTATTCCCCGCTGGTATCTACCTCGATTAATTTTAGATCCCTCTTCTCTGGAGCGTTGTCAGCGACCTTGCCCTTCGGTAAGTCCAGACGTAATCCTTGCTCCATGAGCGGAGTTGTTATCATGAAAATAATCAACAGCACAAACGCCAAATCCAACAAAGGAGTGATGTTGATATCGCTCAGTGTGACGAGAGCTGTCTTTTGTGTGTATCGGCGCATGATTTGAATTGTTCAATGAGAAAGAATAAATCACTGAAACATACCAAGGAAATAAAATAGCACCAAAAGGAGGATCAGGGCAAAAATGATTTTTGAATATTTATGTTTGATTTCAGTGAGGGATTGTAATTCTCCCTCTCCTCCGGAATGCAGAGGGGATTGACAGCTCGTACAGGCATTGAGGGATCTAACCATCTTGTGCTTACATCTCTTGCATACGACGAAAAGGTGTGATCCGCATGCACGGCATCTAGTTCGGTTGGGTTCATTGCCGGCCCTGCATTTGATACAGGGAATCTTTACTGGATTTGATGGTTGAACTGTTGGCATCAAGAGTCGGGGCAATAACCTATTGATCGGGTATGAATTCAGTTTCAACTTTGGAGGCGAGTTCTTGAGCGAAATTGTCCATCTCTACGCTTAACACGCGAATATTGTGCACAAGCCAATTGTATCCAAACATGGAGGGGATGGCTACCAACAGGCCTGCCACTGTCGTTGCAAGTGCCCCCGCAACGCCTGGTGCAATCGTTGTCAATTGAGCGTTCTGTTGGCTTGCAACACTGGCGAAGACACTCATGACACCCCAAACTGTTCCAAGCAGGCCTATAAAAGGGGCTCCGCTGACTGCGATGGCCAGAAGGATTAGTCCTGATTCAAGTTTGAGGGATTCTTGTGCAACCCCCCGCTCCAAAGCTCGTTTGACATGCTCCATGGATTTCAGGGATATCATCTCCTCATCTGTGTTTCCCTTTTCTTTATGACGCTTTTGGCATGAGGAAAGTTCCGTGTTGCCTGCATCATAAATCGTGTAAAGAGGGCAACCATCGACATGGATGTTGCGTTTGAAGATGTCCGTGAGCTTTTTCTGCTGGCGAAACTCTGCATCGAAAAGGCGGTTCAGCTTCTTTGCACGACGGATTTGCATGGTTTTGGCTGCCATGACTGACCATGCAAAAATAGAAAATACGACCAGAACGATAATAATCGCCTTGCCTTCCGGGCGAGCTTCGCTCCAGACATATAAAAATTCTATTTGGTCAGCTGCTAAAAGTATTGGAATCATTTGATCTGGACTTAAGGATTAAAGACATTTGGAATCAAAATCCTTAACATAACTTATCGGCATATTCAAAAAATACTGTAGACAAATTTTCAATAAATGGATCATTTTTAGAAAAATAGAAGATTTCCATTGAATACCGCGACTGTTCTGAGTGAGATTTCAATAAACCTTAATCACTCAAAAAATATGACTGGAAAATGTTCCACATCAATCTGCCTGCACAACTCGTTGGTTCTATTCATGACCTGCGCGAGTTTGAATGCAGCCAGTCCTCATCTTGTTGCTCATCGTGGGGCTTCTCATGATGCACCCGAGAACACTGTTCCTGCGGTGATGCTTGCCTGGAAAAAGGAGGCGGACGCAACCGAGGTAGACATTCACATGACGCGCGATCATCGAATAGTGGTTATTCATGATTCATCGACTGAACGCACCACCGGTTCCGATTTCAAGGTTGCCGAGACTGACTATCAGCAGCTTGTGCCACTCGATGCAGGAAAGTGGAAAGGAGATGCTTATGATGGAACGCGCATTCCTTTGCTCAGCGAAGTCTTAAGTAAGGTGCCTGAAGNTAAAAGGATTTTTGTGGAGATTAAATGCCCTTCTGCTGTGCTGCCGTTTCTTCAAAAAGTTGTCGCTGACTCTGGTCTGTTGAGCCATCAGACAGTTTTTATTGCCTTCGACTGGGAAACGATTCGTGAAGCCAAAGCACGTTTTCCGGAAAGCGACTGTTTTTGGCTCTCAGGCTTTAAAAAAGACAAAATCTCGGGGAAATGGAAACCAAGCCCCAGTTTTGTGATCGAGCGAGCGTTGAATGCGGGTGTCGACGGAGTGGACGTTTTTCATGGAGGACCTGTAGACAAGGGGTTTGTGGATTCCGCGCATCGCAAAGGGCTTGAGGTGCATGTTTATACCGTCAATGACAGGGAGGATGCACTTCGGATGTTGGATGCGGGTGTTGACGGCATCACCACTGATAGACCTGCTTATCTACGAGCCATTTTAAAAAAATAGCCCTAGTCCGGCGTCTATTGTTTTATTCCAGTGCGGCCATCGTGCGGATCGGTATTCCCCTTGAGCTCAGGTAATCCTTTACGTCAGAGACGGTGTATTCACCGAAGTGAAAGATACTTGCCGCCAGCACTGCATCTGCTTTGCCTGTTTCAAGCACCTGCGCCATGTGCTCGAGATTGCCAGCCCCTCCGCTCGCGACAACTGGTACGGAAATAGATTCACTGATGCGTTTTGTAATGACCAAATCATACCCAGCTTTTGTGCCATCTGCATCAATACTATTGAGCACAATTTCACCCGCCCCATGGCCTACNACCTTGCGAGCCCATTCAACGGTGTCCATTCCGGTACTCTTTCGTCCGCCATGTGAGAAAACTTCCCACCGATCATCCTTTACTCTTTTGGCATCTATCGAAACAACAATACATTGACTGCCAAATTTTTTCGCCCCCTCTTGGATTAATTCGGGATGAGATATTGCTGCGGAATTGATGCTTATNTTGTCCGCACCAGCTTTCAGCATGATGGACATATCGTCCAAGGTGCGAATTCCACCCCCAACGGTCAAGGGCATGAAGCAGCAGTCGGCAGCCCGCTCAATAACNTCTACCATCGATGATCTGTCATGAGCGCTGGCGGTGATATCAAAAAATACCATTTCGTCCGCGCCCTGATCGTTGTATCTCAGGGCGAGTTCAACTGGATCACCCACATTCCTGAGCTCCCCCGCTTCAGCTCTACCAAATTGAACTCCTCGGGTGACTTTTCCATCATGCACATCCAGGCATGGGATGACTCGTCGTGCCAACATGTAATAGAAATATGCGAAACGGGTTAGGTTTCATAGTCGAAAACGGATTCTTGTTGGTCTGGGCGCTGGGAATTACCGCTTTGCAGGGCTGAAATATCCCTTTTTGTTGATGAATTGGCCTTTCGAATAAAGCGTAGCATTAAGGGAGTTTATGGGGGTCGCGGATGAAAAAACGTAGCCAATATCATTAAGAGCGCTCATNATTTCANTTTTGGTCTTCGGTTTTTGGGCAGTAATTTTGATGACCGCATTCTTCAAGGACATTTTATTACGTTTTGCCCGAGGTTGTTTGAGAGACTCTATATTGGGCTGTTTTTTTGCCTCGGTCATTGTCGATGCCAAGGCGTCATCAATGCGTTGAATTTGTTCAACAAGTTCCATTCTTTCTTGCTTTAGGTTCTTGCGCAATTCAAGGAATTGCTGGACGGGATCTTTCTTTTTATTTTTTGATTCCATAAACTTTACTTATATCACCTTTTTGTTTTGAACCTGCTTTTTTACTCCTCAAAAAGTATTGGTCATGATCAATAAGTCATTAACGATCATCATTGTGAAGATTGAACTTCTCAATTATGTGCATATTATAGTTGGATTTTTTTTATTACACGAAAAAGTTATTCACTCAAGAAATTTTTAAAAAGATGAAATGAAAATGTGTAAATAAATAGCCGAATGAAAGTAACTTTTTATATGAAAGTAAATGCAGTAATATGTGGTCAAGAGAGAATAAAGCTAATTCCTTTCCTGGAAATACGAACAATGAGGTGCTTCTCTGAATGGTTCTAATTTGACCCGGACTTCAGTCCTTCTCCAGAATTTATACTCGATCCAATATGATATGAATAATAGGAGATACCGTGACGTCCGTTTTCTTAATTAAACAATATTAACCAACACTTTTGAAATATGTGGGCAGCTAGCAGCTTGCTGGATTTTTGATCCCATGTTAGAAAAACACAATGAATCAATTGACGACTCAAATCGCCCTCAAAGCATCAACATTTCTTGTCTTGTTGGTTTACATAACCGGATGCGCCAGTGGGGTAAGCAATCCTTCTGGAGTTCCTGTGACCGAAATGCAATCCGATGAAAGAGGCTTTGTTACGGGCACGGGTATCGAGTCGCAGGATCTTGTATCCGTCACTGATAAAATGGCACGCAGTTTGGTAAACACACCTGAGATCAATGATTTCTCAGGCATGCCTCGCATCGTGTTGGACCCAGTGATCAACAACACTCGCTTCCCAATCCAGCAGGGTATTTTTCTGACACGTATTCGGACCCTGCTTAATTCTCGCACGCGGGGTAAAATGCGATTCCTTGCTCGTGAACGTATGGATGCTCTGCGCGCAGAAAGAGAAATGAAACGAACTGGCGAATTGACAAGTTCCTCTGATCCCAATGTTCAGGAGTTCAAGGGGGCCGATTTCTTTTTAACGGGTAAACTGGATGGGCAAACAACCCGAACATCCGCTGGAACTAGCGATTATGTGCTTTATTCCTTTCAATTAATTGACGCCCGAACTTCAGAAATCATCTGGGAGGATTTCTCTGAACTGAAAAAGCAGGGTCTGGAAGACGCGTCTTATCGCTAGTAGATTTCAGTCTGCGATTGAGCTCCATTGCTTATGCCTCTCCATATCTTCACTCTAAGTTGGTTGATGCTTGCTTTGGTGGCAGGAAGTTTGAGCGGGTGTGCCACTCCGTCAGCGCCTTACCGCCCGCCATGGACTGGAGATGCCTTGGTCGATGGCCAGCACGCTGTGAGCAATGCTCCTCCGAAGGACAAGGTTATGTGGCAGATGATTACCGCCAGATCGGCGCTTTTTCAAAAGAATTATGACCTTGCCGAAGATCTGCTGGACGATGTATTACGATCTATTGAGAACCGTTATGGAAAAGACAAGGAAGCTCGTAAATCACGAAAACTTTTTCAGGATGAGGCTGGGAAATTCTTTATCGGGGAACCCTATGAAAGAGTAATGGCATACTATTATCGGGGTATCCTCTATTGGATGGCCGGCCAACCCGATAATGCGCGTGCGTGTTTTCGAAGCGCCCAACTTCAGGATAGTGATTCTGAAAAGAATGAATTTCGAAATGACTATGTGTTGATGGATTATCTGGAGGGTTTGACTTCCTTGAAACTCAGCGCTTCCGCGGATTCCAACTACATGCGAGCCACCAATTCGGCAAGATTGGCCATTCCTCCCCCTTACCGCTCATCAGACAATGTACTGATATTTACCGATTATGGCGCGGGACCGACCAAATACGCATCGGGTGCTTACGGCGAACAGCTCAAGTTCAAAGAAGGCCGTTCCAGTGCCCGTGAAATCAAGATTGCTTCAGCTCATGAGGAAATTCATCTGGGGCCTTATGACGATTTGACTTACCAGGCGTCTACACGGGGAGGCAGATTGATGGATCACATATTGGCCAATCAAGCCGTTTTCAAATCGACCACGGATGCCGCAGGAGATGCCGCACTCATGAGTGGGATCGTCTTGGCTCATGGCAGGAATACACAGGAAGTGGGTTTAGGGTTGGTTGCAGCTGGGCTGGTCAGTAAAATATTTTCAGCGGCAGCGTCCCCTGATGCGGATACGCGTGACTGGGATAATTTACCTCAATACCTGACCTTTGGGACAATGAGTCTACCTCCCGGGCGGCATATCCTGACTCTTCGGTACCTCGATGCTGCCGGCAATGAAATTTCAAATCTTACGCGTACGGAATATATTCAAGTGAATGATTCTCCCAAGGACACCGTCCTNTACTTCAGCGATATCAAACAACAAATCCCATAGATCAAATGAAATTATCTGCAATCATCATGGCCCTCATGGCTGCTGTGCTCACTTTCTCAACCATTGGGTGCAAGACTCGTGGTGCTTACGTGGCTGAAGTGCCGGACGGTTACGATCTCGAAAATCAGACCGAATTCGTGCTCATGAACAAGCGCGTTGCCAAATCGGTTACCGTGGCTGGCATTCAAGAACGTGTGCTGGCGGATGGGCGACTTGAAGTGACTGCCAATCTTTTGAGTAAAGATCGCAGACGCATTCAGGTTCAGATCAGTTGCGTTTTCAAAGATCAAAACGGTTTTTCGACAGGTGATGAAACCTCATGGAACACACTTATTTTGACAGAGAACGCTCAAGAAGCTTTAAGATTCATGTCCATGAATGAAAAGGCTCGCAAATACACCATTCGAGTGCGTGAAGCCCGTTGATTCGAAGAAAGCCTCATTGGCAAAGAGCCATCTTTTCGCATGCTTCATGATTCAGGCTGGATCCTACTAAGATGCCTCATCAATATGGCTGTTGTCCTCTAGGTTTGGGCGGTGATATCCAGCGCTTATCTGATATGAGGTTGGAAATCTCGGCGTAACATCAAATAAGCATTGTAGAACCAATTCTGACTTTTCAATTATGATTATTTAAAGGTCCTCTTTGTTCATGCGCTTACATGCATCTCAAGAGGGGTTACACGCAGTCTATATTTTCGAAATCAGGTGACGATGTCTTTGATCACCTTTGCTCCCTCCACCCCGGTCAATCGTTGATCCAGGCCAAGGAAAGGAAAAGTCAGTCTTTGGTGGTCGATTCCAAGTTGATTGAGAATAGTTGCATTGAAATCATTTACATGAACGGGGTTTTCTACCACGTTATAACTGAAATCGTCGGTCTGGCCATAGGTGATGCCTGATTTGATACCTCCGCCTGCCATCCATGTCGTGAAGCAGCGTGGGTGATGATCGCGGCCGTAATTATCCCGCGCAAGTTTTCCCTGGCCAAATGTAGTACGCCCGAATTCCCCACCAAAAACAATCAGTGTTTCGTCCAGTAAACCGCGATTCTTCAAATCTTCGATGAGGGCTGCCGCCGGTTGATCCACGTCATGACATTGGCCACGCATTTTTTTTGGTAGACTTACATGGTGATCCCATCCGCGGTGGAACAGCTGCACAAAGCGCACATCGCGCTCAACCATGCGACGAGCCAATAAACAATTGCGAGCAAAGGATCCGCTCTTTTCAACTTCAGGACCGTAAAGATCCAGGACATGTTTGGGCTCGCCCGCCAGGTCGGTTAATTCAGGCACGGATGCCTGCATGCGAAAGGCCATTTCCTGCTGGGCAATGGTTGTCTGAATTTCAGGATCACCCAAAGTATTTGCGTGTTCCTGATTCAGCTCCGTCACCAGGTCCAACATTTTTTTCCTGCTTTCCCGGTTGACTCCGGCTGGATTGGAAAGGAACAGGACTGGATCGCCTTCCGGTTGCAATGATACCCCTTGATGTCTGGATGGAAGGAAACCCGATCCCCAGAGGCGACTGTAAAGCGCTTGTACATTGCCACTGCCACCAGTCCAGAAGGCGGAATTAAGCACCATGAAGTCGGGCAAATTTTTATTCATGGAACCCAGTCCATAACTCAACCAGGAACCTAAACTGGCTTTACCTGGAATTTGTGAACCCGTGCAGAAAATGGTTTTTGCAGGGTCGTGATTAATAGCGTCTGTATGCGTGGACTTAATGATGCAGAGGTCATCTGCTTTCCTGGACAGGTGTGGTAACAGCTCACACATGTGAATCCCATTTTGACCTTGAGGACTAAACTTGAACATGGAAGGGGCCACCATCTGGTCTCTTCCCTTGGTCATGGCGGTGACGCGCTGTCCATTACTGACAGATTTTGGGAGTGGTTTGTTGAATTGCTTGTGCAAATCGGGTTTGTAATCGAACAAATCCAATTGACTTGGCGCACCCGCCATGAAGAGGAAGATGACTCTTTTGGCTTTGGGGGTAAAATGGGTGCCGCCAGGTGAGCTCAGACCTGAACCACGTGTCGGCATCGATCCAAACACGGTCGCCCCTAATCCCATCGCGGAGGCACGGAGGAAGCTGCGACGTGATTGCAGGTTCTGATATTCCTGGATCGGATCAAGGTCAATGAGCGAGTTCTTGAAATTCATGGGGAATAAAGCGTGTAAGCTTNTATTGTCGAGTCTTTACAATGTCAAGGTTGAGTAGTGCATGTGTCAACATGGTCCACGACGCTAATTCGATGGAATCATCGTTCGATGTATTTCCACTGAGATAACCTGATGTCAACGCCTGAGCGGCATCCACGTTTTTGTTGTAGTGCTCACGGAATGATTCAAGAGCTTGCTTCAGGGCCCTGGCTTCCGTGTCTGTTGGTAAATGTGATGTGATGGTTTCGTAAGCTCTCTCGATTCTTTGTGCATCCTTCCAGTCCGTGTTTTCGAGGATCCCTTGAGCGCAATGAGCTGCTGCGCTGAAAAACTGAGGTTCGTTCATCAGCATCAACGCTTGCAGTGGAGTGTTGGTGCGCTCACGTCTGGCAATACATGCTTCACGCGTTGGTGCATCAAAAATGGTCATCTGTGGAGGTGGTAACCCACGTTTCCAAAAGGTGTAGACACTCCGGCGAAAGGCTTTTTTACCATCATCCGCTTTAAAGATCCTGGGATAGGAAGAAGGCATGGCGACAATTTGCCATAGTTTGGCCGGTTGGGGAGGTTTAACGCTTTTACCCAACATGTCGTGGTTCAAAAGTCCGCCTGCCATCAATACCTGATCCCTTACCATTTCCGAGTCCATGCGAAACCTTGAACCGCGAGCGAGGAGTCGATTTTCAGGATCATTGACTCTTGATTCTGGATTGATTTTCGATGATTGCTGGTAGCTTTCTGACATGACAATAGTACGCATCAACTGCTTGATGTCCCAGCCTGATTCCATGAATTGCAGTGACAGATAGTCCAGTAATTCAGGATGACTCGGTCGATCTCCCTGAGCGCCGAAATCTGCCGAGGTTTTCACCAGACCGGTTCCGAAACATTGTTGCCAAAAACGGTTGACCGCAACCCTTGCCGTGAGGGGATTGTATGGAGCAACAACCCAGTTCGCCAAATCCATACGTGATTTGATGTCACCCGTAGACTGAAGCGGAGGGAGGAAGCCGGGTGTGTTTCTTTGCACAGGTTCGCCCGGTTGATCATAGACGCCCCGCTTCAAGATATGTGCCTGAAGAGGTTCCTGGCGTTCCTTCATGACCAGGGCAGCCGGTACAGCCATCTGCACTTCGTCGCGAGCTTTTTTAAGTTGCTCTAAATCTTTCTTGAGAGAGGCTTGAAGGGCTTTGTCTTCTTCATTCAATGAATCCTCTTCCCCTTTTTCGGGGGATAGCTCTTTGAGTATGGGCTCAAGCTTCTTGATTTCTTTGTTCAATGCGTAGAGTTGGTTCTTCTGGTGAGGGCTTGGCATTTCGATGTAAGGCTTCTGCAAACCTCGCTTGAAATCGAGCCCGCTTCGGCCCCCTGTCTCAGGTTTGCCATCAAAGTTGTTGAAAAAAGCAAAAAGCTGATAGAAATCCTTGGTGGTNACCGGGTCGTACTTGTGATCGTGGCAACCCGCGCACTGTAAGGTCAAACCCATGAAAGCAGTGCCAAATGCAGTGACTCGATCCACGACGTTGCGCGTGAAACTCTCCTCAGGCAGCGCTGTGCCGACATCAATGATCAAATGGAGGCGATTGAACCCGGAGGCGATTAATTGATCTTGAGTGGGTGAATCGTACAAGTCACCTGCAAGCTGGTAGCGGACAAAGTCGTCGTAGCTCAAATTGTCGTTGAAAGAGCGAATCACCCAATCTCGATACGGGGTGACTTCTCGATAATGATCGTGATGCAACCCATTCGTGTCTGCAAATCGAACCAGATCCAGCCAATACTTTGCCATATGTTCTCCATAACGAGGACTGCCCAGAAGTCGATCCACCAAGTCGGCGTATGCGGTATCTGACTGATCATTCAAGAAGGTATGGATGTCTTCCGGGGTGGGTGGGAGCCCGGTGAGGTCCAAAGTGACACGACGAATCAAGGTTCGCTTGAAGGCTCTTTTGCTGGGCTCCAAGCCGCCTTCTTCCAATCTTTTGAGAATGAAACGGTCAATAGCATTGCGGCCCCAGTTGGCAGATCGGATGTTTGGGGCCTCTTTTGTTTTGGGAGTATCGAATGCCCAGAATTTCTCGTATTTTGCGCCATTCAGGATCCATTGTTTAAAGGCGGCCTTTTCTTCTTCCGTCAGTGCTTCCAGGTTGGAATCCGGTGGAGGCATCACATCGTCTTCATCATCCGCCGTGATACGATACCACAATTCACTCTTTTCCAAGTTGCCTGGCAAGAGCGATTGATATCCATCATGATTGGTGAAAGGCCCATCCTCCGCATCCGGCTGATCCAATCGAAGGTCGCCCTTGCGATGCTCCTGATCAGGACCGTGACATTGAAAACATTTCTTGGAAAGAACAGGAGAGATGTCACGGCTGAAAGTAGCCTGTTGATCTGCAGCCCAACTTATTTGAAGTGAGCCCAAAAGCAACAGAGACACCATGGCTAAAGAGGGGGAATGCACTTTTCTGGTCATTTGATCGTTTGGGTTCAATAAATTGAGATGACGCTCTTGTTTATGGAAATTCGCCGACTGATCAAAATCTAAATAAAGAAGATGCACGAAGCAAGTACACAACCCCGACTCTTACATTCGTGCTTGTTTCATCTGCTGCCGGTTCGTATCGAGGTGGGGAACCCCAGCACTGATGGAAAACGGATCGTTCATGATCTTATTTGCTGAAGTTTTTTGCGGAACAACAGATATTTGGCGATCGTCCCAGTCGAAAGAGACTTTCACAGAGTCGCAGTAGGCCAACCTAAAGTTTTGGTCAGTCAAGCCTTCGTGTGTCTTCTGCCGGAAAATTAGCTATAATGGACTATTTAAGTTATTTCCCATCTATAGTGCTCGGTATAATTAGGGTTTCATGCACAAAATTGATCAGGTGTTTATAGCCTCAATAAAACAATGAAAGCAGCCTAATCAAATGTCGCTGAAAAGAAAAATTCCAACCGCCAACTTGATTCCCGTCTGGAATATGGAAGCGGGATTCCTTTTCAGTGAAAGCGAGAAAAGCCCATCGAGCTTCATTGGATCATTCATTGGAAGTCTGAAAACAATAATGTGTTTCTGCTGCTGCCAGTGGTTNCGGTCTAAAATATTTTGGATGATTTAATGGTAATAATAACTCAGGAGAACCAAGCAAGGAGTGGAATCTAGCTTCTATTTTGAGTCGTTGAAAAAGACAATTCCTGCCTTGCTTTATTGAGGGATATTTGAGGTTTGGGGCTGCACTTGACAGTCGATTCCTGAAACTAGCTTACATTATTTACAAANAACTGATGATTAAGGAGATTTTTTTAGAGTCTGTTCAGGGTAGGCCATTTCCGCTGTCAGATCGAATTCGATGATAAAAGAAGAACCCTTACCCTCCTCGCTTTCTACTGAAATCTTGCCTCCCATAGCCTCTACTAGACTTTTACTCATGGGTAAACCTAGACCCGTGCCCACGATTTCGGCTTGTTCGCATTCCATATCCAGGCGATCGAAGGGCGAGAANAGTCGATGCATCTTGCTTTTTGGAATACCCAAGCCAGTATCGATTACCGAGATTCGGAGCCACTTTTCATCCTGCGTTTCGGCTCTGAAAGTTAGATTCCCTCCAGTGCGATTGTATTTGATACCATTGGAAGCCAGGTTCCAAAGAATCTGACGCAGGCGCTTGTGGTCAGCTTTCCATTCCCGTTTTTTATCCACCATATTGTCAAGGCATAGCGAGATTTGTCTCTCATTGGCCATGTGGTCGACAAGGTTGATAATTTCGTGCAGTAATTCGTTGATATTCACCGAAGCAAAAGAAAGACTAATCGATCCAGACTCGATTCTCGACAAGTCAAGCATGTCATTAATCAGGTCCAGTAGATGTTTTCCTGATTTATGGATCAGATCAACATTCTTCTCAGCACGTTCGGCGAGTTGCGACATCTGCAGCAGTTTGGAAAAGCCAATGATGCCGTTAAGAGGGGTGCGCAATTCGTGGCTGACACGCGAGAGAAATTCACTTTTTGCCTGGTTAGCGGCCAGAGCGGAATCACGTGCCTTTTCTAGATCCTGGGTACGTTCGCTAACTCGGAGCTCCAATTCCTCGTTTAGTTTGNGCAGTTCCTGCTGGGCAATCTGCCGTTCAGTAATATCGCGACAAACTCCCTGAACACCAATCAATTTGTCCTCAAAATAAACTGATTCGAAATNACCATCGATGAATCTGGTCTCCCCGTCTTTGCGAATCCAGCGGAACTCGTAATTATGATCGACCTTCTCGCCAGCAAGGCGTCTTGCATTGTTTTTAACCAGGCCTGTGAGATCCTCGGGGTGAACTAGCTTTTCAAGCAGGTTGACACCTTCCATTTCCTTGCGAGTGTAGCCCGTTAACCTTTCAAACTCTTTATTGCACATCGAAAGTTGCATCGAGGGATCGAAGACGGCGGATCCGTCGCGCATGCACTCAAACAAAGTGCGGAACCTTTGTTCGCTCTGAGCCAGGAACTGATTAGCGCTTTCTAGTTTCCGAGTTCGTTCTTTGACTCGTTCTTCCAATTCGCCGTTGATATGTTCGAGTTTTTTGCTCTGGTCTTCCAATACCATCGTACGTGCTTCTACCAGTGTTTCGAGTTTTTCATTCAACTGGTGAAGCTTTTGCTTGGTTTCCTCGAGTTCCGTGATGTCCTGCATGGTTCCAAGGGATTTTAGCGGGCTACCTTTCGCATCGTAGACCGTATAACCATGCTCTTCGACGTATTTAATGCGTCCATCTGGCATGAGCAGCCTGTGAATAAGCTTATAAGCATTGCGGTTTTTGACAGAATCCTGATAAGTTTTGCTGACTACATCGCGATCCTGCGGATGAACCTTTGAAAGGAAGAGGTCGTAAGTAGCTTCAAAATGCTTTGGATCGATTTCAAAAATGGAGAATATTTGAGGTGACCAGTAGAGTTGGTTTGCGATTAGATTGAGCTCCCAATCCCCTGCATTGGCCAGTCTTTGGGATTCACTCAGGCGATTTACATGGAGCTGTATTCTTTTTGTTGTCAGTTTACGTTCATGGATATCGCTCAAGTGCCCTGCAAAATACACTGGCCTCTCTTCTTTATCCCAAGTTGCCTGCCCGCGAGCTTCAAGCCAGCGGTATTTGCCATCCTTGCTGCGAAACCGAAAATCGAGTCTAAAGGGGGTGCGATGCTTCCAGTGTCTGAGTACCGCGGCTTTGACTTTACGGGCATCTTTTGGGTGGACTTGTGACAAAAACCAATGATGCGAATTATCCGCATTGTTAATGCTGTTAGAAGGGTGCCCCAACAGGGAGTAAGTGTTACGGGAGACAGAGGTCTTCCCAGAGGTCAAGTCAGTCTGCCAAACGGCATCCAGAGCTATCTTGTCTGCTAATTCAAAGAGATCCTCTTTTTCAGAATCTAGTCGTTCAATCTCTGACTTGCGCTTTTGCGACATAGTATATCAGGAATTTAAATCAGTCTTTAATCGTTAAAGACGGTATTAGTCCATCGAAAGAATATCTGGACTCGGTCTATGGAAAGTCAATTATATAAAGTGTAAAAAAGTTTATGGTTTTAACTTTTAGTCTTTTTAGGCGCCGCGCATTCTCACCCTCTGCTTAACGCGGAAAATGCGTGATATGCTGTGCTATGATCATGAATTGAAGATAAGCGCAGTCTGGATATTGCTTCTTTTTTCATTAATCGGTCTGCAATCTCTAAAGGGAGTGCAATAATATGAAATGCACCGTTATTGCACTCCCTGAAAATTCCAATGTGCCTGATGATTATATTTTGAGCCTCTGAGTGATCGTCTTTCCTGCGCCGTTTTCAATATTCCTCAAGAGAGTTGGATGAGCGATGGCCTGCATGTTTGTAATTCCCATCGCTCGGAGAATGAGGGCTGCATGATCTTTTAATTTCAAAATTTTGTGTGACAACCAGATTTGGAGTGGNGATGATTAGGCTATATGGATCATATCTGGTTACTTCAGTCATACCATTGCGGGCGATTTTATATCTTGTGTTTGATTCATCTCATTTTTGCAGGTGTTTTTATGATTGAAGGCGATGTCAGGTCTCCCAATTTTATTATCCTGATGACTGATGATCAAAGTTGGGTCGGCACATCGCTGAAGATGCATCCTGATGATCCGCGAACGCGGAGTGATTTTTTTCTGACGCCGAATGTCGAGCGTTTGGCTGAAACAGGCATGCTTTTCAATAGGGGATACGCACCCGCACCTTATTGCTGTCCCACTCGACGAAGTTTGCTCATTGGTCAAACTCCGGCCCGTCACATCTATCAAAAGGATCAAAGGAATTGGACTACGCGCTATCGAGAACAACTCAGCCTGCCGCAAATGTTGAAACAAGCGGACCCTGATTACCGCACTGCTCATTTTGGAAAGTGGGATATGCGCTTTGACGATGTAAGTCCGGAAGCCATGGGGTATGACATGAGTGACGGTGATACCGGTAATGAAACCGGGGGAGGCAAGGGGTCCGGTGGTCCAGCTGCCCATAGGGATCCAAAGCAGATATTCGGGATCACCCAAAGGACATGTGAATTCATGGAACAACAGCAAAGGTCAGGGAATCCCTTTTTCGTACAGGTATCCCATTATGCCGTGCATCTGGACATTTACTACCGTGAGCAAACACTGGCAAAGGTTGAAAAATTGAAATCTGGTCAAAAACATTCGATGCCAGCATTTGCTGCGATGACCCTTGATGTGGATGAAGGAATTGGTATCCTGATGAAAAAAATTCATTCATTGGGTATANAGGATTCTACTTATATTTTCTTTCTCTCGGACAATGGTGGACGCAACACCTTGCCTGAAGAGTCCGTTAGAAATCTGCCCCGCAATTTCCCGCTTCGAGATGGAAAAGGGTCTGTCTATGAAGGGGGGATTCGAGTTCCTTTCATCATCAACGGACCTGGTGTTCAGGGAGGGGTCGTGAGTCATGTGCCAGTGACTGGATTGGATATTTTTCCGACCATGGCTGCTCTGGTTGGCAATAAATTCGAACTACCGGAAGCCCTGGATGGGGGTGATTTGACCTCGATCATGATGAATCGTGGNAAGGGGATCGTTTCTCGAGGTCAACCCTTTTTNTTNTTCCATCAAGCCGTAGCCCGTTCGCCTGAAACAGCACTGATAATGGGGGATTACAAACTGGTCAAAACCTGGAACAAAAATCAATTGGAACTGTTTAACATTTCCACAGACCTTGAGGAAGCAAAGGATCTCTCGCTTCGTAACCCCGGCAAGGTTGAGAAAATGCAGCATTTGATGGTGAACTTTCTCGCCAACATCGATGCAGAGACTCGAAAAACCGGAACCAAAAGCGAGGTTTATGAAAATGCAAAGCCGAAGTTCTAAGGTTACAGAGATTCAGGTGTTGGCGGTTTCATCTGGAGTGGTAGATTTTTGTCAGAGCTAAGGTGCTGCTCAGCCGGAATGCATTTGACTGGGAGTTTTGAGTCAGGTGTGCCTTTCAATGCACTCACTGGCCCTTGATAGCAGTTCCCCACCTTATCGTTGTAATTCAGTTTGTCTGAATTGCTGCCTGAGGATTCCTTGTTTTCTAAGAAATTTGGCGGATGAGTCCCCGGAGGACTTTACCTGGGCCCATTTCCTCAAAGGCCGGGTCAAATTGCTTTTTGAGGTATTGAATCGTTTCTACCCAGCGCACAGGCGATGTGATCTGCTGAGCGAGTAGCTCGGCAACGCCATCCCTTGGGTAAGGAGTGGCTTCGACATTGGAAATAACCGGGATCGTCGGTGAACCAAAGGTGAACGATTTCAGGAAATTTTCAAATTCTTTGCGAGCGGGTTCCATGAAAGGAGAATGAAAAGCACCGCTCACATTCAGCGGGATATAACGTTTTGCCCCAGCTGATTCAAAGGCTGACTTGATCTCCAGAATGCCTTCTTTGCTGCCGGTCAAAACCGTTTGTTGCGGGGCGTTCAGGTTGGCAACGCTTACTTCTTTGCTACCGCTGTTTTGAATGACTTCGCGGATTTGTTTGATGTTCATTCCCAAAACAGCCGCCATGCCGCCCCCCTTGGCTTCTGCCATGA
This sequence comes from Pedosphaera sp., assembly GCA_002690655.1. Taxonomy (GTDB): domain Bacteria; phylum Verrucomicrobiota; class Verrucomicrobiia; order Limisphaerales; family AAA164-E04; genus AAA164-E04. The sequence continues at coordinate 102,562 of NZFL01000015.1, forward strand.
GAGCTCCACGTTTTTGAACCAGTGTGAGACCGGTCTCAAAATCAAATACTCCCGCCGCTAACAAAGCGTTATACTCACCCAAGCTATGTCCAGCCACAAAATCAGGCTGACGCTTGGTATCTTGTTTGTTTTTCAGGTAAGTCAATGCATTGACGGTGTAAAGCGCGGGTTGAGTGAACTGCGTCAGATTCAATTGTTCATCACTATCTTCAAGGCAAAGTGACTGGACAGAATACCCCAAAACCTTATTCGCTGCAGCCGTGATGTCCGGAAATTGCTCAAACAAACCTTCTCCCATGCCTTTTTTTTGGGAACCTTGGCCAGGGAAAACGTGCATTAAAGTCGAAGTCTCGCTCATGCTTTTACCCTATAATTTCCTGAATCACCTGTCCACCAAACTGACTCAGTTGTTTGAATCTTCCTGCGTGGTAGTAAGTTAATTTATTGTCATCCAAACCTAGAAGATGAAGCAACGTGACATGTATGTCCCTGATATGATGGACATTCTCGACGGCTTCTGCACCAATTTCATCGGTGGCCCCTATGGTGTGACCTCCTTTGGTTCCACCTCCGGCAAACCACATGGCCATGGCCTTTGCATTGTGATCACGGCCATAGGATTTTCCGCCGCCTCGAATGCCGTTATCGGGCGTCCGTCCAAATTCACCACAGAAAAAGACAAGCGTTTCGTCCAGTAAACCTCGATTTTTCAGATCCTTCAGCAGGGCTGCAATGGGGCGATCCACCGAATGAATGAGGTTGCCATGTGCTCTTTCAATATAATCGTGGCTATCCCAGTTACCTGCATAGGCCTGAACGAATCGAACACCTTTTTCAACAAGCCTTCGAGCCAGAAGGCATTTTCGGCCGAAGGAATCAGTGTTGGCCTGTCCGATCCCATACATTTCCAATGTGCGCTGGTTTTCGCCCTTCAAGTCCAGGACCTCAGGTACCTCTGACTGCATGCGGAATGCCAGTTCATATGATTCCATACGAGCTTCGAGTTCACTTCGGGAGGATCTTTGCTCAAGATGCTTTTGATTGAGTTTACCCAATAAATCAAGATTGTTTCTTTGACGTTGTTGGGATACCCCTGCCGGTGGATTTAAATCAAGAATAGGGCTTCCTTGTGCTCTGAAAGGTGTGCCTTGGAATTGTGCAGGAAGGAATCCATTCGACCAGTTGGGAGGTCCGCCTTGTGGGTAACTGGCTCTGGGAAGCACGACAAATCCGGGTAAGTTCTGGTTTAATGATCCTAGCCCATATGTCACCCACGCACCAATGGCCGGATCTCCGCCGAACCGGTTCCCCGTGTTGACATGAAAGCATGCCGTTGGATGGTTGACCGATTCCACTTGTGCACCACGAAAAAAGCACATGTCATCCACACAATCTTTCAGGTGTGTCCACTGACAGCAAATATCAGATCCATTTTGTCCTGCTTTTATGAACTCGAACGGGCTTTTTACAAAGTAACGTTTACCTGATGACATGGCGCTTTCCATCTTGCCCGAACGAGAGAACTCCTGCAGATGTCGTTTGGTTAATTCGGGTTTTGGATCAAAGGTATCTATATGAGAAGGCCCCCCTTCCATCATCAAAAAAATGCATCGTTTGGCTCGAGTCCCATGATGAGGTGTGCCTGTTGTCGAGTCCAAGCCTTTCAGCATGGATGTGAAAGCCACCGATCCAAGTCCGGCACCCAATCCGTAAAGGAATTCCCGACGGTTTGGTTGAGTGATGATGCGAGTATCTTTCATGGAAGGGGTAATGTGTAAGTTTTTACATGAAGGTGACTAATCGAGATAGGCAAACTCATTGAGGTTGAAAAGCACCAGACAGACTTGTGCGAGCCCCCGGGTGCGTGCGTTTGTTTGGGCGGGTTGAAGATCAGGTATGTAGTTTTTATAGGCTGGCATGATTTCAATGAACTCATAGGGTTGCCCTGTTTTTTCTGCCATGACCGTNCGCTTGATTTCGGTTGGGAAATCGGGTTTTGTGTATAGATTTTCTTTTTCTTCGCTCGTTGCATCTTTCCAGTGTGTGAGGCAGATATCGACTTCATCTGGTAAAGGCGAGCGACCTAGAGCCAGTGAAAATGCACGCCGGATAATCGCTTCAGGTTTCTTTCTTTCCCGGAGTAATCTAGCGGCAAATGCCAAGGCGCGGTCATGTGTTTCCGCTGCATTGAATAAAGTCAATGCCTGGGGAGCGACTGTCGAGGTCGCGCGTAACTCACAGGATTTATCTGGACCGGGTTGGTTGAAGGTTTCCAAAAATGGATCACGCAGGCCNCGTAATTTTTCTGCATAGACGCTGCGACGGTTCCGAAGCGAGGGAAGGGGATCGGGTTCATATACCGATGCCGTCCCTCCCATGATCTGGCGAGGCTGGACGGCGACTTCCTGATTGAGATCTGGACGACAGGGGATACCTCCGACCCGACGGTTGAGCTCCCCGCTTGCACTCAACATCGAGTCACGTAGTTCTTCGGCAGTGAGCCTTCTGGGAGTGAATGCCGCATAAAGTTGCCCTTGAGGATCTTTTGAAACCATTCGCTCCGGTGATGGGTGGCGGGTGCTTCGTCGGTAAGCAGATGAGCTAAGAATGAGTTCGTTGAGTTTTTTTACTGACCGATCATGCTTCAAGAACCAGTCTGCGAGGAAATCAAGCAGAGCAGGGTGGGTTGGTAAAGTGCCTGTGGCTCCAAAGTTATTTGGATTGCCAGCAATGCCCCTGCCAAAATGCCAGGACCATACGCGGTTGACCATGACTCGTGCGGTTAAAGGGTTTTGCGAGTTGGTGATCCAGTCTGCAAGTGCTTTTCTTCTTTTTCCGCGGGGCTCCGGGAATTTCAATGGTTTCATTTTCCCAAGGAATGCTGCAACACTCAAGGCGCCTGGGGCAACAGGCTCACCATCCGCAAATACGTTGCCTCCTGTCAGAATGGTGTCTTTTTCGATATAACCCTTGGCCCAGGGATCTTTGGGTGGACGAATGCGGCTGCTGACATTATTGCGCTCAATCGTCTTTCCCGTATGCACTGAGAATGCGATGGGAAGGACTTTTTCCAGTTCCCACTGATGCCTGGAAATATTTTTATTCATGCGAGCCAAGGAGGCCTCATCACCTGGCTCCAGACCATTGTCCCCGACCTTGGCATCCCCAGTTTCTTGTTGGCGATTCTGGTTGATCCGGCCCTGGAGTTCTTTGTGCTGTCGCTGGTAGGCTTGTATCTTTGCCTTTGTCCATTCCTGTGAAGTGTTGAAACCCTCACGATTTTCAGTTTCCAGGAAAGGAGCATCCCTATCCGCAAATTGAGTAGTGGAGAACACCGCCATCATGCGGTAATAATCGCGTGTCGGTATCGGGTCAAATTTGTGGTCGTGGCATTTGGCGCATTGAAGTGGTTGGCCAAGGAACGTTTGGCCGACGGAATCTGTCACATCATCCAACCACTGTTGGCGTGTGATTTTAAAGACGCTCATGCCCGTCTGTTCCCAAGGTCCCATACGTAAAAATCCCGTGGCAATGAGCTTTTCTGGATCTGTGGAATCGATTTCATCCCCGGCAATTTGCTCACGTACAAAATGGTCATAAGGTTTGTCGTCATTGAAAGCTCGAATCACATAATCTCGGTAACGCCAGGCGTTGGGGCGGGAATAGTCGTTTGCAAAACCAGCTGAATCCGCGTATCGCACGACATCCAGCCATTGCCTCCCGAAATGCTCGCCATAGTGATCCGATTGCATTAATTGGCGGGTATATTCAAGGACAGCCTGAGTCGTCCCCTGCTTTTGGTTGTGCGAAAATTGCTGAACAGATTTGGGTTCAGGTGGGAGTCCGGTGAGTCCATAACTCAGGCGACGTGCCAGCTCTCTTGATCGGGCTTCTGGGGCAGGGGAGAGTCCGGCGGTTTTCAGTTTTTGGTCAATAAACCAATCGACCGGATGGACTCCTTCTGGTGGTGATTTTACTGTGAGGGGACGATACGACCAAAGGTGTTCCGGCTTGTATCTGCGATTTGTCCATTCATCGTCGAGTCCTCCAGAGGTTGGGGCTTTGACGCCTTCGGCAAATTGGTCCTGAATCACCGTGATACTCGATTCATCCGGCCAGGGTGCTCCCGCGTTGATCCAATCCCGTATCCACAAGCTCTGTTGCTGTGAAAGTTTGTCGGCTTCTTTGGGAGGCATTTCATAGTCCTCGACAACACGCGTGGTTAACTGAAAGAGAATGCTTTCCTCACCTTTTCCCGGAATCAAAACGTCCTCACCATAGCTTTCTCCACCTTTCAGGGTGGATGTCCTGGAGAGCATGTTGAACCCCCCTTTTACTTTTTCAGGTTCTGAGCCATGGCAAGCCATGCATTTTTCAGCAAAGAGTGGCTTTACTTTGAGAGCAAAGAGTCTTTCTCCTTCGCTATGCTCGGCTGAAAAAAGAGCAAGAGAACTGAAAAAAAACATCATCCGGAAAATGACGCTTAGGGATGCAAAATGAAGAGCTGAAAGCGCAGAAAATATCTTTTGGATTGTGATATGTCTACCTGGATTCATTGATGCAAACATAATATTCTGATCATCGTTTGTCTCTATTTTTTATGATCTGATACAAGAATTGGACAGGAACAAAGTTAAATCGGATCGCTTCCGATCTGGGTCATGCGGTTAGGAAAGAAACTTGGCTGTTGAGTCTTNCCGCTGGATTTCTTTGTGAGACCAGCAAGTGGCATGCAAGTCGTGTGTCCATCATTACCGATCCTCACATACCCGCCTTTGTGATCGAGGCATGTTTTCCATATCCTCTGCGGAAAAATAAATCGATTCTGGTCAGCAGTTGTCCGAGACCAAAGGTTTTGTAAAGGTAGTCGTCGGGGGCCTTACCCGCCCTTGCCACTTGGTCTTAGGCCTCAATCAATGCCGCGAGAAGGAGTATGGAGTTATTGAACGACACCAAGTCTAAATGAGACCTTCTATGAGTGAAATCCCCTTTATTAAACATATGTGTAGTGGGTTACATTCCGAATATGGGTGTTTTTAATATCAAAGTCGGAAACGCCCCTCTCGCCCTCATAGGAAACGGGTAGCATAGAGCCATTTGTTTTCTTCCATCGTGCAGAGGCTTGTGAGTGTGAAGCTTTTCAGACTTTCGTATCTTCCTTCATTCAAGGGTCATCCATGGAGGAACGACATGATGTTTAACCAAGCTTGTATCGAGGAGGTAACCCTGATTCAATAAGGGGCATGCAAAACACGCTTTTTTCTATGCATCGGATGCAAGTCAGTATGTCACTCAGCCTTGCGGTTCTTTTTCTTCAATTACCTTTCATGCAGGCCGAGGAAGGCTGGATTCAGTTATTCAACGGGAAGGACCTCGAGGGTTGGGTTCCCAAGATTCGCTATCACAAAATCGGTGAGAATTATGGGAATACATTCCGCGTCGAAGATGGGGTATTGAAAGTGGGATATGATCCACAGTCGTATCCCGAGTTCAAAGAGACTTTTGGGCATTTATTTTATAACACACCTTACAGTCATTATGTCCTTCGTGCTGAGTATCGATTTGTGGGGCAACAGGTGAAAGGTGGTCCAGGTTGGGCGATCCGGAACAGCGGATTGATGTTGCATGGTGAACTGCCTGAAACGATGGATGTGGATCAGGATTTTCCAGCTTCGATCGAAGTGCAGCTTCTAGGAGGCGATGGGGAAAATAAGCGTACGACTGCCAACATCTGCACTCCAGGCACACACATCGCCTTGGATGGTCGATTGACCAAAAGGCATTGCACCAACTCTAGCTCAAAGACCTATCATGGGGAGCAATGGGTGATTGTTGAGGTGGAAGTTCGTGGGCATGAATCTTTGAAATGCACCATGGAAGGCGAAACGGTTTTTGAGCTGACTCATCCCGTCCTGGATGATGGAGACGCTCACTCCAAAACCCTGATTGATGCCAACGGCGGTGATATCCGTATTTCGGGAGGCAGCATATCCCTGCAGTCGGAGAGTCATCCGGTGGAATATCGCAAGGTAGAAATCAAACTTCTGAAGGATTGATGACACATGAAGTGATTCTTTGCGGACGAACTGCATGAGCCTTGAGAATAAACAAAGAACCACACTCTCGAAATGATGTGGTTTACCGGTTAATACGTTGCGCAATCTCGACCAAACAAAAAGTTAATGAAACCCACTGAATCGAATCCACAACCGTCCTCCGTTTTACCTTTTCAAATCCTTCTGGGTACGGTGGTGGTGACTACATGTACCCTGTTCCTCGGTTTTCATTTTATGAAAAAAGCTAATGCCGAGGCAGCTGCCCCGGAAAACTCCATGATTCATACCAACCGATTGGCCAACGAAAAATCACCTTATTTGTTGCAGCATGCTCACAATCCTGTGGACTGGTATTCCTGGGGGGAGGAAGCCTTTGAGAAAGCCAGGTCCGAGAATAAAATGATCTTTCTTTCCATCGGTTATTCCACCTGCCACTGGTGTCATGTGATGGCGCATGAGTCTTTTGAGAATGAGGAGATTGCCAAAGTCATGAACGAGTATTTTGTCTGTGTGAAACTTGATCGTGAAGAGCGTCCGGATGTCGATAAGATTTATATGACTTTCGTTCAGGCAACGACTGGCAGCGGTGGTTGGCCCATGAGTGTTTGGTTGACTCCGGACCTTAAACCCGTGGTGGGGGGAACGTATTTTCCGCCGGAAAGTAAGTTTGGTCGGCCCGGCTTTCCTGATATTTGCAAACAAATTGGGGATGCCTGGAAGAATGACCGTCAACGCCTGATCGATAGTGGAAACGACGTGGTTAAAAAATTGCGTGAAGTATTCGCAAGCAAACCAAGTTCAGGGCAGAAACTCGATCATTCAGTGCTCGAAAAAGCTTATGCCCGCATTGCTTCTCAGTATGATGAAGAAAACAAAGGTTTTGGAGCCGCGCCCAAATTCCCGAGACCTGTTACTTTTAATTTCCTGCTTCGTCACATGTATCGAAAGGGGAAAACCTCTCCCGAAGGAGCCGAAGCATTGTCGATGACCTTGGAGACTTTGGATGTCATGGCCAAAGGAGGAATTCGAGACCACCTTGGGGGTGGTTTTCACCGCTACGCAGTCGATCAGCATTGGCATGTGCCTCACTTTGAAAAAATGCTTTATGACCAAGCTCAACTGGCAATCAGCTACCTGGAAGCATTTCAGATTACCCGAAAGGAACGTTATGCTGACGTAGCGAGTGATATCCTGGATTACGTCCTTTCTGATATGACTTCGCCTGAGGGAGGTTTCTATTCAGCAGAAGATGCGGACAGTGTGATCGAAGAGGGTAAACCTGATCATGCGGAGGGCGCTTTTTATGTTTGGGAATATGATGAAGTCAACAGCCTCCTTGGTGAAGAGAAGGCGGCATGGTTCAATGCCATGTACGGCGTGGTAAAGGGTGGCAATGCGCCAGTGGGAAGCGATCCCCACGAAGAGTTCAAAAACAAAAATATTCTGATCCAGCGCATGGATGCCGCTGGCGTTGCGGACAAATTCAAGGTGAGTAAGCAAGCAGTTGACAAGGCCATGAGCGATGCCCGGCAAAGGCTGAAAACGGCGCGTGACAAGCGGCCTCGCCCTCATCTCGATGACAAAATCATCACTGCATGGAATGGGCTCATGATTTCTGCGTTTGCCAAGGCAGGTCAGATCCTTCCCGATGGAGACAAATACCGTCAAGCCGCCATGAAAGCGACATCTTTCATACGCGATCACATGTATGACAGCTCCAACCAAACTTTATACCGAATCTATCGCGGTGAGCGTTCAGGCATTGAGGGTTTTCTGGACGATCATGCCTTTTTGATCAACGGTCTTCTCGACTTATATGAAACGACATTTGACATTCGATGGATTGAATGGGCAGCGGAACTTCAAGAGCGACAGGATGCACTTTTCTGGGATAGCGATCATGGCGGTTATTTTGCAACGGAAGCTGGAAGCAAGAATATCCTGTTGAGGATGAAAGATGATTATGACGGTGCGGAGCCCTCAGCCAATTCGATCGCTGTCATGAATCTTTTGAGGCTGAATCACATGCTTGGAAATGCGCAGACTCTGGAAAAAGCCCAATCCTCTCTGGATTCTTTTTCCGTCAACTTGAGCAATCAACCATCGGGTATGCCACAAATGTTGGTGGCTGTGGATCATTTTCTCCATCCAACGCGTCAGATTGTTTTTGCGGCGGATCCCGCATCGTCACTGTTGATCGAAATGAAACGTCAACTCAATGAGATCTTTATCCCCGGCAAAGTGGTGTTACTTGCAGACGGTAAGGAGGGACAGCAATTTCTTTCCACCCATTTGGCATTCATTCAATCGGTATCCAGATTGGANAACAAAGCGACCGCATATATTTGCGAGGATTATGTATGCCAGCGTCCCGTCAACACGCTGGATGCTTTCGTTAGCCGTTTGCGACCCTGATTATGCCACGACGACAGTCATCTCAATGGGAGTTCGATAATCTCTTTGCCTCCGAGGGGAAAGAGATTCCTGAGAAGCCGAAAAAGGCCTCCCAGCCTGTTCAACCTGAAAAGCCAACGGTGCTGACAGTAGGGGATTTGACTCGAGAGATTCGCAATCTCCTCGAGGGGGGATTTCGATCCATCTATGTCTCGGGTGAAATCAGTAATTTCAGGGCTCAGAGCTCCGGTCACTGCTATTTTACCCTCAAGGATGGAGATGCTCAATTGTCCTGTGTGCTTTTTCGGGGAGAACGTGTTTCACATCGAGAGCAGTTACAACAGGGAGTCAAGTTGGTGCTGAAAGGCGACATTTCGGTGTACATGCCACGTGGCCAGTATCAGCTTATCGTCAGGGGGATTGAGCTGGATGGCGTGGGTGCTCTGCAATTGGCTTTTGAAAAATTAAAGAAGAAACTCAAGGAGGAGGGGTTTTTTGATGCGGAGCGAAAACGTCTACTCCCGAAATATCCCAGTCGAATCGGTGTTGTCACGTCCTCAAGTGGGGCGGCGGTACGCGATGTTGCGCACGTTCTTGGTCGGCGTCATCCCGGGCTCAAATTGGTAATAGCCAGTTGTCGAGTGCAAGGCCAGGGGGCAGCCCAGGAAATTGCTTCTGCAATTGATCTACTCAACGAATGGCATGTGGGAAATCATGAATCATCTCAGTTGGACCTGATCCTTGTCACGCGCGGCGGGGGCAGTCTGGAGGATCTGTGGGCTTTCAATGAAGAGGTTGTGGCACGTGCCCTCGCAGCATCAGCCTTACCTGTGATATCTGCTGTTGGTCATGAAATTGATTTTACCATCAGTGATTTTGTGGCAGATGCCAGAGCAGCCACTCCCAGTGCGGCTGCCGAATTGATTTCCGAAGGAGCAATGGCAGCAAGCCAGTTTCTCGTTGAAGTGCACGACCGTATGACAGGTGCTCTGCAGTCCTTTTGTGCGCAGGCAATGATACATCTTGAGCAAGTCGGACGCCGCCTTGACTATCTCCATCCGCGGCGAGTCACGGAACGGCATGCGCAGCATCTGGATGACTTACACGATAGACTGAGCCGTGCAGCAAGCCATCAGTTGTATCTTTTGAAGGAACGTTTGCAGCAAAACAAAGGTTTGATGAGGACGCTACATCCGGATCGCCAACTTGCAGAACAAGCCGGGCAATTCGCTCGCATTCAGAGGCAGTTTCTGGCCGCTGTCACGACTGGTGTGGCGCAAAATCAACATCACCTGAAACAAGTATCGGCTGAGCTCAAGTTATTGGGCCCTGTCCAAGTCCTTTCGCGCGGATATTCGATTTCACAAGCAGTTGAAACAGGTGAAATCATCAAATCAGACGAGGATTTGAAAACGAATGATCTAGTCAAAACGCATGTTTTCAAGGGTGATTTCTTGAGTCGAGTTGAACGTCGGCCCTCTTCTTGAAATCTCCAGGATGCTCCACTATGCATTGCGAATGCATAGTGGAGCATCCATATGCATTTTTTCTGATATTTAAGGTATTTTTTGTGATATGTCATAACTATATGCCGTACAAAGTATAATCTGTTTTGCTTTCGATGCGAAAATGTCGCAAAGGGCTTAGCAAATTCTTAAGTTCTAGAAAAAGATACTCTGAGGTCTGTTTTAAGTAACAATTGGCATTTTTGGCATTCCGAGTGCTTTCACTGCTTTTTATAAAACTAATGTCTGCAGATAAACCACCATCCCCCCACTCCGACCAGTCATTTGGAAATGTGACTGAGGTTTTTGGGAGTCTGGAGACCTTGACACGGGGTGAGCAGCAAGCTNTATCTGCAGCTGAGGATCATCAGGAGCGAAATAATGGAATGCTAATCTTCCTGACTTGTGGTGTTTTCACCATGGTTGGTGCAGGCCTTCTCGCTTTAATCTCTCTTTTTGCGGTGAAATCCTTGTTTTTGCCTCAAATGAGCCAAACTGACGCATTAGNTGGGTATCCTGGAGAATACCAGAATCTTGCGTTTGAAGATGAGCTTGAAATTTCTGCAACAGAATTTGCGACCGTTAAGAATAAGTTGCATCGTTTTTTCACTCTCGCTCTGAATGGTAAAGCTCAGAAGCCTATCAAATTGGGAGAAAAGGAAGTGAATGCATTTTTAAAGTATGATTCCCGACTAGGAGGCTCGCGCAATACGACATTAATCAAAATCAAAAAAAACCGGATTCAGGCTTTTTTTAGTATCAACTTAATGGATGCAAATTTTCTCTCAAGGGAATCTATTATATCCAGAGGAAACGCGTCATTCCGAGCAGGCATGCTGGACGGGCAGTTGCAACTGAATTTGGATTCCTTGCACGTCAATAATAAAAACATGTTCCGCTGGTTGCATCGAATTCACAACTCAAGTTTGCGCCAAACAGTATCGAATGGGCTCAAAAGAATCGCTAAGATTCCCATGGGCTGGATCGGTAAAGATGTCAAAATTCGAACAGGTACCAAACCTGTAAAAATATATCTCACCTTTTCTGATGACCCTACAGGTGAGATGTTCGAATCGATCAGCTACCAAGGAAATAGTGTCATGAATTCCATATTTGGGCCTCTTCAAAAGCATACCTTCAATCGTATATTCAAAGTCCATTCACGTTTGCATGATTTAGCTCTCGCTCTGAATCGTGTGGAAGTTAATGACGGGCATATCATCCTTTATCCTAGAATGGGTAGCACGAAGTGAAAACACATTCTGGCTGAATTCGTTCATTTCCTGTTTGACCTGCCATTTTAAGTTCGCTATTATTCGAGAATTAAATGGACAGTAAAACACGACAGGTAAACTCCCGTTACAATGGCCTTCCACTCCTTGAGGTAGTAGTGGTGGTCTTGCGAAAAGCCGGGGCTTGTCGAACTTAATATAAATTTTCGACAAAATCCCACGGCTGGCAACGGTCGTGGGTTTTTTTATGACTCAGGCACGTTAGCTGTTTGAAACGACTAAACCGCAATGAGCGATACCAAAACGAAAAAGCCAGGAATGGAAGTCCGTTCCCAAAACAAGGATAAATCCGAAATCGGCCCTACCATGAGTGGTAGTGAAATTCTCGTAGCTGCTCTCGAGCGAGAAATGGTTGATACCATTTTTGCTTATCCAGGAGGCGCCAGCATGGAATTACACCAGGCTCTGACCCGATCAGATAAAATACGTGTCATTCTCCCCAGGCACGAACAAGGAGGTGTATTTGCTGCAGAAGGTTANGCACGTGCCTCAGGCAGACCTGGAGTCTGCATGGCGACAAGTGGACCTGGTGCAACCAATTTGGTTACAGGGATAGCGGACGCGTTCATGGATTCGACACCGTTGGTTGCCATTACTGGGCAAGTTCCTCAAGCCATGATTGGTAAAGGCGCCTTTCAAGAGACAGATTTCTTCGGGATGACGCTGCCTATCGTGAAGCACAGCTTTCTCATTACGGACATCGCCGATATACCGCGTGTCGTTAAGGAGGCGTTTCATGTCGCTGCGACCGGAAGACCTGGTCCCGTCGTGATTGATCTTCCCAAAAATATTCAGCAAGCCAAGGCGCAGCCCGTTTTCCCGAAAACGGTCAACATCCGCGGTTATGACCCAATGAAAAAAGCCAGCGACTTGGAGCTCAATGAAATCATAGGTCTGATACAAAAAGCAGAGCGTCCGGTGCTTTACGTTGGCGGAGGTATCATCAGTGGGGAAGCGCATCATGAGCTTCGGGAACTCGTCAAATTGACTGGTATACCCGTGACCTCAACTATCATGGGATGCGGGGCTTTCCCTGAGTCGGATCCCCTCTCATTGCGTTGGTTAGGGATGCACGGTGCAGCTTTTGCCAACTGGGCTGTCAGTGGTGAATTTAAGAAGGAAACGGATGCCGATGGTGAAGTCAGGGTTACTGAAGTTCACCCGGGTGCGGACTTGTTACTTGCCTTCGGCGTTCGTTTTGATGATCGAGTCACAGGTAAGGTGGAAAAATTTTGTGAAAACGGAACCATCGTTCATGTGGACATCGACGATTCTGAACACAACAAAAACCGCAAAGTGCAATTACCCGTTGTCAGTGATGTGAAATACGCACTGGGGCGCCTGGTTGAAATGATTCGAGAACGTCCGATTCTAACGTCATTTGATGGTTGGCATCGGCGTATCGAAGACTGGAAAAAGCGTGGAGCATTTCTTTTTAATGTGAACGAGGAAGTGATGCGTTCACAGCATATGCGTGATCATTTACAAGGAATGGAGGATCAGGTGATTCTTCCTCAGATGACCATTGACATGTTGTATGAACTTACTCAGGGCGATGCCATTGTTACAACCGGTGTTGGGCAGCACCAGATGTGGGCTGGACAATGGTACAAATACGATGAGCCACGTCGATATATCACGAGTGCAGGACTAGGCTCGATGGGATTTGGATATCCGGCGGCAATGGGAGCCAAGGTGGCCTGTCCTGACAGGCAGGTGGTTGATATCGACGGTGATGGTTCATTTCTGATGAACGTTCAAGAATTGGCAACGGCACATATTGAGAAAATTGCAGCAAAAGCCATCATTTTGAATAACCAGCATCTAGGTATGGTCATGCAGTGGGAAGATCGATTCTATCAAGGTAATCGCGGAAACACCTACTTGGGAGACCCCGAAAACATGAAAGCCATCTACCCTGATTATGTGACGATGGCGAAAGGTTTTGGCGTGACATGTGAACGAGTGATGTTTCGCAAGGATCTAAAAGCTGCCATGCAGAGGATGCTGGACTCGGATCAACCTTATTTACTGGACGTAGTCGTACCTTATACGGAACATGTCCTTCCATTCATTCCTGCAGGGCACACTGTGGCAGATATGATTATCTCATGAGTATCTACTTAACTTGACGTTGACCCACTCTCCAACGTGGGTTCAATTTGGTAAGTAATGATGGATGCACACGGTCCTTTTCTCTTCTTTGAGCAAAAAAACCCCTTGGAAAAATATTCCAAGGGGTTTTTTCATGAGTGAATTTAATTTTATCGGCCTGTGCGTGACTTGTCTGTGAGTGAGCCTAGAAAGGCCAGGATGGATTCGGTCTGTTCAGTGGTTAACTCGAGGCCTAACTGCATGTAAGCCATTTTGCGAACAGCAAAACCGAGAGTTGCTATACCTCCATCATGAAAATAAGGTCCTGTGATGGCTACGTTGCGAAGGGTCGGCACCTTGAACTTGTATTTATCATCTTCGTTCGCAGTGACGGCTTCACGCCCAATGTCGCTGAAATTTTCATACGGATTGACCAATCCAACTTTTTGATACATGCCTCCACCAAGTAAAGGTCCCGTATGACAAGTCGTACATCCGATACTGGTGAATGTCTCAAGACCCTTGAGTTCCAAATCGCTCATGGCTTCATCATCGCCACGCTGAAAATCATCGAAACGGTCCTTGGTAATGAGGGTGCGCTCGAAGGCAGCAATGGCTTCAGCCATGTTGTCGTAGGTCAGAGCCGTTTCCTTACCAGGGAAGGCTTTAACGAAAAGAGCCCGATAGGTGTCATCCATGCGCAGTCGGTCTAAAACGGCTTCCTCGCTGGGCATNGCCATTTCTCCGGGGTTNAGTACTGGACCTTTGGCTTGAGCCTGGAGATCCTCTGCTCGACCGTCCCAAAACTGAGCCAACTGAAAACCTGCATTCAGCACTGTTGGGGAATTGCGGTCTCCTACTCCACCGAAAGCACCCGTGGAACCTGGAGCATTATCCACTCCTCCCAGGCCTTGATCCACACGGTGGCATGAGTTGCATGAAATACTATTATTTTTGGAAAGTTGAGTATCAAAATAAAGTTTTTCACCTAGATGGCGACGATGATCATTATCATTTTCCGAACCAGGCATCGCTGCAGGAAGGACGCCAAAGAAGGCGGTTGCCAATTCTCGAAGTTCAGTCTTTTTGGCTTTGTCGTATGCTGCTGCCTCACCTGCGATCAAATATTCGCCAGTGGAGAACAAGCTGGCAGCAACAAGAGACACGTTTAATAAGTAGTTAAAGGAAGAGTTCATTTTGANTTAATATAAACCGATCCTTGTGAGACTCAAGTGCTGGGTAAAAAAAAATCCCGCAGGAAGGTCCTGCGGGACGTGAAAACAAATAAGAGTCTACTTAGAAGTTATAAACAGCATTCAAGGTGAATGTGATAATATCATCATCACCACCGTAGAGACCTTCACCATCTTCTTGGCTATCCCAGCGAACTTCAGCACGAGTAAGGACATTTTCCCACAGGTCATACTGAACAGTTCCGGTCAAGGACAACATTTCAGAGTCAACAGCAACACCGTTGCTTGTTGCGTCGAAGAGCACTCCTTCATCACCATCAAGATACTCAACGCGGCCATTCAGTGACATTTTATCCGTTGCCTGATAAGATATATATCCAGCTAATACGTTTGCATCGCCACCATTTCCGGCGATGTTTTGGACGTTATCCCAAGCAGCACCAAGCGCTAAACCATCAATCGGAGTAGGTATTGTAGATCCGACGTAAAGGTTCTGTTGCTCATCACCACCGCCTCCGAACTCCATGTATCCTACATAAACGGTTGCACCAGCAAGTGCACCCATACTCTCAGGAGCTTCCACAGCGATAGAGCCCATGTAGGAGATGTCAGATGAATCATCTGCGCGATCCATGAGAATATTGCCACCAGTGTTGGCAACACCAAACTGAGCGCTCACAAGATCGTTGACCTGATAACCGCCAATTACACCTGTGTGGTTGAAAGGTTGGAGGTTGTAAGCCATGTTACGACTGTAGTTGGGGTTGTCGCGGTTGGAAAAACCTTCATAACCAATGATCGCATCAAAAACACCCATTTTGAGGTCCAGACCATTACCAACAGGAACACGTGTATTCACATAAGCTTGGCGAACTGCAACATCATCCGCTTCCGCACCAGTAGAAACACTGTATGCAGAGGCATCAGGGCCAAATAACAAATCAACTGCATATCCAGCTGCCCAATCGCTCTCATCCAATGGGCTTGCCAATGAAAGTTGGATGACGTCCAGATTGATACCATTCATCTTTTCGCCACTTTGATAGGGCACACGGCCGTGTAATGCTTGGTTTGCGCCTTTCTCTGAGATAGAGAGTGAGGTATCCACGAACCCGCTGAGGGTTGTTTTTGACATAGCGGTCATGACGGCGTTGCCGGCTTCTTCCGCTTGTGCGTTTTGTCCCAAACTAACCAATCCTGCGGCGGCTAGTGCTACTGTCCATTTGTTAAGTTTCATATCAGTTCCTCTAAGTTAATTAACAAATTAGGCCCCTGCTCCGTTAGGGACCAGTGACCGCATTTGTTATATCTTGGTGCATTTTCTCAAAAGTGCCAACTTTTTTTTGCGATTATTATTCCCTCGTAGTTTTGAGTGCGAATATCATTTGAATTGAACTTCTCAACTTGGTTACCAAAGGTTTGCGGACTTTTTGGAAATACCAGCAGCACATTTTTATCTCAAATCTGCCAAAATTTTGATGTGGTTGAATATAAATTTTCACTTTGGCATGATAGATTTCAACTAGAAAATGAGCATATTTGGAACCCTACCCTGACTCCTTCCTTGGAAATAGCAAAGTCCGATGATGGCCTAGATATTAGTCAGCCGTATTTTCCTTTTCGATTTTTCTAGCAAACGTCTTATTCCGCATTACTTCCTTGATCATTAACTTTCATTAATATAATTTTGATCCGGCCGTAATCATTCCGTTCACCTATGCCCCAAATACGGTGGCTACCATGGAATCTGATTGACATTATTNAAAAAAATTGCAGAATTAAAACAAATCGACATTACATCGATCACTGTAGGAGCATATATGATTAACAAGACTCGTATCCAACCGAAACTCCTCCTGACGGCGATTACGCTGCTCACCATAGGACTTTGCGTGTCAACACACGCTGAAACAGCTAGTTTAACNGTCACCTCAGTTGATGGGCGTGCTACNTTTGACAACGGCAGCGGTGCCACAGCAGTCACCGAGGGTGCAACCTTGACTCCTGGCAGCGTCATCAGCACTGCCGAGGGTGGAGAAGTTACTCTGGCACTTGGTAATAACATCGGCTCAATGGTCGTTGATTCCAACACGACTGTCGTCGTGGACCGTTTGAGCGTCGAGAAGACAGGTGCTGGTATCGTATCCGATACCCAGATTGACCTGCGAGACGGGAGCATTCTTGGTATAGTCAACAAGTTTTCTTCTGCACTTTCCAAGTTTGAAGTTAAAGTTCCTACTGGCGTCATCGGTATCGACGCAGGTGATGAGCAAACAAGTTATCAAATTTCCACACCTGACAGGGTTGACGTTCTTGCCGGTTACGGTGTNTTTGTTTACACCAGAGATGGAGTTGTCAGAAGCGTTCGTATTGGAGGAGGTAATCAGTTCAACCCCACAACAGGAGGCATCACTCCCATCGCACCTGAGGTAATCAACGATGTAAGCGTCAAGATCGCTGCATTGCCGGAAGGCGCCGTTACTCCTCCTACACAGACNTTCACACGTCCCTTTAATTTCTTTATTTCCCCTTCCAAACAACAGTAAAACTAGGGGAACTTCCAGCTGAGAGTGTTAACGATCTTATTTTANCCAATATCCAATTAAAAACTTTCAGCAAAGCCCTTTGGGAATTCCCAAAGGGCCTTTTTGTGTTTTCACCTGTTGCAGCGCATCTTAATGAATCTCATAATCACATGGGGGGTATGAATTATTCCCATAATCCAGTCTGATCCAAGCTATGGTAATCGATTTTGATCAACTCTCATCCAGCCAGGCGTATTTCACCATGACTCAGGCTATAATTCCTAGACCCATTGCATGGGTTTTGAGCGATCATGGAAATGGGAAATTAAATCTAGCGCCTTTTTCGTATTTTAACGCTGTATGTAGTCGTCCGCCAATGCTTTCGATCTCCATTGGGCATAAAAAGAGTGGTTTAAAAAAAGATACCTGGGTGAATATTGAGGAACGCTCTCATTTCGTGGTTCATATTCCAAATATCCACGATGTTGATCCATTGCTTCAATCGTCTCGACCGCTTGACCATGGTATTTCAGAAGTCGAGGACACAAAATTAGGGCTAGTTCCCTTTGATGGCTCGCCTCTTCCGCGTGTCGAATCAGCTCCTGTTGCTTTTTACTGTGAAAAGCACAGCATCATCCTGCTTGGTGATGGGCCTCAAGCTTTAGTTCTGGGAAAGATCAAACTTTTATTTCTGGATGACAAAGTGGCATCGATCGAAGGAGATTCGCCAGTTCCATCTGTATCNGCCAAAGCAGTGAACCCATTGGCCCGTTTAGGGGCCGATGGATTTGCGAGCATTGATGAATTAAAGGGAAGTTATTGAGACTGGCGCCGTTTGCTGACTGCCTCCGCCAGCTTTTCAAGGACGGGTAGCGTTTGGTTCCATGACATGCATGCATCAGTGATGCTTTTGCCATACACTGCCGAACCATCTTGCTTATAGGATTGATTACCTTCAACCAGATGGCTCTCCAGCATGACGCCAGAAATGCGGGTAGATCCTGAAGCAATTTGCTTTGCTATGGATTCCGCCACACCAGGCTGTTTCAGATGGTCTTTAGCCGAATTTCCGTGGCTGCAATCGACCATTACCGCTTGGTGCAATTGGCTTTTCTGCAAAGCTTTGCAGACTGTTTGAATACTCTCTTCATCGTAATTGGGGCCAGCCTTCGATCCTCGAAGTATCAAGTGGCAGCTATCGTTGCCTTTCGTTTGCACGATGGCTGCTATCCCTTGTTTTGTCACCGAAAGAAAATGATGAGGTTGGCGAGATGCGCTGACTGCATCGATAGCTATCTGGACATTGCCGTCAGTGCCGTTTTTAAAGCCAACGGGCATTGATAAGCCCGAAGCCAATTCACGATGGACCTGACTTTCGGTAGTGCGAGCCCCTATAGCTCCCCATGCAATCAGATCCGCAATAAACTGAGGTACAATTGTGTCAAGGAATTCTGTGGCTGCAGGGATGCCCATTTCGGCCAGATTCTGCAAAAGCTGTCTTCCTTGCCTGAGTCCTTGGTTAATCTTAAAACTATTATCGATATTGGGATCATTGATCAACCCCTTCCAACCAACGGTTGTTCTGGGTTTTTCAAAATAAACACGCATGAGGATACACAGGTCATCACGAAACCGATCGCAGGATTCCTTGAGATGTTCCGCGTATTCCATCGCTGCTTCGGTGTCNTGAATTGAGCAAGGGCCAACGATCACCAGTAGTCGGTCGCTTTGACCGCGCACAATCTGCTCTGCCTCAATTCTGGCATTTGAAACAACCACTGAAGCTTTTTCCGAAAGGGGAATCTCCTCCTTAAGGATGGCGGGCGAAAGTAGCGGGTGTAATGATTGTATTCTTAAATCGTCTGTATCCTGTATCATACTATTCCAAAGACAACTGACTATACGGTTCTCTGCCGATGTGCAAAGCCTGACTTGAAAAAAATACCTTAAAATTGCTCTTAAATTCCATTTACATCGAATTATCGACTTTTCCCTCGTCAAGTCGAGCCAAGATCGGATAGCTTCAAGTAACGACAGGCGAGGGAGTCGTCGTATAATTTTCTTCCTGCCCCCAAGCGGCATGCATTTGGATCAGGACATCATAGACATTCTTAAGATCAAGGCTTCTACAAAAGCAGTAGAAGACCTTCAAAAGCGCCCTAAGGCAACACTTCCAGAGCAGCTTCCTATCCTCGGTCTTTCAGACATTGTGATCTTTCCGGGCATGGTTGCGCCCTTGTTGATTGAATCCGCGCCAAGCTCAGGTTTGGTAGACGATGTTGTTTCGGGAAATCGACTCATCGGCTTGGTGCTTCAAACGACACCAGATGTCGAAGAACCAGAGCCCAAGGATTTGCACCCATACGGCTGCATGGCCCGAGTTCAAAAAATGGTGAAGCAGTCCAACAATTCAGTCAGGATACTGATTGAGGGTCTGAAAAGAATCCGCTTGCTCGATTTTAAGCAAACTGATCCCTACTTGCTTGCCAATGTGGAGTATTTTCATGAGCCTGCCGAAGCAAGCTTGGAGGCCAAGGCGCTTGTCAGGAGTGCCAAGAAACTGTTTGAAGCCATACTTGAAAAATCTCCGACGCTCACCGATCAGGTTAAGTCCTCTAATCTGAATACGGAAGATCCAGAGAAACTGTCTGATCTTATAGGGGCCAACCTCAATCTTGGCCTTGCTGATCATCAAAAGCTTTTGAGTGCTCATGTCGTTACAGAAAGACTCAAGATCCTACTGCCTCTGCTCAAGCATGAGCTGGAGCTTCAATCGATAGGGGCGCGCATCCAGAAGGAAGTATCAGCTTCTGTTTCCAAGAGTCAGCGGGACTACTACCTGCGGGAACAACTTNGGGTCATTCAGCGTGAATTGGGTGAAGATGATTCGGCCAGCAGGGAAATGGCAGTTTTAAAGGCCCTCATTGAGGAAAGCGGGATGCCTGCCGATACTCAGGAAATTGCGCTTAAGGAGCTTGATCGACTGAAAACCATTCCCACATCGNTGCCCGAATATACGGTAGCCCGGCATTACGTGGAATGGCTGGCATCATTGCCGTGGAGTCAATCGGTAAAAGATCAGTTGGATCTACAGGAGGCATCCCGAATACTGGACGCTCAGCATTTTGGGCTTGAGCAGGTCAAGAACCGCTTGTTGGAGCACCTTGCTGTGATGAAACTTCAAAATCCCGTGCGTGGTCCGATCCTATGTTTGGTAGGGCCGCCAGGGGTAGGCAAAACATCCATGGGGCGAAGTATCGCCGAAGCTTTGGGTCGCCCCTTTGCACGCATTTCACTTGGTGGAGTACGCGATGAAGGTGAAATACGGGGGCACCGTCGAACTTATGTTGGATCCATGCCCGGTCGCATACTTCAGACCCTGAAGCGACTAAAAGTCAAGAATCCCGTTATTTTGCTCGATGAGATCGATAAGTTAGGTTCCGATTTCCGAGGTGACCCTGCTTCTGCGCTCTTAGAGGTGTTGGACCCTCAGCAAAACAAACACTTCAGTGACCATTATCTGGAATTACCGTTTGATCTGAGTGAAATTCTTTTCATCACGACTGCCAATTGGCTCGACCCTGTTCATCCTGCTCTACGTGATCGTCTGGAGGTGATTGAACTTCCCAGCTACACGACGGCTGAGAAAATAAAAATCACGAGACGACATCTTCTTCCCAGATTACTCAAAGATCATGGTCTTAAAACTCGCCAGATTAAACTTCCATCCGCCAGCATACGTATGTTGGTCGATCTATACACCCGAGAAGCAGGTGTCAGACAACTGGANAGGACCATTGCATCGACCTTGCGCAAAGCCGCTAGAGAACAACTTGAATCTCCCGATCGCCAAGGAAAGATAACGATATCCGAAGCATGGATTCACACACAACTGGGGCAACCCAAGCATCCAGCCCCGGATCACGAAACGATCGAAGACAGCGGTATCGCAGTTGGCTTGGGGTGGACGCCCAGCGGTGGAGAAATTCTTTTTGTCGAGGCAACTTCCTTACCGGGCAAAGGGAAACTAATACTGACAGGCTCGTTGGGCGAGGTCATGAAAGAAAGCGCTCAAGCTGCGCTGACGCACCTCAGAAGCCAAGCTAAGTCGATGGGGCTGTCTCTGCCCAGCATGGAGAATTTGGACATTCACATTCACGTACCTGCCGGTGCTACTCCTAAAGATGGACCAAGTGCTGGTATTGCAATCTTTGCTGCGCTTGCGTCCTTGTTTACTCAAACTCTCATTTCATCGCGCATGGCGATGACCGGTGAAATAAGTTTGAGAGGCAGAGTGTTGCCTGTGGGTGGTATCAAGGAAAAACTTCTGGCTGCCGCCAGATCTGGGATCAGAGAGATCATACTGCCCGAGGCAAACAAAAAGGATTGGATCGAGGCACCAGCTGAAGTCCAAAAGAAATTGAAGATTCACTGGGTGCGTCACGTCGAAGAGATGCTACACATCATGTTCGGGAATAAATCAAAACGGAATTGAATTTCCATCTTATTTCAAAAGAGGTTGCAATTGAAAAAGTGGAGTCTTGTTTTTTTAGGTCTTTTGTTTGCTGGTTTCCTTGCCTGTCTAACCTCTTTGTGTGCTGATCCCATTCGTGATGGACAGGCTTTAGCAAAGGAACTGCGATCGGTTCAACTAGGTATTCCCGGACCGATTACTGCAACGTTCAAAATAAGAAAACGTGATGGAACCCGAATTGAACATTACGTTCAAAAGCACACAGAACAACTCGAAAATGGTTGGAGAGATTTGTTTCAGATCAGCAAAGATTCCAACGCTGAGAGTGAATGGCTCTGGATCAATCATTCTGCTGGTGTTTCTCCCAGTTACAAACTAGCGGTTTCACGAGAATTGCCCACAGCCCCTGACGCCTTCCGTAATCTGAATTCCGAGCAAGCAATGGCATCCATAGGCGAGAGCGACTTTTGGATCGTTGACTTGGGATTGGATTTTCTCCACTGGCCAGATCAACGTATTTTCCAGTCCAAAATCAAACGACGCAAGGGAGTTGCTTGCAAGCTGCTCGAAAGCTCACGACCCACGCGATCTTTAATCGGCTATTACAAGGTTCGATCTTGGATTTCAATTGAAAATGGAGGCATCGTCTATGCTGAAGCATTCGATATCAACGATCGTAAAATGAAAGTGTTTGAGGTCGCCGGAGTGGAAAAGATTGAGGGCGTCTGGTATCTTAAAGGTTTGAGAATCCGAAATCTTCGTGATAAATCCATGTCAGTTCTAGAATTTGATAACAAGGCAATCAAGACCACCCCCTGATCTGAAATTATCCCTCACTTCTGCAAGGGGGGCATTGGGTTCCATGACTATCCTTCAATCACCTTTTCCATCATGATCTTTATAATATTGGGTTACAATCTGATCTCCTTTTTATAATTGCTGTAATTGTGAAAGGATTCAAACTTGCCATACAGCTTCACACAGAATGAGTACTTATGATTATTCCATTTTTTACTGTCAAACAGCAAACAGCGGGCGTTGTCACTCGATTTGGTAAATTCACGCGCATTGCCGACCCCGGTCTAAATTTCCTGATTCCTTTCCTTGAGCGAGTTGCTGGATATGTCAACCTGCGAGTGCGCCAACTAGATGTCGAGGTTGAGACCAAGACCGCTGATAATGTTTTTGTAAAAGTGCTTGTCTCTGTGCAATTTTACGTACTTCCAGAAAAAATTTACGAGGCCTTTTATAGACTTGAAAGTCCCGAACGGCAGATTAAATCGTTTGTCTTTGATGTGGTACGCGCGCGGGTGCCCCGGATTCGTCTGGACGATGTTTTTGAGAAGAAAGATGAAATTGCCGATGTCGTGAAAAACGAACTTCAGCAGGTGATGGATGATTTTGGGTATGGTATCTTGAAAGCACTTGTGACTGACATTGATCCTGATGCCAAGGTCAAGGCAGCCATGAACGAAATCAACGCGGCTACACGCCTCAGAGTCGCAGCGACTGAAAAAGGCGAGGCAGACAAGATTTTGAGTGTCAAGGCAGCTGAAGCTGAAGCCGAAAGCAAAGCCCTCTCGGGTAAAGGCATTGCGGATCAGAGGCGGGCGATTGTTGAAGGGTTGAGGGAATCCGTGGACGAATTTCAAAAGACCATCCGTTCAGCCAGTGCTGCTGATGTCATGAACATGGTGTTGATGACCCAGTATTTCGATACCCTGAAGGATTTGGGCAACCAATCCAGAACGAATACCATCATGATTCCTCATTCACCTGGGCATATGAATGATCTGGCAGGTCAAATCCGTGATGCCATGATAGCCGGTGAACAAGTGGGGGCTCAGCTCAATGATGTTGAATCACCCTCAGCGGAAAAATCATCCTAGTTGACTTTCGCCCGATTACAGCGAGTGCCTTCGGGTGGGTAGTTTCACGGCTGCTTATGATCTGCCGTAAAAATTTCCCAACGCGTTTACACTTCAATTTGAATACACCATTAATTGCAGCGGCATTTCATGATGTGACCTTTTCAAGGTTGGGGGATTGATCCCCCAAAACTTCTCACCTCAATTACCAGTGAAAAGTTCTTGGCGAGATTCCTTAAGACGATATGAAGCTCATGGCGGTGACAGAAAATCAGGGCTTATCGACAAACCCGGATCCAGGTTTGGTCTCTGACGCTTTCTTCATTGAAATTCTGAATGCTTGATATCTGCGTTGCCAATTGTCCAAACTGGGTATACAAANGTTCGCTNAAGAGCCTTTAATCGATCGGTTTTACCTTGATTCTAAGCCCAAGGTAGCGACTATTATCCANCATGAAGCCAATGCAAACACGTAAGATTTACCTCCTTCATTGGGTGTGCATTTTTCTCTATATATTGACACCTCTTTTTTCTTCTGCAGCAGAATATTGGAATCGTTTTCGTGGTCCCAATGGAACCGGTATCGCAGATTCAACTATCAAGCTAAGAGACCTTCAAAAGAAAGATATCATATGGAAATTAGACCTTCCCGGTAAAGGGCATTCTTCGCCAGTGATTTGGGGGGGCTTTCTCTACCTGACTTGCATGAATGAAGATTCATCCAATTTTCATGTGCTCTCCATTCATCGAGAAACTGGCAACATCAGCTGGAGTCGTGAAATGGCCTACCAGACGTTTTCAAAGCATGACTTCAACAGCTTTGCCTCGCCTTCGGCTACGGTTGATAAAGACCGGGTTTACCTATCCTGGGCCACACCCAAGCATTACTTTGTTGCTGCATTGGATCATGCTGGAGAATGGTTGTGGAAGAAGGATCTGGGGCCCTTTAAAAGCCAACACGGTGTGGGCGTTTCTCCTGTTCTGTATCAAGATAAATTAATCATCGCAAATGATCAGCTGGGGCAAAGTTTTATCGTTGCTCTGGATAAAACAAGTGGGAGTACCATCTGGAAAACAAAAAGAAGAAGCGATAAAGCTGCCTATTCGACACCTTGTGTCTACCAGAGACCTGATGGGAAAGATCAATTAATTGTCAACAGCGCAGCCGATGGTGTCAGCTGTCTTGATCCAGACAATGGAAAAGTTCTTTGGTCTTATGCTGATGCCTTTGATAAGCGCAGTTGTAGCTCTCCAATCGTCGCCGGAGGCCGGATTTTTGGTTCCTGTGGTAGTGGTGGTGGTGGTAATTTCGTCGTTGCGATCGATCCTCCTGCAGGCCCACATGCAAAACCCAAGCTTGCCTACACAATCAAGCGTTCCGCGAATTATGTTCCTACGCCTATCGCAGTGGATGGTCTGGCTTTTTTCTGGAGTGATGGAGGTATCCTGACATGTGCCAACCCGGAAAGTGGTAAGATCCATTATCAGGAGCGCGTTCGTGGNAGGTATTTTGGGTCCCCTGTATCCAATGGAAGCGAAATCGCCTGCGTGTCAACCACGGGTGAAATTGTAGTGACTGCTGCAAGTGATCAATTTGAGATACTGAATCGCATTGATCTCGATACAAAAACCCACTCAACACCTGCGTTTGATGAGGATTCCATGTATGTGAGAACTGTTTCACAGATCTTCAAATTCAAAAACTGAATCATACAAAGCTGTTTACCGTTGAAGTAGCGGTGGTAAGTTTTATTTTTACACTCACTCATGCATTCCAAGGAGTCATGGCATGAATCGTTGCGAAACGCACCCATACTGGATGTACATGAACATCACATCCCTGAAGTATATTTGTCATCCAAGACAAATCTTTTAGCATTATTTCAACAAAGCTACGCGGGATGGACGGTGAAAAGGCCCTATCCATTGCCAAGCGAACACCAGGAGGAATCTTCATTGAGATCCACATTGAAACCTTTCGGTTGGGATGAGCTGAGGCCTTATCTGGTGGAGCGGGGTTCCAACAATTTTGTTAGGAATCTGACTCAAGGGATCCTTGCACTTCATGGAAATTCCGATTGGATCTGGATCGATGAAGGCAATTGGGAATCGGTGAATGCACGTGTCACCGCAAGCCGTATTGAAATTGGTTTTCAATCAAAATCTCTCTTCCTGTCTAATGTGACTCAGGTGATTACGGATGATTACACGAATCCAATGCTCAATGCACGGGAATCTCTGGGGTCGCAGTATCAATCGGTGGTCAGGATAAATGCTTTTGCTTTGGGGTGGCATTCGAAATCTAAGGATCATAATGGGAATTCGGCAGCTGCTATCTTGAGTAAAGCCGGTTTTCACCCTGAATCTTTCGAAGATTATCTGGAAGCCATTCGTGCATTGGCAGGGCAAATGAAATCACGCGGGCAGGTAGCTTTCAAGAATGCGCTAGCCTATGATCGCAGTATTGAATTTCAGGTTCCAAATAAATTACTAGCCAAGCGTGCCTGGGGAAAAAGTCATCCAAGTGAAGAGGAAAAACAAGCTTTTGGAGATTATGTGGTGGATTTTATTTGTCACCTTGGGGCAGAAATGGACATCCCCATGCAGATGCATCTAGGAACGGCTCTCATACGAAGTTCACATCCCATGCATGTGGCGGGTTTGATTGAACGCCATCCTGGCACACGATTCCTGTTGATGCACCTGGCATATCCCTGGAGCCGGGATTTGCTTGGTATGGCCTTTGTTTATCGAAATATCTGGATTGATCTTACCTGGTCCTGGCTGCTGAGCCCCTCANATTTTAAACTCGCGTTGCACGAAGCCATTGAGATATTGCCTGACGAGGGAAGGATAATGTTAGGCGGTGACAATTGGCACGTTGAAGAAACGGTTGGTACCATGCAAAGCTTCAGAAGTTTGTTGATCGAAGTTCTGGATGAAAAAGTTTCCAATGGTTACCTGCGAGCGGATCAAGCACTTCAGCTTGGACAGAAAATACTTTCTCATAATGCCAAAGCATTTTTTCGACTCTGAGAAGTGTGTTGGATCAATTGCCAGTGGCGTATTTTCGAAGGTATTTGAAAGCGACTTCCCAATCATGCTGCATGGGGGCCAGGATTTCCCGATCTTCACCTGAAATGGGGTCAGGGAAATGTAATTCTGCCAAATGAATGGCGGCCCGGTCCAGCAGTGGGCGTTCGGGGCGATCTTTCTTTTGGCGGTAATTACGTTTCATTTCCGACAGCATCAACAAACCTCCGCCGTAAATTGCATCTCCTACAACTGGAAGCTGCCTGCATCCCAGGTGCGCTCGGACCTGATGGTAGCGTTCTGTGACGGGAATACATTTTAATAGAGTGTAGCCCTGGAATTTCTCCAGAACTTCAAACTGAGTGACGGTTTTTTTACCCTCTTTGCTCGCCTTCATGATCCATGGTTGAAAACGATGAGGCGTCAGCCTGAGGTCGACTTCGAATTGTTCCTCTTCAGGGCTGCCGTGAACAAGGGCATGGAAGAAACGGTTAGGCTTTTCGGAATGAATACAATCTTTCAAGGCTAGCGCGCCAGATTCATTTTTGCCCCACAAGCTGGCTCCTGTCGTTTCAAAGTCCAGGATGTTTGCTGGTTTCAAATAGTCGATACCACGCTCACGCATCCATCCAGCCTGCCGCTTGATGTCCTGCTCAACAATTGCCTGCATGTGCGGACGATCTTGATGATGGTGGTCATGTTCCGTTCCGAGGTGTGTTTGCTTGTTCAGGCAAATCCATGTATCTGCCTCACCGATGACTTCCGTTTTCCAGGATAGCTCGTGTGTATGTGATGTCAGATGAATGAATTTTTTATTTTTGTCGGACATTATTTTAGGAATCCTGCCTGTGAGAAGAAATGGAAGCAAGCGACAACCCACGCTGCATTAATTTCCGAAAGTTTTGCAATCTGCGTTAGGTGTCANCTTATCGATAGCAGTCATGATTTGATCCGCTGCTTCCTGATAAATTTGCTTCGTTCGTTCTTTATCTGCGCTCCTTGCTTCGTTGCGTAAATCATTTAGCCACATAGGATTTCCCATTTTGACGTGCAAGCGCCTTGGTCTTGGCCACTTAAGGTGGCGCCCATAAGACTCGAAAGTTCCAAATACGCGGATTGGCACGACAGGAGCCTCGGATTTTATGGCCAATAACCCGACACCCGATTTTGCTCGCTGCAATTTGCCATCATGGCTTCGGGTTCCTTCTGGAAACAGGATCACAGAATGGTTTTTTTTCAGGCTATTTGTTACTGCCCTGAGCCCTTTTGGGCTTCTTCCATTGCGATCAACGGGAATGACATTAATGTAATCCAGCATGTTTCTGAATATTGGGAAACGAAATAAAGTGTTGCGTGCCAGGTAATGTGTTTCGCGATTTAGACAGGAGCCAATCAAGGGAGGGTCCATGAAACTGGTATGGTTGGCTGCAAGCAGAACGGGCCCACTTAGTGGAACACGGTCTGCGTGATATATCCGGCAGTCAAAGAGGACCTTGAACATTGCTCGAAAAGCACACCAAAATAAAAAATAACCGAACCGCATTTTCCATCCATCTTAATCGTTGCTTAATGCTCGATCGCGAACTTCATTATCGCGCTTGATTTTTGCAAGCTTCTTTAATTTCAGGAGCTTTTTCAGTGATGGCATCAATGATCAGCCGGCAGGATTCTTCAGGTGACAAGCCGGATGTATTCACCACCAGCGCTCCCAGAGGAACCATCAGGGGAGCGGTGGATCGCTGGCTGTCCCTTTGATCACGTTTGGCAAGATCTTCCTGCACACCTTCGGCCTCACGTCGTTTGGAACGTTCTGCCAGATTGGCATCCAGATAAAACTTATGTTCGGTTTCAGGGAAAATTTGAGTACCGATATCACGTCCCTCCATCACGAGAGAACCAAAATCGATACAATCGCGCTGTTTGAGCTTCATCCATTCTCTCACTTTCGGCACTGCGGCGACATGAGGCACGGCTGCGCTTGTTTCCGCAGTCCGAATCTCTGACTCTGGAAAATATCCATCTACCAGCAATCTGACCTTGCCCTCAATACACATCAATTTGGTTTTCCACTTTTTACAGAGTTGAGCCACGGCTTTCGGATCGTGGATGTCGATGCGAGATTTAAGGCAATACCAAGCCAAGGTGCGGAACATGGCGCCGGTATCCACATAAGTAAAACCCAATTTACTGGCGACAAGTTTTGCATTGGTGCTCTTGCCGCTTGCGCTTGTGCCGTCGATGGCAATCACATAGGGGGATGTTTTCTTCATGGGCTCTTTCAGGCAATCAAATCGTTCGGACTCAGTAACTCCCCGGTTGAAGCGTTACAAATCTTCATGCTCAGTCCTTCCGGGGCAGGAGAAGCTAACTTTAGGAAGAAATTTGGAAAAGTTTTTTTCACGCAAGCAGGGTTTTTAATGACGATGCCGGGTATTTGAGTCCCGACAACTGAAAAGCACATCGCCATACGATGGTCATTATAAGTATCAATACTGGCCCCGTGCAGTCGACCCGGGTGAATCTTGAGTGTGTCCCCATGCTCTTCTACTTGAGCGCCGCACTTGGTAAGTTCTGTTTTCAGTGCTTTAACACGTTCACATTCCTGAACACGCAGGCGTCCCAACTCAGAAAAAGTGGTTGAATGAGACGACCATGGAGCCATCACAATAGATGTCATGATGCTGTCACCTAGGTCTTGCTCACGCGAAATCTGTTGCGGCAATGGCAGGAACTTGGGGAATTCTGTATCAATCTGCCAATCGGTTTGAGGCCAATGAGTGATTTGAATATTTTCAGAGGGATTGCTTCCGTGCTTGCTCATCAAGTGTTTGATCGCCCAAAAATAGCTTCCGCCCGATGCGTCCGGTTCGATTTGACAGGCAGCATCTTCATTTTGTGGAAATGATTCAATCATGGATCGAGTCATTTCCACGTAAGGTGCGTGTTCTGATTGTTCCAACGGAGTCTTGATGTCCCAACCGCCTGCTGTGGCGGATAGTAACAGGGCAGAGGCAAACTGAGAGCTTTCCCGTATGGAAACCGTGCATGAGCTACCAGGTCTGGGGCCCTGACCATGAACGATTGCTGGTAGATTTCCGTTTTCGGAAACAATCTGATATCCAAGTTCTCTCAGTGCCATGATCAGCTCCTTCTGTGGACGTTCATGCATTCTGTCCACACCGGACAACCGGTATTGACCATGGCCCAGGCAAGTCATTGCCAGAAGAAAACGGGCGGCTGTCCCAGCATTTCCCACATGTAAGTCCAGTGGTTTGCTCAAACATGCTTGAGATGGTAAACGACCCCCTGAGCCGTGAACTTGGATTCGGCGGTTGGCTTCGTCACTCGAATCCTCTGAAATGTTGATCTCAAATCCAATTTTACGAAGGCAATCGACCATGACCTGCGTGTCCTCGCTCCACAAAGCGCCTTCAAGGGTCCTTGTTCCATGACTGAGGGCGGCGAGAATCAAGGCGCGGTTTGTGATGCTTTTTGATCCAGGTACGCCTAACCTGACTTTCGCAGGTGTTTGTATCGGGTGAAGGAGGATGGCTTCAGGTAGTGGCATAACAGTAATGAAGAATGGGGGGAAGTGGTCTGAATAATCTGTTATTTCACATCCTGATTGAGTCTGCGTTTATTGAAAGTTTTCAGCCAGGAATCGCGTTTGGATTTACCCTCTTTCAGCCAGTGATAGAGTGCGGCATCGTCCTCTTCATGAATCCATTTTCTTACTTTCTGGCACTGTTCCTCAAAGGAATCCAATGAATTTAAAAGTGCGATCTTGTTGGATGCCAGAATGTCACACCACATCTCGGGTGAACCGGATGCGACACGCGTGGTGTCTTTGAACCCAGTGCTGCAGAGCTTGGCCTGCTGATCGCCGTGTTCTGGGGCCAGTATCCAGTCCGCCAGCATGGTTGCAGTCACGTGGGGTAAATGACTGCAACGTGCTACCCTGATGTCATGNTCTTTCGCGTCCATGAGTTCAGGAATACCTTCTACTTGTCTCCATAGATGTTGAATTTTTTCGATGGCCTTCCCGGGTGAATTTTGTGTTGGAGTCACCACGCAGGTAGCACCCTGGAAAAGATCGGATCTGGCGTGCGCAAGTCCCTGCTGCTCACTGCCGGCCATAGGGTGTGAGCCTATATAAGTGGCGTTTGCCTTTGCGACTAAAGGTTCAAGTAATTGAACCAGAGGGCCTTTGACGCTTCCGACGTCCGTGACAAGTGCCCCGGGCTTCAAGTAGCTTTGCATTGCCTCGGTGACAGGCAGCATTTTCAACACCGGAGTGCAGAGCACCACCAGATCTGCGTCCCTCACCACTTCTTCCAGATTCATGGAAGCCTCGTGGGCCACTCCGGCATGGAGGGCTTCATGGATTCGTTCATTACGACGCACAAAACCGGCTACCGTTTTTGCATGGTTGCCGGCGATCAGTGATTTTCCAAGAGAGCCCCCCAAAAGGCCTAATCCCAATAAACTAACTTTGTTCCACTCCATCGTCCTGCTGGCAGGGTGATTTGCAGTATTCGTCAAAGAAATCCCCCACGCAGCGCAAAGACTATATGGATTCAAGGAACGAATCAATCCATCAAAAGCCCTGAGATTTCGCTGGAAATGTATTCCAATATCAGATCTGGCAAAAGCGGAGATAAACCTACAGGGGGGCTGATCCAGATGCGTTTTTCGTGACGTTCTGTTGGGTTACGCCAAGTCGAGGTCCCTTGCTTGAGACTTCGTTTCAATTCTTTTTCCGTTTGTCCGAGCGCAACAGGAATATCCTGCGCTGCATGCGGTCCATCCGCGAGCATGAAAGGCACAACGACGACGTTTTTGCTGGGAGTGTTCCATTCATAGATCGCCTCGATGGCGGGTTCCTCTTCGATGAAAAAAGTGCGAACCTCCTGGCATTTTTCTGAGTTCATAGCCAACTTTGCAGCTAATTTATCCACCGATTCGCGTGATTTAACATGACGCGAGGTTCCGTGTCCGATCAGTGCAATGGATGCATTGGATAAAGAGACTTTGACGGGGAATGGATGCTCTTTCAGTACTCGATCTGCGGATTCGATCACCAGGCTTTCCATACCGGGATGAAGTCCTATAGGTCCTGCATAAATAACTTTTTTGTCTTCAAATATAGAAACCCAGGGAAAGGCTACACCGGGTGTTGCCTGCAGTTGGAAGGCGTCGGGAAAAACTTTTTCAGTGAAATACCCTTTGCTCATCAGCATGGGAACGATGATGACCAGCTTTCCATTTGCTTGAGTCAATGAATCCAGAAGTAACGGAGTGTGTTTGTGAAAAGCAGCTTTAACCTCGCCAAAGATGCCCTTGCTACGAATAGAAGCGGCAAGGCTGTTTCCGGCCTCCTCGGGCCGAGTGTCTTCGGTGGAACCGTGTATTGCCAATATCAATGTTGCAGATCTAAATCTCGTATCCATTCAGAGCACACCGATAACCCCATTTGAGTCCGGATACAAGGGCAGCTTATACTGGCATCGAGAGAAAAGGGNTGCCACAAGGTATGTGTCATACCCTTGCGCAACTCAAAAAAACTCATGACAATCCTCTGTTTCCTGATATCATCTGCAACTAAATCTGAGCCAAATTACCATGCGGAATCAATGTTTTTTCTCACGAGGTAGCGTTCTTGCCTGGATGCTTTTTTTATCACTGACAATCCCAGCCTTCTCCGTGGTTTCTGCGGAATTACCTGTGATTCCGGGTGTGGCATGGCAACCACTGAGAGCTCAGGTCAGGAGGTTGATTGAAGCGACTGATTATCTGGGCGTTCCATTTTCCAATGCAGAAAAAAACGCCATCGAATCTGCCATGAAGGCAAAGGATCCAGAATATGGTTCCAGTCGGATTCAAGCGATCTTAGACCAGCACTGTCTTTACTTGGTCAATATCAATCCCGAGATGCGAGTGAAAGTAGCCCAGGGACCGGCAGATCCTTATCTCATGCAGCACGGATGGACTCAGTTCCTCGTGAAAGTCAATAATCAAGCTGGAGTCACAGCAGCATTGAAGACCCAGAGCCCCAATGCTGCCCGGCTTCATAACTCACCCGCAGAAGCGATTGATGATCGCTGGCTGGAGGTTCAAACATTCGACGTGCAGCCCCTGACCAAAACCCTGTCAGGTTTGGAGCTTGAGTACAGATTGGTTCAGCTTTACAGCCGTGATGCAGGCAAGCGTGAAGCAAGGATGGGGTTCAATGTGGGGCAGGGGACACAGGACATCGGGTTTCGAAATGAAATTGATATTTTGTTTACCTGTCGTCCGGCAGTTGAAATTACGCTCAATGTCAAAGACGAAGAAGGACAACCCACGACAGGAATGTTTGAAATCCGTGATGCTCTCGGGCGGGTTTATCCTTCTCAAGCCAAACGTCTTGCTCCTGATTTTTCCTTTCATCCTCAGATTTATCGGAATGATGGCGAGAAGCTCCTGTTACCGTCCGGTAGCTATGAAATACAATTTGCTCGCGGGCCAGAATCAATTCCGAGCAAGCGGATTGTGAAGGTCACTGAAAAGACACGTGATCTGCATTTTTCAGTCCAGCGATGGATTGATCCCTCACTTTTTGGTTATTGGAGCGGTGATCACCATATCCATGCTGCCGGGTGTGCACATTACACAGATCCCACTGAGGGTGTGCATGCGCCTGACATGCTGCGTCATATTCTTGGAGAAGATTTGAAAGTGGGGGCGAACTTGACCTGGGGGCCCTGTTTTGATTACCAGAAACAATTTTTTACCGGAGAAGACGATGCGGTTTCACGTCATCCCTATATACTCCGCTATGATGTTGAGGTTTCGGGTTTCGGGTCGCACCAATCGGGTCATCTTTGTCTACTGCGCCTGAAGGAACAGATTTATCCTGGAGGTGATTCCAAGCACCATTGGCCAACGCTTTGTTTGAACACACTCCGATGGGCCAAAACCCAAGGTGCTTTGGTGGGCCCTGCTCATTCAGGTTGGGGTCTTGAAGTGGCAGGCGCTGCTTTGCCTAATTACGAAGTGCCACCGTTCAATGGCATCGGTGCCAATGAATACATCGTTGATGTTACTCATCAGGTTCCTGATCCTGAAGGGCGTTTAGTACCAGCGGTGGATTTTATTTCCACGGTAGATACGCCTTATGCCTGGGAGTTGAATATCTGGTATCACACGTTGAATGTCGGTTATCGTACTCGTATCAGCGGTGAGACGGACTTTCCATGCATTTACGGGGAGCGCGTTGGTTTGGGGCGAAGTTATGTCAAACTTGAAGGTCAGTTAAATTACGAAGCTTGGTGTGAAGGAATTCGTGAAGGGAAAAACTATGTGAGTGACGGCCTCAGTCATTTAATGGATTTCAAAGTGGAAAACCGTGCCATGGGCGAATTGGGTAGTGAATTGAAGTTGGATACGGGAAAAGAGCTTTCTATCAAAGTACGTGCTGCAGCACGCCTTGACGAGCAGATAAATCCAAGCCTCAGGGACCGACCTTATCAGCAAAAGCCTTATTGGCATGTTGAGCGCGCTCGAATTGGTGACACCAGAACGGTACCGGTTGAATTGATCGTCAACGGTTACCCTGTTGCGCGGCAAGATATTGTTGCTGATGGCAAGTTGAATGATTTGGAATTCAATGTGCCAGTTCAGTTCAGTAGCTGGGTCGCTGTTCGAATCCTGCCAAGTGCACACACCAACCCCGTTTTTGTGGTTGTCGACGACAAACCCATTCGAGCAAGTCGCCGAAGCGCTGAATGGTGTTTGGCCGGGGTGAATCAATGCTGGAAAAATAAAGAGCGATTCATTGCAAAAAATGAAATGCAGGAAGCACTGAGTGCATATGATCACGCACGACAAACGTATCAAAAATTGATCAAAGAATGCCGCGATGATCGCAATAAAGTGGCATTTCTTAGGCCTTGATTACTCCATTTTTGAATAAGCGGCTTGACTTAAATTACGGTAGCTTCCACTTCCGCTTGATTGAGGTTTCATCGCACGCACCATGTATTTCGGCTCCACGAACCAAGGATTATCATCCACGAAAGAAGTCGCTTCTGTTGGTGTGTCGTTCAGTAATTGATATCCCTCTGCCGGATGCCTGCGGTAGATGAAATAGCGGCATCCTTCNTCAGTCGAGCCCTCCCAATTCAACGCGATCTGGTTATTGACAAGTCTCGCAGTGACCGCGCGAGGTGGCGTCAGAGTATGAATTCTCAGTGTAGGGTCGCCCATGATGCTCAGCATTCGAGGTGCTTCTCTGTAATTATCCGTTAAATCACCCATTTCAAGCATGCCCACAGCGAAGGGAGCACCCAGTGCCATTTTCTGCAGTTTCCAGAATTTTGGGTAGTAAACGGATATCAAGCCATAGTTAGGTGTTGCCAGGACACCACGCAGCCAGTTTTCATCAGTCAGGTTCCAGTCACCAAACCAGGANCCAAACATCATGTAGAAGAGGATTGATGGTTCGTTTTGTGCTTGATTCAAATGCCAGGTGTAATGGTTGTAGGTGTTGGAGGCGCGCCCATATTCCCAGCCTAATTGGATGCCGAAAGGTGATGCACGCATTTCGTGATAGCCAAACATGACGGGCACATTTTCATACAGGGGGCGTGACGCAATGGCATGGGCTTCGCCCAAACCAAATAAAGACGAAGCCAAATTGACGGCTTGGAATTCTCCGTTATTCAAAGGTAGGAAACCCATACCATTGAAGTAACTTATGCGTTTCTCCACGGGAGTCAGACCGTGCCTGTAACGGTGGTTTTTTTGCAGGTATTGGCGTGTTAATGCGACCTCAAGTGTCCAAGGTTTTTCATCGATGAGATCAAGGAAATCGGCCGCCCCGAACGAGTGAAGATTTGAAAAGTCAATGCGACCAACCGGGATTTCAATAATCCGCGGAAGGTAATCGGGGTCCCATTTTTTATCGTTAGGTCGGTTTTCCAGGCGCGGGTTTGCCCGTGAAAGGCGAGTTGCTTTATCGGTCCAAAAATCGTCATCGAAACTCCCGTAATAACTATCAGCGGCCCAGGCACCCCGGTGGTTTTCATGACCATCAAACGCCTCCAGACCTGAGCGAGGAACGGGGACATGCCCTAGAAGCAACATGACGTTCGGGTACGCCGGAGCTCTCTCGTAAACAGCCCTTGCTTCTGCTCGGATACGGTGAATTTCCGTGGCATTTTGCAGCCAGTTGGTTTCGTCATGGCGTTGCGCAACCAATTCAATCAGGTGCCAGCCATCTCCCGTCAGGTCTGATTTGAATTGCTCGTAATCTAAGTCCAATGACTGAGGTAAGCCAGCCTCAGAGACTAAAATGACATTCCCCCTGAAATGTACAGGCTGCAAATGAATGCCTACTGTCAGTGTAACTCTGCGGAAATCTGCATTGTCGAAATCCGTATCGCGTAAGCGGTATTCATAAATGCCCCCTTCTTGAATATCATCATCTATCCAGGAAGCCCCTGTATAGTTCTCTTCCAAGATATGCCACTCATATTCCCCCAATCTTCTCCGCTCTATGTAAACTGAGTTGAGCCCTTTTGCTGAAACTCTATTGATCCTTGAGAGGCGAACCATTGGTGGTGAAAGGGATGTTTCAGCAGCCCATGATCGATCCCGGACGACGACTTTATTCCAAATATTCTGAGGGAAGTTATAGCATGTGAGTGCTTCAATAGTGGCATCCACACTCAATGCTCCATCGAGTTGACTGCCAACGGCGAATCCCTTCTCCAACGCCTCAGGACCTGGAAGCGTGCTAGGATCTATTCCGGGGCCGGACCCTCGCTGTATTCCATTAATGTACAGGAAGGAATTCACGAATGTTTGAGCATTTTGAGGGGTCTTAACCCCGTATGCAAAGACTGTCTGTGGACCATAATTAAGTTCAATCTCATACCATTGACCTTTTTCGAAATCTAAGCGGTCGGATGTCAGGTGAACATGCCACTGACGTTCGTTCGGTGCTTGAGATGCCAGATACATGGTGGATCGGCCCTGGTCCATGTAGAGTCCCCACCAGCCTTTGCTTTGACTGCTTTGTGTGTTGATCCGCCCGATTTCAAGGATACGCGAGCCAAAAGGATGCCCCACATCTCCTGTGCTCCAGTTTGGCTTCATCCAGAAACGGATAGAGCCACGGCGAAGATCGATATTCAGTGCGCCGTTCTCTTCGCGTACTTTATAAATTAACTGGCTGCCTTCTTTCGATTGATACCCCATGCCACCCATTTCAAAAGAGTCTTCGAGTTTTATTTCCCTCGACACGAGAGGTAACTGCGCATTGTTTCCAACCAGATTTTCTTCATCAAAAGAAAATTGACTGAGCATTTGGGGTTTGAACAGGTATGCATCCAGGGGGTTGCTTCCATCCGCAATCTCTTTCCCATCAGGTATTCCGTCTGCGTCTGTATCTGGATCATTGGGGTTTGTGTTGTAAATGGTCAATTCCTCAAGATCGCTCAATCCATCGCCATCTGAGTCCGGAGGAGTCGGGGAATAGTCATTCAGGATNTGATTTTGAGAGAGTTCGTAATTAAAAGTGACTAACTCATCCAATACTCCATTGATTGCCTGACCGCTTTTGACATCCGTTCCGAGGACCATCCCTGATTCGGCCCTTGCTTCCAATTTCGGAAACTCAATCGTGCCGATTCCACTAGCCATCTTTTCTCCATCAATCCAAAGAGCACTGCCACGGATACTGAAGGTAACTGTCACGTGATGCCAATCACCTGCTTTCCAGTCGAGAGCCTGGTCAAAGCCTGAAAATGTCCTGCCCCTACCCTGCATTTGGAGCCGGATGCGGCTTCCATTTTCATGAAAGTGAAGGCTCCACCAGCCGTATCTTTGGTCGGTGGACTGCTCTCCCATTTCAATAATCGGAACGACACCTCCGGGGCCTTCTCCTGCGTC
The DNA here is from genome assembly GCA_002690655.1 of Pedosphaera sp. Taxonomy (GTDB): domain Bacteria; phylum Verrucomicrobiota; class Verrucomicrobiia; order Limisphaerales; family AAA164-E04; genus AAA164-E04. The sequence goes on from NZFL01000015.1 coordinate 139,931, forward strand.
CCATTCAGGTTGAAACCAGAAACGAATGCTTCCACGCCGGACATTGATATTTGGTGCGCCGCTCAACTCCACGTCTTTGTAATGAAAAGCATCTATCAATTCGCTTGAAAGTTGAATGCCATACCCTTTCCAACCAGGAACCTGTGGGGCTTGCCCGGAGATGATTGGTATCTGATTGCGATTACCTTCCAAGCGGGCACCTTCAAAATCGAAGGCTGCCANCTGCCTTGGAAGTCCATCGAATTCATAACTTGGATCTGTGCCCTCATCCAACTCTTTCCCATCACTTACACCGTCGTAGTCGGAGTCGGGATTGTGCGGATCGGTCAGATGGAACAGGTTTTCATCATAGGTGATGATACCATCACCATCTTCATCAGGGCGAGTTGCGAGGTAGTAATCCAGGTTATCTGACTCGCTCAGGACATAATTGAACGTTTCGAAATCATCCAGTCTGACGTTAGCGTTGAATTCACCTTGCGCAGATCCTCCAATATGGATCCCACTTGCCAGCGCTGTCTCATGTGAAGGATAGGCCGAGACGCCGCTCCCTCTGCCCACCAATTCGCCATTGATGAAAAGCGTGGATTCGAAAAGTCCGTAAGTTACACTGACATGATACCAGCGGTCAGGTCTCCAATTGATTGGATGGGAAATATTAAATTCTGTTTGCCCATTGCCTTGGGTAATGAAGTTCAATTTGTCGCGATTTGCATTGAATTGAAGAGCCCACCATCCCTTTGACCCGTCTGGAGAGCGCGCTCCCAATTCAAGGATGCGACCATCCAATGCATGATCGGATCCAGAATGCCAATTGGGAGAAACCCAAAACCTGACAGTGCCCCTTGCAGGGTTGAAATTGGTAGAAAGATCGTCTTCTTGAAAAGCATATGAAATGACAGAGGGCGATTGTGTCCCAACATTGATGGCTGCGGTATTCCAGCTTCGAATCCAGTCGATATTAAGCTTTTGGGTTGGTAGCTGCCCTCGTTCACCTTGAAAGGTTCCTGTATTGAATTCAAATAAAGCCAATCTCAGGGCTGGAAAATCACTGGCATTATTGGGTTCAGTGCCTGCTTGAATCTCGATCAGGTCCTGGACACCATCTTTATCGCTATCAGATTGATGGGGGTCTGTTCCATAAATCATCGTTTCCTGGAAGTCNCTGATCCCATCATCATCACTGTCAATGCGCGTGATTTCATAGCTTGAGCGAATATCATCCTCGAGTAAGACGTAATTGAAGGTCTCCAATTCGTCCAGAGTACCGTTGGCTTGAAAGGAACCAGTGGCAGAGGAACCAATCCAAAGTCCACTTTCTTGACGATCCATAGGGGAGGGATAACTGAAAATTCCAGGGCCGTTGGCGACCTCTTCGCCGTTGATGTATAACTTTGATCGAGATGGTTCGTAAGTCAGTGAGATTTGATACCATTCTCCTTCTTTAAATTCGATTTGATGACTGATTTGAGGGTTGATGAAACCAAAACTTTTACTCGCAAAATGTATTCGGTCGGTAAAGGAGTTCAAATAAAGTGCCCACCAACCCTTGTCGAAGTTATTTGAATTTTCCCCTATTTCGAGTAATCGCGCAAATGTGCCTGGCCCCCTACCGCCCGCTGATTTGCTCGACCAGTCAGGACGGTACCAAAATCGAATGGATCCACGCCTGAGACTTACCAGTGGCGCCAGATCCTTGCCGCGATATGGGAATTGAAGCTTGGATTGGCTTTCTTGAGAAAAATGGTTTCCCTTGAAGATGTGTCCATCCTCCAACCCCACGTTTTCAGCAGTAATGGGATTCAGGTTATGTGTGTTTGAGCCATTGGATGTCTCAAACGATAGGTGAAAGAGCCGTCGCGCTTGATAGCTTTCTGGGTTTCTCGGGTCCAGGTCTGGAGTAGTGATCTCCTCAGGGTCCGGGATACCATCCTCATCGGTGTCGGCATTGAAAGGGTTAGTTCCGTAATCGGTTATCTCTTGCGTATTCGGAATNCCATCTCCATCTGAATCCAGTAAGGCCTGAGCAGAGGCATCGCAGAAAATCATGATAGCGACACCGATTACCATGGCTTTTACCGCGCCATTTATCAGCAGAATCCAATGGGCTGTGTCTGTCAGAAAGATTTCACTGTTCTTGCGATTTCCTCCGCTTCCCCGCAAGCCATAAGGCCAACTTACCATCACTTCACTTTCCATCACTTCAAATACGTCTTTCATAAATTGACCAGTTCACCAAGGTTTGCCTGAGGCCAAGGGAAGCGTGGGGAGGAATCTCCTCGGGTAAACTCAAGATCAAATCCTTAACATGAAAAAATGTATTTGACTAGAACCTAATTGTGTGCGGCAAATTTCATAAAGGGACAGGAATGACTCAATCCTGCGCAAAAGCATCATGGATGGCCCCCTCCTTCCGAGTGGCTTCTACAGATCAGCTTGCAGTTCAAAGGCTATCCACGTAGGCCTGCATTTTATCTTCCTGCTTCTCAATGGACTGAATCAGTTTGATTTGAGTTCGCGTGCGGTCAAGGTTGTGTTGGGGACGGTGAACGCGGAAGTAAGTGTCTCCAGAGAGATAATCGGTCAGGAATCGCAGTCCGATGGTGAAGGTCATCATTTTTCCAGAGAAAGCGATGAGTTTTTTTTCCTTCTTGGTCAGTATATCTTTTGTGGATTTCAAATAACCTCTGGCTAATGCTTTGAAAAGAGGCAATCGCACCTTGACCTTGGTCAAATCCAGCTCGTCCTCCATTGTTGGGCTGGTGGTGGTCCTGACCATATCTCCAAAGTCATTCAGGATGTTGCCGGGCATGACAGTATCCAAATCAACAACGCACTGTTCTTTGCCTGTCTCAGCATCCAGCAGAACATTGTTGAATTTAGTATCGTTATGCGTGATCCGTTCAGGTAGACCACCGGAAGAGAGCGCTTTCTCCAGCTTTCTAACGATGGCTTCGTGCTCTTTAAAAAATTTAATTTCTTCGGCGGCGTTCGTGGCTCGATTGAAACGGTCTTTCTGCAGTGCTTTGATAAAANCATCAAATCGCATTCTGACATTGTGGAAGTTCGGGATCGTTTCATGGAGTCGCGGACCCTCCATATCCGACAAATGACTTACAAATTTGCCGAACGCTTTACCGGCTTCAAAAGCCTGCATGGAAGAGTTGACGGATTCATAGGTGCGGATGTTTTCGATGAATACAAAAGTCCTCCAGAAATTTCCTTCTGGATCCTTGAAATAGCATTTGCCGTCACGAGCGGGTACGATGATCAGTACTTTGCGCGTGACATTTTTCTCTCCATTGGCCACGAGTTTGCTTCGAATATGTCTTGTGACCCGATCGACATTCTCCATGACCTGAACGGGTCTTTTGAATACATTTCCGTTGATCTTCTGGTGAATGTATCGAACCAAGTTTCCGCCTTGACCATAAGTTGCGGTGTAGGTCTCGTTAATGTGGCCAATCTTGCATGCCTCTGCATGCTTGATTTCACCATAAATATGAAATTTTNTGGAAACGTCACTTAGCTGCTTCTCGTTATAAATAAACGCCATATATCTACCCCTTTATATNCGNTNACATTATCAGAAAGCCCCCAAAGAGGCCAGTTATATCAGCGAACAATACTACTGAATTGTATAAGGCGGGATCCCTTTAGTTGCATCGCCGATGACCCAAAGAAAATCATCTGTTGGGGCAGTGTCATCTTTGCGATGTTTTTTTGCCTGTTTACCGTCATCATCCCTTCCGTTCCACCCCACCGAATAGATCTCGAAACTGTCTTTCGACAATTGTTTGTAGGTAAAGCTTATTCCTGACATTGGGTCCAGAGGAATAGTATCGCTGTAGTCAGGAACAAGAGCATCCAAATTTTCCGGGTAAACCTTGTTTTTGAGGAAGTAGCGTTCGATATCGATGCTTGCCTTGGCTAATTCCAGTTTTGCCTGCTGAAGAATGGCTTTATTCAGAGCTTTCTCCAAAGCGGGTAACAGCAATGCGGCAAATAAACCGTATTGTCTGAGGTNNGCATCATCCCAGGTAATCTGAACATCCTTCCACGCTTGCGATTTTGACGCTTCTGCAGCCTTTTCCAGATCATCTATCATCAAACTATAAGCCTCCTGACATAATCGCCATTGTTTTGCCAGGAAGGCTCCGGAAAAATTGGAACCGAAAAAATCCAATGCAGACTTAATCATGCCTTTCATCGGCAAGCGGTCTCCGCTCCCCAGATTACCGATGGTGTGCATGGCGTCACTCCAAGTTTGTTCAAGAAGGGGCCTGATAGAGGCTCTCCCCATGACACGCTCTACTCTCAGGCTGTCCGGCATGAGCTGAATCATGTTGATCGAGTCAAGCTTGTTACGGATTTCGATCCATTGGGCTTCTTTCCATACGTGGTGGTTTTGTGCTGCGACAAGCGTGTCCAGAGCAATGGTTTGTTGAGCCATCTGCACCAGCCTGGAGATGAGGATATCTGAATCTCCGGTTTCCGATAACTGGAAGGCCAGTCTTGCGCTTTCGAAGGACTCGTTTGAATGACCAAGCGTGCTGTGCATGATGGAATCCATGTGAGCTATTTGGCTGAAGGCACGCATCCTGTTGAGGTGTGGAAGTTGTAAATTGAATCCCTGCTCCCAGGCGAATGGATAGGCATCTCCTTTCCGATAAACCGCTTCCGCGAGTAGGCTGATATCTGGTTGAATCGTTTTGAAGAATGGCTCCAAAGCACGTGCTGCTTCTATAGGGGAACGGGGTAGATCCTCCTTGGGTGTTGCCTGATTTGCTTCGAGTTTGATTCCCACTGATAATTCAACCAGTTTTCTTGCAGGCAACAACATGGGGAGTCTTTCGGGTGAAGTTTCCTCGTATTTCAATCTCACTCGGTGCTTTGGCAATTGAAGCGGCTCATAGAATTCATCCAGTTTTTCGCGAGCGACATCATCTGTTTTGCCTGGTCTGCCTGCCATTGTCAGCGGTTTCAAGAAAGGGTGCTCCCAGGCATTCTCATCCGGATTCACTTTGGGACCAGGAATATCACTCGCTTTGATGGGTTCGCCTTGCTCGATGAGCCCTGTTTCGTAAGCGATCAGACGTTCAAATTCAAGTTTGTAAGACCGCTTGCTTCCCGTAAACCACACCATCAAGGCCAGTGCATATAAACCGATGGGAATCATTGATTTTGATGTGTTTTTGTAAATCATTCCCATGATTGCAATAGGGTTGGTCAGGGGGAAAAGGGCAAACAAAGCCAGCGATTTGCTCTTCACTGCAATCGCGATGGAACTCACCCACCCTGCGAGGAGCAGGATCAGGGACAGCGGGATAATCCAAATGGCGCCTTCAGGCAGCAAGGGAATGAGCTGGGTGAATGATGTTTGCATTGTGCCTCAAGACTAATGAGTGAATGTCCTTTTCCCACTTTAAATTTTCAGCTGCAACAATCAAATGCTTGAGAGAGCTTTAGTCCATGGCTCGGTGCGGGGACTTAAATGTAAAGCGAGATGGTGTCCAATTGTCCCAAAGGATACCCAAGAAAAACATCAACATCCCATATTCAAATGTGTGTCNATTGAAGGTTCTCCTGTGGTCTTTTGCAAAGGCAAATGAACACGTGACTGCACTCGTTTGATCCAATGTGAACGGATTTTGATTTTTGTTGCAAACGCTGGCAGGAATTTCTTCCCCAAGGTGTGTTTGGGGTGCGTGTCAATGTCAGCGCGCTGGATCTCCAACGAACCTGTNNCTCATGCTTTTCCAAGAAAAAGATTGCATTGATGACTTTAGTCTCTAAGTAAAGAGCGGTGGCCAGCAGTTTAGAAAGTAGAATCAAATTCCAGCAAATTTTTTGGTTTGGTGTCATTGGCATTTGTGCCTTGATGATTGGCTTTTATCTAGCTTCTAATATATTTACACTGGCCTTCGGGATCATCGCCATTGCATGGCTTTTTCTGCTGCCCTATCATGCGAACCTGTCTGCATGGCTTTCACTGACCACCTACACTTCCGCTTTGATTCTTCCTTACTTCCCTGGGCGACCTTACCTGTGGGAGTTTGCGGCACTGTTGGGTTGGAGTGGACTGATCATCCTGATATCTTTACGTAAATTTTCTCCTGACGCTGGAGAGGTTTTACGCAGACACAGGTGGTTGTTTCTTGGGATCATTGGTTATTGCGTTGTTTTGATGATAACCATGTTTTATCGTGGAGTCGGCNTGCGTATCATTGGAAGTGATCAAATGGGGGGGCGGTTTTACTTTCAGCAGTTTTCATGCGCCATTTTCCCTATCCTGTTCATCCTGTTGAAAATAAACGAAAAGACCCTTCTGAAGCTTTTCATCGTACAATGTTTGCTTACGTCGACATTTTTTGTGTCTGACTTCGTATTCGCCTCGGGAAAAGCGGCTGGTCTTTGGTTTATTTTGAATTTCTTTGAATTACCCGGTGACGCGGCTAATTTTGAGCGCATGGCCCAAATGGGCGGGATTCGACGCTATCAATCCCTCAACATCGTTAGTCAGGGGTTGATTTTCCTGATTCTCGTTTTTCATAATTTCCGTGATTTCTTCTCGCGCAAGGGCTTTTACCTGGTGCCCTTGACCATCCTGTTTTTTTCCATGGGCCTTTTAAGTGGCCATAGATACCTGTCCCTGATCCTGATTGTGGCCTTCTTCTTCATTGCCTTCACTCAGAAGTTTTATCGGGTAACCGATATTGCCCTGGTGGGGGCAGTCATGTTGCTTGGGCTTGTGATCGTGATTGCCAATATACAGCGTATGCCTCTCTCGGCTCAGCGAGCCTTGTCCTACATTCCAGGAGTGAAGATCAACAGCATGGCTCGATCGGATAGTTCGGGTACTCTCGAAACGCGCCGGCTGCTAAGAGATGCAGGTACGAGACTGATTCCTGAATATGTTTGGATGGGGCGTGGCTTTGGTATGCCGAATCAGGATTTTTCCCATCTATGGGACCCAACACAGGTCACAATCCACGTGAATCAAGGACGTTTCTATAACGGATTTATTGGGTTAATGGTCAATACGGGCTTGTTCGGAACGATTTTCATGACCTTGTTTCTGGGCTCGGGGTCCCTCGTTGCCTGGCGATTGATCAAGTATCTGAGGATATATGGCGTTCATGACAATTTTTCCCGCGTGACATGCATTGTGGCCAGTACATGGATGGCAAACATCATCGCGTTCTTTATCTTCCATGGGGATGCCGAATACGCGATGAAAACCTTCTCATTGCAGATAGGGATGATGCTGGCATGCAGGCGCAATCTATTGGCACGTCATGCCATTGAAAAAACATCTGAAGAGGGGCAAGAGGATGCAGACCAAAACCCAGTAGCATCGAGAAAAATCAATCCAATTCCTGTGATTTCCTGATACCTNCAAAATACCTGACACACCCTTATGAGTAACGATTCCAATCCATCGCTTGATCAAATTCGCAAAGAAGTCGAGGCTTTAAAATGGCATCACTCCATCGATCTAGGGAATGGTATCGTGACGCCAGGGCAGGACAACAGCGCCAAGAAAATGAAGCGACTGAATTTTCCTGATTCCTTCAAGGGGAAAACGGTGCTTGATATTGGTTCCTGGGATGGTTTTTTTGCATTTGAAGCTGAGCGTCGAGGAGCTGAGAAAGTCTTAGCCACGGATAGTTTCATATGGCAAGGAAGTGTTGATTGGGCAGGTAAACAAGGATTTGATTTGGCCAAGCGCGTCCTGAATTCTAAAGTGGACGAGCAGGTAGTTGACATTTTGGATATCTCACCTGAAACGGTTGAGATGCATGATGTTGTCTTCTTTTTGGGAGTGCTTTATCACATGCGGCACCCCTTATTGTCTCTCGAAAAGGTTGCGAGTGTGACCAAAGAAATGGTCATCCTTGAGACTGCAGTTGATATGTTGTGGCATCGACGCCCGGCCATTGCATTTTATCCCACAGACGAAGTGGGGTCTGATCCGACAAACTGGTGTGGTCCCAATACAGCTGCCGTCGTTGGCATGCTCAAGACTGTGGGTTTCAAGCGGGTGGAAGTCGTTTCCGGAGTGCGTTCCTTACCATGGCGCATTGCCAAAGCTGCTTATTACAAGTGGAAACGAGGCCACCAGTTCTGGAGCGGGCTTCGATTCGACCGTATTGTCGTGCACGCTTGGAAATAGTTCCCATGCCAAGGCAAAGGAAAGACGGCCCTCTTGAATGGGGCATCATTGCTTTACTGGGGCTCATTNTCTGTTTGGGCCCCTTGATTTTTGGTGGTGCCTATGCTTCTGGCTTTTTATTGCTGATTAGTTTGGTCTCCACTGCGCTTGGCCTCTGGTTGGTCCTGATAATAAGCGGTAAACGGTATCGACTCCTCTGGCCGCCAATTTGTTGGATCATTTCGGGGTTTCTGGCATACTCACTCTGGGAGTTTCGTTTTGCCCCGATTTCGTATTCTGCAGAATACGAAATCATGCGTGTATTTCTGTATGCTGCTGTTTTCCTGCTCGCTGTTAACTTTCTGCATGGGCAAGAAACGACTCAATTCCTTTNTTTGATTCTTGTTTTTCTCGGAATGATCCTTGCCTCATACGCCTTATTTCAATACTTCACTGACTCCGACAAAGTCCTGTACATTACCAAACCCACTCAATACATGGGGAGAGGTGGCGGCACTTACATTTGCCCGAATCACCTTGCGGGATTTCTGGAAATGGTGCTTCCCCTGGGATTGGCTTACTTATTTGCCGGGAGGCTCAATACAACATTCAAGGTGTTCCTTGGATACGCCTGTCTTGTGATCATGGCTGGCATTGGTGTTACCATGTCACGTGGTGGCTGGCTGGCGACTGGGATTTCAATCATGGCTTTCCTGGTGATGCTGCTTGGGCATCGCAAATACAGGATTCAGGCTGGGGTGGCTTTACTTTGTTTGTTGATCGGAGGTTTTCTTGTCTTTGATCGGTCTGAAGGACTCAAGGAACGATTGAATCAAACATTGGAAAGAGATTCCAGCGCGCCCGTGAGTGTCCGTTCCTTGATTTGGGAATCCACCGCTGATATGTGGAAAGATCATCGGTGGGTTGGAGTAGGCCCTGGACAATTTGACCATGCTTTCCAGTATTATCGGCATTCCGAAGTTCAGGAGCGGCCTGGTTGGGTTCACAACGATTTCCTTCAACTACTGGCAGAGTATGGACTCATCGGGTTTGGACTCATTGGCTCAGGGCTTGCCCTGCTCGCCGCTGGGGCATGGAAAACCCGTAAGTATGTGTTACGAGAGGCGCGAGACTTTGGCAAGAATCGCCACAGTAATCGNGCCGCTTGCGTGCTTGGTTGTTCCATCTCATTGCTGGCAATCAGTGTACACTCTCTATTTGATTTTAATCTGTACATACCTGCCAATGGGTTGTTGGCTGTCGCATTGGCTGGAATACTGGTCAGCCAGCTTCGGTTTACCACTGAAAGGCACTGGTGGAAATCGAATCTTTTCAATCGTGTGTTCGCATGTGCCCTGATCCTGTTGATTGCCTTTTTCATGAGTGCTCCCTTGTTTGCTCGGTTTCAGGAAGCTGGATTGCTTAGAAAGGCCAATGAAGCCGAACCTTTTTCCTCAATCAGGATGAACGCTCTTGTTCAAGCCGCTCAAGTTAAGCCGTCCAATTTCGAAACGCCCTATCAGGTCGGTGAGATACTGATGCAAATGGGAAGGCAGTTTGAGCCTGGCTATGAGGAGGAGCTGGAAGTTGCCATTCAGTGGTTTGAAAAGAGTCTGGAGACTTGGTCAGANTACTCCTATCCATACGCCATGATTGGCAGATGTCTGGATTCCCTGGGGCGCATTGAAGAAGCTACCCCTTATTTTGAAAAAGCACTGTTATTGGATCCCAACAATATCTTTGTGGTTGCCTACATGGGATTGCATGAACTTGAGCGGGGAGATTTTAAATCGGCTCATGATTACTTCGAGCAATCCTGGAATCTCAGATGGTATGGGAACTTTCTGGCTCAGAAGCACTTGATCATTCTCAAAAAGCACCTCGGCCTTCCGCCTCTTCTGGATCCCGTTACCGGAAATCCTTATTATTCGGATATTCAATAGGATCTATTATTTACATATTTTTCCAGATTGAGGGTAGCTCAAGATGGTGGATTNTTTTTCAATGAGCGTACGACCTCGGGAAATAAACATTGCTCGCACATAGCATTGGAGTGATGACAAAAATCCTTCATAATCTGCAAAAGACCTTGCTGATGCGCGGCTGATTTAATCCAGTCACATCGCTGTCCTTTCAACAGCCTTCGCCGTATTAATTTGAGAGATTGATTGTCGGCTAGACGAGGCCAAGTCAAATACAGACGTTCAACGCGTTTCTTCAAATCTTCTTGGCCAGACTGAATGATCCGTGCCAGAAACCAGGGTAAGATGGTGTTAATGACCAAGTCACTTGCACGCTGTCCTCCCATTAAAAGTGTGGGTCTCCTCATGGCTGCCCCCTTCAAGCTCCAATGACATGACCAGAAATCATCCGGGTAGCTTCCAAGAAGTTCTATCATTTCTTGCATGGCTGTTCTGGCTTGCTTGGGTTTGTTGAACCAATCTTCCAGCCTCTTGAAAAATCGCTTGTCCAGCATCCAATGTGCAATCGTAGCCAGGCGACGAGCAGGGTGGTTAGCAGGGCGAATTGCCTGCATGTTCCAAATGCTTTTCGGTAGTATGTTCGGTTCAAATTTATCTCTTTCCCGCCACCAGATGGCCCAGATTTTTTTCAGATACTGCTGGTTGGGTTTCTGGCTCGCTGGAATCTTTTCAGGTAATAAACTGGAAACACCCAGCAGTCTTGCCTGTAGAGTCATCAACGCATTTTCATAATCAAGTCGACNTAAATCCTCCATAAGTATTTTCTTCATTTTGCCAATTTGAAGCAGCGGCCATTGATTGTTTCGGTAGCCCAGCCCAGTAACCAAAGGCAACCATAAGGCATCTTCAAACCCTACTCGCTTTGCTTCCTCTTCAATTTCTCTTGTCCTGATCCTGAGACGTATNAGAGAGGCTTGGNACGTCANGATTTGCAATGATTCTTCGTCGAGTCTCGCCAGCGGAGCACTGCACTTTCCCTGAATGAGCTCAGGCCATATTTCAGGCAGACCCTGGTTCGCCCACTTTTTGAGATCGATTTCGCTTTCTTTGACATACTTCGATAACTCCAGAACCGGAAGTGGATGGTTTGGGGCAACGGGACCTTTCCAAATGACCTGTAAACAAACTTTGTTGAAAGAGGGGTTCAAATCATGTCGATGACTGCGCCAATAGGAAGCTTTGACATCAATTTCAATGTCGGCTTGCTTCATTTCCTTGCCGTTTATCGAAATGACCGCAGACCTGAAATCTGGACCCGGACCATAGTTCCAGAAACCGGGGTGCAGAATCGCCAGGGGATGACCGTCAGTTGTCATGCATTTTTCATTTCTGAATCGTTGATGCATCCAGATCATGTGCAATATTTTCTCTGAAAATGAACTAGTGGCNGATTCTTTCAGCTGCATGGAAGCCATTGCACAGGAGCGCCACTGCTGGTAAAATTTTCTTGAAGAGGTCATGCTGTTACTATCTTGAAATGAACAATAATTAATAACATGTCAAGTTATAAAAATAAAAACTTNAAAATGCATTAATAATTGATAATGAATGCTTTAAGATGTCGTTAATTTAGTAGAAAAGTCGCAAAATGAGTATTGTAAAAATAAGTGATTTAGTTTTCTTGAAATCACGCCAGTCTTGCAGAAGATCAGCCGTTTTTTTTTCTTCGACAACTCATCGCTGCATCATCATGGTGCTTCTCTTCTTGACTGGGGCAGAGATATACCCAGGTCTGGCTGATGAGAACATTCGAAGAGACGCTACGGTCAAGGCGGTTGAGAAAGTCATGCCGAGTGTGGTTAATATCCGCACTGAGATCCTTCTTGAGCGAAGAGATTTTTACTACGATCTGCTCTGGGAATATTTCGGTCCTTACTATCGGGGGCGGCCTGCTGAATCAACCTACAGCCTGGGGTCTGGCGTTATCATTCACAAGTCTGGCTATATTTTGACGAATGCACATGTCATCAACAGAGCCAGCAGGGTTGAAGTCATTCTACATGACGGAACCCGCTATGATGCCGATCCTGTTGCTGGCATGCTATCCAGTGACGTCGCCCTGCTCAGAATTCAGGATGAAAAGCCTCTGCCCCCGTTTCAGTCCATTGATTTTGCTTCGGAAGACGATCTGATGCTGGGCGAGACTGTTCTTGCTCTAGGAAACCCTTTTGGGCTCGGAAGTTCAGTCAGTCGCGGGATACTCAGTTCCAAAAACCGTCGCCCCCCCATGGAGGATAAGCCTCTCGATATTGAGGACTGGCTGCAGACCGATGCTGCAATCAATCCAGGAAATAGTGGAGGTCCTTTGATCAATCTTGTGGGTGAGATGATTGGTCTGAATGTGGCGGTTTTCAAAGAGGGACAAGGAATTGGCTTTGCAATACCGATCAAACGGGTCAACGATGCCATTACTGCAATCATGACCCCGGAAGTGCTGCATGGTCTGTGGTTTGGGGCCAAAGTTGAGGGTGGTAAGGTTCCGCTCGTAATCGGGCAAGTTGCCGAGTCCAGTCCTGCTGCATCAGCTGGTCTTCTCCGGGGAGACATGATCCTTCGTTTAAACGGGGCTCGGGCGGATCACATCATTGACTTTCACGAGCGACTTACAGAATCAGAAGGTGAGGCTCCCGTGGAGCTGGATGTGGAGCGAAACGGTGATCTGATTCGTCTTCAAGTTCAGCTTCAACCGGAATCGGAGTTTTTCAATGCCCAGTTGATTGCTGAGCGAACGGGTTTAACCGTGCAGGGGATCACACCTCAGTTGGCTCGTCATTTGAATCTGGAATCAAGCGAGGGAATGATTGTCGCTGATGTTGAAGAGGGAAGCCCGGCAGAAAAGGCCGGCGTCAGAACAGGTTTCATCATCTTGAAAGTAAACCAGCGCGGCGCCAATGATCTCGTAACACTTGCAAAACAGCTGCATGCCCTGAAATCGGGTGAAATGGTCCGAATCGATCTTGTGGTGCAGCGTCAGTTAGGGCGTTTCTTGACTCTGAATCATGCTTCCACCTCTTTTAAATTAAGGTAATATGTTTTCTTATGGTTCCTAATTGCTAGTATCCGNGGCATGCAATGGTTGATTGATTTATTCATGGAAAGTGGTGTACCTGAGGAATGGGCGCCCGCCCTCGTCAAATGGGTGGCTACCCTGGGGGTAATCTGCATTTCTGTTTTTGTTAATTATCTTGCCAAGAACCTCATTGTTCGTGTTCTTCACTTGTTCATTCGAAAATCCAAAATCAAGTGGGATGACAAACTGGCTCAGCGCAAAGTATTCCATAAGCTCTCGCACCTTGCCCCTATCATTGTATTATCAAGGTTCCTTCCCGTGATCTGGGGCGCGCAGTCTGATGGGGGCAAGATCATCGAGTCAGGAATCAAAATATACATCGCTGTCATCATTTTAATGGTGGTGGATTCCCTTTTGGGAGCACTTCAGGATATCTACCGNGGATTCAAGTGGTCCAAACAGGTACCCATCAAGAGCTTCCTGCAAGTCTTCAAACTAATCGTTTTTTTCATAGGCGGGCTCTACATAGTGGCGACTATCATGGACAAAAATCCTGCCGTACTGTTTGGGAGTCTCGGGGCTTTGACTGCGGTATTAATGCTCGTTTTCAAAGATGCTATTCTTGGTTTAACTGCCGGTATTCAGTTAACAACCAATCGAATGCTCGCTATCGGTGACTGGTTGGAAATGCCTAAATATGGCGCAGACGGTGACGTATTAGAAATCACCCTGACAACAGTCAAAGTTCAAAACTGGGATAAAACGATCACTACTATTCCGACTTACGCCTTGATCAGTGATGCCTTCAAGAACTGGCGTGGAATGACCGAATCCGATGGTCGACGCATCAAACGGTCTCTCTATTTGGATATCAGCACGATTCGCTTTTGCGATGAGGAAATGTTAGAGCGCTTTTCAAAAATTCAATTCATAAAAGAATATATCGATCAAACCAAACAAGAGCTGAGAAAATATAACAANGAACGGAGAGTTGACAACTCAAGCCTTGCCAATGGGCGCAGAATGACGAATATCGGCACTTTCCGAGCCTACATCGAGGCCTACCTGCGAAATCACCCTCAGGTTAATCAAGACCTGACCCTGCTTGTGCGACAACTGGAACCCACACCACATGGTCTCCCCATACAAATCTACATCTTTTCGAAGGAAAAGCGCTGGGTTCCCTACGAAGACATTCAATCCGACTTGTTTGACCACTTCCTTGCCGTTTTACCAGAATTTGACCTGCAGGCGTTTCAGGAGCCATCGGGCAAGGATTTTATTAAACTGGTAAATCAAAATCGTAAATAACTGAAGGTAAAAATGTTAATCAATTTTTATCGCTGAGTATTCAATATTTTTGATGTAGACTTCCGGGCTGAATGCCTGAGAACAAGTTTTGTCCATCCATTTGGGCTCTAGTTGAAAAGTAACGTTCAATGTCGAACTCAAAGCTGGTTGGGGATATCGCATTGAACCATCCACTCACTGGAAAGACCCGGGATTGGTCTCTGATCATCTCGCCCCTGCCTCCCTCATCCCATTGATTTGCAGAGGCAAAAAGAAACCCTTCATCGCCTGAAGGCGTCAAAATTGTCCCTTGGCGCCATAAAAACCGGTTCTATGTATGATCGCCCGTTGTGAACTTGTGAGCGCAGTTATGGTTGTTCAAGATACACCGAACTTTCCAAAGCTTACCTTTTTATGTCCAAATAGTTCCATGCGCATGTCAAGGACCAGGTTCAGTCATGGAAAAGGTGAACTAAGTTTCTTCAATAAATTCAAGTTCTTTGCCGACAATATCTTGGATGGAATTAAACCCGTGTAGTTCCATTTGACCACGAATTCCTTCGATAATGGATCTGGCCATGCTGGGGCCTTCATAAACCATACCGCTGTAGACCTGAATCAAACTTGCTCCTGCTCCTATCTTTTCCCAGGCATCTCGAGCATTAAAAATGCCACCGACTCCAATGATGGAGAGTTCGCCTTTGGTGCGTGTGTAAATGTGGCGGATAATTTCAGTGCTGCGTTTTTTCAGTGGTTTTCCGCTCATGCCGCCTGATTCGGAATAAATGTGTGGATAATTTGGTCTATCTTTTGTTTCTGGTCTTGAAAGGGTGGTGTTCGTGGCAACGATACCTTCAAGTGCTGACCCTTGAACAACATCAATGATTTCATCAAGATTGCTGCGCGACATGTCAGGGTCAATCTTGAGAAAGATGGGGCGTTTAGGTAATTTTGGATGTTCTTTTTGAAGTGAATTCTGTCCCTGTTGCAATGCTTGTAGGATCTNCCTCAATGCTTCACTTTGTTGCAGCTTACGTAGATCAGGTGTGTTGGGTGAACTTACATTGACGACAAAAAAATCACCGTAAGGCCAAAGCGCTGCCAATAATTGTAAATATTCTTCGGGTGCTTCATCAAGTGGCGTGATTTTGGATTTTCCCAGATTGATTGCTACAGGGGAAGAAGGCCATTGCCCCTTGGTTTTCCAGTGGGCCAGCTTTTTGATNGTTTTTTCGAGCCCTTCGTTGTTAAAACCCATGCGATTGATGATGGCCAGATCACTGGGCGCTCGAAACATCCGAGGTTTTGGGTTTCCGGGTTGCTGGTGACCAGTGATTCCGCCGATTTCACAAAAGCCAAATCCCAACTTTTCCCAAACAGGAAGTGCAATTCCGTTTTTGTCCATACCGGCGGCCAGGCCCAGTGGATTTGGAAAATGAATATGCTGGAGATTTGTTTTCAAAGGCGGGCTGCCTGCAAAGGATTCCATCATATTCATGAGCGCATCTGATTTAGCTGCATCAGAAAGCAGCTTCAATGAATGATTGTGGGCTTGCTCAGCCAGGGTCTGGAACAAAACTGGTCGAACCAATTTCTTATAAAGCCATCTCATAAAACACGGCGGTAAAGCTATACCGCGTGAAAAAAAGAGAAAGCCAAAATAAAGACATTTTTAAAGAAACGAAATAAATACGAGTTATTCCGTTAATAGCACAAGAAAACGAACGGACTGCTCTTACTCAAAAATTCAAGTTTTATTCAGTNAGTGGTCACTGGGGATATGACAGGGACATGATTGACAATATCATGTCAGGGCCCTATGTTATGTGAATTGTATCGCCAAAATCATTTAATTGGTATCGCAAAAGAAAAAAAGCATTGACAAATGTTTGAATCTTTCAGAGATTATCGNCACACACGGTAACGAGAATAAAAGCAATGAGAACAAAAACACTACTTATCGCGGCTGTGCTAGGTGCAGCGGGACTAGCTTCCGCTTCTGCGCAGGTGACCTCAGTGAACGCTGTTGGTTACGTTAACAAAGATCTAGCTGCTGGCTTGAATCTAGTTTCTAACCCTCTCTCCAACGGTGGTAACGCCATTGGTGACGTGATTCCTACTGCTCCTTCCGGATCAGTCGTTTTCGCATGGAATGGTGCTGGATACGATTCTTCACAGTTTGTTGTTATTCCTGGCGTATTGTCCGGATGGCAGCCTGCTGACCTCAGTCTTCCTGTCGGTGACGGATTTTTCATCCAATCAGCCGAAGCAACCACTATCACTTTTGTTGGCGAAGTCCTTCAAGGTGACGACAGCAACAAAGATGTTCCTGCTGGTTTGAGCATTCAAGGCTCGACTGTTCCTGTTTCCGGAACAATGACCGATCATGGTTTTCCTGCTGGTTCAGGTGACGTCGTTTTCTCATGGAACGGCGCAGGATTCGACTCTGCAGAATATGTAGTCATCCCTGGAGTTTTGGAAGGCTGGCAGCCAGCTGATCCTACCTTGGGTGTTGCTGATGCAGTCTTCGTTGACAAAGCAGAAGGTGGCGCATGGGATCGTAATTTCTCCATCAACTAACTTGTTAACACACCAAACAAACCCTATCGGACACTAATATAGCTATGAAAAAATTCGTATTAACAGCGCTATGCGCACTAGTTTCTGTAAGTGCTTTCGCACAAGGAACCATTCAATTGTCTAACATTGGCAAAGGCATCGTATCAATCGATGGTGCAGCTGCNGGACCTGGTTCTGCTACTGTTCAGTACGCTGACGCTAACGACAACTTGGTCGGTGGCACAGCTTCTATCCTCGGTGCTGGATTCTTCTCNGGAGGATCAACCACCCTTGATGGATTGACTGGCGAAGTAACACTGAAACTTGCTGGAACAGTTGATGGAGCTGCTTACTCCTTCTCTGATCCTTTCACTGTTACCCTCGGTGGAGCTGGAACTCCTCCTTCTCCTGCAGCCGCATTGCCTGGAGATTTCTCTGGATTGAACATCTCAACTGTTGCTGTTCCTGAGCCTTCCACAATTGCTTTGGCAGTTCTCGGTGGCGCAGCATTGTTCTTCCGCCGCAGAAAGTAATTTGAACTTTACCGTTCTCATCAAGCCGTCCTCAATTCGAGGGCGGCTTTTTTTTTTGGTTGGTTGATCGTGAAATTAGATTACAGACTAGCAATCAAATAAAAGCTGAATGAGTTGAATAGAGATGATATTGAAGGTTTTTAATTTTATAGAAAAGGCGGTCTTCAGATTGGAAGAAAATATTCAAAGTGTTTAATTTTAAATTAAACGGCCTAGTTNAAAATTACTTTTGGCTGAGTGTTGGTTTTTATTATAACTGAGCAAATGCGTATTTTGTTTTTTCCAGCGTGTGAGGGCTAATGGTTGAACTGAATTCTACATGAAATTGGAATGATAAAAGGATAACATTTGCCTTTAGGTCTTGTTCTAGAGCCAATCAGGCCGCTTGTTCCTGATCTTTAGGGACATTCAAGACCAGCAAATCTCATGAAACGAAGAAGATGACGATACAAAATAGAAATAAAGTTGGCTTGAATATTGCTTACATCTGGTGCGACGAAGAAGATAACGATAAGATAACGATAAGATAACGATACAAAATAGAAATAAAGTTGGCTTGAATATTGCTAATTTNTGAATTTGATGTATCTTATGATGTATCCACTTCTTACTTATGTCTGTTTGAAGGTATTTTAAATAGAAATAATTTGACGATTGTCTTGAAGTGGTGCAGATTGAGTTCCAATTTTATTGGGAAAACGCACGTACTAACATGAATAGAGTTATGAAACTAAAACCATCAGGCGGTTGCCGGACATTTCTGGCGGCCTTCGTTGCCACACTCGCCAGTGTGGCCCAGTTGTTTGCGGCAGATGCCGTAATAACCTGGAATAATCCGGCTGACATTGTATACGGCACAGGACTGAGTAGTACTCAGTTGAATGCCGCGTTCACAAATTCAGATACCGGTGCCCAGTTATCGGGGACAGTCATCTATACCCCATCGGCCGGCACCTATCTAAATGCCGGGAGTCAACAAGCTCTCAAGGTCACTTTTACTCCCAGTGGAGGACAAGGCGTTGGCGGAGGGTCTGTTAACAAGACTGTATTCGTAAACGTTTCACAAGCCGCGTTGACAGCAACTGCCCCAAGCGGAACTCCTGAATACGGTGNTGGTGTGGCGGCCTTTAAGGCAGGCTTGAAAGCTGACGATGTTACTTACACAGGTTTCGTTAGTAACGGCGTCATCANTGATAGTAAAGCTAGCCTGAGCGTCGTACCTNCTTTGAAGCTCGAAGCTGATGCGACAACGAAAGCAGGAACTTCAAAGCCTGTTTTGTTTGACGTAAAACCTCTTGCGTCCAATTACTCAATCACCACCGAGAATGGTACCATGACGGTTAGCAAAAAGNCACTTGTTTTTACGCTTNCTGCATGTTNNNAAGGAATATGGTGAAACTCCANTTGCCAACGACAACAATATAGCCGCAGGTNGCGGTGCATTTGGANCAGNNGNTNNTGGCGAATCCGGAACTGGGATTGGTTGGCAGGGAACTGACAGGGACAANGTCACCATTAGCCAGGTTCACAGTGTCAAGGNTGACACATCCGTTGGTACTTACGATATCACTGTTTCACTTTCCGCAGCCACAGCAGGCGTTTTAGATAACTACGATGTGCAAATCAACAACGGAAGTTATACCGTCAATAAACGCAAACTGACAATCACTGTCACCCCTGGTGGTGGTAGCGCCATTCTTTACGGTGGAAAATTCCCTGCATTTGGCGCTTCTTACGAAATTGATGAAGGTGGGTCAGCCTTCAGTATTGCTGACGTTGTCAAAAANGGTGATGCATTGAAAACTGCTAAAGGAGTTTTGGATGTTGCAGAAACCTTGAGCTTGCCTGCTGCGAACTCGGCAGCATCAGCCAAAGCATATGATGTGACAACTTCGGGCGCGACTGCATTTGGAGGTAACTACACCATTGNNCGAGTCCCGGATACATTAACGGTCAACAAAGCACCTTTGANAATCAAGGCTTTGGACAGAACAAAAATAACAGGCGTTGCTTTGCCTGGTATTGGAAGCCTCCAAATATCATTCCCTGACACAAGTCAGCTCAAATTTGGTGATGTAGCTTCCGGAATTCTCGATCCTTACCCGCCTAAATTGAAATACACCACAGCTGCTTACGGTGGCAACGACGCAGATGGCAATCCTTTGTCANCNGANNTGAGCAATGGACCTGCATTGAAAGTGGGAACATACGTAGATGCTATCGAGTTTGACGGCGTGCCAACAGCTACCAATTACGACTTAACCCTGGATAAAGGTGATTTGATCGTAACTTTACAACCATCTCAACTTACTTGGGCACCAGAAGCAACCGTGTTAACATACGGTAAAGCCTTGGAGGCCAAACATCTCAACGCAAAAGGGTCTACTGTTTATCTGGACGGCGCTGGTAAGGCGACAGATCTCACGGGAACTGTCTCTTACACTGCTAAATTGGGGGATGCCGCGGCAAAGGCAGTAACTGTTGGTGAAACTCTTGGAGCCGGCACATGGGTGATAACAGCATCATTTACTCCAACTCCTGGACAGCCTGTCGAGTTTGGAGTGGGCACTTATGCTGTTAATTTTACTGTTAACAAAGCAGTACTTAAAATNACCGCTAACGANCAGACCAGAGTATACGGGANGAAAGCAGNTTTTGCTGACCCTAAGGTTAAATACGAAGGTTTCGTTCTTGCAGATGGCGTGGGAGCTCTAACAAAAGCACCTGTAGTTGCTGATCCCAGCAGTGNNGCAAGCAGNGTTGCGGAATATTCAATCATTCCATCTGGAGCTGAGTCAGCCAATTACGAATTCAATTATGTTTCAGGTAAACTTAAAATCACACCTGCTGCGACAGCGGTCACTTGGGATCCGGAAGCGGCTGGTGCCGACGTTAAAAAACACATCACATACGGAACTGCACTTGCAACCACTCCAAACACCAATGCCAAAGGGCCAGATGGAATTGCAGGAACGATCTCGTATAACATCACCACAAGCGATCCACGAGCTCTCACAGTGCCTACGCATTCTGTGACAGCTACGTTTACCCCAACATCGGCTAACTACAGCAAATCTACGCTTACAAAAACCCTGAATATTCTCAGGCGTTCTGCGGAGGTTAAACCGCAAGGATTCGATATGGTTTATGGTGATGACATGCCATCTATCAGTGGCACATCGGATGAAGCCAATGCAGGTTTCCTGGATGCTGACGGGATTGTTACTACCTTCAAGACAGATGCTATCAAGGGCAGTGATGTTGGTGTTTACTTTATCACGGCTGAATATGCTGATACCAGTGGTCGCCTCAGGAACTACACCATCAAGTTGAACTCAGGAGATGACAACCGAATCAACGTCACCAAAGCGATTGTGAACATTGAGACGGTTAACAAAGGAAGTTCTGTCAACGATGCGCAAGCTACCTTGGCTCTGAAACTTTCTGGATTGAAAGCAGAGGCCGCTGTGCTCAATGGTGTTGAACTTACAGCTGCTCAAATCCGTGCAGCACATGGTAGCAAAGAAATCAAAATTGGCGACAACACCTACAACAACAATGATTCAGGACTTGCTGACAGCATCAAGGCTTTGAATCTCTTGGCTAAGGTATTCAACGCCGATGGTTTCCCATCCTTTACTGTTCCTGATTTCTCCAACGCAGTTGAGAAATCTTTTACNATCAACACCGTTTTGGATACCAAAACTGATGATGGTGATGGTATTTCGATCGCCGGTAACTACGACCTTGGAACCAACTCATCTGGAACATACAGTGTTGGTAAAGCTACTCCCACCATCAACTGGGCTGACAGTGGTCTTACTTACGGCCAAGCCATAGTAGACGCNANCTTGAATGCTANCGTTGCTGACGCTCGACTACTAGTCAAGGACAAGGAGGGAACCTTCACCTACCGTATTGCCGATGGAAACGGAGCACTTGCCAAAGGACTTATTCTTCCTGCGGGGACTCACAAATTACATGTGACTTATGTGCCTCACGCCGACAACGCCAGCGCGTTTCTCACTGGAACAAAGACGGTCACTTTCACTGTAGCGAAAGCGAAACTGGATATCCACATTCCTGCAATTTCAGGATACGTATACGGTGACGCGCTTCCTGGGATAGCTGCAAATGAGCTTACTTACGGAACCAAGGTTGGTGACAAACTAACTAACGGTTTCGTCAATGGTGACACTGAAAGTATATTCGATCCTGCCAATGGAGGAACACAACCGGTGGTAGCTATCGTACCAAACACAGCTATCAAAGACAGTGTCTTCTCGGTTGCACACAGCCCTGCAAACGTTATCTTTGGTCAGTCCGCTGCCAGTAAAAACTATGACCTTACTGAATTCGCGAGCACCATGGCTATTGCAAGACGTCCAATCACAGTAAAGGCTGCTGATTCAGTGACGACTTTTGGATCCTCTGCTTCGTTGGGACTCGANTACCNGAACCTNGCNCCNGGCGAAACANCGGCAAACCTCANGAATGCAGGTTTCGCATTCTTGAGNGGNCAACCTNACATNGCTACACTGGCTCCTCAGGTTTACACTGTNTTTGCCAATGGTGCTTTCGGNGACAATTATNTNGTNACCCACGCCANTGGAACCCTCACNGTTGGTAAGGCTCCTGCAACTATCAATGTGGCCGACACTTCAGCCACCTACGATGGGACAGCCAAGACGGTATCTGTGACTACAGAACCTGCAGGNCTTGCAACCAGTGTTACTTACAACGGTGCAGCAGCCGCACCTGTGAATGCTGGCACCTACGCCGTGCAAGTGGACGTCAGCAATGCAAACTACGCTGGAACATTTGTCACATCCCTGGTAATTGCACCTGGTTCGGCAACTGTATCTCTCGGAGATCTTGCTCAAAACTTCGATGGAACAGGGAAGGCAGTTTCTGCCACAACCGATCCTGCTGGTATTGCAGTGGCCGTTACCTATAACGGTAATCCTGTAGCTCCCACTCAGGCAGGTTCGTATGCTGTTGAGGCTAGCATCTCAGATCCTAACTTCTCAGGATCTACTACTGGAACTCTGGAGATTGGTAAAGGCGTAGCTCAAATTGCCCTTTCCAACCTTTCTCAGGTTGCTGATGGAAGCGCCAAAGCGGTTGGGGTCTCTACCTCACCAGCTGGGCTCGCAAATGTGGTGACCTACGACGGGGCCGCAACTGCGCCAACTGCTGTTGGATCATACGCTGTGAGCGTAACAGTTCAGAGCAGTGACTACAGTGGTAGTGCTGAAGGAACCTTGACTATCCTTGAAGGTGCCACAATCACCTTTGACGGTCTACTGGCTTCCTACACTGGTGATCCAATCAGTCCAACGATCACTACTACTCCAGCAGGCTTGAAGGTGAATGTAACATACAACAAAAGCCCTGTAGTTCCGCACGAAGCAGGAACATACGAGGTCGTTGCCAGTATTGAAGATGCCACNTACAGTGGAACTGCCAAATCGGTGTTCGAAATCACCAAATCATCTACTGCCACGATCNACTTCGTTGCTAGTTCGCTGCAGTCGCCTTGGAACAATGTCAAAGCTCCGCAGGNCACAACTGACCCTGCAGGTCTTGACGTTCGAATGACTTATAATGGTAGTCTCGCACTTCCTTCCACACCAGGTGAATACGAAGTAAAAGCCATTATCAATGACCGTAACGTCAAGGGTTCAAAATCGGCCACATTTACTATTGGCAAAGCTCCTCAGGACATTAGTTTCCCTGCCATTCCTAATTTGTCTATTAGCGGTAACCCAGTCATTCTGGTGTTGAGTGCTACTTCAAATTCAGGATTGCCTGTTAAATACATTGTCTTGAGAGGCGGAGCTACAGTAGACGGCAACTTACTGACTATCTCACAGCCAGGATTAGTTTCCCTGACTGCTCAACAGTTGGGTAATGAAAATTACTTACCTGCAGACGAGGAAGTTCGTTCATTCGAAGTTACCGGAACCGGTGTTCCTTTGGGAGCAGCTCAAACCGAAGCTTCCTTGAATGACGATGGATCCGTTAGTTTGGGTGTTTCCGGAAGCCCGTTCGAATCACTGAGTATTTACTCCGCATCTGTGGTGGATGCTGAATTCAAGCCAATCGTCAAAATCGTGCTAGATGCCGATGGCAAGGGTTCATACAACACCGCTTCCGATGCAGATCAGCGGTTCTTCCAAGTGAAGTAATCTAGTATTAGCGTTTCATAACTTTATCATGCAAGCCAGGGGCAGTTCGACTGCCCCTGGTCTTTTTTTGTCTCAAAAAGGAGCCAGATATGGTGTGGATCAAAAAGATCATTGCCTTCTTGAACGGTCGGTTATTGAAAGACTTGAGTTTAACGGTCTTTCTACAGCTATTTGCTCGTCTATTTCAGATGCTTGGTATGTTTCATGTCGCCAATTGTTATGGCGACTTGAATGGGGAATCAAACAAAGCCCTGGTCTCTGCACAATATATTCAATTCATTCTGACTTTTGGCTTAGATATCATAGCTGTGCGCCATTTGGCTGCAAAATCCATAGTCTTTGAACAGTTAATCTCGAGTTTGTTTACCATACGACTTTGTCTTTATGGGACAACATCCATTCTTTGGTTAATGGGCTTATGGTCTATGAATTTGTCGCCAGAGGAATCAATTCTATGGTGCGCTGCAATCTTGAATCTCTTCGTGCTCGGCATGAATTTTCAGTGGGTTTTTCAGGGACTCCAAAAAATGCCTATGTTCTCCTTGATTCAATCGCTGACCTCTATTGTCATAGCCTCCTATTTTCTTCTGATATTCAGGCCTGGTATTCATATGGGAGCGGATTTATGGGTGATGGGTATCATACAGGCTTTGGTTACCATTGGCTCCTGGTATTATATACGCTGCCAATGGCATGTTTACCTCATTAACTTCAGTGATATCAAAAAACTATTCCAATTTGTCGTCGAGGGTTTGCCGAATTGGATATTTGGCCTTTTTTACAATACGCTGATTACTTTTGGGATGTTGAGTATCAAAAGTCTTACTTCAAGTGGGGACTTTGCGAATCAGGATGATTCTTATGCCAATCTATCTCGCATTGCCATGGCAACACAAATGATCCTGGCCTTTGGAGGTTCCGTTATTTATACACGGGTGGTTGTTTGGCGAAATGAAAGAAGCGACTTCTTTTTCAGAGTAACTCTTATATGTGGAATGGTTATTCTTGCCGGCATGTTGAGTTGTGGGGTTTTGCATCTGTCCTATCCGTGGTTGTATCCCTTGTTATTCCCCGATGAAATATTTCATTCAGCCGGCCCTTATCTATCCATCACTGTTTTTGGACGTTTTCTGGGACTGACCAGTGGTATTCTGGTTTGGAGTTTACTGGCATACCACCGAGACTGGCTGACCGTTCAATGCGCTTTTGTTCCAGTATTAGTCAGTGTGATATTACATTTTTATTTTGTGCCTCGTTATGGTTTAGTTGCAACCACATGGTTATATGTAGGTGGAGAGCTTGGGCTTTTTATATGTTGTTTTGCCGCATTCATTCACTTGAAGAAACAAACAGTAAAACCCATTCATGAAAAATAGCGCGCGCCATCTCCTTCAATGCTATCGGACATGGAGTCATTTGCGTCACTATGACGGTTTATTTTCACTATCTGATGCTCTTCTTCAAATTCATCGTGTGGCTTTTCCGGCTCGACTCAATGACTTCTTAGCCAGCAAAGGATATAAGCGCATCTTACGGATTACTGATAACATCAAGAATGATCAACACGTCCAAATCCATTGTAAACCGCTTCATCTTGATTTTCTGTGGAATGGAGTCCTTGATAACAATTTATTCTTCATGGTGGAGCAAGAATGCTCCGATCTGAATCCACACTGCTACACAACGTCTCCCATTCAAATCAATGGCATGCGTCACGTCATTGATGTTGGCGCATGCGAAGGCTTGTTTGCCTTTCGAATGGCAAAATTAATGGATCAAGTAAAGGTCCATTGTTTTGAACCCAGTCCTATCATGGCTCATTTGCTGCAGGAGGGAGCAAGGATGAATGGCGTATCGGATTCTGTGCTAGTAGAATCCGATGCACTGCTGGATCAAAAGGGTTTTGTGAAATTCATGGCGTCCGAATCACCAGATGCGGGACGGGTGATACCGTGTTCTCACGATGATCTTGGTGCGATCAAGTCCAACAGTCTGGATAATTACTGCGATGAAATCGGGCTGAAATTAAGCTCTTCAGACTTGATTAAAATTGACGCTGAAGGCAGTGATTTCGATGTCCTGAAAGGGGCTCGTCATGTAATTGAAACCTGCAGACCACAAATTGCAGTTACAACATATCACCGGGATGATCACGCAGAATCCATTTTTCGTTGGTTAAATGAACTGGATCTTGGTTATTCATTTCGCTTGAAAGGGTTCTCTTTCTGGACGAGCAAACCCAGACCGGTGTTGTTGCAAGCAAGCACTTTGAAATAATAATCATATCATCATGCAATTATGAATCTGCCGCCCATGCGTAGTAACTGCAATTTGCGCATACGATCGTATTGTCAATGGCATTAGACCACTTATACACTTTAGCTGATTGCAAATATGATCTGATTTGGAATGCACGCCATCCTTGATGGCAAACTTTTTTATTTTTGCAGCCATGCCAAGGATCGAATAGTGCCACGTGCACTTTTCACTAACACATCTGTCACCAGCGAGCGTATGCGTATCATCCATTCGCGTGATTGTCTGCGTATACGATTTGTCCACGAAAGTTTGTAAGGTGTTAACATCATTTTAAATGATGCACGAATCTGTAAAATTAAGTCCAAATGATCTCAACGACTTCCGGTGAACCCCAATCGCTACCTCTGTTTCGGGTATGGTCCGCTTCATATCAAAATTTGAACCGGGCATCGCTTTTAAAAGTCTGTTTCTGGCCAAGGAATCTATATAATCAACTCCACACTTTTAACCCAAGGTCACAACTATCAAGCCCACATCACCCAGTTTTCAACCTGAATGAGCTATCAAATCCATTCTGACGGTGCATCTTGCCTTTGCAATCAGTCGGATTCCTCCCTGCGTTTTTTCTCCCATCTGGGTTTTGCACGTTCAGGCAGTTCTTTGTCCACTTTGACGTAATAGGCTTGTTTTCCGAAGAGCGTTTCGATGGCTTGCTGGATTTTGGTGCCGGGGTGAACCTGATATTTTTCATGAGGTTCTAGAAAAGCAAAACGCCCGTTAGGTTTTGTAAAACAGAGAATAATAGGACAGTTTCCCTTGTGTGTATGAACAAGTTGCACCAATGACTCGAGTTTTTCGGCGGAAAAAGTGTTCATCGGGATTCTGAAGTGGATCTGCTGGGTGAATCGTTTGGGTGCGTCCTCAAGTGGAAGAAGCTCCTGGGGGAAAAGTTTAGGGCGATCCTCGGCGTTATTGACTTCTCCAATGACCATGAGTGTCTTGTTGGGTTCAAACAAATGTCGATACCGGTCATAGTTTTCGTTCATGCACAGGATCTGAACGGTACCTTCCAGATCCTCAAGAGTGATCATGGCATAGGGTTTACCGCTTTTTTTGGAAAAACCCTGCTGAATGGCTGATATCATTCCACCGATTCGAGTCATGCTTCGATCGGGTAGTTCTCCGATAGTTTTCGAATTGCCCAGGCTATAATTCTTCAATATCCATTCAAACGGATTCAGTGGATGACCAGACACATAAAAACCCAACAGCTCTTTTTCGGCCAATAGCCTTTCACTGATTGGCCATTCCTTCAGCATGTCAGACTCTGTAATCTCAATATTCTCCGGTTCATCCATGGCTCCGAAGAGTGAAGTCTGCCCTTTGGAACGGTCGGCAGCCACGCTTGCGGCTCTCGACAAGGCTTTATCAACAAGACCAAACAAAGAGGCTCTATTTAAACCAAGACAATCACAAGCACCTGACTTGATCAAAGCTTCCAGTACTTTGCGTCCCAGCGACCGACCATCGACACGCATGCAAAGATCATACAGCGTCGTGAACTTTTCTCCCTCATCCCTCGCTGTCAAGATTTGCTGAACGGCTACCTCACCTACTCCTTTGATCGCTGCCATACCGAAACGGATGACTTTTCCCCCTTGAGCGGGAGCAAAGACCACCCGGCTTTCATTGACATCCGGTGGCTGAACCTCCACACCCATCTGCTTGGCTTCCTCGATAAGGATAGTCAACTTGGCAGTATCACCCATGTCATTGGTCATCATCGCCGCCAGAAATTCGACCGGGTAATGTGCTTTCAAGTAAGCGGTCTGATAGGCGACAACTGCGTAAGCGGCAGCATGAGATTTGTTGAATCCGTATCCTGCAAATTTTTCCAATAGATCGAAAACTTCATTGGCTTTGCTTGCGGGAATCTTATTGCATTCAGCGCAACCTTCAACGAACAGTTTTCGGTGTTCCTGCATGACCTCGACCTTTTTCTTGCCCATGGCTCGACGTAAAAGATCGGCTCCTCCCAGCGTATAACCGGCAAGAATTTGAGCTGCCTGCATGACCTGTTCCTGATAAATCATGATCCCATAGGTTTCGTTACAAATGGGTTCAAGCAAGGCATGCGGATACTCAATGTTCACCTCTCCATGTCTTCGCCTGATAAAGTCGGGTATCAGATCCATTGGTCCGGGACGATACAGAGATACCAATGCCGTGATGTGCTCCACGGAAGCGATCTGAAATTTACGGCACAGGTCACGCATGCCACCCGATTCCAACTGGAATACCCCGACGGTATTGCCTTTGTTCAGCAAATCATAAGTGTCCTGATCGTCAAGAGGCAGGAGTTCTACATCGAGGTCTATTCCTTTCGTTAACTTGACCATCTCACAGCAGTTTCGAATGACGGACAGTGTTTTTAACCCCAGAAAATCCATTTTCAGAAGACCGAGGTCACCCACTGGATTCATGGCGTATTGCGTGACTGTGCCGCCCTCGTCGTCCTGTTTCAGGGGGAGAACATTATAAAGGGGTTCGGCGCCAATCACCACAGCTGCTGCGTGAACCGAGCAATTACGTGATACGTCCTCCAGAACAAAAGCTGTATCGATGAGTTCCCTTGTAACTTCCTCACTATCGTAGGCTTGCTTGAGATCGGGAGATTTCTCAAGTGATTTGGTCAGGTTGATCTTGAGATCGTTAGGAATCATTTTGGCCAGTCGGTCTACTTCTCCATAGCTTAATCCCATCACTCGACCGACATCTCGAATCACAGATTTAGCTCCCATCGTACCAAAGGTGCCAATCTGGGCGACACACTCCCGACCATACTTTTGCCGTGTATATTCGATGACGTCTGCGCGCTGATCATCTGCAAAATCGATATCAATATCCGGGGGATTGACGCGTTCTGGATTCAGAAACCTTTCAAAGAGTAATCCATATCTGATTGGATCCACATTGCTGATTTCCAGAAGATAGGTAACCAACGATCCTGCGGCAGATCCACGGGCGACACAGGCTATTCCTTTTTCTCGACCGTATTGAACAAAATCACCCACAATCAAAAAGTAACTGACAAACCCCATTTGCTCGATCACACTCATCTCCGCATCGAGTCTTTCCGTCAATACCTTGGCAGCTGCTGCGATTTCGCTATCCTCCATCGCTTTTTCGGGTTTGTAATCAGGTTGATCCTTGGTTTCCTTCAGGCCTTTGTAAGTAGGCAGTTTACTTGGATCCACCACTCGCTCGACGATGAATTTTTCGCCATCAACGCGAACATCCATTTCATAGCGCTTATACATTCCTTTGGCGAGGAGGTGACGAAGGTAGCCTTCACGCGTGAAATGTTCTGGCGCTTCAAAGACAGGATAATGAAGTTCGCCAAAATTTATTTCCAGTTCGCATTTTTCCGCAACCTCCAGCGTGTTCGTGACGGCATCGGGTATTTCCTTGAACAATTCGGCCATTTCTTCTGCTGAGCGCAAGTAGAATTGCTCAGGGACATAGCTCATGCGTTTGGTATCGTTCAGCTGTGACTGTGTGCCGATGCAAATCAGAGAGTCATGTGCATGGGAATGCTCTTTCTTGATATAATGGACATCATTGGTTGCAACCATTTTGAGGCCGAAATCATCCGCCCAATTGATCAGTTGACGATTGACAATCTGCTGTTCTGGAATGCCATGATTCTGGAGTTCCAGAAAAAAGTTTTCGTGGCCAAACGTTTGTTTGAACCAGTCGATGGCATTGCGAGCCTCCTTGAGTTTATTATGAGTGATCAAGGCAGGTATTTCACTGGCCAGGCACCCGGAAAGAGCTATCAAACCTTCCTTGTGCTCTCCCAGAATATCCTTATCGATGCGGGGTTTGTAATAGTAACCTTCAAGATGTGCGTCTGATACCAGTCTGACCAGATTCTTGTAGCCAATCTCGTTTTGCGCCAAAAGCACAAGATGGTTGTAAACCTCCTTGCCGCCTATACTGGATTTCTTTTCCAATCGACTACCGGGTGCGACGTAAACTTCGCATCCAATGATGGGTTTGATACCGGCTTTTCGTGCCGCCTGGTAGAACTCGATTGCCCCATACATGACACCGTGATCTGTCATTGCCATGGCAGGAAATTCCAGTTTGGACGCATGCTCCATGAGCCGGTCGATCCGGCAGGCTGCATCCAACAGTGAATACTCTGTATGAAGGTGTAAATGGACGAATTCGGCTTTCCCCATGGAAGCTATTATAGCCGCTGCCGAGTGGGAGCCAAAGAGCAAATTGAGAGCAAACAAAAGGTTCTTGCCTTACAGTGGTGTTTTCGTCTCCATGCAGTATTTCAAGTGGAGTATGCATGCTGCCATCATCTACTGTCTGGATTCAATCACGTGACAGTGTTGATAGGGTCTCAGTCAATTTGCTTCGGGATTTTGTTAAGTGTGTAAGCAGCAATAGTATGTATTAGTTTTTTTTCTTCGTTCGATTTGAATCCTTCTAATTCAATTTCATGAACAAACCCCTCCCTCAATCCCTTTACCCGCACGTCGAGAGATTTTCGATCATGCGCCAGAACGATATCTGTAATTTCAAGATTTGATTTCAGTATTTCATCACTCCCATAACTGGCATGGTATTGATATGTGTAACTCTGAATTTTTACATGATTCGGTTTAATGGACGTGCTTTTACTGAGAGGTTGGGTGAAAGATATTCGAAATCCATCATGGAGGGCATTGATCCGTTGCATTTCAAATGGCATCTCGCCTGTCCATGTCAATTTCTCCATTCCATAGGATCTATTACCCAGAGAATTCCATCCACGATTACTTTCTCCTACAATGAGATCACCCTCATTGTCCCAGGCGAGTCTCAGAACACCGCATTGGAGCCCTTCAAAAAAACGAAAGCATGCCCCCTGATAAATACCGTCGATTTCTTCAAGATAGACTCGAAGCAGCATGGACATCGTGAACTCACCTACGATCGCTTGATCATCAAAGGGACCAAACTTTCCTTTTGTCGTATTCCAAAGCACATCGGTTGCGCTCATCCCCATCTTGCGATAGGGAAACCAAATGGCAGGTAATTGATAGGCTTGCAAATGTTTGGCAGCTTCTACAACAGACATTCCGCTGGGTATGTCTTTGTTCCACTGCAATGAAGACTCAGGCCGGCGGGTGTGCTCCAATGCATCTGCATGGCCATGAAAAGAACCTGGTTTGATATGTATCAGTGGGCAAGTAGGGAACCAATTGCCTTGCTGATCCGTAGCAAAAATATCTCCTGCTGTATTCATGCCAATACCGCTTGGAGAGCGGAATCCTGCAGAGACGGGACTCCAGGATCCATCTGGTGAAATTTTGATGCTCCAACCTCGCCATGCATTGTCATCAGGTACGGAGCCTCTACCGATGCCTATGTTCAGCGTGATCCATGCGTGACCCTCCAGATCGAATTGAGGCCCATAGGCATATTCGTGATAATTCCCGGTCACACCCCAGCCTTTGGCAATCGTCCAATATTCATCGGCAATGCCATCATGGTCCAGGTCTCTGATACGGGTGAGTTCGGTGCGCTGCACCGTGTACAATGCGTCCTTATGAAAAGCCAGGCCAAGTGGTTCGTGGAGGCCTTTGGCAAACGGGGTGTAAAGGGTGGATTCAGGGTGGCTGGTTTGATCGGCAATCCAGATTTCTCCTTTACGAATGGCTATAGCAAGCCGGCCGTCCGGAAGTGGAGCAAGCCCGCTGACTTCAAGTTTCAACTGCTCGGGAATTTCAAAAGTCGAGAGTGTATAAGCCGCTTTTGCATTCGAAACGCCAGATGCTGCTGCATTAAGCGCTTTGCCAGAATCAGGCCAAAAATTGACCAAGTAAACCGCTGTGATCAAAACAATGAATCGTATCATGGTGTGTGCCTTCTGACCGTATATTTTAATTCCATTTCGGATGCTGGAGAAAGTTGAATCCAAAGCTGCTTTCCGTGATCTTCCTCCACCATGAGCGGGATACCTTTTTCGATCCGGATCAAAAAGTTTTGGTCTGATTGAAAAAGCAGGTGGTCTACCTTGCTTATATGTACCGATTCGTAAATGAGCCACTTGTGAATGCTGGAATCTGCCGATACTTTCACGGTCCGCTGAATTCCGTTGTGTAATGGTTCAATTTGGTCTTCCACAACACCTCCTCCCAAAGTGTAATGAAAAGATGGTATTCCCTGCCCATCCAAACGATACCCTGAAAACACGGCATTGATGTTCAGATTTGCGCCCTGCCTGCCTGTGTCTTCCTGTTTCCAAAAAGGATTTGATTGAGGGAACCACGGCAGTTGGTCGCCGGACGGGGAGGTGAGTGGCGTAAAGCGATCATCCCAGGTGGCTTCAGCGTCAAGAAAGGGGCCACTCCAGGCAAGCATCCAGCGACATGATTTTGAATCAAAAGCGACATGAAAATTCCGGGAGAAACCAACCGCTATTGCATGCAAACCTGCATCTTTCATGAACGTTCGAAAGACCATCGGCCGACGTTCAGGTTTGAGCATGAAATCACCTTTGGATTCCATCCCCAGAGGTAAGCGTGATTGACCTAACTCATTTAAGTAAGCCCAGATACTGTCGATTTGCCTTTCTGAGCTTCCGCCATGACCTTTGAGACTTGGATTCCCATTGGGCCAAAAGGATGGCATGCGAGTGCCCGGACGAAACTTGGCTGGATCCATCAGGTAATCCCGAAACCACGGAGCACGCAGACGTCCACTCGAATGCTTCAAATCCATCGCTTGAATTCCAAGAGATCGATTTCCATTCAACGGGTGGCACTGAATGCATCCGAGTCCATCGATCCCCATGAGTGCGCGCCCCCACATATTGCGCCCTACTTGGTTTTCCCGACCTTTTCGGGGAGTTGGTTTTTCGTCTGTTTCAAGATCAGATTCAATGAAATGTTCTGTCAAAATGTCGGCATGAGTATCCCCCCAATTTGGCATGCGTGTGTTCATGTAGGGACGGACAGGCATTGCTCCCTGAATCGTTTTCTTCAACGCTCCTCGGGTTAACTTTCTTCCGACGCCGTTCAGAGCCGGCGGTACTCGGCCTTCATCACCCAAGTCCTCCCCTGAGCTGCTAAAGTGAGCGCGTATGTCAGATCGAGGCGGAGTCAATGGCTGGCGCTCATGGCAGGCATTGCACCTTAGGATTTTCATATAAAGGTGCATGTCTGCCTGATAGCTGGATTCTTCTGGGCGATTTGCTTGAGACAGGGCTGAGCGAATCAAATTTATTTGGATTTGGTTCAAACCATAGTTAGGCAGTCTTTTGTGGGGAATCTCGGCAAGACATCCTTCATTCAGGGAATCTGACGAGGGAAAGGGAACGATGGCTTTCCTGATTTCCTCTTTCCCGGAACTTGTATGACATTGAATGCACAGCAATTCAGAAAATAAAAGGGCACCTTTTTCGATTATGCCAGTAGAGCTAAAAGCTGGCTGAGCAGTCGGCTCCGAACTCATCAAGAAGATCGCTAGTTTATTGGACTCCTCTTCGGTGAGATTGAAGTCGGGCATTCGAAACCCTTTCCGAATGTTCTGGGGCTCAAGTAGAAAGTTCTGCAGACCTTTAAATTGATATTTAGATCTTACATGCATCAATGAGTCAGGCATTGTCTTGTCCCCTGATT
Organism: Pedosphaera sp.; assembly: GCA_002690655.1. Classification (GTDB taxonomy): domain Bacteria; phylum Verrucomicrobiota; class Verrucomicrobiia; order Limisphaerales; family AAA164-E04; genus AAA164-E04. The sequence continues at coordinate 173,592 of NZFL01000015.1, forward strand.
CCGGAAATGGGTGGCACACGGTACATCCTATTGCTGAAAACAATCTCCGTCCTTCATCCACCTTCACTTGCTCAGGGGCGGCTAAAAGTGTGTTCTCCCGAGTTTGTTCAAAACCAGTATGCATCAAAAAAGCTGTAAGATGACTTGCTGCCTCAGATTTCTGACTTTTGGTCAAATGTTCCATTACGGCAGGCATGCGTGTTCCCTGATGTGATTGATCGGGGCTCTGAATGAATTGATTGACGAACTCAGGGGTCAATCGTGTATTGACTTCGGTCAGGACAGGGGCGTCGAAGGCAGGTAACCCCGTGAGTCGTTTCGGTGGTTTCGAATGGCATTGAAAACAGCCAAGTTCGTTGACCAATAACCATCCCTCGCTAACCTTTGAAGCTTGCCCTGCAGTTTGCGCATCGATGAGGTGATGTAAATTGGGCTGAGCGCAAAGAGCTCCCAAGCCAAGGCAAAATAAATTGAACCTAAGCCAAAAGGTCAGGAGACTGATCCATTCAGGCAGTTTCGGTCTTACTCGATGCTTGGGGTTCATGGTAAGATAATTATATAGTGAAAAACTTGAAATGTCGATTGCAGCCTACCAGTATTTGGATTAGTAATCTTCGACCTGCAGTTTTACTTTGAGTAGATGAAATTTGTTCGTATTTTTTTACAAGTGTTCAGTGTGTTCTTTGCCTTTATGCCACAGGATGTGGCAAGAGCAGAGGGGTGGGGGCGCACTGATCAGATTTCTTCCCTTTCCGCTGACGAAATCCTTGAAAAAGTCAAGGCCGCCAAGAATAACCTTCCTGTTGAGGGAAAGCATTTCAAATACTTGAGAGAAGCGAATATTTATGATTTGAAAAAAGACGGCAGTATTCGGGGAAAAACCCAAAAATTATACCGTGCTTACACCGATGGACGGGATCAACAACTGCTGGCAATCGACGGTAAGCCATCAACAGCCCGGGATCGAGCCAAGGACCGGGCACACAACTTGGAACGTCAACAAAAATTCCTTCATCGTCAAAGTCGCAAGCAATCAGATAAAAATAACGATGATCTGATGGCTAAAAACATGGATCTTTTTCGTGACAAGTTTTTGGCAAGCTTGAAGGGGGAAGAGAAGCATAAAAACCGAATGACCTATCTGATTGAATTGAAACCCAACAAGAGGCACAAGCTGGAAAACATGTTTGTGGACCGCTTGATGAATCAGATACAAGCCAGAGTATGGGTTGATAAGGAAGAATTTCGTGTTGCCCGTCTGGAAATGAAACTCAATGAGCCTGTTTCCTTTTTGGGAGGATTTGCAGGGTTATTGAGAGATATTCAGATTGACGTGGATCAGAAACAGTTGAACCCCAAATTGTGGGTAGACGAAAAAATTACCGCTTTCTTTGACGTTCGAGTTTTTTTGAAAACGTTCCGTTTCAAAATGAAAAGTGAATCAACCAAGTTCGAGCTGGTGGCCCCCAGCGAATAAACGGCATTACCATACGTCGGCCAAAATTAATTTCTTGGTTGCTTTACCTTTCCAATCCTTATTAGCCGCTGGGCTTGCCGGACTGGGGTGTAATATCTCCATGGTTTCGATTCCCATGGGATCTGTTGTTTCTGAGGCTCTTTGAAAGGCAAATCTTCCGATACCGATGACTTTCTCTGGTTGGAGAATGGTCAGTATTCTTTTAAAGTGATCTGCGCAATGCCTGTAAAGTTCCTTACGTAATTGCAAGGGAAGTTTGTCGGGTGTCAGGTTGCGTCCCGTTTCTCCCAAAAAGGCCAGAGGACAATAATTGGCGACAAAATGTTCTTTGGAGAAAGCGCGGGCGGTTCCGAATTTTTCTTGAAACAAGCCCCACAATCTTTTGCCGCTGACTTCAGATCGGGTACAATCAAACCCCTGAATCGGGCGTTTGGGATGTGTGTTTTCCGGCTGTTCTTTGATTTCTGAAATTCCCAGCCAATCTCTGACAAAGCTGATCTCGCCAAAAGGCACTCCTGTTTGAACCATACCGAAGGGCCCGGGATTCATACCCAGGAAAATGTATCGTTTGCGGTTTGATGCATAGCGCTTAAGGTAATCCTCATGAGCGGTTCGCCCATAATCNAACGGGTTGTAGGTCCATGCNACCGGGGCAGGGAATTGCATTTGATCGACACTTTTGCAAAGGCTGCGTGCCGCTTTGATCATTTGATTTGAGATTTCCTTTGTCATGAGGCCTTTAGATACGTGAAGCCTAATGAGTGAATTTGATAAAGCCAATGAAGATTCTTTTAACCAACGATGATGGAATTGATGCTGAGGGCCTGAAATGTCTGCGGCATGCAGTGGGTGGGGACGTTTGGATGGTGGCACCTGGAGAAGAGGCCTCCGAATGTGGACACCGTATCACGACTAGACGGCCTCTCAAGCTAGAGCAGCGCAGCGACAGGGAATGGGCCGTATTCGGTTCGCCTGCAGATTGTGTGCGTGTCGCTGTGAAATATTTGTTTCCCAATGTGGCGTTCGACTGGGTGTTTTCTGGAGTCAATCAGGGAGGTAATCTCGGTGTGGATATCTATTATTCGGGGACAGTTGCTGCAGTACGCGAGGCAACTCTGCTTGGTATGAAATCGGTGGCTTTTTCTCATTACATCAAACGCAGCCTACCCATTGACTGGTCCATTGCCAGTGATCGGGTGCGCCATATGATTTCCGAAGTGTCTGACAAACCCATCAAGAAAGGTGAGTTCTGGAATGTGAATTTACCACATCTTGAAAATGGGGCGCCAGAGCCCATGGTAAAATATTGTGAGCCCTGCAAGCATCCTTTGCCTGTGGGGTTCAAGGGGAATCAATCCGAAGCAAGTTACACCGGGTCCTACCAAGATCGTTTGCGCCGTGAGGGGAGTGATACAGATTGCTGCTTTGGAGGTGATATTACCGCCTCTTTGATCAAGGTATAAAAAAGAGACGGCATACGCCGTCTCTTTTTGTGATTCATTCAAAACAGGGGAATTGATGTTGCTATTTTTCAGCCAGCAAGGCTTCTACTTTCTCCACTAAATTGGCTCGCGCATTCATATCGACGAGTTCGCCCTTCTTGTTGATCAGCCACATTGCGGGGATTGATTGAATTCCAAAGCGTTGGCCAAAAGCATTCTGCCAGCCTTGTCCATCGAAATACTGTGGCCAGGCCATTGCTTCCTTTTTCACGAAGCTTGTGAGCTTGCCTTTGGTATTGTCGAAGCTGATACCGACAATCTCAAAACCTTTTGAGTGCAATCGATCGTAGGCCGCTTTTACGTTGGGTAATTCAGCGACACAAGGGCCGCACCAGGTTGCCCAGAAATCAATCAAAACCACTTTACCGTTCATTTTCTGGATGTCGACTTCCCGGCCATCCACAGCAGTAAATTTGATATCTACCTTTGAGCCTGCAAGGCTGAGCTTCTCCAAAAGACCGCGAGCCGCTGCCTTAATCTGTTCATCAGAAGCAGTTTCTGCCAGCCTGGTCGCGATTTGCTTCCCTTTTGTGCCTCCCAGATTTTCTGCGATATACATCAGCATTTGCGGGATTTCGGCGTTAGTTGGGAATTCTTTTTCCAGCTCCCGAACTCCTTCTTCAAAGGCAAGAAGGACAGCCTCGCGCCCTTCAGATTGTTTGGCCATGGCTTTCTGTTGCATGATGATGCTCCGGATTTGGAAACGCTCAGTGTCCGGCAGATTCAACTTAAGTAGTTTATCCGCTGCCTTTTCATGGCCGAACTCCAAGGCCGCGCGGAGCATCTGCTTTTCGGATGCTTGAGCATCTTTCACTTTCGAATGATCTGGGAATTTGGTGATCAACTCACGCGCCAGCGTTGCCGCCTCGAAGGCCATATTACCGTTTTCTTTTTGAAACGCAGCAACCTCCTCCTGAGAAGGCTGTGTGGTTTGCCATTCAGTAGGATAGGGCCTCACCTGACTTGAGGATTCAACCTTTTTCCAGAGGTCATCTGCTTCGTCTGCGAAAGCGTTCAATGAGGTCTGGAGCATGGCCATCATGGCCCAAACTGCCATGCAGTTTTTGAAGAATATATTAGCTTTTATCATGATTATCATCCTTTAGATATGGTCACCATATCTTATTCATTTGCAAATGCACCAAATTTCTTGGAGTGGATGCTCTCTATTAGTCTTTGCAAGTCCGAGCGGTTTTAATTATAAACGTCAGAATGCACACGGGCTTTTACTTAAGATCACTTCTATTCGTCTTCATTGCATCGCAATTTCAGGCTTCCCTGTGCATCACCGCTCAACCGGAACCTCGATGGTGGAAGGGGAATCTTCACACGCATTCCTTGTGGAGCGATGGTGATGATTATCCAGAGATGATCATGGATTGGTATAAATCCAGAGGATATCATTTCGCCGTTCTCTCCGACCATAATGTCATTCAGATCGGTGAACGCTGGTCCGGTGTGGCATCAAATGCTGGAAAAGCCGACGCATATGAAAAGTATGTCGCCAAATGGGGGGCTGATTGGGTCGACACCCGCGTGCAGGAGGGAAAGCTTCAGGTCAGGTTGAAACCTCTCTCCGAATATCGCCCGCTTTTTGATGAAACCGGGCGATTTCTCATCGTTCAAAGTGAAGAAGTCACGGACCGATATTTAACAGCTCCCATACACATCAATGTCACTCATCCACAGCAAACTTTAAAGCCTCAAGGCGGGGATTCCGTGTTGGAAGTGATGCAGAACAATATTGACGCCATTCTCGCACAGCGTGAAGCCACCGGACAGCCCATGATGCCGCACCTCAATCATCCAAATTTTGGATGGGCTGTGACTGCTGAGGAATTCATGCAGCTGAAGGGGGAGCAATTCTTTGAGGTGTACAACGGTCACCCCTCAGTCAGAAACGAAGGGGATGAAACGCACGCAAGTTTGGAGCGTTTTTGGGATATTGTTTTGACTTGGCGGCTCGGAGTACTCGATCTGCCCGTCATGTATGGAATAGCGACTGATGATGCCCACAATTACCACGATGAAGCTATCGGAAAGAGTAATCCGGGTCGGGGGTGGGTTGTCGTTCGCTCCAGATATCTGACGCCGGAGCATTTGATCCGCGCCATGGAGGTAGGTGATTTTTATGCTTCATCGGGTGTAGTGATCAATGAAATCAGTCATGATGTCAAGGGGATCGAGTTATCCATCGAACAAACAAGCGATGAGCACTACACAACCTACTTCATTGGAACTCGCAAGGATTTTGACCCAGCTCATGAACCTTATCGGGCTGGTAACGGAGATCCCGTTCGAGTGACACATCGCTACAGTGACTCGATAGGAACTGTTTTGGCTGAAGTAGATGGTATTTCACCTTCCTACACTTACCAGGGAGATGAAATCTACGTTCGAGCCAAAGTGGTTTCAAGCAAAAGCATGATCAATCCCTACAAAGAAGGAGAAGTGGAATGCGCTTGGATTCAACCGATCGTTTTGAAGCAGCATTAAGTCATCCAAATAAAAAGCCCCACTGGTAACAGTGAGGCTTTTTATTCTAAAAACGGGTTGATTTATTGCCCTTTCAGCTTGCTCATTGCAAACACCACTGACGCGATCAGTATGAAGGTGGCGATGGCTCCAACCAGAATGAACAATTTGTTCACCTTGTTGCTCTTCTTAGTGAATGTTTTGTCATCCTTGCTGACTCCTTGGGACCCTTTTTCAAGGTCATCCAACTTGACGCCTCCTTGGGGAAGAGACACTGTTTTCACTGCGACTGAGCTTGAATCTCGGCCCTTATCACCAGCGAACCTCAACTCAATGGAGCCGAGTTTCAATACCTGTCCAGGCTTCAGTGTGCCTCCGGTGATTTTCTTATCATTGATGAAGGTTCCATTTGTGGAGCCCAGATCCTTGATGTGGAGGATATCATCCTTGAGCTGGAGTTCACAGTGGCGGCTCGACACCGAATTTTCAGCTATCTGAAAAGAGTTATCCTCTGAACGGCCAATCGTGATTTTGTCCGCCTTCAATTCCACTGTCTTCCCCGTAAATCCTTCGCTTATAACGACAAGTTTGGCCATATTCGGTGTGGTTGACAGTGCTATTATCCCGAGGATAAGTCACAAGTCAAACCGTTTTCTGGGTTATCTATTTAAATACTTCAGCTCCCTTTACTTCCAATCGTTTCTCGAAACCTCGCGAACAGTGGCGAGGAATCGTGCGGCCCGGGGGAGGCTTCCGGGTGGTACTGCACACTGAACATCGGCTTGGTTTTGTGCCTCAGCCCTTCGACTGTCTGATCATTCAAATTGATTTTATCCACTTCGATATCGGATCCCATTGACGATGCATCCAGCGCGAATCCGTGATTCTGCGAAGTGATTTCGACCAATCCAGTATCGAGGTCCTTGACGGGTTGGTTGCCGCCTCGATGTCCGAATTTCATCTTAAAAGTGGTTCCCCCCATCGCCTGGCCCAGAATCTGATGGCCGAGGCAAATGCCAAACATCGGATAGCCATGGTCCATGAGTGACCTTGCGGTCTTGACAGCATACTCCACCGCTGAAGGATCTCCTGGTCCATTTGACAGGAAAACGCCTTGAGGGTTCAAAGATTTAATTGCATCTGCTGAAGTATTTGCAGGAAGGACGTGTGTTCTGAATCCATTTTGGCGCAGCCGGCGTAATATATTATACTTCATACCGAAATCAAGAGCCACAATATTGATGTCGGCATCAGGCAGTGGCTGCGAGGCTGTTCGAGGGTCTCCCTTCTCGTTGTCATTGACCAAACGAAAATCAGCACTTTGCTCATCATCTTCGTCCCAGACAAAAGCTTTTTGATGGGTAACTTCCTTAACGTAATCGACACCTGCAAGGCCTGGCCAGTTTTTGGCTTTCTCCACTGCATCAGTATTGGAAATATCTTCTGTTGAAAGGAACCCGTTCATGGCGCCCTCTACTCGTAATCGTTTTGTCAAAGCACGAGTATCAATCCCTTCGATGCCCGGGATACCATTCTCCTTAAGGTAGGTGTCGAGATCCGTGTCCGCTCGCCAATTGCTCACGATGGGCGAAAGTTCTCTCACGACAAAGCCGGATAAATGAGGTTTGTAGGATTCTATGTCGACCTTGTTCACACCGTAATTTCCGATCAAGGGACAGGTCATGGTGACGATTTGCGCTTTGTAGGAAGGATCTGTCAGGATCTCCTGATATCCGGTCATGGAAGTGTTGAAGCAGACTTCGCCGCAAAGGGAAGTCCTGGCGCCAAACGCTTTTCCTCGAAAAATCGTTCCATCCTCTAGAGTTAAGACAGCATCCATCATCATTGTTTACAAAAGCCCATGCTAGAAGTCCCGATTATGGGGTCAAGTTATATTGTAATCATTGTTACTTTCAGGGTGCTTTTTTCAGTTTCCTGAACCTTAAAATAAATTCGAATTACATTTTTGAAGAAGGGTTGATTTGGATCCAAGAAAGAACCTTCGAGGTATGGATTAGATTATCGCGTTGGGTTTGAATCACTATAATCGCCTCCTTGAGCATAGCGTCGTGCATCAAAAAAACTGTCCTCTCTGGTGCATTTATCACCAACAATTGCGTGATGTCCATTTTAAGGCTGGCATGCAGTTGACCGGAACATGCAGGTCAAATTTATTTGTTTTTAACAGAGTTTTGCGCTTCCAGATCATAGCTGGTTGTCAAACTATTCATGCTCATGCAGCATGTGCGCATGAAACGTGTCGTCATAACAGATTATCTGGAACCACCTGCCAAGATTGAATCCAAGGTGTTGGCAGGTGTAGCCGAGGTAGAGTGTTTGCTGGCCAAAAGCACACAGGAATTGTTTGGCAAACTAACAGATGCCGATGGGTTGATCCTTTGTCATGAAGTCTCGATCACGCGCGAGGTCCTGCAGGAACTGCACCATTGCAGGGCGGTTGTTAGATGTGGGGTTGGCTTCGATAACATCGATCGAAAAGCCGCAGGAGAAATGGGCATATACGTTTGCAATGTGCCCGATTATGGTGTGGATGAAGTTGCTGACCATGCGATTGCCATGATGTTAGCCTGTAATCGCGGGCTGATCAAAGCAGAGCGTTCAATACGGCGTTCATTAAACCCGTGGGACATGAGAGCCATTCAGCCTGTTTTCCGTGTGGCTGGGGCAAAAATGGGTATTATTGGGCTTGGACGCATCGGTGGAGCGACTGCAGTTAGAGCCAAGGGATTGAGGATGGACGTGGTTGCCCATGACCCATATGTGCGAGCTGGTACGGACAAGCTCTTAGGAGTTCCTTTGGTGGAACTTGAGGAATTACTCAGAACCTGCGACGTCGTATCAGTCCATACTCCCTTGACGGAAGAAAGCAGGCAAATGATCGACGGAAAAGCGTTGGACCTAATGAAACCCACAGCCATTCTCATCAACACAGCGCGTGGTGCGGTTGTAGATACGGATGCTCTCGCTGTTGCATTGCGGGAGGGCAGTATTGCCGGAGCTGGAATTGATGTATTACCCGAAGAGCCAGCCCGTAGTGATATGCCTCTCATTCAATTATGGCAAGAAGACACACAGCCTCCTGTCAATTTGATTGTGACTCCTCATACAGCTTTTTATTCTGATGCCGGACTGCTTGAAATGAGGACGAAAGCCGCAATGGAATTGAAGCGTATTCTCAGTGGCCAAAAACCTAAAAATTGTGTGAATATTGAGTTTCTTCGATAGAAAGCAGGCAAAGTTGCGTTAATTTGTCTCGTATAGCTCTAAATGACGAGGAGAGATATCTTTACGGCTCAGAAGCGAGAGGGCCGCCATCAAGACCTTTTGTTGCCCAGCATGGTCTCCGGGCTTGCCCAAGGCAAAACCGTGAGGGAATGGGACCCATAGAGCTCGGGGTGGCCCTACTTTAAGAGCAATCTCTTTCATGAACTGAAGCGTTACCGTTGCAATACCTCGTTTTTCCAATTCGGCTGCGGCCAGACTCACGGTCTGGTTACACATGGGTCAGACCGGGACCAGCAGGGCGATATCCACTTCATCCTCAACAAGCTCCTGAGCAAATCCCGGTGCTGATTTTGCAATGAAGCGTCCCGGTGCGGTGATGGATCCCATAAATGAAACGTGGCGTTTATTAAGTTCTCCAAATATTCCTGATTTTTCAAGTGCTCTCAGGCGATCCAGCGGGAAGCCGAGATTCGGGTCCTTTGCCAGCCCTGAGTGGTCGAAGGATTGGGAGCGATGAGTTTCGATCAACTCTTCGACTTTCGAACCGGAGGGAACCCATCGGTAGCTTGGATCCCCCCCCTTGAATCCATCATCGAAGGGTTTCTGGCCCGGTAATACGAATCCAGCACTTGAACCGATAGCCAGTTTGCATTCAGACAGTGGCTTCTTCGCTGGGGACCAAGGTGTTGGGTTTATTTCGCGCCATCGGTAAGCTTTCAGGAAAAGGCGGAGAGTGAGGGAAAGTTCGTTGGAGAATGCCATTTTTCTGATTGTCCTGCGTTAAATTACCCCTAACCTGTCCCCAAGTGCCCTCTAGGCAAAGGAAAATTTATCGAAAATTCCTTTACAGGCTTGCCTTGGGCACTACACTTCGCAACCTGTATTTTTAAAAAAAGGCTTTAGCCAAGAAGTTGTATGGAAGCAAAATCAAAGACAATCGAAACTTATCAACGACACGACAAGGACACTGGTTCTGCAGATGTTCAGGTCGCTATCCTTACCAAGAAAATCCTTTCTCTGACAGAGCACCTGAAGATTAACAACAAGGATTTCAGCAGCCGTCGTGGTTTGTTGATGATGGTCTCCAAACGTCGCCGACTGTTGGACTACATCAACAAAACTGACCACAAGCGTTACGTTGCATTGACTCAGTCATTGAACTTGCGTCGCTAGGCCCTATCGCCGAGGTAACCAAGAGTTCCCGTAACATTTTAATAGTGTCGACAGGCAGGAACAGGTTTACCTGCCTTCCTTGATTTGTGGGAGAAGCGTTCACAAGCTGGCTGTCGACATCTCGAGTAACCACGCTTCATAAATGAAATCAAGTTCCCGTTGAGCCAGGGAAATTTCTTTCAACACCCAGTTCCCTGCAGGGCATTGAAAGAAGTTCCTCAGGAACAGCGGGCATCAATGAGATATCAGTGCACTTTTGTGCTCTTGTGTTTCGCAAACTTATGTCTGAAAAAACTACGATCAAAGTAGGCGGCAAGGAAATTATCCTTGAAACCGGAAAAATGGCCCGTCAAGCAGATGGCGCCGTCACCGTCCAAATGGGCGACACTATCATCCTTGTAGCGGCTGTAGCCGCCACGGACTCTCGTGATGGTCAGGATTGGTTCCCTCTGACGGTTGATTATCGTGAGAAAGCTTCAGCCGCGGGTAAATTCCCCGGCGGTTATTTCAAACGTGAAGGTCGTCCCAGCGAGAAGGAAATCCTCACCTGCCGTTTGACGGATCGTCCGATTCGTCCGCTTTTCCCCAAAGGTTGGTTCAACGAAGTTCAGGTCCAGACGATCCTCTTGAGTGCTGATGGTGAGAATGATCCCGACATCATGAGTATTCTCGGCGCTTCTGCTGCCTTGACCGTGAGCGATATCCCTTGGGCAGGTCCTCTGGGTGCCGTCCGTGTGGGACGTGTGAACGGCGAGTTTGTTGCCAATCCCACTCACACAGAGCGCGAAGAAAGCGACCTTGACCTGATTTATGTTGGTAATGCAACGGACGTTGTGATGTTCGAAGGAAGCGCTGATGAAATCACTGAAGCCGATTTCATGGCAGCCCTGAGGTTTGGACAGGAATCCTGCCAGCCCATGATAGAAGCCCAAACAGCTTGGCGTGAATCCATTGGCAAACCCAAGCGAGAAATCGTTACCATGACGGTTCCCGAGGAAGTCACTGCCGAAGCCCGCAATCTGATTGGCGACAAAGTGATTCCGACACTGACCATTGCTGCCAAAAAAGAGCGTGAGGCAGGCTGGAAATCAATTACCAGCGAAGCGGGTGCCAATCTCAAAGAAAAATTTGGTGAAGATGTTGTGACAGGCCCTGTTCTCTCGGACGTTTTCTACAAAATCCAAAAAGAAGCTGTTCGCAAATTGATTCTGGACGATTCCAAGCGCTTGGATGGCCGTAGTTTTTATGACATCCGCCCTATCGATTCCGAAGTGGGCCTTCTGCCCCGTGCCCACGGCTCTGCCCTCTTCACTCGCGGAGAAACTCAGGCTCTGGCTTCAGCGACTCTTGGAACGCTGGATGATTCTCAAACCTTTGATGCCTACGCTGGCGGTCAAGAGGAGAAACAATTCCTGTTACATTACAACTTCCCTAATTTCTCAGTGGGAGAAACTGGTCGTATTTCTGGTCCTGGTCGTCGTGAAATAGGTCATGGTGCTCTAGCTGAGCGTTCCATTGAACCATTGTTTCCCAAAGAAGAGTTTCCATATGCGGTTCGTATCACTAGTGAAGTGACTGAATCCAATGGCTCATCTTCCATGGCAACGGTCTGTGGTGCTTCCTTGGCCTTGATGGATGCAGGTGTTCCTCTTAGAAGTCCTGCGGCGGGTATCAGTATCGGTATTTGCACCGAAACGGACGCATCGGATAATATTGATCGCTATCAGATCCTGACTGACATCATTGGTTGGGAAGATGCATTTTGTGATATGGATTGCAAAATTGCCGGCAGCGAAGCTGGAATCACCGGTTTTCAGCTTGATCTCAAACTGCGCGGATTGCCACTGAGCATCATGGAAGAAGCCCTCGGGAAAGCCAAGGAAGCTCGTAGTGCTGTCCTTGATGTAATGGCCAAAACACTGGCCGAGCCCCGTAAGGAATTCAGCAAGTATGCTCCTCGCATTACGACCATCCGTATCAATTCTGACAAGATTGGTGCTCTTATTGGTCCTGGTGGCAAGAACATCAAGCGTATCGTTGAAGAATCAGGATGTGAAATCAACATCGAGGATGATGGTTCCGTCAAAGTTTATTCCGTATCGGAAGAAGGCTTAAATATTGCAATGTCCGAGATCGATGGCATTACCGCTGAAATTGAAGTAGGTAAGACCTATCGAGGCAAAGTTGTTTCTATCAAGGATTTCGGAGCATTTGTTGAAGTGCTTCCTGGGCAAGATGGTCTCTGTCACATTAGTGAATTAGCCAACTTCCGAGTCAAGCGGACCGATGATATCGTCAAGATGGGCGATGAAATTTGGGTGAAAGTTCTTGGTATTGATGACAAAGGTCGTGTCAAGCTATCCCGTAAGGCTGCCATGGAAGATCGCGATAAGGAAATGGAAAAAGATAGCCAGCCTGACGCTGAATCCCCTGAAGCATCCCCTGAAGCATCCTCTGAATCGGAGGATTGAAGCATTCAGGGCTGCTCAATGCGAGTTCCCAAAACATTCATGCAGGCGGGCCTTCGGGTCCGCCTTTTACATATCTAGATTCCTTAGACCGAAGGTAGCTTGCCTTATATATTTCTGAATTGTTAAATGAAAGACGTGCATCAACAACAAACACTTAGTGAATCCGTAGAGTTCAGTGGAACGGGTCTTCACAGCGGCAACAAGGTGACCGCCCGTATTCTTCCAGCTCCTGCAAATTCGGGGATACGTTTTCGCCGCGTTGATCTGGAGGGTAATCCTGAGATAGAGGCGAATATTGACAACGTCAGTGACACTACCCGTTCCACGACGCTCTCCAAGGGGAATATCAAGCTTCACACCGTTGAGCATATGCTCTCCACTTTCTCTGGGATGGGTGTCGATAATGCTGTTGTGGAGCTTAATGCGAACGAGCCTCCCATCGGAGATGGGAGCGCGCACGATTTTTGTGCGATGGTGAATAAAGCCGGACTTTCCCTTCAAGCGGAAAATAGGGAGCCATTAAAAATCACCGAACCCATGGGAGTGCAGGTTGGTGATTCGATCCTGTCGGTATTCCCCCATGATGGATTTAAAATCAGTTGTACCAGCTCGGATGCCAAAGGTCAGTTCACTCAATATTATTCTACCGATGTCAACCCGGAAACCTGGGAAACCGAGATATCAAAAGCACGCACATTTTGCTTTTATGAAGAGATCGAATTCTTGATCAAGAATGGCTTGATCAAGGGTGGAAGCCTGGAGAATGCTGTCATCATTCGTGATGACGTCGTTCTTACAAATGAACCGTTGCGCTACAGCGATGAATTTGTCAGGCATAAAATTCTGGATATCATTGGTGATCTCTATCTGATTGGACGTCCTATTCAGGCTCACATCATTGCTATAAGGCCAAGTCACAAAGTGAACTGTGAGCTTGCAAGACAATTGTCAGCCATTGCAAAGAAACCCAAAGTCCCCACCAAAACATTCACTCCTCCTGCTGTGGAAACCAAGGCTATCGTTGAACCCGAAAAAGAATTGCCCCCTCCCATTCCTGCGGATGCTACCTCTTTGGATATCAATGAAATAATAAAGATTCTACCGCATCGGTATCCTTTTCTGATGGTGGATCGTGTGACGAAGATGGAAGAGAACAAAATACAAGCCATCAAAAATGTTACAATCAATGAACCTTACTTTGAGGGCCATTTCCCAGGGCACCCAATTATGCCCGGTGTTTTACAGCTTGAAGCGATTGCACAGGTTGCAGGTATCCTGACACTGAACAAACCTGAGAACTGGGGTAAGATCGCCTATTTTATGGCGGCTGAATCTGTGAAATGGCGTAAGCCTGTCATGCCCGGGGACATGTTAGTCATTGATGTGGTGGTAATGAAGAGTCGTGGGAAAATCGGTAAAGCTAAAGGTGTTTGTTCGGTGAATGGCGACACGGTAAGCGAGGGTATTGTCACATTCATGATGGCTAAAGCCTGATCCCGAGCATTAGAACTATTCATGATTCATTCTTCTGCCATCATTCATCCTGCTGCCGAGATCGATGCCGACTGTGAGATCGGTGCTTTTTGTGTGATAGGTGAGCACGTAAAAATGGGACCTCGAAATCGATTGCACTCGCATGTTGTGATTGACGGACACACCACGATTGGGGAAGAAAATGAGATCTTTCCATTTACGGCTGTTGGAACGCGGACTCAGGATTTGAAATGGAAAGGTGGCACCACTTGGACTCATGTCGGAGACCGCAATACCATTCGTGAAAATGTTACTATCCACAGTGCAACGGGGGATGGTGACGCAACTGTAATTGGTTCGGACAACAGTCTGTTGTCATACGTTCATATTGCGCATGATGTTACCCTTGGTAGTCATATCATCATGTCGAACGTCGCCACTCTGGCAGGTCATGTGGAGGTGGAGGACAATGTCGTCATCAGTGGACTTGCGGCCGTTCACCAATTTTGTCGTATAGGCCGGTTTGCCATTATCGGAGGTTGCTCCAAAGTCGTCCAGGATGTTCCTCCATTTATGTTGGCAGATGGCAACCCTGCACGAAGCAAGACCGTCAATAAAATAGGTCTCGAACGAAATGGTTTTTCAGACGATGCACAGCAGGCTCTAAAGAAGGCTTACAAAATACTTTTCCGATCCGGTTTGTCGACCGGAAATGCCATTGAACAACTAGAGAGGGACTTCATGGACTGCCCTGAAGTCAGCCTGCTTGCGAAGTTCATGCGTGCGAGTCAAAGAGGCGTCGCCTGACGCTTGGCCTTGATCGATCTTTTATCTCAAGCTGTAGACTTATCTTTTTGATCAAGGACTTGAGGCACGTAATGAAGAGGGGAACCCCGGGGTTTTGATTCGGTGCCCAGTGTCACTGACTTTTGTTCCTCGGATTTTATACACCCAGATTTCTCTGGCTGGATGGCATTGAACTGCCAGATATTTTCCGTCCGAGGTGAATGCAACGCCCTCTGGAATCCGTCCTGTTGGTAACCGCTGACTTACCTTGTATCCTTCCCTGGTGCGTTTGAGGATGACCATGCTTCCAAATTCCGTCCGATTGGGATCTTGAGCTGATAAATTTGAACCTGACATACATACGGCGGCGATGAGTCTGCCATCTGGGCTGATTTCAAGAGATTCAGTGACGGGATCAATAGTGATATGATCAGTGACTGACGGTGGGTTGGCCTGAAGGTCTATGATGGTCAGAGCATCAGGATCGATTGGATCACCAGAGCCCGCTCCTGCAGTAATCCCAAATCTGCCGTCAGGGGAAATCACGACGCGGTAGGGTTGCCCATAAACCGAGAATTTGCGTCCAGTGGTAGTCAGTGCCCCATCCTTAAGCTCAAGTTGAGCCAGGTATCCTCCTTTTTGAACAGTTGCCAAAACAGTTGAGCCCTCGGGCCCGATAGCCACATCTGAAAGGCTTAGTTCGGATTCGCAAACCTTCACATGCTCGATGACTACTGCCCTTTTCGTAGAATCGTTTGAAATAAGTTTGATGGAAGTAATGCTGCCCGCGGCTCGGTTTGCAACGAGGGCTATCCTTCCATCGGGCGTGATTGAAATACCTGAAGGCTGAGCCTCAGTCGATACTCTTCCAATGATCTTCGGCTCCGGGGTAGTCAAGTCCATCAGGTGGATATACGACTCTGGAATCCACTCGCTTTTATTTTGCGGATCAATCTTCAGTGAATTGGCAATCAGAGCCAGCTTGCCATTCGGCGTTATTGCGATATTGGAGGGTGGCCCGATGACTGAGTTTGGGACATTCATGACATGCTCGACCGTGGGCGGAAACGTCCTGAAATCCAGTTTTGAAATTGAATCGGGTTGCGCATCGGTCACCACGACAGCAGCGCCAGGGTTCAAATCTATCTTATTCTCATTGCCCGAAAGCATGATCTGTGCGCACGAACCATGTAAGCTTAAAAGAAATGTAATAGAAAGAACCCCACCGAAGAAGCAGGATGCGTGTTTATGGGAGAGTCCGATCAGGGGCATGTTTTTTGCTTTCATTGGAAATACGCTGATAACAGTATCCAAGGGCCAAGTTCGTGGCAATGCGATTTTGTTAAAAGCCTCCTGCCGCTTGTCATGTGGATTATTAAATGAACACTTCATCTCAACCATTTCAACAGTCTTATTGTTTCCTCAGCTGTGATTGGGGAACTTCTTCGTTTCGCCTGAGATTGATGGATGCTCGGTCAAATAAGGTGATTTGCGAAACAAAGAAGGACATTGGAGTGAAATCAGTATTTCTTCAGAGCCGTTCATCAGATCAAGGTTCTCGCGACACATTCTTTGAATCTTTTCTGGATGCTCAGTGTAACCAACTGCTTGATGAAGCTGGCTTTTCAGATAATACGATAACGATGATGCTTTCAGGTATGACGACCTCATCAATCGGCTGGGTTGAAGTCCCCTATGCGCGTGTTCCCTTTCCCCTGAATGGAGCCCAGTCGGTGATACTGGGGAGAGAAATAAAAAGTACGACGGGTAGACGTATTCAATGTCAGTTGATCTCTGGTATTCAAACCGGGACTGAAATGATGCGCGGTGAAGAAACTGAGTTGATGGGAGTCTTCTCCTTGGAAAAATACAGAGGCTTGTTAAGTGAATGCGTGGCCATCGTTCCCGGGACACATTCCAAACATGTTCTGATTGCAGGAGGAGAAATCGTATCCATCGAGACCTTCATGACAGGTGAATTATTGGATTTGCTTGGACGTCATAGTATCCTTCACGCAACTGCCGATCTGAAAACTGTATTTGATCAAAAATTCAAAATGATTACTGAATCCCAGAATGATGCATTCAAATCAGGCGTAGCGACCGTGAGTCAATCGGGACTCCTGGGCAATCTTTTCCAAGCCCGAACCCGAGGCGTCTTACAAAATGCCTCAAATACGGATACTATCTGGTTTCTGATGGGGCTTTTGATTGGAGAAGAATGGTGTCAACTCATCAAACGGCGTGCATCAAACCTGCCCATTCTGGTTGCGGCGGGAAGTCGTTTTGGTGAGTTATATTCAAAAGCGGCCGAAATTCTCGGTGTCGAGCAGAGAGTCAGCCGTGTGTTGGCGGAAGACATGGATTTAGCTTCATCTCTGGGGCATCGATTACTGTTGCCATCACATGCGAATTTACCGGTATAAACTTTTGTTCACACGTGTCTAAAATTTCTCCATTCAATACTTCCTCATTCTGGCAGATGCCACTTATCGCTATTATGCGTGGTTTCTCCCTTGAATCCGTGGCCCCCATCGTTGAGGCAATTGGCAGGGGGGGATTACGTACCTTAGAAATCACAATGAACACGCCTGGTGCAGAGGACCAGATTCGACGCGCTGCTGACGCGGCCAGAGGAAGTGGTATGCAGATTGGTGCTGGTACTGTGACTAGTAAAAAGCGCCTGGAAAAAGCCCTGGAAGCAGGTGCCAGCTTCGTTGTGATGCCCAATCTAAACCAAGCTGTTATCCAATTATGTCAGGAGGCAGGAGTTCCATTTATACCCGGCACGTTCACTCCCACCGAAATCTATCAAGCTCATGAATCAGGAGCACTGGCTGCCAAAATTTTTCCAGCTGAGACGCTTGGACCGAAATACGTCAATGCGATCAAGGCTCCCTTGCCCAATGTAAAGATTGCCCCCACCGGAGGAGTGAGCGCTGAACGGATGCGCGCTTATTTGGAAGCGGGGGCAGACGCCTTTGGATTGGGTTCCCCATTATTTCCGGCGGGTGCGGTGCAAGCGAGTGACTGGGCTATTATAGAGAAGGAAGCCCGGACGTTTACTAACGCCTACACTCTTTTCGATCGTCTGGAATAGGCAAGGAAATGATCACTTTGATTTTCAGGTTAATTCCCCACTTGTCCCTGGTTCTTTGTATGGGGTTCCATTCGCGAGTGGTATCTCAAAATCTACCCTTCTCAGCATCCGGAAAAGCAGTGGATGACTCTCTTCGACGTGAGGTTGCCCGCAGTATTGATCGTGGTAATCAGTGGTTGCTTGAACATCAGGATGCTTCCGGATTCTGGGTAAGTGCTGATCAGCTCTCCACTACCGCCAATGCATTGATGGCACTGCAGCGTGATCCTGAGGAACATCATGCCGGGATAAAAATGCCTGTCATTGAAGAAGGCTATCGGTATTTAAATTCATGTATCCAGAAAAATGGAGGCATATACACCGACCATTCAAGGCGTCTTATAGATACTTCAAGTGCCATGTTGGCCTTGTTGATGAAGCCGCATGCATCGCAGGAAGAGACGATAAAAAACGCACGTGACTTTATTATGCGGGAGCTAGAGGTTATGGCCGGCCAAAGCGAGGGCGATACAAAGATGGCGGATACTCTGGGTTTGGATTCGGGCGGTGTATCCCAGCTTTTGAGCATGATGCATGGTTTGGAGGCATTGTGTTTTACTCAGGCTTTATACGGTCAATCGCATGATGCATTCCTAGAATCTGGTAGAGAATCCATACTTCATTTTCTAGGCCAATACCAATACCCTGTTTCAGTTTCCAGAAATACTCAGTTTGCAGATTTTGAGTCTATGAGGGGTGGCTTCATGGCCCGTTTACCAGCCCTGCCAGCCCCGTCGACTCCTTCGAAGATTGATAAAGAGTGGACTCTCCCTGCTGGTAGTTATGGTTTTGCCGGTCTGCTGTCGTATTTGTATATGGATGTGGAGCTGTCAGATCCACGTGTTGAGGGGACGCAAGATTGGTTGATCGGAAATTACACCTTGAAGCAAAATCCTGGGCTTGGCCAAAGAGAACTGTTTTTCTATTACCTTTGCATGGCCAAGGCATGGTCTGCCTTTAAACTGACCGATTTGCCGGATGGGCCCTCTTCCGGGAAGGATTGGAGGCATATGCTGGCCTTGCGGTTAATGGATCTGCAGCAGGCAGACGGGTCCTGGGTAAATGCGCGTGACTCCGGCCATGCGCTACTTGCTTTTGAAATCATTTACTCAGGACTGTGAGCCATCTGCATGATTTCCTCAGTTTTAATGTGCCTGTCAGGAGTTTTTTCTTTCATACATGGATACAATCTCTAATTTGGCATTAATGGAACCATGATGAGGTTCGACATCTTAAGTATTCCAAATGAGTATGAATTCAGATTCTAAAAAACGGGTTGTAGTTGGTATGAGTGGAGGTGTGGATTCCTCCGCGGCTGCTGCGGTTTTGATAGAACAAGGTTATGATGTGATCGGAATCACGCTGAAGCTGTGGCCTCAGGATTGCGTTTCACGAGCTGAAGATAAGTGCTGCGGCCCACAAGCTGTCATGGATGCACGGAGTGTTTCCAGTAAACTCAAGATCCCTTATTACCTTGTTGATGAGTCTGAGGATTTCCAGAGTCAGGTAATTCAATATTTCGCAGATGAATACAAGGCAGGGCGCACACCTAATCCCTGTGTCATGTGCAATGAAAAGTTAAAGTTCGGCACATTGATTGACCGAGCAAGGCAGCTGGGTGCTGATCTGATTGCGACGGGACATTATGCACGCGTTCACCCCAATGAAGATGGGTCTCGCATGCTCCTGAAGCGTGGTTTGGATGGCAGAAAGGATCAAAGTTATTTCCTTTTTTCTCTTCGACAGGAGTTGTTGCGTCACATCTTGTTTCCTCTGGGCGAGTTGACCAAGGATGACAGTCGTAATGTCGCAAGAGATTGTTCGCTTCGTACCGCCGACAAGGAAGAAAGCATGGAGATTTGCTTCGTTCCAGACAACGATTACAAAGGTTTTTTGACAAAAGCCAATCTGGCAGAAACGCATCAGGGTGATATTGTAGATGTGAACGGCACGGTGTTGGGAAAGCATGATGGGATTGAGTTTTACACTATTGGTCAGCGCAAGGGGCTTGGGATTTCTTCACCCAATCCGCTTTATGTGCTTGAACTTGATGCGGAAAAAAATCAAGTCCTTGTTGGTCCAGTGGAAGCATTGGACAAGCAGTCTTTCGTGATGGACAGATGTAATTGGATTCCTTTTGAAAACCTCGATGCACCTGTGCGGGCGGTTGTCAAAATCCGATACAATCATCCGGGGTGTGAAGCAACAATACGACCCGTTGATCGCTACACAGCTCGGGTCGATCTGCACACCGCTCAGCGGGCGATCACACCCGGTCAAGCCTGTGTGGTCTATCAAGGTGATCTTGTCCTGGGTGGCGGCTGGATTCGCAAAACAGTGGCCCAGGAGGGAAACGAAAAACAGCCTTCTGAAATTGCGAATGAGACTCTGGCTAAATAATGAGCCTGTAATTCGAGCGCTTGTCATGAGTAATTTTATCCAGTAGTTCCTCTCCAACATTGACGAGTGAGTCCTGAATTGATATGTGAAGGGTTAGTCCTGCAAGGGACTCGTATTTCTTAGACAAGACCAAAGGCCAATGAATCCATACTCCCTTACATGAAAAAGACAAAAAACCCCAAATACAAACGTGTTTTAATCAAGCTCAGCGGGGAAGTCCTCGGAGGAGATCAAGGGGGCGGTATCTGCCCGGAGGCGGTGCATGGGCTCGCAGATCAGATAGTCGCAATCCATAAGCTGGGTGTTGAGGTCCTTGTTGTCATCGGAGGAGGGAATATATTTCGCGGTCTTCAGGGCAGTCAAAAAGGTATTGAACGCGTGACTGGAGACTACATGGGGATGTTGGCTACTGTGATCAATTCATTAGCGATGCAAGATGCCCTCGAGAAGAAAGGGGTGGAGACCCGTGTTCAAACCGCCATCTCAACCGAAGCAGTTGCTGAACCTTTCATTCGGCGCAAGGCTCTGCGTCATCTTGAGCTTGGGCGGATTGTCATTTTTGGCGGAGGCACAGGTAACCCTTATTTCTCAACAGATACCGCTGCCGCTCTGCGGGCAAATGAAGCAGGCGCTGAAGTGATTCTCAAGGCCACCAAAGTGGATGGCATATATGATAAAGACCCCATGAAACACAAGGACGCCAAGAAATATCCCCAGATCCAATATCAGGAAGCCCTTGCGAAGCGTCTTCGGGTTATGGATTCCACCGCCTTTTCCTTGTGCATGGACAATGAGATGCCCATTATTGTATTTGATATATTCAAAGCCAACAACCTACGCAAGGTCGTGATGGGACAAAAAGTGGGAACTTTGGTGACTTCCTGAAATAAGGGGAAGAGTATTGAGAATCTGTAACGAATTGATCACTCAAATTGATTGGATAAAACGATATGCCAGTAGATGACATTTTAATGACCGCAGAGGAAAAGATGCAGAAGACCGAAGAGGTCATTATGCGCGAATTCACCGGTGTGCGCACTGGTAAAGCTTCACCAGGCCTTGTTGAGAATTTACTTGTGGATGTGTATGGATCGCAGATGCGCTTGCGAGAGGTTGCCAGTATCACCACGCCCGAATCGCGTACTTTGGCCATCCAGCCATGGGACGTATCTACCGTGGGTTCTATTGAAAAAGCCATTCAAAAAGCGAACCTGGGATTGAATCCAGCAGTGGATGGAAAACTCATCCGGATTAATCTTCCTGAACTCAGCGAAGAGCGACGGGTAGAATTCACCAAAATAGTCAAGAGAATGACAGAAGATGGTCGTGTGTCTGTGCGTCATGTGCGGCGAGATGCCATGGATGTGATTAAAAAGGAAACCAAGACTGGTATCATCACTGAAGATGAGGGTTCTCAAGGCGAAAAGGAAATTCAAAAGTTGACCGACAAATATATTGCCAAGCTGGACACACATCTTGAAAAGAAGGAAAAAGAAATCATGACCGTTTGACGGTTAATGTCACATGCGATTGATACTGCGTGTGCCCAATATTCGTTTTTGAAAGGTCCGTTGGGTAGGGGGCTCTAAAAGGTCTCCCCTCAACGGACTTTCCCTTTTAATTCTAAAATAAAAAAACAATCATATCCCTTTCATGCTGACGATCAGCGGTCTAAGTAAAGCCTTTGGCGAAAAAACCTTGTTTGATGAAGTCAACCTTCAGATCAATGAGGGCGATCGCATCGCCATTGTCGGCCCCAACGGGGCGGGCAAAACGACCTTGTTCTCCATTTTGCTGGGTGAAATCGAGCCTGACCATGGACAAGTCAACTTGCAGAGGAACCGAACGCTCGGCTACTTACCGCAGGAAAGTGCCGAGGTGCCAGATGAGTCCGTACTTGAGTTGGCGGTCAACGTTCACCCGGAAATTCCCGGCTTGCGCAAATTCCTGTCTGAACATCAGGAAGATGATTCATCAGCGGTCAGTCATGACGACGGTACGGCCTATGCGCGATATGAGGAATTGGGCGGTCACACATTGGAAGTGCGTGCCAAAAAAATCCTGATGGGCTTGGGCTTCAAAGAATCAGATTTCAATCGATCGCTACAAACATTAAGTGGTGGGTGGATCATGCGCACGCATCTGGCTCGACTGCTTGTGATGGAGCCCGACCTTTTGATGCTGGATGAACCAACCAATCATCTGGATTTACATTCTGTTTTGTGGTTTCAGAATTATTTGATGAACTACACGGGAGCGGTCTTGTTTATTTCTCACGATCGAGCCTTTTTGAATCGTCTTGCGCAATGGACGGTTGAATTGCGCAGAGGGCACTTGACTCGATTTCGAGGTAATTACGATGATTATGCGCGTTTAAAGGATGAGGCCTTGGAGCAACAGCGCGCAGCCTATAAAAATCAACAAAGGGAAATCGAGCGATTAACAAAGTTTGTCGAACGATTTCGATCCAAAGCATCCAAGGCAACCCAAGCCCAGAGCAAACTGAAGCAGCTCGAAAAGATTGAGCGCATTGAGGCTCCCGAAGAAGAAAAAGCAAATCTTAAATTTCAATTTCCGCAACCCAAGCGTAGTGGTCAAAAAGTCATTCGTCTTGAAAATATCCATCATAGCTATGGTGATTTGCAGGTTTATCAGGGTGTGGATTTTTCAGCTGATCGCGGAAAACGCATCGTGCTGGTTGGTCCCAATGGAGCAGGGAAATCTACTTTATTGAAACTCCTCGCCGATGTCATGCCGGTGCAAAAAGGAATCCGTGAATTAGGGCATGAGGTGAAGGGCGGTTATTTCTCTCAGCAGCGTATTGATGTATTGAATCCGGAACGAACCCTGATAGAGGAAGCTTTGGATACGGAGCAACGTATTACGGAACAGCATGCTAGAACTGTGTTAGGATCTTTTTTGTTCCGTGGTGATGATGTTTTCAAAAAAGTTAAAGTGCTCAGCGGAGGGGAAAAGTCGCGTCTTGCCTTGATCAAGCTGCTTTTGAATCCTCCTAACCTCTTATTGATGGATGAACCGACGACGCATCTTGACATGTCGGGTATTGACGCCTTGATTTCCGCTCTGAACCAGTTCAGTGGCACGCTCATTTTTATCAGCCATGATGTGCATTTCATCCGATCCATAGCCGAACATGTGGTGCATGTTGAGCATGGGAAATTGAGAAGCTATCATGGTAACTATGATTATTACCTCTCCAAGCGAGCGGAGGAAGAATCCCGTTTGAATGGCGCAACTGAATCCAAAGGGAAGGCTCAAGTGGTTTCGCGAGGTGCGACGGCTGTCACCAAAACCATTTCTTCCAAAGAACGGCGTCGTATTGAAGCAGAGGAGAGAAATAAACGCTCTGCAAAGCTTCGCAAATATAAATCTAAAGTTGATGCCATCGAAAAAGAAATTACCTCGTTAGAGGAAAAACAAACCACATTGACTGTGGAATTGGAGCAACCCACAACGTATCAAAATGGTCCTCGGATCGTTGAAATCAATCAGGAGTTAAAGATGATTTCTGATCTGCTTGAATCACGCTCTTCAGAGTGGGAAGTTGCGCAGCAGGAACTTGAGTCCCATCAATCCTGAAAGTAATTCAAGTGGTTTCTTCGACGCGACCATCCACCAGGTGGAGTGTCCTGTCGGTGCGATCGGCAATAGATCTGTCATGAGTCGCCATGATTAAGGTCAGTTTGCATTCCTCTTTTAATTTGAGAAGAAGTTCCATGATCTCCGCGCCTGTTTCCGAGTCCAAATTACCGGTAGGTTCATCGGCCAATAATAGTATCGGTTCGTTGATAAGCGAACGGGCAATGGCAACCCGCTGTTGTTCGCCTCCTGATAATTCATAGGGGCGGTGATCCATGCGTTTTGCCAACCCTACTTTCAAAAGCCAATCTTTTGCACTTTTTTCAACCTCATTGATAGATCGGCGAGCAATACGACCAGGCAATGCGACGTTTTCCTGTGCATCCAACTCTGGGAACAAATGGTAAGCTTGAAAGATAAAACCAACGGATCGATTTCGAAATTGAGAAAGTGTGTTCCCTCCCATCTTGGAAAGATCTTCACCGGCAACACTCAGCTGTCCTGAGTCAGCGCGATCCAGCCCGCCCAGAATATGAAGAAGAGTACTTTTTCCTGAACCTGATGCCCCTACGATGGAAAGGAACTCACCTTGCCTGACCTCTAGTTCCACGCCGTGCAGTACTCGGATTTGCTTTTTGCCAATATTGTAGCGTTTAGTGATGTCCTTTCCTTTAAGAAGAATTTCAGGAGATGGAACTGTTTCTGATTCCAGTGAATGAGATTCAGTCATGACGCAATGCCTCCACAGGTTGCAGGCGTCCTGCGTTGAATGCCGGAAACACACCTGCCAACACACAGAAAATCAAACTTCCGCCACAGATGATCCATAGATCCTTCGGGTCAACGATTGCAGGAAGTTCTTCGAAGCCATAGATGCTTGCAGGGAAAAGAGAAAACTCCATAGTTTGATTCATGAAAATCAAAAATTCATTACGATATTCGATTGCGAAAAGTCCAAGTGCTAGGCCTATGGACACTCCCAATAATCCTACGAAAACGCTCTGACTCATGAAAACCCAGACAACTTGTCTGGATGAGGCTCCCAATGCCTTGAGCATACCTATTTCACGAGTCTTCTGAACGACAAACGTTATCATCGAACTAGTGATGCCGAAGGCGGCTACCAGCACGATAAAAAAGAGCAGGAATCGGATCATATTCTTCTCCACCACCAGTGCATTAAAAATATCTTTATTTCGATCCAGCCAGGTGGAAACGACAAATTCAGGGCCCAGTTGAGTGAGTAATGTTTTCCTCATTTCTGTTGCGGCTTCTGGATCATCCAGCATCACATGAATGCCGTTGGCCTCATTGCCAAGGCTGAACAGGTCTTGGGCATTGAAAAGGGAGCACACCATGCCGTTGGCGTTGTATTCGTAGTAACCAATGTCAAAGATACCTTCAATGACGTAATCATCGGCAAGCGGTGCTGTGGTCTGTTCATCTGGATCCTTCTTCAGTACATTTCTTACCTCCCGCAGTAAGCTCATCGAATAGACCGCAACTGGATCTCCGATGCTTAGCGACAGTCTATTGGCAAGTGCCGAACCTATGAGCAGGCCATTGCCATCAATGCTCTCGAAATCACCTGCTACCACGCTTTTTTCAAGGTCGCTGACTTGGTTGCTTGTCTCCGAATCAATGCCACGAAGAAAAGGTGCTGCAATCTGCGAGTAGCGTTCCCCACGCTGTGTTTCGATGACGATGGGGCCTTCGATGAACGGGGATGCTCCCGTGACCTTGGGTTGATCACGAATAAATCTGGCTACCTGCTGATAATTTTGCATGGGGCCCCCCAGTTTTCGGACGATCAAATGAGATTCAAAGCCGATGATGCGGTCTCTTAACTGCAAATCAAAACCGGTCATCACGCTTATGACCACAATCAATACTGCCACCCCTAGAACAACACCAATGATCGAAATCAAGGTGATGATGGATACAAACGTCCTTCTTGGTCGCAGATATCTCAGTGCAAATAAAAGTTCGAAAGGCAGTCGAGTCATGATCTTGAGACACGAAGCTAAACCGGACCTCTTCTCTAAAGCAAGTTATGTCTAAGTGGAGTCAGCGAAATTCGCAGGATTGGGGATAAATTTGATCGGCGAGCATGGATGTCTACCCGTCTTTGCGCAATCAATCGGGTTTTCTGGATTCGTTCAAAACCTTGTGCGTTTCACCAAGTAGCCATCGCGTATCGATTGAGATTTGGAGTTGATTTGCAAAAAACATATTGATCAAAAAGAAAATTGCGGAAGTAACGATCAGATCAACACTCCAAAACAATGAAACTAAAAGTGCAATAAGGCTCAGGTAACCGAGGTTTCGAAACAAAGATACCCATAAAGAAGATTTAGGGTAAGGATTGAAATATTTTTGATTTGTATCAGCGCCTGCTATTTTTGCAGGTCCAGCGCTATCCTTTACCCATACTTCGGTGACCTCATTGGCGCCTTCAGTAAACGAAGCACCGATTTTCTTGTCATTCCCCAATTTGAGTGGTGTTGTGAAAGTGTGTTCTCCTCTTTGATATGTAACGGGCACCTCCAGATCCACCAAGCCCTGAATCACACCTCTGAGGTGCTCAATCGATGTTATTTTGATATTATCAAGCTTCAACAATCTGTCGCCAGGATATAGCCCAGCCATAAATGCCGGGGAGCCATTTTTGGTGTTTTGAACTGTTGGGGTTGTGTCCATGACATAAAGATTTCCAAGCCACTTTTTCAAAGTGAACTATCCTTTTTTATTATTCTCCAACAAAAGATGAACCGCAAGAAACGTTTTATGGGTTGGCATCAGCCTCTACACTGGGGTTGCAATTCCAGTTCCATCCGTCAAAGTTTAGAAAATGAAGAACGAGGACAAAAAGAAGGACATTCCAAGTCCAGAGGAATTTCAAAAACAACTTTCGGATTTTATGAAGCAGAACTTTTCCGGTATGGGGTTTTCTCCATTTGGAGGGGGCGCATCTGGTAACAAGGAATCAGCCTCTGCAAACGACGAAGAAACAAAGCAAAGTAGTGTTGAGGATTTATTAAAGTTTGATTACCGCCCCAAGGGTGTGAAAGCTTATCTGGACCGTTTTGTCATTCAACAGGATGAGGCCAAGAAAGTATTAAGTGTGGCATTGTGTGATCACTACCATCATGTGCGTCTCGCTTTGGAGGGTAAAGAGGCGCCCAATTATGCCAAACAAAATATCATCCTCGTCGGGCCGACTGGCGTTGGCAAAACCTACCTGATCCGGAGTGTTGCCGATCTCATTGGTGTTCCTTTTGTGAAGGCCGATGCAACAAAGTTTTCAGAAACTGGTTACGTTGGGTCGGATGTCGAAGATTTGATTCGTGAATTATACCGCCGCTCGGACAATGATCTGAAGCGGGCTCAGTTCGGTATCGTTTATCTGGATGAGGTGGATAAGATCGCGATGTCCCAGAACTCAGCTGGTTCACGTGATGTCAGCGGTCGTGGAGTGCAAACCAACCTTCTCAAGCTCATGGAGGAGACAGACGTGTCCGTGCGTTCTCCCAATGATATGGCGAGTCAGATTCAGGCGATGATGGAATCACAAAAGGGGCAAAAGGCGGCATCTACCATCAACACCAAGCATGTCCTGTTTATCGTTAGTGGGGCTTTCGATGGTTTGGAGCCTATCATTCGTCGTCGCATGAGTGAGGCAACCATTGGTTTTGCCTCTTCCAGAAATGGCAATCAAAAAGAGGGTGAAATGCTTGAGCAGGTCCAGACCAAAGATTTTATCGAATTTGGATTTGAACCGGAATTCGTTGGGCGTCTGCCCGTACGTGTGGTTTGTAATCCTTTGGAAGTGGAAGATTTATTTCACATCCTCAAAACATCAGAAGGTAGTATCATCCGGCAATATGAACAGGATTTTGCTGCATACGGTATCGATATTCTTTTCAAGCCGGATGGCCTTCGTCGCATTGCTGAAATGGCGGTTGAAGAGAAAACGGGCGCCCGAGGATTGATGACTGTTTGTGAACGAGTTTTCAGGAACTTTAAATATGAGCTGCCAAGTTCCGATGTAAAACGATTTGAAGTGACGCGTGAAGTGGTGGATTGTCCGGCTGAGCAACTTAAGAAGTTGCTAGCCGAGCAATCTCAAAAGGAACGGGAAGTTGCAGGTAAGATTCTGGATGAATTTGTGGCAAGATTTGAGGAATCACATGAAATTCAAATGGTTATCGAGGAAGCCGGGCGGCGTTGTCTTATTGATCATTCTCTTACCAAAGGCATCCCCATCCGCGATCTGTGGTTGGAGAGATTCAAGGATTATCAATTTGGACTCAAACTCATTGAACAGAACACCGGGCAAAAGAAATTCATCATCGATGAAGCAGCTGCCAAAGATCCAGACAAGCGATTAAGTGATTGGGTGGTTGCAAGTTATCGCGAAAAGGAAACTCTAGCCGAGAATGTTGACCAGAAAAACCCGGAGACCGAATAGATTTGTATTCAATGCATATATTATAGACGTATGGGGCTGCCCCAGTTTCTGCAATTTGGCTTCTTGGTTATTGCAGAAAGAATCTTTTTCCTCTCCCTCAATTGGGCTTATGCCTTTACTCGTGTGCAAATGATCCATCTATCGGAAGAGCGCGCTTTAGCTCATCATCTTTGACAAGAGTGTTGCTCACTTTTTATCAACCCTCAAACAACGTCTCAAAATCTGAGATATTTTGTGAGACGCTCCATATTGCGAGGCACCCTTCAGCGCTTGCAGGGTCATTGAGAACGAGTGAGCCAGTTTCAATTCTCTTATGGCCATCGAGGTGAACTGGGTATTTGTCGTTCAGATTTTGAGCCCATTCATTGAAAGAANGGAATGTTGATCGCTTCAAATCGGGTGTCGACAATAGGCGAAGATATCCAGGGCAGCCTGGTGCATTATGGCGGCTTAACTCCACTGCTAGACGCCCCATCGTAAACCTTGGATTGATCTCTATGATAGGCTTCAGCCTGATTTGACCATTCGGGTCGGAATAAATGGCTGCGTCGATCCCCAATGGTCCCACAAACCCTGATTTTTCCACTGCCGGTTTGATGAATCTGATCAGATCCTGAAACATGCGGGTCATTCTGTCAGGTGATCCCTCGTGAGCAAAGCGAGCCAGCCTGGCTGGAAGTCCTCTGCTGAAGTTCGGAAGCCACAAGGTCCCTTTGTACTGACCCCGAGCATCGACCTTCAAGTGGGTCCAGTCCACAACCCGGATTCCTCCGGGTTCCACCTCCAACTGCAAAGAAAAATCGCAGAGTCGATCAAGCCAGGGTTCGATGATGACCTTTCCCTCACGTTCGATGACATTATTTATCCATGCTAATTGTCGCTCAGAAATCTCTGGCTCCCACAGGCGCAGCATATTCCCACCCGCAGATCCGAAAACGGATTTCACTACATGGCGATGGAAATGCATATGACGGAGTGCCTCAATTCGCTGAAGGACTTGATCTGTGGATGTAGCAACTTTACCGACGGTATCGGGTGAGCAGTGCCAATCCTGCCAACCACAATGATCCAAGAATTGTTGGAGTTGACAGGCGCTCCAATCCTTCCCGAACAGAGGTAGAATTTTTTCTTCCCATGCCTTTGCTTTTACTGGAGGGGGGGTCGTCAATTTGCCNATGAGTGGGGTGAAAAGGCTCCAAATATCACTGCTCCAGGCCCAAGGTTTGAAACTTCCCACCTTGCGCTTGAGTAGTTCAGATGTTTTTTCAAGACGTCCCTGTTTGAGGGTTTCAAACTGTGGTAAATCAAAACCAGCTTTTTTTAGCGAAACCAAATATTCCAATCGGGGTTTTTCGTTCAGCAAGACCACGTCATCCGCTCGACACAAAAAGGCGGGTAATATTTCCAGGTCCTTTTGAAATCCGATCTGCCTTTTGTTTGGAGTGAATCCGGGTCCAGTGGCCATGTATTGCTCGGCAAAGGGATTGAATGTGTAAATGCCCGGAGTCCGGCCTTTGGATTTGGAGTAAACGTAGAGTTTGTGAATGAATTCGGAATCCAACCCAACGCGTTTTCGCCCTTCCTGATTGAATGGTTCAGCCTTTGCGCGTCGAGGTGATAATGGAAATTCCAATTGTTCTTGATAAGCTTCCCAGTCGCTTAGTTCCGGGTTTTTCCATTTTCTGAACCACTTCAATCCATAACCGACGTGACCAATTTCATCATGGTAAATCCGCTCGAGGAGTTTTTTGGAATCCACGTCTCCAATTTTTCCAAATTGGCCTGCAAAGAATTTTGAAAAATCCAGATTCGCCTGTTCAAATGTGAGAGAGAGTCGACTGACATAATCCATGGGAGTGCGCATGGGAGCGATCATTTTCCAGAAATATCCATTCACGCGATACTGTCCAAACTCGACACCTATATCTGAGAGGCGCCTGATATACATGCGTGTGTGTTCCTGCTCATCCTTTAATGTTTTCAACACCCCTCTTCGGAAAGCCTTGGGAGCCTCTGGGAATTTCAGGAGTACGAGTGCCATCAGTTCGGTTGCCAGTAACTCATGGTTTGTGAAATAATGAAGTATTCTCGCCCGTGTGGAATCCTTTTCCAGATGATGTAAGGCAGGGAATGCTGACTTGCCCTTGTTCTCGGTAAACTGAAGCTGAACATTACGGTGAGGTACGATCGGTGCTTCAATAGAAAAGCCGGGATCATTATCCGTGATTTCTGATGGACAGTCCAATTTTACCGAAAGTTCCGGACTGAATAGAATACGCTCGGCCAATTCTCGTAGTTCCATGCTCGCTTGATGCAAACCGCCAGTGTTGACTAGTACCAAATTAACCTGACTCCTGCGATGCCCGAAAAAGCATACAGCAAAATTTCGAAGGCACCCTGTGGAATATGGTCAATTAATCGTTTGCCAAGTAAGATACCTGCAAAAATGCCCGGCAGCAACAAGACATCCATTTTCAAGGACCAGGTATTGATAATATCCAAATCCGTCATGAATGGCACTTTGATGATGTTAACCAAAAGGAAACATCGGGCACCAATGCCCAGGAACTCGTTTTTGGGCATTTTATGCACCAGTGAGTAAATAGAGTAAACGGGGCCGGCCGCATTAGCCATCATAGTTGAAATACCGATGGTCAATCCACTCCCCCATCTGAACATTTCAGAATCAGGGAGCTTCTTCAAAAAATCCTGTCTGTAACTGCGTGCAAGCTGAAGGGCCAGCATTACAAGNATGATGAGGCCTATTGATTTTCTTGCTGTCGAATTGTCGATGCTTCCCAGGAAAAAGTAACCGCCGATGATNCCAAGAAAACTTGGGATCAGGATGGGCCACACTTGTTTCCACGTCGCATAACGCCGGAACATCGGATAAACAGTGATGTCACAAACGATGAGCAGTGGTAGGATCAAGCCCACGGACTCTTTGGCTCCAAATAATTCAGCCATCACTAAAACATTCACCAAGGCCAACCCCGGAAAACCCGTCTTTGAAAAACCGAGACTGAAAGCTCCCAACAAGGCCAGTGCCCATTGAGCCCATGTAATGTCTGACAACGCAATCAAGGCACGAAAGTCGCTCCCAACAGGCATTCAATGCAAGCCATTTCGGCATGCATTCCTAACAATTGCAAAAATTAGCCTTGCCTAAGATTGTTATGCAATTATAACTATCCGTAGTGCAAAATGTTAATTCACACATGACAAAAACGAACAAAACGTTATTTCTGAATCGAAGGGGTAGTTTGATTGTTGCCTTATTTGCAACAATACTAGTCACCGCAGCTGATCAAGCTTCGGATAAAAGTAAGTATCACCTGTTTCATCCNACGCCTGACCGCTTATTGAGAGACCTCTCAACCGATAGGCCTGATCTGACGGAATCTCCTTACACGGTGGATGCAGGCCATTTCCAGATTGAAACGGACTTCGTGAATGCTTCCTTTGATCATGATAAGTCTGGGGGAGGCGATGTGCATTCTCGCAGTGAATCCTATGGAGGAATCAATTTCAAGATTGGATTACTGAACCAAGTGGACTTGCAAACCGTTTTTAATTTTCATGTGATCGAGACATCCAAGGATCGAATCACTGGACTCAAAAACCGCGAACAGGGTTTTGGTGATATCACAACGCGACTGAAGATCAATCTTTGGGGGAACGATCAAGGTCGAACCGCACTGGGGATCATGCCTTTTGTCAAGTATCCTTTGTCTGCCTCAGGTGTGCGCAATGGTAAAACCGAGGGTGGAATCATTCTTCCATTTTCCATGGATGCGGGGAGAGGCTGGGGACTGGGTGCTCAGACGGAAGTGGATTTCGTCAGCGACGGTGCTGGAGGTCATGATGCCGAATACTTCAACACAGTGACCATCGGGCACGATATCAGAGGAAATCTTGCTGGTTACACTGAATTTGCCGCACTCTTGACACCTGAAAATTCGATTGACTGGCAGGGGTTTTGGAACGTTGGTTTCACCTATGCCATCAATGCCAATACCCAATTGGACTGTGGTTGCAACTTTGGAGTGACTGATTCCGCGCCTGACTACAATCCATTTTTTGGCATGAGCTTCAGGTATTGACTTAATTCAATTCTCTGAAACCTTGCATGACTCGTTCTCTCAGATCATCAAAGAAGGTATAAAATACTGGAACAACGAGCAGGGTCAGGATCGTAGCTGTTGTCATGCCGCCAATCAAAGTCAGACCAAAACTCTTATAGCTCAGACCTAGCTCGCTTGGCTCACTGAATGTCAGCGGAATCATTCCAATGATGGTGGTCAGGGCTGTCATCAAGATCGGACGAAATCGGCGATCTGCAGCCTTCAGTAGAGCTTCTGTCCGTTCAAGTCCTTGTTGTCTGAGCCTGTTGACGTAATCCACAAGGACGATCCCATTGTTCACGACGACACCAATGAGCAATATGGTGCCGACAAATCCCAGAACATCGAGATCCTTGCCGGTCAACCAATGGCTCCAAACCACGCCTATTCCAGCGAGTGGAATGGTCAGGATAATTGAAAGTGGAAGCACAAAGCTTTCGAATAGAAATCCCATCAGCAAGTAAATGAACAAGACAGAAACCATAGCTGCAAATTGAAGGTTTTTAATGGTTTCATTGGTGGACATATCGTTTTGGCTGATTCCGAATGAAACGCCCTCGGGTAAATCCATTTGATTTGTCAGTCCTTGTATGGCCGCGTGGGTCTCCTTCGCTAGTTCCGGAACAAGGTCGATGGTGATGCTTCTGTTGATGCGCTTATTGCGTCGACTGATGCCATCAGATGATTCCAGCATTTTGACATCCGTCAGCGCTGAAAGTGGTACTGAATTCCCATCTCGAGTGGGAACCTGAAAATTCGAGAGATCGGTGAGACGTTCCCGGTCTTCTTCTTCAAACCGGATCCGAACAGGGATTTCCCGCCCTTCATAGTGAAAGCGCGGCAATGTTTGCCCTCTCAAAGCATAACCAACCATTCCTGCAACAAACTCGGGGTTCACGTTTGACGATTCAGTCCGATTTCGGTCCACGACAAGGGCCAGTTCATTGGCTGATCTTTCCTGTCCACTGCGTATGCCTATCACACCCGGTAGCGCCTCCAGCACCGGTTCGAGATCAGTAGCAATCTTTTCCAACACCCCGGCATCGTCACCTTCCAGATGGAGGACATGCACAGTTTGTCCCTTAGCCTCTTCATTCTGGCTTTCCTTGCCGCTACGCAATTTAACCCCGGCCATTTTGGGTAAATCCTCTAGCACTGATTTAGCCATTTCAGTTGCTGTTAACTGATTGTCCTCTTCCATGTCCAACCAGCCTTCAATGTTTCCGCCGCGGCCAAAATGCATCATCATGAAACCGCTAAGGTTTAATTCTTCCTTTTTGGCTTTCATGATTTCTTCAGCCTCCTGAAAATACTCAGCGGTATCTTCGAATATGGCTTCTCTTGACATTTCGACGCCAATTTGAAAAGAGGCTCTATCTTCTTCTTGATTTGGGGAAAATTCAATTTCTCGAAAAATAATGCCGTAAGATAATCCCATGACCAATGCCAGCAAAATCACCAGATCCATTCTTCTTCGAAGAAAAAAGGAAAGGCAGGCGTGGTAAATTTGCTGCCATTTTTCCATGGAAAAATGGTATGTCTTTTCAAGGATGCGATCAAATAAACGATGCATCTTGACCACGCGAGATCGGTCTGGACCATTTTTGCGTGGCCTCAATGTTAAAAACACACTGAGCGGTATGAATACAAGAGCAACAACAAGTGATGCACCGAGAGCAACCGAAATAGGCAGGGACAGTCGCATGAGGAAGAACTGAGCTTCACCTTCGACGAGTGAAACAGGAAGGAAAACGATGACGGTTGTCAATGTCGCCATGGTAATCGCAAGTGCTATTTCCTGAGCGCCGCGAATACATGCTTCACGCGGTGGCAGTCCGTCTTGTATGTGTCTGTATATATTCTCTGCGACAACAACAGAATTGTCTACCAAAAGCCCGACGCAGATCACCAATCCCAGGATACTGAGCATGTTCAAGGTTTCTCCTGCGAAATACATGACGATCAGTGCCATCAAAAGACTGAAAGGAATAGAAAGGCTCACAATCATGGTCAGCCGAAACCTCCGAAGAAAAAAGAATAAGACAAGTCCAGCCAGCAGGCCTCCGATTTCTCCACCTTCAATCAGACTGAAAATGGAAGAACTGACCATCCTCCCCTGATTAAAAAACAGCTCCATGTCCATCGTTTCGAAAAGTGGATTTGCACGCATTTCTTCCAGTAATGCATCCAGCTTTTCCCCAACCTCCACCGCATTTGCTTCGCCCTCCTTGAATACAACAATAGCAGCTGCGGGCTTTGCGTTGACTCTTACGCTGAAGTCTTTCTCAGGTTCCTCATACCTTATCCTGGCGACGTCCTTCAGTTTGAGTTGATCGTTGATTGGACGGTTTCGGAAATCCTCCAAGCTTTGATAACTGGCCACAGATCGAACAAGAAATTTCTTATCTGATTCAAAAACATGCCCGCCTGCCATGGTGAAGTTGTCTTGACCCAATTCCTGCGCGAGTTGATAGATGTTCAAGCCGAATGCGTCCGCTTTCTGTTTGTCGATTTCAATAATCACTTCCTTTTCAAGCAGGCCATTGAGTTCAACATTTGCTACACCATCGATTCGAGAAATGGGCAGGATGACCTTTTTTTCAATAAGAGAATAGTAATCAGCCATGCTGGGATCTATCGCAACTCCCAGAATGGCGACTGGAATGCCCGATGGATCATGCTTTTGAATAAAATATCGCTCCACATCTTCAGGAAACCTTGCACGGGCACGTTCCATTCGGTCCCGAACCTCTCGGTAAGCTACGGCTATATCCGTTTTAGATTTGAATTTCAAAAAAGCACTCGCACCACTTTGACCTGATCTGGAATTGATACTTTCCAGATGCTTGACCGTAGACAACTCCTCCTCCATGGGTTTGGTGATCTTCTCCAGCGTTTCTGCCGCTGGAGCATCTGACCATGGAACGTAAACGCTTAGAAATTTAGTTTCATATCCCCTTGGGAAAAGTTCCATTGGAAGTCCGAGGGCTGAGATCAATCCCACAACGATGATCGAAAGTAGCAGAACAAATACGGTTACCCTTCGATCCAGTGAAAATCTTGCCAGGCGGTTTGACATGGCTTTTGAATTTTCAATATTCGGTTTCATGGGGTCAGCTTGTTAAGGAAGTCATTTTGACCTTGCGATCAAGCAGGTGATAAATGGTGGGCACCACGATCAAAGTCAGGATTGTGGAAGAAATTAGTCCAAAGATGACAGCTATGGCCATCGGTGTGCGAATCTCAGCTCCGTCACCCAGTCCAATAGCCATTGGCAACAAGCCCAAGACAGTCGTTGCCGTTGTCATCAAAATAGGTCTAAGTCTCACAGAACAAGCCGTCAGAATGGCTTCTCTGGGAGCGATTCCTCTGGCTCGGAGGAGGTTCGTGTAATCAACCAGAACGATGGCGTTATTCACGACAATCCCGACCAACATGATCAACCCCAGAAAAACAACAATAGACAGACTGGTATGGGTTACGATCAAGCCCAACACCGAACCGACAAATGCCAGAGGGACTGCAAACATGATAATGAATGGCTGGATGAGTGATTCAAATTGTGAAGCCATGATCACATAAACCAAGAAGATACTCAGTCCCATTGCCAGCAATAGACTGGTCTGGCTTCTTTGCCATTCTTCACTCTGGCCAGTAATGAAAAAGTTCATGTCAGCAGGCCATTTGATACTGTTGCTCAAAGTGTCGCTGATTGCTTTGACCGCTGTTCCAAGGGATGCGCCGCCTAGGTTGGCCTGAATCAGTGCCACCCGCTTTCCGTCTATGCGGCGAATTTCACTCGGGCCTTCGCCAATCTGGTAATCAGCAACTGCCCGCAATGGTATTGGCTGAGCTTCACCAGGATTGACAATGAGGTCGCCAATATCCTCAATTTCTTCACGATCCTGTTCACCTAATCGTGCAATGACAGGGATGCGTCGATCTTTCATATTGAATCGTGTCGCCTCATTTCCTTTGATGAGATCGCGCACCAACTCAGCGACTTGGCCTATATTTAGACCATATCGAGCCAGACGAGCGCGATCATAAGTGATCTGGACTTCGGGGGCCCCGCTGCGTAAAGTCGTCTCTACGTCGGCCAGTTCCGATAGGTCACCAAGAGTTTGTTCCGCTTCAACTGAAATGGTTTTCAGTTGAGCAAGATCGTCTCCATGGATTTCAACACTGACAGGTTTGCGTGTGCTGAACAAGACAGGACGTGTCACACGGAATTTTAAGTCAGGCACTTTTTCCAATAATCCGCGCACGTTATCCATGACACGTTTTTCACTTTCAATGGGATTGTCCTCTGGATTGATGAGGATCTTGAATCTGGCCGAATGCTCCCCTTCATCGGATCTCTTGATGTTTGCGATATCGTATCCGAAAGTAGTTAACACGGATTTGATTTCACTTTGCTCCTTCATCAGCCTTGACTCCACATTTGAAAGAACCCGAACAGTCTCCTCCAGCGGCGTTCCCACGGGAAGGTTCATTTCAAATGTGATTTCACTTTGATTTACTTCGGGCAGCAATTCTGTTTCCAGGGTTAACCCGATGAATATCGTTACAATCATAGCGCCGCACATCATACCAATCACACTTGCCGGTCGGTCCAAGGCATACTCCAGCCATCTTGGGTATTTTTTGACGAGCCACTTAATCCCTGCCTGAGTGAAGACCAAAGGCCATTTCACAAGGATACTTCCAAACTTTCCAAGAATTGGAATGAATCTTCTGAGCAGAAACGAGGTAATATTACCCACCGTGCCCGCAATGCATTTACCCAGGAATTCCACTGCTAGTCCCAATGAGCATTTGATTAATGCATAAGGTAGAAGTATCCATTTCCACGAAGACCGCATCCAATGAACGTCACTCCTGAAACCTTGCCATGTCTCCCATGTTTTCCAGCTCACTGTCGAAGAAAGTTCCTTTTCCTCAATCGCAGGAATAGAGCGACTTGCAAGCATGGGAATGAAGTAAACGGCTACCATGAGAGAAGCGAGTAAAGATATGACGACCGCCATTCCCAGATCACCAAAAATCTGACCTGCTATACCTTCCACGAAAACCATGGGCAGGAAGACGGCGATCGAAGTGAGCGTGCTGGCTGTAACCGCGCCTCGTACCTCACGCGCACCTCTGATCGCTGCCTGCTTCAGATCGTCTCCTTCCTGAATGCAGCGATAGATTGATTCCAATACGACAATGGAAGAATCTACCAGCATACCCACTCCCAATGCGAGTCCGCCAAGTGACATGATGTTGAGGGTGACCTCTGATAAGTTCAATGGAGCAAAAGTGATCAAGATACTTATTGGAATGCTCAAGGCTACAATGAGGGTGCTTTTAATATCTTTAAGAAACAGGAATAGGACAATGACTGCCAGCAGGCCACCTATGATGGCCGTTTGCCTGACTTCTCGAATACTGTTTTCAATGAAAATAGACCGATCGGCTACCACCTCCAGGCGCGCTCCTTCTTCTTTGAATAATCGAGCCGCCATGCGTTCTGGAAACATGAATGACATGGCAGGGTTCATCTTCATCATTATCTTCATGAACGGTGACAGCTCACCTTTCCCAATCTTTCCAACACTACGAGCGACAGCTTCTGAAACAGCCACGATATTGGCATCGGCTTCCTTGTATATATCGATCTGAACACTTTCCTTTCCGTTGGTTCGTGTCAATATTTCACGGTCCTTGTGAGATCGGTAAACCGTTCCCAAATCTCGGATGCGTATTTCGCCTGTGGTATCGCGCCTGACGATTGTGTCCTCAATCTGACCTTGATCTACAAATTCATTCAGAGTGCGCACCATGTATTCAGTGCGTCCCTCCTGAACCATTCCTCCGGCCACATTGATATTTTCCTGTGACAATCGAGAAATCACTTCTCTAATGGAAA
Source organism: Pedosphaera sp. (assembly GCA_002690655.1). GTDB lineage: Bacteria > Verrucomicrobiota > Verrucomicrobiia > Limisphaerales > AAA164-E04 > AAA164-E04. The sequence goes on from NZFL01000015.1 coordinate 211,843, forward strand.
TTCCTGTTCGCTTGAGGGCTTCTTGATCAAGCATGACATGGATTTCTTCTTCCAAGCCCCCTCGAATCCTGACCGCAGCCACCCCGGTGATTGGTTCCAGTTCCCTCCGGATCTGAATTTCAGCCAAACGCCGCAAGCGCCTGAGCCCAATCTCTCCCTCGTAGCGAACCCCCTCGCCAGAAAGGCTGAGTTCCATGATCGGATCAAGCGATGGATCGAAATGTAAAATCAGAGGTTTTTCCACTTCCTGAGGCAGGAACACCTGATCCAGTTTTTCAAGCGTATCCTGAGCTGCCTGGGACATGTCCGTGCCCCAGACGAATTCGAGCGAAACGTCACTTACCCCTGCACGGCTGACACTGCTGATCTCATTCAGACCATTGACAACGCCGAGAGCTTCTTCAACAGGTCGGCTCACTTCATTCTCCACTTCTTCCGGAGCAGCTCCAGAATACTCAGTCCTGACTGTGAGGGTGGGGTAATTGAGCTCTGGCATTAACGTCACTGGCAGGCGTTTGAACGAGAAAAAGCCAAATACAACGGCGGCTATGAACACCATTAAAACCGCAACAGGACGATCTGTTGTGAAATGCTTGATTATTGTTGAGTCAGGCTGAGGCATGAGCAATCGATTCAATCCCTCGATGACTCTGAGTCAGATGTTTGAGGCAAAGTCACTGGAATTTCCTGATTTTGGTTTTCATCAGCATCACCCGGCAATTGAACTCTACTCCCATCTTTGAGTCCGGTTTGTCCGGCAATGACGATTTGATCCCCCTTTTTCAAAAAAGAAATGGGTTCGACATTTTCAGCGTCTTCCAAACCTGCTGTGAGCAGGACCCTTTCGACCTCATTGTTTACTTTAACGCGAAAAATAAACCGTTGTTCTCCGTCATAGAGAATTCCTTTTTTGGGGAGCAATAGCGCATCAGGTTTGGATGAAGTGATGATTGAGCCATCGACATACATGCCGGGCAGAAGCGGACCGACATCCTGAAAACCCACCGTCACCTTGATCATTCCTGATTTGGATTCGACAACAGGAGCAATTCTTGCAACGTAACCACTGAACACTTTCCCTGGAAACGCGGTGGATTCGATTCTCACCATCTGGTTTTTCTGGATTTTGCTGAGGGCTTTTTCGGTGACATACAAACGTGCCACGATGGAGTCAAAATCGATCACGGTGAAAAGGTCCTGACCAGCACTGACCTGATCACCTACCTTTACCATTCGTTGCGTGATTTTCCCATGGATAGGAGCATGAATTTGAGTGTAGCCAAGCTCCCTCTCAGCGTCCTGAAGGTTTAGTTCAAGCTGCTGAAGCTGAAACTTGGATTGACTGAAGACTTGATCACTGATGAGGTTCTGCGCATGCAGGGATTTCTGTCGCTCATATTCCTCGCGTGATTCAAGAACTTGGTTCTTTGCCTTTGAAACCTGAATGGTTTGAATATCGTCATCAAGTTGTAATAGCAAATCACCTGCTTTGACCTGACTGCCTTCCTCAACAAACAAACCCTTGACTCGGTTGGAGGTTCTCGCCAGCACATTGACTTCGCTTTCAGCTTCCAGATTGCTGGATGCTTTGAGAACGCTTTCGATCGGACCCAAACCCAAAATTGCAACTTCTACAGGAATGGTCGGTTTTTCCGAAGGATCATCCTTCGTTTTATCTTTATCCCCGAAGCCCAGCTTTCCGCAAGAAATGCCCGATATGCAGAGAATCGCCAACATCAGGCAATGCACAGATTGCCTCAATGACCAATGACTCCCTCTGTCTTCTTTCAAGTGGTTTGTAGGTGGATGTGGTTGATAATTTAGATAATTCAATTGACCTGGCATGAAAGCATTTAAGTTGTTCTGGGTAATCTTTCTTGGCGACTAAAACCTACAAGTCTTGACTATTGAACCTGCTAGACAATGAGGCTGATTTCAAGTTGTTTTAACTACGATGATGATTCTGTTATTCATTTCTCAGCTGGATTGTTACCCGCAAACGAAGCATCAGACGAGTGTGCTGCACCAAATTCCAACCAGCGGTGCCTTTTACTGACAGGAAGAAAAAACCGGATGCTTGGTAACAAGCACCCGGTGTGGTTCAAAATAGTATCCCTAAATAGTGGGAATGCTCAGGCTACTCATCAGTTTCACCAACCTGGAAACGAAGGAATCGTCGGATAGAAATTTCGTCTCCGAGTTCTTTACTCGCCGATGCCACGTGTTCCTTGATTGAAATATCCCCGTTCTGTTTCACGAAACCCTGGTCAACCAGACAGATATTCTGGAAAAACTTTTCCATTTTTCCTTTCAGGATTTGCTCAACTGCTTGAGCAGGCTTGTCCTTGAACTGTTCAGCTGCGATTTCTTTTTCTTTCGCGATCAAATCGGGATCGACACTTTCGCGGCTGACACAGGTGGGGTTGGCTGCTGCAATTTGGAGCGTGATATCTTTGACCAAGCTCTTGAACGCATCCTTACTGGTTGTCTCATCTTTGCCTGCTCCTACTTCCACCAAAACACCCACTTTGGCGCCGGTGTGAATGTAAGCGGCAACCATTCCACTACCTTCAACTTCAAGTGTGGAGTGACGACCGATTTGGATATTTTCTCCCACTTTGGTGACTTGACTGGTTCGAATCGCTTCGAAGTCTGCCTGTGGTTCCTCAACGAGTGTTTTTGCAACGCTGCTGCAAAACTCGCGGAAAGAATCGTTTTTTGCCACGAAATCAGTCTCGCAATTGACCTCAACCAAGAGGCCCAGTTTGCCATCAGGTCGAATGTAGTGAGCGATGACACCTTCATTGGCGGCCCGTCCAGCTTTTTTAGCTGCGGTGGCGACACCTTTTTTGCGGAGTTCATCCACAGCGGCATCCAAATCGCCATTAGTAGCGGTCAGTGCCTTTTTACAATCCATAAGTCCCGCGTTGGTCATACGGCGTAATTGGCCAACGAGAGCTGCGGTTATTTCTGCCATAAATATTCAGTTTCTATTCCAGATCGTTATGTTGATGCCATTCCCTGACCTGGAAGCCAGGGAATGGGAAAGAATGATTATGCGGTTGGTGCGCCAGTTTCGTCCTTGGGAGCCTCGGGAGCAACCGGAGCCTCTGGAGCAACCGGAGCCTCTGGAGCTTCCGGCTCAACTGGAGCAGCAACTGGAGCAGCAACTGGAGCCTCGGGATCTTCTGGTTCAGCAGTAGGGGCCTCTGACGGAGGAGGTGTCACAGGTACGACCGCCGGGGTTTCTACCTCTGCTGTTTCCGTTGCAGCAGCTTTTTCAGCAGATTCAGCCGTGCTGGCCTGTCGTTCGCTTCGGCTGAGTTGAAGTTTTTCTTGGATCGCTGTGAGGATCACACGAATTGAGCGAATAGAATCGTCATTTCCTGGGATTGGGTGCGTTGACAAGGTCGGGTCGCAGTTTGTGTCCACCATGGCAACGATTGGAATATTCAATTTACGCGCTTCTGCCACCGCGTTGTGTTCACGTTTGAGGTCAATGATGAAAATGGCATCAGGGTATTTGTCCAGGTGACGGATACCATCCAGATTGCGATGCATGCGGGATGCCTCACGGCGAAGCATGGATTGCTCTTTTTTGCCGTAATCGCTCAGAGTGCCATCTTCCTCCATCTTCTCGATTTCCTGAAGACGTTTGAGAGACTTTTTGATGGTTTTGAGATTGGTCATCATTCCGCCCAGCCAGCGTTCAGTAACATAAGGTTGACCACAAGCGGTGGCTGCTTCCTTGGTCGCGGCCTGAGCCTGCTTCTTGGTTCCCACAAAAAGCACCTTACCTCCCTTGGCCACAATCTTGGATAGAAAGTCGGTGGCTTCCTGCAATAGAGTTGTGGTTTGGTTGAGATTGATAACGTGGATCCCGTTGCGCGCCTCAAAAATATAAGGCTTCATCTGAGGGTTCCAACGACGGGTTTGATGACCAAAATGGACACCAGCTTCCAATAATTCTTTAACGCCTAATTGACTCACTTTTTTATTTTTCCATTGGTTTCCGGTTCTTGGGTCAATTTCTGAGCCCGCACCGTCCCGCGGAACACGGGATTTGATTCGATGTGATTGTGGTCACCCAGACGCACTCACGTCCTGGATTTTCCGACCGTTATCATCGTATTTCCTTATTTCGCATATCTTTTGAAAAGCGAAAAGAGCCGGAAAATTAACAAAAATATCCTTTCTAGCAATGATTAATTGCAATTTTTCGCACTTCCGAAAGTCCTTATTCATTGACGAGTTTGCGCTATGGATGCTCATCGCGTCGGAGATGATGTCATGAAATGATGGTGGAAAGTTGACTCTTCCCAGGCCTTGACATCCTTCTGATATCATCAGGAAGTGTTTTGATGAGGCGACATTTTTCCTGCCTAGAGGATTTTGTCTGCTATACGTTAACGATTTTTTGCGTTGGTACTCGAAGTTGCTTTAGCCGTCTTCTCAAGCTCTTTTGCTGAGGGGCATTTTCACAGCCTTGGCACTTTTTCCTTCCATGGTGGCTATTGGTGGATTTGGTGAGCCATCCAGTTGGAAGTCAGGGTTTACAGTGTCAATCTAAAGCGGCGGTGCTGGCTTTTTTTCTCTAACGGCCAGGGCTTTGAGCTAAATGAAAGGATAAAGCTCAAAATAAGCTCGATTTAGAGGGTAGATGGGAGAAAATCCCTTCTCATGAATTCACTTGTCAATTACCCAATTAGGCATGGATCGTCCTCAGTGTGCTCGAATAGTTTACACTGCATGTGGGTCAGCCTTTTCCTTGGAGCATTTTCCATTCTCATTGCTCAATCATCTCTCTCAGCTCGCGACCAACCGAATTTTGTCCTGATTTTTTGTGATGATCTCGGATATGGTGATCTGGGATCATATGGGCACCCAAGCATCCGGACGCCTAATCTCGACAAGATGGCTGCGGATGGAATGCGTTTGACGGATTTTTACTCTGCTGCCTCCGTTTGCACCCCAAGTCGGGCTGCCTTGCTAACGGGGCGGTATCCGGTTCGGAGCGGCATGTGCAGCGACCGTCGCCGTGTTCTGTTCCCCGACTCTTTGGGTGGTTTACCGGAATCTGAGTGGACCATAGCTGAAGCTCTAAAGTCAGAGGGGTATGCTACCGCCGCGGTTGGTAAATGGCATTTGGGGCATCGGCACCAGTATTTACCGACGGAACATGGATTTGATTCTTATTATGGCATTCCATATTCCAACGATATGGACCGAGTTTCCAATGCCCCGAGAGGTGCTGCCAAGAGTTTGGAACCGCACATCAATTGGTGGAACGTTCCTTTACTGAGAAACCAAAAAGTGGTGGAACAGCCCGTAGATCAAACAACCATCACTCGACGCTACACGCGTCAGGCCACTAAATTCATTGAATCCAATCGTGAAAATCCTTTTTTTCTCTACCTGGCTCACTCCATGCCGCACGTACCACTCTTTCGTTCCAAACAATTTAAAGGTCATAGCCTCCGGGGTTTATACGGAGACGTGATCGAAGAAATTGATTGGAGTGTCGGACAAATCTTAAGCGCATTGACTGAGAATGGATTGGATAAGAACACGTTGGTATTTTTTACAAGTGATAATGGACCTTGGTTAACTCAAGGCCCTGCGGGTGGAACTGCTGGTCTCTTGCGCGAAGGAAAAGGCAGTACATGGGAAGGTGGCATGCGGGAACCCGCGATTGCCTGGTGGCCTGGTCAAATTCAGCCAGGTTCTGTGAGTAGCGAGCTTGCTGCCACCATTGACTTATTTCCCACTTTTTTGAGCCTTGCCGGGGGGAATCTCTTGGCAGGCCTTGAAATCGATGGCCATGACATGTCTCCTGTCTTATTTGAACACAGCCAGTCTGTCCGGCATCATTTTGCCTACTATCGTGGGACTCAGATATTTGCATTGCGGATGGGAGCTTTTAAAGCCCATTTCATGACCAAATCGGCCTATGGACGAGATCCAATCGAGACCCACGACCGACCTTTGATCTATAACCTTCAAGCGGACCCTTCGGAAAGATTTGATCTAGGTGAATCGAGGCCCGAACTTGTTGCGGCTTTTGAAAACTTGAAGGTTCATTATCTCAATGAAGTGGAAGTGGCACCTTCGCGACTTGAGTCACGCATGCCCAAGCAATAAGGCTTTATTAGATTGGCATTTAATTGCTTTCGGCATTCTCAAACAGGAATTACTCTATCTGGTGCCCTCAAAGAGCATCAACAGAATCCATGATCTCCTTCTTGCGTATGCTCGCCATAACCTTGTTGAATGCCTTCGTGTGGGGGATTTGACTCAGCGATGGAGGACTTCCGCAAGTATGCATATTGATGGTTACGCTGACCTGAATCATCACGGCCCTCCTTGGTAACGTATTTCAGCGTTTGCAAACACTTGCGAGCGAGTTAACGGACACAAAACGCGACAGCGGAGCAACCAAGAAATCCGCCATCGCGCTGTGTCCATTTAAGATTGTCCATGGTCTGCAGCACCAAAACGTTATGTTCATGGGGCAGTCTTCAAGACAAAATCGAGAGTTTTGTCGGGATGAACCGAGCAACTAACGGTCTCTCTAATAAACTAAACGTAGGAAGTGGCCATAATGTGTCATTTTTTTTTAGAAAAATCCATTTTTGTCTTTTTACTCGTCAATGAACCCCTGTTTGCATAAAATATTTCCCTATGTTTGAGCAGGTCAAAGAAGAGTTAGTCGCTTTAAGAGAGAAACTTTCGCATCTACGGAGGTTTCTTTGACGAGGGTAAGCTAGACAAACGACTCATCGAGCTGGAAGCTCAGATGAGTCGCGAAGATTTTTGGAATGATAGGGATGCTGCGCAAAAACTTACCGATGAATCCGCCTCAATTCGGCGTAAGCTGGATCCCCTTAAAAAGGGTGAGACCCGATTGCAGGATATCGAAGTAATGCTTGAGCTGGGGGGCGAAGAACCAGAATCTGTTCAAGAAACAATCGAAGCCGATCTCACCGAAGATATTTCAGCTTTTCGAAAAGAATACGATGCCCTGGAATTAAGCACCTTATTGACAGGTCCTCATGATGCAAATAATTGCATTTTAAGTATTAATGCAGGTGCTGGTGGGACAGAATCCTGCGATTGGGCAGACATGCTCATGCGCATGTATCAACGTTGGGGCGAATCGCGTGGGTGGAAGGTAGATGTCACTGATATTCTTGAAGGCGACACCGCTGGAATCAAAAGTGCGGTGATGCTCATTTCGGGTGAGAACGCATATGGTTTTTGCAAAGCCGAGCGCGGTGTTCACAGGCTTGTTCGCATTTCTCCTTTTGACTCGAACAAACGGCGCCACACGAGTTTCGCCAGTGTGGACGTCATTGCTGAAATCGCTGAAACCGAACAGGAATCGATTCCTCCTACTGAATTTCGTGTGGATACCTTTCGGTCTGGAGGCAAGGGGGGGCAGAATGTGAACAAGGTGGAAACCGCAGTTCGCATAACCCACCTTGAGAGCGGATTGTCAGTTGCTTGTCAGACCCAGCGCTCCCAGCATCAAAATCGTGCTACGGCAATGAATTTGCTCCTATCTCGGATTTTTGCACTGAAACAGGATCAGCAAAAAAAGGACATGGAACGCTTTTACGGAGAAAAAGGCAGTGTGTCCTGGGGAAATCAAATTCGCAGTTATGTTTTTCAGCCCTACCGGATGGTAAAGGATTTACGAACCGGAATTGATACAAGTGATGTTCAGGGTGTGATGGACGGTAAATTGAATGACTTTGTAGATGGATGGCTGAGAGCAGGGTGTCCGTTGAAAAAAATTACGGGTGTCGAGGAGGTAGATGCATGAGTATTCTAGACGAAATTGTGCAAACAAAATTTAAGGAAGTCTCACATCTTGAATATGATATGCCTTCCGAAAACTATCTGAAATCCAAATTAAGTCAAAGAGGTGTTCGACCTTTTTTAGATTCCTTGAGATCGCCACGGCGTGGAGATGTCGCATTGATCGCTGAGATCAAAAAGGCGTCGCCCTCCAAAGGGGTCATCTGCCCTGATTTTGATCCCGTCCGGATTGCTCAAGCCTATCAGGATGCAGGCGCGACTTGCCTATCAGTATTGACGGATGTGGATTATTTTCAAGGTTCACTGGAATACCTCAAAGCCGTTCGGCAGGCGGTTGATCTGCCGCTTCTGCGAAAAGATTTTATTATCGACGCGAGACAGATTGAAGAGGCAATCGATTATGGTGCGGATGCAATCTTGCTAATCGCAGCCATCCTTGATGATCAGCAATTAAAATCTCTCCATACATTGGCGACAGGTGCCGGTTTGACCGCTTTGGTGGAAGTGCATGATGAGGAAGAATTAAATCGTGTCATGAGCGCTGGTTGCCTGCTGGTGGGTGTGAATAATAGAAACTTGAAAGACTTCTCGGTCGATTTGGAGACAACCGATCGCATGGCCAAACTGTGGCGTGAATCCGGGCGACCTTCCGGTAGCGTACTAGTTGCGGAGAGTGGTATTTACTCGCGCAAGGATGTTCTTGAGGTGAAAAAAGGAGGAGCTTCTGCTGTCCTTGTAGGAGAATCCCTGATGCGTGATGCTTCCAATATTCAATCTAAAGTCGTTGAGTTGCTTGGTTGAGGTCTCAGCACTATTCAGCGTATAAATGGTTTGTCCTATCGGTGCACTTACCATTAAATTCCAACATCCGTTATGAATAATCTAGAAACAATCTGTTTACATGGCGGGCATACGCCCGATTCCGCTTCTAATGCACGTGCAGTTCCTGTCTACCGAACAAGCTCTTTTGTGTTCAAGGATACAGAGCATGCAGCCAATCTTTTTGCACTGAAAGAACTTGGTAACATTTACTCGCGCATCATGAATCCAACTCAAGATGTGCTGGAGCAACGCGTCGCCTCCCTTGATAATGGAGCCGCTGCCCTCGCTTTGTCTTCAGGAACAAGCGCCATTTTTTACACTGTAATCAATTTGTGTCAGGCGGGTGATGAAATTGTATCTGCGAACAATCTCTATGGGGGGTCCTTCACTCAATTCAACGACATCCTGCCGCAGTTTAACATCAAGACAAATTTCGTTGATTCCAATGACCCTGAAAATTTCCGAAAAGCAATTACACCCAAAACCAAATTACTCTTTTGCGAAACTGTCAGCAATCCGGGGCTGGACGTTGCGGATATTGAAGCAATAGCAAAGATTGCTCATGAGCATGGCTTGCCGCTAGTGGTTGATTCGACTTTCACCACTCCCTACTTGCAGCGTCCCATTGATCATGGGGCAGACATCGTCATACATTCCTTGACTAAGTGGTTGGGAGGCCATGGAGCTGGCATTGGTGGAATTGTCGTTGATTCTGGCAAGTTCGACTGGAAATCAGATAAGTTTCCTTTGATGACGCAGCCTGAATCCAGCTATCATGGCGTGCGCTGGGCCCATGACCTTGGCGATTTGAGCCCAATTGCCTTCATATTGCGTATGCGTGTTGTGCCATTGCGCAATTTAGGGGCATGCATTACGCCTGACAATGCATGGATGTTCCTTCAGGGAATTGAAACACTTACTTTGCGAATGGAGCGCCATTGTGAAAACTCTCTGGCTCTTGCAAAGCATCTGCAATCGCATCCAGGTGTAGAGTGGGTAAGATATCCTACTCTGGACGGTGACAAAAATAAGCCATTGGCTGACAAATATCTTGCAGGTAAAGGTGGCTCCATGGTCGTATTCGGCATCAAAGGTGGCGCCGAGGCCGGAAGCCGTTTTATTGAGAAGCTTAATTTATTCTCTCATCTTGCTAACGTAGGCGATGCAAAAAGTCTCGCCATTCACCCGGCCACGACAACGCACTCGCAGTTATCCGCCGAAGCTCAAAAAGCAGGTGGCATCACTCCAGAATTGATTCGTCTGTCCGTTGGCATTGAACACATAGATGACATAATCGCTGATGTCGATCAGGCGATTGAGGCTTCCACCAATGCCTAAGGATTGCTGTGGAAACAGCCCAGACTCATTTCGCATCTATCAGTTCAGAGAGTGATCCTCTCCAACTTTTCAGCGGCGATCAATTGGTCGCCGCTGAAGTTGCTTATGAAACTTATGGCGCGCTGAACGAGGCCAAAGACAACGCGATCCTCATCTTTCACGCTCTGAGTGGCAGTCAGCATGCTGCTGGTCGCAACGAAGCGGTTGAAGGTGTCGAGCGCTACTGGACTGATGAATGTCATGAGGGTTGGTGGGAAAATTTCATTGGACCGGGGAAGGCTTTGGACACAAGTCAGTTCTACGTGATCTGCGCCAATTATCTGGGAGGCTGCTATGGTTCAACCGGGCCATCCTCTTTGGATCACGAGACTGGAAATCCTTTTGGCTCTAGATTTCCAAGCATTGCCATCCGAGATATCGTTGATTCGCAAGCGAAGCTCTTGAATGCTCTGGGAATTGATTGCTTACACGCCGTTGTAGGAGGTTCCATGGGCGGGATGGCTTGTTTGAGTTTTGCGACTCGATATCCTGATCGCGTCAACGTGGTTATTCCCATGGCAACTAGCCTTTACGCTACAACGCTTCATCGCATTCACAATTTTGAGCAGATTTATGCGGTTGAATCTGATCCTAATTTTCAGGGCGGTGATTATTACGGTGGTGTATTTCCTGATCAGGGACTGGCTCTTGCAAGGATGATCGCCCACAAAACCTATGTATCACTATCAACAATGGAAGATCGGGCCAGAAATGAAATCGTTCAGCCCTCGAGCGGATTCAAGCATTATCGATTCAGCCACCCCATCGAATCCTATTTGTTGCATCAAGGAAGAAAGTTTGTCTCCCGCTTTGACGCCAACACATATCTCCGCTTGTGTGAAGCCTGGCTGCGTTTTGATCTATTGAAGGAGGCAGAGAGTGATAGTTATCAAGCGCTTTTTTCTTCCTGCAAACACCAGAAGTACATGATTTTCAGTGTGGATTCAGATGTGTGCTTTTACCCTGAAGATCAGGTGCAAATGGCACGTATTCTGAAGCAAAACGATATTCGTTGCCGGCATATTACGATTCACTCCGAGAAGGGTCATGATGCATTCCTCTTGGAACCCGAGCTTTTGGAACCCCACTTGAAGCATTCGCTTGAAAATCCTTGGTAGATTTTTCCATGCCCATTTTTAGCAAATAAAAACCGACGGAAACGAATTTCCGCCGGTTTTTATTAATGATTTATAGTTAAAAAATCAGTGCTAAAATCTGATAACCATGTCCACAATGTAGCGCTCATCCATGATACCCTCATTGCTTCCAACACCATTTTCATATGAGAGTCCGAGATCGACCCTGTCATGCAATCTTGAACGGAACCCAAATCCAATGGCGCTGTAAGTGTCTCCTTCCGCTGCAGCAGAACCAAAGTTAATCAAGTCATATCCCTCGACAGGTGTCGCTCCATCTCCGCCTGAGAGCACTGTAAAGGAGTTGAATGCGATAAACGGAATAAACCACTTGCAGGTGTAGTAATCAACCTGAGCACTCCAGTGAAGGAAAGAGGACTCCTCATCGTTGTCATTGGGTATGCGGGCACCCACGCTACCTGTAAAGTGAAGATCATCAAATCCTTTCATAGCCGAAACAAATACATTCCATTCCCCATCACCGTTGTTCTGGAAAATGCCACCCGAACTGGAGGGTAACTCCAATTTGAGTCCAGGTGTGATCAATAATTGATTCTCTTCATCATCCACCGCGGCATACTTCAGACCAAAGCCAAGGTCTGCCCAGCCGGTCTCGTTAATACCTGCTGCAGGCATATCCAAGTCACATATCCCGCCCTTGGTTGCGATAAGAGCCAAACGGTCGTTAACTGCCCAGCGTGCCTGCACTCCGTATACATTGGCATCACCACCTCCTAGGAATGAACTTGGGATTTCATGATGAATGAAAACTGGCCGTAGCTCAGTGTTAACTTGAGCAGCTTCAAAGTAAAAAGGATTTGTTACCGGCGCAATGGTGTTGTCTTTCCATGATTCTCCTTGAGCTGTATTGGACTGAGATAGGATCAAAGCCACAGCTCACGCTATTAGTAGATTGCAAGGGTGATTCATACGCGCACCAAACTAATAACTTTTCTCTGAGTTGTCACTATATCACTTTCGCTTTATGTTATCAGNTTTGTCTCACTGAAAAGGTAAGTGAGATTTAATCCGCTTCTAACTTTCAGGAATCATCAAACAGCATAAATCGCATTATAAAAATCAAAGGGATGAAGATCCAATTTTGATTTTTTAATGCCTATCCTACCCTTACATTTTCATCAGTTAAGCGATTGTAGGCATCCATGTATTTTTCCTGTGTCTTTCGGACAATAAANTCAGGTAAAGCCGGAGCAGGTGGTGTCTTATCCCATTCCAGAGCTTCCAGGTAATCGCGCACAAACTGCTTGTCGTAACTGGGCTGTGATCTTCCTGGTGCATAAGATTCAGCAGGCCAAAATCTGGAGGAATCGGGTGTCAATACTTCATCGATCAACAATAATGCTCCATTAAAATACCCAAACTCAAATTTTGTATCTGCGATGATGATACCTCTGGAATTTGCATATGCACGGGCACGTTGATAAATCTCGAGGCTGATCTTTTTTACTTGGTGTGCTGTATCTTTACCTACGAGCTCGATCGCCTTTTCGAAAGAGATATTTTCATCATGCCCTGTCTCTGCCTTTGTGGCAGGAGTGAAAATAGGTTCGGGGAGCTCTGATGATTCCTTCAGTCCATCCGGAAGAGTGATGCCGCAAACGGTGCGGTCTTTCTGGTATTCCTTCCACCCTGATCCGGCCAGGTAGCCTCTGACAACGCATTCAATGGTCAGTGGCTCAGTTTTTTTGACGATCATGCTGCGTCCCTTGAGTTCTTCAGACCATGGTAAGAGCTTCTCTGGAAGAGCTTGTTCAGCTGTGTGTTTGCGATGGTTGGCAATTAACCCTTTCATTTGATCAAACCAGAAATGGGAAATTTGCGTGAGCACGGACCCCTTGGTGGGGATTCCGTTTGGCATCACACAATCAAATGCTGAGATGCGGTCGGTTGCGACAAAAAGAAAGGAATCACCTAAATCGAAAATTTCCCGAACTTTCCCAGACTTGATTTTGGGAATACCTGGCAATTCCAACTGCAGAATTGGTGACTGATTTGGATTGATGGAGGACATGAATTTTTTAAAAGTTCAGATAGATTGACGCACTTGTTTGAGTCGATCTGAAAACTGGCGTGCCAGTTGCGTTAACGCAGGCCAATCGTCAGAATCGAGAATAGACTTGGTCAGTAGTGATGATCCTACGCCCAAAGCAACGCATCCTGCCTTCAAAAAGGGTTCTATCGTATCAAGTCGAACCCCACCCGTGGGTACGATGGGTAAATCAGGCAGTGGAGCGCGTAACGCCTTGATGTAGGATGGACCAAGTCCGTCAGCAGGAAAAATCTTAACCATATCGGCACCAGATTCGTAGGCAGTTTGAGCTTCGGTAGGAGAATAAGCACCCACCATGATGGCCCTGTTGGCGTTGTGAACAGGCGTTATCAGCGATGTGCGCAGGATAGGGCTCACGACAAACCTGGCTCCAGCATCCAATGCAGCATGGCATTGCTCCATACGAACAACGGTTCCTGCGCCGACAATCGCAGCATCACCGAGATCACGTGTGACATTTCGAATGGCTTCAGGTGCGTCTGGAGTTGAAAAAGTAATTTCAATGGCCCTTATCCCGCCCGATATTAAAGCATGAGAGAGAGGGACGGCCTGCTCGCAAGTCCTGGCGCGGACCACTGCGATCAGTCCCGCCTCACACAGTTCCAATTTGATTGATTCTCTTGTAATCATAATGACATGAAGTCAATGCGATAAGGGTTCAATTTTATGGAATCCCTCTNACATAAGCGATAAAAATGGAAGAAACAGAAAAAAAGTGAAATCCACACTTGATAAGAATCACCAGTCACTTTATAAAACCATCTCTCATTTCGAGAGCGAGTGTAGCTCAGTTGGTAGAGCGCAACCTTGCCAAGGTTGATGTCGAGAGTTCGAGTCTCTTCACTCGCTCCATTTTTTTGTACTTCCCTAAATCGTTTCATTGCATCGACAAATATCCTCAAGGTTTCTCATCAACGAATCACCACTGCTCTGTAGTATGATTGCGTTTTCTCTGAGCTGACCATATCGAAGAAACTGAGTGTGGATTCGAAGGCGTCTTGAGATTTCAGATCAATCCAGTTTTGCAGATCCGTGGATGATTGGAGGGTGTAGCGTCGCCCGGCCTCGGAGGAGATGACGATATGAAGTTGTTGGTCTGCGATCATGTTGATGGAGGCAATCTTCAGGCGGAAGTCGGGATCATATTGAGTGATGTGAATAGAGACCTTACCGGTATTGCTGTATCCAAATCCATCCCATACTCGCCAGGTGAAATCATCCGTTCCTCTGAAGTTGGTGCTGGGTGTGTAGACCAACTGGTCTCCTAAACCTGAAATGATTCCATGGTCGGGACCCTCAAGAACGACTCGCTGCAGGGCGTCGTGATCTTCGTCTTCCACATCCAAAGAGAAGCTTTTCGGGCTATTTGTCTGGAGACTGATCGTCTGGTTGTTACCGGTGGGTTTATGATTTGGATACTGCACCTCGATAACGACAGTTGCTAAATCACTTTCAAATTCACCGTCACTGGCGATGTATTGAATTCGATCAAAACCAAAGAAATCCGTAAATGGGTGATAGGTGAGATAGGGGGGGGTGCCTGATAAGGTGCCATTTTCAGGCATAAGTACATAATCAACGGAGATAGGGTTGTTTTCAAGGTCTTCGATACTCAATTCGAAAGATTCGGATTTGTTCCCAAAGATCTCTACGCCTTGATCCTTTGCTATTGGAGGTGTGTTTTCATCTGTCACTTCAATTGTAAATAATGCCGTCGTAGTAGCTCCCAGGTTATCGGTGGCATCAATTCTCGCTTCGAGAGTACCTACATGATCGAGTTTGGGGCTGTAGGTCAGTAACTTGTTTTCAATGGTTAAAAAGCCGATTTCGGGAGCACTTTTAATGGAATATGAAACGGTGTCTTCATCTGCATCGCCGGCTTCAATGTTCCATTCAACGGGCTGATTCACTGCCGTAATGATGCGGGCATCTTCAAGGTCTGGTGGATTGTTTTCGTCACGAACAGAAAATGCCACGGTTGCAACGGGACCATCGATCTTGCCATCATTGGCACGGTAGGTGAATTGATCCGTACCAGAAAACCCAAATTCAGGGATGTATGTTGCCACGGCAGGAAAAGCCAGGACCCTTCCGTTGCTTGGGCCATCGATGATTTCAAAGTCGAGCGGATCACCATCGGGATCATTTGCAGTGAAGGTGACACTGATCTCTCTATTCCTATTCATCGTTAAATTTTGTGACATAGCCCGGGGAGCGTCATTGACTCCCTTTACGAGTAACTCACTTTGCCCTTCACTGCGGATACCCAGCTCATCTTCAATCACGTAAGTGAAACCATCAGAACCTGAATAATCCTTTTCTGGTATGTAGCGAAACAAACCAGTTTCAATGCGTTCCATCGTACCGTGAATCGGTTGAGTCCATTCAATAAGCCGGATCTCATCTTCGTCTGGATCGGCATCATTTGCCAGTGGATCAAATTCAGCAGAGCCATCTTCGGTTAAAATGATCCGATCAATTTCTGCAACAGGTGCGTCGTTGACCGGATGAATGACGACTTGAACTTCGCCGATGTCCATGCCTCCTTCGTTATCAATAATCACATATTGTAATGTGTCCGTGCCGAAGTGGTTGCTTTTGGGGAGGTAGTTGATCTCGCCTTGATCTGTAAGGCTTGCTTGACCGTTCAAAGGTGGGGATAATTCAATTACTTTCAGCGGTAGGTTTTCAGGGTGTCGATCATTGGATAACACAGAAATCAAGATGGGGGTGTCCTCCCCTGTCTCGGCAAGATCAAGATTCGCTTCAGGTGGGCTATAATCTGCTAATACTTTAAACGTTGCACCTTTCTGCGCCTTTGCTCCACTCGGGTCTTTCAGCGTAAATATTAAATGCTCCTCTCCTGTCCATTGCGCATTCGGTGGAGAGATAGATACAATTTGATTTTCATCAATCGTGACTTGTAAATCAGTGACCCCGTCGATACTCCAAGTCAGATCCGTGTTCCCATGATCCGGATCGGATCCAAACCGCAAAAGATTGATGGGGAAAAAAACAGAACCCTGAGCAACAGTTTGACTCAGAATAGGGCGGATTATTGGGGGTTGATTGATCAGGATGGTTTTCCCAAAACGTCCTGAACGTTGAGCGTCTTTTTGATATGTGGCCCAGGGAAGAAGGTCTTCGCGGTATGGAGCATCGAGAGACCAGGCATAAATACTTCGCCTGTNCTTTATACTGACAAGCGGAGCCTCCGAAGAATATTCAAGATCAATGGCAGTAGAACCGACGACATCCAGGAACCCATCGCCATCCAGGTCGGTGAGCGTCAAAGGGCCAATCTTGAGGAGGTTGCCGCCAGGTAGTTCCATCCACAGCCTGTCATTACCAGAGGCTGTCCTGAAATAGACAGGATCTCCCGAAATATTCCATGCTTTCAGTCCACTTGTTCTTCTTCTGTCGCCTTCCTGAATCAATGAAAAAGTGAAACCATAGCTTGGGAGTAGCACGTCCAGTTGTGCGTCACCATCAACATCTGCTATCAGTGGTGTTGCTCTGAGGAGACCGTCCATCACCCGTCCTACGGGCCATCCATCCATAGGGAAACCGTGATGATGGATGGCATGGATGAGGTTTGAACGATGGCTTGAGGCGATGATCTCAAGGTCTCCATCACCATCGAGATCTGCCAGTGCCGGAGAACTGTCAAAGTGTTCATCCACCAAAGCCGGAAATCCCGAGAGTTCCTCACCGAAAATATTGAAAACATGAATCCCCCCTTGCACGCTGTCTTCGGTTCCATTGCCTGCAATGATAATTTCACTCACGCCATCCTGATCCAGATCACCGATAATTGGGGAAGTAATGAGTTTGCCCGAGTTAATATACGCGTTTGTCTTTGCTGCGCCGGGTTGCTTGATATCGAAAATGCCTATGGAATTACAACCAGTGACACTCACGATCTCCAAATCTGAATCTTGGTCCAAGTTACCAATCGCAGGCAGCAATTCCATGGTATCCAGATCACTATTGCAGGTTTGAAGATTCCAAGCGATGGGGATAGTTCCGTCAGATTCGATCACCATGAGCTTTCGGTTGGAAGTGAAACTTCCAATGGAACTTTCGTGGGTCAGCGCGATGATTTCCATGCTTCCATCTCCATCCAAATCGGCCATGGATTTACCTAAAGATCTCGAAGAGGTCTTGACCGGCCACCCGCCGGTCAGCAATGTTCCATCGTGGCGAAATCCCATCAAAAAACCTCCTGTTCCTCCCTCGGTGAAAATTTCAATGAAGCCATCCCCATCCAAATCCCCCGTCAGAGGTAAATCATGAAAGGGTACGGAATCTCCTAATTCATGCTTCCATGCCAGGCTTCCATCATGGTTGTAAACGTGNAAGAAAGTTGGAGAGCCCAGCAGATCGCCTGCTTCCACCACAATGATTTCATCATCCCCATCTCGATCCAGATCTTCTGTTACAACCGAATGCCAATCATCAGGTGAAAACTCTTTGCCGATAGATTGGTGGATCGGGAAGTTGGGTTTCATAGCGTTTTCCAAATGAATCGCAATGACTGTCTCCGTGCTTACATTACCCGTCGAATCTGTCGCAGTTAACCTGAGAGAATAAAGCATATTAGGGGCCAGTGTGCTTGTATCCCAGATGCCCAAAGTATCCTGAAAAGGAAGCGTTTCATCCTGTGGGGTCAATTGTATTCCTGCTGCAGTCCACTCTGATGGCGATGTGCCAGGCCCATGCTCTAACTTGTAGGTTCTTGATCTTCCGAATACACTGCCAATAATTGGAATTATTTTGCCAGCTTTGAGAACGTCATTGTTTCTAGGTGAAGAGATTTCCACATTGGAAACCTCCACGGTCTGCTTGACTGTGTTCGTTTGATTAAATGTATCAGCAACCCGCAGCCTGAAAGTGTAGGACCCTTCCTCCAGGGATTCTGTATTGAAACCAGTGAGTAAATATGATTCTGTGACTGGGGTGTCTGAGTGGTGAAGAAGCAGCCAATCTACAGGCGAAGCTCCTTGACCAACGCTTAGATCGTAGTGGGAGAAATTTTCCCCATCGGCGGATCCTTCAAAATCAATCAGGGCCCCTACTTTTTCAGAAAGGTTGAATTTTCCTCGTGGTAATCTTGCCACAACTTGTTGAGCCTTCCAGACATTCAGCCTGCCTGATCCCATGGGTTTATTCGGCTGAATGGGATCAACCGCATTCAAAAGCATGCGTGTCAAGTCCTGAGCGCTCCAGTCAGGATAGCGTGACAGGGCAAGTGCGGCAGCGCCACTGACATGAGGGGCAGCCATGGATGTACCGCTCAGAAAGCCAAATCGATTGTCCGGCAAAGTGGAGAAAATAGTCTGGCCCGGCGCCGCCAGATCAATGAATGAACCGTAATTGGAAAAGCGACTGCGTTGATCATTTTTATCCGTGGCTCCGACTCCTATCGTGTTTTCAAAGGCAGCAGGGTAAAAAAGTTGTTCGCTCTGTCTGTTGCCNCCCGCCGCTACAAAGAGCACATCTGCTTCAGCCGCTTCCTCGACGGCGGTGCGCATCAGCTCACTTCGTATATCCACCCCCCAGCTGGCATTGATGATATCCGTGCCATGATCAATGGCATATCGCATGGATTTGACCACTGTGGCGACATCGGCACTGCCCGAGACCCCAAATGATTTGATCGCTATCAAGCTGACTTCCTGGCAGATACCTGCGGTTCCCCTGCGGTTATTGGCAACGGCACCTACGATTCCTGCTACATGGGTTCCGTGTCCTTGATCGTCGAACGGATCGCCATCATCAGAAACAAAATCAAAACCATGGACATCGTCAATGTAACCATTGTCGTCGTCGTCCAAACCGTTGCCTGGTATTTCCTTAAGATTGATCCACAGGTTTTCTTTGATATCAGGATGAAAAAAATCGATTCCGGTGTCGATGATTGCGACACGCACGTCTCGACTTCCGACCCCCAGGCTCCATGCTTCCGGTAAATCAATGTCTGCATCTTCCGTGCCCTCAAATTGTCCGGTGTTGTTCAATCCCCAGGAACGATCAAAGTAAAAATCATTCGGTATGCGTTCATCGGGTCGCTGCTGAGCCAACATCACCTGGTAGTTGGGTTCTGCATTCAGAACACTCGAATCCTTCCGGATCTCCTTGAGTGCGTTTTTCAGACTTATTTCTGAATTTAATTCAATAATAATCCATTGATCCAAAGACGGTTTGGTTCTGCGGTAGGCAGATTTTGGGCGGAATTGCCGATGTTGCCTTGGAAGGAGGTAGTTCCAATTTTTAATGTAGCTTGGTTTTGATTTTGTCAATGCCCACTCAACAGGGGGGGACGCGAGGCAGACGAGCAATTGATGAGGTCGTGTCTGGATCTCTTTTTTGCCCTCTGTCGTTGAAATGACGAAACTCACCCACTCTGCAGTAGTGTCCGGAGGCTCCTTGGCCCAGGAGTGATCAAGCCACATGGAGGCCGTCAGCACCCAAACAACAGCTGAACTAGCCATAAATCGAAAGCCCATCCTTGCTGATTCCCTGATCTGCGAATATTGTTGCACCGATAAGTTACTTGCAGGTTTTATTCCAAAATGAGGCGTGTGTTGTGTATGATATAACTCCTCCAGAGAGAGTAATCCAGCGACATTTTCATTCCAGGAATGACATAGATCTTGCCATTGCTGCTTGACCTGGGTGGTGATGACCGGATTCATTAGACAGGGCGGGGCACGAAAGCCCTTCTGAATCATTATTTTTGAATCATGGAATTTGTCAAAAACCTCAAATTTAACAGCGATGGCCTCATTCCCGCCATTGTGCAGGATGCTTTCAACGGTCGAGTATTGATGATGGCCTGGATGAATGAATCCGCGCTTGAGAAGACAGTGCAGACGGGCAAGACCCATTTCTGGAGTCGTTCTCGTCAAAAGTTCTGGATGAAAGGTGAATCCAGTGGGCACACCCAAAACGTGAAGGACATTGCCTACGATTGCGATGGGGATACCTTACTCGTCCAGGTAGAGCAAGACGGAGCTGCTTGTCACGAGGGTTATCGATCTTGTTTTTTCACTTCAATTGATCAAGATGGTGCTAACNCCAAAATTACTGAACCCATGCTCAAATCTCCCGAGGAAATATACGGTAAAAAGTAACAACCCAATAGGGTGATCGGGACAAGTGCNCTCACTCTGNTTTCGNTTTATTTCCTATTACAAGCGTCTCAATCCATCTTCAGGCATTGGGTTTGGAATATCTGATTCGATCTGTTCGATCTTGGCCATGGTTTCCTCATCCAAAATGACACCACCAGCCCTCATTGTATCCTCGAGCTGGTCTACGTGTGAAGCACCGATGATGGTGGAAGCGACGTAATCATGCTGTTTGGTCCATGCTGTTGCGAGGGTGACCGGATTCATGCCCGCGTCCCGAGCTATTGTCTGGACTCGGTCGACTACTGCAAGNGTGCGCTCATTGACGAAACGGCGAGCCATGTTTTTCTGCCTCTCCTGGCCATGAATCATATAATGGGAGAAACGAGCTCCTTCTGGAAATGCGCCATTATTATATTTTCCACAAAGCACTCCACCTGCAAGGGGTGAGTATGGTAGCAGACTGACCTGTTCCCTGCGGCAAACTTGAGCCAGCTCACTCTCGCAACGCCGATTAATCAAGCTGAAATTGTTCTGCACCGTTTCCACGCGCTCCAGACCCGAGAGTTCAGATGTCCAAAGACTCTTCATCACGCCCCAGCACGTTTCATTGCTGCAGCCCAATACTCTGATTTTGCCTGCCTGTTTCAGCTCAGTCATGGCTGCCAGCGTTTCATCGTGAGGCATGCCGTGATCAGGCCAGTGTGTTTGATACAAATCGATATAATCTGTCTGGAGGCGATTTAAACTGCCTTCCACCGCACGGATAATTTGATGACGATCCAACGTAGTCATGCCGTGCCTGACGGGCGGTATGAACCAGCCGTGGCCGGCTCCCGTGATTTTTGTTGCAAGGATGATGGATTCCCTGGGCTTACCCTTCGCCCAGCGCCCCACGATTTCTTCGGTTACACCAAAAGTTTCAGCCTTGGGTGGCACCGGGTACATCTCGGCTANGTCAAAAAAGTTCACTCCATGATCAAGTGCGGTATCCATGATCAGATGAGCCATCGATTCGTCTGTCTGGTCACCAAAAGTCATGGTGCCCATACAAATTTCCGAAACGACAAGTCCACTCTTGCCCAGTCGACGCTTTTTCATGGAGTGAATAACAGCTTTAGCTATCCTTCAGCGCTTTTTCTATCGCAGCCTTGAGCTTTGGGTCANTTGGTGAAACGCCGGATTTGTAATGTCCGATTACCTGACCTTTTTTATCAACCAGGAACTTTTCGAAATTCCACCTCACATCTCCGCCGTGATCAGGGTGGGTAGTCAGATATTTATACAGAGGGGATTGTTTTTCACCTTTGACATCAATTTTGCCCATCATTGGAAAAGTGACTCCATAGTTTTCTTTGCAGAAACTGAGGATTTCAGTATGAGTGCCCGGCTCCTGTGCTCCGAAATTATTNCACGGAAAACCGATTACCGAGAATCCATCATCCTTGAATTGACTGTGCAATTTCTGGAGTCCGTCATACTGGGGAGTGTAGCCGCACTTGCTTGCTACATTTACCATGAGGACAACCTTTCCTTTGTAATTTTTCAAATCAACATCCTTGTCCTGGATGCTCTTCATTTTGAAACTCAGGGCATTCTTTTCATTGTGATGGTCGGCACTCATATGATTGATGGAAAGCAATCCCAAGACACTCAGGGTCAGGAAGCATTTGCGTGTGATTCTGTTCATTTGATACATAACTTTCATAGGNTCGTTGTAAAATTCCTTGTTCAGCGGTAAATGCAAATATTTTTTGCAGTTTCATACATGTCAGGTAGAAAATTCAAATTTTATGCGGTGTTCGCTTCTTGTTGCATATAGGTTTGCTCTTTGTAAAAGCGGGCGTAGATCATGTAAAGCAGCGTAGTTGCCAATATGAGACCTGCAAAAAACAAATGGTAAGAGACTCCTCCAAGCTTGGTTGAGCCGTCTTCATTCTGAATGAATTGATTGACGTAACTCGTCAACTTGTTACCGGCAGATATGGTTAGAAGGTAAAAAGACATAATGATTGATTTCATGCTGTTTGGAGATTGTGTGTAGGAGAGTTCCAAACCTGTTTGATAAATCATGACTTCCGCTGCCGTCATAAAGACATAGGCCAGAAGTTGCCAGGCGATGGTGGGGGTTTTACCTGCAATCAATTGACTTTCAATCCAGGCAATCACGAGTACGGCCGGCACTGTCAAAAACATGCCTATTCCGATTTTCCTGAGTGGATTCAATGTGAAGATCTTGTTGACTGCAGGATAAAGGACGTATGTGAACAAAGGAATGTAAATCAGCACCAGGATCGGATTGATTGCCTGAATCTGGCTGGGTAACCATTCGACACCTGCCCAGTTCAAATCCATCTTTTTGGCCTGCAGGACCCAGGCTGAACCGTTTTGTTCGTAAACCGACCAAAAGATGATAATGAAGACGTATAATCCCACCAGCTTACCCATGGCTCGAAGGCCTTCGGGACTGAACGTTTCTTTGAAAAAGGTTTTTCCTCCCGCGGGGATGTGGACAAATTGCCGTCTTCCCAACCAAAAGACAATGGTTGCCAGGAACATTAAAATACCGGGAATCCCAAAGGCCCAGTGAGGCCCATATTGATTGAGTAAGTAAGGAGTCAGGAGCGTTGAAATAAAAGCACCGAAATTAATGGACCAATAAAACCAGCCGAAAACTTTGCTCAACAGNTGATTATTGGAAGCTCCAAACTGATCACCCACATGCGCCGTCACGCAAGGTTTGATTCCCCCCGCCCCAATTGCTATCAAACTCAGACCAACCGTTAAACCGGTTCTTGTCTCATCCAAAGCCAATGCAAGATGCCCCAGACAATAGACGATTGAGAGACCGATAATCGTTCGGTACTTGCCGAGAAACGCATCGGATAAAATGGCACCAAGGATTGGGAAAAAATACGCCCAGGCCATGAAGTCGTGGTACCATACCTTGGCCTCCGCATCGGTCATGGGGGACAATTCTCCGTGAGCATTTTTTAGGTACTGCGTCATGAAAATGACCAGAATCGTTCGCATCCCGTAATAACTGAACCGTTCAGCTGCCTCATTGCCAACGATGTACGGAATGCCTTTTGGCAAATTTGCCGATTTGCGAGGCGCTGTCAGGTAGGAAGGCTTTGCCATTTGAGGATTGTGATGCTGGACCAGTGAAGACGTCAGGCAATGAGCGATGATTTTGTGTTGTTGCTATTGTCCGTTCCAAAAATCCACAACAAAAACATCTTCCAGTAATGGACCAACTAGTTTGCCGAAATCCTTATGATGTGGGTGGATGAGGTAGTCATCCCGGTCCTGCCCCGAATGAAATGTCAGCACAAATCCATGAGTGAATCCCTTATCCAACCCTTCAGGGCTATTGTTGGTGCCTGTTTCATAAGACAAGATTTGAGGGATCTTTTTTTGTAAACCAGCAAAGGCAGTTTCTACCTTTTTAATATCTTCTTTCGTAACAGATTCCTTGAATTTAAAAGAAACCATGTGAACCAGATTACCTCGTTGGTTGGATTTGCCAGCGGCGTCTGTGTTGTTGGTAAAACTCATAATTCCCAATAAAATGACGGTTAATACAGCGATAAAGGATCTCATTTGCATGACGTTTAATAGTTCAGGTGATTGATGCAAGAAACTATCAGCCTCCATATACTCGAGCAAGCGTGAAAGGTTTCCACATCAAGANCAGTCTTACGTGGNGTTTCACTGAAAGCGCAAGCGGACAAACTCATGGTCCAACGTACGCAAAGGAAAAACACTGCGGAATATGAGGCGCTCGAGTCCTTCTCGCACCGGGGTTTCGGAAATACTGATGACTCGACTGGGCTCACCTGACCAGAGGATTAAGTCCTCTGAAAATTCAATAATGGCTTTCACATCTTGCGCCGCTGTTTGATGAAGCAATGAAATGGTGAGGTAATTGCCAGGAATCTCTGCGTCATTGAATGATTCAATAGAAATAGTGAGCGCCTGGGTTCTATCGCTTGGGTCGAGGTCGCTTGTGCCAAAATAATACTCAGCGATTGCCGGTAGTCCGTCAGCGTCATGATCTTCACTTGGTTCTCCAGTNAAACCGCGAGGCTCTGCTTTACCGGGACTGCCTCCGTGGAATTTGCTGAGCCTCCAATTTGCTGGATCATTGGGGTCGGGGTTCGTCCTTGGATTGACAAGAACAAGGCTGGGACCCTTGCCGTCAGCTTTTATTGGCCAAGGTGATTTGTCATCATAATTTAATATTTGTATCATGGATCCATCAAGTGCGACTAATTCCACCACTTCCCCATTATTTGCCAATCGAGTGCCGTTCTGGAATTCTCCGGCGATATTGATGCCTGATACCGTGGTTGTGAGTTCACTTGCCGATCGTGCGATGAGAGTTCGCATACCCGGGGGCAGCGTGGCACCTTGTTCAAACTCGAATTCAACACCAGAATTGAAATGCACGCCCGAGAGGGAAAGTGTTTGGTCCGAGATGTTCAACAGCTCAACGAATTCCAAAATTTCGGAGTCGGATGGGTGATACATGATTTCCGAGATAACCAAATTCTCATGAGCTGCGGGTGATTCCAGAATATAATAGGCCTCGTTCAATGCCGACCATTCGCCCTTGTGCAGTGTTCTGGCTTTGAGTAGAGCAGACTGGGACAAGGCGATTGCTCCTGTATACTCCATGGCATTGGTGTTTTGTCGTGAATTATCAGGGCTCGAAGCGACGAGTCTTGGGGTGATCAATAAATCACTGCTGTTGATTGAACCGTTGAGTCCATGNATAGCCAGTAGATTTTTGCCTTTTACGAGCAAATGCTTGTATGAAGTGATGTCAAAGGATTGGAAGATGCTTGCGGCACTGTCAGGGTTGGTTGTGCGTGCTGTTGAATTCCAATCGGGAGAGATGACGGGGGCATTTGCTTGAGCGACTCGGTTTCCATTTAAATAGGCGATGAATCCATCATCATACCGCATGTCCAGCCTGAGCTCCATCACATCATCCAATTTCATTTCATTTGCCACGCTGAAAGAGACACGAATGTAAACACTGCTATTCAGGTTGCGCATTTCTGCAACATTTAAACCGATAAAACCCTTGTAATCAGAGGGCGACGTCTCGTAGCCGATTCCCGTAAACCCCCGTTTCCAGCCTCGCCCCTCACTGAATGCAGGCTTAATCCAATCCCTCTTGAAAGCAGCGTTCTCGGGGATGATTGCGCTTGCCGCGGCCCCGTCGTTGAGAAGGATTGTCTGAAGGATCCTTTCCTCTTGTCTGGGATCGGTTCCGTCCAAGGTATAATAGATGATGCCGCCTTTGCTCTGCAGCTCTATTGGTGTTCCTGAAACAATGTGCCCGGGATTAATCGAAAACTCAGGTGCAGGCGCATGCGGGTACAAGCCTTCGATTCGCAATTCACTCAAGATGGCAAAGCGGCTATTGGGATCGTGTAATGTGGGTAGATAGTGATTCAAGATGTTATCTCTTTCAGCTATCCACGAATCTTCCCGGGTAAAAAAGATGTCAGGAGCATTGGGAGCAGGCGGATAGTGATCGTGGTTTACGTTCGTCAGCGGGTTTGGTTGTTTTACACGATTCCCATAAGGTGTGCTTGCCTGAGTATCCCCCCAGCGTGCGGATTCTGCCACAATGGCTTTGTCGATTTGGTTTGCCAGATTCAGGTAGCGTTGCTGGCTTTGGTTCAGGCTCAGCGCACCGCCAGGAGATAAATGCTTGTGTGCTTGATCTGCGAAAAGCAGCCTGAACGCTGAATTGCGCCGTAATTTTTGGAACAATGCGCCGACTCCTTCGGAACGGTCGTAACGATTCCAAGTAAATTTATCCAGGACAATTTCCTGATCCCAGACAAAAAAACGAAACCTTCCGTCTCCTGAATTGGTGTTGGCTGCCGCATACCCGTTGTGGTGCGGCCAATCTTCGGAGTCAGCATAAAAATGGAGCAGCATGTAGTCCGCAAAATTTTCCATATCCACAAACGATTGAATTTCCGCAAAACCTTCGGGAGTGGATGCGTCTATTTGCATCATTTGACTCCACCTCCTACCTGGACTTGAGAAATCTTCATTGATTTCCCAATCCTGTTCATCGCCGCCGAGGTGATTGGAAAAGAAATCATCTTCGAGACGTTCTGTCAGGTTATGAAGGCCAAAGTAGAGTCCGTTTACATAAAGATGTACGAAATTTCCATGAGACGATGTTTGCCCCATGGCTTGTAGGGATTTTTTCATCCAAACATCGCGGATGTATTGGGAGTCGTTGGGGCGATACCGTGAACTTCCCCAACTGACCAATCCCCAACTGTCGGTGAAGCATGCACGCAAAACCAGTTTGTTGAAATTGCTGACTGGGGATTCAGGAAACAATGGGTAATTCAATCGTGCCGCGCCTTGATCTGATGTGAACGTGATACGAAGGGAATGCTTCTGCATGCGCCAGGGACGTCTGCTTGAGTTACCATGGACTTCTATCTTGCAATTTTCCTGAAATCCACTGGAGCCATCCGGTAGCAAATATTCAATGGAACAAGGCTTTTCAATGCGAGTCTGCGGCATGGCATAAATCCCTGAACCGGGCCGGATGAAATCGTCTTGAGACATGACGATTGAAACGGATGGGATATCCAGTAAAGCATCTCGAATGCCATAGCCAGGTAACGTGTTTTCCACGACTCTTGGATCCATTTCATAATCGGCGGGGACAATGCCATTTCTTGATCCATCGTTTCTGTTGACTTCACTGTTTGCACCCCAGTTGTCAGGCCAGCCTGAGGGGTTGGCAGGTTGCCTGGCAACATCATTCACGAAAACATAAGAATGTGTCATGACCTTGCTTGAGCGCCACCCCTCACGAAATGCCATCGCTCGTAAGGTCGTCGTCGTTGTGATGGGGATGGGCTTCTCATAGAGCTGTCCGTGATAAACTGTGGGCTGACTTCCATCAAGGGTGTACCGGACGGAGGTTTGCTCTTCCTCTGTCGAAATACTTACCTCAATGGGGGCGTCATAGAANCCCCTTTTTTCTGAAAATAGAGGTTCCTTCAGGATACCCTCATACCCATTACCATTATTCTTTCCTGGTGAAGGGTATATAAAATAGTTCCTCTCACCGTTCCGGTTCAGTCCATAGGAAATATCAGCGAACTGAGAAGGGTAANGCGGTTCAATCACTGACTCTAACNTGTGGCCTTCCGGATTTACAATAGCAAGAAATTCCCCTGAATCTTTGAGATTGAAATTGAAATGAAAATGACCACCAGCATCCTGGTAATTGCTCAGAGTGATCCCATCAACTACAGGCGCCCCACCATAAACAACCAGATATCCTCCAGCTGGAATGTGGATGGGGGGGAACATCCATTTGTTCGGTATATTCGAATCATCTGTTAAACTGTAGCCTCTCAGATTAACAGTTTCATTCCGAGTATTGTGTATTTCGATCCAGTCCACCGCCTTGCCATCGCCGTCCAAATGGATGCCCTCATTGTTTGCCATGAATTCGTTGATGAGGATGGGGGATCGCGCAGTATCATCGCGGACGACCCTTACCTGGAATCCGGTTTCAACGACCTGCAGGTTTTCATCCGTTGATCGGACATGCAACATAAGCAAGGTGCCTGCTGGAATTCCCGTCAGTTGTTTTGCCGTGAATAATTGATCGTCCACGATCTTAAAAAATTCGTTGTCGTTTTTCTTACCTGCCGAGATGAATTCATACGCGAATGTTTGATCAGGTATTGAGCCCAGCATGGAAAATGAGCCGAGCTGAGTGTCTGGAGGATCGTTTTGGTAAGCGATCGAGGAACTCAGCAGGATCAAATTTGAGCCTTCGGGTAGGTGAATGGGGTCACCAATTTCAAGACCATTGATAAAAACATTGTGGGCTGGCCCGGGAGGTGTCCCCACTCTCGCTTTGACGATTGCCACACCATTGGCATCCGCGACCACATTCAATAAAATCATGTTCTGTGAAAGTGACTTTGGAGGGGGGGAACGACCATCAAAGGAATATGTTTGTTGGTTCCATGTAGAGACCCTTGATAAACGACTTCCAGAATCAAAACTCCAAACCCTGACGGGATAAGTGGCGCTGGCAATGAGTCCCGTAATCCGGAAATCCAAACCTTGATTGCGATCAACACTTCCATTCGCAAAAAGGAAGTCCTGCCACATTTGTGGGGCGGGGCCACCCTCAATTGAAATGGTGCGGTCTCGGCTATCGAGATAAACGCCTCCTACCGGAAGAACCTCTACGGAGAAGCCGTTTGAAAATCTTTTGGACCAAGGCCGGCCGAGGTCGTTGTCCTCTTCGCTAAGCGCCTCCCAAGCCGGAGGAGTTTTGGGGCTTTGGTTGAAATCAACTTTAAGTGTTGCAGCAAGCAGTGAATTAAACGCATTCGACACCCCAGACAGGAACATAAATACTGCTGTAATATATGCCAGGTATCTCATCAGATCATACTAGAATCCTTTCCATGGAATGCAAAGGTTTAACCAGTCGATGTGGTTTGTATGGTCAGTAATGTTACGGATGGTTGAAGGCGGTTTCGAAAACCGACTTGATCACCAGTCAATTGATCGAATTGCCAGCATCAAAAGCCTGCAAAAAAAACCTGCCCCGAAAATCACTCTTGCCAGACAGGTGCCTCTTGCTGAGTGCCATTCCACAGCCTGACTGGTTGGCTCGACAGTGAATCCATTCTTGCCGGCTGACGAGCCGAGAGATCTTTGTACTCCGAGATATTTGTGGTAAAATAACAAAGTTCATAGTGTGTCAGCTTTGCGGACCGTGTGATTTTCCAATTGCCAGAGCGCATCTCTACTTTTGTTTTTCCGAACGCATTGAAATAACGCCATTAGAGCGAATGCCTTTTTTCAACTTGGTTCCCATATTCAAGATCATCACAAAGAATAACAAGGAAGCTGGGCTTGGGGCTTTCAGGCAAGTCATTGATGCACATTAAGGAGGCGGCCGGTCTCTGCTTGGCATCGCGGTGTGTGCCGTTTCCTGCCGATTTGTTTTGCGAATTTCAGCGCTTCCTTGGTCAGGCAGTTTGTTCTACAACCTAAGGCAATGAGGGATATCCTTTACGGATCTCACTGTAGCTGGAGCTTCATGAATGTTCTTTTTATGTCCTGGATTAAGTCTCTTATTTTGTCGACAGCTAAAATCAAACACGCGAGATACATTGCGTCCTAAGTTACTGTAACACATAAGCATAAAGCTAAAATACGATCTACATTGACCCTTCGGGTAACGGATTACATGTCACTTATTTTGACCAAAACAGGGTTTCAGGAAGCCATGATTATTCATCAGCATATTCCTGATGCGCGGTTTGCCCGGGAATTCGAGTTCCTCGGGAATTGCTTCCGTGCTATGCATACCCCATAAAGATCAGCCTCATCGGATGAATCTATGCTCTTACGGGCTGAACGAATGATTTAAATACGTTCAGCCATTGATCCGTCAGACAAATTAAACACAAGGTAGCTACCGAAGCTCAAACGAGAGGGATTTGAATCGAATCAAAATACATTGTAAAAATTGATTTGACCCTAATGGAAAGGGTCTTATTGGTTGTCTGATGATTTTGAAGCCTTTGACCTCATCTGGTGCATATGTAAAAATGAACGTTTGCACTGCTTTTTTGCACTTAACACTGCTGGTGACTGTGCAGGCGGACACAGCGAGCGCATTGAGGTTTTATGAGCGTGGCAAGAGTGCCTACACAGCAGGAAAAATTGAGGAAGCAAAAGAACTTTTTACCAAAGCGATCGCAGAAGACCCCAAGCATGCGCCATCCTATCTCGCTCGTGGCTATGTTTACCAATATGATCGTCATTATGCAGCAGCCGCTGCAGACTTCTCCAAATCAGTTGAGTTAGAGCCCGCCAAGCCCGAGTCTTATTTCCGTCGCGCTGTTGAATATTTCAATCTGGGGGAATTTCGCAAATGTGTTGCTGATTTTGAAAAGTTTGCAGAACTCTTGCCCGATCAGAAACCGCACCTTTGGCAGTTAGGCATCGCTTATTACTACACAGGGCAATACAAGGAAGGAAGAGAGTTGTTTGAATCTCACCAAACAGTTAATAGTCATGATGTAGAGAATGCGGTATGGCACTTTTTATGCATCGCTGGGATGGACAGTTTTGAAGCTGCAAGAGCGGCATTGATCCCCATTGATGGAGATTCACGCGTTCCCATGATGCAGGTTTATCAATTGTTTAAAGGAACCGGTGATGAAGAAAACGTCCTCAAGGCAGCTCACCAAGGCACTGCAATTGGTGGGTTGCGCATCCGCCAAAGTTTCTATGCTCATCTTTACCTTGGTTTGTATCATGAGTCCAAGGGCAGTGGTGAAAAAGCCTATTCCTTTATGAGTAGAGCGGCCCAGCATTACAAGAGCAATGGCTACATGGGGCAGGTAGCTCGTGTGCATCGGGATTGGCTCAAGAAGAAGCGCGCTCAGGAATAAGCGCCCCGGGATTTCAAATCGTCCAGGTTCCTTAGATTCCCCTGCAACCTTTATGTTTTCGAAATAATCAGCAATCCAGCTGTTTTCCCTGCGCACACCGAGCTTCCGGACCATTGCTTCCTTGGTATACCTCAATCCAAAAAATCAACAGGCAAGTCGATACTGGTGGCGCTGAACTGATGTTCGATCACCGGTTTGACACTGGGGTCGAATTTCAAAATATCCCCTGGCTGACATTCAAGGTGATTACAAATTGATTCCAGTGTGCTGATCCTGATTGCCTTTGCTTTTCCGCACTTCAAATTCGAAAGGTTTGCGAGTGTAATTCCGACTTGTTCAGCTAGATCTTTCAGCTTTACTTTACGGTCAGCCATCACAACATCCAGTTTGAATTCAATTGCCATGACAATAANTTCACTCAAAAAACAATAAAAACAATAAAAGATTATTTTAAAACAATAAAAAATTGCTGTTAAAAGAGGTTTGAGCTATTGCNAAGTTAAGTTGAGTGTTTATTGGTGTGGCAAATATGCTCTGAATCAAGTCTTCAGTCAGTCGCTCCGGTTGGGAGACCATTTCAGACTCATGAGACTTCCTGTTTGCCAGTTTAAAGTCCATTTGAGAGATTCTTTTTAATGAACAAGTTTTCACAAAAGCAAATGGCAGCTTGCAGGCTTCAAAGCAAGGCCTGCTGCAGCAAGGTTTGTTTTCTGTGGCTTGGCTTGACTGCGGTGATTCATTCAGCGGATTACATACAGCAGACTGAATATACGGTAAGGGCTTTCCCTGCCAACGACGCCTCCTCTGACTTCAGCTCTGGATTTACTCGCATTCCCCCGCAGGCAGTGGGGATTTCATGGCGCAACCATTTATCATCTTCAGCGGCCGAGCAGAACAGAATACTGGAAAATGGGTCTGGCGTGGCCGCCGGGGATGTCAATGGAGACGGTCATTGTGACCTCTACTTTGCAACGATTCAGGGACCCAATCATCTGCACTTGAACAATGGTGATTGGACATTTCAGGAGCTGGATCTTGTCGGGGGCGCCGATTGTGCAGATCAATCCTCCACTGGGTCCCTGTTTGCAGATGTGGAAGGAGACGGTGATCTTGATTTGTTGGTAAATGGTATCGGGACGGGAACGCGCCTATTTATCAACGATGGTTCGGCCAATTTCATCGAGCATGGTGAAAGCGGCCTTGCGCGCACAGGTGGTGCGATGTCAATGGCTATGGCGGATGCTGATCAAGATGGCGACCTGGATCTCTATGTGGCCCATTACCGTGAAAATACCTGGAAGGATCTACCGCCGGGAGTGACTCCTCGAGTCGTTCAGAGGGGTAATCGTCCTCACGCGCTGCCAGAGGATCGGTTCCTTGCAATCGATCACGGGCCGGCTAGAAAGCCCGGCATTACGGAAGTGGGTGAACCTGATAGATTTTACCTCAACAACGGAGACGGTACATTCCAGCACCAAACATGGTCAGGCGGACGCTTTCGCGATGATAAAGGGCAAATTTTGGATAAGACTCCCCGCTACTGGGGACTGTCTGTGCTATTCCGTGATCTCAATGGAGATAGACTTCCGGACCTACTAGTTTGCAATGACTTTGCACATGGTGCGGATCAAATCTGGATGAATCAGGGGGACGGCTTTTTTCAGCAGCTTTCAAATCAGGCCATGCGTCAGTCGAGTTGGTCTTCGATGGCAGCAGATGTGGCGGATATCAATCGCGATGGCCACGATGACTTTTTCATTGTCGAGATGTTGAGTCAACAGCATTCCAAACGGCAGACACAGCGCGCCAACTATGAGACAGGAATTCAGGAGCCATCCATAGCCATGGGGCTGGATCGACCACAAACACAGCGGAACACCTTATTTTTAAATCGGGGAGATGGGTCTTATGCTGAGATTGCTCGAATGGCGGGTCTGGATGCCACCGAATGGAGCTGGGGGACTGTGTTCATGGATGTGGATCTTGATGGATGGGATGATGTATTGGTGGCCAATGGAAATAATCATGATTTGCTGGACGGGGATGCGACCATTGCAGCCATGATGGCCATGCGTTCGGCTCCCAAAAGCCGGATCCCCAAAACCCTCTTAATGTATCCCGCCCTGGAGACATCCAATTTGGTTTTTCGTAACAAAGGTGATCTGACCTTTGAAGACATGAGCAAGTCATGGGGATTTGATGAGATAGGCATTTCTCAAGGGATTTGCCTTGCTGATTTGGATCGTGATGGTGATTTGGATGTGGTGCTGAACAATCTTCAGCGATCTCCAAGTATTTATCGAAACAACGCGACAGGTCAAAGAATCAGCGTGCGATTGCGTGGTGGCTCGGCAAACCCTCACGCGATAGGGGCGCGATTACGACTCGTGACGACAAATCCCCTTCGTCCCTTTATTCAAACGCGTGTCGTTTCTTCTGGTGGACGATATTTATCTTCGGATGAAAACCTTGTGGTTTTCGCAACACCTGAAGAGACAGGAGCTATGCGATTGGAGATTGATTGGCCGGGAGGGCAATGCAGTCAAATTGAAAACATCNGGCCAAACAAAGCATACACCCTGCTGCAACCCAAGGTGAAAGGATCCCCAAAGCCCCCTGCGCTCAAGCTCGTTAAAGGTCTTCCCTTGTTTGAGGAAGCTAGTGTCTCACTGTTCAGTAAAAAGCACATGGAATCTCCTATGCAGGGAGCCATGGCCTTGCAGCCACTATTGCCAAGATACCTTGATCGTTGGGGCCCTTCGTTCGCGGTAGGGGATTTGAACGGTGACGGTCTTGAAGATCTGGCGATGGGCCAAGGTCAAGCTCACCCTGCGACCGTCACCATGGGAGCACAATCATTGAAATTGGAAGGTTCTGCTGTGGGGGATCAGACAGATCTGGTCTTCTGGAAGGGGATTAACAGGAAAATGCGATTGGCAATATCCATCAGTAATATGACCACCGCATTTCAGAATGGACTGAAGGCAACACGATCCCAGCCAAGCGTCCTCATTTATCAGAAGGAGGGGGAACGCTTTGATCTGGTTCAAACGTTGCCCGGGCAAAGCGCCCTTCCCGGTTGTTTGGAACTTATCGATCATGATAAAGATGGTGATCTGGATCTTTTTGTAGGGGGACGAATGAACCCTGGGAGGTATCCTGAACCCTCTATTTCAAGGCTTTATGAAAATGATAGTGGTCACTACAAGCTGCATCTGGAACAAAGTCGTTTGTGGTTTGATATGGGCTTGGTAACCGACGCGAAATCATTGGATTGGGATGGTGATGGTGATCAGGATCTCATCGTTGCCTGTGAATGGGGCAACTTGCGATTATGGGAAAATATAAGCGGAACCTTTTCCGAGAAAACAGAAGCAGTAGGTTTAGCCTCAAGAAAGGGGCTTTGGACAGCATTGGAAGTGGCAGATCTGGATGGCGATGGCGATCTGGATGTGCTTGCGGGAAACTGGGGTAGGAACACAGATTACCAGCGGCATATCCATCATTCTATTCGAATGTATCACGGTGATCTGGATAACAATGGAAGCTATGATCTTGTTGAAAGTTATTATGAGCCTGAATCCGAGCAGTGGGTGCCATTCAGGGATCTCATTGCATTGGGGAATGCATTTCCCTTTGTGAGAGAGCGTTATCGAACGTACATTGGGATGTCCAAGACCCATGTTGATGAACTTTTTCAAGGAATTTCCACACTAGGTGACTGGCTTGAAATCAATACTCTTGAAACGGGGGTTTTCTGGAATGAGAAAGGTCTTTTTCAATGGGAACCTCTTCCTGCTGAAGCTCAGCAAACTTCTACCATATCGCTCGCTGTCAGTGACTTTAATGGAGACGGCCACGCCGATATTTTCATGGGGCAGAATCTTCAGTCTTTGCAGCCTGAAATGTCTCGTTTGGATGCGGGGCTGGGGCTCATATTGCTAGGTAATGGAGGTATGGCTTTTAAAGCTCTAACTGCAGAAGAAAGTGGTATTCGAGTGTTCGGTGAGCAATCGGAGGTCCTCGCCACAGACTGGAATGGTGATGGCCTATCAGACCTGTTGATAGGGCAAACGGCCGGGGATTTACGTTTATTCCTGCAGTCTAGCGATGCGCCGCTTAACGTTGGTCAAACCGAATGAGCCCGCATCGCATTTTTTGATGTTTTGCAAGTCGAAACTGATTTTGCATTCTGGGTGGCCTGAGGTTTTTTGTGGCGTGATTCTCCAAACAGCGACGCTTCAGCATTTTCGATGAGTGTCATTACTGCTGGATGGTCGAGGTGGCGCTCGGCGCTGCTCAGATAAAAGTGCTGGAGGCATGCATTTGACTCTCCAATGATCTTGACCCCGTATTTCTGAACTGCCTCAGCTGCTGCAACATTAGCCAAAGGGAAAAACCCAAGACCGTCTTCTGCGGCCACTTTCATGAGGGCAGCATCGTCAAATTCAGCAATTAGATGAGGCCGTATATTGATCTCCTGAAACCATTTTTCAAGGGATCGTCTGAGATCGGTGTTTTCAGAGGGCAAAAGGGCAGGAGCCCCATCGAGAGATTGAGGGAAATCTTGCTTTAATTTGTTCGCCAGTTGAGGGGCAGCACAGAAAACGATGCCGCAATCCCCCAAACGATGATTGAATACTTTGAAATTTGTGGAGCTTGGTGCGGGTTCATCAGAAAGNACGATATCAATGCGATAAGCGGCAAGCATCGAAAGTAAATCGATCACTTTTCCTTCAGAGCAAGACACTTTTACAGGTGTAGGAATTTGAAAGACTGGTTTCAGTATTTTATAGCTTACCAGCTTGGGTACTGAATCCACAATTCCAATGGAAAAACGCAATGGATGTGATGTTGGTCTTTGCCTTACGGTGTTCAATAAATCCGACCCCAAGGAAAAAATTTCCTCAGCATAGCTGTAAACTTTGTGACCGGTTTCCGTAAGCACTAGTTTGCGACCGTTCCTGCGAAACAGTTTAGCACCAAGGAAATCCTCTAGCGACTGGACTTGAGTGCAGATGGTGGGTTGCGAGACGTTGAGTTTTTTGGAAGCCTGAGTAAGTCCACCCTCGCTTGCTACTGCCCAGAAATACCTTAAATGGTGATAATTTAAAAATTCCATGGAAAGCTCAATACTTAGTTAATTTCTATATTTATAATTGAATATTCGTAATAGTCAAAGTATTCTGAACGAAGGATANTACCACAACATGAAACAGATAGATTACAAAAAGGCGTTCCCCAAAGACTTCTCTGCGGGACTTGTTGTCTTTCTAGTCGCTCTTCCGCTCTGCCTGGGTATTGCTCTGGCTTCTGGCGCACCCTTGATCAGCGGTATCATAGCCGGACTCGTTGGAGGGCTCTTTGTCGCTTGGATCAGTGGATCGCACACCAGCGTCAGTGGTCCTGCTGCTGGCTTAACCGCGATCGTTCTGGTCCAGATCGACAAACTGGGGTCGTTCGAAGCTTTTCTCTGTGCGGTGATTCTCGCAGGTGTGTTTCAATTGTTGATGGGGTTGAGCAAAGCAGGTTCGTTGGCAGCATTTTTCCCTTCCAGTGTGATCAAGGGGCTTCTGGCGGCTATTGGTATTATTCTCATACTTAAACAAATACCCCATTTATTTGGTCACGATCCCGATTGGTTTGGTGACATGGCTTTCCAACAGCAGGACGGTAAAAATACTTTTAGCGAGATCATTGCAACCACATTTCATATTCACCCCGGCGCTGCTGTTGTTGGATTGATTTCGCTGGCGCTTCTGATCATGTGGGACAGGACTGCCCTGAAGAAAATTCCCCTACCTGCACCGCTTGTCGTTGTTGTTCTGGGCACCATACTCACATTTGTCCTACGGCCCATGGGTCAATACATGGAAATAGGCGTTTCTCATCTCGTGCAGGTGCCCGGCACTGGCAATGCGAAGGATTTTCTTGGGACGCTTCCGAAACCTGACTTTTCCGTCATGTTCAGTTCGGGTGTCTTTATTGCAGCCATCACCATTGCCATCGTGGCAACGCTGGAAACCCTTCTCAATCTGGAGGCAGTCGATAAACTTGACCCTGAAAAAAGAGTCTCTCCCCCCAACAGGGAGTTATTGGCCCAAGGTTCGGGAAATATTATCTCCGGGCTGTTGGGGGGGCTTCCTCTCACTTCGGTCATCGTCCGTAGCTCTGTAAACATTGCAACGGGTGGGCAGACACGGATATCCTGTTTCATCCATGGCGTTTTCTTGCTAACAACCGTCATGTTTTTCCCAGCCTTGCTCAACACAATACCTCTTGCTACCTTGGCCGCCATTCTTATTGTTACTGGCTTCAAACTTGCCGGCATACCTCTTTTCAAACAGATGTGGAAAAGTGGAAGAAATCAATTTGTTCCATTTGTTATCACAATCATTGCCATTGTCTTAACCGATCTCCTGATAGGTCTTCTGGTTGGTATGGGCGTCGCCATATTTTTTATCCTCCCGGCCAGCCTCAAGCTCCCTGCTCGTCGTGTAGTGGAAAAGGGAAGTGATGGAGATATTCTCAAAATCGAACTTGTCAATCGCGTTAGCTTCCTCAATCGAGCTTCTTTGATGAAAACGCTTCACGAAGTTCCCAATGGAACTCAGTTGGTGATTGATGCAAGCTCCACCGTCTACATTGACCCAGATATCATCAATTCAATCACTGACTTTGAGAAGCAGACAGCCCCCGCTCGTGATCTCAAACTCAGTTTGGTGGGGTTCAAAGACCAACAGTAAATTCGCGACAAAACTCAAAACACTGATTTTTGTACGGAATCCGCTGCAACACATTGCATTCCGGCCGCGTATCAAATCCTCGAGCAAAGAAGGCGGTTGTTTTGCAAAACACAGCCGGTTCTCATGGGGTTTTGTAGNTCTGCTGGCTGCTAGCGAGAATGTCAACGCCTGAACCTGCCGAGTTTTGATCGAGAGAGATAAGCTCACACGAACTGGAGTGATTCATGCAGTGCAATGACGGCAGCAACATCCTTATCGACAAAACTTTGGCAGGCATGTAATGCGGGTGTTTATTAGAACTCCCAAACAACACATTCATCGGGTCCCAGTCACATGAAAGCTTCCTTGTGCAATTTAGCACCATCTGTTCTTTCATGAGGTCATGGCACATTGCCATGATTAGCGAGTCAGTTTTAACTTGTCTAAAAGTTTTTGTCTGACTTCATCTAATCGACATGTGCATTCGCGCCAAGGCGTGGCAGCATCAAAAATATTGAAAACATGAAGAACGTCCCCAAAAAATGTTCCATTCTTTTTTTCTTGATGACCCTCCTTCTTGCAGGTTGCGGCCAGAAAGCTACGCACCCTCCCGAGATTGATATTCATTCGGCTGTTGCTACCGGTGAGATTGCGAGCGTCAGGCA
Organism: Pedosphaera sp.; assembly: GCA_002690655.1. Lineage (GTDB taxonomy): Bacteria > Verrucomicrobiota > Verrucomicrobiia > Limisphaerales > AAA164-E04 > AAA164-E04. Next base: position 250,083 of record NZFL01000015.1, read on the forward strand.
GCATATCGACGCGGGCTCGAACCTTGACGAACCGGATTCCACAAGTGGAAACACTCCATTGATGAATGCCATCCTTTTTGGCCAGCGGGAAGTTGGACAACTTTTGATTGAAAATGGCGTTAAACTCGATGCACGGAGCAATGATGGTTCAACGGCCCTTATCAATGCTGCTTTTTTTGCTTATCCGGAGATGGTCAGAGCTCTCCTTCAAAAAGGCGCAGATGCCACCATTCAAAATAATACAGGTTCAACAGCTCTCATGTCGGTTCAAATACCGTGGGTTCAAGCAAAACCTATTTATGATTTTGTGGGGACGATGCTGCAACCTGTTGGCGTGAGTCTTGATTACGAACGCATTCAAAAAAACAGACCGATCGTTCTCGCGTTGCTTCAGGCGCACACCGAGAGAGCTGCAGCTTCGGCTCCATCTTCATTCCTACCCGAATATGAGGTTGAAACGAAGGTGCCTTCAGGCAACGAAAAATACCTCAGCACGCAATCAGATTACATTTTCGATCAGGATCGTTTGCACACCTTCGAACTGAACCTTCCTGACGCAGCTCTGGCCGCGCTGGATGCTGACCCGACTGCGGAAGAATACGTGGAAGGAAGTTTGACGTTCGAGGGCGAGACAATCAGTCCCGTAGGGATAAGATACAAAGGTTCTGTGGGAGCCTGGGTGGGAGGGACCTCGGGCATGAATCCTTTCATGCCAAGCGGCCATAAAACCCGAACCAAGCTTTCCATGAAGGTGAAGCTTAATTGGAATGGTTCAGATGCGCTGTTTTATGGACTCAAAAAACTTCAGTTCCATTCCCAGAATTTGGATCCGTCGCAAATGCGGGATCGTCTGGGCTATTGGCTGTTCAGAGAAATGGGTGTTCCTGCCCCTCGCTCTGTGCATGCACGATTGGTAATTAATGGGAAGTTTTACGGGCTTTATGCCTTGACTGAGCAAATTGACGGTCGTTTTGCGCGTTACCATTTTGAAAATGGCAAGGGCAATTTGTATAAAGAAATCTGGCCGATCAATTCCAGCGGGCAAACGCATGATCCTTCTGCCTACCTCAATCAATTGAAAACCAACGAGGATGAAGATCCTAATGTGGACAACATGCTTGCATTTGGAAGCGAGATTGCCAACGTCTCTGAATCTGCATTATCTGATGTAATTTCCAATCGAATGGATATTTCAGAAATCATGGCATTTGCAGTGGTGGATCGTGCTATCAAAAATGATGATGGGCCTTTTCACTGGTACAGCGATGGATCGAACAGTTTCAACCATAATTATTATTGGTATGAAGATCCTGTTGAACAGAAATTTCATCTGATACCCTGGGACATGGATGTTTCCTTCCAGAACATCAAAGGTGACAAAAATCCAGTTACTCAAATTGCGGATGAATGGGGTAAGGTAAGGGCAGATTGTGACCCCTTCAACCATGGCCCATTCAACATTCCGCAGCGTTCAGCAGCTTGTGATAAATTAACTCGAGGCTGGAGCAAATTTGACAAAGAATATTCCGAGTTCAGAACTCAATTATTGGTAGGCCCTCTGTCTGTTGAGCAAGCAGATGCACGCATTGACGCCTGGGCAGATCAAATCCGTAAAGCGACAATAGAGGCCAATGAAATACACTCTGATGCATTGCCGCTTCATGCCTGGGAGCGAGCTCTAGACCAGCTCAAAGCTCAGTTGGCTTGGACACGTGCACACTGATTGTTGAGGGGATATTTTATTCCTTGCCATTCTTTATCATTGTTTTTGAAAAGCTTTTTATTGATGTGTGCTCTGGTGATTCTTGTGACAATTTCTTGATTTGAAAGAGCATTGTGATTTCATCTAAGCATGCTAAACCATCACAAGCCGTCACTCCGTGTCTTACATGTCGCTTCAGTGTTGAGTGTCTTGTTGATTTGCTGCGTCTCTGGTGATGCTGCTGAATCAAGGAAACGTCCTAACATCCTTTTTGCGTTTGCGGATGACTGGGGAAGATATGCCAGTGCGTATGCAGATGCCGACGGTCCGGGAACGATGAATGATGTTATTCATACTCCTCACTTTGATCGGGTAGCTGGAGAGGGCGTGCTTTTCAAAAACGCCTTTGTGACTGCCCCGTCCTGCACTCCCTGCCGGAGTTCACTGCTATCTGGCCAGTATTTCTTTCGTACCGGATTAGGTGCCATCCTGCAAGGAGCGCGTTGGGATTCCAACATCCCCTCCTATCCCTTAATACTCAAAAAGGCTGGTTACCATATTGGTGAGACTTACAAAGTCTGGACTCCGGGCTCTCCTGTGGATGCTCCTTATGGAGCTGGGAAATTTGGTTATCAAGGAGCTGGAACCAAATTCAATCAATTCTCCCAAAATGTTACCAAAATGGTGAGCAACGGCAAATCCATCGAAATGGCCAAAGAGGTTCTTTATGATGAAGTCATGGGGAATTTTAATGATTTTCTTGAAGATAGGCCGGAGGATCAACCTTTTTGCTATTGGTTTGGTCCCACATTAGTGCATCGCAAGTGGATCAAGGGGTCAGGAAAGGAACTCTGGGGTATAGATCCCGATAAATTGAAGGGCAAAATGCCTGCATTCCTGCCAGATGTGCATGAAGTGAGACAGGATATGGCTGATTATTTTGGAGAGATTCAGGCTTTTGATGCGGCCCTGGGTCTCATGCTTGAGCAACTGGAAGAAATGGGGGAACTGGATAACACGTTAGTGGTTGTCAGTGGAGACCATGGTGCACCTGGTTTCCCCAACGGAAAGTGCAGTCTTTACGATTTTGGAGTCGGTGTTCCTTTGGCTGTTCGTTGGGGAGGTCAAAACGAGGGGCGCGTGGTGGAAGATTTCATTAATCTGATGGATCTTGCCCCCACATTTCTGGAAGCCGCGCACGAGCCAATACCCGAGGTCATGACTGGTCGCAGTTTTGTATCCATCCTTGAGTCCAATCAATCGGGCTGGGTGAACCCAGAGCGAAATTGGGTTATCACGGGTCGAGAACGTCATGTCGCCAAGGCAAGGAAAGGACAGATTCCCTATCCGCAGAGAGCACTTCGAACTTCCAGTTATCTGTACATCATAAATTTCAAACCTGAGCGATGGCCTATGGGAGATCCCTTTCATCTGGATTTCGAGCAACGTCCATCATTGGATAAAATCATCAACAACACGTTTGTCACATTTCCTGATTTTGATGCAAGCCCGACCAAGGCATGGCTGTTTGCCAGAGAGCATGATCCGAAATGGAAATGGCACTATGAGATAGCTTTTGGCAAGCGGCCTTTTGCTGAGCTTTATGATGTGAACAAAGATCCAGACCAAATTCATAACCTTGCATCCTCTCCAGATTACGCGGTTGTCAAAGGGCGCCTTCACGAACAACTAATGGGAACCCTTCACGATGTCAACGACCCCAGAGTAACTCAAGTTGTTCCTAAATTTGAGCATCCTCCATTTGCCGGAGAGCAATGAGTGCTGAGTATGGGGTAACTGACGTAATCAGGCTTCCATCTGTTTCCTGCTTGTTGATTTCGCTTAATTGAATCATTCAGGAGTAGGCGTCGCTTTGCTTACCTGTGGTGAACAGATATTGACGCGATCTGACACCGTGCTTATGTTAAAAAAGTAATCCAAAAATCAATTATTTATCCGAATCAAGCTTATGTTAAATAGAGTTAAATCATACACTGGCCTCTTGTTATGCCTCATCGGAATCTCAACTTTGGTAACGTCTAATCTTCAAGCGGAGGACAATGCCTTCGCTTCAGCGACCATTGACATGGGATGTGTCGTCAGTGATGTCGATAAGGCTGTTGAATTTTATACCAAAGCTATTGGTTTTAGAGAGTTACCTGGATTTTCAGTTCCTGCTGATTTTGCCTCCCGAGTCGGATTGACCAATGGCAAAAAGCTAAATATCAAGGTACTCGTGCTAGGAGAAGGAGCTGAAGCAACACGCCTTAAACTGATGCATGTCGAGGGTGTGAGAAGCAAGAAAACGGATAATAGCTTCATTCACTCACAACAAGGTTTCAGCTACCTGACCGTTAAAGTCAAGGATACCGCCAAGGCTCTCCAACGATTGGAGAAAGCTGGCATCAAGCCCATCGCGCGAGGTTCTCAGGAGCTGCCTGCTTCCCTGGCAAAAGGTATTTATCTGACCATTGTTCGTGATCCTGACGGAAATCTGATCGAATTGGTGGGACCTAAACCCTGAGTCGGCTTGTTCTCAAAATAATATGATAATCGTGCGACGCATCGAAAAGCCACGATCAATAAGATTCCATCCATAATGCTTAAAATGAAGAGTCTGCCAAAGAATTTATTACTTGTCTTAAGTTTATTCGCATTGAATGCCTCGGGATTAAAGAACTGGGCTTCCTCTGATGAGATACACTTCAACAAGGACATTCTACCCATCCTTTCCAAGCATTGCATCGCTTGTCACGGGCCAGACAAGGCTCAACGCAAAGCCGACCTGCGACTGGATACAAAACAAGGTTTGTTTTCAAGTTTGGACGGGTTTTCGGTCGTATCTCCCGGGGCTCCTGACAAAAGCCTGTTGGTCGAGCGCATTCAGGCACACGACCCTGATGAGATAATGCCCCCGCCAGAGGCGAAGAACCCCATGACTCAGGAGCAAATAGATCTCTTGGTGGCATGGGTCAAGCAAGGCGCCGAGTGGGAAGGGCATTGGGCTTTTGTGACACCGCGTGTCCCTGATCTACCTGAGGTGAAAGACATGAGCTGGGGCAATAACCCGATTGATCGCTTCATATCATCCGAATTGGAAAAGCAGGGACTCACTCCCAATTCAGAGGCTGATCGTGCCAATTCAATTCGTCGCGTTGCATTTGATCTAACGGGATTGCCTCCCACTTTGGAAGAAATAACAGCCTTTCAGGAAAATAAGGACCAGAAGGCCTATGAACAAATGGTGGATGATTATTTGAACTCCCAACGGTTTGGTGAACGCATGGCTTTGGGGTGGATGGATTTGGCTCGATATGGAGATTCCAGTGTTTACCATGCAGATGGTCCGAGATTCATGTGGCTGTGGCGCGATTATGTCATCGATGCTTATAACAATAACAAACCCTTTGATCAATTTACCGTAGAACAACTTGCGGGTGATCTGATCCCAGGAGCCAGCACGTGGCAGAAAGTGGCATCCGGATTCAATCGAAATCATGGGACCACGGATGAAGGAGGTGCTATTGCAGAGGAGTATCGAGTGGAGTACATCGTGGATCGCGTCAAAACCACAAGCATGGTTTGGTTGGGATTGACCATGGAATGCAGCCAATGTCACGACCATAAATACGATCCTATTTCGCAGAAAGAATATTACAAGTTCTACGCATTCTTCAATCAGGCAAGTGATAAAGGGATGCAGACACGCAATGGTAATGAACCCCCATTTGTGCGGTTTTACGATGACGAGCAAAAAACAGACCACGATGAGTTGCTTGGAAAATTGGCTGCATTGAAAGAGGCTCACAAATCCAGTGGACCGGAAGCTGAGCTGGTCAGGGCCTGGGCTCTTTCCGAGCAGGCCAAAAAGGAACCTGAGTTACCCGCAGCAAGTCCCTGGAAGCAGCTGGGGCCCTTCGACGCCGAAGATAAGAATAAAGGATTCACGCAGGATTTTGGACCTGAGAAGGAACTTAAACTCGATGGGGAAACCAGCGGTAAAAAATGGGTTGTTAAGAAAAATTACAAAGATGGAAATTCAACCGATTTGAGCTTGCCGGACAACTCCGTAATGTATCTCTTCAAAACCCTGACAAGTGATAAAGCAGCGACCATCCAAGTTTCACTCGGCAGCGATGACGCTATCAAGTGCTGGTTGAATGGTGAGTTGGTGCATGATAACAACGCAAACAGGGGAGTGGCTCCAGATCAGGACAAAGCAACCTTGAAACTCAATAAAGGCGAGAATGCTTTTCTGATGAAGATCGTCAATGGCGGCGGTGCCAGTGGCTTTTATTTTAAAATGCAAGGCAGCGAATTGCCTCAGGATATTCACAACGTACTAAAACTTGCTGCTGCAGAATGGGATGAGGATCAACTCAAGGTCCTTGAAAAATATTATCAATCCAAGCTTTGGCCGGAGGGGCTTGAGCGTGCTGCTCAGATAGCTGCCCTCGAAAAAAACGAAAAAGACCTGCTTAATTTGATACCTACATCAATGGTTATGGGGGATGTACCCAAAGGAAGAGACACTTTTGTCTTGATGCGCGGGCATTATGCCTCACCCGTCAAAGATGAAGTGATCAAACCAGGCGTGCCGGCTTTTCTCCCTGAACTACCTGAAGGAGCGCCTGCAAACCGACTGGGTATGGCTCAATGGTTAGTTGCTCCGGATCACCCTCTCACGGCGAGAGTTACCGTGAATCGCTATTGGTCGATGTTTTTTGGTAAAGGAATCGTCCCTACTATTGATGATTTCGGAACCCGAGGAGCCAGGCCCTCACATCCTGAATTACTGGATTGGTTGGCGCGTGATTTTGTGGATCATGGATGGGATATCAAACGAACGATCAAACAGATCATGATGTCTGCCACCTATCGTCAAGCCCCACATGTCACCGAGCAGAAGCGTTTGTTAGATCCTGAAAATATCTTGTTATCGCGCGGTCCACGTCGTCGTCATCAAGGTGAATTTATCCGTGACAATGCACTCATGCTTGCCGGAATTTTAAACGACCGTGTCGGCGGTCCGAGTGTCAAGCCCTATCAGCCGCCTCGCATTTGGAATGAAGTTTCTCTGGATGGTAATCTGAAGTACAAACGTGATGATGGTAAAAAGCTTTATCGTCGGAGCATGTATACCTACTGGAAACGTTCCGCTCCAATGCCCAATATGATGGCTTTCGACGCCCCCACTCGTGAAAAGTGTGTGATTCAGCGCCAAGTGACAAACACTCCCCTGCAGGCATTGGTGACCATGAATGATGAACAGTTTGTCGAAGCATCTCGCTTGTTTGCCGAGAGAATTATCAAGGAAGGCGGTGATACATTTGAATCACGGCTCGATCATGCCTTCATGCTGGCCACAGCGCGCCCGGCAGATGCTCTCCGCCGTCGAGTGCTCAAGAAACTCCATGACAGGCAATACGAGGTCTTTCTGGCTGACCCTGAAAGAGGAGCAGCCTTGCTGAAGGTCGGAGATTATCCGCGAGCCACCAATATGAAAGAGGCTGAACTTGCTGCCTGGACGATGACGGCCAGCGCGATCTTTAATCTGGATGAATCCTTAACGCATTAACTCATAGCTCCCGATCATGAATCCACTTCACATACACACCAACGCTCAAAACCGTAGAAGCTTCCTTAAAATGGGAGCCGCTGGCATGGGAGCACTTGGTTTTGCGTCGCTCAATCAACCCAGCCTCTTGAATGCTGCTGGTGATGACCCGGTAAAGGGTGTGCTCGGAAAACCTCATTTTAAGCAAACCGCCAAACGCATCATCTTTTTGTTTTTCTCGGGTGGTCCTTCGCACATCGACATGTTCGATTATAAGCCGGCCATGCGTAAACTGCATGGCATTGAACTACCTGAATCGATACGGCAAGGGCAACGATTGACCGGCATGACATCAGGGCAGAAGTCCTTTCCGTGCGTGGCCCCCATGTTTGAATTCAAGCGCTATGGAAGTCATGGTACTTGGGTAAACAGTGATCTTTTACCTCATGTTGGGTCCATTGCCGATGAGATCACGATCATCAAAACGCTCAATTCAGAAGCGATAAATCACGACCCTGCAATTACGTTCATCAACACAGGTACCCAGCAATTGGGCCACGCCAGTATGGGATCCTGGTTGAGCTACGGGCTTGGTAGCACGAATCAGAACCTCCCTGGATATATCGTCATGATATCCAAGGGAAGAGGTCAGAGTCAGGCCCTTTATTCAAGATTATGGAGTAGTGGCTTCCTTCCCTCCCGCCATCAGGGAGTCAAGTTTCGCAGTGCAGGTGAACCCGTGCTTTATTTGAACAATCCTGCCGGTGTGGACAGTCAGGATCGTCGAGCTTTTCTTGATGCCGTCGGTCAGATCAATCAGGACAAGTTTGATGAAGTCAGAGATCCAGAAATTGAAACTCGCATTTCTCAATATGAAATGGCTTATCGCATGCAGACTTCGGTGCCTGAACTGAAGGACTTGTCTGATGAACCGGATTATATTTTTGACATGTATGGTCCGGATGCCAAAAAGCCGGGCACGTTTGCCTATAACTGTATCCTCGCACGCCGCATGGCTGAACGCGGAGTTCCTTTTCAGCAACTGTTTCATCGAGGATGGGATCAACACGGCAATCTTCCTAATCTCATAAAATTACAATGTCAGGATATTGATCAACCGGCTTCCGCATTGGTGCGTGATCTCAAGATGCGAGGCATGCTCAAGGATACCCTTGTGGTTTGTGGGGGGGAATTCGGTCGAACGATCTATTCGCAAGGCCAGCTTTCCAAAGATAGCCATGGTCGCGACCATCATGGTCGTTGTTTTTCCATGTGGATGGCAGGAGGAGGGATTAAAGCTGGTTATGAACACGGTGAAACTGATGACTTTTCCTACAACATAGTGAAAGACCCTGTTCATATTCGCGATTTTAATGCCACAATACTCCATTGTCTGGGAATTGATCATGAGCGTTTTTCATACTCATACCAAGGACTTGATCGCCGGCTTACAGGAGTTGAACCTGCGCATGTCGTGAAGGATATTCTGGCCTGAGCTGATGCAGTGAACTTTCGAATCAGTGTGGGTTTATCTTTTGCTATTCCTTAGCTCATTGTGTTGATATTCCGTTCGCTTGAAAACAACATATCGCATCGATTCAGAGGACCTTTAACTTGAAAAATAGATAACATGAAATTACTGAGATTTGGTGAATTAGGGCAGGAAAAGCCCGGAATGCTGGACGCGGATGGGAATTTGCGTTCATTGGCAAACGTGATTGATGATTTGAGTGGTGCTACTTTGACCCGCGCAGGATTGGATCAACTTAAGAATATTGATCCAACCACATTACCGCAAGTTGAAGGTGACCCTCGAATCGGCGCTTGTGTTGGGGAGGTGAGCAAATTTATGTGCATCGGCTTGAATTACAGCGATCATGCCGAAGAGTCCGGTATGGAAGTACCCGCAGAGCCCGTATTATTCATGAAAGCTACTTCTGCCATTTGTGGTCCTTTTGATGATGTGTTGATTCCGCCAGGCTCAGAAAAGACGGATTGGGAAGTGGAACTGGGCATTGTTATTGGTGATCGTGCCAAGCATGTTTCCGAAGAGAGCGCGTTGAACCATGTGGCTGGTTACTGCGTGATCAACGATCTCTCAGAGCGGGCGTATCAACTGGAACGATGCGGGCAGTGGGTCAAAGGTAAAAGTTATGATACGTTTGCTCCCATGGGGCCATGGTTGGTGACACGAGATGAGGTATCCGATCCGAGCAATCTTTCCTTGTGGTTAGAGGTGGATGGACACCGCTACCAGAGTGGATCGACGCAGAAAATGGTGTTTGGAGTTGCCAAACTTGTCTCTTACTTGAGTTCTTTCATGACTCTCAATCCTGGCGATATCATTTCAACCGGAACTCCACCGGGTGTGGGATTGGGGCAGAAACCGCCGATCTATCTTAAACCCGGGCAAATCATGCGTCTCTCAGTCGATGGGCTGGGAGAGCAACAACAGACTACCAAAGCTGACAGCCTTTAAGTTTTAAAATCGAGCTTGAAGCCTTTTACTGAACCGGACGGTCTGCCTGGACACACTGCGAAGTGTGATTACCATCGGAGGTTTTAAAGTGATATCAGTTACGCGTACTCCTCGATAATCCACAGATTAGCCCATTTTTAAATCAGTAAGTCCAGACTTCCACCCTGCAGTGTCTATTCTGTGGAAATGAAACTTTTGGCGTTTCCTTCATCAAGGTGACCATCTGCTCGATATATATTCGGTGCGGAATGATATATTTTAGAGTGATCAGGTAAAAAAAGGACTACACGATGTAAACTATCAATCAGCATCCTGTAGAGGGAAATATGTAAACAGTTTATTTTTGTGGTTATTTTGGCTTCCTTGTAATTCTCAAGCGCTTGAAATTTATTCTAAACCAATTCTGCAGCTAAAAATCAGGAGGCTCTTCCGAAACCTTCGGCCGAATTTTATATTGGACCAGCCTCTCTATAAAATCCAATAAAGTATAATCGTAAACCATACAGGATGCGTGGGTTTCATAACTTGATAACACGCTCACATGACTTGTGGCATGCATCTCAGTAAATATCGGAATCAATCCTAAAATATTTGGTTCTTCCCTGATAAAGATCACAAATCAGAAAATTAATTTTCTCTAAGGTGAAAATTTAGTGCCTTCGCCAGGATTGCACTGCACGTATTTTTCAACCGTAATCTCCGCAGCATCATCTACGATCAAGACGATTCAAGTCGCCTGACTTAATTTTATTTATATAAAAAAATATTATATTTCCATAATCTTAAAGGTTCTGAAATAATACAATAGTATTAATAGATATAGTCAGTTCGATGTTACATATAAAGTTTTATTGACTATGGTCATAGGGTAAGTGATAGTGATTGAGTACTGTTGTGTACAATTAACCAAGCTATACAAAATAGAATGATCAATAAGCAGTTAGAAGAATTCATGGGCATGCGTGAGTCCCTGTTGGAAGAACGTAAAAGCCTTGAAGAACAAATCAAACAAATTGACGAAGCACTTGGCATTCCTGGTGGATTGGGTTTGCAAGGCGTGGCGGGGCGTCGGCGTAACAAACGTGCACGGAACGAAATGTCACTCAAGCAGGCTATCTCCGAAGTCATTGCCAAGAAACCCATGGGCAGACGAGAGATCCTTACAGCTGTTCAGGAACTTGGCTACAAATTTTCGACAAGTCACCCATTGAACTCCCTGTCCGCCGCCCTTTACAGCAATAAGGCATTCGCCAAAGATGGTAATGTTTTTGGCCTAGCCATCAGCAAAAATGCTTCAAGCAGAAAAAAAACAAAGAGTAGTAAAAAGAAGTAATCCGAAAAACCTTTCCTCCATGCAAACAAAGGGTCGAGCACTTCGCCCGACCCTTTGTTTATTCCTGATCCGGGTTGGTAATGATAAGACATACCTTCTTGCAACTGCACTGGAGTCCTCATAATAAAACCAATGATCAAAGACTACATTGGGTTTCTGCTTAAAGATTGTTTATCCAATTCGTAATTCTCTTAAGTCCTAGATGCGCTTTAAAACGGATGCTTTGACAACGTTGCGATGAATAGCATTTCCATTGGACCGGTTACTTGCGTTCTCCGGGACATCCGTGCAAATTTATCAAGCAATCGACAGAGTGATTGTGGCATCGAGGCGTCGGGGTGAGAAATCGCCTCAATATTTGTTAATTGATGTGCTGTTACAGGAGCAACGAATCTTGTTCTTGGCTGCTATCATAAGCAAATGCCTCACATCGTTTAGTAGGGTGTTTTCACCTCAATTATTATTCGTCGCAGATTCTGCGCTTTTAATCTCGAAAAAAATTCAGCAAGTCGCGGTTCTAAATGAAAATGCGACCACTGCGACTGCCATATTCCACCAACAACATAGCTGCCATTGTTGTGATGAGTGTTTGTTTTCGTAATTCGAAGCTTTGCTTTTTTGACTACTCACTCAATGACAGTAAAAATGGGTAATCAAAATAACCTTATCCAAACTTCGTAGCCACTACACAGGCATTGTGGAGTCAATGCCAATTGGCGTGGGGTTTAGCAGTTGGAGTGTAGTTTAAATTTACACACCATCAAGCACCTTCCGACCTTCCTGAAGCCTTCTATAGATGCTCATTTTGCTCAAACCGAAAGTTTCCTGCAATTCTCTGTAACTCGCTCATTGTTCAAAGTCAGCCATGTTTTTTAGCTATCTCTTCACCTTTAAGAGAGCGGAGAGGAGTCATTGTTCGGGGCTTCTTCGATCCTTCGTGGACTGTCTTGAATGGTTTTATCATTTTGAGGCTCTTGCTTTTCTTCAATCAATAACTCAGGCTGAAAAACAATGCAGTTAAGAAGAGTCTAACTCCAGACCTTCTCATTGAGAACGAGAGAGTCAAAGGGTTTAAAATTGTGTAAAAACCCCAAGAATAAAAGGAGAAACGTCCATTACAAATTGCGAAACTAGTGACGCAACTTTGCGGCAGCACATTTTTTCAAAGAAGTAATGCTATCACATCTTTCCAGAGTGTAAGTCCTACTGCGAACACGAAAAGAATGGCTAAAAACCAAGCAGCAAATTTAAAAACCGGGCTTCCAGTTGGGTTTTGAGGTGTTTGCTTTTGTTTCGTCTGTTTCGGTTCATTTGGATCTATTTCTGGCATAGATCCAAATAGTTCCTCTTCTGGAGAAAATTTTTTATGAATAAAAATGGCTAACCCCAGCGACACGACAAATGTGATAAGGCTAAAAAAACCTAGGCCTGTGAGACTGGTCCCGAAAATGTCAGCGATGGATTCTGCCCATTCCGAGCCATTGTAACGATATCTATTCACCCCAGCCGGTTCTCTCCCGAGTCCGATGGCGCTCAGAAATACAAAGAGGCTGGGAACACTGGCGACAAGCAAGATGAGTTTGATGCCATCTGCTAATTGTTTCTTAAGACTAGCTGCTTTCTTTGCCATAAAATACTCTTTCTTTTAGTTGCGCACCTTATTAGCTCTAATGATAAGACTTCTGCTACTGTTTTATGGTAAGTAAACCTGTTTATCAAAGCTTCAAAACAGATTACAAAGCGGCTCTATCTTTTGGTAACGCAGAAAGACTAAAGGCTGCTAACCAGAGTTCTTCCAACTTGAATCCTCCATTACGCTTTTAGCCCGTTTGTATACTTCTGAGGAAGATAAGAGAAGTCTTTAGGTATATCTGCACAACGTCAATAAAAAGAGGGGCTAACTCCTGTTAGAGCCAGCCCCCAAAGTATTAAAACGGATATGTTTAGATAAACGTATAAGCTTAACCTTTAAAGCGAGTAGCGATCGTGCAGGCATTGTGGCCACCAAATCCAAAGGAATTGTTCATGACGGCGTTAATTTCCATTTCTCTTGCCTGATTTGGCACGTAATCCAAATCACAGTCAGGGTCCGGATTTTCGTAATTGATCGTTGGCGGCACCTTTTGGTCGCGCAGAGCCATGGTGCAGGCTGCCATCTCGATGGCTCCTGCAGCACCTAGCATATGGCCGGTTGCCCCTTTGGTTGAGCTAACAGATAACTTCCTGGCATGGTCTCCAAAGACAGATTTAATGGCTGAAGTTTCGCATATGTCACCCTGCGGAGTGGATGTTCCATGTGCATTGATATAGCTGATAGAATCTGCAGTGAGTCCAGCTGATCTCAGTGCCATTTTCATACACCGCCCAGCCCCTTCACCATCGGGTGAAGGTGACGTCATGTGATAGGCGTCCGCAGTATTCCCGTATCCTGCCAGTTCTGCATATATCTCGGCTCCTCTGGCTCTGGCGTGTTCAAGTTCCTCCAGAACCAGCACAGCGGCTCCTTCCCCCATGACAAAGCCATTTCTTTCAGCATCAAATGGCCTTGATGCACGCTTGGGTTCGTCATTTCTAGTGCTCATTGCCTTCATTGCTGAAAAACCGCCGATGCCTACAGGCGTCACAGCTGCCTCTGCTCCTCCGGCAAACATGACTTTCGCATCTCCCATCTTCAATGTTCGCCAAGCTTCTCCCAAAGCGTGAGTTGCTGTGGCGCACGCTGAGCAGGTAGCCACATTTGGGCCTCGCAGGTTGTAATACATCGAAAACAAGCCTGACGCCATGTTGAGGATCTGCATGGGGATCAGGAATGGTGAGACCCGTGATGGGCCTTTTGCGGTGAGGATGGTATGCTGTTTTTCCAATGTGGAAAGTCCGCCAATGCCTGAACCTATGAAAGCACCAACCTCATCCAGATTTGTTTTTTCCAAGTCCAATCCGGAATGTTTGAGTGCCTGATAGCCTGCATAAATTCCAAATTGCGCATAGCGGTCTGTTCGGCGGATCTCCTTAGGGGAGGGGAAAGCTTCGACAGGGTCCAGGTCACGCACCTCACCTGCGATCTGGCAGGCGTAATCAGATACGTCAAAGGCTTTTATGGTATCTATGCCGCACTGCCCCTCCAGTAGATTATTCCAGAGTGTCTCAGGGGCATTGCCCAGAGGGCTGACCACGCCCATGCCGGTGATAACCACGCGGCGGTGTGAATATGAGTCGGACATATAAAAGTTTGCGGTTGTCGCCATGAAGGAAACAACCGCATCCATTAAGATGTTATTTCAACAGTGCTGATTTTACTCGCCTTGAGTTTCCTCAATGTATTTGTTGACGTCTCCGACGCTCTGTAGCTTCTCGGCTTCATCGTCCGGTATCTCTTGACCAAACTCTTCTTCGAGAGCCATTACTAGTTCCACGGTATCGAGTGAATCGGCACCGAGGTCCTCAATAAATTTGGCCTCTGGTGTGACCTGATCTGCGTTGACGCCGAGCTGTTCGACGATGATATCTTTGACACGTTGTTCGATTGATTTTTCAGACATGAGTTTCTCCGTAATGTTAAGCTATCAGTGTCATTAACGATCTAGTTTTAACCGTCAAGCCTTGAATCCAAAAAATGAAAAAATAAAATTGGTCCGATAGCTTGGTTGAATGTTGAAAGTTGCCTCTATGAGAGGCGAATAAACCAATTTCGTAATTGATTCAGTTACATCACCATTCCGCCATCTACAGTCAATACCTGACCCGTTAGATAACGTCCGCCAGGTCCGGCAAGGTAAATGGCTGCATGGGCTATGTCATCGGGGTTTCCCAGTTTCTTGAGAGGTATTTGATTAAGGATTCCCTCTTTTTGATCCTCATTTAATTCTGCGGTCATATCTGTTTCGATAAACCCCGGTGCGATGGCATTGCAGGTTACATTTCTGACTGCGAGTTCCCTTGCAATGGATTTTGTCAGACCGATAAGTCCTGCTTTGCTCGCTGCGTAATTTGTTTGTCCAGCGTTACCCATGAGCCCAATGACGGAGGATATGTTGATGATACGTCCTTGCCTCTGTTTCATGAAAGTGCGAGTGAAAGCCTTGCACATGCTGAAGGCCCCTTTCAAGTTGGTATCTAGAACCGTATCCCAAGCCTCCTCGGACATCCTCATCAAGAGGTCGTCTCGTGTGACACCTGCATTGTTGACGAGGATATCAACCCTGCCGGTTTCTTTGAGAATCGCTTTGGCTGCCTCCTGGGTTTCCAATGTATCGGATATATCCACCGAAAAGGCCCAGGCCCTGCGACCTTTTGCCCGCACAGCTTCAGCAGCTGATTCTGCATTTGATTCGGTGCGGGATAAGCAGACTACATTCGCTCCTTCCTCCGCGAAGCGAAGCGCAATTGCTTTTCCAATTCCCCGGCCTGCTCCGGTGACGACTGCTATCTGGTCATTCATTTGCCCCATACGAGACTCATTAGGCCGATCTTTTTCCTGAGTTGTCAACTTTCTTTACAAATCATTTTTAATTGTATTTTGTATCCCATTTAATTTAAAATCCCTTCAGAACAAAGGAAATTTTGATGTAAACCCATAGTCGAAAAATGAACAGCCTTTTTTGTAGTAGAAGCTGTGGATGCAATTACTTCTAAAATAGAAGTTGAAAGCGGAAGACTCCTGATTTACACATTTCTGTAACCCTTACTTCACAAAAAACTATCTGTAAAAGTTCGATGGAGAAAATAAATCCATATAAAGCTCCTGCGAGTGATGAGGTGGACAGGATCATCAACCAAGGTCTCTTTGGAGAGTCCTCCTCAAGTGTCTGCCCATCCTACTCCACTGACGATAGTCTGGTTCAGAAAATGAGGCGAAAGCTTCAAAATACCTACAATACTTTAGTCGTCGTAGGCAGGACGCGCATAAAGAGCACGCCATACTTCGCACGCTACGGGACAGACGTCAGCACCAGCACCGAGGTTCTGGCCGAGACCAAGGCCCTTGCCATATGTCGTATGGCGCTTCTGCTCATTCAGCGAAGTGAAGATTGATCCTATCTGTTCCGACCTCTCTCAAAAATTGAGATTTACTTCTCATGATCAATTTCATTCTTTTCTTTGAATGGATACATCAAAAGAAGTTTAACTAGTCAACATGTTCACATCGAAGGTATTAAAGTGATTTTGGAGGCTATCAGAAACCACAAAACACCTCGGAAATTAATATCTCCGAGGCGTTCTGCTAAAGCTTAATGGAAGTTTTCTTATTTGCGGGTCGTCTTTTTCTTTTTGTTTCCGACCAGCTCTGCCTTGTTGGTTTTCAAGTATTTTTTCACCACTTGCAATTGCTCTAATTTGACCGGTATACCCTTCTGGCCAAGATTTCGCAGGTGTCTGTAATGGCAAAGTGTCTTTCCGATTTGTACGATTTCGATGTGGAAATCTCCAACCTTCCAGAGTTGTCCTATCTCCAGTTCTGTTGTTTGCTTCACGTTATTGTTTAACTTCATTATCTACATTAAGACCGAAACAGGTCACTTTGGTTCAAATGGACTTTACATCCCTACTTGTCAACCACCCTAACCGATTTTTGAGAAAACCCAAGCCTTCTTTACAGTTGAATGTCATTTGATGCTTTTTTCGAGAGTTCCTTGAGCCATTTTGACGCAAATTTTAAGGCGGAAACCTGATCTGTGAGATCAGGAGTTATTGAATAAATACCCGTAAACAAATTGGATAGCTTTTCTTTGTTCCTGACGATTCCCCCAATACCTATGCAAGGTTTACCCATTTCTCTGCATTTTTCGGCTACATTTCCAACACACTTACCCATCAAAGAGGATAAATCGAGGGATCCCTCACCAGTGATCACGAGGTCCGCCCATGCCAGCTGGGTATTCAGGTCTGCTCTATCTGCAAAAAAATCAAATCCAGACTCAGCTTTACCGCCAAGAAACGCCATCAGGCCATATCCCAAGCCGCCTGCAGCTCCGCTACCTGGTTCGAGACGCCATTCATGCCCAGTAAGTGCATCGACTTGTCGAGATAGAGAGCGAAAGCAGGCTTCACTTTTTTCCATGTCACTTTCCCGCAGTCCTTTTTGGGGGCCGTAGATACGCGAAGCGCCCTTGTCACCAAGCAACAGATTTTCAACATCCGACGCTATGAGCAGATGTTCAAAGAGATGTCTTTTGCTGGGAGCAGAGGCCAATGAAAGTTGATCCAAATCCGTCCATTCGGTAATGGCTTCCCCTGCTTTATTTTCGAACCTCCATCCGAGTGCTTTTGCCATGCCAAAACCGCCATCGTTAGTGGCACTGCCCCCAATGCCCACAACGCAGGTTTCTGCACCTCTTTTTGCAACTTCTAGCAATACCTTTCCCAATCCGAAAGTGTCCAATTGAAAAGGGTGATATCTGGAAGACGGCAGTTGTGCCAACCCAATGATACAGGCTGACTCAATAATGGCCATTTTTTGTTGCTCCTGCCACCACCACTTGGCCGTCAGGGGACGATGAGCTGCATCAACAGTTTGGCAATCGACAGGTTTTGCCTTTTCAAGTTCGGCCAATCTCTCGCCGAACCCGTCGCCTCCATCGCAAATGGGCAAGATGCGTAAGTCGTCCTCAGGGCGAGTCGTTGACCATCCATCGCGTATGGAACAAGCCGCTTCCATGCCTGTGAGGGTTCCTTTGAATTTGTCTGGTGCAATCAGTATGTTCACAACGATCTTCAAAAATTATTTCTCTGATTCTGCTACTGGCTCCGCGATCAAATCGTAATCAGTGAAGCCTGTGATTTGAACCACATGGAATTGGTGCGGCATCAGTCTGCCCTGAATATAAATACGACCATCAATATCGGGTGCATCTGCTTCGCCGCGGGCAATGGACCACGAGGTTGAAGTGTCCAGAGAGATAGCTGATTTTTCAGATTTGGAACGCAGCAGGCCATGTTCCCAGGATCGAATGTTTGATTCTTCAATCGCCGCCGCGTCAGCAGGCCCTTCAACCAAGACTCGCATCATCTTACCGACCTGAGCAGAGGCAAGTTCTCTCGAAACCTCCAGCTGAGTTTCCATGGCCCTGGATTTACGAGCTTCTTTGACTTCAATGGGGATTTGATTGGCCATGTCGCCCGCGCGAGTGCCTTCTTCATGAGAATAGGTAAAAACCCCCAGCCGTTCAAAGCGTGTATCCTGAATAAATGTTTTTAAAGATTCAAATGCTCCCTCGGTCTCTCCAGGAAAACCGACAATGAAAGTGGTACGAATGGCGATATTTGGTATTCCCTCACGAATACGTTGGATCAGTTCCTCAATGTATTCGCGACTGGTTTCGCGACGCATGCGCTCAAGCATGGTTGAGTGAATGTGTTGAAGTGGGATATCAACATATTTGGCTACTTTTTTGCATTTGGCGATGGTTTGGATCAATTCGTCAGTCCAGTGAGCCGGGTGGGTGTAAAGAATACGAATCCAGAAATCACCCTCGATCGCATTCAGTTGTCTCAGCAGGGAGGAAAGTGTTGAGGCATCTTCAGGGAGTGCTTCGGAGGCTTCCTTGAACTTTTGGGGTGATGCAATGTTTCGCTTGTGATTTTCTCTAAGATCCATGCCGTAATAGGTGGAATCCTGAGAAATCAGGTTAATTTCCTTGATCCCATCACGAACCATGGCTTTTGCTTCCTGAACAATATCCTCAGGCTGGCGGCTTCTGTGAGAGCCCCGCATGCGCGGGATAATACAAAAACTGCATGGGTGATTGCATCCCTCGGCAATCTTCAAATAAGCAAAGTGCTGGGGTGTCAGTCGAAAACGTGGAGTTGTGTAATCTGGAATGTAATTTGGTCTTGCAGTGACATCCAGAACGGGGAGCATCTCTTCGCTTTCATTTGTTGCCGCATCGTCACTACTCTTCCCGGCATTCTCTTCATGGCTTATTTTTTTTTCGCGATGTTTGTGAGCTTGACGCACGAATTCCGGTATCTGATCCACTTGATCAATTCCCATGAAGACATCCACCTCAGGCAAGAGCTCAGGGAGTTCTTTTCGGTAGCGCTGGGTAAGACATCCTGCCACGATTAATCCCTGGCCCAGATGTTTTGCTTTGCTAAGCTCGGATGATTCGAGAATGGTGTCCACACTTTCTTCCTGTGCGCTGTCGATGAATGAACAGGTATTGACAACGACAACGTCAGCATCATCTGCGTTGTTTGTGATGGTCATCCCTGCCTGCATGAGGTGTCCGAGCATGATCTCTGAATCCACCAGATTTTTGGCGCATCCTAACGAAATCATGCCAACCGAGATAGGCGAAGTATTTTTTTCCTTAATGCTCACTTGGAAAGACTATGCCGAAGCATTGATCGAATGGCAACCACACCAATGTGAGAAATGAATCATTTTACAATCACGAAGCAGCCTGGATTTGCCTGGTGATCTCCAGGGCTAGGTCCAGAGCTTGTTTGGCAGAGGCGCCGCTGACGGCTGGTTCTCTTTTCGCGCGTATGCACTCGGTAAAATGTTTGATTTCCAATCTTAAGGGCTCTTCCTTATTTATGGGAACTGGTTCACGTACAATTTTTTTGCCTGCAAATTCGCTGACAACCTTGAAATCCTTTTTGCGCGATGCCAGTAACTGAGTCCAGAAACTTGAAGGTGTTTCACCTCCACTTGCCACCCGGTAAATGAAACCTTCCTGCTTCTGGTAATCCAGTGAGATGTAACTTGCCTCCTTCCCACCGCTGAAGACCCTTATCTTGCGCATGCGTTCAGGGCTTATGCGGCTGACGGTTAAGTTCGCCACACATCCATTAGCAAATTTCAATCGTGCATTTGCGATGTCCGCTGATTTACTCAGAACTGAAACACCCGCAGAATCAACTTGGACTACATTTGATTTGACAAATGCCAGTACGATATCCAGATCATGAATCATCAGGTCCAAAACAACTCCTATGTCGGTGCTGCGGGCTGGGTATGGGCTTAGACGGTG